>NZ_CP034433.1:0-1292459 GCF_003952345.1 Iodobacter ciconiae | reverse complement strand
GAATATGGCCCAGGTGTTGCAACCGGCCATTCAGATAGCAGAGAGCGGCTTTAAAGTGGACGCCAACTTTTACCGGATCAATAAAGTGAACGAAGCTAAATTTGCCCGCTTCAGCTCCAGCTCGGCTCTTTATTTAAAAGATGGTAAAGCCTTAGAGCTTGGCACGCATTTCCGCAACCCCGATCTGGCCGCCACTTATCGCGCCCTGGGCAAAGGCGGAGTAAAGGCATTTTATGAAGGAGCACTTGCCAGACAAATCATGCAGGCCGTTAATCAGCCCCCTGTTCAGCCAGGTGTATCTGTACTAACCGGGCAAATGAGCCTGGCCGATTTAAAAGACTATGAAGCACGCCTGCGCCAGCCGATTCATTCTACCTACCGTGGCCTTGATTTATATGGCATGGCAATGCCTTCATCAGGCGGGATAGCGGTCGCAGAAGCTTTGAATATTCTGGAAGGTTTTGATCTTAAATCCATGCCGCGCGAACAAGTCGAGCACCTGTATATAGAGGCGGTTAAACTCGCCTTTGCTGATCGCAACGCCTATGTGGCCGACGGGGAATATACTGATGTACCCAAAACTGGCCTGCTATCTAAAATCTACGCCGCAGAGCGTGCCAAGCTGATCGACATGAAACAAAGCCATGGCAAGGCCAGCGAGGGCGATCCGTTTTTATTCCAGGATAATCAACACCGGCCGCTACCCGCTAAAGTCAGCCTCATTACCGAGCCAGCACACACCACACACCTGACAGTCAGTGACAAGGAAGGCAATATTGTTGCCTACACCTTTACCATCGAAGACTGGGGCGGCAGCGGCATTGTAGTACCAGGCAAGGGTTTTTTGCTCAACAATGAAATGACCGATTTTAACTTCAAAGGCCCGCACCCCAATGTGCCCGAAGCAGGCAAACGCCCGCGCTCCAGCATGTCGCCTACCCTTGCCTTTAAAAATGGCAAACCCGTGTTCAGCATTGGCTCACCTGGCGGTTCAACCATTATCACCACCGTTTTGCAAACCATCGTGAATCATGTCGACCTTGGCATGCCACTGGGTGATGCATTAGCGGCACCGCGCCTGAGCCAAAGAAATGGCGATAAAACCCAGGTAGAAACGCTATTGAAATTTGTAGGCAGCCCGCAAGCCAAAGCGCTGGAGCAATTCGGACATCAATGGAGCGAAACGGACCAGATTGGCGCCGCAAATGGCCTGCAGTTTAATAGCGATGGCAGCACCACGGCCGTAAGCGAACCACTGCGCCACGGCGGCGGCAGCGCTATCGTACAAAGACCACAGTAATTTAAACTCAGCCGCAAAGTGGGGCATTGATATGAGATAAGGTACAAAGCCTTACCGCCACCCTACAGCGGCTGAATATCCAGCTTGGCAAACAGACGGCGATCCCGACTCACATCGGGATTGCCCGTAGTCAATAATTTATCGCCATAAAAGATCGAATTAGCACCCGCCATAAAACACAACGCCTGCATAGCCTCCGGCATTTGCTGGCGGCCAGCGGACAGACGTACAAAAGATTTAGGCATGGTAATACGTGCCACAGCAATCATGCGCACAAACTCTGTCCAATCAATCGCTTCACCTTCTTCCAGCGGCGTGCCTTCAATTTTTACCAGATTATTAATCGGCACCGAATCGGGCTGCGGTTCCAGATTAGCCAGCTGGGCGATCAGGCCGATACGGTCCCGCCTGGTTTCGCCCAGGCCCACAATCCCGCCGCTACACACACTCAGGCCCGCTTTACGCACCTTGCCCAGCGTATCCAGCCGATCCTGATAACTATGACTAGTCACGATATTTGCATAATTCTCTGGTGAGGTATCTAGATTATGGTTGTAGTAATCCAGACCTGAATCACGTAACTCTTCGGCCTGACCCTCTTTTAGCATCCCAAAAGTAGCGCACGTTTCCATGCCCAGCGCTTTCACGCCTGCTATCATTTTCTTAACTTCAGCTAAATCTTTAGTCTTGGGGCCGCGCCACGCAGCACCCATACAAAAACGTGATGCACCGTTCTCTTTGGCAATGCGGGCCGCATCAATCACTTCATCCGCATTCATCAACGCTGCTTTTTCAAGACCCGTGTCATGGCGTGCCGATTGCGAGCAATAGCCGCAGTCTTCCGAACAGCCACCAGTTTTGACCGACAGCAAGGTTGAAAGCTGTACTTTATTAGCATCAAAATACTGACGATGCACGGTCTGGGCGCGAAATACCAGATCATTAAAAGGCAGCTCAAACAACTCGGCCACCGCATCAAGCGAGTAAGCACCACTTTCCGGGTGAGGTGTTAAACGCTTAAATTCAACGGTATGGGCTTGGGTTTCTTGAGGCATCGTCATGGGCGTAGACATCCAAAGGTAGCCTTGGGCCAGCACAGGAAGCTGGTAATTTCCAAGGCAAAACGCATAATCAAAGTGTGATTGTCTGAAGCGGGCGCTAAGTTGTCAAATTTTATCATCAACTTTTTGAACAACTGTACACCGCCATGCAGCTGTTCACTCTGCGCCGCAAGCTGTAAAAACAGCGCGCTTTGCCCGGCCTGCCTGAACCACTTGCCATATTTGACTCAGGCGCTCTGCCCGCAGTGCGCCCTGCCTGCCCATGATGGCGGCCTGTGCGCAGCCTGCCTAAATCATCCGCCCGCCTTTGATTTCAGTCTTGCAGCTTTTGCCTACACAGCCCCGATTACCCAGCTGATTATTGCAGCCAAATTCTCGGAAAACTGGTCACTTCTTCCCACGCTGGGGCAGTTACTGTTAAAAAGAGTATCAAGCGCAGCCCGACCGGATTTTATTGTGCCACTTCCGCTGCACCCCGAACGACTAAAAGAGCGTGGTTACAACCAAGCCTTTGAGCTGGCAAAACCAATAGCAAGGCAGCTACAACTTACACTCAGGCCAGAGCTGCTAAAGCGGCACATCAATACCGAACACCAGGCACGCCTGTCTCAGGCAGAGCGTCATAAGAATATGCAACAAGCCTTTAGTACAAAATCAAACATCGAAGGAAAACATATTGTCCTGATTGATGATGTAATGACATCCGGCTCCAGCCTGCATGCTGCAGCAAGCTGCTTAAAAGAAGCAGGTGCCGCCAGAGTAGATAACTGGGTATTAGCCAGGGCCTTGTAAGCCGGCCCACGCACAAATCCAGCAGACAACACCGGCCATCCTCCCTGCCCGATAAATCAATCCGCCTGTATTTGGTTTTATTGATCAATACGTGCAAGAAGGACCGTCACTTGCTAGTCACAAATTAGATTTCGACTAAACCAAGCACCTCATCCAAGACAGAGCTTCCTGCAATGAAACAAGCTTTTCCAAATCTAACAAACGCTTACACATCAGCAATGGCATCGTTCCTTATATTCTCTTGTTTAAACGCCCTGGATTATCATAAAGGCAATATTTCATTTTATTTTCCAACGACACAAAACAGCAATCCACCCACTTTGCATAGAATCGCACAAATAATAAGTCGAATCAGTCAAAATTTTTGCTGAGGTGTATATAACACCAATCCGAATATAAATACATAGATATCATCTTATGATCATTTTTTGAAATTTTTTTACTCACTTTCACACATTTCAGTAAATGATATTTTCATATAAAAATGATAATGTGATACATAAACATATAAATGCCCCTGTTATAAAATCAAAGCCGTGCGAGGCATTTTAGCTAGCAAAATATAAAGAACAGAGGCAACCAGGCATTTATTAGCCATGCCTTAAGGCAAAAAAACGCATACTCATAATTATTACATTTATATTACAATTTGTGCCTTCATTACCCCAAAGCTAAATCATGAGCAGCAATCAACAATCGCCCCATATCACAATTCACTATAACCAACATAAGCAAAACAACCCGAATTGCAAAAATAATACACATCAATTAGAAAAAATCATTTTCATTCGCTTTTTTATTAAAAATGAAATAGCCATTCAGAAATTTCTCATTCAAAATGCTGTGTAATAAGTTCCCTTACTTTTGTGTAAATTATCACAGGATTAATCGTGTAATAGTGACATGTGCATTGTGAATTAGATCGTTAAAATGACGCCAACATTCAGATGACATGAGGCTGCTGAGCGCGCCCAGTACGCGCATGCGCCACAAAGAGGAAAAACCATGCAAAACCAAACCATCAATCCACGCGAAGTTCGTCAACAACTAGGCATGAACCAGCAAGAATTCTGGAGCAAAATCGGGGTAACACAAAGTGGTGGCTCCCGCTACGAAAGCGGGCGGAATATGCCACGCCCGGTTAGAGAGCTTCTGCGCGTTGTTCATGTTGAACAAATTGATTTGGAGCGAATCAACCGCGAGGACTACCAAATCATTCAGCATCTTCGTGAAGAACGTGTAGAACTGTACAACACGCTCCGCGCTGCGGCACAGGCCCATGACGAAGAAAAACCGCGCCAGCAGCCTGCCTCCAGCCAACTACAGGCTTAATTTTACTTCCAGCCCAAGCCCGGTGATTCGCCGGGCTAACTCCTGCATCCACAAAGCAGGGGCTGCGGCCAGCCTTGACGCCTCCGGCTGCATGGAGGGTCGCGCCAGCCCGTAAAGCAACACCCCTTCCAAAAGTGCACCTTCAGCCATGCACTCCTGCAGAAAATCCAGATAACCCTGCAATTGCAGCTCGCTAGGTAACGCACCATCCATCTCAAACATACAGGTTTGAATCCATGTAGGGCAGTGCTTTGCTGCCAGCAGCAAACGTCGGGTAACTTGCGATCTTTTAAGCGAAATCTGATTTACCTGTGAAAACCCATCCATAGGTGCACGATCAAGCTTGAACCACACCTCTCCGCCACAGTTTTTCATCAAACTCAAAGCCGTTTGCACCTGCCGCCGATCCAGCTGGCTGCCATTGGTAATCAATACCAGCTTAATTTTGCCGACCAGATCAAAATGCCTCAGTACTGCAATCACGCGCTCTACACAACTTAAAAACTGCAAGCTGCTCGTAGGCTCACCATTGCCAGAAAAAGCCACATCATTTAAGCGCTGCGCCTCAAGCGGAACACGACTCTGCATAAAATCGCCCTGCACAATATCCTGCAGCAGCTGATGTAACTCAGCCTCCATTAAATCCAGGTTCAGCTCCGGTGCGCCGCCCCGGCTTAAATCAGGCACCTGGCAATACACACAGCGCCAGTTGCAGGCATTATTCGGATTTAAATTAATTCCCACCGAAACCCCGCCCGCACGCCGGGATACAACGGGATAAACATAAACACAGCCGGCACTGTCCCGGCTGTGATCAACCACTTGCAGCAGCGTCTTACTTATCATTCGCCTTCGCCCGCACTAACAAAACAGGCACAGGTGTCGCATGCACAACACCTTCGGCTACACTTCCCATTAATAAATGGGTCAATCCGCCATAACCATGGGTCCCCATAACAATTAAATCCGCCGACCAGCTACTTGCTTCATTCACAATTGCCGACGCCAGATTCCCTCCCCATGATTCAAGCAAGCCGGTTTCTACATCAAGATCATCAGTTCTTAATCCCTCCGCCAGCTCAGCCAGTAATTTCTCACCCGACTGACGTAATGCATTTTGTAATTGCGGCACGTCCAGGAACTCGTTGGCGCTCCATGCAAACTGAGCTAAATCAACAACATGGATCAACTTTACTTTCGCCTTTTGATCCCTGGCAAAACGCCGCCCTTCCACAATGGCAGCCGCGCTTGTATCACTATTATCTACCGGCACTAAAATACGCTGGTACATGATCAGCCTCCCTATTTAAAAATACAGATATACCCAATTAGTTTAACAGCAAGCGCCTGTTGCCTTGTATAAAGCTTCAGCATACACTCGTTAGCCTATATATTTCACCATTGATGCAACCATGCCCAGACTTAAACTAATGCTGCCGGAGGGTGCGGATTTCACAACCCGGCTGGATGTCCGGGTTACAGATCTTAATTATGGAAATCATCTTGCAAATCAGGCATTACTTGGTATGCTTCACGAGGCCAGACTTCGCTTTTTAACACATTTAAACCACACAGAACTGGGCAATACAACACAGCCCGGCATTATATTGGCAGATGTTGAAATTCAATTTCGGCGTGAGGCTTTTTTGGGTGATCAGCTCAATATCACGCTGTTTGTAGATCAGCTAAGTCATATTGGTTTTGATTTATATTACCGGGTTAGCCACGCAATTGATCAGACTGAAATTGCACTTGCCAAAACATCCATTGTCTTTTTTGATTACCATACAACACGTAAACGGGCGCCCGCGCCAGCATCTTTTGAGCACGCACTCAAAGAACTAAAGGAAAAAAATGAAAAAATACGCGAACAATAGCCCTGAAGCAATGGCTCGGATTTTAGTCATGCAAATGGTCTGTGATGGCAATTTCAATCCGGAAGAACTAGAGGAATTAGAGCATTTGCATGTTTATGAAGCCATTGGCATTAGCCGCAAGGGTTTTATTCAGGTTTTACAGGATTATTGCAATGACATCTCAGACGAAGCAGATGAAGACGGCCGGATTAGCCTGATTAATCGCGAAAGAATCGACTTTATTTTAGACAGCGTAAGTGACCATAAAAAACGCCTGCATGTTGCTGCGATGGCTCTTGATTTATCCAAATCGGATCAAATTATTAATGATGCCGAGCTGGCTGTATTTGGCCATATGCTAAACCATTGGCATCTTACACTGGATGCATTGCAATCTGCCTTTGAATCATAAGCACCCCATATTTAAAACAGCCTGAAGAAGCATAACTTCTTTCAGGCTTGCTTTTCTTCAAATGACTGAAAAATCATTGGCCAACACACCATTTACCACCTTTCACACACAAAAATAAAATCTATAAAAATCTTTCACCTCTTGTGCATATAAATAAAACAGATATAGCACTCTGCCGGCATTAAATTTATTAGCGGCCTGATTAAAAAAATATCCGGCCAAATGAGTTGTTTACAGCGACCGTAACTTCTTTAGCCTACCTCTTATGCCTTTTTAGAAGGCCTCCCCGTTTTTAATTTTTCAATTAAATCAAACTGTTTAACTAATTGCGAGCCAGACATCAATGCTAACGCCTGCAAACCAACTCTTAGCAACTCACTTTTTTTAACCTCCAAACCCGCCTCCAGGCAGCGCTGTTTTAATATGGCAAGCTGCAGGTACTCCACCTCTGGAATCGTAAAGCTATCACGCACTAACTTTGTCCTCTTTGCCCTCTTTTCCCTACTCATTTTTCCCTTTTTAACCTCAAAAAGATGCTCCACTTCAGCAGATTCTGGCCCCTGAAAAACAGGGTCAGCACCAGAGCGCTTGATATCTATATCAGACCGGGTTGTTTTTCTTTGATTCACTGAATTTTTTCTTACGATAGCTTTATTTTGCTCTACAACCAACTGTTCAATTATTTCTTTAACTTTACTCGAAGCCATGGCGCACCTCCCACATAAGGTAAAAACAGTATAAACTATATAAATAATATTAAACCGTTGAATTCACACTCAGGGCACTATGCGCAGCATACTTATTGCAAACCCCAAAGGTGGAAGTGGCAAATCCACCCTCTCAACTCATTTGGCAGCATGGTTTGCATGGCAGGAAGAAATGGTCATGCTGGGGGATATTGATAACCAGCAATCCAGCCGCCACTGGCTATCACTACGCCCTATCGAGTCTCCGCACATTCTTGGATGGGATCTGGATGAGGAAAAAAAAGCCAGCCCCCCAAAGGCACCGGCATTGCAGTGTTAGACTCTCCGGCAGGCTTACACGGCAAGCGCTTAAAGCATGCATTAATGTGCGTTGATCATGTGGTAATTCCCGTACTCCCCTCTGCTTTTGATATGTGGGCCAGTGCGACATTTTTTGAAAAGCTTGTAGAAGTAAAAGCCATTCGCAAAGAAAAAATCTCTGTGGCAGTTGTAGGAATGAGAGTCAACCCGCGCGCCCAATCGGCCCAGCAACTTACCGACTTTTTAAAGCAATTCGATCTGCCTCTGCTCACCTGTATCAGAGAAACACAGCTTTATGTACAAAGCATTCAGCGCGGGCTAACGCTATTTGATTTGCCTGCTTCGCGCACCAGGCAAGATCGTGAACAATGGCAGCCGCTACTCGATTGGCTGGTTAGCAATAAGCGCCAGTATCACTCTGTAATCTAATTTCGATATCTGTAATAAATCCAGACAAAAAATGCCGACCCCTTAAGGTCGGCATTTTTATAGGTAAAACGCAAAGATTACTCTGCGACTTCAACCGGAGCAGCTGCAACAACCTCTGCAGCAGGCGTCTCTTCATTACTTACCGCCTTGATAGACAAACGAATACGGCCACGCTCGTCTTGCTCGATCACTTTAACGCGCACAACCTGGCCTTCTTTCAAGTAATCGCCCACGTTTTTAATGCGCTCGTTAGCAATCTGACTAATGTGAACCAGACCATCTTTGCCCGGCATGATCGACACAATCGCGCCTACGTTGTTGTCCAGAATCTTAACAACCGGACCTTCGTAGATCTTGCCGATTTCAACTTCAGCCGTGATATCAGCGATGCGGCGTTTAGCTTCATCCGCGCCTTCAGCAGAGACTGAAGCGATGGTGATCGTGCCATCTTCCTGGATATCAATCTGAGTGCCCGTTTCTTCAGTCAGGGCACGAATCACCGAACCACCCTTGCCGATCACATCACGGATTTTTTCCGGATTGATTTTCATCGTATACAGGCGTGGAGCATGCTCGCTCACTTCAGTGCGCGCGCCTTCCATTGTACCTTTCATGATGGCAAGGATATGCACACGGCCTTCTTGCGCCTGATCCAGAGCCACTTTCATGATCTCTTTAGTGATACCGTTGATTTTGATGTCCATTTGCAGTGCAGTGATACCGTTTTCAGTACCCGCAACTTTAAAGTCCATATCACCCAAATGATCTTCATCACCCAGGATATCGGACAATACTGCAAAACGATTGCCTTCTTTGATCAGACCCATGGCAATACCGGCCACGTGGTTTTTCATCGGCACGCCCGCATCCATCAGCGCCAGACAACCACCACAAACCGAAGCCATCGAGCTGGAGCCGTTTGATTCGGTAATTTCCGAAACAACGCGCATCGAGTAGCCAAAGTCTTCAACAGATGGCAGCATCGCAGCCAGTGCACGCTTAGCCAGACGACCGTGACCAATTTCACGACGCTTTGGCGTACCTACGCGACCTGTTTCACCGGTCGAATACGGAGGGAAATTGTAATGCAGCATAAAGCGATCGGTGTAAGCACCTGCCAATGCATCAATTTTTTGCTCGTCCAGTTTAGTACCCAGGGTAGCAACTGCAATCGCTTGAGTTTCACCACGAGTAAACAGTACCGAGCCGTGCGTACGCGGCAATACACCCGAACGAATCGTAATAGGGCGCACAGTGCGTGTATCACGACCGTCAATACGCGGGTAGCCATCCAGAATCTGACCACGAACGATCTCAGCTTCCAGGCCTTTGAAAATGCCCTTGATTTCGTTAGCAGCCAAAGTGCCGGTTTCGTCAGTAATCAAGGCCGCCTTAACCAAAGCCCAGGTTTCATTGATTTTGATGGTACGTAATTGCTTTTGGCGCAATTTAAATGCTTCTGACAGGCCTGCAGCAGCAACAGCGCGAACCTGTGCAATCAGCGCTTCATTTGCAACCGGCTCATCCCATACAAACAATTCAGGGTTAGCTTCATCAGCCAGTTCATTGATTGCATTGATCGCCACTTGCATTTGCTCGTGACCAAATACAACGGCACCCAGCATGATGGATTCGGACAATTCGTCCGCTTCAGATTCAACCATCAATACAGCTTGTGAAGTACCTGCAACCACCAGATCCATCTGGCTAGTTTTCAGCTCAGACAATGTTGGGCAAAGTACATATTCACCATTAATGTAAGCCACGCGCGCAGCGCCGATCGGGCCATCAAAGGGCACACCAGAGATCGACAGAGCAGCAGAAGCACCCAGCATCGCAACGATATCTGGATCAACTTCAGGATTAACCGACATCACAGTCGCAATAATCTGGATATCGTTGTAAAAACCTTCAGGAAACAGGGGACGAATCGGACGATCAATCAGACGACAAGTTAAAATTTCTTTTTCGGAAGGACGGCCTTCACGCTTAAAGAAACCACCGGGGATGCGACCAGCAGCATAAGTACGCTCTTGGTAATCAACGGTCAGCGGGAAGAAATCCTGGCCCGGCTTAACATCACGTGCGGCCACAACCGTCACGAGAACAACGGTATCGTCCATATTAATCAGAACGGCGCCACTAGCCTGACGGGCAATTTCACCAATTTCCATGGTGACATTATGCTTACCGTACTGGAATGATTTCACAATTTTATTGAACACTGACTTTCCTTTTTTCACACTAACGCCTCCAGTCCAAGGCGTGATCGGTTTCCGCTGCAGCGTGACTGAACTGCTGCCGGCTTCGGCACAACCAATAGGCCCGGCAAACCAAACACCGGGACTTCTTCAACCCGCCGCCAAAACCGCTGTTTGACAGGTTTGAAAGTTCTTACTCAAAAAAGTGCCACGGTTTCTTGCGTAATAATGACAAGGAAAGACCGTGGCGCTTTTCTAAAAAACACTTAAATCATTACAAAATAATAACAAGCCCTGATAACTATGCAAAAGAAGATATAAAACCTCAATTACATAGTGGGCAAACAAAACCGATTACCCAGCCATCCGGCGCTCAGTGCTGTTGCACTATCTTGTAATTAATCATAAAAAAAGTCGCAGCCTTGCGACTACGACTTTTTAATTACTTACGCAGACCGAGTTCAGCGATCAGGGCGCGGTAACCTTCAGAGTTAACACGTTTGAAGTAATCCAGCAAACGGCGACGTGTGCTAACCATTTTCAGCAAACCACGACGTGAGTGGTGATCTTTCTTGTTAGCTTTAAAGTGAGGTGTCAAGTCATTGATACGCGCTGTCAGCAGTGCAACCTGAACTTCAGGACTACCAGTGTCGCCTTCAGTGCGTTGAAACTTCTTAACGATTTCTGCTTTTTGAGTAACTGTTACGGACATGCTTACTACTCCAGATGAGATAGGGCTTCTTTACACATTATAAAGAGCCGTCGAGAAAAACCGAGCCGCATACCCTGTATGAGTATTTAACCCAGCCATCCTCCCTTTAATCTGTCCGATTTTTACAAACCGGACAGAAGTCGTTTAGGCCGCAGCCACGCATGCGGATTCTCAGCCGCAGCGGCCACTTCGCCCAAACCGATGAACCGTGCATTATCCCTACTTTCACCCTCGGCGTAAAGACGATACTCGCCGGGCAACAAACCGCCCCGTTCCACCGTCATACCATGACGAATTTTTTCAAACTCGGCTGCATCAAAAAACAGGGCAGGTAAATCAAGCAGCAAGCAGTCTGCGGGCAATAAATAGCCATCGCGCTCTTCTGCCGGCACATGATTGTAATCATCCAGATTGACCGAATTTTCTAAAAGAAAACCTGCTGTCCTGGTGCGGCGCAAGCCTGTTAAGTAAGCCCCACAACCAAGAGCCTTACCAATATCTTCAGCCAATACCCGGATATACGTGCCTTTTGAGCAGCTGACATCAATCACTAATACATCAGCATCAATTGAAATAATCTCGATGCTGTAAATGGTGATTTGTCGGGATTGCCGCTCAATTTCCACACCATCCCGCGCGTATTCATACAGGGCCTTACCCTGGAATTTCAGCGCAGAATACATAGGAGGAGTTTGAGTAACCGGCCCGATAAATGCGTTTACCGCCGCACGAATTAAGGCCTCATCGCCTGGCGCATCACCACTTTTGGTGATCTCACCTTCACCATCAAGCGTCGTCGAAACCTCTCCCAGCTTGATCGTGGCGCGGTAGCCTTTATCCGCCTCCAGCATACGCTGGGCAAATTTAGTGGCCTCGCCAAAACACAAAGGCAACAAGCCCGTTGCAAACGGATCCAGCACGCCAGTGTGGCCGCCTTTTTCTGCCTGCAGCAACCAGCGCGCCTTTTGTAAGGCATTATTACTAGAGATACCAAATGGTTTATCCAGCAACAAAACCCCATCAACCTTTCGTTTAGCCATCAGTCCTTGCCAGCAGTTTTTTCATTATCCACACCAAGCTCATCTTCTTCTGGCGCTTTAGGCAAACTAGAAGCCTGATCAATCAAGCGTGACAAATTCATGCCATGCTCAACCGAATGATCGTATTCAAAATGCAATTCCGGCATTTTGTACAAAGAGATACCACGAGCTAGCTGGCTGCGCAAAAAGCCTTTTGCGCGCTCAATCAAAGATGCAATGTCTTTACCCTGCTCTTCTGTCCCCAGGAAAGTATAAAAAACATTGGCATGCGAGTAATCACGTGTCACTTCCACATCAGTAATTGTAATCAATGATGCTTGCGGATGATCCAGCTCTGCACGAATAACGGTGGCTAAATCACGTTGAATTTGTTGTGCCACGCGATCGGCACGAGTAAATTGTTTGGCCATATATGCCTCAGCAAAGTGTCCAGCCAAAGCTTTGCGCGGGGCTTCTTGGGCAATTGGCGCAAACACTTTTAGCTACTTTAAAATGGCGAAAGGCGGTTACCCGCCTTTGCCGTATTCAACCCACTTTCCATATGCAGCCACTTTTTCATTAAGCAGAAAAAGTGGCATGCATTTTAAAGGGAGCGAGCAACTTCGATAATTTCAAAGATTTCCAACTGATCGCCCAGTTGCAGATCATTGTAGTTCTTCAGGCTTAAACCACATTCAAAGCCGGCCTTCACTTCCTTGGCATCGTCTTTGTAGCGTTTCAGGCTATCGAGCGTACCCTGATGAATCACTACGTTATTACGCAGCAAGCGAACACCCGCATGACTGCGGATCAAGCCTTCCATCACCAGACAACCTGCAATCGTGCCCACTTTGGAAACAGTAAAGACCTGACGGATCTCAACCATACCAATGATTTGTTCACGTTTTTCAGGAGCCAGCATACCTGACAGAGCCAGTTTCACGTCATCTACTACATCGTAAATGATGTTGTAGTAACGGATATCTACGCCTTCTGCCTCGGCAAGCTTACGTGCCGCAGCATCTGCACGGGAGTTGAAACCAACCACCACCGCTTTAGAAGCCAGAGCCAGATTGATATCAGACTCGCTAATCCCCCCCACAGCGCTGTGCAGAATCTGTACGCGCACTTCATCTGTAGAGAGTTTTTGCAAGCTTTGTGACAACGCTTCAGCAGAGCCCTGTACGTCAGCCTTGATGATGATTGGCAGATTGCGAACTTCGCCTTCTGTCATTTGCGCCATCATGTTTTCCAGCTTGGATGCCTGCTGACGAGCCAGTTTCACATCGCGGAACTTACCCTGACGGAACAGCGCAATTTCACGCGCTTTCTTCTCATCAGTCAGCACCATAGCGTCTTCACCCGCTGCAGGCACATCCGACAGACCCAGAATTTCAACCGGAATCGAAGGACCCGCTTCTGTAATGGATTTACCATGCTCATCGATAATCGCACGCACGCGGCCTGACACCTGACCAGCAAGAATCACATCACCTTTACGTAATGTACCGGATTGAATCAGCATGGAAGCAACCGGGCCACGCCCCTTATCCAGACGCGCTTCGATGATAATCCCTTTCGCAGGCGCATCTTCGGCAGCCGTCAGCTCAAGCACTTCCGCCTGCAACAGAATCGCTGAGAGCAAGTCATCAATACCCAGGCCTTTTTTGGCCGAGACATCAACAAACATCGCATCCCCGCCCCAGTCTTCCGGTACCACTTCGTGCGTCACCAGCTCTTGACGGATGCGTTCCGGATTAGCTTCAGGCTTATCAATCTTATTTACCGCAACCACAATCGGCACGCCGGCCGCTTTCGCGTGAGCGATCGCCTCAATGGTCTGCGGCATCACACCATCGTCTGCAGCAACAACCAGAATCACGATATCGGTAAGCTTGGCACCACGGGCACGCATCGCGGTAAACGCTTCGTGACCCGGGGTATCAAGGAAAGTAATCATGCCTTTTTCGGTTTGTACATGGTACGCACCGATATGCTGAGTAATACCACCCGCTTCACCGGACGCCACTTTGGCGGTACGGATGTAATCGAGCAAGGATGTTTTACCATGGTCAACGTGCCCCATAACCGTGACAACCGGAGCGCGCGGCAAGAGCACATGCTCTACAACGGTGCCATCGCCCAGATAAATTTCCGGATCATCAAGCTTGGCGGCCATTGGCGTGTGGCCCATGTCTTCAACGATAATCATCGCTGTTTCTTGGTCCAGCACCTGGTTGATGGTCACCATCATGCCCATTTTCATCAGGGCTTTCACCACTTCAACACCCTTCACAGCCATTTTGTGCGCCAGATCGGTCACGGAAATCGTTTCCGGAACCATCACTTCATGCACTACTTTGTCGGTCGGGGCCTGGAAGCCGTGTGCATTATCCGGGTTTGCTGCAGCCTGACGGCCTTTACCACCCTTCTTGCTTTTCCAGTCATTACCTGCATCACCACCACGGCTACGAATACCTTTCTTACCACGGCCATCGCTCCAAGGCTCTTTTTTGCCCGGGGCTGCTGCTGGCTTTTTATCGCCCGGTTTTGCCGCAGGAGAAGCCGTACTCGGGCTTGCTGCCGGTTTTGCTTTAGCTGCTGGTGCCGGAGTCGCTGCGGCAACAGGGGCCGGTGCTGGAGCGGGTGCAGGCGCCGGTGCAACAGGCTCTGGTGCTTTCATTGGTTCATTGCGCGGCTTACGCAATTCAACACGCATACCCACACGCGGACGATCCGGATGGCTGGCTTGTGAAGCACCCAGCGAAGGGCGTGCCGCAACCGGTGCAGATACCACAGGCTTAGCAGCGGCAGGCTTAGCGGCAACGGGTGCAGCAACGGGCGTCGGCGCAGGGGCCGGCTTAGCAACAGGCGCGGCTACAACAGAGGTCACAGGGGCCACAACAGCAGCAGGTGCCGGTGCAGGTTTAGCCGCAGCAACAACTTCAGCAGGCACTTTACCACCACCCTGCTTCGCACGCATTTCTGCAGCCTGACGGGCAAATAGCTCATTTTGACGGCGCGCCTGTGCTTCACGGGACGAGCGCTCAGCGTCATCAATAACCTGACCGGGCGCTGCAGGCGCAACAGATTCGGCAACACGCGGCGCAGTCATCACATCAGCCGCAGAGGCCTCAACAACCCGTTTTTTACGCACTTCAACAGGAATAGACTTCGCCTTGCCGGTCGAATCCGTTTTACGAATTTCAGTATTTTGCTTACGAATCACAGTGATTTTTTTATCACCATCACCACCATGCTTCTTTTTCAGGTGATCGAGCAGACGCACTTTATCGCTTGCAGTAACCACATCTACTTCACTCGATTTATTCACGCCAGCTGCACGGAATTGCTCCAGCAGCTCTTGCGGTGCCATTTTTAGCTCTACCGCAAATTGGTTGACATTGAGTTCACTCATGCATTTCTCTCCCGAGCGTTAGGCGAACCAGTGCTCGCGCGCCTTCATGATCAGTTGCTTGGCAGCTTCTTCATCAATTCCGGTCATTTCTATCAGCTCGTCGACAGCTAGTTCGGCGAGTTCGTCTCGGGTATGAACCTCTTTATCAGCCAGTAAGGCAGCAAATTCTGGTGTCATTCCCTGAAGGCTTTTAAGGTCTTCTGCCTGATGCTCAAGCTTTTCTTCACGGGCAATGGCTTGCGTTAGCAAGGCATCACGGGCGCGAGTACGCAGCTCATTGACGGCATCTTCATCGAAGGCCTCAATTTCCAGCATTTCAGCAATCGGCACATAAGCCACTTCTTCCAACGTGGCGAACCCTTCTTCTACAAGAACGTCCGCCACTTCTTCATCAACCCCCAGCACATCAATAAAGAGCTGGCGCACATTGGCGAACTCTTCCTGATGCTTTTGCTGCGCCTGGTCAACGGTCATGATATTGATTTTCCAGCCTGTTAATTCAGCTGCCAATTTCACGTTCTGACCACCACGGCCAATAGCCATGGCCAGGTTGTCTTCATCGACCACTACATCCATGCTGTGTGTTTCTTCATCAAGCATGATGGAGCTCACTTCAGCCGGAGACAGGGCATTAATCACGAACTGCGCCGGATCTTGCGACCACAGCACAATATCAACACGCTCACCTGCCAGCTCATTGGTCACAGCATTAACACGCGTGCCACGCACACCAATACATGTACCCTGAGGATCAACACGCGCATCGTTCGATTTTACCGCTACCTTGGCACGCGCACCCGGGTCCCGGGCAACGGCCTTGATTTCAATCAGCTGATTTTCAATTTCAGGCACTTCCATTTCGAAGAGCTTGGTCATGAAATCGTTGGAAATACGCGACAACACCAGCTGCGGGCCACGCCCCATGCGATCTACCCGCAGCAGGAACGCTTTAACACGATCACCTACGCGCAAGTTTTCTTTCGGAATCATCTGGTCGCGCGGCAATACGGCCTCCAGCTTACCCAGCTCGAGAATGGCACTGCCACGCTCGATACGCTTGATATTGCCTGAAACAATAAATTCACTGCGCTGCAGAAAATCATTCAGATTTTGTTCACGCTCTGCATCACGGATTTTTTGCAAAATCACTTGTTTGGCGGTTTGTGCGCCAATGCGACCAAATTCGATCGCCTCAAGCTCAACCATCCACGTTTCGCCTACTTTCAGCTCCGGATCGTATTCCGGCACATCAGTAATGGCAATCTGACGGGAAGGCTCTTCATGATCATTATCTTCAACCACTGTCCAGCAGCGGAAACTGCGATAATCACCCGTATCCCGATCAATATCCACCTGGATATCAACATCTTCTTCGTAACGTTTTTTGGTCGCCGAAGCCAGTGCCATTTCCAGAGCACCAAACACGACATCTTTTTCTACGTTCTTTTCACGCGCCAGCGCGTCGACCAGCAACAGAATTTCCCGGCTCATCTCACTACCCCTCCGGCAAACAACCCGAATATTCTAGGCTGATTAGTTCTTAAAACTGCGGCTCCAGCCGCACCTTGTCGATTTGTGATTGCGGCAGGGATAGCTCTTGTCCATCGACTTCTACGCGCACCACATCATTTTCCAGCCCAAGCAAAACACCAACGAGCTTTTTACGTTTATCCGGCAACGGTAAGCGCAATTTCACTTTCACGATCTGCCCGGCAAAGCGAACAAAATCAGCGGCTTTTACAATTGGACGATCCAGCCCGGGAGATGAAATCTCCAGCCGCTCGTAATTCACGCCTTCCACAATAAAAAGCCGTTCAAGGTGATGACTTACGGTAACGCAGTCCGTCACATTGATCCCGCCTTCCTTATCGATAAAGACCCGAACCAGCCCATTACGTGCGAGCTCCAGATCAACGAGTTCATACCCGAGACCTGGCAGAGTGGTTTCCAGCAGGTCCTGCATATTTGCTGCCATACATTCCTTTGCCACTTATCCGGCCAAATACAACGGCGAGTATCTGTTTCAACTCAGGCAAATATCGCTGTATATCCAATTGCATTTTCGCTGCAAATATCTACAGAAACCTAGCCAGCAAATGCCGCCGCATTACTGCCGCAGGCAACGCCCGAAACACGATACAGGATCGCCACAAACAAAAAATGGGCTGCAAAACTGCGCCCATTTCCTTTACCACTTCCCCGGCCTTTTACCGAAGAAGGCGGGATTGTAACAGAAACAATCAGTTAACGAAACAGGGTTCATAGATACTTGTGAGCTTGACGCTTGCACACTAGAGTAGTGAAATTTACATGTAATACAAATCGAGGAAAGATAGATGGATCATGCATGGTGGGCAAGCTATCAGCCGGGCGTTCCCCTGGAAATTGACATGACTGAATTTGCTGCGATTCCTGCAGTGCTCGCCCGATCGGTAGAGCGCTTTGGTGATCGCCCTGCTTTTCTAAACATGGGTAAATCAATCACTTACACCGAGCTAGATCAACAATCTTCTGCCTTCGCTGCCTATTTACAACACGATTTAAAACTCCCCGCGGCTCACGTGTAGCTGTCATGCTGCCTAATCTGCTGCAGTACCCCATCGCGATTTTCGGCATTTTACGCGCCGGCATGGTCGTCGTGAACGTCAATCCGCTCTATACACCGAGAGAACTTAGCCATCAGCTAAAAGATTCCGGCGCGGTAGCAATCGTTATCCTGGCCAACTTCGCCCACACTTTGGAAGAAGTCATCAACAGTACCGATGTGAAACACGTATTACTCACCGAAATTGGAGACAGGCTTCCTCTGGCCAAACGGTTACTGGTAAATGCAGTTGTCAGGCATGTCAAAAAGATGGTGCCAGCCTTTAATTTACCCGGCCACATCCGCTTTAACGATACAATCAGCTTGGGAGAGACGAAGAAAGCCTCTCCTGTAGAGCTAAACCATAATGACATCGCTTTCTTACAATACACAGGCGGCACAACAGGAGTAGCCAAGGGAGCCATCCTCACTCATGGCAATATTGTAGCAAACATGCAACAAGCCCATGCCTGGATTGCCCCGATGGTCAATGAGGGCAGCGAAGTAATCGTAACCGCCCTGCCGCTTTACCATATCTTTTCACTCACCGCCAACTGTATGGTTTTCTCCAAAATTGGCGCAACCAATTTACTTATCACCAACCCGCGTGATATTCCCGGCTTTATTAAGGAAATCGGCAAATACCCTGTCACCTGCATGACCGGTGTAAATACTTTATTTAATGCGTTACTTAACCATGCCGATTTTGCCAAGCTGGATTTTAGCAAATGGAAACTAGCTCTTGGCGGCGGCATGGCAGTTCAACACGCCGTTGCCGAACGCTGGGTAAAAACCACAGGCGTGCGGCTTATTGAAGCATACGGGCTGACCGAAACCTCACCCGCAGCCATGATGAACCCAATGAATCTGCCTGAGTTCAACGGCATGATCGGCCTGCCAATTCCATCTACCATCGGCGAAGTTCGCAATGAAGAAGGCAAAGTCCTCCCGCCTGGAGAAGCTGGCGAGTTATTTATTCACGGCCCGCAGGTTATGGCCGGCTATTGGCAGCGTCCGGACGAAACAGCCAAGGTGTTGGGTAAAGACGGCTTTGTCAGCACTGGAGACGTAGCCATCATGTCTTCAACCGGTTTTTTCCGTTTGGTTGACCGTAAAAAAGACATGATTTTGGTTTCCGGCTTTAATGTCTACCCCAATGAAATTGAAGACGTCGTGGCCAGCCACCCGGGCGTGTTAGAGGTTGCCTGCATTGGCGTTGAGGATGAGCGCTCCGGTGAAGCAGTAAAAATCTTTGTTGTAAAGAAAGATCCGAAACTCAGCAAGGATGACATCATTGCTCACTGCCGTAAAAACCTCACCAACTACAAAATCCCGCGACAGGTGGAGTTTCGCGACAGCCTGCCCAAGTCAAATGTAGGTAAAATACTAAGACGCGAGTTGCGCCCAACTTAAATGAGCTTTTCATGAATCTTTTGCCATTTTTTAAACTAATGGCGGAACGCAATGCTTCCGACCTGTTTCTGGCGGCTCAATCGCCCATCGTAATCAAAATTGACGGCCAATGTTACCCGGTCAACAACCAGATTCTGGCCCCCGAACATGTAAAGCAATTAGCCTATCAGTTGATGACACCGGAGCGGATTGCCGAGTTTGAAAATACTTTGGAAATGAACTTTGCCTACCCTGTTATAGGGGTGGGCAGTTTTCGTGTCAATATTTTCAAGGCTCGCGGGTCAGTTTCGATGGTGGCGCGGTATATCCGCAGTGATATTCCTTCCTTTGAAGAACTGCGTATTCCGCCTGTGCTCAAAGAATTGATTATGGAAAAGCACGGCATTATTTTGGTGGTAGGGGCGACAGGCTCAGGCAAGTCATCCACCATGGCAGCCATGCTGAACTACCGCAATGAAAACCATGCGGGCCATATTTTAACCATGGAAGACCCGATCGAGTTTTTACATAAACACAAAAAGTCACTGGTCAACCAGCGTGAAATCGGCATCGACACCAAGAGCTATCACGACGCCCTCAAAAACGCGATGCGTGAAGCGCCCAATGTGCTAATGATTGGTGAAATACGGGATCGCGAAACCATGACCCACGCTATGCAATATGCACAGGCAGGCCATTTGTGTATCTCTACCTTGCACGCGAATAATAGCTATCATTCGCTCTCCCGCATTGTTAACTTTTATCCGCAAGAATCACGCGAGGCCCTGCTTTACGATTTATCATCCTCGCTCAAAGCTATTGTGTCGCAGCGCCTGATCAAAAACAAAGAAGGCAAGCTGATTGCTGCCGTTGAGGTATTACTCAATACCCCGCGCATTGCAGAGCTGATCCGCGCCGGTGAGCTAAGCGATATCAAACAGGCCATGGAACAGAGCCTGTCCGAAGGCTCGCAGACTTTTGAGCAAGCCCTTTATAAGCTTTACCGCAACGATGAAATCGAGCTTGATGAAGCACTTAGAAGTGCTGATTCTGCGACCAATCTGTCATGGCTGGTCAATAATGCGCAACCACTGACCGAGCACCAGAATAATAAACCTAGTTGCAACCCTGACTCTGCACCCGATATGTCATTCGACATTTCATTGCACTAGCCCCTGCACTACCTGAGGAGCGATTTACAAAATCGCTCCTCCCCTCTTCATCTTTTATAAAACCCTCCGCTTCACAGGAAAGTAATCAGCAATGAAACTCTTCGGCATTTCCAATTGCGACACCGTTAAAAAAGCAAAAGCATGGCTTGGCGAGCAAAGCTACGATTTTGAATGGCATGATTATAAAAAATCAGGCATCAGCGCCAGTCAATTGGAACAATGGATTGCCCAGGTCAGCTGGGAAACACTAATCAACCGCCAAGGCACGACATGGCGTAAATTAGATGACGCCACCAAAGCATCGATCGACAATAAAGAGGCTGCAATCGCTTTAATGGTAATGCAAACCTCAATCATCAAGCGCCCGGTACTTGAGAACAATGGTACGATCACGGTCGGCTTCAAACCCGAAGTTTACGCATCCCTTTTTAGAGACTGAACGACAGCAATGAATGACCCCACGCTTGCCCTTACCCAACAATTATTACGCCAGGCATCCGTCACCCCCGATGATGCTAATTGCCAGAGTATGCTGGCCGCCCGCCTTTCTGCCATCGGCTTTCGTATTGAACATATGCGTTTTGAAGATGTGGATAATCTCTGGGCACGCTTTGGCAATAATGGCCCTGTTCTTGTTTTTGCAGGCCACACCGATGTAGTACCGACAGGACCGCTGGAGCGCTGGCACTCGGACCCGTTTGCACCCACTATCCGGGACGGCCATTTATTTGGTCGAGGATCTGCGGATATGAAAGCTTCCCTGGCGGCTTTTGTGACGGCAAGTGAGCAATTTTTGGCAAAAAACCCCGCACCCAAGGGCTCGATTGCCTTTCTGATTACATCCGATGAAGAAGGTCCTGCACATCACGGCACGGTTAAAGTGATTGAGGCGCTTAAAGCTCGCGGCGAGAAAATTGATTACTGCATTGTGGGTGAGCCCACTTCGGCCGAAGTATTTGGTGACACCATTAAAAATGGCCGTCGAGGCTCATTATCAGGTCATCTTATTGTGCATGGCATGCAAGGGCATATTGCCTATCCACACCTGGCTAAAAACCCCATCCACCTGCTCGCTCCTGCCCTGGCAGAATTAGCAAGTACGGTATGGGACACAGGAAATGAATACTTCCCGCCAACGACATGGCAGGTGTCTAACATCCATAGCGGCACGGGCGCAACCAATATTATTCCTGGCACCGTAGATGCGATGTTCAATTTCAGATTTAGCACGGCCAGCACAGCAGATTCGCTCAAAGCCACAGTACATGCCATTTTGGATAAACATCAGCTTGAATATGAAATTGATTGGGCACTCTCTGGCGAGCCTTTTCTGACCGACCATGGCCTGCTGATTGACGCCATGCGTGATGCGGTAAGCGAAGTTTGCGGACAAACCCCCATGCTCAATACCGTGGGCGGTACATCAGACGGGCGCTTTATTGCTAAATACTGCCCCGAAGTTGTTGAGTTTGGCCCTATTAATAAAACCATTCATAAACTCAATGAATGTGTGGCAATTGAAGATTTGCCTAAACTCTCTGCCATTTATGAAAAAGCCATGGAAAAATTAATTGCCTGATTAAAATAAGGGCAAAAACCTGCCCTTATTTATTCTGGTCACAATTAACCTGCCACAAAAAAAATCTGGATCGATCAATTCGGCTTCACCAGAGCAACCGCTTTAAGCAGCGACCGGCTGAGGTACCCAGCGAATAATTTGCGGCACGGAGCTCAACGCATCGGCCATGATCTGCCTGGCGCAGCTTGTGCACTCGCCGCAACAAGTAGACACCAAGGTTTGCTCTTGTAATTGAGCAAAGGTACACACCCCCCCAGCCACTGCTTTGTGAATGTCTTTGTCGGTAACACTACTGCAAATGCAAACATACATGGCAGACTTCTTATAATGATAGCTATTCTCATTATAATTGAAAATCGTAATTTACTAAATCCTAAATAACACCCATTCTCGAAAAGTCATTACCCCAGCCTTAAGCCTTGAGCTCTCGCTGCTAAACGCAAAAAAGCCACAACCTGGCTGTGGCTTTTTTGTAACCGCCTGATTAATCAGCCAGTGCTTCTTCCAGCACCTCGATAAAGCGCGCATTTTCTGCTGGCAAACCAACCGAAACACGCAGGGTGTTAGTCAGACCATAGGGAGCTAACGGGCGAATAATGACGCCTCGTTGCAGCATAAACAGATTAAGCGCTGCGGCATCGCCACAATGAAAGGCAATAAAATTAGCCTGGCTAGGAATAAAGCTCACACCCAGGCGCACAAAAGCTGCCGTTAATTGCGCCATACCTTCACTGTTTACGCGCAAGGTTTTTTTTAAGAACTCTTCGTCATCGAGCGCCGCTATAGCTGCCGCCTGCGCAAGGCTGTTTACATTAAAAGGCTGGCGTACACGATTAATAATGTCGGCAACTGCAGGCGAAGTCAGCGCCATGCCCACACGCAATCCAGCCAGACCAAAAGCCTTGGAGAAGGTGCGCACCACAATCAGATTCGGGAAATCTGTTAACCAGCTCATCGAATCAGGGCGTTTTTCCGGAGTAAAGAATTCGGTATAAGCCTCATCCAGTACCACCAGCACATTTTTTGGGCAGTTTTGTAAAAACTCAAACAAATCACCCGGTCTTGCCATTGTGCCGGTTGGGTTATTTGGATTGGCAATCCAAACCAGCTTAGTTGTCGGCACAATTGCCGCCAGCATGGCATCTAAATCGTGGCCGTAATCCAGCGCATTGACTTGAATACCTTGCGCACCTATCGCCTGTGTCACCAAAGGATAAACCGCAAAGGCATATTGTGAATAAACTGCCGAATCACCAGGACTTAAAAAAGCACGGGCAACAAGCTCTAATACATCGTTCGAGCCATTACCCAGAACAATTTGATCGCTGTTTACTTTGTATTTTTGCGCAATTTTTCTTTTTAAGTCAAAACCATTTCCGTCCGGATAACGGGCTAATTCAGCCAATTCTTTTTCAATAGCCGCTTTTGCTTTACTACCCATTCCCAGCGGATTTTCATTTGAAGCCAGTTTTACAATTTCGGCAGGATTTAATCCCATTTCACGCGCCAGTTCAAAAACCGGTTTACCCGGCTGATAAGGTGCAATCAAGCGAACATATTTTGGGGCTAGATCTTGCAAATTCATTTGAAAATCCTTTTGCTATCCGACAAATTGAGTATAAAAAACACCTACAAAGCAATTAATTAAGCTAAAACCTTAAAATAAACCAGCGATAAATACTTTCTATTAAATAACTAGGTTTTCCACCACATGCCTTCCATTACTCCGGGCTGGCTGGCCAGGATATTCAGTAAATCACGTGGATCGCTTGCAGATTGTAATTTACTGTATTCTGCTGCCGCTAAAAATCCCGCCGCCACCGTTTCTTCAAGAAATTTTGTGAGTGAATCATAATAATTACCCGTATTAAGTAGGCCAACCGGCTTACCATGCAAACCGACTTGCGACCAGGTCAGGATTTCAAACAACTCATCCAGCGTACCAAAACCGCCCGGCATAGCAATAAATCCCCCCGCCAGCTCAGCCATCTTTGCCTTACGGGTGTGCATCGAATCTACAATAATCAATTCACTACAGGCTTCCAAAGCCAGCTCCCGCACCACCATAAACTCCGGAATCACCCCGATAACCTTGCCACCAGCATCCAGACAAGCTGTGGCGACCTCCCCCATCAGCCCAACATGACCGCCACCATAGACTAAAGTAATCTCTCGCTCAGCCAGCACCGCCCCCAACTCCCGCGCTGCGGTGGTGAACTCAGGCTGAATGCCGTGCTTGGCACCACAAAAAACAGCTACTGATTTCATTTTTCCTTTCCCTTCAAAATAATTTCTGATTAACAAGCCACTGCAGCTCGTCTTGATAGAACACTAAACCTGAACCGCAGAGTAAAACGGGAACACAGAGCACACATACCCTCCATCAAACCTTGCTTTTCTCCGTAAAACTCCGTGTTCCCTATGGCTCAAGACTTGGGTTCAGCCACAAGAAACACCAGGCAAAACAATGCCGCCCCCTAAGAGCGGCATTGTTTTTTAGGCACGGGCAGATTTAAATCACTGCCACGGGGTAGGACCCCAGCACTTTTACAAAAGCAGCTACATCGGCAAGCTCGGCCAGCGCGGCCTGCAGCGGCGCGCCGCTGATATGCCCCTCTACATCCACAAAGAACACATATTCCCAGAGACCTGCGCGGCTAGGGCGGGATTCAAATTTATCCATCGAAACGCCGTTTCTGGCCAACGGCTCAACCAAGGTATGCAGCGCACCGGGGCGATTGGGGGCAGAGATCACCAGGGAGGTTTTATCCCGTCCGCTCGGGCCCACTTCCTGCATGCCCAGCACAAGGAAACGCGTGGTGTTGTTTGGCTCGTCTTCAATATTTTGCGCAAGGCTCAGTAGCGCATAGTTTTCTGCTGCTGCATCCCCGGCAATGGCCGCAGACAATTCATCCAGGCTAGCCAAACGCGCGGCTTCGGCATTACTAGAAACCGACACCCGCTGCACTTGGGCCGGCAGGTTTTTATTTAGCCATTCATGGCATTGCGAAAGACTTTGCGCGTGCGAGTAAACCCGTTGCAGGCCCGCCTTGCCTTCTACTTTGCGCAGCAAATGGTGATGAATACGCAGCACCACTTCGCCGCAAATTTTTAAGGGGGTATTCACCATCAAATCCAGCGTGCGGCCTACAGCACCTTCGGTAGAGTTTTCAACCGGGGCGACCACGTAATCAGCCGTTTTGGCTTCAACTGCACGAAAGGCTTCATCAATCGAGCAGCAAGCCATGGTATGCGCAGCATGGCCAAACTGCTTAATCGCGGCAGCCTGGCTGAATGTCCCTTCAGGCCCCAGATAGGCAATCGTCAACGGGCGCTCTAAGGCAAGGCAGGCCGACATAATTTCACGAAACAGCTTGGCCATTGTTTCACCACTTAAAGGCCCGCGATTTAAAGATTTAACCCTCGTTAAAACCTGAGCTTCGCGCTCCGGGCGATACACAATGCCACTGCCTTTAATCTCACCAATGGTGCGGGCATGGCTGGCGCGCTGGTTTAATAGCTGAACAATTTGTTCGTCAATGGCATCAATAGCATCACGATGTTGGCTTAGTTGTTCTTCACTCATTGATTTCTCGAATTTAAATAGACGGTGGGCTGCTCTGCACATAAAACACGAGCACAGCCCCCACTTGATACTGATAGATCAGGCGTCGCGAACGCGGGTTTTAACCCGCCCTACGAAGGCCAAACTTTCATACTATCTAGCCGTGACTTTTTGCAAAGGTGCACATGTATTCACACAGCACGCGCACGCCTTCAATCGGCATAGCGTTGTAAATAGAAGCACGCATGCCACCTACCGAGCGGTGACCTTTTAATTGCAATAGGCAGGCTGCTTTGGCGCCCGCCAGAAAATCATCGTCTAATTTTTCATTTTTTAAATTAAACGGCACATTCATGCGTGAGCGAAAAGGTTTATCTACCGGGCAGAGATAAAAACCATTTGATGATTCGATGGTTTCGTAGAGCAAAGAGGCTTTTTCGATATTCTTTTGCTCAATCGCCGCCAAGCCCCCCTGATTAAGCAGCCACTTAAATACCAGGCCCGCTACATAAATACCAAAGGTTGGCGGGGTGTTGTACATGGATTCGGCATCCGCATGCACACTGTAATCCATCATGGTGGGCGTATTACTGCGGGATTTACCCAGCAAATCTTCACGGACAATGGCAATACAGAGGCCTGACGGGCCGATATTTTTTTGTGCGCCTGCGTAAATCAAGCCAAATCTGGAGACATCAAGCGGACGGGACAAAATGGTTGATGACATATCGCAAATCAGTGGCACTTCGCTCTTCGGAATCTCTGAGAATTCAACACCACCAATGGTTTCATTGGCACAGTAGTGTAAAAGAGATGCTTCTTTGGAACGCTGCCATGTTGATTCAGCCGGTACATAACTGAAATTACGATCTTCGCTTGAAGCGATCACATTTACTTTGGCAAAGCGCTTCATTTCCTTGATGGCAATTTTGGACCAATGCCCGGTATTCACCACGTCAATCGTGCCATTTTCAGGCAATAAATTCAGCGGAATCATCGAGAAATGTAAATGTGCGCCACCTTGTAAAAACAGCACTTTATAATTCTTCGGGATATCCAGAAGTTTGCGCAGGTCGGCTTCTGCCTCATGAATAATCTGCGTAAATTCTTTGCCACGATGGCTCATTTCCATCACACACATGCCAGAGCCGTGCCAATCGGTCAGCTCTTGCTGCACCGTCAGCAATACTTCACGCGGCAAAACTGCAGGACCGGCAGAAAAATTATAAATCTGAGTCATGGCGTCTTTCCCTTAGGCAAGTAGAAAATGGGCGCGTGCAACCGCCACCGGCTTACTGCGCTCTTCCTGCCAGGCTGTCATCAGCACGTTAGCAACGCGCTTGCCCTGGCGGATAATTTCACACTGGGCGTAGAGCTCTACCGGGCGGCCAGTGCGTAAGTAATCAATCGAAAAATCAACAATTTTAGGTACACTTTGTGCTTCGGAAGCCCACATAACATGCAGAACTGCTGCAGTTTCCAGGAAGCCGCCAATCACACCACCATGCAGTGCTGGCAAAATGGTATTGCCAATATTATGTGTCTGAAAAGGCAAAAAGAACAAAGGCTGGCCATTTTCTTCGCGGCTTTGAATACCCAATAATTTGGCATAGGGCACTGCATCTACAGCCATGGCAAGAGAATCAAAACCAGTAATCGGCGGGCTCATGCGGCCACCTCGCGTGCGGAATTACGCATAAAAGTCCCCACGCTATAAGCAATCGGATCATTCACATCTTCCTGATAGGCCGTCGCACGGGTAAATGCAATCTGCGCAGTGAGTTTATAGCATTCCGCAGTGCAATAAATAGGAAAATCAGGCTTGGCAGGGCGAAGATAATCAAGGCGCAAATCCAAAGTGGCAATGGCTTCCAGCTCGGTCAGCATGGTGTAGATTGCACCCGCGCTGGTTGAATCCACCAGGGAAGTGACAACCCCGCCATGGATCACCCGCGTTGCGGGGTTGCCAATCAACTCGTCTTTAAAGGGCAGGCAAACGGTCATGCTGCCGTAATGCGCTTCGCCAAATTTAAAACCCAGCACCTGGCAGTGCGGCAAGGTTATAAACCAGTCTGAAATTTGCTTAAATAGTGCTGGTGATGCAACAGGCGCTGCACTCATGATCCAATTCCTCAGTTTGAAACGCTGCCGTGGCTTGCGTTTAAAATAAACACGGCGATGGGTGCTCCACACGCAACACTGGCCTGTCTTGCAGGCCAGTGTTGTTACGACAAAGAGAGCAGCTTACTCAGCCGCTGGCTCATCACCCTCAGCAAAGCCTTCAACAGAAGATGCATCACCCTCTGCCGCCACGACGGGTGCGGCAGGTACTTCACCTTCAGCAAGTAACTCCTCACCATCTAGCAATTCGTCGTCAGAATCTGTTTCGCACACTTTTTCCAAGCCTGACAAATGCTCGCCTTCATCCAGATTAATCAGGCGCACACCTTGAGCTGCACGGCCTGTTTCACGGATTTCGGCAACCTTGGTACGAATCAGCACACCACCCGTAGTGATCAGCATCACGTCATCGGAGTCTTCAACCAGCGTTGCCGCAACGAGCTTACCGTTACGATCACCAGTATCAATCGCAATCACGCCCTGCGTGCCACGGCTGGTCAGGCGGTAATCACCGACTGGTGTGCGCTTGCCATAACCGTTTTCGGTTGCAGCCAGCACCTGCTGATCGTCGCGCTCGGCCACCAGCAGAGAGATCACTTTCTGGCCTTCCTGCAGCATCATGCCGCGCACACCGGTTGCCGTACGGCCCATGGCCCGTACATCACCTTCGTGGAAGCGAACTGACTTGCCAGCGTCAGAGAACATCATGATCTGATCACCACCATGGGTCAGCTCAACACCAACCAGGTAGTCATCCATATCCAGACCGCAGGCAATAATGCCTTTCTTCATCGGACGCGAGAAATGCACCAGTGACGTTTTCTTCACCGTCCCCATCGCTGTGGCCATAAAGACAAACTGGTCTTCAGTGAATTCTTTTACCGGCAAAATGGCGCTGATTTTTTCGCCTTCCTGCAATGGCAAGAGGTTCACAATCGGCTTACCACGGCTATTACGGCCGCCCTGAGGCACATTGTAAACTTTCAGCCAGTACACACGGCCATGTGATGAGAAGCACAGCACATAATCATGGGTATTGGCCACAAACAGCTTATCGATGAAATCATCTTCTTTGGTTGCAGCGGCCTGCTTGCCACGGCCACCACGGCGTTGTGAACGATATTCATCTGCAGGTGTGGCTTTCATATAACCACTGTGCGTCAGTGTCACCACCATGTCTTGCGGGGTGATCAGGTCTTCCAGGCTGAGGTCTTCGCCATAGGCAATGATTTCAGACTTACGCACATCACCAAATACCGTTTTAACTTCATTAAGCTCGGTCACGATGATTTCGGAAACGCGCTCTTCACGCGCCAGAATATCAAGTAAATCGAGAATCTTTTCCATTACATCGCGATATTCGCTAACGATTTTGTCCTGCTCAAGGCCAGTCAGGCGCTGCAAACGCAGCTCCAGAATAGCCTGAGTCTGTACTTCAGACAAACGATAGCCATCAGCCAGGCTAAAGCCGAATTCCGCACCCAAACCATCGGGGCGCGAGGCGCTGACATCGGTACGGCTGAGCATATCTTCCACCAGCGCCGAGCGCCAGGTGCGGCTCATCAGGCTGACTTTGGCTTCTGCAGGTGTTGGCGCGGCTTTAATCAGAGCGATAATTTCATCGACATTGGATAAAGCAACCGCCAAGCCTTCCAGAATATGTCCACGCTCGCGTGCTTTACGCAGCTCAAACACGGTACGGCGGGTCACCACTTCACGGCGGTGACGCAGGAAGCATTCCAGCACTTGTTTGATATTCAATAAGCGCGGCTGACCATCGACCAGCGCCACCATATTGATACCAAAGCTGTCCTGCAGCTGGGTGTGTTTATAGAGATTATTAAGAATAACCTCAGCCACTTCGCTGCGTTTGAGCTCAATCACCACGCGCATACCGGATTTATCCGATTCATCACGGATTTCGGTAATGCCCTCGATGGTTTTTTCACGAACCAGCTCGGCGATACGCTCCAGAAGACGCGCTTTATTAACCTGATATGGCAGCTCATCGACGATGATGGCCTGCTTATCGCGGCTGACATCTTCAAAGTGCGTACGCGCCCGCATAATCACACGGCCACGGCCGGTGCGATAACCTTCACGCACGCCGTGAATACCATAAATAATGCCGGCAGTAGGGAAATCGGGCGCAGGAATGATGTCGATAATCTCATCAATCGTCAGCTCCGAATTAGCCAGTAAGGCTAAACAGGCATCAATCACTTCGGTGAGATTATGCGGCGGAATATTCGTTGCCATCCCGACTGCGATCCCCGACGAGCCATTAATCAGCAGATTGGGCACACGAGTAGGCAGAACAGTGGGTTCGAGTTCTTTTTCGTCGTAATTAGGCGTGAAATCGACAGTTTCTTTATCGATATCTGCCAGCAACTCGGAAGAGATTTTTTCTAAACGACATTCTGTATAACGATAGGCAGCAGCAGAATCGCCATCAATGGAACCAAAGTTACCTTGGCCATCAATAAGCGGATATCTCAGTGAGAAATCCTGCGCCATCCGCACGAGCGCCTCGTAGGCGGCGCTATCGCCGTGCGGATGATACTTACCGAGCACGTCACCAATCACGCGGGCACACTTCACATAGGAGCGATTCCAGACGTTATTGCTTTCATGCATTGCAAACAGAATGCGGCGGTGCACCGGCTTTAAGCCATCACGAACATCGGGCAAAGCGCGTCCTACAATTACACTCATCGCGTAATCGAGGTAGGAGCGTCGCATTTCCTCTTCGAGACTTACCGGGATTGTTTCTTTGGCAAAGTTTTCGAGCATCTTTAGATAGGGACCGGGGCGTCATATAATACGCACCACGCGTAAACTCTCACGGTGGTGCCGTTGCAATGCCACAACACTTTTGTTGTAACACGCGCGTTCGATCCCTAAGTGTACCACGAGGGCGGAGATGCTCCAATTGAGCTACCCTTAACAGGGCCTCCCCACAACAGAATCCCCCCCCGCGGCAAAAATTACAGCCTTACTATTTGCCGCAAGCATTATGAAACCATTAGAATGCAGCACGTGTATGGAAAAAAAGCCTTGACGTTCACTCGAGCGAGGCTTATCCAGAACCTACAAGCAATATAAATATCAGCTTGCTAAATGATTCTCTAGGAGATTAAAACTATGCTGTCGATCAAGCAATCCCTGACACGCCTTGCCGTTGTAACGGCTTTAAGTGCAATGAGCACTGCTGCATTTGCTGGCGTTGAAGCTTACACACAAAATGCAAATACCAGTGGTGGTGTTATTAAGAATGGTATCGGCGAATGCTGGCGCACAGGTACCTGGTCTAAAGAAGCCGCAACCGTTGAAGGTTGTGATGGCTACGAAAAGCCAGTTGCTAAAGCAGCTCCAGTTGTTGTGGCTCCAGCAGTTGTGGCTCCTGTAGTTGCTGCTCCGATGATCAACACCAAGCACTTCACACTGAAATCAGACGTTCTGTTTGACTTCAACAAAGCATCTTTGAAGCCAGCAGGTAAAGACGCTCTGGATAAGTTGTATGAAGAAGTTAAGATGATGGACCCTAAGGACGGTGAAGCGCACGTAATTGGCTACACAGACCGTATTGGTTCAGACAAGTACAACCAGCCACTGTCAGAAAAACGTGCTAAATCTGTAGCTGATTACCTTCTTTCCAAGGGCGCTCCAGAAGGCAAAGTTAAGTTTGAAGGCCGTGGTAAGGCTGAGCCAGTTACAGGCGACACTTGCGGTAAAGTTAAAAACCGCGCTAAGTTGATCGAATGTCTGGCACCAGATCGTCGTGTTGAAATCGACATCAAAGGCACAAAAGAAGTTGTGACTCCAGCTAAGAAGTAATTTACTGCTTTGCACAAAAAGCCCCGCCAGTGCGGGGCTTTTTTCTATTCACCAGGGAAAATTGATGCGCAAACTTGCTCTTATCATTTTAGTTACAGTGACAAGCCAGACCGCCTGGGCTGATGCGGCAGGCGATTTAAAAAATTACCTAACCAATACCCAGTCTTTGCAAGCCAGCTTTAGACAAACTGTCACCAGCCAGCAAGGCAAAGTACAACAAAGTAGCGGCACGCTTGCAATTCAAAGACCGGGTTTATTTCGCTGGATTTATCAAAAACCATTTGAGCAACTCATTATTGCCGACGGCAAGCAGATCTGGCTGTATGACCCCGACTTAAAGCAAGCCACGGTTAAAGACATGGGCAAAGCTTTGGAAAGCAGCCCTGCTGCACTTCTTGCAGGCAACAACCAATTTGAACGAAACTACAAACTACGTCCCCTAGCCAGTAGCGAGGGAGTTGATTGGCTGGAAGCCATTCCCAAACAAGCCGATCAGTCATTTGAAACTGTTAAACTCGGTTTTAGTCAGGGCCAGCTGACGCAAATGGAACTACACGATCACTTTGGGCAAACTACGCGGATTTACTTTAGCGCACTCAAAATCAACCCCAAACTTGATGCAAGCCAGTTCCGCTTTATTCCGCCCAAAGATGCTGATGTGATTCGTGAATAAGTGAATAACTATCCGGTTGAAAAACGCACAGAAATACCGTCGATTTAAAAGATAAAACGCAAAATAGCCGGGTTAAAACACGAAACCTCACAAAAAACTATCCAGGCATTGATTTTTTTGCATACACATCATTCAAACCTGGCTCTGCCTGGCATCAAACCAAAGCCATGCAATTCCCAACTTGCAATACGGATATCATCGTGAGTGATTTATTTGCAAAGCCCGGCCATATTCCGCTAGCCGAGCAACTGCGCCCCAAAACCATTGACGAAGTCGTGGGTCAGAGGCATTTACTCGCCCCCGGCAAGCCACTTGCCGCCGCAATTGCAGGCGGCAAGCTGCATTCCATGATTTTATGGGGCCCACCCGGCGTCGGCAAAACCACCCTCGCCCGCCTGCTCTCCAGCGCTTTTGATGTGGAATTTATTGCTCTTTCTGCGGTATTTTCCGGGGTAAAAGACATACGTTCTGCAATGGAAGAAGCAGAAAGACACCGCAGCATGGGCCAGCACACCCTGCTTTTTGTGGATGAAGTACACCGTTTCAATAAAGCACAGCAGGATGCTTTTTTACCCTTTGTTGAATCAGGACTTGTCACTTTTATTGGCGCAACCACCGAAAATCCCTCTTTCGAAGTAAATTCTGCGCTACTTTCCCGTGCCCAGGTTTACGTTTTAAATGCGTTATCAGAATCAGAGTTGACAGAGCTGCTGCAGCGTGCATGCCACAAGTGCCTGCCCGAGCTGACATTCGAGCCTTCTGCCATCGACACGCTCACAGGTTTTGCCGATGGTGATGCCAGGCGCCTGCTCAATCTGATTGAGCAATCAGCAACAGCAGCGCTCGCAGCCAGACGCACAGACATTGATGGTGCATTTTTAAACGAAACACTCACGCTCAATACCCGCCGCTTTGATAAAGGCGGCGACGCATTTTACGACCAGATTTCTGCCCTCCATAAATCGGTACGCGGATCCAACCCCGATGGCGCGCTCTACTGGCTGACCCGCATGCTTGATGGCGGCGCAGATGCCCGCTATTTATCCCGCCGCATTGTACGCATGGCATGGGAAGACATCGGCCTTGCCGACCCGCGAGCCATGCAGATTTGTAATGATGCCGCCAGCACTTTTGAGCGTTTAGGTAGCCCCGAGGGTGAACTCGCACTGGCGCAAGCCGTCATTTACCTCGCCATCGCCCCCAAATCCAATGCGGGTTATATAGCTTACAAAACAGCCAAAGCCTTTATCGCCAGTGACAAAAGCCGAGAAGTCCCGGTGCATTTACGCAATGCGCCCACCAAACTCATGAAAGAGCTGGGCTACGGTAAACGCTACCGCTACGCCCATGATGAGCCGGAAGCCTACGCAGCAGGTGAAAGCTATTTACCTGAAGGCCTGGAGGATTTGCACTTTTACGAGCCAACCCCGCGCGGGCTGGAAGGAAAAATTACCGAAAAACTACGCCACCTGGCCGAGCTGGATGCGGCGTGGCTAAAGCAAAATCAATAAACCAGCTCGTACAAAACCCAAGTCTTGAACCACTTCGTCCCCAGAGAACACGGAATTTCACGGAGAAAACCAAACCATTGCATCAAAATTACTAGAGCATTGATCCATAAAAAATTAGCTATTTCTCGGACACCCCTCCATTTTGGTTTTCTCCTTCTTCCTTGTTTTTGCCTCTCTCCGTGTTCTCTGTGTCTACAGATTTAAGGTTTAGATTTAATTTTATAGATTTGGCTTAAGATTTTAGGTTTTTAAGAGCTTGCCAGCCGTGTAAACTATCAGCCATTCACTGACACAAAAAGACGATAATTATGCTCGATATCAACTTACTCCGTACCGACCTGGAAAATGTGGCGGCACGTCTTGCCAGCCGCAAATTTATTCTTGATGTAAGTGCTTTTTCTGCACTGGAAAATGAACGAAAATCACTACAAACCCGCACCCAGGACTTACAAGCCAAGAAAAATGCCAGCTCCAAGCTAATTGGCCAGGCCAAAGCCAAGGGTGAAGAGGTATCGGCCATCATGGCAGAGGTCGCCAGCCTTGGGGACGAGCTCAAAGCAGCGGAAACTGCACTGGCGGCACTACAAGAAAAAATCAATGATATGCTGCTGTCTATGCCAAATCTGCCGCATGAATCCGTGCCGGTTGGTAAAGATGAAACTGAAAACGAAGAAGTCCTGCGCTGGGGAACTCCCCGCGTGTTTGATTTTGAAATCAAAGATCACGTTGATCTGGGCGGCCCGCTGGGCCTTGACTTTGAAACCGGTGCAAAATTATCCGGCGCACGCTTTACCACACTAAAGGGAGGCATTGCCCGCCTGCACCGCGCGCTCGCCCAATTTATGCTTAACACCCATACACTGGAGCATGGCTACGAAGAGGTTTACACCCCTTTTCTGGTCAGCGCTGCATGCATGGTAGGTACAGGGCAGTTACCAAAATTTGAAGAAGACCTGTTCAAAGTAAATCGCCCCGATGCCGAGCCACTCTACCTGATCCCTACCGCTGAAGTACCTGTCACTAACTTTGTACGCGACAGCATCGTAAAACTTGAAGATTTACCAATGAAATTCACCGCACATACTCCATGCTTCCGTTCCGAAGCAGGCGCTTATGGCCGCGATGTGCGTGGATTAATTCGTCAACATCAGTTTGAAAAAGTAGAGCTGGTACAAATTGTTCACCCGGATGAATCGCTCAACACACTGGAAATTCTGACGGGACACGCAGAAACTATCTTGCAAAAGCTCGAATTGCCTTACCGGAAAGTAAACCTCTGTACCGGTGATATGGGGTTTGGATCACAAAAAACTTACGATCTGGAAGTATGGTTACCTGCACAGAATACTTACCGCGAGATTTCAAGCTGCTCCAGCATGGGTGCTTTCCAGGCTCGCCGCATGCAGGCCCGCTTCAAGAATGAACAGGGCAAGAACGAGCTTGTTCACACTCTGAATGGCTCGGGCCTCGCCGTAGGCCGTACCCTGGTTGCCGTATTAGAAAACTATCAGAATGCAGATGGCAGTATCACCATACCTGCCGTACTACGCCCTTATATGGGGGGGTTGGAAATATTAAAATAAGACAGTGCCAGACCAAAAAGGCAGCTGTATTTGATACAGCTGCCTTTTTTTATTAGGGTCTGTTGACGTTTCAAGCTAAAGTCATGCAATGATGGATGCAAACCCGCAGAATTCAGGTTCCTACACCATTTCCCCTGCAGGTTTGCGATGCCCCGATTAATGCTCAGTAACGAGCTTTGGTCGAAGCTAGAAAAGATTCTGCTTCAACACACCATTTACAACAAGCCTGATTTACGAATTACCGTCGAAGGAATGTTTTACCGCATGCGCGTTGGCTGCCCGTGGCGGGATTTACCCAGCGCCTTTGGTGAATGGAATTCAGTCTATAAACGCTTTAATGCTTGGTCTGTAGCTGGGAAATGGCTCAATATTTTCAAAGCCTTACTGATCGACCCCGATTTTGAATGGGTATTCATTGATGGTAGCTATGCCAAGGCGCATCAACACAGCGCCGGGGCGGCCAGCGATCAATCTGAAGCGATTGGCAAAAGCCGTGCAGGGAACACCAGCAAAATTCATTTGGCGGTAGATGCTTATGGTTTGCCGATTGCCTTCGAAATTACCGGAGGCGAGATTAATGATTGTACTGCCGCCCCAGAGCTGATTGCCCAACTGCCTTCAGCCGAAGTGATCATCGCAGATAAGGGGTACGATAGTGAGTACCTTCGAGGACTGATTTCTGCGCAGGGTGCGCGATCAGTGATTCCCAGAAAACGTAATTCAATCAAAGGGAATGTGGATCTAGATCGTGGGCTGTATTGCTATCGACATTTGGTCGAGAATGCTTTTGCGCGATTGAAGCATTACCGCGCAGTGGCATTCCGATATGACAAGTTGAAGCGAAATTATGAAAGTGTCATAGCCATGGCGTGCGCATTTTTATGGCTACCGATGTGAAACGTCAACAGACCCTAGCTATCTTACAAAAAAACACTAAATCACTCTAACTTCAATTGAAGACTTTATTAGCTATAACTCCATCAATCGCAATCATGTGATGGATTCATACCAAATATGCCCATTTCAATTTTACAGCAGCAGAAAAATGGTTGTATTTATTTATAACTTTGAATTTCCCCCGTTACCTGCTCGCTGCACATTCAGCCTTCTCATTCTTGCCTATGTACTTTCACGGGCACTCCATACCCAATGCGGTGCTAATCATCTCATCCAGCACTACCCCAGATCTCCTTCTCCTATAAACTACAGCACCACCTCATAATCTGGCTAAGCTATGCGCCCTGTTAATGCCATTCGAGCGTCTTATGCTGCTGATAAAGCGGCCTTACACCAACGCTTTGATACACCAAGCGAAGCCCTGCCGCTGCTGGGCGAGCTGACACAGCTGACAGACCACACCTTAAGCGAGCTATGGGGTAGGCATCAGTTTATTGATGAAGTGCTACTAGTTGCCGTTGGGGGCTACGGGCGAGGCGAGCTGTTTCCTTATTCCGATGTCGATTTATTGATTTTATTGCCCGATCTGCCTTCGACTGCTCTTTTGGAAAAGCTGGAAGTCTTTGTGGGGGAACTTTGGGATATTGGCCTGGAAGTAGGCCATTCGGTACGCACCACCGCCGATTGCATGCACGAGGCTGAAAAAGATATCACAGTACAAACGGCTATTTTGGAAGCGCGACTTTTAGTCGGCAGCCTTGAGCGCTTTAACGAATTTTATGCCACCGTACACCGTTATATCGATACCAAGGAATTCTTTGAAGCCAAATTACTAGAGCAGCAGGCGCGGTATGGCCGCTTTCAAAACGCCACTTATAATCTTGAGCCCAATATTAAAGAAGCGCCGGGTGGCTTACGCGATTTACATTTAATTGGCTGGATTGCCGCCAGCCAGGGTTTAGGCCGCGACTGGCATGCTTTGGCACAGCTTAAAATGCTGACCGATGAAGAAATCATTAAATTAGAAAATGCCGAGCGGGTATTACGCGCCTATCGTATTCAATTGCACTGGCGGGCCAAACGCCGTGAAGATCGTATTCTTTTTGATTACCAGCACACGCTCGCCAGCGATTTTAAATTTGAAGACAGCGAAAAAGGCTCGATACGCCTCAGAGCCAGCGAAGCGCTGATGGCCACCTATTACCGCTCTGCCCGTATTATCAGCCAGCTTGCGCCTTTATTATTAGAAGCCCTGAAAGCGCGTATTTTTTCGCAGGTTGGCATTGAGATTCGCCCGATTAATGAATTCTTTCAATTACGTGGCTCGTCGATTGAAATCACCGCCCCCGATGTATTTCAGCGCCAGCCTTCCGCCATCTTAGAACTATTCTGGCAATTAGAGCGTTTACGAGACTCCAGAGACATCAGCCCCGCAACACTCAGGGCACTCTGGCATGCCAGATCCAGCATTGATGACAATTTCCGTCGCAATTTTGTTAACCAGCAATTATTTATTAATATTTTCCGCGAGCCGCGTGGCCTCACCCGCGTATTACGCCGGATGAATCAATACGGCGTATTAGGCCGCTTTATTCCGGAATTCGGGCAAATTGTAGGCCGCATGCAGCATGATTTATTTCATGTTTATACCGTGGATGAACATACCCTGATGGTATTACGTAATGTGCGGCGCTTTGCCGTAAATGCCTTTACCCACGAATACCCGATGTGTTCCCGGTTATTAGCCGAATTCGAGCGGCCCGAAGTTTTATATCTGGCAGCACTCTTTCACGATATTGGTAAAGGACGTGGCGGTGATCATTCTTTATTAGGCAAAGAGATCGCGGCCAAATGGTGTGCGAGCATGCCATTGCCTGGCGAAGATGCCCAGCTGATTACCTGGCTGGTAGAGCATCACCTCACAATGTCGGCTGTGGCGCAAAAGCAGGATGTGTATGATCCTGAAACTATTCAAGCCTTTGCCAGCTGGGTGGGAGATCAGCGCAAACTTACCGCCATTTACCTGCTGACCGTCGCCGATATTCGCGGCACCAGCCCCAAGGTATGGAATGCGTGGAAAGCCAAGCTGCTTGAAGATCTGTTTAAAGCCACTCAGCGCCTATTAAGCAGCCAGAATACCAGCACACGATCCTTGCTTGAAGAGCGCCAAGACGAAGCTTTACGGCTCATTCGCCTGCATGGCTTGCGCCAGGAAGCACATGAAGAATTCTGGAAAGTGCTTGATACTGTGTATTTCCTGCGCCACGATGCCAAAGAAATTGCCTGGCATACACGCATGCTGTTTTCCCGCACCAGCACAAACAAGCCCATTGTGTGCGCGCGGCTTTCAGAATCCGGTGAAGGCCTGCAAGTAATGGTGTATAGCGTAGATAAAAATGATTTATTTGCGCAAATCTGCAGTTTTTTTGAGCGTGCGGGCTATACCATTTTTGATGCACATATCCATACCACACAGCACAATTACGCACTGGATAGTTTTTATGTTTATATCCCCGATAATCGCGTTGATAATTATCGGGATTTAATTGCCTATATTGAATTTGAACTTGGTCAGCAATTAGAAAAAGAACAACCACTACCCTCCGTGCGAAAATCACGGATCTCCCGCCAGTTAAAGCATTTTCCAATCCAGCCCCATGTCATGATTCGTGCAGATGAGCGTGGAAAATATCATGTTTTATCCATTGCTGCGGGCGATAGAACAGGTTTATTGTCAACAATTGCCAGAGTACTGGCCAAAAATCGTATCGAAATCCAGTCTGCAAAAATTATGACTTTGGGTGAGCGGGCAGAAGATAATTTTCTAATCAGCGGGGAATTACTTAAAGATCAACATGCTTCCCGCGTACTGGAGGCCGAACTATTACACGCTATCCATGAGCATTAAATAGACAAACCTTCAGGCTTGCAAAGATAAATGACTAAACATATTAGCCTGTAATTAGCGCAGCCTTCCAGCCTCATAGTAATTGTGAATCAAATACTCATTACATCTTAAATAATTATTTAATCTGGATAAATTTCATCAGCCAAAATAAACTATTTTTAATAGAGGGCATTATATTAGAGGCTGCGCAGCCATAGCACTTACTTAAAAATTTGTTCATTTTTTCAAAAAAACTGTAAAGCCTTACAGCGTAACCAGGCTATAGCTACTCTCTAAAAGTAAGAAATCTGAGCAGAGCGGAGCTAATGTAAAGAAATGACAAAACAGGTAAATAAATGCATAGAGAAATAAAGTAAGTTCGGTCTAGACTGACTAATCAAATAAAATAAAGCGGTGTATTTACCTCAATGGCATGAAAAAATATTCTTTATTCAATAGCCTTGTACTAGCCCTGCTGATCCATCTCGTTTTTTTGCTCTTTTATCATGCAAAAGAACCAGTGCTTCAAACGCCGCGTCCTGCGATGCAGATTTTTCTGGAAGCACTCCGGCCCAAAGTAATTCCAACTCCAAACAGATCACCTCCCGCAGTAAATCCGTCAATAAAAAAACGAGTACCAAGCACCACGGCTAAGCCGCGGCAAACGGCACGGCAGAGCTTAAATGCCCTTCATGCCAAAGAGGCCACAAATAGCACCCGAGATAAAACACTCCCAGGTCCCAAACTCGATCTATCCATCCCCAAAGATGTAATTAATCCAGAACCAGAATCACCCCCCAAGATCGCCGGACTAAAACCACCAACTAAAACACCGCGTAGTGAGCTAGCCAAATCACTGGATAAAGCCAACAGGCCCGATTGCAAAAAGGCTTACTCAGGATTGGGGCTGCTCGCAGTGGTACCCTTAATTGCAGATGCCGTGAACAATAGCGGCTGCCAGTGGTAGAGGCTTACATTTATTTAAATTAAATACATAAAAAGCAAACCGATAAACATGCATCTGACTTACCTCTGTTTTGTGTTTAGTTACACCTCTTGATGCATTGGCTGACTTGGCTAATCCAGTTTTAAAAACATATCGGTATCAAAACCCCGATAAACCGGAACCTGTCACTTATTTTGCCTCAGCAGCAGATGCCCCATCATGCTTTTTGCGTGTTTTTTCAGTGCTTTGATAGGCAATATAGTAGCGACTTACTGCTGAAACATAATCCACCATACCTTTGCTAACTGACTTTAAAGCCACTTTTTCTACATTACCCAGCCAGCGATTACGGTCCAGCCCCTGTGCCGCCGCCTGATTGCGTAACTGCTGCACACGCCCTTCTCCCGCATTGTATGCGGCAATCATAAAATACAGCTGATCCTCATCATTGATGCCCGGGTTATTAAAGAAATTACGCAAATATTTCAAATAACGAGCTGCAGCCGTCACATTACCTTCTGCATCATGAGGATTATTCACCCCCATATTGCGGGCAGTACTGGGGTTAATCTGCATAATGCCGGTTGGTCCTTTTTTTCGCACCACCGAGTTCAAACCTGATTCTTTCTGGCCAATTGCAGCAAGCAGCAACCAATCCAGATTATTTGCTGCTGCCACAATCTGAAACACAGGAGCAAAAAAGGCCAGCTTATCTAAAGACCCCAGCTCTCCCCCCGTACTTTGCACTTTGCCACTTGCATCTAAAAAACGCCGCGTAGCTACAACAGCTCGCTCGGCAATGCCGGTTTTATCTGCGAAGCGATTCAGAGTCTCCAGTAAAGCACTGTCTTCCTTACGAACCGCCCACGCCAGCGGAACTTTATCCTCGATACAGCTATGGCTTTTAAGCTTTGTGAATGTTTTATTCCATAAACCGAGCACAAAACTACTAGCCATTGTTGTTTTCTCTGCCTCCTTATTTATCTGCGCCAGCAACATTTCACTACCGACACCGGGCGCTGCATTTTCAACTTCAAACTCTGGATTCCCCGCTTTGCGTCTTGCCTCATTAAAATCCCCCAGTAAGCGATGGGCGTAACTGCTGGAAGGAATCGTGAGGCTATGGCCCTCTTCTGCAGCTGAAACCGTACACCAGCGATCTTGCAAATAAGGCGTAGAAAACGCCACTAATTGCTTTGCCCCTTCGGTTACCGGCATCAAGCCTGCTGCAATATCTCCTCGCCCAGCCCTGAGCGCAGGAATAAGCTCACCTGCATCCAGTGGAATAAATTGTATTCGCAGCGGTGGCTGCGCCTTGGCTCGCCCCTGGTTCAAAAATTTTTCAAACTCGGCCAGCATGGTGTATTCCACACCATACGGACGGCCATTTTTTATAAAAAATGTAGATGGCCCCAGAGCCACCAGAACCCTGAGCCTTTCAGGCGGGCGTTCGGAATCAAAATCAACACCCGCAGCCGCAAGCTGAGAGGGCTTTTTTAACGCCGGATGTGTACTTTTTACGCTCGCGACCGGTTTTGCCCATATCGGGCCAATCAAACACAGGCAGAGCATCAAGAATCGTATCATTCGCGGTTTTCCGAGTTGGCTTGTATGACGTTTACTGCAGCGGGAAAATCTCCCATATCCGCATAAGCGGCGATCGGCCTAACCGACCACCTTAGCAGCAGCAACTAGACTCGCCCCATTCTAATGGCGCAAAGCGACAGTTCCAACACTGCAAGGTATCGGCCAAGGCCATCTGGCCGTATAATCGCCACCAAGATTTTTTGTTGGCAAATCAATGCTCACCCAGCCCTCGCTGACTCAGGCTACAGGCAAAGGCGCACAATCTGCCTTCTATATCCAAACATTCAAATAAGCAAAACCCCTGCTTCAAGGTACCAAATGCCCATTTTAATCGTAGAAAACGCTCACCTCGCCTATGGCCATGTTCCACTTCTGGACGGAGCCAGTTTTATTCTTGATGCCGGTGAGCGCGTTGGTCTGATCGGCCGCAATGGTGCTGGTAAATCATCACTTCTTAAAACCGTCGCAGGTGTCAACAAACTGGATGACGGTGTAATTCGCCTGGAAACGGGCGCAAAAATGGCTTTTGTTTCACAAGAGCCTGTATTTGATATGGAACACACTGTTTATGAAGCTGTGGCCGAAGGCCTGGGTGCAGTGCGCCAGACACTGATTGACTATCACGCAGCACTACAAACATTAGATGACAGCGAAGAAAGCTTAAGCCACTTGATGGATTTGCAGCATGATCTGGAAGCGCAGGATGGCTGGCGGCTCGATTCACTGATTGCATCGATTATGTCGCACCTTGATCTGCCTGCAGAAACAAAAATTGGTGCTTTATCAGGCGGCTGGAAAAAACGTGTGGCCCTGGCCCGTGCGCTAGTTTCCGAACCACAGCTGTTGCTACTTGACGAGCCCACCAATCATCTGGATGTCAGCGCTATTGAATGGCTGGAAGAGCTACTCAAAAACTTTGCAGGCAGTGTATTGTTTATCACCCATGACCGCCGCTTCCTCGACAATATTGCGACGCGCATTATCGAGCTCGATCGCGGCAATCTGACCAGCTTCCCCGGCAATTTCAAAACCTATGAAGCTAAAAAGCAGGAATTAATCGAGCAAGAAGAATTTACCAATAAAAAATTCGATAAAGTGCTCGCGCAGGAAGAAGTATGGATTCGTCAGGGAATTAAGGCACGGCGTACCCGTAATGAGGGGCGCGTTCGCCGCCTGGAAGCTTTGCGCATCGAGCGCAGCCAACGCCGCGAGCGTGTCGGCAATGTCAGTTTTAATGTGGATTCAGGAGACAAATCCGGCAAGCTGGTTGCCGAGCTGGAAAACGTGACCAAGGGTTATAACGGCAGAACGCTCATAGGCAACTACAGCACCCGTCTGATTCGCGGCGATCGTATCGGCTTGGTTGGCCCAAATGGTGCGGGCAAAACCACACTACTTAAAATGATTTTGGGTGAATTGCAGCCAGACAGCGGCGAAGTAAAGTTAGGCACTAACTTACAAGTGGCCTACTTTGATCAATTCCGTGAACAGCTGGACGAAAACGCCACCGTAATCGACACCATCAGCCAGGGTAATGATTACATCGAAATCGGCAATCAGCGTAAACACGTTATCAGCTATCTGGAAGAGTTTTTGTTTGCGCCAGCACGCGCGCGCAGCCCGGTCAGCTCTTTATCCGGTGGCGAGCGTAATAGACTACTGCTGGCACGCCTGTTTACCCGTCCGGCCAATGTACTGGTGCTGGACGAGCCCACCAACGATCTGGATATCGACACCTTAGAGCTACTCGAAGAATTACTGTCTAACTATTCAGGCACCGTATTTCTGGTTAGCCACGATCGTGCCTTCCTTGATAATGTGGTCACTCAGGTCATTGCTTTTGAAGGCGACGGAGTCTTGATCGAAAACGCCGGTGGTTACGCAGACTGGATGGAAGCCAAAGCGCGGATGGCCAGTAATGCACCTGTTGCCACAGCAGCTTTGACAAAAGCAAATGTTGCACCGCAAGCCAAGCCAGCAGAAGCCACCAAAGCCAAGAAAAAACTCTCTTTTAATGAGACTCGCCTTTTAGAGCAACTGCCATTACAAATCAATGCCCTAGAAGCAGAAAAACTAGATATCCAGCAGCAATTACTCGATGCCAGCATCTATCGCAATGGCCCCAAGCTGGCGCAAGATATGCAACGACGTATTGATGAGCTTGATAGACTTATTCTTGAAAAGATGGGGCAGTGGGAAGAGCTGGAAACAAAATCTTAAGTTACACCTTATTTAAATACTGTCTTGCTGCAATGCAAAGCACTATTCTTAATAAGCTATAGTAGGGCTTAAGCAATCTGAAAAAGAGTAAGCTGGTCTGCAATGACCAGCTTACTCTTTACCAAAAAAACGGTCAGATCCCCCTGCCAAGGCCAATTTTGATACGTCCGCTCAAAACAATTTAGCTATGAACCGGTTTTTTACCCTGCCTCTGCGCCCTGCCGGCACTGCCACCTCGCTAAAGCTGCTACGCGGTGGCCTGATCCTGCTGTACGCTATTTTAGCCATTGTCACCACCTTTGCTCTGATCATCATGTCCCTGCATGATTATCAGGCCACCATCAAAGAAGCTGAGCGCAGCAGTCTGTCGCTGGCACGCTCCCTAGACGAACACGCCACGCGCTCTTTTGTTTCAGTTGAACAGTCCATGCAAAATATCGTGGAAAACCTGAATCAATTTGGTGGAGTAGATATGGCCAATGAGCAGCAAACGCACCAGGTATTGCAGGACAAGGTTAAGCTCGCTCCGCAAGTGCGTGCCATTATCACCATCGATAGCAAAGGGCTCATTCAGAGCCACGGGTTAGAATACCCGACGCGACGAGTCAATCTGGCAGACCGCAGCTATTTTCTGTACCACAGCCAGTTTCAGGACAACCGGCCCCTGATTGGCCCCCCCATACAGAGCCGCACGGATGGAAAGTGGCTGATTCCCGTCACCCAGCGCATCAAAAAAAATAACGGCACTTTTGGCGGTGTTATTTTGGCAGGAGTAGAGCCGCAGTACTTTATTCAGTTTTATCAGTCGCTAAAATTAGCACCGGGCAGCCATGTATATTTACTGCGTAGCGATGGCATTGTTTTGCTCAACTACCCTTTTGATGAAAGTCAAATCGGCCGCAATCTGAGAGATATCGATCCACTGCTCTTTGAGCAACGCCGCCTGCAAGGCTCCAGCACTTATCCGAGCACCTACAACAATACCCAGCTCCTGACCGCATTTCACAGCAGCCAGAGCATTTTGCCGCTGATTATTCTAATTTCAACCGACCGTGATGCCCTGCTTCACCGCTTTACAAACGATCTGATTACGCGCGCACTGGCCGGTTTAAGTTTCATGCTGATTATTTCCTGCCTGCTTTACTTACTGCTAAAGCAAATACAGCGAATCGAAAGTATTGAAAAAAGGTTGCACCTCACTCAATTCACCGTGGATGAAGCCCCTGATATTATTCTCTGGGCCAGTATTTCCGGCCAAATTTGCTATGCTAACCGGGCAACATCAACCGGCACCGGCTATACCCCGGATGAGCTGCTAAAATTACGTTTCTTTGATATTTTTCCGCAAATAGATCTCATCCAGTGGCAGGAATTCTGGGCAACACTCTCTGTTGAAAAACGCCTGCTTTACACCACACACCAAATCAATTTGCCATATAGCCAGATTCCGGTAGAGATCACATTCAGCCATATCACCTTTGCCGAGGCGGCCTATCTTTGTGCCACTGTGCGAAATATTTCTGAGCAGCAAAACAGTGAGCGGGAATTACGTCGCCACCATGATCATCTGCAGGATCTGGTTTTAGAGCGAACAGCTGAAATTCGCTCGGTACTGGATGCCAGCCCGCTGGCTATTATGCTTTCGGTCAAAGGCATGATACGTCTGGTTAATCCGGCATTTGAAGCCTTGTTTGGCTACAGCACGGCTGAAATTACCGACATGCCTACCGATATCCTGCACGCCTCGGCCCAGCATTTTACTGCACATAACAAGCCTATCCGTGAAGCCATTAAAAGCAAAGGGACTTTCCGCGGCGAAATGGAGCTATATCGCCGGGATGCATCCTGTTTCTGGGCCATGGTTTATGCCAAAGAAATGGTGGCGGGTGATATCGGCAAAGGTTTAATTTGCGTGATAGAAGATGTCAGTGCACCCAGAGTTGCAGCGCAGGCGCTCCGGCAGTCTGAGCGGCTTAAGCGCACAATTATCGAGGGTACTGCAGACGGCTTTATTCTGATTGACAGTAAAAGCCGTATTGTCGATATCAACCAGGCTTTTTGCCAGCAACTGGGCATGAGCCGGAATACACTGATCGGCCAGCAACCCGGCCAGCTCTGGCCGGAACACGCCAATGCTATTTTTCCGGACAATTTATCCAGTCATCAAAACGACTCAAATCATGTAGAAGAAGTAAGTATTCCTTCCGCCGACGGAAAAAATCTCCCGTTTCTGGTGAATTCTGCCTGTATTTATGATGAACACCAGCATCTGGAATATGCCTTTGCCTTTCTGACTAATATTTCAAAGCTCAAAGAGGTTGAAAGTAATTTATTGGAAGCCAAAGAAGCCGCCGAAGCTGCCAATATGGCCAAATCGGTTTTCCTGGCAAATATGTCTCATGAATTACGCACTCCTATGCACGCTATTTTATCCTTTTCCGAAATTGGTCAGTCCAAAGTAGGCAGTACCGACAGCACAAACCTAATTCGCTATTTTGAACGCATCCATTCCAGCGGAAATCGTCTGCTTATTTTACTGAACGATTTACTGGATATGTCACGGCTTGAAGCCAATAAAATGCGCTATTCAAAAATGAATCATGATTTAAAAACTACGGCTAAACATGCTTCCAATGAACTACTAACTTTACTCACCAGCAAACATATCCAGCTTAATTTAGATGCAAGTGCTCCGCCGCTGATGCTGTTCTTTGATAAGGCACGAATTACCCAGGTTATTATTAATCTGTTTTCAAATGCAATTAAATTCAGCCCGGATGAAGCTAAAATCGATATTCATTTTATTGAAGATGCAAGACTCAGTGATGGCAGAGCCGCAATGGGTTTAAGCGTAAGAGATTACGGCCCCGGCATTCCAGAAGGAGAACTTGATCTGATCTTTGATAAATTTATTCAAAGCAGCCGGCTAAATAGCCACGCCAGCGGTACAGGATTGGGGCTGGCAATCAGCCGTCAGATCATGACCGATCACGGAGGAGAAATCAGTGCCAGAAATGCCGGCGAAGGAGGCGCCATCATCAGTATCTTGCTGCCACTTGAGCCCGCCGATAAACCATAAGGCCAAAAATCGGAGCAAGAATCTGCCTGCGTGATCCGTGCTTATCCCCCGTAATTAACGTAAAATCCCTCCTTTGCTTTTTTGTAGCCCTTTACATGACTGATTTAGCACGCGAAGTAGGCCGTCGCCGCACCTTCGCCATTATCTCCCACCCTGATGCGGGTAAAACGACACTCACCGAAAAGCTGCTTTATTTCTCGGGTGCAATTCAAAACGCCGGTACGGTTAAAGGAAAAAAAGGCGGCAAGTTCGCCACTTCCGACTGGATGGATATCGAAAAGCAACGAGGTATTTCGGTCGCATCCAGTGTCATGCAATTTGACTACCGTGATCACGTGGTCAATCTGCTTGATACCCCGGGCCACCAGGATTTCTCCGAAGATACTTACCGCGTACTCACCGCCGTAGACAGCGCCTTAATGGTAATTGATGCGGCCAAAGGCGTGGAAGCGCAAACCATCAAGCTTTTGAATGTCTGCCGCCTGCGTAATACGCCGATTATTACGCTGATGAACAAGCTTGACCGCGAAGTACGCGATTCGCTCGAGCTTTTAGACGAAGTAGAAAGCGTGCTGGAAATCCGTTGCGCGCCCATTACCTGGCCAATCGGCATGGGTAAAACTTTCCGTGGTGTGTACAGTATTCTGACCGATACCGTACTGCTGTTCACCCCCGGCAAAGGCCCGCTGGATGAAGTGGAAATCATTGAAGGCTTAAATAACCCACGCCTTGATGAATTATTCCCGCTAGAAATCGAAAACACCCGTATGGAGCTGGAGCTCGTACGCGGCGCTTCGCACCCTTTTGTGCTGGAAGAGTTTTTATCAGGTGATCTAACCCCTGTCTTCTTTGGCTCAGCCATTAATAACTTCGGGATTCGCGAAATATTAAATGCACTGGTTGACTGGGCTCCCTCACCGGGGGATGCCAATGCCACCGTGCGTACCATCAGCCCGACCGAAGAAAAATTCTCTGCCTTTGTGTTTAAGATTCAAGCCAATATGGATCCAAAACACCGTGACCGGATTGCCTTTCTTCGTGTGTGTTCGGGCGAATTTACCCGTGGCATGAAATTCAGGCATTTGCGGCTTAACCGCGAAATTGCCGCCAACTCGGTCGTGACCTTTATGGCGCAAGGCCGTGAGCAGGTAGAAGAAGCCTACGCTGGCGATATTATTGGCCTGCCCAATCATGGCAACATCCAGATTGGTGATTCTTTCTCCGAGGGTGAATTACTCGCCTTTACCGGTATTCCTTATTTTGCCCCTGAAATGTTCCGCATTGTGCGCATCAAAAACCCGCTAAAAATCAAGCAACTGCAAAAAGGCTTGCAACAGCTGGGTGAAGAAGGCGCAGTGCAGGTATTTAAGCCACTCAATGGCTCGGACCTGATTCTGGGGGCTGTAGGGGTGCTGCAGTTTGAGGTCGTTGCCTCGCGCCTTGCTAACGAGTACGGTGTAGAAGCGGTGTTTGAATCGACCACCATTTACACCGCACGCTGGGTAAGCTGTGAAGACGCAAAAATGCTCGACGATTTTGAAGGGCAGCTGGTCAATAATCTGGGACGTGATGCTGCAAACAGCCTTGCCTACCTCGCAACCAGCAGGGTGAACCTGCAGCTCACTCAGGAGAGGTGGCCTAAAATTGTGTTTCACGCAACCCGTGAGCACGCCGTTACATTGTAAATATTCAACCTGGCAGCGTCACAATATGACGCTGTTTTTTTTCCTATTTTATGCTCTATCTAACTCGGGCAAAAGTAGCCAACTCTATACAAACTACAAAACAAAGAATTTGATTTATATTAAGTTTTTGCGTCAAAGATCAGACTAGGATGAATGCATTGAAGGCGACACTATCCGCACTCAAACAGATTAAATTTTTAAAAACGTGTCCTTTATAAGACATGCAGGCAACAGGGTCTTGAGGCCTACTAGGAGCATCAGCTATGAACGCACCAGAAAACCATCTTCAACTTGACGCTTGGCGCGGGTTTAAAGCAGGCGAGTGGCAAGATAGAGTCGACACTCGCGGCTTTATCCAACTCAATTACACGCCTTACTTAGGTGATGATAGCTTCCTCGCAGGCCCAACTGAGCGCACCACTCAACTTTGGACTGAATTATCCATTCAGTTAAAAGAAGAACGTAAACGTGGTGTACTGGAAGTATCGACCCATGTTGGCGCGTCGATTACTGCGCATGACCCTGGCTATATTAATAAAGATCTGGAAACCATCGTTGGTGTTCAAACTGACAAACCACTGCGTCGCGCTATTATGCCGAACGGCGGTTTGCGCATGGTACAAAACGGCCTTGAAGCCTACCACTTTGAAATGAACCCGCAAATTATTGATATTTTTACCAAATATCGTAAAGATCACAATATGGGTGTATTTGATGCTTACACCCCAGAAATCATGGCATGCCGCAGCTCGGGCGTAATCACCGGTTTGCCAGATTCATATGGCCGTGGCCGTATCATTGGTGACTATCGTCGTGTGGCTTTGTACGGCGTTGATTTCCTGATTAACGACAAAAAACGCGAAAAAACCGAACTCAATGACGTTCCGTTTACCGAATCAGTCATTCGCCTGCGTGAAGAATTGTCCGAGCAAATCAAAGCACTGGGCGAACTTAAGCAAATGGCAAAATCCTACGGCTTTGATATTTCCAAGCCTGCGACCACTGCTCAGGAAGCCATCCAGTGGCTGTACTTTGGTTACCTTGCTGCCACAAAAGAACAAAACGGCGCGGCAATGTCAATTGGCCGTACTTCAACCTTCCTTGACGTATATATCGAACGCGATCTGATTGAGGGCCGCATTACCGAGTCACAAGCTCAGGAAATGATTGACCATATGGTCATGAAATTGCGCATTATCCGCTTCCTGCGCACACCGGAATACGATGATCTGTTCTCTGGCGACCCGACCTGGGTAACTGAGTCAATCGGTGGAACAAGCCTTGATGGCCGTACTCTGGTTAGCAAAACCAGCTTCCGTGTTCTACACACCCTGTACAACCTCGGACCAGCTCCAGAGCCTAATCTGACTGTATTGTGGTCAACGTCTTTCCCGCAAGGCTTTAAAGAGTTCTGCGCGAAAGTATCGATTGATACCTCGGCCATCCAGTATGAAAATGATGACCTGATGAAACCTAAATGGGGTGACGATTACGCCATTGCATGTTGTGTTTCAGCCATGGCTGTCGGTAAGCAAATGCAATTCTTTGGCGCACGGGTTAACCTTGCCAAAGCCATGCTTTATGCGATCAATGGTGGTGTAGATGAAAAAACCGGCAAGGTCGTTGCTAATGGTTTTGAACCAATCAAAGGCGATGTACTTGATTACGATGAAGTAATGGCTAAATACGATGTAATGCTGGACTGGCTGGCAAAAACATACGTCACTGCGCTGAACTCCATCCACTATATGCACGATAAGTATTCGTACGAGCGCATTGAAATGGCTCTGCACGACCGTGACATTCTGCGCACCATGGCCTGCGGTATTGCCGGCTTGTCAGTGGCTGCAGATTCACTCTCTGCCATCAAACATGCAAAGGTAAGTGTTGTGCGTAATGAAAAAGGTATTGCAGTCGATTACAAGATCGAAGGTGATTACCCGGCTTATGGCAACAATGATGACCGTGTGGATGATATTGCAGTGTGGCTGACCGAATCATTTATGAGCAAGATTAAAGCTCAGCCTGTGTTCTACCGCGACTCAATGCCTACTCAATCGGTACTGACCATTACATCTAACGTGGTTTACGGCAAAAAAACAGGTAACACACCAGACGGCCGCCGTGCAGGCGCGCCATTCTCACCAGGTGCTAACCCAATGAACGGCCGTGATACCAATGGCTTTATCGCAGCAGGCTTCTCGGTATCGAAAATTCCTTACGAAGCCGCACTGGATGGTGTGTCATGGACAGCATCCATGACCCCTGATGCTCTGGGTCACAACGATACAGACCGCGTTAAAACCCTGGCAGCTTCAATTGATGGCTTATTCGGACCACACGGCGAAGAGTGTTCTGCCTGCCTGGATAAAGATGCGATTGATCAAACCATGGATCAACTCTTCCATCTGAATATGAATGTTCTAAACCGTGACACCCTGCTCGATGCAATGGATAATCCGGAAAACTACCCACAACTGACCGTGCGTGTTTCTGGCTATGCCGTGAACTTTGTAAAACTGACACGCGAACAGCAAATGGACGTGATCAGCCGCACATTCCACGGCAAATGCTAAGCCTTGCAGCCTAGAAAATTTGCCAGCCCAAATGGCTGGCAAATCAACCTGACTCAAGGATGTACTTAGCCCGTATTCACCCCTAGGAGCAACACATGGCGCAACTATTTCACCTGAATATGAATGTGTTAAACAGAGATACCCTGGTCGATGCAATGGAAAACCCGGATAAATACCCACAGCTCACCGTGCGTGTTTCTGGCTATGCAGTGAACTTCATCAAGCTCACCCGTGAGCAACAAATGGACGTCATCAGCCGCACATTCCACGCAAAGACGTAATATTGCAAATCACTGCAATATAAGATTTACCCGAAACGGATCATTAAGCACAGGCTTAGTGATCCGTTTTAACATAAAAAAATAGTCGCTTCAGTAAAAAAACACTGCAGGTTTAATAGATAAAGTGCTAAATCTTTAACCACAGAGCCCACACAAAAAATCAATGGTTTGCCCCGCTTTATTCTGTAATTCAAGATTTAGGCTTTTTCGCTTAACTCGAGCCGTTACAGAAAACAATAATCACTGGAAAAAACATGAAACCCATTAAGCCACTAGGGGAAATCATCCCTATCTCTTTTGATGCCAAACACCAGCAGCAGGGCTTTGTACATTCGATTGAAACAGGTGCGGCCGTCGATGGCCCTGGTATGCGCTTCGCCCTTTTTGTCAGCGGCTGCCAGTTCCGCTGTCTGTACTGCCATAACCCGGACACCTGGAAGCTGCATAATGGCAAAAGCTACACCGTTGATGCGGTCATGACCGAGCTTAGCAAATACGCCAGCTTTTTACGTATTGCTGGCGGGTTGACGATCTCCGGTGGCGAGCCTTTAATGCAAGCGCACTTTGTGGGCGAGATTTTCCGCCGCGCCAAGCAAGACCTCAAGCTGCACACCGCGCTTGATACCCAGGGATTTTTGGCATCTCACCTTGATGACACGTGGTTTGACAATGTGGATTTAGTGCTACTGGATATCAAACAAAGTGATCCGGTTAAATACGAAGCCCTTACCGGTAAACCTCTTCAGCCTACGCTGGACTTTGCCGAGCGCCTGCAAAAGATGGGGAAACCTGTCTGGGTCCGCTATGTGCTGATTCCCGGCATCAGCGATGATTTTAGTGATGTAGAAAAACTGGCTGACTACCTAAAGCCTATGAAAAATATCGAACGCGTTGAAGTGCTGCCCTTTCATAAAATGGGCGAAAGCAAATGGGCCGAGCTGGGAATGAAATATGAACTAACCGACACCCCGAGCCCGAGCATGGAACTGGTCGAGCAAGTGCGAGATCTGTTTCGCCAGCGTGGTTTGTTTACCTGTTAGTCAATTAGAACGCAACGTGGGCACGCTTTTGTGCCCACGCCGTCATTTATCAATAAAACAAACTCCGGCCACCATATTTACCCCATATGCAGGCAAGCATCGCGATCTAAGCATGCTAAACTAGCCGCCTTTCTCGCCCTGCTTAGACTTTACCTCCCATGTATGAACTTCTGATCGGCCTGCGCTATACGCGTGCCAGCCGTCGTAATGGCTTTATCTCGTTTATTTCTCTTATTTCTGTCATCGGCATTGCCCTTGGTGTGGCTGCGCTGATTATTGTGTTGTCCGTGATGAATGGCTTTCAGGAAGAAGTGCGTAACCGCATTCTTGGCATGGCCGCACATGTGCAAATCAGTGGCGTAGGTAATCAGCTGGCAGACTGGCAGTCTGCCGCCGATACCGCAAAAAAGAACCCGCATGTGCTTGCCACAGCCCCCTATGTGCTGGGGCAAGGCTTACTAACAAATGGGGGCGAGCAGGTTAAAGGTGTGCTGATCCGGGGGATTGACCCCGGGCAGGAAAGCGCAGTGAATGAAGTTGCCGGTAAGCTGGTCAGTGGCAAGCTCCAATCCTTACACGCCGATGGATTTGGTGTGATCCTCGGTATTTCCCTTGCTAACGAGCTGGGCGTTCGCACAGGGGACCGCGTTACACTGATTACACCTCAGGGCCAGGTCACCATTGCGGGGTTTACCCCTAGATATAAGCAATTTACCGTCACCGGCATATTTAAAGCCGATTACGCGCCCTACGATGCGGGTGTGGCAATGATTCATCTAAGCGATGCACAAAAACTATTTCGGGCAGGAGATGCTGTTTCTGGGCTGAGACTTAAGCTAGATGATCTGAATCTGTCCCGCCGCATCGCACGCGAACTAAATCAGGAGATGCCCAATTTACTGGTAGGCGACTGGACCCAGGAAAACCCCACTTATTTTCGTGCCGTTGAAATCGAAAAACGTATGATGTTTATCATCCTGACACTGATTGTAGCAGTCGCTGCGTTTAATTTGGTTTCTACCCTGGTGATGGTTGTCACCGATAAGCAAGCCGACATTGCCATCTTGCGCACCCTGGGAGCTGCTCCCGGCTCGATCATGAAAATTTTTGTAATTCAGGGTGCCTTATCCGGCTTGATCGGCACAGGCTCGGGCGTACTGGCTGGCGTATTTATCTCTAAAAATCTAGATGTAATTGTGCCGTTTATTGAACGCATCCTAGGCACCGCCATTTTGTCCCCAGATGTTTATCTGATTTCCGAACTGCCATCACGTGTACTGTGGAGTGATGTCAGTAGCATCGGCCTCATTTCTCTCGTGCTTGCCCTTGTTGCCACCCTCTACCCTAGCTGGCGCGCCTCTCGCGTCAACCCTGCCGAGGCTTTACGTTATGAGTAATACTGATCAAGTACCGGTACTAGCGGCGCAAAATTTAAGCAAAAGCTATAAAACCGGCAAGCTGGAAACCCAAGTACTGGCACATATTGATTTTGAACTGCACCGTGGTGAAACCGTAGCGATTGTGGGCGCTTCCGGCTCAGGCAAATCAACCCTGCTGCACTGCCTTGGCGCACTGGATGCACCGAGCAGCGGAAAAATCCAGCTAATGGGCAAAGACCCGCTTGCCGGCAGTGAAACCGAGCGTGGGCTGATGCGCAATCAACACTTGGGCTTTGTTTACCAGTTTCATCATTTGTTACCTGAATTTACTGCAGCAGAAAATGTTGCTATGCCGCTCCTCATCCGCCGCATGGATAAGATTGCCGCCATAAAAGAAGCCCAGACCATTCTTGCCCGGGTTGGCCTGACTGACCGCAGCCACCATAAGCCAAGCGAGCTGTCCGGTGGCGAGCGCCAGCGCACCGCGATTGCCCGAGCCCTGGTTACCCGGCCGGCCTGCGTATTAGCTGATGAGCCAACGGGCAATCTGGACCGAGAAACGGCTGGGGGGGTATTCGAATTAATGCTGGAATTAGCCAAGGAATCAGGCACAGGCTTTGTCATTGTGACGCATGATTCTGAGCTGGCAGGTAAATGTGGCCGGATACTGAAGCTTTCTAAAGCGGGTCTACAAGTCACTTGACGCGCAACCGTTATGTGCCTGTTATGCTCGCGCCATCTATCGCGAAAAAAAACCAGATTGATCTGCCCCGCCAGTACAGATAACCGCAACCTGGCTGCCGGGAGCGCGAGTTGAGTCCCAAGTTAAAAACTGCACATAATCTCTCTCCCTTTGTCTGCACCACTAAAGTCAGAAAAGAGGTAGTATTCCCTAAAAAAAGGAAGGTATTTTCAATAAATACACCGAAAGTGGCATGCTAATTAAAGACTCTCAATTAAGACCAGCGTGCCCTGCCCAAATCACTTCACGTCATTTTTAAGTAATGACTTTTTGGTATTCATGCCTTGCAAAAATAACCTCAACACCCGCTGCTCAACTTTTGAACGCTGCCCAAGCGGCACAGCAACCTGCAGTTGCAAGCCAATTTCTTCATAACGATCAAGAAAGATTCGCACCCTAGGCTCCATCATCGGGGACTCCAGCGCATAGCGACGCTCCAGCTCGCGCGCATGGCGGGATAGATCCTGAGCGTATTCCGCAGCAATCACCTCCCCTGCCTCCATCAGCACCCGCTCGGCCTTTTCCCAATCATCGCTACGTAAAATAGCAATATGAATGGTTTGTAAAACATAATCGCCCAACATGCTTTCATTAAAAACCGGCTGGCTCAGCAGCAACGAGTTTGGCACTGTCACACCCCGGCCAACCGTTCCCTGACAATGAGAAGCGTGGCTGGACTCCATCAGGGTAGTAGACACCAGATTCATATCAATAACCTGACCGCGTACCCCGCCAATTTCAACTCTGTCCCCCACTGCAAAGGCATTACTACTACTGCGAAAAATAGATCCCAGCATGCAAAGAATCATTTCTTTAGTTGCAAGCACAACCGCAGCAGCAATTGCCACCAGCGACACAGCAAAAGTCTGAATCTCATGCCCCCAGATAAAAATCATCCCAAGCGTAAACACGCCCAAAGAGCAGTTGCGAAGATAAACCACCCAGCGGCGGCGTACCTCCGACCCTAAATCATGCCGCCGTAAAATAGCCCGCCGTACTAAAGAGCGGCAAACCATGAGAGAAAAAATAAAAACAGCAGAAATAACCGCATCACGAACTAATGCCCTGTCTGCCAGCATTGGCAGTAAAGCCGCAGCCAATCTATCGTAATACCCTTGCATATTTATCCTTTCCGACTACTTTTCCAATAATACGGCAGCCACATCATCCGGCTCGGTTAAAGTACGAACCTCTGCAAACAGCGCCTCAGCCTCTGGGTAAGTACGGCGCAGATAAGTCAGCCACTGTTTTATTCGCCCCGCTCTGTGCCTGGGCATAATGTGCTGCGCCTGAACCAATTGCCAGAAACAAATAAACAGAGGTTGCAACTCGGCCCATGGCAACGGGGCCTGCCCTGTCTTAGCCATCAGAGCCAAAGCCGGGTTAGACACAATCCCCCGCCCCAGCATAATCTGATCGCAACCTGAAACGGCCATACAGCGATGAAACTCCTCCACAGTCCAGATCTCACCATTGGCCACGACGGGCACAGACAGAGCCTCGCGCACCGCAGGGATTAATTCCCAATAAGCAGGCGGCTTGTAGCCATCGAGCTTGGTACGTGCATGGACCACCACCCGTGCAGCACCTGCACTGGCCATCGCTTGCGCACACTCAATCGCCTGGCTACTGTCGTTGTAACCAAGACGCATCTTGGCCGTCACGGAAATATGTGCAGGCACAGCACGGCGTACCGCCCCTACAATCTCATGAATTAACTCAGGCTCTTGCAACAGCACTGCACCACCACGGTGGCGATTTACACTTTTAGCCGGACAACCAAAATTCAAATCAATTTCATAAGGACCAAGCTCAGCCAGGCGTGCGGCGTTTTCTGCCATACAAACAGGATCGGAGCCCAGCAGCTGCACGCTCACCGGCACCCCTGCTACGGTTTTACTACCGTTGAGTAGCTCAGGGGCAATACGTAAAAATGTTTTATTGGGTAATAAAGAGCCACTGACCCGAATAAACTCGGTGACGCACATATCAATACCTCCCACCCGGGTCAGTACATCACGCAATACAAAATCAAGCAGCCCCTCCATGGGGGCAAGTAAAATCTTCAAGATATACAGCCAAAGCGAAGCAGAAAGGCAGCCATTGTAAAACAGCATGCTCTAAGGTGTACGGTAAAAGTCCAAACTGGCTGAATTGGATTGATCTACGCAGATACACAACAGGCAGGCTGCTGCCGCTTGACAACAGAACGAACGTTCACTACGCTAGTGGTAGAACGTTTGTTCTGCACAGGTTAAATCTTATGGCACACCCCAATCGCGACGCCGAATACCTTGGCAAACTGCAAGACTATTATGCCGACTACCGTAACTTACCTTCCTATTCATTGATTGGTGATTTACTCGGGCTGGCTTCCAAATCCGCTGTATCAGCCCTAGTAAAGCGCCTGATGCTCGCAGGCTATGTGGACACCACGCCCGATAAACGCCTTGCCCCTACCAAGCGTTTCTTTGAGCGTGAATTGGCTGATTTCCCGGTCCCCGCCGGCCTGCCTGCTGCTGCAAACGACGCCATGAGCGAAGCCATTAGCATTGATGATTACCTGATCGAGCGCCCATCCGCCTCGGTGATGGTCAGGGTAAAAGGCGATTCAATGATTGATGCCGGTATTCACGATGGGGATATCGCCGTCGTAGAAAAACGCCATAGCGCCAATTTAGGAGATGTGGTGGTTGCAATCGTTGATGGCGAATACACGCTTAAAACACTGAGCCGCGATAAACAGGGCTATATACTGATGCCGCACAACCCTGCTTATGAGCCCATCCGCCCTAAAGAGGGTTTGGAAATCTTTGGCGTGATGGTAGGGCTGATCAGAAAATATAAATAAACCCTAAGCTGCAGCCAAAAATACACTTACGAAATAACTTAGCAAACGATTATCCCCAAGTATTTTTATCAAAAATCCCGCCAAACAGCTGAATTTTTACAAAAACCATACAAAAATCCAGGGCCTTCAGGATGGGGAATTAAGTATAAGCCAGCCTCTTGTTTTTCCCCATCACTCCAGCTTTAGACGATAAAATGCAACATAAATGATCAGATGAGTGCAGCTTATTGCCTCTAAATGCTTATACAAAAGCTGCCGGCAAGGCCGCCAACAAAGGCAGCATGGCGAGAAGGCACAACGCAGCAGGGAAATTTTTGTACAGGCACTTACCTGATCCAACCCACTTAAAGGAGCGCTTGTGAGCGACGTTGAACACTCCCCCCTGGGCAAAACAGTCAGCTACATTACTGAATACGATCCCAGCCTACTTTTTCCCATTTCACGCGCAGGCAAACGCCAGGAAATTGGTTTAGGTGAAACGCTACCGTTTATGGGGATGGATATCTGGAATGGCTACGAGCTATCCTGGCTCAATAGCCGGGGTAAACCGCAGGTCGCCATTGCTATTTTTAATATCCCGGCCAGCAGCCCGAACATTATCGAATCAAAATCATTTAAGCTTTATTTAAATAGTTTTAATCAGACTAAATTGGAAACACGCGAAGCCTTACAAAGCCTGCTGCAAGCCGACTTATCTACAGCAACAGGCACAAATATTGGTGTTCAGCTGATCATCCCGGAGCAATTTCACCAACAGCGCCTTACAGAGCTCGATGGCTATTGCATTGATAATCTGGATATTGAAGTGGATCAGTACAGCCCTCTGGCTGGTTTATTAAAATGTGACAGCGGCGAAACCACCATTACCGAGTCTTTAACATCCAACTTACTAAAGTCCAACTGCCTTGTAACCGGCCAGCCCGATTGGGCCAGCATCCAAATCAGCTATACCGGTAAGCCGATTAATCGTGAATCTCTGCTGCGCTATTTAATTTCATTTCGCAATCACAATGAATTTCACGAGCAATGTGTAGAGCGTATTTTTGTTGACATCATGCGTGATTGTGCTCCGATAAAGCTTGCTGTTTATGCGCGTTACACCCGCCGTGGCGGATTGGATATCAACCCCTACCGCTGTAATTTCAGCGGCCCGCTGCCCAGCAATCTGCGCGGTGCGCGGCAATAAGCCATTAACCCGAACAATTAAACAGGGAAACAAATCATGAGCGAAATTGCAACCTTTGCTGGCGGCTGCTTCTGGTGTCTCGACGCCACCTTTGCCCGCCTGCGTGGCGTATCACAGGTTGATTGTGGCTATATGGGCGGTAGTGTCGATGCGCCAGCTTACAAAGCGGTATGCGCTGGCGACACCGGCCATGCCGAGGTCATTCAGCTGACTTTTGATCCGGCTATCATCAGCTACAATACCCTGCTTGAATTATTTTTTGCCCTACATGACCCTACCACGCTTAATCGCCAGGGCGAGGATGTAGGCACACAATATCGCTCCAGCCTTTTTTTCCACAGCGAAGCGCAAGCGCTAAGCGCAAAAAAAATGATTGCTGAATTAGCCAGCCAATACGAAGACCCAATCGTCACGACCATTACACCTGCCGCCACATTCTGGCCTGCTGAAACCTACCATCAGGATTACTTTGATCAAAATCCACAGCAACCTTACTGCTCGGCAGTCGTTGCAGGAAAAGTACGCAAGCTGGTGCAGGAATATGGCGACTTACTCAAGTAAGTTCTAATAAAAAACGCTCAGCCCCCAAGAAAATACGGGAGACTCACGGCACAAACCGTGCTTATCATGCATTTCTCCGTGTAGCTCCGTGCTCTCCAAATCTGCGTGGTTTGAGATTTAGGTTTGCCTTCGCTGACAATTAAGCGCCACAAGACCTGATGGCGCTCTGCCACTATAATCGGGGTTTTCCCCAGTGCCCTCGGATCGTTATGACGCCGCAACTCTCTTTGCTTCAGCCCTATCCGTTTCAAAAACTTAAGCAACTTTTTGCAGGCCTTAGCCCCAATCCGGCGTTGGCTCATATCAATTTATCCATTGGTGAGCCCAAACATGCCACACCCAGGCTGATAACCGATGCACTAACCGCACACTTTGACGGGCTATCTGCCTACCCGGCCACCTTAGGCTCGGATGAGCTCAGGCAAAGTATCAGCAGCTGGCTCGCCAACCGTTACAACATTACTGCACCTAACCCAACAACAGAGATCATTCCGGTGAACGGTAGCCGCGAAGCGCTGTTTGCTTTTGCCCAAACTATTGTTGATACGCGTTCTGAACAGCAACCCTTGGTGCTCTCCCCCAATCCCTTTTATCAAATTTACGAAGGAGCGGCTCTTTTAGCGGGGGCCAAGCCTTATTTTGTAAACTGCAATGCAGAAAACCGCTTTCAGCCTGATTGGGATGCCGTACCGCCTGCTATCTGGCAACGCACCCAGCTGGTTTTTGCCTGCTCGCCCGGCAATCCAACTGGCGCAGTCGCATCCCTTGCCGACTGGCAAAAACTATTTGCCTTGTCAGATCGATATGGCTTTGTGATTGCATCCGATGAGTGTTATTCAGAAATTTATTTCGGCGAAGATAAGCCACTTGGCGCACTCGAAGCGGCAGCTAAGCTGGGGCGCGACTACCATAATCTAGTGATTTTCTCGTCCCTATCAAAACGCTCGAATGTACCCGGCTTACGCTCTGGCTTTGTAGCCGGGGATGCGAAACTTTTAGCACAATTCTTACTCTACCGTACCTATCACGGCTGTGCGATGAGCCCGATGGTGCAAGCCGCAAGCACAGCAGCTTGGAATGATGAAGCACATGTGATCGAAAATCGCTCGCTCTATAGCCAGAAATTTGCCGCTATTACCCCCTTGCTACAAAGCGTTTTAAACATCAGCATGCCGGATGCCGCTTTTTATCTCTGGGCAAAAGTCAGAGGAGACGATGCTGCATTTGCCCTTCAGCTATTTAAAGAGGAATACGTCACCGTTTTACCCGGTAGTTTTCTAGCTCGCAGCGCCCACGGCATCAATCCCGGTGTTGGCTATATCCGCATAGCCTTAGTCGCACCACTAAACGATTGTATTTCGGCAGCAGAGCGCATTGTTCGCTTTTGCCAACGCCATATTGATACCTCTTTTTAAGATCATGCGGGGCGGGTAAAACCTGCCACGCATCTGAATACCACGTCACCACTTTGGCGGGTTTTACCCGCTTTACGAATAACCTAACCAAGGAAGCACCATGAGCCAACTTCAGCAAATCATCGAAACTGCTTTTGAAAACCGTGCAGAGATCACCCCTGCCAATGTGCCATCCGAGCTGCGTGAAACGATTAATAGCGTGATTTTGGGCCTGGATAAGGGTGAATACCGCGTAGCAGAAAAGATTGATGGAGAATGGCATACCCATCAGTGGCTTAAAAAAGCCGTGCTGCTGTCTTTCCGCATTAACGACAATGTCCCTATGAATGGCGGCTGCACCCAGTATTTCGACAAAGTACCTTCAAAATTTGCTGATTACAGCGACAACGATTTCCGCGAGGGTGGCTTTCGTGTTGTGCCTAATGCTATGGCGCGTCGTGGCTCCTTCATCGGCAAAAACGTGGTGTTGATGCCTTCTTACGTGAATATCGGCGCCTATGTAGACGAAGGCACCATGGTAGACACCTGGGCCACTGTGGGCAGCTGCGCGCAGATTGGTAAAAACGTACATCTGTCCGGTGGTGTAGGCATTGGCGGCGTGCTCGAACCACTACAAGCTAACCCAACCATTATCGAAGACAACTGCTTTATCGGCGCACGCTCTGAAGTGGTTGAAGGCGTGATTGTTGAAGAAGGCTCGGTGATTTCGATGGGTGTTTATATTGGCCAAAGCACCAAGATTTACGACCGTGAAACCGGCGAAGTGACTTATGGCCGCATTCCGGCTGGCTCCGTGGTGGTATCGGGCAACCTGCCATCTGCAGACGGTAAATACAGCCTGTACTGCGCAGTGATCGTCAAAAAAGTTGACGCAAAAACCCGCGCAAAAACCAGCATTAATGATTTGCTGCGCGGGATTTAATCTGAATCATTAAGATCAAAAAAACCCAGTGTAAAATAATTTATCTGGGTTTTTTTAAACACGTTACAAACAAATCTACTTTAATGCTCACCAAATAATAACAAACAAAGCCAGCCTGAATCTATGCCAATAGAAATACAATAAATTCGATATACTGACCAATTACCCCTAGCCAATATCAAAAACATAACTACCCTATTAAAGTAATATCAAAAATTGCTTTACAAAAATCATACAGAAATTATTAATAAATAGATGCAGCTAAAACAATTGAAATAACAACATCATAAATATATAAAAAACCAGTGGATCGCACGGGTTTTTTATATGCAGAGCAAAGGCCCGATCAGAGTAAGACATCACTCGTTACGCCATAGCGACGTAAGATGCGGCGTAACTGTTCCAGTGCTTCAATTTGAATCTGACGCACACGCTCGCGGGTTAAATTTAAATTGGCGGCTAAATCTTCCAGTGTACAGACCTCATAGCCGTTGAGACCATAACGGCGTTCAATCACAATACGTTGTTTTTCATTAAGCTGTTTCAGCCATTCGCGCACATAACGCTCTACTTCCGCATTTTGTAAAATAGCTTCCGGGCCATCGTGCTGATCATCCGGAATCGATTCGCCAATAGTGAGCATTGGATCGATATCCAGCGGTGCATCTAATGATGCCACCCTTTCATTCAAGCTCATGACACGACGCACATCTTCAACCGATTTACCTACCAGATGAGCGATATCTTCAATCACCGGCTCATGCCCCAATTGGGCTTCTAAATGCCTTTGGGCACGTAAATAAACATTTAATTCTTTAATCACGTGTACGGGCAAACGGATAGTGCGCGATTGATTCATAATTGCGCGTTCTACACTTTGCCTGATCCACCATGTAGCATAGGTAGAAAAACGAAAACCCCGTTCGGGGTCAAATTTTTCTAAGGCATGCATTAATCCGATATTACCTTCTTCAATTAAGTCAAGAAGAGTCATACCGCGATTAATGTAATGCTTGGCGATATTTACGACCAGGCGCAAATTATGCTCGATCATTTTCTGCCGTGCTTGAAAATCCCCTTGTACCACTTTACGTGACAAAGCCCGCTCTTCATCAGGGGTTAACAATTTACTCTGACCAATTTCATTCAGGTAAATCTGGGTCACATCGCCCGTGCTTTCATGAACATGGGCCTCCGCACCATCTGCGGCAGACTCGGCCTCAATATCCGAACCATCTTCCTCGGCCTTCTCGAGATCGTCCGCCTCCTCGAGTAATTCCTCTTCCAGAATATCAAGCTGATCGTTCATTTTTTTTCCGCTTGGATGTATTTCGCAGGGTCTACCGGCTTCCCAAATCTGCGCATTTCAAAGTGCAGTTTGACCTGATCACTATCGCTATTTCCCATCTCAGCAATTTTCTCTCCCTTTCTTACCTCACCACCCTCCTTTACAATTAGTTTACTATTATTCGCGTACGCGGTCAGAAACTCCTGGTTATGTTTAAGAATAATCATCTTTCCATAGCCACGTAAACCAGCTCCGGCGTAAACAACCTTACCGTTAGCTGATGCAATTACAGACTGGCCTATTTTTCCCGAGATATCAACACCACGATTTTCTTCCGAGAAAGCTTTCACCGTTTTACCTACTGTCGGCCAAACCCAATCTCCTGGTTTTTCATCGCTGTTATTTTGTACAGATGAGGCATTAATACTTGGTTTATCCGTTGTTTTTGCTACAGAAACAGCGCGCACATCTGATGCAACACGGGCGAAAGAACCACTAGAAGCGGTGACAGACGGCGGTTTTACGTTGTCAGATTGTGATCTTGGCACAACAACAGGCCCTTCGGAAAGGGCGGCCACAGCGCTTGCAGACTGGGCACCATAGGGGACTTTTACAACTTTCGGGTAGTTTTTAATCTCTTGTTTAACTTCTGATTTAGTGTCTGTTTTTTGCAATTCATCTGTTTTTAGCGGGCGAATTTCAACCACGCCATCAGGCGGAGTAAGGCGTAAGGTTTGATCTACCTTGATCCCATTAACATCACTCAGATTATTCCATGCAGCTAAATCACGATAGGCCAGGCCATGATCCAGGGCCACCCGATACAGAGTGTCCCCTTTTTTGACAATATAAGTTGCAGGGCGCGGATCAGCACCAGATGCTGGTACGGGGTTAACACGAGTAACCGACACTGGCGGAGTTACCACCTGAACACTGCGATCGACGATCGGTGCAGGGGGAGTTGGCTGGCTGGCGCAAGCACCTAGCATCAAAGCCGCAGGGGCACACAAACGTTGCCAATTCACAGATTTATCTCCTTACTCACAATATAAATGAGGCAATCTAAACACGGGACACAAAGCCCCTCACAATTACCTGACAAAACAATCTACGCAACACCTGGCAAAAGCGGCACAAAATTTACTTTCTCCAGGCGCGTTTCAATAAAACCTTCAGACGTACGTTCTATTTGATGTAGCTCCTGTTCGGCGTCTCCCACAGGAAAAATTAAGCGCCCGCCCTCTTTGAGCTGCGGGAGCATATCTTCCGGCAAAATGGGAGCGGCTGCCGTAATAATAATGACGTCGTAAGGCGCTGCTTCCGCAAGCCCTTTACTTCCATCTGCGTGACGTAGCCGCGCATTATGTACACCCAGCACATTCAGGCGCTCCCTTGTGGCCTTGTACAGGCCACCAATCCGCTCAACCGAATAAACTGTCTTGAACAGCAGCGCCAGCACCGTGGTTTGATAACCACAGCCTGTACCAATCTCCAGCACTTTTTCGTGCTGGGTGGCGCCCATCGCGAGCTCAGTCATTCTTGCAACGATATAAGGCTGCGAGATAGTCTGGCCAAAACCGATAGGCAAAGACACATCGTCATACGCCTTATGCGCCAGCGCTTCATCTATAAAACCATGGCGCGGCACCTCCGCCATGGCGGCCAGCACACCCGCGTGACAAATACCCTGTGTTTTCAGACGCTCTACCAGCCGCGACCGTGTTCTTGCAGACGTCATACCTGCACCGCCCAAGGCGGCAATATTTAATCGGATAGCCATGTTGAGACAAGATCAAGTTGAGATTTAGCGGTTAAATCAACCGATAGCGGGGTTACCGACACATAGCCATGAGCCACAGCATGAAAATCAGTTCCTTCACCGGCATGGGAGACTTCCCCTACAGGTCCCACCCACCAGATGTCTTCACCGCGTGGATTTTGCGATTGAATCACGCCGGAAGATTTATGTCGACGCCCCAAACGTGTCATTAACACCCCTTTTATCTCTGCGTAAGGCAAATCAGGTACGTTCACATTAAGCAAAACCGGCGAGGCAAAAGGCTGACGAATAAATCGCTGAACCAGATCCCTGGCGACCCGGGCCGCACTGGCAAAATGCTGGGGATTACGTGAAGCCAGAGAAATAGCCATCGCGGGAACGCCAAGCAAATGCCCTTCTGTCGCCGCTGCAACCGTGCCGGAATAAATCGTATCATCGCCCATATTGGCGCCATGATTAATCCCTGAAACAACCATATCCGGCAAACGATCCATCAAGCCTGTTGCTGCCAGGTGCACACAATCGGTTGGTGTACCATTTACATACAAAAAACCACTGGGTGCCTTACGTACATTCAGCGGACGATCAAGAGTCAGTGAATTACTTGCACCACTGCGATCCCGCTCCGGCGCACAGACAATCACCTCGCCCTCTTCCCGCAACGCTTCTGCTAAAGCCACAATACCCGGAGCAAAATAACCATCATCATTTGACAGCAAAAATTGCATCAATTTCTCCTTAAACTCAGCACATCATCACAGCTGTCACCACCAAATTACAAAGTGCCATCGACGCTAGATGCAATTAGCATCAGAGCCTAACACTTTTTTTTAGCGCCTGATGAGTAAGATCCTTCAGCTTTATCAGCCAGATAAGCCGAACCTTGAACGATATCAAGAAAAACAAACTACAGAGTACGCAGGGAAAGCCCGTCACGCCCCGTTTTTTTCTGTAAAAGGTTATACCTTCTCGACCACCGGTGATTCAAAACTCCCGGCCATGCTCAAAATCAGCCTGAAGCGTTTTTATAATCCGATTTTTTCAAAGCACTCGACAAGATGCCGCATGCCGCAATCAGGGACATCGCAATATAGCTTGGCCAGCTCAGCTGCTCATCCCAAAGCAATGCCGCAAATAAAGTAGCAAAAAGCACCGTTAAATAAGCAAGGCTGGCCACTGCCAGCGTTTTACCCCTGCTATAGGCACGGGTCATTCCCAATTGTGCAATGGTTGCCGAAACACCCAAACCTACAACAATCCAGAGGTTATTAAAATTTAACATGGTCAGAGGCGCGTCTTGTAAAGCCATTAACAGGGCAGCCCCCAGCGTTGACACCAGAGAAAAATAAAAAACAGTACGCCATTCAGGCTCCCCTGCCTGGCCTAATTTATTCACATTAAAATAAGCCACTCCGGATAAAAGCCCCGAACCCAGCCCCATTAAACCTGCCAGCCATTGTGAGCTTTCCAAAGTTGGTTTTAATAAAATAACCACGCCGACAAAACCAATAAGAATAGCCGCCACCTGACCGGGCCGCGGATTATTTTTTAAATAAAAAATACTAATCAGAGTCAGAAACAAAGGCGATGTATAACTTAGCGTAACTGCAGTAGGCAAAGCCAGATGAACAATTGCATAAAAATACAGCAGCAACGCAATAAATCCGGCAGCACAGCGCGTCATATGTAACTTAAAAACAGGAAAACTCACTTTTAATGTTTTGCCCTGCAATAGAACCGCAAAGAAAATACCAATCAAACCCGCAATACAGCGATAAAAAACCAACTCAGAAATTGAAAACTGCTTGCTGCCTAATTTAACAAAAACGCCCATAATCCCAAAACAGAAACAAGCCAGAATCATCCAAAAAGAACTTGATTGCTTAAGCCGATCGAACATCGCAACTCCCAAATCAAATAGCAATAAGCCCCATCAAAACGGGGCCTATGTAATGCAGCAGCATGTTAATTAATGCAAGTAAAACCTTATAATAATTTTCTTTGCCGTTTCAATCAGCGGCTGTAACTGATCTGCCCAAGCAGTAGAATGCACGATGACATCATTGGCGTACCCACCTGCTGTACCATAGCGATACTGGCGCTCCTTTACTCAACCAGAGCTGAAGCAACACGAATATCAGCGATAGCAGCACCACGGGCAGCAAATTTTGGCATCACGAGTAAAACATATTTAATCTTTTTATAAGAGCCCAGATTCTAAGCCAGAACACCCTTTCCAGGGTACATAAGAATTCGCTGTTTTGAAAAATTTATTTTTTTAACAACGCCTACAAAATATATCTGATTTCGGGCAATCACGTGCAAAGCATAACCAAGGAGAGCAATCAAGCCCTTTCAAGAACCAGAATCAGTTTTTTACACCTATTTCTTTCATCCATAACCCTCCAGCCCCCTCAATATCACCCAGCACACAAACAGGCTTCTGATGTGTCCATTTTGTAAGCCGGGCATTTAAAAGGCTCTGCCGTAGATTCTTTCTTGTACTCATTATAAAACAAGATATATAGGTAAGTGACATTGGCCATATCCTTTACATAAAAACATCTAAAAAGCTACAAATTATTTCACTTACAAACAAACCGGCTTTATAGAGAAACTACCTATTTCCGGCAGTCAATACTCATGACAATAAAAACAAGGAGTAGGTTGAAATATCCATCTTATTAAAAATAAAAAATGCCATTCAATTAAAAAATAACCTGATTGTAAATTTTTACACAAATCAGCATTTTGCGATATTTAAAATCAATCGTGGTGTTTAATAAAAACAATTGTTAATTTCAACTTTCCAATGATAAGTTTCTTGCAAGTGTTAAATAAAATTAATCATATAAAAGCACTTACATTAAAACACTGATAAGGAATATTCTTATGTTAAAAAATAATCACTATTACAAATCAGCCAAATCAATTACGGCACTAGGGTTGTCTTGTATATTGATTCAGACAGCATTTGCAGAAACGCTAACTCTTGATAACGGTGCCCCCGTAGGAGACAACCAGAATTCACAAACAGCAGGGCCTAATGGGCCAACATTGCTGCAAGATATACAGCTTTTACAAAAACTACAGCGTTTCACCAGAGAGAAAGTGCCAGAACGAGTTGTTCATGCTCGTGGAACAGGAGCTTATGGCGAATTTACCGCTTTGGAAGATATTTCCTACCTGACCAAAGCAGCTGTTTTCAATAAAGGTAAAACCACACCTACTTTTGTTCGTTTTTCATCGGTAGTCGGTGGCACCCATTCCCCGGAAACATCCCGCGACCCACACGGCTTCGCCACTAAATTTTATACAACAGACGGAAACTGGGATCTGGTAGGGCTTAATTTCCCGGTGTTTTTTATCCGTGACGCAATGAAGTTCCCTGATCTGGTCCATGCAGCCAAGGTGGATCCTTCAACAAATCTACCCAATGATGCAAGGCGTATGGATTTTTTCTCTCATATTCCAGAATCTATTCAAGCGGTAACATTGTTATATTCCAACAATGGAACACCCGCCAGCTATCGCAAAATGGATGGTCATGGCCTTCATGCTTATAAATTTGTGAATGCTAAAGGTGAAACTCATTATGTGAAGTTTCACTGGAAGAGCTTACAAGGCATTCAGAATCTTGACCCAAAAGAAGTTGAACAGGTTCAGGGAAAAGATTACAACCATTTGACCCGTGATTTAATTACAGAGATCAATAAAGGCAATTTTCCAAAATGGGATTTATACATTCAAGTCCTCAAACCAAGCCAACTTGCACAGTTTGATTTCGATCCTCTTGATGCAACCAAAGCCTGGCCCAATGTCCCTGAGCGTAAAGTCGGGACAATGACACTGAATCGAAACCCAGCCAATGTGTTCCAGGAAACAGAACAAGCCGCTTTATCACCCTCTAATTTAGTGCCCGGTATTGAGCCATCAGAAGACCGTTTATTGCAAGGCCGTCTGTTTGCTTATGCGGATACTCAAATGTATCGGGTTGGTGTAAACGGATTCCAATTACCTATTAACCGCCCTCATTCCGCTGTGAACAATCTCAATCAAGATGGCGCAATGAATTTTGGAAAAACATCGGGTAGTGTTAACTATCAACCAAGCCGTCTTAAAAATTTAGCCGACCAGCCCAGCGCACGTTTAGTTTCAACGCCCCTTTATGGCTCTACCCAGCAGGCGAAAATTCAGCGTGAACAAAACTTCAAGCAAACAGGCGAGTTATATCGCTCATTTTCAGCTAAAGAAAAAACAGATCTGGTGAATAGCTTAGGTGGTGAGCTGGCAGAAACGGACATGAAAAGTAAAATGATTTTATTGTCCTACTTTTACAAAGCCGATGCTGATTATGGCACGCGATTATCAAAAATTGCACAGGGTGATTTAAAGCAAGTTAAAGAAATGGCAGATAAACTGGCCGATTAAGCAAGATGAGGCAAGCTATCTATTGTCATCAAATGCTCATGCCCAATATTTAGCTTGCTCTCTCAAAAGGAAAAATCATCATGCATAAATGCTGGATTACTTTATTAACCAGTTTATGCCTGGCTTTAGTTCAGGCAAAAGAAATTACAAATATCAATGCTTCATCCGCAGCACAGGATATCCCGGTCAGCATCAAACTAAAGAAAATATTTTTGGATGCCGCCAGAAATGGAGAGGAAGCGATATTGGCAGAGTTTCTTGCCGCTCGTTACGATCTGAATGTCCGTGATAACCAGGGCTATACCGCACTGATACTTGCTTCCTATCATGGGCACGGCAAGGTTGTTGATCAATTACTCAAAGCGGGTGCAGATCCTTGTGCACAGGATCTGCGTGGTAATACTGCGATGATGGGAGCTATTTTTAAGGGTGAGTTAAAGATTGTAAAAAAACTCATTGCCACACATTGTCAAGCTGACCAGCGCAATAATGCCGGACAAACTGCAGCCATGTACGCAGCCCTATTTCAACGGCTGGAGGTACTTGACTCTTTAGTGGCTAAGGGTGCTAATCTTAAAATATCAGATGCCCAGGGTAATACGGCAGAGAACCTGGCCCCCGCCAGATAACCCATTTTTTAACGCCTGCAGGCCTGCCCCAAGCCAGACCCCGCTCGCTCCGGGATATTTCTAGGCCACAGATGCGCTGTGGCCTGTTTCTGAAATCAGCTTAACCTTTTTGTGCAAAATTCTGCAGCAGGTATTCCGATCCCCAGTGCCCTGCGTAAGCTTCTCCTCCTGTCAGGCTATTCCAGTACCGACTACCATACATCATCCACGGAATCAGGAAAGCCCTGGTGCCAGCCCCTTTTTTCTATCGCCATAGGCAAAAATACAAGCCCAAACAGCTTTCGTGCAGCCTGCTAAAAGATATATTGTGGTGTAAATTCTCCCCCAACAACGCCCCCTCAATTCGCGCCTTTTTAATAAGGTTGACCATTTTGCTCAAGATCGGCAAAAATCGGGGTAAATCCTTTAGAATACGGAGCAATATGGACTTTCACTCCAATACACAGCGATGGCGTCGCTCCTAATTTGCACAGGTAGCCTGTCAAACTTAAAACAACTGCCTGCCCTTTTGCTTACAAATTTCTGCGTCATGTCACCGAAACCCAGTTTGGAGTTCACCCATGTTGTCGTTTAGCGAATTTAACACTCTCAAAGAGCAAGGCTATAACCGTATTCCGCTGGCGCTTGAACTGTTTGCAGATTTAGATACCCCATTGTCTGTGTACCTGAAGCTTGCTAATCAGCCTTACACCTATCTTCTAGAATCCGTCGTGGGAGGCGAGCGCTTTGGTCGTTACTCCTTTATTGGCTTACCCGCCCGTACCCGATTAAAAGTGCTCGGGGACCGTACCGAAGTCATTTGCAATGATGAAGTGATTGAAACCCACCAAGGTAATCCGCTCGATTTTATTGAAAGCTTTCAAAAGCGCTACCGTGCCCCCGCTAATAAAATGCTGCCACGTTTTCTGGGCGGCTTAGTCGGCTATTTTGGCTACGAAACCATTAGCTATATCGAGAAAAAACTCTCAAACACCCACAAGCCTGATGAAATTGGCGCGCCCGATATCCAGCTTTTATTGTCTGAAGAATTGGTAGTAGTTGATAATCTGTCAGGTAAGCTGTTTCTGGTTGTGTATGCCAGCACCGAGCAAGCCAATGCTTACCAGATTGCGGCCGACCGCATCCATACCCTGCGCATGGCATTACGCGAGCCTGTAAAAATTCCACTGCAAGGGCCTGCCCCAAGTATTAGCCAGATGGCATCGGGCTTTGGCGAAGAAGCCTTTAAAGCAGCAGTTCTTAAAGCAAAAGATTACATTATTGATGGCGACATCATGCAGGTGGTGCTTTCGCAGCGCATGAGCCTGCCTTTTGAAGAGTCACCACTCTCACTTTACCGAGCGCTGCGCTCCCTGAACCCATCGCCCTATATGTTCTTCTACCATTTTGGTGACTTTCATATTGTGGGTGCATCACCGGAGATTCTGGTACGCCTTGAAGACGATACGGTAACTGTTCGCCCGATTGCCGGCACACGGCCACGCGGCAAAACCCGCCTTGAAGATGAAGCACTTGCAGCAGAGCTTTTGGCTGACCCCAAAGAAATTGCCGAGCACATTATGCTGATGGATCTGGGACGCAACGATGCGGGCCGCGTGGCGCAAACCGGCAGCGTAGCGGTAACCGATAAAATGGTGATCGAGCGCTATTCACACGTGATGCATATTGTATCCAGCGTAGAAGCCAAGCTTAAGCCGGGTATGAGTAATATCGACGTACTCAAAGCCACCTTCCCTGCCGGTACCGTATCGGGGGCGCCCAAAGTGCGGGCGATGGAAATCATTGCCGAGCTGGAGCCCGTTAAGCGTGGCATTTACTCTGGTGCCGTCGGCTACCTTGGCTTTAATGGCGATATGGATGTGGCCATCGCTCTACGCACCGCCGTTGTAAAAGATAAAGTCCTTTATATGCAAGCCGGAGCAGGTATCGTGGCTGACTCGGTACCCGAGAGCGAATGGCAGGAAACATTAAACAAAGCACGTGCAGTCTTACGTGCGGCCGAGTTAGTGCAGGATGGCCTGGACGCCTGATCTATCACCTTAGGGCCGCTGGCCCTAAGGTTTGTTACACTTCCAAATATCACAAAATCAAATGAGCAATGCCTGCTCCTTCATCATAATCACCCTCAGCACTACGATTTTTTTGTATGGCTGTTTGCCATTTATCCCCTTCCAATCTTCCACCACAAAAAACAAACGCCTCTGGGTTTACTCGTATTCACCCGGAGCACCATACAGTGCACTATTGCCATTCACTCCCATTTTACCCAGGATACCCTATGAAAATCATCAGCCTATCCATCCTGTTTGCTCTTAGCGCCCACATCGCTCACGCCGATGTCACCGTCCCCATGCATCTTGTTGACGACAAAGGAAATACCAAGCCGGCAGGCCAGATAGTAATTTCAGAATCAGCCTATGGCCTTGTTTTTACTCCCGCCATTGAAGGCTTAACTCCCGGCGTACACGGCTTTCATATGCATGAAAATGCCAGCTGCGCACCCAAAGAGCAAAATGGAAAAATGATTCCCGCCCTAACAGCAGGCGGACACTACGATCCTCAGGGAACAAAACGCCATAGCTCGCCCTGGGGTGACGGCCACCTTGGCGACCTACCTGCGCTCATCATCGGTGATGATGGCAAAACAACCCAACCCGTACTTGCCCCAAGGCTAAAAACGGCAGATCTAAAAGGGCGCAGCCTGATGATCCACTTGGGTGCGGATAATCACTCAGATCATCCTGCCCCGCTGGGTGGTGGAGGGTCGCGATTGGCTTGTGGCGTTATTCGTGATTAAGCCCTTCACAAAGCCGGAAAATAGAAAACCCATGCTTTAAGCATACTTTTTTCGCAGCCTCTAATCCATGCTGCTCTATGTAATTGATAATGCCCAGCCAGAGCCACTTTACAACCAACTAAAGCAGCTCTGGCTGGGTCTGGCCTTGCAGTGAATAAAGTAGGGCCAGGGCCCGTCGTGTTTTAGCAACAGCCTTTTACCTTAATAAATCAACAACTTACAAAAACCCACTCGATTGTGTCGTCTGACAGCGACAGATATACCTCTCCTACCCAAAACAAAAATAACTAACCCATTGAATATAAAGTAATTTCAAACATGGCATGGCACTTGCTGAAGAGATTACAGCGAACAAAAAATTGTTCATCTGCCTTTTTCCCATGCAAGGAAATACACCATGAAAAAGAATCTACTGATCGCCACGCTTTTCGCAACCTGTGCTGCAACTGCCGCCTGGGCCAGCACCACAGATGCATCTACTCCTGCAAGCCTACGTGCCGATGCCAATGATGCATCCGTGCCTGCCAGTGTTGCTAAAATAACCGATGCATCTGCTCCAAGCAGCTTACATGCGGATACCAGCGATGCTTCCACACCAAACAGCATTGCTGCCGCATCCGATGCCTCTTCCGTAGCTGGCACAAGTATTTTTTAAGCATAACGGTATCCTGCAGTAAAAAAACCACGGTTTAATCCGTGGTTTTTTTACTGCATATTTACGACTACTCTCTGCATGTTGTACAAGCTCCTATCCTCTTCCCTGTTCAAAATGCCCATTTTCTCCCCGAGTCTATGCAGGAGTAATAAAACCACATCGTCGCCACAAAACGACAAAAAATATTAATTAAAATCAACAAGTTACAACTAAATCGTTATTTTTGTCGTTAAAAAGAGACAGAAAAAAAACAATAACCCATCATAAAAACACACAACTCATTGAATATAAAAGACTTTATAGAATGGCACGGTATTTGCTGCTATACGCATGGAAGTAAGCCATCGATATGCAAATCACAAAAGGAATACCGCCATGAAGAAAATTTTACTTATTACATCCATCATCACCAGTTTCGCAACAGCAAGCAGCTGGGCAGACACTGCTAAACAAGATAAAAAAACAGATGTACCCAATGCGACAAAACCCTGGGGGGGCATCGCACCACCAGCGGATACCCAAAATGATGCCGCAGCCCCTGCCAAACAGGCAGACGATGCGTCTGCTCCGGCCAGTATCAACAATATGCCGCTCACCCCGGATGATGATAATCCCTTTGGCAATTAATCCTCGTTAACAAACCGCAAGCTACGATTCAGATCGTAGCTTGTGTACGTAATGGCCCCTCGTCAAACAATCAGCAATCCTTTTGTAAACAACCGCCCTGCATCAGAAAAACATTATAAATGCTTTTATCACACCGTTGCCCTCTATACAGGGCTGTGCAACAGATTCAATAATCAATATTATTCATCCAGCTTTAAACAACAGCCAGAGCCTGTTTACTTAATCAGCTATTTTTTAGACCTAATGCCGAGACCCGTAATGTGAATCGCACCATTTATTTACTAATTGCACTGTTTATTTTTTTACTGGAAATCACGATTGCCCGCAGATCATTTGGCGATGGCTTTATACGCGGCAGCGTAGGTGATATCCTGGTGATTACCTTAATTTACGCACTTTTTCGCGCATGGCCCATACCACCATTACGCAGCACAATACTGGCTATCACCACAGGCTTTGTGGCTGAGGGGTTGCAATATATTCATCTAGTCGATTTACTTGGCCTGCAAAAAGGCAGCGTACTTTATATTGTGATTGGCAATACATTCACCCTTAATGATTTACTGATGTATATCATTGGTGGCGTATTGGCTTTAGCCTTAGATCACTACATTTTACGCATCAGATCATCAAGTTAATTGCTAAAAATCTCTGCACAAACCCTGTTTACAGGGATAATATTTAGCTTATTCCACAGCAATAACTGTCCAAATATCTATCCGTATCAAGCCTAACGGACAAAGCACAGGTTTAGATGGTTAATCTTGTTTATAAAACCATCACCAGGCATAGCCAGTTCAAGATATACAACAATTTTTACATGCCTTTAGTATTATTACCGTATTGTAATAAAGTTTCTGCAAATTCATCCTTAGTAAATATGCTTAAATAGCACAGCGTGTACTCCCCCGTTTTTATTAGGCTTTGAAGCCTGGATTTTGTGCATTGCAAACATTTTACTCACAAAAAGGAAAAGAAAATGGCAGGCTGGTTCGAATTACATAAAAGCACAAATAATCAGTTCCGATTTTTACTTAAAGCAGGCAATGCCGAAATTATTCTTAATAGTGAGCTATACACAACAAAATCGGCAGCCGAAAACGGGATTAAATCAGTGCAGGTGAACAGCGCTCTGGACGAGAGATATGAACGTAAAGTAGCAACAAATCAAAAACCATTCTTCAATTTAAAAGCAGCTAACCACCAGGTAATTGGCACAAGCCAAATGTATGCTTCAGAAGCTTCACGTGAAGTGGGCATCGCAAGTGTTAAGTCAAACGGTGCAAGTGACAAAATTAAAGATTTAACATAGTCAGGCACTCTTTAAAGGCATTAGCAGCTAGAGTAAAAATGTTATTTCTATGCTGCTAATGGCTATATACGCTTTAATACCCTTCTTAAATACCTGATCCACATATAAGCATCCCGCCGCAGATTAGCGCCATCCTATAAAGCTTGTGTCAATGACGGACACCATGACATTAAGTGTCAGTTTATTACTTCAGCTCAAATTCTCTTGCGAACACCGCAGGGGCTACATCGTTTAGGCTGGAATGGCGCCGCTGCCGGTTATAAAAAATCTCGATATATTCAGTAATCTCTTCCTGCGCTTCGATACGCGTTTTGTAACACCGGTGCTGTACCAATTCATTCTTCAACGTACCCCAGAAGCTTTCCATAGGCGCGTTGTCAGGTAATCCCCCCGTTTTTAAGCTCACTTAAAAGTAGAGGCTAGGCATGTAATGCCAGTTTTTGTTTCGGGGTGATGCCGCCCAATCCCATATGCGGGCGCTCGTTATTGTAAGTCCAAAGCCATTGCGTTGCAGTTTCTTGCACTTCGGCAAGGCTTTCAAAGTCATCACAGGCCAGCCATTCATAACGTACGGTACGATTATAACGCTCAATATATGCATTTTGCTGCGGATTGCCAGGCTGAATATAAGCCAATTCAATCGATTGTTGCTCTGCCCAATTCTTTAGCAGATGGCTAATATATTCAGGGCCATTATCGGACCTGATTCGCTTAGGCTTGCCGCGCTATTCGATGATTTGATTCAAGCTGCGTATTACGCGCTCTGCCGGCAAAGAGAAATCGACTTCAATACCCAAGCCTTCACAATTAAAATCATCAATCACATTGAATAAGCGAATACTACGTCCATCGGCTAATTGATCATGCATAAAATCCATCGACCACGTTTCATTTTTTGCCTCTGGGACTGCTAATGGCTCCGGCGTTTCACGATCTAAGCGCTTTTTAGGTTTAATCCGCAGATTTAACTCTAAATCACAGTAAATTCTGTAGACGCGTTTATGGTTCCAGTATTTTTTCTTGACGTTGCGTAGATGCAAAAAGCAGAGGCCAAAGCCCCAGCTTAGATTCGTCTCAGTAAGCTGAATCAGCGAATCCGCAATTTTTGCATTTTCCGCATCTAGTTTGCGAATATAGCGATAGCAAGTCGTGCTAATTGCAAAGCTAGCGCAAGCCGTACGAATAGAAACGGCCCTGGTTTCAACGGCCCAGTGAGCCATCTCGCGGCGCTGAGATGGCTTCACCACTTTTTTGACATGGCTTCCTTGATGATGTCCGCCTGCATTTGGGCTTCGATATACATCTTTTTAAAGCGCTTATTTTCATCCTCCAGCTCTTTCATTCGCGTCATCATCGAGACGTCCATACCGCCAAACTTAGCGCGCCACTTATAGAATGATGCGGCGCTCATGCCGTGCTCGCGGCACAGATCGGGAACGGTCGAACCGGCTTCGGCTTGCTTTAAAATCGCCATAATCTGGCTATCAGAATAACATGCTGCTTTCATGTAGAAGCTGCTCAAAGACTGCGAGAAAATTCTACTTAAAAATGAGCTGGTTTTGTGGGGGGATTACCCATTCAGGTATTAGTAATACTACTTTCCCTGCATGGACACAGTCCAATAAATTGCAGTTATCAACTATCCATAACTACTGGAACAAGAAAGTCTCATAGCATATTTATGGATTTCTGCGATATTTATAATAATCGCATCACTCATTTCCACAGCACTGCCACGAAATAACACGAATAAGTAAGGAAGTTACTTGCGCTGCCCAAATTTTCTCAATTGCACTGATACTTGATTTTCTTCCACGCAAAGCAAAACCCCCGCCTCTTTCGAGTACGGGGTCTTGTTTACATCACGTGCGAATCTTTGATTCGCTCAGTAAGGGTGTCTGGCAATGACCTACTTTCACACAGGTAATCTGCACTATCATCGGCGCTAAGGTGTTTCACTGTCCTGTTCGGGATGGGAAGGAGTGGGACCACCTCGCTATGGTCGCCAGACTTTAACGGGGTAACTCGTTGTGTGTATTGCTCCACAACGCGTTCAGTTCAATAGAAGAAGTAATGTCTTACATTTCAAATCTAGTTTTCTAATCTGGGTAGATTATACCGTCGCGCACACGCGTCTCAGGTTATAGGATCAAGCCTTACGGGCAATTAGTATCGGTTAGCTTAACGCATTACTGCGCTTCCACACCCGACCTATCAACGTCCTGGTCTCGAACGACCCTTTAAAAGGCTTAAAGCCTTGGGGAAATCTCATCTTGAGGCGAGTTTCGCGCTTAGATGCTTTCAGCGCTTATCTCTTCCAGATTTAGCTACCCGGCGATGCCACTGGCGTGACAACCGGTACACCAGAGATCTGTCCACTCCGGTCCTCTCGTACTAGGAGCAGCCCCCCTCAAATTTCCAACGCCCACTGCAGATAGGGACCAAACTGTCTCACGACGTTTTGAACCCAGCTCACGTACCACTTTAAATGGCGAACAGCCATACCCTTGGGACCGGCTACAGCCCCAGGATGTGATGAGCCGACATCGAGGTGCCAAACTCCGCCGTCGATGTGAACTCTTGGGCGGAATCAGCCTGTTATCCCCGGAGTACCTTTTATCCGTTGAGCGATGGCCCTTCCATTCAGAACCACCGGATCACTATGTCCTGCTTTCGCACCTGCTCGACTTGTCTGTCTCGCAGTTAAGCCGCCTTATGCCATTACACTATCAGTACGATGTCCGACCGTACCTAGGCGACCTTCGAGCTCCTCCGTTACAATTTGGGAGGAGACCGCCCCAGTCAAACTGCCTACCATGCACGGTCCCCGATCCGGATAACGGACCAAGGTTAGAACCTCAAAGGGGTCAGGGTGGTATTTCAAGGTCGGCTCCACGCAGACTAGCGTCCACGCTTCATAGCCTCCCACCTATCCTACACAAACCACTTCAAAGTCCAATGCAAAGCTACAGTAAAGGTTCACGGGGTCTTTCCGTCTAGCAGCGGGGAGATTGCATCTTCACAAACATTTCAACTTCGCTGAGTCTCAGGAGGAGACAGTAGGGCCATCGTTACGCCATTCGTGCGGGTCGGAACTTACCCGACAAGGAATTTCGCTACCTTAGGACCGTTATAGTTACGGCCGCCGTTTACTGGGACTTCAGTCAAGAGCTTGCACCCCATCATTTAATCTTCCAGCACCGGGCAGGCGTCACACCCTATACGTCGTCTTTCGACTTTGCAGAGTGCTATGTTTTTGATAAACAGTCGCAGCCCCCATTTCTCTGCGACCCATTTCTGCTCCATTCGCGAAGAACTTCACATACTCTGGGCTCACCTTCTCCCGAAGTTACGGTGATAATTTGCCGAGTTCCTTCTCCTGAGTTCTCTCAAGCACCTTAGAATTCTCTTCCTACCCACCTGTGTCGGTTTGCGGTACGGTCAATATAAAGCTGAAGCTTAGAGGCTTTTCTTGGAAGCATAGGATCAATCACTTCAGTCCGAAGACTTCGTCGTCACGTCTCAGCGTTATAGCAGCCCGGATTTGCCTAAGCCACACGCCTACTCGCTTAAACCACCTATTCCAACAGATGGCTGACCTACCTTTCTCCGTCCCCCCATCGCACTTCATATCGGTACGGGAATATTAACCCGTTGTCCATCGACTACGCATTTCTGCCTCGCCTTAGGGGCCGACTCACCCTGCGCCGATGAACGTTGCGCAGGAAACCTTGGGTTTTCGGTGTGCGGGCTTTTCACCCGCATTATCGCTACTCATGTCAGCATTCGCACTTCCGATACCTCCAGCATCCTTCTCAAGACACCTTCGCAGGCCTACGGAACGCTCCTCTACCATTTAGGAGCCAGCTTTCAGGGTTCGGGTTTCAGTGATTTGCCTAAACCATGCAACATCTTGGCGATCTCTTCATATTGATCGCGCCAACGTTGCCAGTCTGTTTCACTGATGTATCCTAAATCCATGCTATATCGTAGCCAAACTCGCACTTCATCTGCACTGCCTAAGGCAATAAAAATGAAGCGTAAAAATTCTCCTTTCAAGTAGCCTTGTTTGCCAAATCCTTCTGCAAGATTTGCAACAATGCTTTTACTCGATCGTCGTATTTGATCACCCAACGCGTATTGTTCAATCTTTGGAAAGCTTAAGCTCATCCGATGAATCTCTAAGGAGACCACATAGGCTTTCTTAAACACGTCCAATTCTTCTACACGTTGAACCATCGTTTGACTCCTGAAGCCTGAAAGCTGACTCCTAAATTCGCGTCTTCGGTTATCAGTTTGAGCCCCGTTACATCTTCCGCGCAGGACGACTCGACCAGTGAGCTATTACGCTTTCTTTAAATGATGGCTGCTTCTAAGCCAACATCCTGGCTGTCTATGCCTTCCCACCTCGTTTTCCACTTAACTGATTATTTGGGACCTTAGACGGCGATCTGGGTTGTTTCCCTCTTGACCATGGACGTTAGCACCCACAGTCTGTCTCCCATGCTCGCACTTGACGGTATTCAGAGTTTGCCATGGTTTGGTAAGTCGCGATGACCCCCTAGCCATAACAGTGCTTTACCCCCGTCAGTGATACATGAGGCACTACCTAAATAGTTTTCGAGGAGAACCAGCTATTTCCAAGTTTGTTTAGCCTTTCACCCCTATCCACAGCTCATCCCCTAATTTTGCAACATTAGTGGGTTCGGACCTCCACTGCGTATTACCGCAGCTTCATCCTGGCCATGGATAGATCACTTGGTTTCGGGTCTACGCCCAGCAACTATGCGCCCTATTCGGACTCGGTTTCCCTACGCCTCCCCTACTCGGTTAAGCTCGCTACTGAACGTAAGTCGCTGACCCATTATACAAAAGGTACGCAGTCACCCCATTTTGCAAGGGCTCCCACTGTTTGTATGCATCCGGTTTCAGGTTCTATTTCACTCCCCTCCCGGGGTTCTTTTCGCCTTTCCCTCACGGTACTGGTTCACTATCGGTCGATGATGAGTATTTAGCCTTGGAGGATGGTCCCCCCATCTTCAAACAGGATTTCTCGTGTCCCGCCCTACTTCTCGCATGCTTAGTACCAACCAATCTCTTTCGTGTACGGGGCTATCACCCACTATCGCCAGACTTTCCAGACTGTTCCACTAAAGTTTGATCTATCACATGCAGGCTCTTCCCATTTCGCTCGCCACTACTTTGGGAATCTCGGTTGATTTCTTTTCCTTCGGCTACTTAGATGTTTCAGTTCGCCGAGTTCGCTCTACACCACCTATGTATTCAGTGATGAGTGACCCAAAAGGGCCGGGTTTCCCCATTCGGATATCGATGGATCAAAGCTTATTTGCCAGCTCCCCATCGCTTTTCGCAGGCTAACGCGTCCTTCTTCGCCTATCATCGCCAAGGCATCCACCAGATGCACTTAGTCGCTTGATCCTATAACCTCAAACACGTATCAACAAAGTTAATACAATTCGAAGTATCTGATTTCGCTTTGTTTGCGACATCGATTATTCAGTTCTGACTTCGAATAATCAATTTTGATACAATCTACCCTTATTTATTTCTAAACTTGAGTATTACTTCTTCTATTTTTTTAAAGATCAATTTACTGTCTTGCTGATTTTAGAAACCAGAATTAATGTGACTTTTGTTCAGCCCGATTAATTCTGCATCCTAAACCAACAATCCCTAAACCTACAGTCGATGAGTGTGAGTACTCAATCCAAAAGTCTTCTCTTGAAAGGAGGTGATCCAGCCGCAGGTTCCCCTACGGCTACCTTGTTACGACTTCACCCCAGTCATGAATCCCACCGTGGTAAGCGGCCTCCCGAAGGTTAGCCTACCTACTTCTGGTGAAACCCATTCCCATGGTGTGACGGGCGGTGTGTACAAGGCCCGGGAACGTATTCACCGCGACATGCTGATCCGCGATTACTAGCGATTCCGACTTCATGGAGTCGAGTTGCAGACTCCAATCCGGACTACGATCGGTTTTATGAGATTAGCTCCACCTCGCGGCTTGGCAACCCTCTGTACCGACCATTGTATGACGTGTGAAGCCCTAGCCATAAGGGCCATGAGGACTTGACGTCATCCCCACCTTCCTCCGGTTTGTCACCGGCAGTCTCCTTAAAGTGCCCAACCAAATGATGGCAACTAAGGACAAGGGTTGCGCTCGTTGCGGGACTTAACCCAACATCTCACGACACGAGCTGACGACAGCCATGCAGCACCTGTGTTCAAGTTCCTTGCGGCACCCCCCAATCTCTCAGAGGTTCTTGACATGTCAAGGCTAGGTAAGGTTTTTCGCGTTGCATCGAATTAATCCACATCATCCACCGCTTGTGCGGGCCCCCGTCAATTCCTTTGAGTTTTAGCCTTGCGGCCGTACTCCCCAGGCGGTCTACTTCACGCGTTAGCTGCGTTACTAAGGAACGAATTCCCCAACAACTAGTAGACATCGTTTAGGGCGTGGACTACCAGGGTATCTAATCCTGTTTGCTCCCCACGCTTTCGTGCATGAGTGTCAGTATTAGCCCAGGGGGTTGCCTTCGCCATCGGTGTTCCTCCGCATCTCTACGCATTTCACTGCTACACGCGGAATTCCACCCCCCTCTGCCATACTCTAGTTCACCAGTTTGCAATGCAATTCCCAGGTTGAGCCCGGGGCTTTCACATCACACTTAATCAACCACCTGCGCACCCTTTACGCCCAGTAATTCCGATTAACGCTTGGACCCTACGTATTACCGCGGCTGCTGGCACGTAGTTAGCCGGTCCTTATTCTTCCGGTACTGTCATCCCCAAAAGATATTAGCTCTTAGGATTTCCTCCCGGACAAAAGCGCTTTACAACCCGAAGGCCTTCTTCACGCACGCGGCATTGCTGGATCAGGCTTGCGCCCATTGTCCAAGATTCCCCACTGCTGCCTCCCGTAGGAGTCTGGACCGTGTCTCAGTTCCAGTGTGGCGGATCGTCCTCTAAGACCCGCTACAGATCGTCGCCTTGGTGAGCCTTTACCTCACCAACTAGCTAATCTGATATCGGCCGCTCTAATAACGAGAGGTCTTGCGATCCCCCTCTTTCCCCCTCAGGGCGTATGCGGTATTAGCTATCCTTTCGGATAGTTATCCCCCATTACTAGGTACGTTCCGATATATTACTCACCCGTTCGCCACTCGTCAGCGGTGCAAGCACCCTGTTACCGTTCGACTTGCATGTGTAAAGCATGCCGCCAGCGTTCAATCTGAGCCAGGATCAAACTCTTTAGTTTAATCGCTAAGCTAGTACTTACTGGCTTACAAAACTCAAGCCATTCCGAAAAATGACTCTTACTATGCAAGCACTTGTTTCGCTTCCGAATCAAGCACTCACACTCATCGACTGTATTTTTTTAAAGATCGTTTCGCTTGCCCAAACACTGTGTTGCCGTGTGTGCTGCAGCGAGAGGCCGAAATATACGGACCTTACCCGGGAAGGTCAACCACTACCGTGCAATAAAAGCCTAGTAATGCGCTAAGCTGTTGATTTAAAATAAACCAACCCTTCCACCTAAATGACGCAAACACCCAGTAGAAATTAAGCAAAAGGTCAGAACATAAAAAAACCAGCGTACTTTAAGTAGCTGCGCCCAACAAACGCAGCACTGCCATTGCGCCTAAACGGGTATTGTCACCTGCCAGCCAAAGCGACACACCCTGACCGCTGGCACGCACACGACTCACCCAAACCTTGTCCCCACCAATCACGTCTTGCGGCGTAACCAAACCAGCAGCACCCTGTACTTCTAACAAGTAAACACCTTCTGCATCTGTTAATACCGCTTTCAGTGCATTTAAAGTGATATCTTCAGAAAAACGCACATTCAAGCTAATACCATGACCAAAAAACATCGGTACACGGGTACAAGTCAGTGACATCGGCACATCCACACACACGCTGCCAACCTCTGCAATGATGCGCATTTCTTCAACACTTGCGCCATATTCATCAATGGCACCAATAGAAGGATGCAGATTAAACGCCATCCGTTTTGCATAGTGGCTAATTTGCACTTCACTTTGTGCAAACAAAGCGCGTGTTTGCTCGGATAACTCGTAAATCCCCTGCTTGCCGTCTTGCGAAACCGACAACATGGCGGTCACAGTTAAACCAGAGAAAGGAGCAGCTTTAGCCAATGCCTTAAGTACAGGCAATAAAATAGTTGTGACTTCATGCGGCATACACGCCACACCACCACGCTTCAGGCGCGTATCGGCCTCTGCCAGAGGCACATCCGCCCCGCCACTTAAATCAACCACGGCTGCGCCAGCTTCTGCAGCAATTTTGGCATAGCGAATAGCGCACGCCGGATCTTCACCACAGAACACCACTAAATCTGGCACTTCCCAGTTGAAATCTTCCACACCCAGGATAGGAAAATCCTGGCCACGAAACTCGACCATCTCGCCTTCATCTGTCACCGCCAAAGGAAAAAAGGTGGAGAAAGACTGCGATGTTGCACCCAGCACCTCTAATAAAGTCTCGCCCGAAGTACTGTTTGCCCCGACAACAGCCAGAGAAAGCGGTTTTACAGCCATGATCAAATCCTTTGAAAATATAAAAATACAAAAACCAAAATCTGCAGACACAACGCGCATGGCTAAACAATGCAGAGGGTAAACCACAGAAATTGCACCCATCCACTAACAAAATGGCGCAGCACATCTGGTTTTACCCACATCGTTCGTATTGGCCGTGAACAATAAGCGCTGCTGTCATAAAACAAACAGGGCGCAATATGCGCCCTGCTTATCCATGCGTCCAGCTTAATATTTTACAAAGCCGCGACCACCGCATCGCCCATTTCTGAGCAGCTTACCTTTGTGGAGCCCGCTTCAAAAATATCAGCGGTGCGTAAACCATCAGCCAGTACTTTTTTCACCGCGTTTTCAATTCGCTGTGCAACCGCTTCCAGATTAAAGCTGTAGCGCATCATCATCGCCACCGACAAAATCGTCGCCAGCGGGTTAGCCAGATTTTTGCCCGCAATATCCGGTGCAGAACCATGGCTAGGCTCGTACAAACCTTTATTATTAGCATCTAAGGACGCAGAAGGCAGCATGCCGATCGAGCCGGTCAGCATCGAGGCTTCATCGCTCAGAATATCACCAAAGATATTACCGGTGACCATCACATCAAATTGCTTAGGATTACGCACCAATTGCATGGCCGCGTTATCCACATACATATGGCTAAGTGTGACTTCAGGGTACTCCTTAGCCACGTCAATCATGATTTCTTTCCAAAACTCGGTAGTTTCCAGCACGTTGGCCTTATCTACCGAGCACAATTTTTTATTGCGCTTCATCGCAATACCGAAAGCCACATGGGCAATGCGGCGCACTTCTGATTCGGCATAGAGCATGGTATTAAACCCCTCACGCTCACCCGATGCGTTGACGCGAATACCGCGAGGCTGACCAAAATAAATGTCTCCTGTCAGCTCGCGCACAATCATGATATCCAGACCACTGACCACTTCAGACTTCAATGTGGAAGCATTCGCCAGCTCAGGATAAAGAATAGCCGGGCGTAAATTAGCAAAAAGATTTAAATCTTTACGAATTGCCAGCAAACCACGCTCCGGGCGCAGCGGGCGATCCAGGTCATCGTAAGCCGGGCCACCCACCGCCCCCAGCAACACCGCATCAGCCTCATGGGCTAATTTTTGCGTCACTTCTGGATAAGGCGAGCCATACTGATCGTAAGCAGCACCACCCAAAGGCGCTTCTTCCAGCGTAATGGCCAGCCCTTCTTTTTGCAGCACTTCCAATACTTTACGGGCTTCTTTGATAATTTCCGGGCCAATGCCATCGCCTGGCAATACCGCAATCTTCATACCAATCAACCTTTTGCTAGTCTTTTAAATGGGTTTACGGGCGCAACTTATGTTAAGAGCACCCGTTGCAACGCTACTCTGCATCGTCTCTTTAGCGGAAAATCTCACCACAAGTACTGGCGATTAAATACAATACGCGTAAAGATATCACCTTGGATATTACCTGTTATCGACAAACCCACCAAGAAGCCCCTTTTACAATTAACCAACTCTGCAGATAAAAAAGTGCCCTCCATCGAAAACGGTATCTACCAGCATTACAAAGGCCCGCTCTATCAAGTCATTGGAGTGGCAAAGCACAGCGAAACCGAAGAAGAAATGGTAGTTTATCGCTGCCTCTATGGTGAATTTGATCTTTGGGTGCGCCCGCTCGCGATGTTCACGGAAAGCATTACTTACAACGGAAAAACCGTGCAGCGCTTTTGCTGGCATTCCAAGTAAACAAATAAAGCGCCCATCTCGTTGGCTCTTTTGAGCAAAAAGAGAGCGAGCTGTTTTTTTATATTCAAAAGCCATACAGACAAAAACTGCCCCTGTTTTAATAGGTGTGTTTGATTACACCAATCACACCCTTAATATTCAAAGCCATCAACGAAGAAAATAGACGCATAAAAAAAACCCGCCAGAGCGGGTTTTTTTATCAAAACTCAATATCAATTAAAAATTATATTTAGCCGTATAAATCATGGCATTTTGGTATGAAGCAGAGCCTAATTTTTGGTCCGCGTAGCGATATTGCAAACCAGTTGTGAATTCCTTGCTGACATTCCACCAAAGAGAAACTGCGCCATTCTGGCCTGTCGAATCCCCCTTGGTCACGCCTCCCGCCGGGCTGCCCATCATCAGAAATTTATCGCTACGATTAAATTCTGTTTCATGCCATTGCGTCGCCATAAAGGACTGACCAAACATCTGGAAGCTATAGCCTGCAACATAACCTGCCATCATGCCATTGCCATGTGCGCCAATATTTTTATCCAGCTGCTGATGTGCACCCAGAAACAGTTTAATCCAGAAATTGCCACTGGAAAAACTGGTCCCCAAGCCTAAAACGCGATTCTGCGTAAAGAAACCTGTACCCGGGTCACGTAAATCATAAATATGCACATAAGCCTGCACAGGCACAGAGCCCAGATGAGTCATGTTAAAGCGTCCAACAGCCTTAACTACATAGCGGCGGTTATTTCGCGAATCCGACTCGCTCTTTGCTTTGCTTGGGTTTTCGATATCAAAAAAGCCATAAGCCTCGCCCCAATCGCCACCAAAGCCTCCTTCTACTTCCAAAAGGGCGAAATCTTTCTTCCCTGCAAACGCACCTGCATTAGTACGATCTTCAGTACCACTGGACCAATCCAGCCAGTTCACGCTCACATTTTTGAAAGACCAGTCATTTGCAGCAAATGCAGCGGGAGTAGCCAGGATGCTGGCAGCAACTAAAATATTGCGAAGTTTCATATTAAGCTCATCATTTGATTATTTAATTCGGTAGAAATCTGCAACCATTCTTCCCTAACCGGCCAGGAGAGGGCAGCATAACGAGTTTATTTACGCTAGTAAATGAAATATATTTAATGAGCAGACTAATAGATTTAAACAGTAATATTATTGATTAAACTTAAGAAAGTTGTTCTGACCCGAAAGATGAGGATTGCAACTGTCATTTTTATATTCAAAATAGACACACAATAAACAAATACCCCTACGGATTAATATTTAAACAGCAAAATGCCCACCTATTAAACACCATTAAATAAATAATAATTACTACGTAATAGAATCACCAACCAAACATCCAGCAATTTAATTAGTTTTTTTATGCCTTTTAACCTAAAAGGCAAGCACACAGTAAATATCCTAGTAAGAAAAACCAATCAAAGGTTCAGGGTCAGGCCCAACGGTGCCACTAGGCCCATGTTAAAATTCGCCATATTCACCTTTGCTCGGGAAAATCTTATGCATATCGGCACACCTCTTTCACCCTCCGCTACTAAAGTCATGCTGTTAGGCAGCGGTGAGCTGGGTAAGGAAGTCATTATCGCCTTACAGAAACTAGGCGTTGAAGTAATTGCAGTGGATCGCTACGCGAACGCCCCCGGCATGCAGGTAGCGCATCGCAGCCATGTCATCGATATGACAGACCCCGCTGCACTGCGCGCCTTGGTGGAGCTAGAACGCCCGCATTTAATCGTGCCCGAAATCGAAGCCATTGCAACATCCGAGCTTATGGAGATCGAAGCCGATGGCCTTGCCACAGTAATCCCGAACGCCCGTGCCACCCATCTCACCATGAATCGCGAAGGCATTCGTCGCTTAGCCGCTGAAGAGCTGAGCTTGCCAACTTCCAGCTACCAGTTCGCCTCATCCCTAAATGAAATGCGCGCCGCCGTTGATGCCATCGGACTTCCTTGCCTGATTAAGCCGGTCATGTCATCTTCCGGCAAAGGCCAGTCCTTTGTTCATGATGCCACAGAAATCGATGCGGCATGGGAATGCGCCGCCAGTAGCAGTCGTGTCAATCAGGGCCGCGTCATCGTAGAGGGCTTTGTGGATTTTGAATACGAAATCACCCTACTTACCGTGCGGGCATTAGGCCCCTCTGGCAAAATTGAAACTTTTTTCTGCGACCCTATCGGCCATATCCAGAAAAATGGTGATTATATAGAAAGCTGGCAACCACAGCCGATGCGCCCGTTGGCCCTAAAACGCGCCCGCGATATTGCCCAAAAGATCACCAATAATTTAGGTGGTCGTGGCTTATTTGGTGTTGAGCTCTTTGTAAAAGGGGACGAAGTTTGGTTCTCCGAAGTCAGCCCACGCCCGCACGATACCGGCCTTGTTACCCTGGCCAGTCAGCGCTTCTCAGAATTTGAACTCCACGCCCGTGCTATTTTAATGTTGCCAATTGATGCCACACTGCGGGAACCTGCAGCCAGCGCCGTAATCTATGGCGGCATGGAAGAAACCGGTATTGCCTTTAAAGGCTTAGAACAGGCTTTAGCTATACCCCGGGCTGATTTACGCCTGTTTGGCAAACCAGAAAGCTTTGCCCGTCGCCGTATGGGTGTAGCACTCGCAGCAGGAGCCAGCCCCGATGAAGCACGTAGCCGCGCCAGACTTGCGGCCAGCCTTGTTAAACCTGTTAAGGAATAAGCAATGCAAGAAGTAGCAGAAATGACGCCCTACCACTTATTGGGTGGCGATGCAGTATTACGTCAATTAGTTGATCGCTTTTACGACATCATGAATAGCGACCCGCGTGCCAGCTCTATTCGCGCCATGCACCACGAGGACAGCACGCTCATTCGCGATAAATTATTCGATTTTTTATCTGGCTGGCTAGGCGGACCACAGCGCTTCATGGAAAAATATGGCCACCCTATGTTGCGTGCGCGTCATATGCCTTTTGCTATTAGCGAAGACGAGCGGGATCAATGGCTAATGTGCATGTTTCAAGCCATGGAAGAAATCCCTATGGAAAACACATTACGAGATCATTTAGAAGATGCATTTTTCCGTACAGCTGACTTTATGCGTAATAAATAGATACTTTATAAAATAAAGAAGTATAAAAATACTGACGTATTTTGTAATTATATTAGACACTGCAATTAACACCTGATTGACCTTATGCGTAACTCCAAATACCGTATCCAAATAATTGGATACGGTATTTTTTTGCTCACTTGAATTACAAGTAGCACCCCAAACTAATTATTTATTCATTTATAACGCTTTCTACTAGCAATACGCTAAATCAACTCTACAATCCATAACAAAGCTTCCTTTTGGAGAATCCCATGCTATCTAAATTTACAATTGCCGCAAGGCTGGTAGGAGGCTTTGCTCTACTCCTGCTTTTGCTCATCAGCGTGGGTGCTCTTGGGCTTTGGGGCCTTAATCGACAAGCCAGTCTTACAGAAAATATGCTGCAGCGTGATTTAAACTACTCACTTGACCTACTTGAAGCTCGTCATCAGGTTACAGATTTAAGACGATATGAAAAAGATATTTTTTTAAATTTTGAAAACATCGAAAAAGTTAAAGAATACGATCAAAAATGGCATGCTGCCCTTGAAAAAGCCAATATAGCCATCAAAGATGGCTCTGCCAACGCCGATGCTGAAGATTTACAAAAACTAAGTGAACTATCTCAACATCTAAAAACCTACTCCGAAGGTTTTAACAATATATCTAATGAGGTAAAATCCAAAAAATATGAAAGAGCATCAGAAATAAATGCTGAATTTTCCAAATATAAAGAGCCTATTCGCTCTATGCAAGAGAGCCTCACACATTTAGCAGATGAAGCCATCAATAAAGCAAAAAAGATGGAAAAAACACTCAGCCAAATTACTAAAACAACAATCAATACATCGATTATATTGATGTTTATTGCTGTACTCATTGGTATTGCCAGCGCTCTGATTATTATTCATAGCATTCGCAGACCACTCTCCGCATTACAAGCTGTTATTAGCGAAATAGATCAAACGGGTAATTTGGCACTCAGGCTTAACCAGTCCGGGATAGATGAAATCAGCCAGTCTTCTGCAGTTATCAATCGCTTACTCATCAATATGAGTAAAGTAATTAGCGAATCCCGTAAAAACTCCAGCCAGCTACTCAGCTCTGCCGAAATGCTCTCGTCTGCAGCAAAACAGATGACAGACTCATCTCACGTACAATCCTCTGCATCCAGTGCGACAGCGGCTGCGGTTGAAGAATTATCAGTAAGTGTGAATATGATTTCATCCAGCGCAGAAGGGCTAAATTCCGAAGCCAGACAAGGTGCATCAACAGCGGCTGAAGGCGCAATTTCTGCCAACCGCACTGCCAATGAAATTCGCCAGATTGCCGAAAATATAAATAGCTCTGCAGCCGTAATTGATCAGCTAAATCAGCGCTCGGGTGAAATTGGCAGCATTGTGATGGTTATTAAAGATATTGCGGATCAGACCAACTTACTGGCTCTCAATGCAGCAATTGAAGCTGCCCGTGCAGGTGATTTAGGCCGAGGCTTTGCCGTTGTTGCCGATGAAGTCAGGAAACTGGCCGAAAGAACGACCCAGGCCACCACCGAAATTACCAGCAAAATTGAAGCAGTACAAAGAGACACCAGCACTGCATCTGAAGGCATGCAGCACGCCAGCAAGATGGTTGAAAGCGGAGTGCGCAACACCCAAAGTGTCGCAGAATCTCTGGCGAACCTGGAACAGCAATCCAAAAATACGGTTAGCGATATCGCCCAGATGGCCGATGCGATCAGTGAGCAAAGCTCTGCCAGCCAGGATATTGCCAACAATATTGAAAAAATCGCCCAGGCTAGCGAACAAAATCATACAACCGCAAGCAGCACCAGTGAACTATCCGAAGAACTTCGCCAGATTGCTATCACCCTGAACACTATAATCAGCCAATATCACACCTGATTTCAACCGAAATATGTATAAAAAAAACACCGCTATTTCAATACATAGCGGTGTTTTTTATTTACTAATTATCGTAACTTAATTAGTTTGGTAGGGATAAGGCTTTTGCTGCACTTTAGATGCTATAGCGCGTAAATGCTCATCCAGATCCAGTGGTGCTTTATCCCACAAAAGTGCACGCCCCTCAAGCTGGCCCTGAGCAACCTCCGGGTTTTTCACCAAATAGTCATCCATAAACAAGGTAAAATCAGAAACGTACTGTGTGTTCTTAAACATGGCAATCCACGTTAGATGTGACGAATAAGCTCATTATACCGCGTTCAGCAGAAATGGCAGCGCTGCTGCGTGTAATACCGGGTTAGCCGCAGCCAGAACCCGCCCCTCACTATGAATATCCAACGCCCTGCCCTGCCAGTCTGTCATCCGCCCGCCTGCACCGTTCACCACAGGAGCCAACGCTGCAAAATCATGCAATTTCAGGCCTTCTTCCACAACCAGCTCCAGCCAGCCGCTAGCAACCTGTGCATACAAATAGCCATCACCTCCATAAGTAGTAAATCGGCACTGCTCGGACAAACGAGCAAAACCCGCAGCTCCCACATCCAGGTACTGCGGCCCAGTGGTTCCCAGCCTTGCCGAGTGCAACTGCTCAATTTGATTGACCACGACCCGCTCACCGTTAAACCACGCGCCTTGCCCTGTAATCCCCAGCCAGCGCTCATTTTGAATCGGCTGATTAATCACGCCCAGCACCGGCTTACCATGGTGCAGCAGGCCAATAAGAGTAACAAATAATGCCCGCCCTACCGTAAACGACTTGGTGCCATCAATCGGATCTAACACCCACAACCATTCCGCATTTTCACGCTCACGGCCAAACTCTTCGCCAATAATGCCGTCTTGAGGTCGTATTTTTTGAATCAGCTCGCGCATTACCTGCTCGGCTTCTTTGTCAGCAATCGTTACAGGGCTACGGTCATTTTTATCATCGATAGCTAAAGAGCCTCGAAAATAAGGGCGTATAATCACGCCACTGGCATCTGCCAATTGATGTGCCAGTGCAATAATTTCATCAGGCAATATCATAAGTGCTCCTATAGACCACGATTATCTTCAGCAAAAAATAACATAAATAGCCAACAAATAATAATAGTTTTTATTCCTTATACATATTTCAGATATTTATCATTACAACCAGACTTTTTAATGATTATTCATTAACACAGCAAAATAGTAAGAACTATTCCTAATAAAAAATACAAAAGATTCAATGGTAAAATATGGAGGAATCATAAATACTAATAGAATAAACAGCAGATAAATCATGAACAGTAATTTTGAATTCCCACATAGTTAGAAGGGTGTTAAAACTGACAAATGTCCCTGCCAGTCATAAATTGTAAAGCTGGACCAGCCACAAGGAAAATACAAAATGCAAGGTAGCAAACTCGTACTGAGCTCACTCAATAGCGTACTAGGCAATGAATTAATTGCTATCAACCAATTCTTCTTACACGCGCGCATGTATCGTAACTGGGGCTTAAAAAAACTGAATGATGCCGTTTACCATGAATCAATTGATGCAATGAAGCGGGCAGACCAGCTTATTACACGCATTCTAATGCTGGAAGGCCTGCCAAATTTGCAGCAACTGGGTAAATTATACATAGGTGAAAATACGCCAGAAATGCTGGAATGCGATTTAAAACTGGTCAGTGCCCACCTTAGCACTTTGCGCCAAGCGATTGAAACCTGCGAGCTTGAACAAGACTATGTCTCACGCGACATTCTGGAAGATCTGCTCGAAGAGGAAGAAGAATATGTTGATTGGCTGGAAACCCAGGCCGAACTGCAGGCTTCCCTGGGTTTAGCAAATTACCTCCAATCACAAATCGACGCATAAGGAATATCACCATGCAAGGCAAACAAAATGTAATCGCAGCCCTGAAAGAGCTGCTGGTAACTGAACTCACCTCCGTTGACCAATACTTTGTACATAGCCAGATGTATCATAACTGGGGCTATAGCAAGCTTTTTGAGCGCATTGATCACGAACGTCAGGATGAAATTGGCCATTCATCCCTGCTGATTGCACGCATTTTATTCCTGGGCGGCATACCAGATGTTGCCGGGCGAGATGCCTTACGAATCGGTTCTGATGTCCCCTCTATGCTACAAAATGATCTACTGACCGAATACGATGTCGCCAGCGCGCTCAAACGGGTAATCGCCATTTGTGAGCAAGAACAAGATTATGTCAGCCGTAATATGCTGGTTAAGCTATTGGATGATACCGAACAGGACCACGCACACTGGCTGGAGCAACAACTTGGCTTAATTAAAGCCATTAGCCTAGCTAATTACCTGCAAACACAAATGTAAAATCTTTTGTAAAATAAAAAAGGCCATTCATTTTATTAATTAATGAGTGGCTTTTTTTTATCTGACTAACCCCTAATAAATCAATCCTTATCATACTCACCGATCTAAAAAAGATTTCACCATCCACCTGCCTCTTGCCAATAAACAGACAATGAAATATCAGGCATCAGCTATAAAAAAACTTACTTGAAAAAATCCACACCGCCAACGGGAGTATTGTCATGCCTCTCAAGCCTTTTATTATGCTAGATGCAATGGCCAACCTCACCAGCTTAGATGATAGAGATGCGCTGTTAATCAGCCTGGGCATAAGCTTGCAGGAAATTTTTGATTTGGAGCAAGTCGACTTTTACCATTGCCATCTCCAGACAGAACAAACACAAACAATCTGGCAAATCAAAAAAACTTTAAGTCTTAGCAACGGATTGATTCAACAAGCCTGGCAATGGCGGGCACACAATACACTCAATAGTAACTCCGCCGATTTCGACCCGCTTCTTAAAAGTACTTTACTTGACTCAAAAAATATCACTGAAATAACCCACTTTCGCCTGGTGCGCTGCCTCAAAGTAAACAACCAACCCCATCTTTTAATCGACTGTCAGGGTAAGCGAGCCTTTAAGCAACAGGATTTACGAGCGATGCAGGGTATGACACGCATTTATGAAAATCATATATCCCTGCTCAAATATAGTGAAACAGATACCCTGACAGGGTTACTCAATCGAAAAACGCTGGAGCGCCAATTCCAAAAAATCATGGGCTCACAAGAGGAAGCCCCCTGCTCCAACCTTCACGGAATCCCTCCCTCGGAAGGAAGTGAGCGCCGCCGTCAACATGAGGACGACGCCTATTTTTTAGCCGTCATGGACATTGACCACTTTAAACGTATCAATGATCAGTTTGGCCATATTTACGGTGATGAAGTCCTTCTGCTAATTGCACAGCTCATGCAGGCGAGCTTTCGCAGCTGCGATTATTTATTTCGCTTTGGCGGAGAAGAATTTGTCGTTTTAATGGGGCCACAAATGGAAAGCAGTGCTCTTTTTGCCGTGGAGCGCTTTCGTGAAAGAGTAGCACGCATGCAATTTCCACAGGTAGGCCAGGTCACCATTAGCATCGGTTTTACCCGTCTCCTTCACTCCGAAGTACTCAGCACCGTGCTTGGGCGGGCTGATGAAGCGCTGTATCAATCCAAAAGTAATGGCCGCAATAAAGTCACTATCGCTCCTGTTGACACCCTGAACATTCATCGCCCCGCCAATGGAAGCGTTGAGCTGTTTTAAGTACACCCACTCCTTGTAAGCAGTAATTGAGCAAATTAAAAACGCAAAACGGGGACAAAGCCCCCGTATCGTTTGTGTGACAAAACTACTTCTACTTTCCATATTAATGCTTACCTGTACTTCCAAACCCCCTTCACCACGATCTGAATCTGCAAACTCCTCGACCAGATTAAACTCTACCTGTACCACGGGCACAATCACCAGCTGCGCAATGCGCTCCATAGGCTGAATGGTGAAAGGCACCTGGCTGCGATTCCATACCGAGACAAAAATTTGCCCCTGGTAATCTGAATCAATCAGGCCCACCAGATTACCCAACACAATCCCATGCTTATGCCCAAGCCCCGAGCGTGGCAAAATCATGGCTGCAAGGCCTGGATTATCCAGATGCAGCGCCATACCCGTTGGCACAAGTTGAGTTACACCAGGAGCCAGCTCCATCGGCATATCAAGACAGGCACGTAAATCCAGCCCAGCCGAGCCTTTGGTAGCATATTGCGGCAGGTTTTCTTGCAACCGGCCATCTAAAATCTTTACGTCTATCCGAGACATTTTCTTACCTTTTTTGATAAAGCCGTGCGATATGGGCAATCAAACGGCGCGCAACATCAAGCTTGGGGGCACGTGTTAATCGCGTTTCACCATCATCATCAAGCAAAATAATTTCATTTTCATCAGAACCCATTGCATTTTGCACTAAATTAGCCGCCAGCAGAGGCAGCTTTTTGCGCTTGCGCTTCGCTTCTGCATATTCCAGCAGATTTTCGGATTCCGCAGCAAAACCTACACAAAATGGAGGATGATCCCGTGCGGTAATATTGGCCAGAATATCCGGGTTGGGGCCAAGTTCCAGAGTCAGGATGTGCGCATCTTTCTTAATTTTTTGCTCGGAGGGGTTAAGCACATAGTAATCAGAAACAGCAGCCACACTAATAAAGATGTCAGTGTCTTCTACTTCGGCATTCACGGCCTGCAACATTTCCTCTGCACTCACCACATCAATACGGCGGCAGCCCAGCGGCTCTGGCAAAGCGGTTTCACCTGACACCAGAACTACATCTGCGCCAGACTCCCAAGCTGCACGGGCAATGGCATAGCCCATTTTACCTGAGCTGCTGTTAGTAATGCCGCGTACGGCGTCGATCCGCTCGAAAGTGGGCCCAGCAGTGATCAAGACCCGTTTACCAGCCAGCAATTTCAACTGAAAAAAAGCATCGATATGCTGCAGCAGCACTTCTGGCTCCAGCATCCGGCCAAGACCTATTTCACCACAGGCCTGCTCCCCCTCGCCAGGCCCCAGAATATGTACACCATCAGAAATCAGCTGCGCCACATTGCGCTGATTCGGCGGGTTTTCCCACATTTGCCGATTCATGGCAGGCGCTAATAAAAGCGGACAGTCTCTGGCTGCCACCAGGGTTGACAACAAATCATCGGCAAAACCATTAGCAACTTTCGCCATAAAATCAGCAGTAGCCGGGGCCACCACAATGGCATGAGCACCGCGGGTTAAATCAATGTGCGCCATATTATTTGGCGCTCGCCCATCCCATAAATCAACAAAAACCGGGCGCCCCGATACGGCCTGAAATGTCACGGGCCCAACAAACTTTGTTGCAGCTTCGGTCATGACCACCTGAACTTCATAAGACGCTTTTGTTAATAAGCGTACCAGCTCAACTGATTTATACGCGGCAACGCCACCGGTTACTCCAAGTACGATGCGTTTTTGGCTCATTGCTAAGCGCTCTCTTCAATAGGACACAAACAATAGTTTAACTGAGGATAGACCATGGTAAGTACTGTTGAATTAATGAGTAAGCCGATGCAAAGTATTGCAAATCAATATTTGATGCATTCTGACACCTGAACATACAGACTCAGCCCCCCCTAGGCTGGGCTTTATACCATCTGTACCGCCAAACAACAGACCCCCCGCCATGCTGACGCCTGCCACCTAAACTACAGACAACAATCTATAAGCAGCTAAAGCATGGCAATCACCGACTGGCCCGAAGACGAGCGCCCCAGAGAAAAACTACTTGCCCATGGAGCAGAAAATCTGAGTGATGCCGAACTGCTGGCGCTTTTTTTGCGCGTTGGGGTAAAAGGCAAAAGCGCAGTGGATCTGTCCCGGGATTTGCTGCTGCATTTTGGCTCTTTACAAGCACTATTTCATGCACCGCACAATGCACTTTGTCAGGTTCACGGCATGGGCTCCGCCAAATACTGCCAGCTACAGGCTGTTTTAGAAATGTCCAAGCGAGCCCTGCAAGAAGAGCTTCGCCAGACAGATGCATTTACCTCGCCAGCAGCTGTGAAAGCTTTTTTGAAACTACGCCTTCGCAGCCTGGATCACGAAGAATTTCATGCGCTATTTTTAAACACAGCCCATCAGTTAATTAGTGCTGAAACATTATTTAAAGGATCATTATCCGAGACTCGGATTTACCCGCGTGAAGTAGCAAGGCGAGCTTTAACCTTAAATGCTGCAGCCGTGATCGTCGCGCACAATCATCCATCCGGCAGCCCGCAAGCATCAGATGCAGATATTCACATTACCCAGCAGTTGCGCAATACTTTGGAAACGATCGACGTAACCCTGCTTGATCACTGCATTATTGCCGCGCACCAGGTAATCTCAATGGCAGAACTGGGGCTCCTATGAACAGACCATACATGAAGTTGCTGCGTTTTAACGCAGAACATCCCGCTCCGGCAACAAAGATTTCCCCCTCTCGCAGCCCCAAAAATCGGGCTCATTTTTCATCTAAAGCGATGCTCAATGAAGTAATCCAGTCTTCAAAAATGCGTAAAAGAAGACAGCATTAACGATCTCTGACACACCGGTCAAGCCATTTAATCTTCACAAAATCTTAATCTGACGGAGGTAAGCGGAGCTGTTGCGCCTTAGATACAGCTCCTCTCTGTTTGCAGAAATTCAATTGCGATGTCAATACCGAATAGCCTCTAATAAGGCAGGCATCAGCCTGCTGAAACCATAATTCACACCAAGGAATAAAGACATGACTATTGCACGTTACAGCCTTATCGCGGCTGCCATTCTGGCTCTTGGCGCTTGTGGTAAACAGGAACCCCCCAAAGAAATGGCCAGCCAGGCCGCTACAGTAACAGCCCCTCCCGTAGCTGGCAGCGATACAGTAAAAATTGCTCACTCAGCCCCGCTTACCGGCAATAATGCACACTTTGGCAAAGACAACGAAAATGGCACACGCATGGCTATTGATGAAATCAATGCCGAAGGCGGTGCTGATATTGCGGGGAAAAAAGTTAAATTTGAACTGGTTTCCGAAGACGATCAGGCCGATCCTAAAACGGCCACAACCGTAGCCCAGCGCTTTGTCGACATGAAAGTTGTCGGCATTATTGGCCATATGAACTCTGGCACGACCATTCCCGCATCCAAGATTTATGCGGATGCAGGAATTCCGCAAATTTCCCCGTCAGCCACCGCCGTTGCTTACACAGCACAAGGCTTTAAATCAGCTTTTCGCGTGATGAGTAATGATGCTCAGCAGGGAAAAGTACTTGGTGACTTTGCCGTTAAAAAACTAGCCGCTAAAAAAATAGCCATTATTGATGACCGCACGGCTTATGGCCAAGGTTTGGCAGATGAGTTTGAAAAAGCCGCCAAAGCAGCTGGGGCCGAAGTCGTTAAACGAGAATTTACCACCAATCAAGAAACAGACTTTAATGCGATTCTGACCAGCATTAAGGGTGCAAAACCCGATCTCGTCTTTTATGGCGGCATGGATGCACAAGCTGCCCCCCTTAAAAAGCAAGCTAAAAAACTAGGTATTGCCGCAAAAATAATGGGGGGAGATGGCACACAAACTCCTGAGTTTATTAAACTAGCAGGTGCAGATTCTGAAGGCATGGTATCTTCGAGCCCCGGTCAATCTAAAGAAAGCATGCCGGGCGGCACCGAATTTTTAACAAAATTCAAAGCAAAGTTTGGTGTAGACGTTAACCTCTATGCTCCTTACAATTACGATGCAACTAAAGTCATGATTGAAGCCATGAAAAAAGCAGGTTCCGTTGATCCTGCAAAATACCTGCCTGAATTGCAAAAGATCGAATACAAAGGTGTAACAGGCACCATTAGCTTTGATGAAAAGGGTGATATTAAAAACGGCCCGATCACGGTCTATCAAGTGAAAGGTGGCAAGTGGGAAGTCATCGAAGTCGTTGCAGGTGAAGCTAAGTAAGCGTCATAATGACGTAATCTAAAAAGGCGACCCTAGCGTCGCCTTTTTATTAAACGACAGTCTTGGATTCGCTAGCGGATAGCCCTGCCTTGAACTAGGATAAAAACGGCATTCGCATAGAAATGCACGCAATACGGGAGAGTAACACCATGAAACTTGAAGAAGTTTTCGAACAAACGCACAAGCTGCCGACTATACCCAAGGTTGTTCAAGAACTCATTGATAGCTTTAGCAAAGATGATATTGATATCGAGACCATTGCAAAAAAAATTTCGCTCGACCAGGTTATTACCGCAAAAGTACTTCGCCTGGCTAACTCCGCCCACTTTGGCGCATCCAGACAAATTGCATCTGTAAACGAAGCAGTAGTTGTCCTTGGGTTTAACACTGTCCGAACCTTAGTAGTTGCCTCCGGTGTTACAGGCGCATTTATTACAACCCCTGGCTTTGATCGTAAGCGTTTTTGGAAACATAGTCTGCGCGTGGCCACGCTGGCTAAATGGCTTTCCAAGCATGCCAAATATAATGGTGAAATCGCCTTTACCACTGGCATGATTCACAGTATTGGCGAAATGCTTATTCATATCGTGGCACCCGAATTAGCAGCAAAAATTGATCAATATGTAGAAAATGGCGCTGCAGATCGTGTAGCGCTGGAAACTAATAATATTGGCTTTGATTATGTTATGGTGGGGGAAGAGCTTGCCCGCCGCTGGAATTTCCCGATTGAAATTCAAATGGCTGTTAAATACCAAAATATACCAAATGATCAACAGCCCAGCTCCAAATTAAGCCATCTGTTGCACCTTGCCTTGCTACTGACCCAAAATGAAAAAAACAGCGCAGACGTACAGAAACTGGCCGCCAGCCTGCCCGCATTATCACTCGACGCTCTGGCCCTTGATATTGAGACCTTGAATGCTCAGCTTATTGAAATTAAAGACCTCACCTGTGGCATGGAAGAAATGATGGGCTAAAACCTGCTCAGTAAAATGATTATGACATTAAAAAAACCGGTATATTTGCCGGTTTTTTTAATGCAACATCTCGCATTAAGCCTGTTAATTCAATAACCTGGCACCCAACAAGTATTTCTATTTAATCAAAAAAAACTTTGTGTTTAAAATGCGGGATTAGCCTGATATTCAAATCATAGGGCAGCACTTAGTCTTGCTTTACCGAATGCTTAAAGCCAGAGAATCGGTCCCCCCCCCAAAGCGGAGATACAACATGTTCAGCAAAAAAAATATAATTCTATTGCTCGCCAGTACCACGCTGCTCGTTACTCCTGCATATGCTGCAAAAGCTTACCAGGTTGCCACCGATGCCGCTTATGCACCGTTTGAATCTGTAAATGAGAAAAAAGAAATTGTCGGTTTTGACATAGACATCATTAAAGCAGTTGCACTCAAAGCAGGTATAGACATTCAGCTACACAATACCCCCTGGGAAGGTATTTTTGCGACGCTTAGCTCTGGTGATCGTGATTTAGTCGTCTCTGCCGTCACCATTACACCGGAACGCAAACAAAGCATGGATTTTTCTGATCCATATTTTGAAGCCAAGCAACTAATTGCAATTGGCAAAAAAAGCACCATAAGCAACTTTACGGCATTGAAAGAAAAAAAAGTAGGCGTTCAAACGGGTACAACCGGTGATGAAGTCGTTCAAAAGCTACTCGGCAAAACCAGCTCGAATATCAAACGCTTTGAATCTACGCCACTAGCCCTTAAAGAATTACTAAATGGCGGTGTAGATGCTGTCGTTGCCGACAATGGCGTCGTTATTAATTTCATGACTAATAATAAATCATCAAGTCTCAAAACCATTGACGATGTAACTTTCGCAAAAGAATACTATGGATTCGCTGTAAAGAAAGGTAATAAAGAACTATTAGAAAAACTAAACAAAGGTATCGCTGCAATTAAAGCTGATGGTACTTACGACAAAATCCATAAGAAATACTTCGGTAGTTAAGCTTAATCCTTTAAAATCGCATTAATCTCTTTCAGATGCGCAAGCCTGCTGGGCTTGCGTTTTTTTATTCCGTAACCATGAATATGGCATGACAATGGATTTCATTACATTTTGGCAACAAATACAAACAGCCGTTCCCATTCTTTCTAATTTTCAATTACAAGTTGTCTGGGAATATCGCTCACTCTTTATTGATGGCATGAAGATGACCATCGGCATTACCCTGATTGCGGTTGTCTTTGGTACATTAATTGGCTTATTTGCGGGAATGGCCCGCCTTGCCGACGTCAAACACGGCCTATGGAAATACCCGGTCCGCTTTTTAGTCCGCTGGCCCTCTTCTGCCTATGTCACATTTTTCCGCGGCACGCCTTTATTTGTGCAAATTCTACTCACCCACTTTGCCGTCATGCCAATGCTAGTGCATCCCTCTGATGGCCTGCTTATCAGTGGGGATCTGGCCTCCACACTTCGCCAGGACTACGGCGCATTTATGTCTGGCCTTGTGGCGCTCACCCTGAATGCCGGCGCTTATATCACCGAGATCTTCCGTGCAGGGATTCAGTCGATAGCCAAAGGCCAATTTGAAGCATCCCGCTCCCTGGGTATGAATTACTGGCAAACCATGCGTTTTGTGATTATCCCGCAAGCCTTCCGACGCATGCTGCCACCACTAGGCAATGAAGCCATTATGCTGCTCAAAGACAGCTCGCTGGTATCTGCCATTGGTTTAGCCGAGCTGGCTTACGCCGCCAGAACAGTCGCTGGTGCGTATTCTCGCTACTGGGAGCCTTACCTCACCATCTCGTTCCTCTACCTGATTCTTACCCTGCTGATGGCTGCAGGTGTAAACAAACTGGAGAAACACTTTCAGGCCAGCGGCGGCATTCACTAGTGCCCTGGCCAATGCAAAAGCCTTCCAGCGATGGAAGGCTTTTTTTTGCCTTAAAAAAACCGACATAAATACATGGCTTTCTGTGTTTTAGTTTCACGACTACATCTCAATCGGATCTACATCCAGAATGCAGCGTACTTTATTATTGCGGACCTCCAGCATGGGCGCAATCCGTTTTAAGGCGTTCACCAAGGGATGACGTGTGTCACTCATCACCAGCAGCTGCCAGCGCTCCATCCCTGCCTTACGCTGCATGGTGGCAGCAATCGGATCAAACATCTGTACGCCTGCCGCATCAGCAAGCAGAGCTTGCAATTGCTGCAAAAATGCCTTAGCCAGCGCTCCCTCTTCTGCCTCGGCACGTAATAGTGCATAAGCTGCAAAAGGCGGCAGCTGCATGCTACGACGCTCATCCAGCTGAGCATCCGCAAAGGCCGCATAATCCTGCGCCAGCAACTGACCATAAAACGGGTGATCATGATAGCCGGTCTGAATCAGCACCCGCCCTTGCGTGCCTGCCCGCCCCGCACGCCCAGCTACTTGCAAGAGCTGGGCATACATACGCTCTTCTCCGCGAAAATCGACACTGAACAAACCCGCATCAGCATTTAATACCACCACCAGATTAAGCGCCGGAAAATCATGCCCCTTGGCCATCATTTGCGTGCCCACCAGCAAATTGGCCTCGCCCGCACTTACCTGGCGCAGCATTTCCTGCAGGCTACCTTTGCGCCTTGTATTGTCTCTATCGATACGTAAGATTTTGGCATCAGGGAACAATGTTTCTAAAGCGGCTTCAATCCGCTGTGTTCCCTGCCCAAGCGGACGTATATCCTGATTACCGCAATCCGGGCAAGCCGTCGGAATCATTTGCTCGTCACCGCAGTGATGGCAGCGCAAACGGCGCTCTTTTAAATGCAGCACCAGCTTGGCCGAACAGCGCTTACATTCACCCAGCCAGCCGCATTCACCGCAAGAGAGCACCGGCGCATAGCCGCGACGGTTAATAAACACCAGCACCTGCTGACCCGCCGCCAAATGGTCACGCATGATGTTTAAAGTAGCCTGATGCAGACCTTCCACCACCTTGGCGCGATGCATGGGAATAATTTCGATTATAGGGGGCATTGCGCCGCCCACAGCGCGGTGTTGCAAAGTAATCAGGCGATAGCGCCCCGAACGGGCGTTGTGCCAGGTTTCCAGTGCCGGTGTGGCCGAGCCGAGCACAATCGGCACTTGCCGCTGATGCGCCCGATACACAGCGGCATCACGCGCCGAATAGCGCAGGCCTTCTTGCTGCTTAAACGAGGCGTCGTGTTCTTCATCCACCACGATCATTCCCAAGCGCGGCATAGGTGTAAACACAGCCAGACGCGTGCCAAGCACAATATGCGCCTCGCCCCGGCTGGCAGACAGCCAATTGAGCACCCTTTCTTTATCACTGAGGCCACTATGCAAGGCCACAATGCGGGCCGTGGGAAAGCGCGCTCTGAAACGCGCTTCCAATTGAGGCGTCAGGTTGATCTCCGGCACCAGCACCAAAGCTTGCTGTCCTCGTGCAAGGCAAGCGGCGATGGTTTGCAAATAGACTTCGGTCTTGCCACTACCGGTAATTCCAAACAGCAAAAAGGCAGCAAAAGCAGCATGGCTGCCATCAATCGCGGCAATGGCTGCGGCCTGCTCGGCATTCGCCTCGGCAGCCCCTGCGGGCAAGGGAATCACATCAGGCAACGTTTCTGTAAAAGCCACCCAGCCCGCTTCCATCCAATTCTTCAGCCATTTACTCGCACTGGGAGATGCCGCGGCCAACTCGGCACGTGCCATAGGCTGCGCCAGCATCAGGGCCAATTGTTTTTGGGCCGTCGCGCGGGCAGACAAGCTTTGTAATAAGGCATTTAAATCGGTGGCTTGATAAACGCCACTGGGCTCTGGCGGCACAAAGACCTTAGGCTGGCGCAGCGCAACCGGCAGCGCAGTGGCCAGAACTTGCCCTAAGGGATGGCCGTAATACTCGGCACAAAAACGGCCAAGCGCCAGTACATCCTCAGGCAAGGGCGGCATATCATTGGGCAAAGCAACGACCGGGCGTATTTTGCTGCTATCAAACTGCGTTTCACTCGCCACCCCCAGTACCACCCCCGCCAAGCGGCGCGGGCCGAAGGGCACAATCACCCGCGCCCCGATCTTTGGCAAAGACGCTTCAATGCAGCGGTATTCAAAAAGGCGTGTAAGCGGAACATCGAGCGCCACTGAAACGTAGCAGCATTTTTTTAATACTCCGGTCATAAACGCCCTGCAGATATAAGCAAAACAAGACTACCCACAGATTATGTGGATAACTTTGTGGATTAACTGAAGATAAGTGCACAAACCCCAATAAAATCGGGGATATGCTTAGCTTGCCTATTTTTTGAACTTTAAATTAATTACTTTAAAATCAATGAGTTACAAAAACACGCAACAAACAATTAATTTATCTTTAATACTTGACAAGTCGCACTTAGTAATCATGCACGTTGTGTATAACTCGGGCTTATATTTAAAAATCATGAGAAAACAAAGAATATAAGCCCTTGTTTTACTTGTGAATTTGATGATATTTTTGAGATAGATTATGCACACTATCCACCAGAGTGGTTACATGATCAGGGTTAGTAAATTGTGAAATACCATGGCCCAGATTAAATACATGTCCCTCTCCTTCACCAAAACTTGCCAGTAAGCGATCAACTTCAGACTCGATTGCAGCGGGATTGGCAAACAACGCATTCGGATCAAAATTACCCTGCAAAGCCACTTTATCACCGATACGGCGACGTGCATCAGCCAGATCAACAGTCCAATCCAGCCCTACTGCATCGCAACCACTATTAGCGATATCTTCCAGCCACAGACCACCACCCTTGGTAAACACAATCACCGGCACTTTACGCCCGTCATGCTCACGCTTAAGGCCGGCAATCACCTGCTTCATATAATTGAGCGAAAATTCCTGATACTTGCCATAGGCCAAAGCACCTCCCCAGGTATCAAAAATCTGCACTGCCTGAGCGCCTGCTTCAATTTGCGCATTCAGATAATCAATCACAGTGCGGGCATTCACATCCAGGATATGGTGCAAGAGATCAGGCCGATCATAAAGCATGGTTTTAACACGGCTAAATGTTGCAGAGCCTGCGCCTTCGATCATATAGCAAGCAAGAGTGAACGGACTGCCCGAGAAACCGATCAGGGGTACACGGCCATTTAAAGCCTTACGGATAGATGACACCGCATCGGTCACATAACGCAGCTCAGTGCCTACATCTGGCACGGTCAGCGCCAGAATATCGCGCTCGTCCCGCAGTGGCCGCTCAAACTTCGGGCCTTCCCCTTCTGCAAAATACAAACCCAGGCCCATGGCATCAGGCACGGTCAGGATATCGCTGAATAAAATTGCAGCATCAAGCGGATAGCGCTCCAGCGGCTGCAAGGTCACTTCGGTGGCAAGCTCAGTATTTTTGCACAGCTGCAAAAAAGATCCGGCCACTTTGCGGGTAGCGCAGTACTCGGGCAAATAACGCCCGGCCTGGCGCATCAGCCAGACCGGTGTGTAGGGCACAGGCTCACGACATAGTGCACGCAAAAAAGTATCGTTTTGTAATTGACTCATTAAGTAACTTTCCTTTTTAAGCAAATAGCCCCTTATCCCGGGCTATTTGCTGAAAAGCGGGATGAAACAAATCATCCACAGAGATAACGCATACCATTCATAAGCTTAACGGCAAAGCTGTTTGGTATAACCCTTAACACCACGGCGACAGCTGTGATCTTGTTGCTGCTCGACAATCACCCAGGCCGTATCCACAAAAGCCATTTTAAGACGGTAGCGTTGGCTGTCCACGCTATCATCCATCAAGCCCCTCATTTCGACGCTCACTTGAGTCCGTGAAAAATCCTCCCCTTGCGAGCGCTGCCGGATATCTAAACGCTGATATTCAAACTGCCCGGCAGAGTTGCTGATTTTATCTTTCAAATAGGCCAAAGCCACTTGCACCGGATGCTGCCCTGCATCCCCCTGATAAAGTAAAGCAGGTGTCGCTGCAAACGCCGCACTACTACCCGCCAGCAAAATTACGGCCAGCCATTTGTTCACGCTGCGCTTTTCCACGTGTCTTTCAGTGTAACCGCGCGGTTGAAGACGATTTTTTCACCGGCAATATGGTCTTTGCGATCGGTGACAAAATAACCCAGACGCTCGAATTGATAGCGGGTTTCTGGTGCTAAATCGCGCGCTACGGGCTCTATATAGGCCGTAACAACTTCCAGTGACTCAGGGTTAATAAACTGGCGAAAATCTGCATACTCGCCATCCGCACCACGTACTGCATCCGGGCGTGCAGTCGTAAACAGTCGATCATAAAGCCGCACTTCGGCAGCCACAGCATGCTCTGCTGACAGCCAGTGAATTACACCTTTTACCTTACGTCCCACCGGATTTTGCCCCAGTGTCGCCATATCCAGACTGCATTTAAGTTCAATCACATTGCCCGCAGCGTCTTTAACGACTTCATCACACTTCATTACATAGGAGTAGCGCAAACGCACTTCACTACCCACAGTCAGACGTTGCCAGCCTGACGGCGGCACTTCGGCAAAATCATCCTGCTCCACCCAGATCTCGCGCGAGATAGGTACATTGCGCTCGCCAAACTCCGGATGTTGCGGGTGGTAAGGCGCAGTGCGGGCAGCAGTAACGCCTTCTTCGTAATTGGTCAGCGTCACTTTAAGCGGGCGAAGCACGGCCATAATGCGCGGGCAGCTGCCTTCCAATTGCTCACGCACTGCGCCTTCCAGAATACTTAGATCAACCACGTTCTCTGATTTGGACACACCCACTCGCTGGGCAAACAACTTAATGCCTTCAGGTGTATAACCGCGGCGACGCATACCAATCACAGTCGGCATGCGCGGATCATCCCAGCCTGACACCAGGCCTTCGTTCACCAGAGCTGCCAGCTTACGCTTGGAAGTCATGGTATACAGCAGCTCAAGACGCGAGAACTCGATCTGCTGTGGGTGACAATCAATCGTAATATTATCCAGCACCCAATCGTAAAGCGGGCGGTGATCAGCAAATTCGAGCGTACACAGGCTGTGGGTAATGCCTTCCAGCGCATCAGAAATACAATGGGTGTAATCATACATAGGGTAGATACACCATTGATCACCGGTACGGATATGGTGCGCACGCTTGATACGGTAAATCACCGGATCACGCAAATTCAAGTTTGGCGCAGCCATATCAATTTTAAGGCGCAACGTTTTACTGCCATCAGCAAATTCACCCGCTTTCATGCGGCGGAATAAATCCAGATTTTCTTCAATGGAACGATCACGGAAAGGGCTGTTTTTACCCGGCACCTCAAAATTGCCACGGTATTCACGCATTTGCTCGGCATTCAGCTCACACACAAAGGCCTTGCCCGCCAGGGTTAATTCTTCGGCGTAAGCATAAAGTTGATCAAAGTAATCAGCGGCATGCCGAATCTCACCCGCCCATTCAAAACCCAGCCATTTCACATCACTGGCAATAGCTTGCGCAAATTCTTCGTTTTCTTTTTCTGGATTGGTGTCATCCATGCGCAAATTGCACTGGCCCTGGTAATCCTGAGCGACTCCAAAATTCAGACAAATCGATTTGGCATGACCAACGTGCAAATAACCATTAGGCTCAGGCGGAAAACGCGTTTGAATGCAGGTATGCTTGCCGCTGGCAAGATCGCTCTCAATCGTGCTACGAATAAAATTACTTACAACCGGGGATTCATTACTCATGTCTGAATAGTTTTCTGTAGATACTTAGATACAGCCCATTCTACCGTAACCAAGTGCAGATAGGCATCTGGGCGTGTGCTTCAACAATGCGGCAATAAGCACTTACATGATATCTTTGCGCCTTTTTTAAACTCGATTTAATAAAAGAGTGCTTATTTAGACTCTAACCAAACCCCAAACTCACTCAATAGGAAACACACACCATGTGGAAATGGTTATTTTTAGGTTTTTTACTTCATGTATCCTGGGCAAATGCGACCGACAAATTATCGATTTATGTATGGAGCAACTCCATGCCCGCCAGTACCATCAAAGCCTTTGAAGCGCGCTGCCAATGCCGTGTCGAGCAAAGCTATTACGGCGACAACGAAGAGCTGCTTGCCAAGCTAGCTGCAGGAGCCAAGGGTTATGATCTGATTTTCCCCTCCACTTTTGTTCTGCCCGCGCTCATTGCCCCCAATAAACTACTTGCCCTCAATAAAAGTAAACTTCCCCATAGCAAAGATATTCTGCCTGCCTTTTTGCGTGTGCCCTACGACAACGACAATACCTATCACCAACCCTTTATGATTGGCGTAACGCTGCTGGGCTATAACGCAGAAAAACTGAAAGCAGCAGGTGTAGACCCCAGCAGCTGGGCCGCCATTTTCGACCCTGAACAACTCAAAAAAATAAAAAACAAGGTCACTGTTTTAGATAGCTCGCGCGAGTTATTTGCCGCAGCATTGATGTATTTGGGGAAAGATCCCAACTCAGGGAAACAAGAGGATTTAGCCGCAGCCAGCGATGTTATTCGCAAGGCAAAGCCCTATTGGGCCGCATTTAATAACGATAGCTATAGCCGTCAACTTGCCAGTGGCAATATCTGGCTGGCAATGGGCAATAGCTCAGATTTATTTCAGGCGCGCCGCGAAGTCAAAGAGACCAAACGTAAATTTCAGCTGGAGTTTGCCGCGCAAAAAGAAGGTAATGAATGGTGGATGGACACTGTCGCCATCATGAAAGACGCGCCAAGACCGGACCTTGCCCATCAATTTATTGATTTTCTGCTGGAAGGAAAAACGGCAGCGGCACAATCAAAAGCCAGTGGGGGGATCAGCCCTGTCAGTAGCGCCACACCTTTTTTAGACCCAGAGCTCAGCCAGCATCCTGTACTTAACCCTAAACCACAAGACTTTACCAAGTGGACCTTATTACGTGCATATGATGCGAAAGAGCGGCGCTTACTCAGCCGATACTGGACAGGCATTAAAGTGCGTTAATGACTGGATGTGCAAAATCAGCATGCCTGGCAAAACAATCATGCTGATTCACGCCAAACCCCAGCGTATAAATTAAGGATTGTCCCAATAAAGATACGATAGCCTTCAATAAAAATGCTGCACATCTCAAATGGCACGCCCCGAAATAAATTCAGTTCATCAAAAAAAACCATCAGTTTACAAGTAAATTGTTGTGCTGTTCTTCAGCCCTATTGTACAAACGAAAAAACACCAAATACTGTAGCTGCAAAAGTGAATCAAGAATTAGAAACCTTTTTTGAACAATATGACCAGGCTTATTCAAACTTAGATCCACACGCAACTTCATCCATGTTTGCTTTACCCTTTATGACCGTCCATCAAGGGCAGGGCACGGCCTGGGAAACAATGGATTTACGTCTTCCCGCAACAGCAGGCCTACTCAACTGGTTTAAACAGCAGGGCTTTATGGGTGCAAGCTATAAGATCGAAGATGTTCTTTATCTTGATGCTCATTTCGCCTCCGTTAAACTCATTTGATCAGTAACACGACTAGACGACGTTCCATGGCAAATGGCACCTGCTACCATGTCAGACGAGGCGAGAATGGCTGGAAAATCTACTGCGTAGTGCAATTTGACACTTTCCCCCAAATGGAAGAAAACGCCGATATAGAGATCAATCTTCGGCCTTACTAAAAACCCAGCATCATTGATTCCAAGCACTCGCAGTAAATGTCCAAACAGGTGTTTAATACTTCTGTCCGAGTGAATGCAACAACTCGCCTATCATCTGACTAAACAGCACTCTCTTGCTCAGCAGGTAGAAGTAAATTAATGGCAATAGCCAGCACACTAACCAAACCTACACCCGCCAGATTAAAATCACCAATTTTCAACATCAGGCCACCTATCCCGCAGGTCAGCACCACTGAGACAATCACTAAATTACGTGGCGCCATCAGGTTAACCTTAGCGTCTATCAACGTTTTCAAGCCAATACTGGCAATCGTACCAAACAGCAATACCATAATTCCGCCCATGACTGGCAGCGGAATTGACTGAAGTACCGCATTAAACTTGCCAAAGAAAGCCAGAATCACCGCCAGTACTGCAGCCCAGGTCATAATCACCGGATTAAAATTACGCGTAATCATCAGCGCGCCTGTGACTTCCGAGTACGTCGTAATAGGTGGGCCACCAATTAAACCTGCAAAGCACACACCAAACCCATCACCTGCCAGCGTGCGATGTAAGCCCGGTGTCTTGGTGTAATCGTCCCCGGTGACCTGCCCCACAGCCATCACCGCACCGATATGCTCGATCGTCGGTGCAATCGCAACCGGCAGCATAAATAAAGCCGCAGCCCAATTCACCTCCGGTTTGACAAAATGCGGCATGGCAAACCAGGGCGCCGCAACGATGGCCGTAAAATCAATGACCCCCAGAAAAATCGCTGCTACATAGCCAACCACCACGCCGGATAAAATTGGTACTAAGCGCAGCATACCACCGGCAAAGACTGAAACCACAATGGTTGTCCCCAGGGAAATGGCCGCCAAAAACAAGGAGGTATCATAAGCCACCAACTGCTTGCCCCCCCTAGCCCCATCGCCATACCAGAAGCGGCCACTGCAACAGACAAACCAATTACCATAATCACAGGACCAATTACCACCGGCGGTAATAGCTTATGAATAAAGCCCATACCACGCCATTTAATCAGACCTGCAATCACAAAATACATAAAGCCCGCTGCAAACAAACCAAACTGCGTAGCAGCCTGCCCCCAGGTGTGCATAGCAAAAATAATGGGGCCAATAAAGGCAAAAGAAGAGCCAAGAAAAATCGGCACTTTACGACCGGTAATCCACTGAAACACCAAAGTCCCTACGCCCGCCCCCAGCAAGGCCATTGCAGGATTTAAACCCGTTAACAAAGGCACCAGAACCAAAGCACCAAACGCCACAAATAGTATTTGCGCCCCGGACACAAATTGCTTTAAAGCAAACCACATAAATCCCGCCCCTGGAATAACTCAGATATAAAAATCCCCCTTCTTTGAGGGGGATGATTTAAAACTGGAAACACGGATTACTTTGTCGTACCAAAAATCTTATCGCCCGCATCACCCAGGCCCGGAATAATATAGCCTTGCTCATTTAAATGACTATCAAGCGAAGCGGCGACAATTTCTACATCAGGATGCGCATCATTCACCAGCTTCACGCCCTCTGGCGCAGCAACCATCACAATCGCTTTAATATCTTTACAACCATTACGCTTGAGCATATCAATCGTTGCAACCAGAGAGCCGCCTGTAGCGAGCATCGGATCAATAATCAACGCCAGCCGATCTTCAAGATTGCCCACAAATTTTTCAAAATAAGGCTCAGGCTGCAGTGTTTCTTCATTACGCGCCAACCCCACCACACTGATTTTTGCTGAAGGCACTAGATCCAGCACTCCATTAAGCATGCCAATCCCTGCTCGCAAAATCGGCACCACCGTCAGTTTTTTGCCCTTAACCTGCTGCACTTCGACAGGACCGCACCAACCCGCAATCATCGTTGATTCTAATGGTAAATCACGCGTTGCTTCATAAGCCAATAATCGTGCCAATTCTTCTGTGAGTAAGCGAAACTTGTTGGTACTTACATTCTCCGCACGCAATAGCGCCAGTTTATGTTGAACAAGAGGGTGTTTGACGACAGTAATCTGCATGGCGATGCCCAAAAAACTAAGATAAACGTTTCAGTGTAACGCTCCTTACACAAAAGCGCACCGGTGAAAATACGATATTTCTTAATTATGGCCAGAACTTCCCTCAAACTCTTTGCTATAAAACATCAAGAAAGCACTCATGCGAAAGGGCACGAAGCATAAAATAAAATGCTATCAACAAACACAAATCAGCCGACAAAAATCCAGTTTAAAAGACTGATTCATATAAAACCTGACTAAGAAAATAAATGCCAGCGAACTTATCACTTTTGAATCGTTTTGAGCTAAACCGGAAGTAACACAATCAAACAAATTTGATTTATCAATATTTGTAAAAGGGACTTAAACCGCACCATTTACCTGTCCGGCAGCCCATCGTGTACAAATTTAGGATGTCAGATCACACAAGCGTCATAAAAACATTCAATATCACCAAGGCAGGACAGATAACACAGCAAGGGGCAGGTTCATTGCGACAAAAGAGCCCATTTTTTGTTAAACTCCCCCAGTTTAGCGTCTGACCAACTGTTTCGGATACACATATGACACTGCGTCGCATTGCCCTAGCCTTTGTACCACTTTTCCTGTCCTTTAGCGCCTACGCTGGGGATGCCGAGGATATTCAACAGCTGCTCAAATCCAAACAATTGCCGCAGGCACTTGACCGTGCAGATAAATACTTAGCCAAGTCACCTAAAGAGCCCTCAATCCGCTTTTTACGCGGAATTATTCTGACTGAAATGGGCAGAACTGAAGAAGGTATCAAAGCCTTCACCCAGCTATCGGCAGATAACCCTCAGCTTCCGGAGCCTTACAACAATCTGGCGGTATTATATGCACAGCAAAACCAGCTGGATAAGGCGCGGGCAGCCCTGCTAATGGCCATACAAACCAATCCGTCTTATGCAACAGCCCATGAGAACCTGGGTGATCTATATGCACGCCTTGCCTCACAAGCGTACGACAAAGCATTGCAACTAGAAGGCAGTAATCCGGCAGTACAGGGTAAATTAAAAATGGTCGGCAGCCTGTTTGGCACCCCCGCAGCCAAAACAAATTCCGCACCGGTCAAAACAGCACAAGCCACACCACTAACGAGCAAGCCTGCTGTACCCGAGCCCAAGCCAACAGCACTGCCAAGCCCTGCTCCTACTGTAAAGCCAACAACAGCGCCGACAGTAACACCAACCGTTGCCCCAACAGCAAAGCCCAACACCCCCCCCACCCCGACACCGGCTCCAAAACCGAACACACTTGATGCGGATAAGACGCAGATTGCCGGTGCGGTAAGAAGCTGGGCTCAAGCCTGGAGCAAACAAAATGTAGCGGGCTACCTGGCAGCTTATAGCAATAATTTCAAAACCCCGGGCACTCAGAAATTCAGTGCCTGGAGCGAAGAGCGTCGCCAGCGCATTAGCAGCCCAAAATCAATTAACGTTAAAATATCAGACATGAAAATTGACATTGCAGACAATGGCACAGCCAAAGTACGCTTTCGTCAGCACTACAAAGCAAGCCACCTATCCAGTAGTACTGGCAAAACTTTAATTTTGGAAAAATCGGGCAGCCGCTGGCTGATCCGAGAAGAACGGACAGGCTTCTAATTACGTATGAGTAGTTTGTTTATCTGGGGCAAGCGTAGCGCTTGCCTGCTCGCTCTTTTGATGCTTGCACCCCCCGCCCGCCCCATTGCCTCTGCCCCTGCAGCCCCTCGCTTTTTAGAAGAAAAAGTAGGGGTGGCGAGTGTGGGCACGCCTGAACAAAGAATTTTGTCAGCCATTGATCATATCCGTAGCGGCAATTTAGCCAATGCACGAGCCACTGTTGATGCCCTACTCAAAGAACAACCAAATTACCGGCTAGCTCACTTGCTATCAGGTGATCTCTATGCGATGCGTGCTATGCCGCTAACCACCATAGGAGCAGGTGCAGACAGCACACAAGCGGCTCGCTTAGAAGATCTGCGCAAAGAAGCGCAGGCACGAATCAGCATCCGCCTCACTCATGCCCCTCAAACACAACTACCCGCACATTTACTGGTATTTGCTCCACAGCAGCAATATGCTCTTTTGATTGATGCGGAAGCATCACGCATTTATGTATTCAAAAATGTGGATGGTGTGCCTACTTATGTCACCGAACACTATGCAACCATCGGTAAACTCGGATCGGATAAATTCAGAGAAGGCGATCAACGCACCCCACTGGGGGTTTACTTTGTAAACAATCACCTATCGAGGCCCTATCTCGACAAAACACGCGGTGCACGCGCAGACCTGTACGGTATAGGTGCCTGGCCAATTTCGTTTCCAAATGAGCTGGATAAAAGCGAAGGCCGCACTGGCTCCGGCATTTGGCTGCACGGTGTGCCTGCGAATACCTATGCCCGTGCACCATGGGCATCTGATGGTTGCGTCGCGCTAAGTAACGAAGAAATGCTGGATATCGCCCAATATATCCAGGTAGGCCAGACACCGGTTGTTATCGTCCCAAAAGCTGAGTGGATTTCTAAAGTAGAATGGCAATCCAGGCGGGATGCCGCTTTAAGCATGGTTGATGGTTGGCGAGAAGACTGGGAATCACTCAAGACTCAGCCCTATCTTAGCCGCTATGCCAAGCAATTTAAAAGCGATGAGGGTCAGGACCTTGCGCGCTGGAGCAGCCAAAAGGCCAGCGTAAGTGCAAGCAAAAGCTGGAGCAAAATTCAGCTGGATAATTTAAGTATCTATGCCAGTGGCGGGCCTCGTCCGCACCTCACCACCAGCTTTACACAAAACTATCGCAGCAATAATTTAGATAATCAGATGAATAAGCGTCAGTACTGGCAACAGGAAGACGGCATCTGGAAAATTATTTTCGAAGGTGCAGCAACCTGACGTATTGACTGATCTGGTATTTAAATCAAACCGGATTAGTCAATCCCCCCCAAAGAAGGCCGCCAGTAAGGCACAACAACCTGCCCGCTGGTACAAAAAGCCGCATCGACTCCCAAGCCTGGCACGGCAGCCAATTCACCATTCAGATAAACCAGGGGAATATTCTGCCTTAGCCAGGGAGGCACTCCTGCGTCCTGGTAAAGCTGTTTCAATGCTTTTCGCGCCCCTCCTACAAACAGGCGTAGACACTCCCCCCCCACTCGTGGGCGCAATTCAAAATCTGCCCCCTTTAATATTTCAAGTGCGATTCCCACCTCGGCCTCACGCCAGCTCAAGCATCCCGATTTTAAATTTATCTCCGGCTGCCATGGCAACATAACCGGCTCGATCAACTCGATTTCTGCAAGCGTAATATAAAGTTTCTGCCGATAGCGCCGGACAGCACTCTTGCGCCAGATAAGCACAGGCTGAGCATCTGCAGCAGAAGAAACCGCCGTTCTGATTAGCTCTTCAAATGCGCGGGCATCCAGCTGCAGACCATTTTGAACCAGCCAGTAACGCAGCACATTACGCAAACGCAGCGGGGAGAAATCGACAGATAAATCAAACACATTATCCTGCACACAAACAGCAAAATCGCTACACGCCACCTCTAGCAGTAACTCATCAGCCTCTGCTACATGCCGTGCCACCCTCGCCAATGTGTTATTTGCGCTTGGCCAGACTGCATTTAAACGAGGAAAAACATCATTACGTAAAAAATTACGGTCATAACGTGGATTATGGTTACTTTCATCCTCAACCCAGATCAGGCCCTGCTCTGCTGCATAGGCTGCAAGCTCTGCCCGGGCAACACCAAGCAAGGGACGTAAAATACCCATCTTCTGATTTAAAGACCGATATTCCGGCATAGCCGCCAAACCACGCAAACCACTGCCCCGCAGCAAATTAAGCAAGACAGTTTCAGCCTGATCATCACAATGCTGAGCCAAAAGGATGACGTCACAATCCTGCCGGGCAAACGCTGCATAACGCGCAGTACGTGCAGCCCCCTCTGTGCCCTGCTTCAAAAAAGGAGCCAAAGAGACCCGCTCTACCGCGCATTTCACCCCAAGATTTGCTGCACAATCCATTGCAAACTGCGCCCAGGCATCCGCATTGGGCGATAAACCATGATGAACATGAAGAGCACGCAGCACAAAAAGCTGGCTATGCCTTAAAGTAGCCAGCAAATGCAATAACACAACGGAATCAAGACCACCCGACAAACCCACGCACAGGGTGGAATGGGGCAAAAAGCGGGAGAGCTTTTGCTCTACCCGCTCCAGCAAAGAGCCTGACTTAAACGATGAAAATAATGGACTGTGCATTTTTCAGGCTTGCAAAAAGAAATCCATCCAAAACATGCAAGCTCGCCCTTTGTCACTTAGCCATTGATGGCTAGTGTTTGAGCATCAGGAAACCGCTTCTTCCTTAAACTTGCCGTAGCTCATCATGCGCTCGAAACGCGCATCAAGAAGCTCGTCAATCGTTTTGGACTGAAGGGCCTTCAACGTGTCGCTTAAATTTTTCTTCATAGTGGCCATCATCTGCTGATAATCACGATGAGCGCCGCCCAAAGGCTCGGTAATCACTTTATCAATGATACCCAGCGTTTTTAAGCGATTGGCGGTAATACCCAATGCCTCGGCGGCATCTGGCGCTTTTTCTGCAGTTTTCCACAAAATAGACGCACAACCTTCAGGCGAGATCACCGAATAGGTCGAGTACTGCAACATCTGCACCACATCGCCCACCGCAATAGCCAAAGCACCTCCCGAGCCACCCTCACCAATCACCGTACAAATGACCGGCACCCTAAGCTTAGCCATCTCGAACAAATTGCGGCCAATCGCCTCGGATTGCCCGCGCTCTTCCGCACCAATCCCCGGATATGCACCCGGTGTATCAATAAAGGTAATCAGCGGGATATTAAATTTTTCTGCCAGTTTCATCAGGCGCAAAGCCTTACGATAGCCTTCGGGGCGCGGCATACCAAAATTACGGTACTGCCGGTCTTTGGTATCCCGACCCTTTTGATGGCCAATCACCATTACCGACTGACCATTGAAACGGGCTAAACCGCCGATAATTGCCGCATCGTCTGCATAGCTGCGATCACCATGCAACTCTTCAAAATCAGAGCACAGCGCCTTAATATAATCCAGGGTATAAGGGCGCTGCGGGTGGCGAGCCACCTGCGAAATTTGCCAAGATGCCAGTTTTGAATAGATCGTTTTTGTTAATTCCTGGCTCTTTTTTTCGAGATGGCCAATCTCTACAGAAATATCAACGGCGGAATCGTCTTGAACGAAGCGCAATTCTTCGATCTTGTTCTCAAGCTCCGCGATTGGCTGCTCGAAATCGAGAAAGGTCGTTTTCATGCTGCTCTCCTGCTGCGCGCGACTAAAGCAACCTTATAAAATATAGGCTGCCCGAAAAATCCGTGGATCATACAGCAAGCCGAGCAAGCACCCAAGATACTCGCAGTCTGAATATTCCCTGAATTCATCCTGCCCGCGCTAGTCCTTTGTTTCATATAGCAACTTTATTCAGGTCAGCACACAAATAAACTACTGGCTTTTTCACAAATTCCCCTAAAAATCAAAGCCCTAATGCAGCGCAACAACACTAAGGTTTTTTTGCGAAATTCTATTAGTGTTTGATTCACAACGCTGCCAGGCACTCTGCTCAATGCCCGGCAAAAATCAGCTACGGAACACAATATCAGCGCGAATACCTACTTTTTGTAAGGCCTTACGGCTCCTGATATTCAGTACCACCGGTGCCTGGGTGTTTGCTGTAATTTCCCGCCCCTCTTCAAACGGGCGGGATAATAACAGCAACAAAACAGCATCTTCAGCGTGCTCCAACTCAATTAAGGCACATTCTTCATCGCTAAGAGACACTTCATAAGATAAGCCCAGATGCTCTACCTGCACCAGGCTAAAACTTAAATCTGCGTCATCAAGAGACTGTAACCAGCGTACACGCGGATTAGGCTGCTCTTCGTGCAAAAGTTTATAGCGAGTGCAATCTTCAAAACCCGGCATGCCCAGCGGAAAAGTCAGCACCGTTTCCGGATCAATCTCTATTTCACCAAAACGCGTATTTAATGTTTGCATGATCTGCACCTTAAAAAATTAAAAGATAAGAGACAAATACTTCAAAAAAAATCTGCCTAAAATATATACGCGGGCCTATTCGAACTGGCTATTTCAACATATAAACCACCAAGCATGGCCCATTATAGATTAGATACCATGCTTTTTTTTCAATACTCTTTTAAAGAAGCAACATTGACTAAAAGCATCAGGTTAAGCCATTTACCTTCAAATCTGTAAACAAATCCCAATAGAAAATAAATCAGAGCATACTTAAGATTAAAAACTGAGCAGATCAATCCAGATCTACTTAAGCTTCAAAACCATATAAACTCCCTTTTATATATCTAAAATAATATCATTATTTACTCACCATCAGCGCACTGATACCACTCAACAGACAGGTTAAAAAAACAGTGAGTAAATTCATTTATTATTTGTATCAAAGCAACAATGCACCGACACGTTATCAAAGCATTCACTCATCACAGAAGCGATATAAACCTTCACATCTATAACGAAAGCAGACATAAACAAAACATCAAGCAGAAACAACAAGCCATACAAGCAAAACACCGTATCATAAATACAAAGCTTGTTCTATTTGTCATTTACCCGTTCGATTTTTTAAATTATCATTACCGACAGTATCCACAGTAACCGAGGTTTTTTTATGCTGCGCATGTTTATCGCAAGTTTATTAAGTGCTATCAGTCTGATGGCTCATGCCGATTTAATCGACACAATAAAGGAAAGAGAATATTTGGTTGTAGGTACTTTACCTGACCATCCTCCTTTTGCAAAAAGAAATAACAATAATACTGTTTCAGGTTATGACATTGATTTTGCATCCATCATCGCAAACAAATTAGGTGTAAAACTTAAAATACAAGACCTGGATCCGGCCGACCGCATTGGCGCTGTAAAATCAGGCAAAGTCGATATACTCGTTGCAACGTTTACTAAAACGCTGGAGCGTGAGCGGGAAGTCAGTTGCAGCTTGGGTTATTTCGTAAGTGCACAAAAAGTATTAACCCGAAAAGGCCAGTTCCAGACCGCTGAATCCCTTGCAAATGCCCGTATTGGTGTATCCAAAGGAGGAACCGGTGAAAATACATCCAGAAAACTTTATCCTAAAGCCAGTATTATAACCTTTGCCGACATACCCGAAGCTTCTCAAGCTCTTGCACAAAGCCGCATAGATGTATTCATGGCTGATGAAGCCGCTTTGGTTGGCAGATTAAATGCAATGCCAAATAAATCGTTATACGAGATATCTAATTATGCCATCACAACAGAATCCTTTGCGATTGCGACTAAATTAGGTGAAAAACGCCTGATGAACCTTATTAATGAATCATTAATTGAATCAGAGCAAAACGGAGAAGCAACAAAAATCTTTAATCGCTGGTTCGGGCCGCAAACAAGCACCCCGTTCCCTCGTACATTCCGTATTCAAGGTTAATAGCTGCTCTTTTAAAAAGAAAAAATCAATACTCTATAGTTCTTTTTTTATTAAAAGAGTTGATTCAATAATCAGTGGCAGATCTTTATTTTTTATCAAAAAATGGTCTGCCACTTATTTTTTCTCCTGCAGCTCCAGCTCCCTTACTCGCTCATCAGCACATCCCCTAAAACAAAGCAAGCTCCGTCTTCTATCACTCCGCCTAATTATTTCAATATGTAACCAATGCATTCAAAATATATTAATTGATCATATGCATTGGTAACTTGTCATTTTGTAATTTAGCTTAGCCTGCGTATAATCCAGCCAGAAATAAATCGCCTTCATTAACAGCCAAACATAAAAAAAATATATTTTGTTTCATCTATACTGTTGCCAGCACAGCCTTTACTCTTTGAATTTGCCTGCCCTTCATGCGTTACAGCCGCCTCACAGATTTCTAATTTCCTCTGATTTTTTACCCCAGAACACTATTACCGATTCAATGCCAATACATTAATACCCGTAAATAAAATAACTAAAAACCAGGCTGTGAGCAAAATCATTTATTCTTTATATTGTAACAATAAATATAAACATTCATTCCCACGCAAATAAAGGGATAGAATAAACAAAATCCCAGCAGAAAGGACAAATCACCCATCAGTAAAACACCGTATCTAAAATAAATAAATCATTTTATTTTACCTGTTTATATTTTTAAATTATCATCGTCGACAATGTTCACGATAATCAAGGCTTTTTCATGTTACGTATATTTATTGCAAGTTTATTAAGTGCTATCAGTCTGATGGCCCATGCCGATTTACTCGACACAATCAAAACACGCGGTTTTTTGATTGTAGGCACTTTACCTGACCAGCCTCCCTTCGCTATCAGAAATGCTAATCGTACCTTTTCAGGTTATGACATTGATTTTGCAGCACTCATCGCAAGAAAAATGGGTGTAAAACTTAAAATACAAGACCTGGACCCGACAGACCGTATTGGTACTGTAAAGTCTGGCAAAATTGATGTACTTGTTGCAACCTTTACCAAAACGCTGGAACGTGAACGGGAAGTCAGTTGCAGCCTGGGCTATTTTGTAACTTCAAAAAAGATCTTATCCCGAAAAGGCCGCTATAAAACAGCTGAATCCCTTGCGAACGCCCGTATTGGAGTATCTAAAGGAACAACGGATGAAATCATATCCCATAAGCTTTATCCCAAAGCTACTATCGTAACCTTTCCTGACATGCCTGAAGCTGCATATGCTCTTGAACAGGACCGTATTGATGCAATGATGGATGACGAAGCTGCTTTAGCCGGCAAATTAAGTCAGATGCGAAATAGATCGCTATACGAGATATCCGACTACTCCAGTGCAACAGAAACCTTCGCAATTGCTACAAAATTAGGTGAAAAACGCCTGATGAATCTTATTAATGAAGCATTAATTGAAGCAGAACATAACGGTGAAGCAGTGCAAATTTTCAATCGCTGGTTTGGGCCGCAAACAAGCACCCCCTTCCTTCGCACATTCCGTATTCAGGGTTAATAAAGCCTCTTTCCATGTAGATGCTGTTGAAACGATTTGGTGATCATTCTGCTAATCACCAAATTCTACACAGGCCAATTCAACACTCTATTTCAGTTTTGAATTGGCATCTCCTCTCAGTTTCATTTGGCACCTAACCAAGCCTTAAGCATAAGGATTTTCCCGTTCATCAGTATCGGGCGGATTTGTTTTTTTTAAAGGGGCAACAGCTCGAATGAGCTACCCAGATTGCACAGCAATAAACGTTTACCACACTCATTATTTAAAGCACTTGCATATGGCCTGCCCCAGCTGCTTATGGAACCTGTGCATTTTTTTAACCAGCTAGCCAGCTCATTTAGTCTTTACTTAAAAAGAGAGCCTGGCCATACAATACCCTTTTTTATTTAAAATAGATTAATACATAGTCTAATTCCATATATCAATGCTTATTATTGCAAAACCATTATGTAGCAGTTTCTTCTCTTTCTTCAATATTCTAAAAGCCATCTCAAGCCAGCTATTTATATTTCATATATTTTCCGGCCAAATGTAAACTCATATTACTTCACTTAACTCTTTAATGAATAACGAATATATCCGGGGCCATTACCTGATCGGAGATTAAAATCATCTGTAATGCTAAATAGGTGAACGCCAGAATATTTACGGCGTAACATCGAGCACCACTCGTTTTAGCTAGCAGATATATGATTTTTCTTTCAGAAAAAAGCTTAGAGGTTCTGGCTGAAGTTTTTGAAGAATACTTTTGAATAACTAGGCATGTTGTAACATCAAAATAATCTGATCAGGCGTATATGAGCAGAGCAAAATCACCCGCTCTACTCATACGTTTTAATCAGCCCTAACCCTTCACCCCGCCCGAAGTCAGGCCGGACACCATCCAGCGCTGGGCAAACAAGAACAGCAGGCTGATAGGTAAGCCAGATAAAATCGCGGCGGCGGCAAAGTCACCCCACAGATAATTCTGGGTGTAAAGATAAAGCTTGGAGCCCACCGCCAGCGTCATCTTGCTCTGCTCGTGCAGCAGCACCGATGCCACGGGGTATTCAATGATACCGCTGATAAAAGCCAGCAAGAACACCACAAACAAAATGGGCACAGCCATCGGCAGCAACACATAGCGAAACGATTGAAATGCGGTAGCACCGTCTACTCTGGCAGCTTCTTCGATCTCGACCGGAATGGTGTCAAAATAACCCTTGATGGTCCAGATATGCAATGCAATACCGCCAGCGTAAGCTAATACCAGGCTGCCATGGGTATCAATGCCCAGCCAGGGTACGTAGTTGCCGATTTCATCAAAAATAGCGTAAATGGCAACCAGCGACAGCACCGCCGGGAACATCTGTAAAAGCAGCAAGGCATTCATGCCAAATAAACGGCCGTGGAATTTAAGCCGGGCAAAAGCATAGGCGCAGCTGGTAGACAGCAGCAAGATCACCCCCGCGCTGATAAATGCCACTTTTACCGAGTTAAACAACCACAGCAGCACAGGAAACTGCGGCTTAATCAGAACACCATCGCCATCCAGGTAGCTAAAGCCCAGCGCCAGCTTCCAGTGCTCCAGACTAATCGTGTCAGGAATCAGGCTACCGGCCGCAAAATTGCCCGGCCTGAGCGAGATGGAAATAATCATAAAAAACGGAAATAAAATCAGCAGCAAAAAGGCGATCAACGCAAGATGCGCGCTCAGCACCCGCCATTTATGTGAGCGATCAAGCACTATGGCCATTATCGTTTCTCCTCTTGATTCACACGGGTCAGTCTTAGATTAATCAGCGACAACACCGCCACCAGCGCAAAAATCACAGTAGAAATGGCTGCAGCCAAACCAAAATTCTGCCCCGAATCCTGAAACGCCAGACGATAGGTGTAGGAAACCAGGATATCCGTGGTGCCTGCGGGTACTTTGCTATCAATAAAATCTGGCCGGCCATCGGTTAGCAAGCTGATCAGTACAAAGTTATTAAAGTTAAATGCGAATGAAGCAATCAAAAGCGGCATCATCGGCTTCAAAATTAGCGGCAGGGTGATTTTGAATAGATTAGTCAGCGGGCCTGCGCCATTAATGGCTGAGGCTTCATATAAATCGCTGGGGATAGATTTAATCAGCCCGGAGCAAAGCAACATAATGTAAGGGTAACCCAGCCAGGTGTTTACAATTAAAATCATCGCCTTGGCATTAAATGGATCGGAAAACCAGGCCGGCCGCAAACCGAACAGGCCATTGAGCACCATATTGATTTCACCAAAGCTCTCATTAAACAGGCCACGGAACACCAGAATAGAAATAAAACCCGGCACGGCGTAAGGCAAAAACAGCAGCGTGCGATACACACCGCGAAAACGCAGCGCTTCCCAGTTCAGTAGCACCGCCAAAGCCATGCCCACCACAAAAGTAAATATCACGGTCAGAAAAGCAAACAGTACGGTCCAGCCAAAGATTTTAAACATTGGCCCTTGAAACTCGTCACTTGCAAAGATCCGTGTGAAATTACTAAAACCCACATTGACTTTAAAGCCCGGCGTCAGGCTTTCACCTGCAGCTGTTTCATAAAAGCCGGTTTTAAAGTTGGGCTTTATCAATGAGCCATCCTGAGTGTTACTCAAACTGCCATCAGCATTTTTATGATACAAAAGCTGGGTAGGCGAAAACTGGCTCAGGCTGCTCAAACGCCATGGCTGCTCCTGATTTGGCAAAGTCACCCGTAATGCTTTTAGCGCTGATTGTTTGGAAATCACCGTTTTAATGGATTCTTTTTCGGCAAGTTCCTCAGTGCCGGCTACTTGCAATTGCAGCTGCTGCGGCTTGTTGTCCTGCAATTTAACCGGAGGGGAAACCCAGCTCTGCCCTTCTTCATCGCTGAACTTAAGCCGGTATTGCTCACCGGACTGATGCAAGGAAAACGCCATGCCCGCACCATCGGCGGCGCTAGTGGTTTCACTTAGCATATAGGCTGTTACGCGATCAAAACTCAATAAATTGGTCGAGCTGTAATTAGTAAAACCAATCCCTGCGGTATACACGGCAGGAAAAACAATAAACACCAGCACAGCCGCCACACCGGGGTATAAATAGCGGTAAGCGTAAGCTTTTGGTGATAAAAATACCCAGGCACTGGCCGCCAGCATGACCAAGCCACCCAAGGCGCTCAGTGTATGGCCTGATTGATAAACCCCCAATAGCAGCCACAACCCCGCCAACAGCAGCACCACTCCTAGCGAAGCTAGCAGCCAGCGCATATTAAATCCGCCCATTTTATTTTTCCTTCGGCGCAAAAACCCGGCTGCGCCCTTGCCATTAAATAACCGTGTGTCTCTTTGCAAAGCTAACAAATGCTGAGTATTCAACGGGTTTTGATAAAGAGCTAAACCTTAGACCACAGAAAAAAACGATAACAGAGAGACAACCTTCAGACAAAGCCATCTCGCTACTCGTTTGAATAAAACTACGGCAGTTTTCTCTGTGAAATGCTGTGGTCCAGGATTTAGATTGCTCAAAAATACAGAATGGATAAGAGCCTGCCCGTGCACTTCTTAGCACACGGGCATAGCCTGTATCCAGGCTGCAACTCTCTTTTTTTGCAATATTGCTGCCTTACCCAAGCGCAGCAAGCCACCCCTTACTTGCTGGCAATCCGTGCAGCTGCGGCATCCAGACCCTGCTTAGGCGTTTGGCGGCCTTGCGTGACATTTTGCAGTGCTGATTTTAATGAAGCCCAGAAGCGGCCCATTTCCGGAATATTAGGCATAGGCTGGCCTGCTTTGGCAGATTCCATCGAAGCTTGGATCGCCGGATTAGCTTTCAGCTCATTAAAGAATGCCTTATTGGCGGGAACGCCCAAGGGCACATCAGCGTTAATGGTTTTAAGACCAGCCACGGTGAGCATATGGTTTTCTAAAAACTCCACCGCCAGCTCTTTATTCTTGGAAGAGCGATTCAACATCGCACCCAATACACCCACAAAAGGCGCACCCGGCTTGCCATTAATCGTTGGGATTGGTGCTACGCCCCAATTAATTTTACTCTTTTTCAGATTATCCCAAGCCCATGGGCCATTAATCATCATGGCGATTTTGCCCTGATTTACGCCAGCTTCCATATCTGCATAGGTAGCGCTTTTTGGCATCACGCCGGTTTTAATCATTTTATTAATGGTTTCCAGGCCCGCAATTGCGCCTGCATTATTGACGCCCACATCTTTTGCATCGTAAGTGCCATCAGCCTTAGGTTTAAAAGCATATGCGCCGCCTGCTGCCAGCAGTGGCCAGCTGAAATAAGGCTCGCCGTAGTCCCACAGAATGGCTTTTTTGCCCTGCGCCGCCAGTTTTTTATCCAGTGCCATCACATCATCAAAACTCTTAGGCGGCACGGGTACAAGGTCTTTGTTATAAATCAGCGCAAGCGCTTCAATGGCAATCGGGTAGCCCCACTGCTTGCCATTTACCGTGAATGCTTTCCAGGCCAGCGGGTCAATCTCGGCCTGTACTTTTTTGGAAGGAGTAATCGGATTAAGCAAACCTGCGGTCATCCATTCACCCAGGCGATCATGCGGCCAGATCCAGATGTCAGGGCCTTTACCCGCAGCGGCCGATTGCTGAAACTTAGATGGCGCATCTTCCGGATGCTCCACCACCACTTCTACCCCGGTGGCCTTGGTAAAGGCGGCACCCACCTTTTCGATGCCCTTATAACCTTTATCACCATTCACCCAAATCACCAGCTTATCTGCAGCGAAAGCGGGGCCAGAAATCGCAATCGCTAATGCAGCTGCGATGGAAGACACTGCAAACTTGCCAAATTGACGGCGTGTTGTATTCATAAACCCTCCAAAAATACGGAAAAGCCTTCGCCAGTAAATGCCGGGCGATGACTGAATAAAACTGCAATTTTTAAAAAGCCAAATGATTATTCGGCCAGTGGGTGAAGGCGGCGCATTGCACTGCCATCGGCTTTAAACAAAAAACCATGCTCCGGTTTAAAGTGCAGCACACTACGCTCGCCCGGTTTCGAGCTAAACAACGCCGGCATGCGAGCCACAAAGGTATCCCGCATTCCGGGCACATCCAGATACAGCATGGATGCTTCACCGAGCTGCTCAAGTGTCAGCGTTACACCCGCCAGCTCATTACTACCCGCTGCTGCCGAGATTTTTAAATGCTCCGGGCGCACGCCCAAGATCACTTCATCACCGATACCCGCACCTGCTGCATCCACCGTGACCACCACCTGACAACCATCTGCCAAAACAACCGTCACACGGCCTTCCTGAATAGCAGCAATTTTTGCATTTAAGGTATTCATTTTTGGCGAGCCAATAAAGCCTGCAACAAACAGATTATCCGGCTGGTAATACAGTTCGGTCGGCGTGCCGACCTGCTCTACTTGCCCGGCACGCAGCACCACAATCCGATCAGCCAGCGTCATCGCTTCAGTCTGATCATGAGTAACATAAATCATGGTACTACCCAGTTCACGATGCAGACGGGCGATTTCAATACGCATCTGTACCCGCAGCGAGGCATCCAGATTGGATAGCGGCTCATCAAACAAAAATACTTTAGGCTTTTGCACAATAGCGCGGCCAATCGCTACCCGCTGCCGCTGCCCACCCGACATATCACGTGGCTTGCGATGCAATAAAGGCTCGATTTGCAAGACCTTGGCAACCCGCTCTACCAGCGGCGTGTACTCGACTGTTTTCATACCAGCCAGCTTCAGGCCGAAAGCGAGGTTTTCAAATACATCCATATGCGGATAAAGCGCATAGCTTTGAAACACCATGGAAATACCACGTTTAACCGGTGGCAATTCATTCACACGTAAGCCATCAATGCACATCTCGCCATCGGTAATATCTTCCAAGCCCGCGATGGTACGCAGCAAGGTCGATTTACCGCAGCCTGACGGGCCGACAAACACAACAAACTCCCCATCTTTGATTTCTAAATCGATGCCATGCAGGGTGTACACCGAAGAAAATGCTTTTTTAACACCTTTTAATGAAACAGTAGCCATGACTTACGCCTCTACACGGGCAATCAGTGCGCCCCAATGATCAAACTCAATCACGCCTGGCTGAATGCTTGCGCCACTCAGCCCGGCGTCAGCCAGCAATGTCAGCGTATCTTTACACGGCAATGATTGACTGCTTTCAGATAAATTAAACACACACAGCCAGCGCTCACCATTTAAGCTGCGGCTAAAAGCCAGCAGCGGCTCGGGTGCATCCATAAACTGGATATCACCCTGCCAGAGCACGGCCTGTGCTTTGCGCCAGTTAATAAAATGACGATAAAAATTTAAAGTGGATTCAGAGTCGCTCTCTTGAGTGCTAACAGCCAGCTGCTGATGCAGTTCAGGCACCGGCAACCAAGGTGCGCCGGTACTAAAACCGGCAGCAGCAGCATCATGCTGCCAGGGCATTGGTGTGCGGCAACCATCGCGGCCTTTGAATTCCGGCCACATAGCAATGCCATAAGGATCTTGCAATAGCTCAAACGGAATATCGGCCTCCGGCAAGCCCAGCTCATCCCCCTGCCACAGGCAGGCAGAGCCTCTGAAACACAGCAGCATGGCCAGCATACTGCGTGAAAAACGCGGATTCTGAGTATTATTGCCCCAACGACTCAGTACGCGCATCACGTCATGATTGCCGATTGACCAGCAACCCCAGCCGTTCCCAATGCGTTTTTCCAGATCTTCAATTTGCTTACGGATATAAGCGGCGGTAAAGTCTTTCGTCAGCAAATTAAAGCTATACGCCATATTAAGCTTGTCACCACCGGCGGTGTATTCAGCCATTACTTTCAGGCTATCGTCATCCCCGACTTCACCGACACTCATTGCGCCAAATTCATCCAGCAGCAAACGCACACGCTTTAGAAAAGCAATGTTTTCTGGCTGGGATTTATCGTAAACATGTGCCTGAAAGCCATAAGGATTATCCGGACTCACTGTCTTGGTATCTTTATTTTGTGCGGGCGGATTATTGCGCAATTGACGATCATGAAAATGGAAATTACACGCATCAAAGCGAAAGCCATCTACACCACGCTCAAGCCAGAAACGAATCGTGCCTAAAATAGCATCCTGCACGGCAGGACAATGGAAATTTAAATCAGGCTGACTGCTTAAAAAATTATGCAGATAATACTGGCAACGGCGGGTGTCCCAGGTCCAGGCCGGACCACCAAACACAGATAGCCAATTATTAGGTGCAGAGCCATCGGCCTTGGCATCAGCCCACACATACCAGTCGGCCTTGTCGCCTGTGCGGCTCAGGCGGCTATCTACAAACCAGGCATTTTGATCCGAAGTGTGCGAGAGCACCTGATCGATCATCACTTTTAAGCCCAATTGATGCGCTTTAGCCAGCACCGCATCAAAATCAGCCAGCGAGCCAAACAGCGGATCAACCTGACAATAATCAGTCACGTCGTAGCCAAAATCTTTCATGGGTGATTTAAAAAACGGACTAATCCAGACCGCATCCACCCCCAGAGCCGCGATATAGGGCAATTTGCCAAGCAAACCTTGTAAATCGCCTACGCCATCGGCATTGGCATCTGCAAAGCTGCGTGGATAAACCTGATAGATGACAGCTCCACGCCACCATTCATGATCGATCTTGGACATGACTCAATCCATTTAAAAGAGGGGTTCAACACGCTAAGCCAGCCTGAAAAACACTAACCAGGCTGACTTAGCACTTAAATCTTATTTAAGACTTAGCCAGTACAACTTACCACCACACTTCGGCCTGAGCGCCAAAGGTAAAACCACTTCTATCGGTACCGAACGGGCCATTAGCCGATAGCGGGTTATTAACCGCCAAGCCAGCGGCTTCCTGTGCAGCTCGGTTCCACTTGGCATAGGTTGCAAAAAAGCGCAGTTGCGGGCGGCTCCAGAAGCCTTTTTCCGGCTGCACCAGAAATGCCGCAGTAGTTTTTAAGAGATTGCGCGCATCGCCCTCTTCAGGCTTAACGCGGTCGTAGCCCACTTCAATCGCCGCACCAAGATTATCGGTAAACATATAGGTCGGGCGCACACCAAACGACATCCAGGTCTGACCTGCACCCTCTGCTGCCGGATCTGTTTTTTGCCAGATGGCCGCCATCATGCCGGAGTAGCGGCTGTTTTCCGGTTGCCACATTAGCTGCTCAACCACGCGGTAGGCTTTGTCGCCCGAATCAGCATTTACGTTCGGATACCCCCCAGCAAAGCTGGAGATATTGCCCTTGGCGTATTGCAGAGCAATCTTATTAAAGCCACCAAAAACAGCATTTTGAGTGTGCATCAGATTAAGTCCCACACCGTCGGTGGCCTTACCCTGATCTTTGTCGGCTTTCTTGGCAAAGCGTAAATCAAGGCCGATAGTCAGCTCGCCATTAGGGTTGACTTTAATACCGGAAAAACGGAAATCATGACCGGATACGCCGATTTTGCGATCCAGGTTTTCAATGCTGGTATCCGATGTGGTAACTGTATTCTGACGCCATGCGTAGGCAAATTTAGCAAAACCCACGTCCACATTTTCAATCCCGGCACCGGGGCCGGAGTTATCCCAGAAATAAAAGTCATTGATATGCACATCCTGGCGATCATAAAAACGCTTACCCGCCCACAGCTTACTTTCACCCAAGCCTACACCTTCAGCCGTAACGTACATTTCACGGAAAGCAAACTCGGCAGATTTGCCTGAATCACTTTCCCAATCCTGAAACTGCTTAGCAGAAACAGCCAAGCGTGATTCAACTCTGAAACGGGTACCCGTCTCTTTTTTCTCAAAAACATTACCGCCCACTGCGAACTCGGCATAAGTTTCGCACTCATTACCTAAGCGATACTTGGAGCCCGCACCATCTAACTGAAAACAAGATTGTGATCCGCCACCTGAAGCATTCGAACCTATGCCGCTACGTGCATAACCATGAAAATCGACCGGCATCGCCACTGCACTTGCTGCCAGACCCAAGCCACAAACGGCCAATGCTAACTTTGCCGGTACAAAAATCTGATTTACTGATTTGAACTTCATCTCATCTCTTCCCTGATAGGTACGGACATGCCGCTAAAACGAACAAACAACCTTGTAGTAGATCAATAAATTGCTACAAAACAGCAAATTATCTTGCCAAGGTTAATCAAAAACACTTTTAACCCATTGTTTTATTTGTTTTGAACGGGTTGAAAGTGCTAAAAACGAATCCAATACTGTTTTCCAAAGCGGTTTGGATTTGCTTTTTCGTAAGTTAATCTAGTGCACTACATAATGTAAACTAAATTAATGACCCTATTTACATTGCCCTTGTATTACAAAATAGCTGTTTATTGTGCTTCCAGATAAGCTCAGAGCAATAAAAATGCCCGTCTCCATAAATGGAAGACGGGCACTTAACAAAGCAAGCCTGCATTAAAAACCGGCCATAAATAAAGAGCTACTCACAAAAAAACCACAGACTGGTGATTTTAAAAAAATATAATTTGAGTTTTAAATCCTGTAGAAACCATCGATGTTTGCCCCAGAGATAAAATCTTTATCCATCTTGCAAAACCTGCCTCATGCAAGAGGTATACCCAAGTTAAATCAAACATGCCTGATCACTTGTGCCCGGCTGCAGCTGGGTTGGCCAGAGCATTTGCAATGATTCCGGGTTTTCTCCTTTCAGCCGAGCCAGCATCAGCGAAGCCAGCATTACCCCCGCTTCCCGAGGATCGGGCTGGCGAATAGCCGTAATGTTCTGCCCCATGGCCAGCTCTGGTGCAACCCCGCCAAACACGATCAGTGAAATATCTGTACCCGCCTGAAGATCCTTCTGCCGCAAAGCAGACAATACCCCCATCGCCGCCAGGTTGTTATCTACCACCACAGCAGTTGGCCGCTGGCTTTGCTTTAGTAAACGATGCATCAAGGCCTCGCCCGCTAGGGCGGTGAGAGCGCCTTCCTGTAGTAAACCCGGATCGATCACTACACTCGCAGCCTGCATGGCAGCGATAAACCCCTGCTTGCGCTGCATGGCAAAATTAAGTGTCAAAGGAGCTGAAATCAGGGCAATCCGGCGATGCCCCAGAGCCAGCAGACGCTCTACTGCGGCGCGTGTACCTGCTTCATTATCGTAATCAAACCAAGGATAGGGTGCATCCATCTGTGAGCGACCATGCGCCACAAAAGGAAACTGACATGATTGCAAATAACGCAAGCGCTCATCAAATACACAGGTCCGCGCCACAATCAGCCCGTCTACCCGATGCCCTGCAGTAATACGCTGATAAGTTTGCAGCTCGTTATGATTATCTGCCGAGATCAACATCAGATCGAGGCCCGCATCATTAAACTGGTCAGTCATTCCACCAACAATGGCGTGAAAAACCGGGTCGTTTAAATCATTGGGCTGCAGCGGATAAATCATACCCACACAATCGGTGCGTCCTAGCGCCAGTTTCCTGGCCGTACTGTTGGGCCGGTAGCCATGCTGCTCTGCTGCTACTGCTACCCTTAGCCTCGTCTTTTCACTTACATCAGAAAAGCCATTTAAAGCCCGGCTCACTGTCGTTGGCGACAAATCCAGTAGCTGAGCCAATTCCCGCAAATTCATTATGATTTCTGTCAGATTTTAATCATTCAGCTTATACCACGCAGCCTGCTGATTAGGCCAGAATTCACAACATTTAAAAAGTGCAAATTAGAGCAGCACCCCGAATATTTTTACCAAAAATCCAGGGGAAAATAGCAGACTCCCGCCTGAAAGAAAGTAAAAAAACAGAATTAATCAGCACCTTGCCAGGCTTTTTACTCCCCCACAGGGATAGCTCAGTATTTATACCGTTAACCATTTTTCCAGCGTATTTTGTAATACTTCGATATTGATAGGCTTGGCAAGAAAATCATCCATGCCTGCATCAAGGCACTGCTGACGATCCTGCTCAAACACCCCCGCACTTAAGGCAATAATGGGAGTGCGGGGGCTCCGGAGCGAAGCTTCCATCTGGCGAATCTGGCGAGTTGCCTCAAAGCCATCAATATCCGGCATCTGGCAATCCATAAAAATAATGGCAGGTGCTGTACCCTCGGCAATCAGGCGAACAGCCTCCCGGCCATCTTGAGCCTGTATAACCGTAAAACCCAGTTTGGACAAAATAGTTTTGATAACAGTTAAATTAAGCGGATTATCATCCACCGCCAAGATAGAGAGCCCATGCTGGGCGCTAAGACTTTGACGAAGCGGAACCGGAGATAGAGGGGCCGGCTCGGACAAATCCACCCCTACCCGGATACAAAACCAAAAACAAGAGCCTTTTCCAACTTCGCTTTCGACCCCTACCTCGCCATGCATCAGCCCCGCCAGCTCTCGCACAATCGACAGCCCAAGCCCGCTGCCACCATATTTGCGCGTATTGCCATTATCGATCTGAGAAAAAGGCAAAAATAGCGCCAGCTGCTGCTCCGGACTAATCCCAATTCCAGAGTCATAGACTTTAAACATCAGCATGGCGTGATCACTCTCGCGCTGGCTGACGTAAGCCTCTACAAACACTTCGCCGGACTCTGTAAATTTCACAGCGTTGCCCAGCAGATTAGAAAGCATTTGCCGCAAGCGAAGTGCATCACCCAGATAACGTGGAGGATCTTTTTCCTGCCGCCAGCTTCTGCTTACGCTAATATTTTTTTGCTTAAAACTGTAGTAAAACAAAGAAAGCACATCATCAATCAGTTTTTCCGGCTCAAAAAAAGACAGATCAAGCTCGAATTTACCCGCCTCTACCTTGGATAAATCCAGAATATCGTTAAGTAGTGTCAGTAAACTCTGACCCGACTTTGAAATAATCCGGGCATAACTCAGCCGCTCTTCTTTCTCCAGATCATCCAGTAAAAGCAGTTGTGCCATACCCAAAATGCCGTTAAGCGGGGTACGAATTTCATGACTCATGGTCGCCAGAAACTGACTTTTTGCCTGATTTGCCGCATCCGCTTCGTTTTTAGCCCGCCTTAATGCTTCTTCCTGACTGGCTCTTTCTGCCGCAATGGTATTGGACATTTGCATTGCAGCAGAGCGTAGTAAACCGGCCTGATCAGCGCTTGAAAAACGGTTTAATTGCGCTACCCGTACAAATAATCCCTGGCTCGTAGGTTGCACATCCCCCACCACCGAAAACACACCATTCACATAAGAAAACAAGCCCGGATCACAAGACAAAACACTACCCTGACTTTGCATCAAAATGTAGTCAATCGTCATGCCTGGCTGCAGCTTAACACCAGCAAACTCTTCTGCAAAAAGAGGATTCCAATCCAGCAAGCAGCCAGCCTGATCAAATGACGAATAGCTCAGTAACTTCACGATATCAGGCAATGCCTAACTGACGTGCAGCAAGTGCAGTGCCTTCGATGCGGGCTGCAATTTTGGCAAATGCAGCTTCACGGCTGGTACTGGTGTCATCGCAAAAAGGCGAAAAGCCGCAATCATCTGTTGTTGCCAAATAGGGATGCGGAATATAACGTGCAGCCTGTAATACTCTGTCGCACACTATCTGGGCCGTTTCGATTTCTGGATTAATCACGTCAATGACCCCCACAAAAATCACCTGATCAGGCTTACGGTACTGTTGAATGATTTTCAACACTCTTTCCGGATCTTTCTCGCAAGCCAGCGCAATATAAAAACATCCCGCCTTTATTTCAAACAGACTAGGTAATAATTCGGCATAATCCACATCCGCACTATGAGTGGAATCATGATCACTTCCCGCGCAAGTATGAATACCAATTTTTTGCCGCTCTTCAGGGCTGAACCGATCCAGCAGCATATTATTGATATCAATAAAACTGCGTAAAATTTGCCCGCTGGGATCCAGCTTTACCGAAAGCCGCCCCTCGGTAAAATCGAGCTGCACTTTACTTGCCCCCTGAGCAAAACAGCCACGGATTTCTTTTTCCTGCTCAGCCAGCAAATCAGCCACAAACTGCTCACGCGGATAGTCTGCAATACCTTGCTCCGGGTAAAACAAACTCAATGCCGAAGCAGAAATAATGGCTTGCTTAAAAGGTTTCTGGGTGTACTGACGAGCCAGAGGGATTGCTTCATATGCAAACCTGGCAAAGCGGAACGGTCCCCGGGTTAAGCGGGGCAGCTGACGAACATGCCCGTCATGAAACGGAATGCATAAGCCATCTGCTGCCATATTTTTATCGCCCTCAACCCCATAGGTTGCAAAGCTATGTGTTTTACGCTGCTCTCCGTCGCTTAGCACTGGCGAGCCAACCGCCTCCAGATTCATGATCGTGTCTTTTACGGCTTCATCGTAAAAGAGCTCCATTTCGGCTTCACTTAACTGACCTTGATCATACAAAGACAGTGCGTGCTGCAATTTAGCCGATCGCGGAATGCTACCAATAGATTCAGTTGTCATACTCATAAAACAGTACTCCCAGATTTAGCCCCCTGGTTTAAAGGGGAAGCAATACTTACGTAGTTATTTCTAAATTATTTCGCAATAAAAAACATAGCCGATCACACAAACACACCCCTGCCCCAGCTCAAACCTCATCAGACAGAAAGTCGTAAAAAAACCATTGAGCAGCCAGTGCCAAGGTTACTTTGCAGAGCATAATACTTGAAACCGGAGAAACACAGCGCACGGTATTTATAATTGCCCTCATCCCTTGCAAAAATCTCAGCAGATACATAGCCCGTCCAGGCCTCCTCTGGCAGGCATACCCTTTCTAGTTATTGAAAAATAGCGATAAATTGATTAGGCATGCCTTAGCCAAAAGCAATAGGGTTGGGGGCCATTCTTATATTTAAAACGGCAATTGATATCGAGGTATTTAGGCCCTGGCCCACTGTTTTTGATGGCTTATACCGTGATGCCTGACAAGAAATCAGCAGAGCGCCAAAGCAGCTGCCAAAATAAGAAGAATGAGATGAGCTAAAACCGTAGCCAGGCAGCAATCATTCGCGCCGAACCGCCGCACAGGCAGGCCCAGCATCAGGCAAGATTACACAGCGAAGACGACAGCCGTGGCGGTGTATTTGAAACTCAGGCAAGGCAAAACCAATTGTAAGCAACAGCGCTTATTAAAGTGACCAGATGCCACATTTGCGTTTCGCCTCTGTCAGGCAATCCTGAAACCTGACAAGACCCAACGATGCCTGCCCATAAAAAAGCATCGCTGGGTTATACGACTAAATCGAGATATGCAAATCAAAACGCGCGCCGTTCGAGAAAGTACAAGTGCCTGCGCCCAACTCTGCACTACTCATACTGTAATCACATTTAGCATAACCGCCTTTATTGCCCACCGCATTTGCATTGCCCTTGGAAGAGCCCGGAGCACGGGTAGCCTCACCGGTATATGATTCTTTACCTGCATCAAAAGCAAATTCGCCACGGCCTTTTTCAAAGTTGCTGATTGTGCCAACAATCCGGCCGATAGGAGCAGCCGCGTCATTGGTAGGATAAAGTCTTGCGGTATACACAAGACGTGGTGCAACAACTTCCGTTATCACAACCTGTGACGGCTGACGCGGCGACGGGCCTGCACCCGCGGTAGCAGGCTGAATCGGCACCACATAGCAAGCAGACAACATCGCGGCTACAGAAGCTGCAATCAGCAAACCTTTTACTTTAAACATAAAATTCCCTTTCTATTTTAACTAAGCAATTCTTACTCTGTTTGCCAGCAGTTTTTCAGCATGATTTAGCGCTGTCAAGATAGGTCTAACCATTGGGGGAGTAAAACTGCAATAACACAAACAACAGAAAAAGAGAGAAAAAACTTACATAACAAAATCAAGCGTAAAGAACTCAAAGCCTGGCCGGGCTTACTCATATCCAGTATTTATGCCATTTTCAAGTTAACTAAACTCAATAAAGCATCCTTGGTATTTCTAATAAAGCATTTGTTTCCACGAAACTCATGACCTAAGCAAAATACACTGGGTAAAAAAACCACCTTGCCAATCGGCAATATTACCTAATATCTGCGATGCAAAACGGCAACTTAAATGACGTTATCTTAAACTCGATCCAAGCACGTCAACCTCCTGTACACCATCAAGCAGAGCATCAGATGCTTATTTTTAATATATGAAGATCAGCAGCAATGCGGCTCACTCGAAGGAGCAACTCAATGCCTCCAGACAAATATACAAACAGCTTTAAACTGATCTTGCTCCTGACATTAAGTGCCTGTAGCGGGGGCGGAGGCGGCAGCGCCCCCATACCTGCTCATTCAATACGACTGGGCAATTTACGCTATTACGCACCAGAATAGCCGCATTGCTGAACAAGCTGCGGGCTATCAATTATGGCTCTGGCAAAATTTTAAAGAGCAATAATTGCCAGCGACAGCCACTGGGACCAGGGTTACGCACTCACCTTTGACAAAGCAGAAAGCAGATTTAGTCACATTTTTAAAAACACTCACAGACACCTGATTAGTCAGTGGTAACAAGTTTTCTAATCTATTTAAATAATGCGCGGCAACGAGACTAAGCATTAAAGCTAAAATCCCTTTATCATCTGACCTTCGGCGCTGTTGTAGCGCCGAAAGCATTTATTAATGGGCCACTCAACAGCAATTAATTTTACGCAAAAAAGCGCAGGCAAAATCACCTCGCCCCTAAGGCAGAAGTATTTTTAAATACAGCATAAGCTCTTACAGAAAGTGATCGTTTGTAAAGAAGCCCTAATCAGGATTACCCAATGAATCAAACCCATATCACCGAATTTTTTGACCTAATCGCCGATGGCGGGCTGGAGCAAAACGACATCATGGCCATGAGTACAGAAGTGCTCAAAGCCGAAAAAGATGCAGAAGCCTATCTGGCAAATGATAAAGAAAGTGCTTACCAAGCCCATTTTGCGATCCCACTTTGGGAGTGGGTCATGATCGAGCAGCTGGAAGGCGGGCTGATTTTCCGCGCCAAACAAGCTGATGCGCTTTATGCACAAATTGAAGACGCTTTTGGAGAGGGCGAGCTTGACTTGGCTGCCACTGCACTAAAAGAGCTCAGCAATGCCGATGCCCTTGCCCTGATCCAGAAAGAGCTGGCCCCGGCCTACACACTGGTGAATTTCAGCAAACCACTGAATGATGAGATGCAAATCGTACTGATCCGCAGCAACAAGCTGGAGCGCTTCCTGGCGCTATGCGAAACACTGGAACTAAGCGCAGCCCCAAGCTGCAACATCTGAAAGTGACATGAGCCGTGAGTAATCAGCACGGCTCAAATAACAGGCCCGCCTCACATTACAACTTGCCACCCACTTTCTGAGCCCCCTGAAATCTCAGAGTTAATATAAAAAGCTCAGCCTTTCCTCTGTATATAAATACTGCACGCTTTGTATTTCTTGCCGTTAAAAATTCTGGCTATCGTCTTTTTATAATCAGACTCAATAAAGGAGCTGAAAATGCAAAGATTAAACTACCTGATCATTGCCTTGCTGCTTGGCGCCTGCACAGCATCGCCCCCCGCCACCTCCATAAGCCAGGCTGCCATCTGTATTAAAGAGGGGGGTGAAATGAAACAAGGTGGCATCATGGGCCACTTACTCTGCGTAAAGCCCTATGCTGATGCCGGAAAAATCTGCCAGAACAAATCAGACTGCCAGGGAAAATGCCTGGCCGATCTGGGCACGGCTCGATCAGAAGATGGTCAACAAACAGGACTTTGCCAGAAGGACAACATGCCCTTTGGCTGCTATGCCGAAGTGAAATCCGGCAATCTTGGCCCGGGGCTTTGCGTGGATTAGCCGGGCAAGAGGGCAATACACTCGCCCGATACATTAATGTGTGCCGGGCTGAAAAAATATAAATAAGCATCGGGACTGCTCTGATTAAATCCTCCCCTACGATTATCTGTACCTGGCAGAAAGAGCAGAGCAAATTAGCATTCGCCTTCATAAGCAAGTTGCTCTTTCATACAACAGCAAAATATCTATCTAAAAACACAATCACAAATTAAAGAAAGCAGTCTAATCCTCAGCTCTTGCCCCTTCCCCTTAAAACAATAAACCCGCACCTATTCAATACATTCCAAAAGCATAAAAAAATTAATAATTACTATTTATTGCCCATTAAGCCGGTTAATAATCAGATCCGACTTGATAAATACAGAATATTCTTAGTAAAAAAATAGTGAGCTACCTCAAAACCAACACAATAACATTAAATTAAACACCTTATTTTTATGGCTTTTTTCACATTTATTCTTCATAAAAATATTCACATTCTATTACTTTTCAATAAAAAGAGTCATCCTGCCCTGCTTCACTTTATTGGGATAAACCACAATACAGGCAAAAAAAGCAAGCAAAATATACCTAAAAACCCTTATAAAAATCATTAATTTATCATTAAATTATTCCATTAGAATATATACCCCTTCTACTATTCATATGCAATAAACGCTAGAGCCTCTTTCCCCCAAAAAAACAAACCTCCTTCCTCCTATCATTTAGATAGGATTTTTCTCATAGTTACACATACTTTCACTTCTTATACTCGCACCAAATTGGCGCCTCTCCCCGCAATAATAAAAAAATACAGGTTACGGCATACCTTTAAAAAAAGGGAATCGGTTTACAAAGCGTATATATAAAGGAAACAAGCAAATGACATATCCAAATACAAAATACACTTTCGGTGATTTTGTTTTACAAACAGATGGTGTACTTCAATACAAAGAGCAGCAGGTCAATATCCCGCCCAAAGAACTGGCCGTTCTGACCATGCTATTAGAATATGCAGGCGAATTAGTCACCAAGGATAAATTATTAGATTACGCATGGTCCAGCCTGGAGGTCAGCGACGAATCCCTGACCCGGTGTATTTATGCCTTACGCAAAGCACTTTTTGAAGACAAAAACAATCGTTATATTGATACCGTTTATGGTAAAGGCTATCGTTTTTGCCGCCCTGTCGCCAGCATTGCACTGACTGAATCAAATCCCGGCCAATGCTCAATCGCCCTGCTGCCTTTTCATATTAATAAAGAAATAGATACCCACAGTCTGCATGACGCGCTGATACAAGGATTATCACTTTACGCATCGTACGGGTTTACTGTCCTGCCCGCCGTAATCACGCAGAGCTGCAACTTGCCATCCGAAATCATCACACTTATCGAGATGGTCCGTCCGGATTACTACCTGGCAGGTTACTCGGTGATCAGTAGTGGTAAGCACTTATTACGTATTGAGCTGGTTCAAGCCAATAACCATCAACTGGTTCACCGTGAAATGCTCGAAATCGAGGTTCACCTTGACATAGAAAAGCTGCAGCAAGATCTGGTGTCCATGATCCCCCGTCACATTCCCAGCCTAAACTGGGCGTGCCATGAAGATGCACCACTCAGCTCGCAAAATGCCACGGTCTGTTATTTGAATGCACGTTATGACCTTCATTCGCAATCAAATCTTAAACACCCCCAGCCCGCACTTAAACAATGATACACAACAACACCGAAGCACTTACAGTTACTTTAAGTTATGGCAGTTCACCACGTAACACGATCAGATAATACACGGCAGCAGTATCACTACTATTTCATAAAACGCTAAAACATCGATCATCATCAAACCGAATCAGCCTGTCTCTCTTTGTAATGCCCGGCAAGCCATCACCGCTTTAGTCTGAAAAATAGTAATAAAAACAAAATCATAGCAATCAATAGAAATCCCCCTAAATCAAGCGCGTGCAGTTCAGGGGATATACGACAGGCCGACTAAAATGCGCTTTTTCTATTTATTACTTCTACTTCATTCACCAGCCGTGCTCGCTAATTGCTGGGAGCGTGCGGGGCAGAGCTTTGGCATTGAGCCAGCATTACTCTATGCCATTGCCCAGCAAGAATCCGGTCTGAACCCGCTCGCAGGCAATCACAACCGCAACGGCAGTAATGACATTGGTTTAATGCAGATTAATAGTACACATCTGCCCCGCCTGAACACCATGGGAATCAAAGAGCAGCACTTACTCCAGGACAGCTGTCTCTCTGTCATGATCGGAGCGTCCATTCTCTCGGACATGATGAAACGCTACGGTTACTCATGGGAGGCCGTAGGTGCCTACAACGCGGGTACGGGTGCACATAACCATGCACTGAGAATGCATTATGCACATCAAGTCTGGCAACGCTATCAGCGTCTTCAACCGGCCTCAAACGTAAATATCCGCCAGTTTAAGAGCCACCCGAGAATTGATTAGTTTTCCATCAGGATGTTAGCACCATCTCCACGCTATCATTTCACACCATGAGCTAGACACTTAATTACACCTTAGTGACATTTATTATGGCTGCCGAGTCCCTGGAAAAAGAGATGCCTCCAATTATCGTTATCCGCCTGTTAAACAGCATATTGCGTGGCTGTGAATTTGAGTTGCCCACAGGGAAAACGCTATTTATTGTCGGCAATGAAGATGAGCTACTGCCCCAGCACCACAGCCTGCCGGAAAACACTATTTTTGTCCCCATGAAAGATGGCGGTATTAATTTTGAAATACAGGCAGAAGATGCCCAGCCCGGCACTATCACCCTCTATGAGCTTGCCGCCGACACTCCGGCAAAGGAAATACACCAGCCGTTCAACACGGTAAGTCATATAGGCAAACTGACCATTGCGATCCGCCGTATAGAAGAGAGCTGGTCCGAAGAAATAATCAATTACCAGCAAGAAATTCCGGCACCTGCCAGCCATTCAATAAAACAAAGAGGATTTCGTCCCCTGCTGATCGCCGTCACAACGGCCCTGCTGATAGGAACGGCTTTATTTTTTTACAATCAGAATATCGCCAGACAACACATCACCCACTTATCTGACGTACTCGGTGATCAGACAGGGAAGTATCAAATCCATGCCGGGCAGGACAACCGGCTCTATATCATTGCAAACAATGAGCGGGATGCCTCCTGGGCCAGGCAGGCACTCATACATAGTGATTTCTCTCAGCCAACCCGTGTTATCAGTTTACAAGACGAAGCCCGGCGCATTCGTCACTGGCTGGCAGAAAATGAACCGGGTCTAAGTTATCACCGCTTACAAATAGACAATCCTCTGCTTCCGCGGCTGCTCATCAGTCTGGAACGAAGCAATTCAGACCCGAAAAACCATCAGCAGCTTAGCAAAAAACTCAAAGCAGAGCTGCCCTACGCCGGGGATATAGAGATAGTGCCCACAAGTGACCACTACATTGCACAACAAGCACAGGCGGGCCTGGAACGGCTGGCGGCCCCCTTTACCCGGATCAATAATCCCGACAGCGTAACCTTCGTTATTCAAGGGGCACTTGCAGACAGCGAACTGCAAAATATCCGTACTTTTGTTGATGACTACTATCGGCAATGGGACGGGCGTTATGTGCAATTTGCTATCGAGCTGAAGGATGACTGGCTAAAAGGTAAATCCTTCACATTTGGTAACCAGGGCTACGTCAAAATGGCGCCTCAGCACTGGTACTTTCCTCCTCCTACTACAAGGAAATAGACATGCCATCAACTGCACCTATTCCATCCCCACATTTTGATGACTCGTGGGATGGCGAATTAACCAACCTATCCAATCGATTTGATGACGGAGTGGAGCTACTCGACAAAAAAATGAAGGCGGCCCTTAAGGACGTGATTGATAACCCCGGCAAGGCATCAAACCTGGCCGCTTACCAAAGTGCGTTATCGGAATATAACCTTTACCGCAATGCACAATCTAACGTTGTAAAGGTTTACAAAGATATCGACGCAGCCATCATTCAGAATTTCCGCTGATGACCCCAGGCAACAGAGCTTCTCTGCTGCCTTTTACAGGACTCGTACAAATGAATACGATTAGCTCCGTTCAATACAGCCAGGCACTCAGCACGCAGATAAGCGATATCGGAAGCCATGAAGACGGCCTGATTTCACTGGATGATCGTTTATTACATGCTTATGCCCAAAGCACGGCTGCCACTGAAAACGATAAAAAAGAGGTGATGCAGATTTTATCCCAACCCGGCTTACTCAGCGACCCAGCCACGCTGTTCGAGCTGCAAATGCGAACCTCCAACTACAATCTGGATGTATCCATGATCAGCACGCTCACCCGCAAAGCTGTGGGCGCAGTAGAATCCTTGCTACGATCATGATAAAGCAGCTTATTGTCGCCCACCTGCTGATACTCGGCCTTGCCGGCTGCCAGCAACAGGACCTGCTCAAAGGCCTTGATCAGGAGCAGGTCAATGAAGTCACCGCCGTACTGCAGCGCAATAATATAAAGGTCAGCAAAGTGGATCAGGGCAAGGCAGGCTACAGCATTACCGTTGATCCCGCCGATTTTGCAGCGGCTGTAGACTGGCTGAAAACCTACGACTTACCCTCCCGCCCGCGCATGGAAATTGCGAAGATGTTTCCGTCCGATTCACTCGTCTCATCCCCGCGCGCAGAAAAAGCACGCCTGTACTCTGCCATAGAGCAAAGACTCGAACAATCACTGCGCAGCCTGGATGGCATTCTTACGGCACACGTTCATGTCAGCTATGACCTTGACACCAGCGAAAGCAAAACAACAAAACCGGTCCATCTATCTGCACTCGCCGTTTACGACAAAGAAATCGAAGCCACACTTCTGATTAACGACATCAAACGCTTCTTGAAAAACAGCTTTAGTGAAGTGGAATACGACAATATTTCGGTCGTTCTGTCACGACGCTCCCCCGCCCAGCACCAAAGCCCGAGCGTAGCCGGGCAAAAGCAAAAAACACTGGAAGCAGGCCCGATCCTGGGCCTGCTCCTGCTATTTTCCTTTTTTATCACGGCCACCCTGATGCTATGGAAAAAACGCAAGAAAGGGCAAACCGATGGCTGATCTGCAACAGATGTTAAAGCAAATCCTGCATGAGCCACTGTCCTATATCCATGAGGCGCGCTTGCGTCTGCCCCCTATGCTAAACGGTGCGCCTCAGAGCATCATCATTAATGAAATGCTCATCAACCGTCTGCACCTTAGTACCGAACCCCCGCAGATTACTGCCGGAAGCACAGTGCTCCAGGGGGTACTGAACTGGCAGCATTTACCCCGGACAGGTTTTTTAATCAGCTGCCAGCGCATGCGTGCCTCATTAGCCCGCCAAGGCGGTTTACAACGTTTACCAGCCTGGGCGCAACCATTTGCCAGGCTTGATCTCATCCCGCCACAACCAAGCCTTAACGGAGAAACAATCAGCTTTACCGATCTAATCAAACAGAGCTATCTCGAACTATATGCTTGTCTGGGGCCCCTTCCCCCCGCCCTGAAACAAAGACTGGCACTACTTTTTCCACCTTTTGTAGACACAATAAAAGCGCAATCCCCCCTGGCCCCGGCTTATCCGCTTTTATTCAACCAGGCCCTTCAATATGCCCAAAGACATCCCCACCCTCCGGCCTATAACGGCCCGGGAAAACGTGCTGCTCACCCGCAACAAACTCGAGCAGCAGCGTAAAGCCATGAGTCTGCTTGCAGAAGCGCGTCAGCGGGCAAAGCAACTGCTAAAAGAAGCAGCAGCCCAGGCCGGGCAGATCCGCCAGCAAGCATGGGCCAGTGGTTATCAGGATGGCGTAATTGCGGCTGCAGGCACGCTGACAAAGCATATTAATGATAGTGACAACCTGACCCGTCGCTTACAGGGCAAATTGGAAGATCAAGCCCGAGCGATGCTGAGCGCCTCACTGGATCATCCAGATTTACTCCTTGTATTACTGAATGAATGGCTAAGCGGCGTAGATAAGAACTCATCGCAAAGCACCTTGAAATTACAACTGCCCCAATACTGCCGGGCGGCGCACTCCCGGCTAAGCAGCTCGCTACAAGAGCAATGGGAGGGGAAAATTCAAATTGAATATCATGCAAAGGCACGGTTTGTAATGCGCTATGCAGACCAAATTGCCCAGTTTATTCCCGAGGAATTTATTACCGAAGCAACGCAGGCCTTATTACATGACATGCACGAGCTGCATTCGGAATGCCGCCTGCTCTCACAAGCCAGCCTGCAATCTTTACAAAAGGTTTTTATAAGCCAGTTTGGCACATCGCCAGAGCAGAGTCATGCCGAACAATGTGATACGGAACAGTAAATTTAAAAAGTAACTCACAATGCAAAAAAATACAGCAAACGCGCTCTTTAAGCACAATCATCGATACCACAGCAGCCTTACTTAGCGGAGTAAATATGATCTCAGCCGTTAGCAATATCCCGGACAAACACAACAGCAGTGAAGCAGCTGTGTATCCGATCTCTGAGCGGGCTATACAAGCCGCATCTGAAACTGCAGAAATAAAATCAAAAGAAACGGTGCCCCAGACTAAATGGAGCGAGACCGATGAAGCATTTTACCAGGGGCTTTTGCACCTCTCTCCTAATGACACCGCAGCGATAGAGACTTATATACAAGAGTTTAATAGCACCCACTCATCTCCGTATCACTCACTGGCACAGCAAATAGAAGTACTGGGAAAGATAACAGAGAAATTAACAGATGATTCCGGCCATCAGGATCTTGCTAAAAATACAAACGCCATCCTAAACAGTAAATGGGGCTTAGAAATGTTCACTTCCCAATGGATGAGCGAAGTTATTCTGTCTGATGGTAAATCGCCGGAAGAAACCGACTGGTAAGCACTTTGAAACACATCCGTTTAGCGGCCCCATTTATGCGGGCCCCTAGGCGTGTCCCTTATAGCGGCTCACAACATCAGACATAATTAGCATAAAGTCGGACAAAAGCGCGCTAATCTGAATCGTTTCACCTGATCTGAGTAAGCGCTGCAAAGCCTCACAAGCCTGTAAGGCCAGCGATTCATTCATAACGAACAAACCACCTTTTACTTTGTGCAAACAATGCTCAAACCGCTTAAAGTCCCCGGACTCTACAGCATTTTGCAACTGACCCCGGTCACTCTCCCAGGATGCAAGGAAAACCTTTTCCAGGGTTGCATCTCTCAAGGTTTCCGGCAGTTGAGCCCCCGGATCCGGCATTTCAGCCCCGGATACACACAAAACACGCCCAAGAGTCTGCCCCAGCTGAGCAATCGTCAGGGGTTTTTGTAATACAGCGGCAAAATCTTCTCCTTCTACCCGCCAGTCATCATACGCGTTGGCCGTATTTACCAGCAGAGGTGTGGCAATACCAAATTGACGCATTGCCTTCAATAAATCCTGCCCCCCCATCACGGGCATATAGAGATCTGTAATAACAATATCGTAACTTTGCTGAAGGCAGCTAATTAATGCCTGCTGCCCATCACTCACACTATCAACCTGCGTATAACCCAGAGCATGCAGCTGATGCTCCAGCAGCAGACAATTTGTTTCATCGTCCTCTGCAATAAGCACCCGTACCCCCTGCTTGCTATTTAAAGCCTGGTATTGCTGATGCGGTATGGGCAAAGCCATATCCTGCCGATAAGCACAGGCAGCGAGCGTATGTCCCAGAGCGGTATAGCTCAGCGAAGTCACATAGGTGATTCCATCTCGTGTTTCCGGGCACAAAGGGCCATCGGAAGAAACAACAACAATGTGGTACATCCCCGAAAGCTGTCCCGGCTGGCAATCCAGAGGTAAACTGCTTTCATAGTGAGCAATCAGAAGTACTTTATGGCTCATTCCATGCGGCTCATCGCCAGACAGCTCATCCACACTTTCTGCCCAGCCAACATCAACCTCGGGCAATTGAAGCTTAACCTGCTCAAGCAAAATATCCCGCCATGCAGGTAATTTACAAACCACCCACACTTCACTCACACATAATGCCGAATCCGGGTACTTTGGCTCTGCTATTTCTGCCATTTTTACAGAAGGCAATTCAATCGTAAAAATGCTTCCCTCTCCCTCTTTACTTTCCAGAGAAATAGAACCACCTGCCAGCTCTAATAAGCGCTTACAAAGAGACAATCCCAGCCCTGACCCACCGAAATGCCGGGCAACACCTTCATCAGCCTGCATATAAAAATCAAAAACAGCAGCTTGTCGGCATGCAGGAATGCCGACACCAGAATCAGCAACACTTAATGTGATGCGTGAAGCTCCCGGGTGCGACTCATCTGCCGTTGCATAAAGCGTAATCGCTCCTGCCTGGGTAAACTTCACTGCATTACTTAACAAATTCATAATCACCTGAGAGAGGCGATGCCCGTCCAGCTCCCAGAGTGCAAACAGGCGGGGATCAATCAGGCAGTAAAAATACAAACCTTTACGCTCAAGCAAAGGAGAGAAAATTTGGGCACAACGCTCAATCAGCTCCCCCACTCTTACCGGCATTAATTCCAACTTGAGTTCTTGCGCACCAATTTTGGACAAATCAAGAATATTATTAATCAGTACTAACAAAGCATCAAAGGCGTGGCGGATCGTAATAAGCCGGGCCCGCTGAGGTGCGGATAAATCCTCCCCTTCAAGTAATTCAAGATTACCTAGTGCGCCATGCAAAGGAGTACGAATTTCATGACTCATCATGGCCAAAAACATGGACTTTGCTTTATTTGCCTCGTCTGCCAGCTGTCTTGCTTTCTCTAACAGCTTCTCGGCGCTTTTACGCTCGGTGATGTCCGTCAGCGCACAAAAAACAACATCCTGATCCTGGTATCGTGCCCAGGTTAAATCTGCCACAAGCTCTACCTGGCGCCCATCTGCGGCGCAGGCAGCCACCTCTTTACGTAATACAGGCGGCTTGCAATCTTTGTTTAACCCAACGGAAAAAGGCGTGTTATCCAGTAACAAACAATAAAATCCCCCGCCATCGCCTGCCTGCAGCCCGGTCAGCCCGCAGGCAATCTCGTTTTGCATCAAAATAACTTGCTTTACCGGGTCCAGCACGGCCAGACCAACAGGTGCCATCGCCAAAACAGTACGGTTGAACGCCTCACTTTCGTAAACCGCAAGGCTTTTTCTCTGCATGGCCGCAAGAACAATACGATCCAATAAAACAACAAAACCCCATAAAATACACAACAAAACAAAGAGCACTGCTACCGAAATCCACAGCTCTTTTCGTAAATACTGAATAACGGCAAACCAGTCAAATACATGCACGGCAACCCAGTCAGGTCCCGCTATTTTTTGCGTAATAAAAAAAGCGCCTGCGTAATAAACAAAAAGCCCACGATTATTAGCGCGCTCAATCACAAAATCCGGAACAGCACGCAATCTTTTTGCCCAGCTCGCTTCGCGCGCTTTGGTTGCAGCCAGCCCGAATAAAGCGTAGTGATCCTGAGCAATAACAAGAAAATCAGAGTCATGCCTGGATTGCTGGAAAAGCCGCTCAAATTGTAGAAACGACAAAGTAAAAACAACCACAGCGACACGCTTACCCTGATTAAATACCGGTTTGGCAATATGCAGAACGGGCTCGCCCGTAATGGAATCAAAGGAAAGCGGCACCCAAACCACTCGTGACTGATCAAGCAGCTCCTGCTCGGAGTACTTGAGAATTTCAGCTTCAATACCGGATATTTTCTTGGCGATTTCGAGCGGTACACCATTTTGCTTCACATCATGCAAAGCAATAGCGGAAAGGGGAGGAGTTACTGCAAAAAAGCGATGGTCAACACTGTACGCAAAACCGCTGACGGGACTATTTGACTCCCTGACATGGATAAACGGAAGCCTTGACATCTCCTGCACCAGCCGCAGCAACATCGCAAGTGAATCACTGTCTTGCTTACCCGTCAGCGTAGACAGCACAGTAAAAGGCGTCACGGCTATCTCACGATCGGTCACCATCACATTATTTTGCTGCTGCAAAAGCTGCTGATATCTTTCCCATGATAAATCGTGCAGCACCTGCCGGTGATCAATCGTCTCATACCCCACCACCAGCTGCCTGAGCAAAAGCGGGTAGCGATCCACTTCACCCTTAAGTAAATCACGCTGAATCATGAAGCGTTGCTGCCGCTCACCCACAAAGTGATCAAAACCCATATAAATGCCAACACACATCATACCGATAATGGCAAAGCTCAAAATACACGCCCCGCCATACAACAAACGCCGGGCATAGCAAACAGAGCAATCAGGAGCTCCCCAGTCGAGTAGCTGCATACCTAGAAAAAACGTCCTGAATGCCGCAAGCCTGAGCCGCAGATAATCATCAAGGATGGAAAAGCTCAAAATAGCCTCTTTACCGCATCAAGCAACTCAACCACATTACCCACGCCCAGCTTAATCATTGCATTTTTTTTCTGGGCACTGATTGTCTTTACACTACGTTTTGTATGCAGTGCAATTTCAGTAATAGACATCCCAGATGCAAATAAACGCAGAACTTCTTCTTCCCTTTCTGATAAAGGGATTTCGGAAAGACTTTCACTACTTTTTCCGTTATTTAACTGGTGCAAGGTCAGCGCATCCAAAGTAACGGGATCAATATATGATTTACCCATTTGCACCTGCTCGATGACAAAGGGTAAGCCTGAAAACTCGCCAGCTGATTTGCTAATAAAGCCTGCTACTTTCAAAGAAAGGATGCGTAGCGCAATGGCAACATCATGATGAGCAGTCAGCACAACAATTTTAATCTGGGGATACAAATCCTGTATCTGCTTGATTAATTGCAATCCGTCTAACTCGCCTTCCTTATCAAATGAATAATCACAAAGCAGAACATCACAGGACACCTGCTGCAGCAATTGCAACAAACCAGAAGCCGATGATGCAGAGCCTGCCAGCTGTACCTCCTTGACATTCTCCAGCACTTTTGTAACCGCAAAAATAATCAACGGATGATCATCAGCAATAATCACCTGGCATTGAGGCTGAAGTAGATTCTTTGCTCGCATAAGCTTTAATCCCTTTTCATGCGTACAAATTGAATTTGGCAAAGACTTTCTACCATACAAATCATCAAGTAAAACGGCAATTTCACCTCCCCATTTTTAAGTTCATTAAAAAACGACAATATCTCTGTGAAAAAATATTTTTAAGTAAATATTTCCACAAAAAAAACCACTAAATTAAATCATTCATCATTAATACACTTAACCACACACATACAAATAGCATATTTCTATATGTAAATAAAAATACAAACCAATTGGCCTTACGCAATGAAGTTTTTCTAGTATCGGATAAAATTAAACAAAGGCACACAAAGCTGCGTTCAGTTATTTCTTACTACTCAATCTTATTAAATAGACCATTACTTCCTAAAATATCTCGCCAGCAGATAAACGGCAACACCACAAACAATCAATATATTTTCACTTATCTCTTTAGCGGTAGTGAGTTAATTTAAACCGACTTATTTATAATCATTTCTCTTGAAAAAATAAAAAAATAACCACGCACAGACGGCCGGATATTTTCCGGCAATCTATTTGAAAATTGGATTTTTTATTAAAAGAAAAACGATAAGCTCGCTATATTTTAAATTTACAGGGCAGGTTAAAAATCAACTCTATATTTTAAATATTACTCACCAGCAGCAGAATCAGAAGATCAGACAACAGCCCTCCATTTATGCCTTTTCCCCTTCTGAGCCTATTTTAAACTGCACCACCTTATACAAATCCCCTACCGTTTTAATTTTCAGCATATCTTCAATCGTGAGCTCAACGTTGAACTCATCGTACAAAGCCATCGCCAGATCCAACAGATCCAGTGAATCTGCATAAAGCTGATTAACCAGATCGGACTCGGGCAAAATACTTTCTTCATTACAGCCCAGACAAAATGACAGCAACGCCCGGATGGTTGCCTCCTGCATATGATTTAACGTCATGTCTGTCCACTTCCAAATAGGTTGCCACCAAACTGCTGAATCTCCCGGGTCAGCAAAGTCTTCTGGGACGCTGCCAAGCTTTTCACACCCAATGCCGCTATGAAAGCGGCAATCAAAGGATGCGCCTGCAACCGGCTCAAAGCAGTATCACGCAACATCATCTCTACGAAATGCTTCGCTTCTGTATATTGCGCAGAGGCCATCAGCGCGTCCTGCAACCGCTTGATATATTGCGCATAAAGTTCTCTATCCTCCGTTTTTTCCATCTCTCTGAGTAAAGCAAAACGTTTGTCAGCAGAAGACGGTAATAAGGCATTAAGCGCATTCAAAAAAACAGTTTCAGAGCTGTTTTTAGGTATAAGGTAATTCGGCTCTAACAAAGAGCGTAACGTCACCAGAAATAGCTCACCTGCAGCATCCCCGCTCACCTTAAGATCAAGCGGCCCTGCAATACCGGTAAAACAAGAGGCGCCATTCGCCGCAGCCGGGTAGTGATAATGATTAATCGTAGTAGCATCATATGACCCCGTTGCATTCCCAAGCCCTGCGGCTGACAACAGAGATAAAGTGGGCTTTTCATTTGCGGCAGGGCCAGCTCTATCTGATAAGCCAGGAATATCCCGTAACAAGCGGGGCAATATGGCAACCAAATCCAGATCACGCGCCATCTGTCCCACTGTATTGTCATTTCCGCACGCTTCGATCAGCTCATGCCTCAACGCCCGTAATCCGATAAATGCCCGCAGTGAGGCTCGCTCAATGACCTGGCTTATGTTCGCGCGGCTTTCTGCATCCAGGTGGCCTTCCAGCTGCTGCTCCAGATACTGGCAAATAAACGGCAATGCCCCCCTAACGATCAGATCACAACCTAGTCCGTGCATTGCCTGTCTACCCAGCAGGCTTCGCACCACCTCGGACAAGGTGTTTTCGAGCTCCATGCGCTTTTTATAAATCGCACTCACTTTGGGGCGCCAGGCGGCAAACCCGGATGATTTCTCTTTTAAACCGTCTTTTTTAATCAGCTGACAATATTGCTCAGCCAGTTTTTCAAGTTCCGGCTTCAACTCGGGCCCGCTCCTTTCATAAAGCCGGGTATACACTTTGGCAAAATTCAGAACGTCCTGCCGGGCCAGCACATTTGCAGAGCCGCGATATATTGCATGCAAAGCAGACGAATTCTCACCACTAAACAGGCAGGCCAAACTTTTAATATCCTGCTCTCTGGCAAAGTCTTCAGCCTGTATCCCTCGCTCTATGCTGTTTTCCAGGCAATGAACATAACGCAGCCGAACAGATACAGAGGGTGATGCCGGTTTAGCCGCAGAAGAAAAGGAAAGAGCCGGGCTGCCATTCGCCCGCCACAAGTGCCGGGCAAAGGATCTTTGCTCCAGCGGCAAACTCAGGCTGCGCTGTAGCACGGCAGAAGACCCGCAAGACAAGGCTGAGAACATATGAAATTCCAAGCAAATAAAAATGGGCTGCAGCAGCTAAACCAGCTCCAATCAAGTGCAGTACCCCTATGCAGCCCCTTAAGATTATTCAAGAAATCAAAAAGCTTTTATTTGTTTCAAGCAAGCTACTGATCGTACTACTTAGCAGTTTCACCAAATTATCGAATGTCGACTGGGCGTTACTATATTTCTGGGTTAACGTTTGCAACGTGTTTTTCATCTTTTCATCCATAGAATCAAAACCCGCCTTCCAAACCTGAAAATCTGTGCTGGTCATCTTTACTGGCTGCTTGTCCTGCACAATAAGGCTTTTAATTATAAAATCCAGAGGAGCAATATCGATCGTTACAATATACTTACCCGTATTACCGACCTGTCGCACGCAAGAAGGGTTCAGCCCCATTTCTTTGACCCATTTTTCTGCATTTTCCTGGCTTGTGCCCTCCATTTCACCGCTGCCCTTCTGAATAGGGAAAAGCACCGAATTTTTACCCGGCACACCACCGGGGAAAAACTGCTCTCTCAGTGCTTTTAACTTATCAGACAGCTTAGCCATCGAAACATTAACCGACTGCCCGTTTTCAGAGCCATCAATCATGCTCTCCAGCTCCGCCAGAATCTTGCTAAATTCCTCATAAAGTGCGATATGCCGGTCAGTGGCATTTCCGTAAATATCCAGATAGCCATTCTCAATATCATCAATCCCATCCGCAATCGAATCAGTAAACCCCCAGTTAGAATCCGGGTCGCTGTCAAACGCACCTGAAGGAATCGGCCGCTTGGCATCATAAGCCTGCAACGCAAGGACCAGGGGATGATTAGCAGGCAACAAAACATCGCCTAAACGACTTGAGCGAAGCGCGTGCAGGCTCAACTGCCGCTCTGCCCTGGTGTCTTCAAGCTGCCGGCTTGCCCGCTCGGTCAAAGATTTACCCTGTAAAACATCGCGGGCCATGATCTGCTGTTGCTGGTGCACACTCTGGCTTTGCTGCATCAATATTTGCAACTGCTGATTTACCATTTGCAATTGACTCGGCGGCACAGGTTTGGCCTCCACCGGCGCAGAATCCACAGTTGCAATCACAGGAGGGGCAACAGATTGTGATGATGGCGCTAAATAAGGCGGCACAGAGCCAGACAGTGTGGTTATCTGATTACTCATGAGAACTCCTTCCCCCTCGTTCCGAGGGGATTTATATCAAGAACTAAGTTTTTATACCTTGTTACCAAGCATCGCATCTATCGTCGATGCCGTACGGGCATCCACATCTGTCAGCTGCTTTAGTAAATCCTGGAATAGCGAATTAAGCTCACGCTTGCGGGTGGTGGATTCCTCATTTAACGAAGCACCCACTTTTTGCGCATGCTGTGATAATTGCCCTCTTGAGCGATCAAGCGCCTGCACCACTTCCCCACTTCCCCTGATAATTCCGGACATCCCCATATTTAATCCAAGAATGGCATCTCCCTGAGCCTTTATTCCCTCTGCTTTCAGCATATTTTGCTGCATTTCAGCCCGATGCAGATCACGCTCTTTCTTTACTTTATTTACAGCCTGCTCTTCGAGCACGGCCCGGTCTTCAGCTTTAAGCTGCTTACTGCTGTCTGCCAGCTCGAAATGTGCCTCCCCAGAGTCATCAATCTGCTTATCCTTGAGCGCAACTGCCCCATTTTTTTTCGATGACACATCATCGGCAGATTTTGATTTTTTATTACTAGCAGTATCAGGCACATCAAACTCGGCTATTTCCACCGGATGCTTCGGTGCGCCTGCCGCTTCAGCCAATGCTGCATTTTCTGACGCAACAGGTTTGCTCACTTTCAGATTTTTCAGCGTTTCCGGAGCATCCATGACCGAGCGGGAGCCGGTTTTTAGCTGGGACAACATACTGTCGGCCTCGCTATCGAGCTTTCTGATCTGGCCACCGTTAAACTTGAGCGCATTTTTTTCAATCCTCAAACCCTGGCTTTTCCGGAACACACCTGACCCGGTCATCCCCAGGCTCACTACGCCCTGCCCTACAGCAGAGGCCATACCCGCATTCCCCTCGGCAATCGTTGCCTCCGCCGCTTTGATAGCACTTCTTTCTTCAATTTTGGACATCTTGCCGCCCAGCTTCGCCTCAGCCGTACGGTTATCCTGCACAGCCCTCAGCAAAGCCTGATAGAGGCCACTCCATTTACTCCCCAGACCAGAGATATCAAAAGAAGACTCAGTTTCATCTTCTTTTTGCAACTGATCCGATTTCTTTTCCAGAACAGCGATAGATCCACCCAGGCTGAGCTGCCCCTCCGAATCATCCAGCGTCTGGGCAAGCACGCCCAAGATTGTTGTAAGCGGCGGCAGCTCGCTCAAAACCGGAAGTGATAAATCCGGTTTACCGACAGAGCCAGCCTGTAACTGCCCCTGCTTTACCGGCAAAACATCAGCAACACTACCCTCAGGCTTCGCTTTAACCTTAGCCCCCGTAAACACCTCCCCGGTATAAGCCTTAGAATTTGCCAGCGTAGAAATGTAATGACTATTAATTGCAACCATGATTTATCTCCCCGATATTTTATGCGTGGCTATTACGTAACACAGCCCGGCCTGCAGCCATACTCGACTGAAGTGTCTGAGAAATCTGGGCTAACAGACTCTGGGTCACAGACTGGGATTGCGCAAAAACCTCTACTGCGTCTTTCAGGCACTTATCTATCCGCTCTTTATCAAACAGTGCAAGATTAAAGTCAGCCATGGCATCTGCCGCATTTTTAATAAATACTCCCTGGGTTACTCCACCTGCCGTCTGAGCCACTGCATGGAGGCCCTCTGCGGCAGTTGCCGTGCGGACCAGCGTATTGCCGTAACTCTGAATGGCTATCTTGTCCGTTTCCAGACCCATGCTTTTTGCCAGCCTTACGGTGCCCCTGGTCAGGGCACTACCGGATTGCTCAGCCACATCCTTGAGAATACTTGGCACAAGCTTTTTAATTGTCTCGCCCATCATTTTGCCCATCGTACTGGCCAGCTTTGCTGCGGCGCTTTTTCCGACCACAGCAACGGCAGCAATCACTACGACCATCGCCACGGCGGCAGCAATAGCGCCGACAATCGAGCCCACCATATTGGCTGTTTTTTCATCCACACCCATCTTTTGCAAAAAGTCACTGAGTGCTTTGCTGATTAAATCCATTAATGGCTTAAGTACTTTCTCCATGACAGGCTTCATGGCTTCTTCCATAAAGGAAACGCCCGTTGCTGCTTTAACCACAACATCAGCCACCATCAAAGCCACCCCCACGGCAGCCAGGGCGAGGCTGGCCCCGCCGGTAAATGCAGCGCCCACTACAGCAACAACAGTTAACAGCGCCCCCAGAACCTTGCCAAGACAGCCCATCACTTTATGGAGATGCTCTGCTTTTTTGGCCTCTTTATCATACTCATCGGCCTTTTTTTCCATCTCTTTGAGCCGCCCTGACTGCATCGCCTCAAAGATAGCCAGATCATTTTTCAGACTGTTTTCGCTGTTGTCTGCCACCAGTTTTACAAACATTGCCATCAGCAGCGCCATACGGGAGACTCCGGAGAGATGATTCTCCTGCGACAGCTGGCTTGCCGGTGTGTTTACCCCGGCGGCTTTAATCTCTTCGGCAATTGCGTCTGCACTCTTTGTTCTGGCTGCTGCCAGCTCGGTTGCACTGGTATACAGCTCCTTTGCACCCTCAGCCTTACCTTTGGCCAGACTGGCATTGATCACGGCCAGATCCTTTGCCGTTTTAGCGGCGCCATAGGCCGGATCATCAGGGCTTAAACCAGCCAGCACCGCTTCAGCGTCATCCGCTGCTTGTTGCGCATTTTTTGCAGCTTCCAGCGCTTGCTCATAATCAGCCTGCGCCCCGCCTGCCGCTTCAATTGCCGCCTCAGCCTCTGCAATAGCGTGATCAAACTGCTCCTGCAGCGCTTTACTGGCAGTAGCCTGTGATTCTTTAAGCGCTTTGAATACAGCCAGACGCCCTTCCAGGGAAGCCTGCGCAGTCTCTCCAAGCAACGTCATCAGCTCACCCAGCAACAGCGTCAGCTTATCCATACTCCCGGTCCCTTCTTCGACCGCTTGTTCCGGTGCCGTTAATACTGGTGTATTCAGATCTGCTTTCACCATAGTGCGCTCGTCCGTCTGCCCGGCACGCACGGCAAACAGGGCCTGTGCTGCTTGCTGGGCCGTACTTACATATGCTTCACTTGCCCTTGCTTTCTCGAACAAAGCACCCGCTAACGGATGCTGCTGATAGGCGCTGCGGCCAATTCCATTCGCTTCGCTCATGCTTGCTCCTCCTCTTTCTCCTGAGATGCTTCAACATCTGTTTTTTCCAGGGTATCCAGATAGACCTGGGCCTTCGCTTTCATCAGCTCGTCGTTACTTTCCTCGCAAACCAGCTCAAAGCATTGCCTTGCCTTAGCCGCTTTACGCATAAACAACTGGCACTGGCCAGCAAAAAAAACCGCCCGGTAGTCGTCCTTACTTAACGCAAATGCAACGGAATAAAGATCAAAGGCTCTTTCAAACTGCTTTTTTAACTGACAAACCGCAGCCAGCCCCATGATGTAATCAGGATTGTAAAAATCATAAATACACAGAAAGTGAAAGAATGTTTCTGCATCATCCAGACGACCCTTGTTATAAAAATCATAAGCATGCGCATATAGACCCTGCATCATGTCATCCGAGATTCCATGAATATCTTTGAGGGTTCCTCCGCTACTGACCGTTTCCCAGATCATTTCTGCAATACGCTCTTCGCTGGCACTGTCGTCAATAAGCATCAAGCTAACTCCTTTAATCACCAGCCAGATTAAGCCGATGAGTTATTAAACATGAAGAGATTGTTGGTCACATTCAAGAATCGCTCATGATCGCGCGTGCATTGATCATGCGTACTTCATGCAAAGACCCATAAAGGAAGCACCACTAAAAAGATGAGGCAAGGCAGGTTTAGCAAAACGGTGGCTTAAGCCGTGTTTTGCAGCAATAAAACCTGGTTTTATTGTGTATTAGCCTGCCATAAGGCTTATTCTGGGGCCTGCTGATCTGCGTTTTCAACCTGATCTAGCCATGTTAAAAGACGCAGGACTTCGTCCAGCTCGCTAAGCTGAATAAAGGAATAACGGCTGTGCGTCTTTAAAATGCGCCGCGCCAGTGAGATATTCTGGATCACGGGCACACCCGTTTTTTTGGCATAGGCCCGCACAGCCAGTGCACGCTGATTGGTTTCAATTACCGAAATAAAAGGGATCTCAATAAGCTCCGGTTTATAAAAGATACCAATCGCAATATGGGAAGGATTGGCCACAATCAGCCGTGAATTACTGACATCAGACTTAACCTGCTCGGAAAGAAGCTCCTGATGAACTTCACGCCGTTTGGATTTAATCTCGGGGTCGCCATCCTGCTCTTTCCGCTCGCTTTTCACCTGCTGCTTATCCATCTTCATATCTTTCATATGAAGAAAATATTCAGCCAGTACATCCAGCACTAAAACAAACACCACACAAGCCATACAAATCAGCACCAAAGACAGCAGTAACTCCCGCCAGATCACCGCTATATCAAGCGGGCTGCCACCTAATTGCACAAAAAGTAACCCCCGCTTGTTTTGCCAGAACACATAAACCGATGCCGCAAAGCTCAACAGATACAGCAGCGACTTAACCAGATCTTTGACAGTGCGCAGGCTAAATAACTTTTTAAACCCGTTCACAGGATTAAGTGCATCCAGGTTCAGCTTGAGTGCTTCGGTTGCCAGCACAAAACCACTGAATAACAAAGAAGGCAGTGCCGTTGCCACAATGCACAACAAAATAACCGGCAGAACAAGCTTGATCCCTATCCACAAAATACTGACGCTATAGCTTTGTATATCCTGCTGAAAACCACCCAAAATCAACTGCCGGTAAACTCCCATCAGCTCGACCAAAGAGGCCGCTGAAACCAGATACAAAACCCCCACCAGCATAAGCAAAGCCACAATCAGATCGCGACTTTTAAAAGTCTGACCTTTTTTTGCGGCATCTTTCAGATACTTGGACGTGGGTTTTTCTGTTTTTTCAGAAGACATTTAATGAAGCCACACAGGAAGGATGTCGGGCCGCAAGCTAAGCTCACCAACCACATCTGGTAAAACCGGTGAAAAATATAAAAGCAAAATCAGTAGTGCAATCCCGCTTTTAACTGTCAAAGAAATAGAAAAAGCATTCATTTGAGGCGCAAAACGCGACAACAAACCCAAAGTGAACTCCGAAAGCAATAATGCCGCGACCACCGGGCTGGCTAATACCAGCGCCTTGGCCGCCATTTTGGTCAGCATCCCCAAAACAGGCAGCAATTCGGGAGTACAGCTTTTTAAGGGGCCACAAAGCTGATAACTACTGGCCATAACTTCCAGTAATAAAGTTAAACCACCGCCCTGCAGATAAACTACTGCGGCAAAAATATTCAATAAATTAGCCAGCTCCGGCGTATCCACCCCGTTAGCAGGATCAATGCTGCTGCTCAGTGTTGCACCACGCTGGTTATCAATAATGCTGCCCAAAGCATGAAACACCCAGAACGGCCAGGAGAGTAAACACCCCAGCAGGCTACCTACCATGACTTCCCTGCTCATCATGCCCAGATACCAGAGCGTATTAAACTCGGGCAAAGCTCCCGGCGGGTAAGGCCACAAGCTCATGGACACGAGCATGGAAACCGTTATGCGTACTACCCCGGTCAGCACATTGCTGTTAAGAAAGGGCAACATAAAAAACACGGGGCCGATACGGGCAAATCCCATTGCTGCAGCAGCCAGCCAGTCGTGAACGTCAAAGAAAAGACCGTATTGCACTAGTAATGATCCAACGCCATTCTGAAAACCTCCCGGCCAAAGTCGAGTAAGGTTTCCCCATACCATCCTGACAGCAGGAACAGGCAAAGAATCACGCTCAATAATTTAAAACCAAACGGCAGAGTCTGCTCTTGCAGCTGGGTCACGGTTTGAAATAAGCCAATCAGCAAACCAACAATGGTCGCCACAACAATCGGCCAGGCCGAAAGCAATAACACCAGGTACAGCGCCCGGTTGCCTGCAAAAACCAGATCATTCATTTTTTATCCCCTGTCAGACCCGCACGCTCAAGCGGCCAGATCCAGATATTGCAACACCAGCCCCTTGGAGAGCAGGGTCCAGCCATCAAGTGCAACAAACAGCACCAGCTTGATCGGCACAGAGATCGTCACGGGACTCATCATCATCATGCCCAGCGCAAGCAAGATGCAGGAAATCACCATATCGACGACCACAAAAGGCAGATACAGATAAAAGCCAATTTTGAAAGCACTCTTAATTTCGCTCAGTGCATAGGCAGGCAACAAAGCCAAAATGGAAGGCTTATCCTCAGCAACAGCCTCGCCCCCGTCTTTGGTCATGCGTTCAGCCTGCGCTTTTTCAAAGAACTGTGTCAGTTCGGGATCTGCATATTTTTTCAGATAGCTGCGATAGCTATCCAGCCCGCTTTCAGCAAAATGGCTGACCGATTCCGCACTGCTGAAATTAATGTTTTCATCCCGGTAAACGTCATAAGTACTCTGCATCACCGGCGTCATGACAAACATCGATAAAAGCAACGCAATCCCGTTTAATGTCATATTGGACGGCACTTGCTGCAGCCCCAGGGCATTACGTACCATGACAAAAACAATGGAAAACTTGATAAAACAGGTTCCGGAGGCAATCAGAAACGGCAGCAGCGTTGAAAACGCCAGCAGCGCAATCATCGAAATGTCATTTGACATGTAAAACCTCATGACAGATCTCGGACAGCTCCACGCCCAGCTGGCCGTCAATCCTGACCAGCTCACCCCGCCCGATAAGTACACCATTGGCTTTCACTTCAATGCGCTTTTCCACGTCGGGAAGTAAGGGCAGTAACTGACCACGGTATAAATCGCCCAGCCCGGATACGCTGATCGTGCTTTGCTGCAAAATAAACTCCAGGCACAGCGGCAATTCTGCCAGCGCATCAGGTATTTTTGCAGGCACGGCAGCCTGCTCGTCTTTTTCGATCATGATCCCATCCTCACTTTGCCGGTAGCGGCCTATCCTTGCACCACAGCTTTTCACCGAAAATGTTTCTTCAATGATCAGCAAAACATCCCCGGCCTCCAGTTGTGCCTTTACACGCTGACTCAGCGGGCTGCGGCCAACTTCAAACACCAGCCGCAGCGGCAGAGTAAACAGGTAATGGAGGTCTAACTTAAGCCGGCCTTCCTTTACCTCTGGAATACCCGTCAGCCATACCCGGCCCTGCGATGTTTGCAAACACAACATCTCGGGACCAGGCGTCAGGCGTTTATAACCCAGTTGCAAGTGCTCGTAAGCCAGCTCAGCCACCGTGAATTCCAGAGGCCGGGCTGTTGCCATAAATAAATCCCGCAGCAGCCTGTCATCACTACCGCTACCCAGTAAACCGGCCAATGCAGGAGAAACAGCCGCCAGCCATTCCCGCAAATTCAGCAGCCCCTGCCAGCGCCCGTTATCTGCCGAAACAGCATAGCAAGCCCCTTCCGGCAGGCTAAAACTCACATCAAGACCTCTTGCCAGCCAGCATTGCTGTGCTTGCTGCCAGGCATGCTCTTTGCTGGCCAGCTGGCGTAATTCCAGCCCGCTCACTCTTTTTCCTCATCCGGCTGATCCTGGCCCTGCTGCTGATCCGAATCATGTAAGAGCGTCCAGTTTTCGCTGTTATTTGCCTGCTGTAAGTGATAGTGCAAACGGTCTTGCACAAAAGGATTCGATGGCTGCAATTCAAGCTGCCGGCTTCCTTCCTGTTGCGATGCATAAATGCTGACGGAATGCTGCCCTCCCCAGCGGTTAAAGCGGTAAAGCACCTGACCATCCTGCTGACGATCTACTGGCAAAGTCTCCTTGCCCATTTGGCCAGCAAAACCCTCATTTTTATTCTTGAGCCTAAATGGTGTACGCGGTGCCAGCCCGTCTCCCACCAGGGGCGATGACAAGCGCATAGGCAAGGATGGATTAACCGCCCCTGCTTCAGCCTCCGGAGCAGAAGACTTAATCCGCAGAGGGTGAGAGTGAGGGCCCGGCGCGGCCGGCTCCCCTGGCAAAGAAACAGCCTTCCCCGCAGCGACGCGCCCCGGCAAATCAGCAGCAGCGGGCTGAAGCGCGGCTAACAGGCGGCTCTCTGCCAAATGATCAGTCATCTCACGTGTCTTACCCGTTTTTAATGACCTTACCCCGGCGGCCTGCGCATCTGCAGAATGAACCTGCTTTGCAGAGCCAAAAGCACGATGCTTTGCCCGGGGTATTCCTTTTTCGGAAAGACCATCCCGTGGCGGCGGCGCAGGAGGCGGCAACGCGGGTGCTGAAAAAAACATATCCCCCGCTTCTTCCGAGGCACTTTTTTTCTTGTACTTGCCAAGCTGGGCGGCAAACTCGCTCAGCAATCCATTTGGTTCCGGAACCGCAACGGCTCCGGCTACAACGCCTGTAGTGGCTATGACTGGCTCCATGTCACCCGCTCCTCTGCTTCAGATTCTTCCTGACGTAACTGATACAAACGCCATACCTGCCACTGGATTTTCTGCCAGTGCTCATATTTATTCTGCTTATGCAGCCAGTAACGGCGCAGTAATAAAACCTGCTCCTTTTCTTTTTGCAGTGCCTGTTCCTGCTCCTGGACCTTGTTTTCCTGAAAACTCAACATCTGCAATTGCCGCCGCAATACGGCCTGGCGGCGCTGCATTGCAAATAAATCACTGCGATTCATCACACAGCCCTGTGGCCGCTGCGAGTGTAATAACTGCCTCATCGCCCTGCGCTGTATGCGTATTCCTTCCAGCTCTGCAGATAAAACCCGCGTTTGCTTGATCAGCTGCCCCAGCTGTATCTCGCACTGCTGCTGGCTCATGGAGCAACGCCGCAATAACCCGGCTAATTTATGCCGCGATCTCATGCATCACCCGTAAGGTCGCTTCAAACGAGCTGCCTTCATTTAGCGGCTGACGCAGCCAGCTTTGTAAAGCACTGCGTTTCCCCATGGCACGATCGTTATCTGCGTTTTCACCCGCTTTGTATTCGCCCAGATCAAGAAACACCTGCAAGTCTTCCAGCCTGGCCATAATTCCTCTTACTACACTCGCCAGATGCTGGTGCTCCTGGCTGCTCACCCGCCCCGCCACCCGGCTGACGCTCCTTAGCACATCAATTGCCGGATAATGATTCTGGGCGGCAAGCTTACGGCTTAGATAAATATGCCCGTCCAAAATAGAACGAATCTCATCTGCAATCGGATCAGGCTCATCGTCGCTTTCAAGCAGTACCGTATAAAAAGCGGTCATGCAGCCTTTTCGGGTAAGGCCCGGGCGCTCCAGTAATCTGGGCAGGGAATCAAATACCGAAGCAGGATAGCCGCGCCTTGCCGGTGCCTGCCCTGCCGCCAGAGCCACATCACGCAGGGCTCTGGCATAGCGGGTAATAGAATCAAGAAACAGCACCACATTTTTGCCCTGATCCCGAAAATACTCAGCAACCGTCGTCGCCAGCAAAGCAGCATTACAACGATCTAAAGATGAAAAATCGGAAGAGGCATAGACCAGCACACATTGATGATGGCGGCCGGAGCGGCGCAGTGCTTCGGTAAACTCAGTCACCTCCCGCCCGCGCTCGCCAATCAGGCCAATCACAAAAACATCGGCATCAGCCTGCTCGATCAGCATATTCATGAGCATTGTTTTTCCGCAGCCCGCCGAGGCAAAAATACCCAGCCGCTGCCCGTCACCACAGGTCAGCAGGCCATCAATAGCCCTTATCCCGGAAACAAAAGGCCGCTCTATCCCCTGGCGATCTGCGTAGCCTGGCGGTGTTGCCTCAATTGGCCGCCATTCTCTTTTGCCATTTAATGCACTGACAAAACGCTCGACAATCTGCCCCGAGGGATCAAGCACCGACCCCAGTAAAAAATCGCCTACTTCAATCTGCAAACCCGAGCCGGTGGGCTGCAATACAAACTCGCGGGATAATCCTTGCGCACTGCCAATCAGACTTAAAATAGTCTGTTCATGATTAAAACCCAGCACCTGGGCACGTGCCACACATGTGCAGTCCTGCCAGCTCCGGTATATCTCGCAGATTTCCCCCATTGCCACCCCGGGTAAAACAGCTTCGATAATCGGGCCGGACAAGCGCGATGGATTGGCCTGACGACGCAACAGCCGCAAAGGTTTCATTACTGCACAAGCTCGGCAAATCGTTCCAGCTGCTCAAGGTAGCCATCCATTGCCTCGGAAAAACGTCGGCTGTCCTGCAGAAAATCCGCCTTTAGCAGGCCCCTGAGTTCTAAATATCCCCCGCTAACCATCAGCTGCAATTGCTCACCGCGCACAAAATGGCACCCCTGCATCAGGGTATTTAACAGGCGTGTCGAACACTGCTCAATCACCCTGTCATCATGCTCGATCAACTGCGACCACAGCCAAACCTCGCCATCCCGGTTACTGATATAAATACTGGGAAGGTTATACAGATCAAGAGCAATGGTGGAATGGCTATCCAGATCGCTATTATTAAGCACTTGCTCACACCCGTTTTCTTTCAAGGCATCGCGCACCAAAGTAGCAATATCAATTGTAAGCATCGTATTTCCCTTTTATTTAAATGGACTTAATGACATTGACCGATACGCTGTCGGAAATCTCGCCAAATGACACCACCTCGAGATCGCGAAAACGTGCTTCGATTAGTTTCTTGATAAAACGCCGTACATCTACCGAGGCCAGTAACACCAGGTCTTTATGTGCAATGTTCAAACCATCCAGGGCCACAGAAAAAATATCCATTAATTCTTCGGAGTCAGCAGGCTCCAGATTCAGAAATGTCCCGTTCGAGGTCTGGCGAATCCCTTTACGCACCACATCTTCAATTTCGGCAGAAACCACAATGGCTCTCAGCTCGCTCCCCAGCGAAAACTTGTGGCAGATATAGCGTGCAAGCGAGCCACGCACATGCTCAACCAGCGCGATAACATCTTTTTCACGCGGGGCCCAATGGGCAAGAGACTCCATAATCAGCTTCATATTGCGAATCGAAATGCGTTCGGATAATAAACGCTGCAACACCTCGGCAATCCGCTGAACCGTGGCATGGCGCAAAACCTCCTTTAATAAATCAGGATATTTGCTTTCCAGTAAATCCAGCATTTGCTTGGTTTCCTGTACGCCGAAATACTCGTTCACGTGGTGAGTAAGTAAGGCTGCAAAGCACTGATATAACTCGTCAACAGCAGGGCGCAGCTGATAACCCAGTTTCTGTAAGGATTCTTTACTCCCCGCATCCACCCAGATGCCCTCTCCTGCGGGCACAACCCGAATACCGAGCTGCTCGATTTCGTCGGAGTAATTCACCACCCGCAGCAAATCAAACTGGACCGGAAACTCTTCAGCGCGAATCTCGTTAATCAGCACTACCGCCCGGTTGTCTGCCAGCTCGTCAGATGAGCGCATCAGCATTTCAGGCAGGCTGACACCAAAATCCAGAAAAAACTGACTACGCAGGCGCTCGGCAAGCTGTACTTTCTCCAGTGAGGCATATCGTGCTTTGGGAACCAGTAAAACCAGCGGCACGGTTTCCGAAACCAGCTGATCCAGATTGGTAATCAGACAAAGCTCGCTGCCCTCTTCCGAAGCATGCTCGGCCGATGCCATGGCCGCCGGCTTGGCACCGGCAACGGCTACTCCCGACATGGCTTGCCGTTGCTTGTAATAAAACAGCCCCCCAGCAACACGGCAAGAATAAAAAACACCATAAAAGGAAAACCCGGCAACACGCCCACAGCCAGCGCCAGCAAAGCAGTAACGATCAGCACAAAGGGTTTCCCCAGCAGCTGGCTCATAATATTGCGGCCCATATTGTCGCCCTCGCCACTGACGCGGGTAACAATAAAACCGGCACTGATCGCAATCAGAAGCGCAGGAAGCTGGGCTACTAAACCATCACCGATCGTAAGAATGGTGTAGGTAGATAAGGCGGTAGAAAAATCCAGGCCATGCTGGCTCATACCCACGGCAATACCGCCAATAAAATTGACGAAAATAATAATGATGCCGGCGATAGCATCGCCCTTAATAAACTTCATCGCACCATCAAAAGATCCATACAGCTGGCTTTCACGCTCCAGCACACTGCGCCGCTCGCGTGCGCCATCGGCATCAACCACTCCCGCCCGCAAATCGCCATCAATACTCATCTGCTTGCCAGGCATCCCGTCCAGCGAAAAGCGGGCTGCAACTTCGGCCACACGTTCGGAGCCCTTGGTAATTACGATAAATTGCACGACCGTCACAATTGCAAAAATCACAAACCCCACAGGCAAACTGTCGCCAATCACAAACTGGCCAAAAGTTGCGACAATTTCGCCGGCATTGGCTTCCAGCAAAATCAAACGACTGGTACTGATCGATAAAGCCAGCCGGAATAAAGTTGTAATCAGCAATACGGCCGGAAATGTAGAAAAATGCAAAATGCGCTCGATATAAAACGAGCCCATAAACACCAGCATGGCAATGACGATATTCAGCCCGATCAGAAAATCGACTAAATACGTCGGCAGCGGGATCACCAGCATGGCGATAATCATCACCATCAGCAGCAGGATCAGCAGCTCCGGACGCGAGCGAACACCGTACAACAGATTATTCAGCACTGGGTTTATCCATAGATCGGTTAAAAAGGGCATGCCATCAGCTGGCTCGTCTGCGCTCTATCTGCTCAAGGCGGTAAGCGACAGAAGCCAGTCTTTCAAACTCATTCAGTAATAAAGTCACATCATCCGGATCAGAAAACAGCACAACGGGCAATGCTTTGCACGCCTGATACAACACTTGCAGCAGTGCAGAGCGCTGGGCATGGCGATGCAGCAATACGCTTTCCCCCACCGCATCCGACAGCAGGCGATCAATCTGCTGCGGCTCCTGAAACAAAGACAACATAAACAACAACCAGGCCGACTCACTGTCATTGATATTGTTCACTGCAGGGCTGGCCAGCAGCCGGCTGATAAAAATCACATCGCTGGAGCGAAGTAATTTCAGTTGTCCCAATCTACCTAGCAAGTTGCCAAATTCAAGCTGGGAGCAGCTCGGGTCCTGAGCGTCCATGTCGGAGAGCAAAGCGCCTTCCATAAAATCCAGCACCAAAGCCCTGCGCTGATACCCGTAGCTACTGATCCAGTCCTGATACACATCGGCAGCACCACCGTCATGCTCCAGAAACTGGCGATAACTGGCCCGCAGCAAGGCCGGGCTGAGCTCCAGAGTTTTCCCGAATAAGCGCGCCTTAAGTGCACAATTGATGCCGCCTTTAAGCCTCTTAGGTTCAGTCTGCTCCTCCAGCTGCGTCAGCAAAGCCTGCAAACGTTTGCGGACAATCTCCTGCATCTGCTTACGGCGCAGAATTTCCCGAAGCACCAGTGCAAGATCACTTTCATCCGGGAATAATGACTGGGCCTGCCGAAATAGCTCCTCCGGTGATTTTTCCACCTCGGCGATTTCCACAATCTGCGCCACCTTGGGCAGCACATCCTCATCCAGCACTCGCTCAAAGCTTTCACCCAGCCCCTTTTTTTTTGCTTCAAGCTCACGGCGGCTACGAAACTGAGAGGCTAAAGCCGTCATTTCATCTGTAAAATCTGCAAACCTTTGCACCTGATCTGCAGGATTGTTATCCGCCTCCTGCGGGGCAGCGTTTTGCTGAGCCGCCTGTTTTTTACCGGCTTCTGTCTGCCGCTCCAGCTTCGCATCATGCTTAGCCGAGCGAAGTCCGGCCAGCCTGATGGAGCTGCTACTGATGTCCACTGCTGCGGTCCATGTATTGGCGTACATCCTGCTGAACAGTCCCGGCATCGGGCTGGCGGATCACCTCTGCAGCAAGGCTGCTGGCATCCCGTACAAATGGCTCTTCAATCTGGCGCGGCTGAATTAAAAACACACGAACAAGATTGGAACTATTGCGCTGCTGATACCGGAAAAGACGCCCAACCACAGGAAGATCACCCACCAAAGGAATTTTCCCGACATCGTCAGTACTTGAATCACGGGTATAGCCGCCAATGAGCAAACTTTTATCTTTTGGCACACGGGCAACCGTGCTGATCCGTGTGCGGCCAACGGTAGGCAACGCGGTTTTGGTATCAGAATTGCCCTGAGGAATCTCGCTGCCATCTTCGATATTCAGCGACATTTCAATTTGGTCATCTGCCGAAAATCTTGGCAGCACATTCACCATCGTGCCGTAGGTCACATGCTGCAGCTCTACGCTGCGCTCGCCGATTAACTGGGTGTAAAAGGTGCGGCTGTTATCAAAAAGTGCCGGCACATTTTCCTGGGTCAGCACCACAGGGCGGGAAACCACATTGGCTTTTTTATCCTGGCTTAACGCCATAATGGATGCGATAAAACGCGCGCCATCCAGCGTACTCATCGACCCCTGGTTATTAAAAGTAACGCCCAGCTTGTTAGCGATCCCGACCCCGCCCTGCCAGTTCACCCCCAGCTGATCCAGATCGTCCTTTTGCAGGTCGATAATCCATAAAGACAATTCGACATGGCGCTTTGCCACATCCAGCTCACCAACCAGATCTCTGACAAAGCGCACCTGTTCTGGCGAGCCCCTGACCAGCAGGCTGTTTGTATCCGGATTGGCAATCACCCGGATATTGCTGACAACCGGTTTACTTTTCAGCGCTTCAGGCAAGCTCATTGGCGGGCGATAGGGCTCGGCCTCTGCCTGCTTATTCACTGCGGGAAAATCAGGCATGGGCGGAGCAACAGGGGCAATGGGCGCAACCGGCTTGCCCGCCCCCACCATGACATCCGCACCGCTTTCTTCATTTTTCAGCAGGCTTGCAATCACCGAAGCAACGCCCGGAATAGTGATTTTCTGATCGCGCAATTCATAACTGCGATCACCAACAAAGGTATTATTTAGCCGGATAACCTCAATTTTTTGCTGCTGCCCCTCCACCTCACCACGCTGGCTATCCATAAACTTCGCAGCATTCATGACCAGCTCAACAAAAACCGGTGGCCCGGACACGTAGAAGGTTCTGCTTTGTTCGTCTCCGCGCAATGGATAACGCCGGTCATACAGTGCACTTTTACGCAAAAATGCATTAAATGCGCTCAAAGAAATATTACGTAAAGCGATAACGGCATTACGTGTTTCACTCGAGTCGTAAACATAAATTGCCTGCCCATCGTGATACCAGATCAGCCCCAGCTGTTGTGACATCTGCTCCAGAATCGCTTGCGGATTACTCAGATCAAACTCACCACTTACCTGCTTGCGCACAGCCAGCTTACTTAGAATAATCGGCTTTTTCAGGCGGGAAGAAACAGCCTCAAACAAACCTTTCAGCCCATCTTGCCTGGCTACATAACCCTGGGGCTCAACGCTTTGCTCTGACGGCAAAGCCGTTGCAGCATCCGCGCCCACCAGCAAGAGCAGTAACAGAGCGCCTAATGCTGATTTAATTAACAGAATCTGCTTCATTTGATGGCATCATTCATCATATTGGATAGCCCGCGAGGAGAAACACCAAGCAGCTCCCTGATTTCATTGGAAAAATGCGAAGATGATGCATAGCCATGCTTTAAAGCGATTGCAGTCAGGCTTTGCTGGCTTTGAGCCACTTCCAGCAATGAGCGCGCCATACGCCAGTCCCGCAATTCTGTTTTGACGGCATGCCCCAGTGCACTGTGGCACAGGCGGCGAAAATGAGAATAAGACACACCATAACGCTCACCCAGCTCGTGCACCTTTCCGCCTGCAGAAGATTCAGCCAGTAAAAAACGAACAAGCCAGTAACATTCGGTGCGCCGTAACAGAGAAACCAGCTGCAAAGCATCTTCTTGCCCAGACAAAGATTGCCTGAGTAACCATCCCTCAGCGGCACGCCGCCCGCCAAAGGGCGAAACATCCAGCGATGCAGATGCCCAGCGCAACACATCACGGGCAGCAGGTGCCGCATTTTGAGACTCATCAATAAAAGCCTGTAATTTGGCCAGTACCAGTAAGCGCACTTCCTGGCAGCGGGCAGTACCCCTGACAACCTCCAGGCGTAAGCGATCCAGAGCCAGTGCTCCGCGCCAGCCTGCAGGCAAAACAGCAGATACACTCTGCCCGTCCCAGGACAACTTTAAGGAGCAGTCGGCCTCACCACATTCCAGCCACCAGAGTGCTTGTGCCTGAACCTGGCAGACCAGCTTTGCCTCCAGCAGGAAGACATCACTCAATACTTCGTTTTCGCTCATCACCATCACTGCGCTTACGCAGGCCTCTGATCAGATTGGCAAAGTATCCCCTGCACCTTTCATTAAATCCTGATGTAAATCTGATGCCGGTTTGAAATATTCGGCGTAAAAAAAACCACCTGCAGAGGTGGTATTTTCTATTGTAAAAACAAAGGATTAAACCGTTTTTTTCAAAACCAGCCACCTTCCAAAAATAAAACCTCCCCCGTCCATTTTGTTTTCGCAAAATAAATTTTTGAAACCCAACATGCTAAAAAAATATTTTGCAAATGGCATTTTTCTTATTATTTTTCAAAATCACTTTCAATAAGAATATTTTATTTTGAAATAAAAAAATAAATCATAATAAAAAGTGCATTACAAAATGAATAGCATGGCTAGTTTTTAAATACCGTCCAAAAGCACCTAAAACCAGAACGGTATTATTTACGAAATTGGGCAAAACAGGAATTCGCGATCTAATCAGCGTTATAAACACTGGCAAATATTCACAGATAAAAAGCGATGACAAACAGGGTATTCATGCAATAAAAAGGCATTTACTGATTAAAAACGTAAACTATTTATGACATTTCTTACTACTACGCTTATTATTGCAAAATACTTATGTGTCAGTAGTAATCAGGAAATATTGTATGGCAACGCTCATCCCCAATTTAAACACCTGCCTGTCCCGAATGACTTCGGGCGAAAAGCGCTTTGCCCGCCGCCTAGAGGCTTTACTTGAAGACGCCTACCTCTGCTGGTACGACGTTACCGTTGGTGTAAAACGGCGGCGGCCCGATTTTCTGATTCTCAATCCACTGCGAGGGATTTTGGCACTTGAAGTAAAAGACTGGAAACTATCCAGCCTGTTACGAATTGATCCACAGATTGTTGAATGCAATTTCAACGGCCAATATAAAAAAGATGTTAACCCATTGCTTAAGGCGCGGGACTTTATCAATGTCACCATTGATATGCTCAAAAAAGACCCGCTGCTGATCAGCCCGGCAGCCAGCCATTATGCTGGCAAATTAATGATGCCCTACGGCCACGGCCTGATTCTTGCCAATATCACACGCAAAGATTTTAACGACGCCAGGCTGGCCGACGTGCTGCCCGAACATCTGGTCATTTGCCAGGATGAAATGACCGAATCTGCAGATGCCGAAGCATTCCAAAAACGACTTTGGGACATGTTTTTACAACCCTTTCCCTGCTGCCTCACCCTGCCACAAATTGATCGAATTCGCTGGCATTTATTTCCTGATGTACGCATTGAGTGCCGTCAGGAAAGCTTGTTTGACGCACCATCAGCTGAGCCCGCAGCACAAACCATGATAATCCCTGATTTAATCCGTGTCATGGATGTTCAGCAGGAGCAATTAGCACGCAGCCTGGGCGAAGGGCATCGCGTTATTCATGGTGTAGCAGGTTCAGGCAAAACAATGATCCTGGGCTACCGTGCTCAATACCTGGCCAAAAGCTCAAACAAACCTGTGCTGATTCTCTGCTTTAACAAAGGCCTCTCCCAAAAACTTAAAAGCTGGATAGAAGAAAAAAACCTGGCCGAGAAGGTTGTCGTCAAGACATTCCATAGCTGGTGCAGTGAAATGACAAGAACCTATTTACTGCCAAAATCCAAAGCCAAAACCAATAGCAGTGAATATTGGGAAGAAACCATCCAGAGTGTCATTAACGGTGTTAACCGAAAAGAAGTGCCCGCAGGGCAATACGCTGCCTTATTGATTGATGAAGGCCATGATTTCAAACCGGAATGGTTGCGTCTGGTGGTGCAAATGGTCGATCCGGCCAGCAACGCACTATTGATGCTATACGACAGTGCACAGGATATTTACCAGAAATCAAGCAAACGCCAATTTACCTTTTCCAGCGTTGGGATTCAGGCACGCGGACGCACCACAATTCTGAAGCTAAATTATCGCAATAGCGCTGAAGTACTCGGCGTAGCGTATGAATTTGCCCGTGATTTACTCTCGGCTCAAGACGCAGAAGACGACGGCGTACCATTAGTTCTGCCCCAAACTGCAGGACGGCGTGACATCGCCCCTGAATTTATTCGATTACCAAACTTCAACGCAGAAATTGAAGCCATTATGCTCAAGTTTCAGCAATGCCAGGAGCAAGGAATAGCGTGGCATGACATGGCCGTACTGGCCTACTTTAACCATCAGCTTGATAGCATTCGAGATTGTTTCAAAAAACACCAGATTCCTGTCCAGAGCGGCACACTTGAAACAGCACACGGTGTTTCTGTGCTGACTTTACACGCCAGTAAAGGTCTCGAATTCCCGGTTGTTGCTATTGCCGGTTTGGGCAGCCTGCCACACCAGAAAAGCGAAGAATCCGAACAAGCCCGCGTTCTCTATGTCGGCATGACCCGGGCAATGAATCAACTTTACCTGACAGCAGATCGCGACTCTGTTTTTGCACAAAAAGCGCGGGCAGCATGCGAGAAAATCGCAGCATAAAGTAAAAATCCGCCAGCCCCGAACCCGCCTGCTATAACCGTTTTGATTGAAAAACCACAATCTATAAGTGTTTTTATGCCAAAGTAATCAATTTTATACCCAAGGTCAGACATCCATAGCCAGGCTAGCCCACTAAAATAGATATCCAGCCAGCACCGTTTACCTGGGCCATTGCTACGCCCTACCTGCAGAATCTGGGTCAACAAAAACCTTAGATCGTAACGTTAAGATATAATCTGCAAATATTTCGAATCCCTTTTGTAGGCCTTAACATTGCCTGACTTAATTGACCTCAATATGCTAGATTTTTTGCAAACGCAATATCCCTTGATGACAGAGTCAGAAACAAGGCTTGCGAACGTTATTTTGTCTGCGCCGGAAAAAATCCCGGGCTTGTCGATTAATGCCTTAGCTCAGCTTACACAGGTATCAACCCCCACGATCACACGATTCTGCCGCAAAATGGGTTGCCCTAGTTTTGCAGATTTCAAATTGCAAATCGGAATCGCATTAACCGGAAATCCAGCGCGCACTCACGACAGCACTCATCAGCTTTGGCGCGGCATGATTAACGCTTGTGAATCGCAAAAAGATGAGGGCGCCTTACAAATGGCCACAGCTAAACTAGTGGCCGCCCGGCGAATTTTATTATTTGGTCTGGGTAGCTCCGGGCTGTCGGCACTGGAATTTAAATCACGCTTATCGCGATTAGGCCTGACTGCAGATGCAATTATCGACCCACACCAGATGCTAATGCTGGCGGCTTTAATACAAGCCGATGATGTATTGGTTTGCCTATCAAACTCAGGAGAATCCATTGAGTTAAACGAAGCGGCAAGCCATGCTCGCAAGCAAGGCGCGTGGATACTGAGCATCTCAAATCATTTTCATACTACATTAGCGCGAACGTCCGATTTACTCCTGCCAACGCCAAGCCGGGAAAGAGCGCAAGTACCTGACAATTTTGTGAATAGCCAGCTTGGTATTTTATATTTAATGGATGAGCTAACCAGCCGCCTGTTTCAACAAGAGCATTGCCGGCTTGCCTATCAAAAAACGCTCAAGATCTACCATAAAAAAACGTATTAAACAGGGTGACAAGTAAGTAAAAAAAGGCCCCGCTATAGGTCTGAGGCGGGACCAATGATAAAAATTACATTGATAAAGCTGAAGCAAACCGCCGGGTAATCAACTGAGGCCGGGTAATCGCCCCCCCGACAACAACTGCATCTGCACCGGCCTTAAGCGCCTGAGCAGCCCGCTCTGGTGTATCAACATTCCCCTCTGCAATCAGCGGGCACCGAATCACCGCCCGCATCGCTCGCAACTGTGCAAAATCATCATCTGGGAGCAAATGCCCCGCCGTCGCAGCCGTGTACCCAAACAATGTACTTGAAACACAATCAAACTTAAGCCGCTCTGCATTTTTTGCCTCATCAACCGTCGCAACATCTGCCATGAGTAATACCTGCGGATATTGCTCGCGAACGGCGGCAACCAACGCCGACAAACTTTCACCGTTAGGCCGCGGGCGATCTGTGGCATCTAATGCAATCATGTCTGGCTGACTTTGCATAATTTCATGTACTTCAAGCATTGTCGCCGTGATAAACACCTTAGAATCCGGATAATCTCGTTTCAAAATACCAATCACTGGCAAAGAAACCACCATTTTAATTGCTGCAATATCAGCCGCAGAATTTGCCCGAATCCCCACAGCCCCCCTTCTTGCGCTGCAACAGCCATCCGGGACATGATAAAACTGGAGTGCAATGGCTCTCCGTCCAGGGCCTGGCATGAGACTACCAGACCACCACAAATTTTCTTAATCATATTCATATCATCACGCGCTTTCATTCAAAAGTTCTTCGATTTCGGTCCGAATAATTGTCACCTGTGGGCCATAAATAGCCTGGATGCCATCACCAACAAAAAATACGGCTTTAGCACCTGTCGCCTTTAAGGCCACCTCACTAACCAGCTTTTTATCAATAACACTAATCCGTAAGCGCGTTGCACAACAATCCACAATCTCAATATTGCCTTTCCCTCCAAGCGCCTGCACAACTTGAGCTGCCCGGCTATGATTTAATTCGCGAGAAGCTTCTGCCTCTTTAGGCTCTTCTTCCCTTCCCGGGGTACGCAAATTAAAACGCGTAATTGCAAAACGGAAACTGAAATAATACAAAGCAAACCAGAGCGCACCAATCACCGGCACCAGCATCCAGTTTGTTTTATTATTTCCCTGCAAAATACCAAACAAAATAAAATCAATCAGCCCTCCCGAAAAAGTCTGTCCAATCGTGATATTGAATATATGCGCCAGCATAAATGCCAAACCATCAAAAAAGGCATGCAGCACATAAAGCAAAGGCGCAACAAATAAGAACGAGAATTCAAGTGGCTCGGTAATTCCGGTCAGAAAACTGGTGAGTGCAGCCGACAATAGCAAACCTGCAACCTTGGCCTTGTTCTCCGGCTTAGCACAGTGATACATCGCCAGCGCCGCCCCACAAAGACCAAACATCATGGTAATAAAACGCCCAGACATAAAACGGGAAGTACCCGCAAAGAATTGCGAAGTATTTGGATCAGCTAACTGCGCAAAAAATATCTTCTGTGTTCCCTCAATAAGCTGGCCATTGATAATCTCTGCGCCGCCAAGACCCGTTGTCCAAAATGGCATATAAAAAATATGATGCAAGCCGGTTGGCCCAAGCATGCGAAGGGTAAAGCCATAAATAAAGGTGCCAATATAGCCAGTTGCTTCAACCAGCCCGCCAATTTGAGCAATTGCATGTTGAATAGGCGGCCAGACAAAATATAGAAAAACGCCGATAAATAAAGATGCTAGCGAGCTAATAATCGGTACAAAGCGTGACCCTCCAAAAAAACCAAGAACAGCAGGTAATTCTGTCTTTCCATACCGGTTATGAAGCCAAGCGACGATTGCCCCAACCAAAGCACCACCAAAAACGCCCGTCTCCAAAGACTGAATACCAAGAACCATCCCCTGCCCGACAGCGGCCAGGTTCGTACTGGCAATCTCATTATTTAACTTTAAAACGGCATTGATTGTTGCATTCGTAATCAAATAAGCCAGAGTAGCAGCCAGCCCTGCAGTGCCTTTATCACTTCGAGCCAGACCAACTGCAACCCCTACTGCAAAAAGTAATGCCAGGTTTGCAAAAACAATACTCCCCGCTGCACTCATTAGGCTGAACACAGCTTGTAGCCATGCAATATCTAAAAATGGGTAGGCAAGCAAGGTGTTCGGGTTGGAAAGAGAGCCTCCGATACCAAGCAACAACCCGGCGGCAGGCAGCACAGCGATAGGTAGCATGAAGGATTTACCAAATTGCTGAGCTTTTTCAAAAAAACTAGCCATTTTTCAACTCCAGAGCAGTCAATGACTTTAATTTACATTCAAAAATAAAGATTGTAAATTTATTTCAAAAAAATAATTCCATATTTTGGTGCTCTAAGCTGCTGCTGAATCAGCCGCTTCATTACTGCTGCCTGATCCCCCACTATTCACGCCGATTGAGACTCCCTCCTCTTACCAATTAGATTTGGCCCCAGCGCTGGACCTTGTTTCTTTGTGGATCAGCCCAGCCAGCAGCGGGCCGCCCACCACCTGTGCTTGCCTCTTTATTTTCAACTTAAGCAGCTCAGCCATAGCACATACAAATTAAAAAGCAGCTACTGCCACAACAGCTAAAGCGGTTCAACCCTAATGTCTGCTAACTAGCGCCAAATCAACAAAATACAAACAAACTTACTATTTTCTTATTTAGCTCGACAATTTACGTTATATTGCCGCCTCAGTACGTAAAAACCCCAACAACACATAGGTTTTTAGACAGCTGTACGCACCTATGCTCGCCCCCAGGGCCTAGCCTCGCTCTCATCCAACCGCGTCCGAGTTGAATCATAAATGGCCGCAGTTTGAAGACGCTTTTTTCGGCTTTGATGTTGATCGCTTGGCGATGCTATCCGCTGAGCAGTGGGAAGCGTATTGCAATGACGCACGCGTGGTGCGGCATTGGCCGAAGATCAAAGCGCTGATGGAAAATGTAAACTTTGTGCGATCCTTAAGCCATGAATACGGCAGTTTTTCACGCTTTTTAAATACATACCCTGCGTCACGGCAAATCGACTTGATGGCCTTTCTCAAAAGCTACGGCAGTCGCCTCGGCGGGCAAACGGGGCAATGGTTATTACGTCACATCGGCAAAGATGCGTTTGTATTAACGCCAGACGTGGTGTTGGCGCTGCAGTTGGCGGGCTTGGATATTCCCGATCAACCGGGTGCAAAACGTGATTTAAATAAAATCCAGCAGTTATTTAATAACTGGGCCGATGCAACCGCCCTGCCCTACACGCATCTGAGCAAAATAGCGGCCTATTCGGTGGGCATAAACTACGAAAATCAATTGGTTCAACGCAGCAAGTCCAAAGCAATCATGGAGTAGTCATTACCGAAGATGGCGTTGAATACAGTCTTTATTTCAACGCTTTTGAGGATGCACTACCCGCATGGCGCTACCCCGATTACCGCACACGCTGAATATCTCGCTAAGATCATCGACACCACGCTAACGTGTCGTGGTCAACTATTTTCAGAGACCACGATCGGTTTTTTTCTGCCATTTCTCGTTCATAGATCATCGGCGGTAAATTGCCTCTGGCCGAATGCAAGCACAAGCAGTTGTAAAAGCCAACGATGTATTCTGTAATGTCTGCTTCCAAATGATTGGCGTAATCCTGACGCCAAACCCGTTCCATTTTTAAACTCAGGAATCTTCATGGAAGGCCCCTTTTTGCTGCACGACTGTTGGTTGACACTTCCAGATGCCGTATCAGGAGGAAAGGAGTCCATCCCATTACTCTACAAATTCAAAAACGTCTGTAATCATAGGAGCGGCTTTAGCCGCGAAGTTTTGATTCACAGTGCTTTCGCGGCTAAAGCCGCTCCTGCAAAAACATCTAAAACATCATGCTTTTTCTCTAAATTGATAGGATTGGAATTAGCTCCCCTTCTGCTAATTTTTTATATTTCAGTGTTCAGAATAAGCAGCACCTTCATAAATTTGATGCAAGTAAAATCCAGTCCAAAAATACGAATTACTTGCCTTTCCGGACGTAGAGATATAATTAATTTTAGTTTTCAGCCCCAAGCTTTCCTTACATTACTAGACAATGAGCTACCAGCCCACTAAGCTTATCAGTAACCCGTTCCTCCTGAAAAAATACAGATGTCACCAAAATGGTTAACATTACTGGTTTTTTTCTGGCTCTGCCGTGCATTTGCCACAGAACCACAGGACTCGCTGAGTATTACACTGAGCAATGGTGAATGGCCACCGTATACCAGTCAGCAGTTGCCTAGGGAAGGATTTTTGAGTGAAGTCGTTACTCGGGCATTTGCGCAAGAAAACGTTAAAGTTCGATATAAATTTTCTCCCTGGGTGCGGGCCATTCACGATGCGCGCATCGGATATGTCGCAGGTTCGATCGGCTTGCTCTATACCGCGGATAGAGGAAAAGACTTTTTGTTTTCTGAAGCCTTGATAACGATCAAATCCGTACTTTTTTTTCGCAGCAATAACACAGCTCCCTGGTTCCCGATTGAGAAAATCAAAAATCGGCGCCTAGGTCTTACGCGTGGCTATGATTACGGCGACTACTGGCGCAAGCTAACTGAGCCAGCTGTTCACAATGAAATTGAAATGGCGGTGGACGATCTGACTAATTTGAAAAAACTCGCAGCTGGGCGCATTGACGGATTTATCTGCGATCCGAGTGTCTGCTGGTCTTTAATCAAACAAAACTGGCCAAAAGAGCAACATCAGCAATTTCGCGAAAGCCCAAACCCACAAACTGGCTTACCCATTTATTTGGTGATAAATCGCCAAGATCCCAACGCTACTGAACTAATTCGACGTTTCAATCTTGGACTGCAAAAACTTAAGCGTAGCGGGGTTTGGCGAACGCTGACTGAACGTGAGCAGTAAAAGTCAATGTAGCTGTATATATTCTCGGGCAGTAAGCAATAAGGGCTTTTAATTAAATTTGGACACCATAGCTTGTGGCAATGCATTGGAGAGAAATATGCAGCTGATGACCGCTTGGGCCGAGGTGTCAATGCAAAAGCTTGAAATCAAAAAGGCTGCTAACCATCAAGTTGCAGCCTTTATCAATTCTCGCTCCTAGAAACTTAGTTCAGCCTGAGAGTTTCAAGCGCACCAGGTTAAATTGTAGAAGCAAAACATTAAAAGTGATCTGCTAGCCTTCGCCAAGTGTAACCATAAAACGGCTTTTTTCGAGCGCCAACGGAAAAGGGTTCCAGCTAAAAGCTGGAACCCTTATCTTTTTTGGTGCCGACGGCAGGAATCGAACTCGCGACCCCCTGATTACAAGTCAGGTGAATTATAGACTCACATAGAGTCATACCATCTCAAAATCAACCTAAAACCCTTGTATTTGCTATGTTTACTATAAAAGATAGTCTCATAAGTTTTTAGGTAAACTTGTCAAAGCGCGCGCCATGTGTAACCATAATTGTAACCATAAATCGGATACAACCCATGGCAGAGAATCGACTAACCGGCAATTGTCAAAGTAGTTGAGATGTTTTTACGATTTAGGCCGCCTGTAATTCCTCGCTTGTTTTGGGCTCAATGACCCGGTCCGGGTTCAATTGCACTTCGTTTTGCCAGCTCCAGTTCCGTGTCGTATTGCGCCACCGTTCCGGCCGCGCCAAGCGGGCGGTTTGGTAAACCGCATGGCGCTTTTCTAACAGCGCTTTGTCCTGCCCTTGATGCCGCTGTGATGGCGTGACAAATTGAATGCCGCTGTGCCGGTGCGTATGGCTGTACCAATCCACAAAGCGCCTCACCCATTGCCTTGCTTCATCCAGACTGGCAAAGCCTTTATGCGGCCAGGCGGGCCAGTATTTCAGCGTGCGAAACAATGACTCCGCATAGGGGTTGTCATTGCTGACGCGGGGACGGCTAAATGAAGAGGCAATCCCCAGCATCTCCAGCTTGGCTTTCAGCGTATAGCTTTTCATCGGCGCACCATTATCTGAATGCAATACCAGTGGATTCATACTGCAACGCTGGGCCAGCACGCTGCGTTGCAATAATTCGGCCGCTAATTCCCCTGTTTCTTCCGCATGCACTTCCCAGCCTACTGGATAGCGGCTGAACAGGTCTTCGATCATATACAGCTTGTAATACTCGCCTTTCACCTGACTGGGCAGCCAGGTGATATCCCACATCCAGACTTGATTTGGGCCGGTGGCGGTGAAGCTGGTTGGTTTGGCTTTGCGTACCGCTTTGGCGGCACGGCCACGATGCTGTAGTTGATTGGCTTGCCGCAGCAGGCGGTACATCGTTGATTCAGAAGCCAAATAGCGGCCTTCATCGCTCAGAATCGGCACGATCTGGCTGGGCGGAACGCTGTTAAAACGCGGGCTGTTGCACACCGATAAAATCGCCTGACGCTCTGTTTCACTCAGCTTGTTCGATGGATTGTTCCGTTTGATCAAAGGCCGCTGATCCGCGGTTACCTTACCAGCCGCTTGCCAGCGATACCAGCTATGCACCGAAATACCGATGGTTTCGCAAGCGCGATATAAGCTCGCACCGGCATGACACGCCTGTTTGATCCACGCGGTAAGCCGTTCCCGTTGATCCAGTGATGTCAGTCTTCCTCTGGTTCGCCCCAAAGGGCGCGCACCTTTTTTTGCAGAATCAGCAATGCGGCCGCCTCCGCCAGTGCCTTATCTTTACGCAAAATTTCCCGCTCCAGCTGCTTGTTTTGCTTACGCAGCGTTTTGTTTTCCTGCGCCTGCTCCGGCGTGCTGACTTCAGCCTGGCCCTGGGCCTGAATGGAGAGATCGCGCCATTGTTTCACTTGCTCCGGGAATAAACCCTTGGCACGACAATATTCACTCAGCTCGATTTCTGACATGGCAATGGTTTCAACGACCATGGCAAAACGGGTTTGAGCAGACCAGTTTTCACTGCTGCGATGATGTTCGGGCACGGGGCGGCCCTCCTGGCGAAGTTGATTTCTCCAATTGTACAACGTGGCTTCGGAGAGGTTTTCTTGCAGCGCCAACTGCCGGATGCTGATCGGGTAAGGAGCAAGCATTTTGCTTAAAATGGCATCTTTACGAGCCTTGGGAATACGCGACATGATAAGTAACCAGCCCCCTAAATAAGTTGGAATCCCTGAAAAGGGAGTATCTCAACTATCCTGACACAAGGGGCAGGAGAGTTACTATTAATTGGCATGCTTAGCTTTATCAATGAACGATTGAAATTCAAACAATCTAGAAGCAATTCCAATTGCAGTTTAATGATCATAGATGAAATTGAAATAGCACTGCACCCATCTGCCCAAGAAAGATTAGCTAAATTTCTTCATGAAACATCTGCAAAATATAATTTTTGTATTTATTTTGCAACCCACAGCATTCAGATTATTAACCATATCAAACCATCAAAAATTTTTCATCTCAAAAAAAATACAGAGGGCGGAAGTTAATTAAAATCCTTCCTTGTGGCAGCTGGGACAAAACCCTAGAAATGCACTATGAGTTCACATCCTCATCTCTAACTGGCAAACAATGTAAAATTTATTCGATACTTGATGGTGATATTAGGAAAGAATGCAATGAAAAATATGCAAAACCACACAAATATAGCGGATTAATTAAAACATACCTCCTAATAAAAAGCATTGAAAAACACATAAAAAACAAACTTATCGACACACCTTGCGCGGCATTCTCTAAGCAACTAGGGGATAACATATATACTTATCGAGAGATAGATGACATCATTCATGATTACAAAATATCTACAAAAAAAATAACGACTCAAATGGAAAAAACCTTTATTTAGTATTAACCCGAGGCGCTGAAGAGCAAGGCCATAGCATTGAAGAGTTTAATAGAACTATATGCAATTTTGTATATGCAACAGAAGATTTCTCGTCATGGTCTGGTTTTTTAACTGGGCTTATAAGGTCAAACGCATAACAATAAAAAACCTACATAATGACATGTCAAAGCAAAAACGGGATCAGACCACAGTTAAAAACAAACAATCAACTGAATTAGCCGTGGTCGATCTCTAATTTTTTAATTTCCCATCTTTCCTAACCCCAAAAACAACAAACGCTAAAAACATAGCATCTTACCGGTTCGAAATTTTCATTAAACCCACTCAATTACGAAGCAATGCCCACTGGCACGCAGAGTGACCCAAGGCCAGCATCCACACGGATTCGCCGCTGATTTCGTACACCAAGCGATAGCATTCATGTGGGATTAGCTCGCGGGTTCCTTGAATCTTTCCTGGCAGCCCCAGCTTCGGGTGATCGGCCAGTCTAACGGCCGCATCACTGAAAAGCTCATCCATACGGGCAGCTGCTCGCGGGTTGTCTGCCGCGATGTGGTCCCAAACATCAGCGCGATCCTGCAGCGCTTCAGGTATTCAAATGCCCCTCACGCCAGGTTCGCCACGGCAGCACGCCGAGCGGCGAGCGGCGAGCGGCGAACGTGGCTTCAACCTCATCATTGAAGTAACCAACGCCAGTGCGCATCGAAGTACGGCCAACATCAACCTTACGGCCCAGGAACTCATCATATTCCCTACTCTCCCGCTGAAGCTGGATGAACTCGCGCATCAACTCGCGCAAGACCTGTGAAGCCGGCCTGTGGGCGGCCTCCGCTTCGGCCATGAACTCGGCGCGCAACTCAGGCTCCAGCTTCATGGTGAAAACAGCGCCCTTAGACATGACTCAGCCCTCATCAAATGTACTTCCAAAGTATATACAACACCTATGGTAACCATGCACCACGCACGGCACGCATCTACGTAGCTTGCTGGTGATACACCGCAACGTCCGGCGCGGTTGGCCACAACGTTCGAAGAACAGCAAAGGCTGTGCGTGCTATCACTTTGGCGAGTTCATCCCGTTCTGCCCCCATCGTAGCCTCCACTGCGTCGATACGATCCTGCACAGCAGGATGTGTATTCGAGGCTCCCCAATTGTCTTTAGTTCCGCCTCCCGCTCTGGCGCACATCCCTTAAAGAGTTGCTGGACGGCATTTTGAATAATATTGTCTTGCCGAACAACGCTATCTGAGTTATTCATTTTTCCAATTCCCCACCTGATGTTGGCCCTTCGTCTGGCTTGCCGATAAAAGTTTCCCCTCTAGCCAGACAGGCACGAAGGCCGCCAGCGATAAAGACCGCCAGTTTTTCTGACTCCTTCCACTTTGTGACCCTACGCGTCAGATCAAAGTCTTGGCTTCGGATCAAAACACTCAAGACGGTAAACGGCTGCCCCTGCAACCAAAGGCGAAACTCAGACTCGCCCCTGTTGTTCCACATGCATGTCTGGCAGATACTCCGCTGGCAAGGTGGATGCATTCAAGGTCTTTTTCGGTGCTGATTGACAAGTCAAGCTCTTCTAACTGGATCGACGCTTCATCCACATGAAACGGTTTTGCGCGCATACGCACATCAAGCAGCCAATCATCCTCAGGCACAGGCTGCTCTTGCTGGCTATAAAAAAGCCACTTGCTATCTGCGGGCACGCGCTCAATATCTAGCTTTACGCCCAATGCGACGATGCTATCGAGCTAAACAATGGTGCTATCACCCAAATCATTTAGTTCAGAAGCAAAATTAGCTTCGACATCGTACGGAAGACAAAGCGGTGGTGCTCAAATGAAGAAAGAAGAGATTGCTGAATTTTTGTCATAGCCAATTTAATATTGAATTAATTCGTTCGTTGTTACTAATGAGATGCCCGACAAGAAATATTCTTGGGGTAAAGCTACACCAGCATTTTTAAACAATTGCCAATAGTGGCTAATTTCAGAATGCGTACACTGTTCTAGCACAGCTTGTGTTTCAGGCAGCTGGCTTTGAAATCTTACGACATTGGTGCACGCTTTAAAGGCAGCATCAAGCATGTCATTGGGTGGGGCAATTAAACTCATGAAATGAGGCGTGCTAAGGGCAATCATTAAGCCAGCCGGATCAAAATCAACAAAAGCGTAAACAGGCAACTTGAGCGTTTCTAAAAGTTCGATTGAATAATCTTGCCGATAAACCTGCGGCATTCCCCGAAATATCACGAGCGGGTTGCTGCAAGCAATATTGGGCTCAAACTGCAAATTATGGATATTTTCAAATGCTTCCCAATTTTCAACCAGCACTACGCCATCGTGCCGATTTAGCAGTGAAACTTGCTGCCAATCCAGCTCCAAATGGCTTCCATCAGGAAGCTTCATCGCCTCATCGCCAAGGCATAACGCCCTGCCCGCTAAAGCTTTAACTGCAACGCGGTTCAATCTCACATTACTTCGGCTTAGTTTTTCGTTACTAGCTAATGCCAAGCTTTCCGTACGACTTAATCCATCCCATGCATCGGGGCGTGTTGAATTTGCATCAATCCCCGCTTCAATCTTAAGCAGGTCTTTAATGATTTGCTTGTCGGTAGCATTAAAAAGATAACTTTTACCCTGCTGGCGACCAATTTGATGGTTATTGGCAAATTGGGTTAATCCAAGTGAAGGTGCAAATCTATTCTCATCACTTTGTACAATGCGCAGCAAGGTTTTGATTAAGCTTTTTTCCATATTTCCACATCGGTCACAATCAGATTACCAGACATAGCTTCACTCAGGCCTGGATAGGCCACGTTTGCTTCCATACGACGCATCGCTAAATCGGATATTTTTTTCTTGGCCTCTAAAATCTGCCAAGCATGCAGTGCATAAACCAGCCACGCAGCCTCATCAATTAACGGATAGTCGGGCATTTTTCGTAGCCACTCAATGGCTGACATCGGCACTTGAGACAGTCTTGCTGCCTTCAAATACAGTGCAAATGCCCGTTGAACTGGTGATGCTACGATAATACTTACTCGGTCTTGCGCATCATCCGTAATCATTTGGCCAGCTTGGCGCTCTACAGCAAAACGCAATTTGGGTGCCGGTATAGCTTGCGCGATTTCAACTAAAACATCGCGGGTCAGGTTATCCGATAAATCAGCGTGGGCTGAGATCTTGAAACCTTCGAACGTTGAGCACCAATCAGGCAAATGATTGAGTTCATCCACATCAGGCGGGCTGTAATCCGGGTTTTTGCGTAGAAACCGGGCAAATGCACGTAAACGCTGAGCCTGTGGCTCGACTTGCCGCAAGCGGTACAGATATTCTTTTAAGACCGTTGAAATATCCATCAGCGAGGCGCGCCATTGCGGCAAACGCTCTAAGATTTGGCTCTGGTAGATTTGCAGCAAGGGCAGCAGCAACGACGAACCACTTAATTGCTCCAACAATGTAGTAGCTTGCAATGCGCCCAGCGCAACACCAATTTGTTCGCACTTGCCAAGGTAAAACTCATTCTGGCGTTTTTTCTGCTCCAGGGTGCTGACATTGGCAAAACGGTTATCTGCCAAAGAGCGCATGAGGGCTAAGAATGAATCGAGTCCTTCCGCCAATTCAAACACGCCCGATTTGAAATCATCCGAGTAGGTATCTCGATCTTCAGAACGGTTGTCAAGGCATGCCTTCAGATATTCATCAATCAATTGTGGCAAACGATCAATTTGCTCGGCAAAGTTGGCACTGACGGCGTAATTGCGCTGCCGCAGGAAAACTTCATCCAAGTGACGGCTTAAACTTGAATTGAGGCGAAATTCATCCTGCATCGATGGCACCAGCGCGCGGTGCTGCTTGAGTAAATACAAGGCGCGCTGAGTTTCATCGCTCAGTGTGATACCGCCGTTGATGTAGGCATCGGCGACCAAGTCACGATATTTATGCAGCACCTCAAGATAGGCCGCAATATGTGCTACACCCGTGGTCACAGCAATGATCCTTGGCTAGCGACTTCGGCTTCTTCGTCCTCAAGCCCGATCTTTTCATGCTCGGACAAAAAGGCAATTGCCTCCATGATGAATTCAATCTTGCCAGTGACTTGATAAATCTCGCGCTCACTATTGGCGAGATACAAATAACCTTCATCCTTAAAGCGATTCAGTACTTTATTAAATCGGGCACGATCCGAGCTATCAGCAGCCGGCCCCTTCACCAAATTAGCGAGCGATTGCAAATCGTTGCGCAGCGTTGGATTACTATCAATCGACAGCATCACGCTTGCCGTTTCGATCACAAAGCCAGCGCAAATCACATCATCCTTTTGCGAGGCCCGCATTACCAATTCAAGAAAAGCCACCAAGGGGCGAAGCTCATGCTTGATTTTGGTAAAAACTTCTTTCGCAGCTTTTTTCTCTGGTCCTCCAGTTTCTATGTGTGCCGCAAAAAACGATCCACCATGCTGAGTTCTGGATAGTTTCAGACCAATTTTTCCCAAATAATCATTCACGCTCTGCTGATTGGCTGGGTTATTCAAAAAGGCAAACGCTTCGCGATGCGTGATCTCGCAAACAAATATACCTTCGAGCAAAAGACGCACTGTATGTTCAAACATGAGCAGCCTCCTCTTCCAGCAAAAATGGGTCAGCAACACGCACTTGCATCAGGCGTCGATCTGGCTCCACCGTGAAACAATGATTAAACAATTCCAAAGTTTCTGGGTCAGGGTCTGGAAACGCCGAAACCAGTGTGATTTGATTTCGCTTCAATAGCTCAATCAGATGCACCACATTGCCACTATCTAAATCCTTAAGCTCATCCAAAGCCCAGACAATATTCACATTCGCATCGCGGCGAATCCGATTAATAAAGGCGACAAAGATACTGACCAACACTAGGTAGGACAAGCCGTTGGATGAAACCGCCTCCAGATCCGATGCTTTCCTAAATTGACGTGTGTTGCCATTTTCAACCACCTCACCCTGAATCCGGATCAGCTGCTTTAAATCAGCCTGAATACCCGACTTCGTTTCCCAGTGGCTCAACAAATCATCCAGCGTTTTAGCAAATGCCTCTGGCGGCAGTTCATTGCTCATACCATTAACCCAATGATGATTTGCCTCAGCCATATCACAAATCGACTGCCAATACGCCAGCTCACGAATCGTCGAAACGACCTCAACCTTCACCTGGCTAATGCTTTCAAATGAAATATTCTGGTCAAGATGGTTTTGCAGCTCGCGATTAAATTGCAGTACCTTTTTATGAAAATCATCCATTGTTCGATGAAATTGGATCACAGTGCCTGCAATCAGGCGCGCATCCATCAACAAAATGCGCTGCACAGTGCGATGTTCTTCTGTAAACCAGGTTCTGAATAGCGGCACCCACGCTTCATCAGGTGCATCAATCAAACCAAGGCGATTTAACTCCATAAACTCATAGGGTTTTGCCCCAGGAGTTTTAGCAAACCCACGCCTGAGCTCGCCCACCAAGCGCCGTACTTCGGTTTTGCACTGCTGCTCATCGTCTTCCGCTTTATTCGCCAGCCCAACCAGCAGATCCAGTGTCCAGCTCAGATCAACCACAGTGACCTCGATCGCGGTGTATGCCGCCATCTTTTCAAGTCGAGTACGCGTCAATTTTTGCTGTTGGTCGAGCTTTTCGAGCTGTTGCTTAACTTGCTCAAACTGAGCCTGATAGCGGGATTCACCCTCTTTCCATTCACGATCGAGCGCTTTTAGTTGCTGGTTGAACGCCTCTTCATACGCACGATGCTGGAGCGCATCTTGTTGCCAGTTTTCACGCTTAGGCCATTCATCGCGCAGCCAGAGTCGCCAGCTCTGCACCGATTCAATCACCGATTTGATTTTTCCAAGATCACGATCAATAAGCTGCAAACGATCAGCAATTTCTTTCAAACGCTCGGTATCGACACCCTGAGCCTGAAGCGCAGAACGACATTCGGCATCCAATTGCAACAACGTTTGTGCTAGCTCGGCTCTCGCCGCTTTTTCTTTAGTATTAAGCGTTTCAATCGCCGCACGTTTTTGCTCGGATAAAGCGCTCTTCTCCTGCCTTGCCTTTTGCTCAAGCTCATCGCGCGCATCTCGACAAGCACGATCAAGTTGCTCGATCTCGCACTGGCAGTGCTCCCATGTCTGTTTGGCCCTGGCCAAGCCAGCTTCTGCATTTGCTTTGGCAAGATTGCGCTGCTCGTTCAGCTGCTGTTTTGCAGATGCCAATTCAGCCTTGGCAGTTTCCACGTGAGCCATGGCTTGCAACAATACTTGCTCATGTTGCCGCATGGCCGTTTCAGTTTGCGCACACACACTGCTGCATTGGCCGAATGTGGCTTGCTCAGCCTCCAACTCTGCACGACACAAAGCAACTTGGCGTTGCTGCTGCACAATTTCAAATTGAGCCGTCGATTCGTCGGCCAGCACATGCGGTGCCAGCTTAGATAAATCAAGATTGAGCCCATACAGCGAATCGATGCGTTCAATAAACTGCGGACTTAAATCCGTGCGCGTTAACAGTTCACCATCAATCACGCGGGCCACATCCTGTGTCCAATCTGAGCATTCAGAACGCAGAAAATGCAGCAATGTCCCCGGCTCGGGCATGGCAAAGCGCTGCTTCTCTAGTAGAGTGGACTCAAGTTTGGCGAGCTCATTTTTTTTGTCTTCAACTTTGCGCTCTTGCCGCTCGAAATTGACTTTTGCAGTACTAAACGCAGCCGTTTTTTCTTGCTGGACATTAGAAAGCTGATTTTTCTTTTCTAGCGCGTCGGTCAGCGCCTGCTGCTTGGTATCGACCAAGGCCTGACTTTCGGCTGGTACTTGCGGGTTATTGAGCTGAGCACGCCAAGAGCCAACCGATTCCTGCGCTTGTGCTAAGGCCAAGGCATAGGGTTCGCGCTGTGTTTTTTGCGTGGCATCTAAATCAAGTCGCTGTCCTGCAACTTTCTGCTCTAGCTGCTGTTCGAGCAATTCAAACCGTTGCCTTTCCTGATCTGCCTGTTGATCAAGCACCTCTTTCTCGGAATAAAACCGCGCTTGTTGCTTCTGCTTTAAAGTTTCATAACGCTGCGCAATTTCGCTTTGCTCGCCCAGCAACGTTTCTTGCCGTTTCTCAAGCTGCTGTTTTTCATCGCGTAATTCTTGGCCGCGAGCAACTAACTCATCGCTTGCCCGAATCCCTTGTTGCTCGTAGTGATCCCACGCCTGCAGCAGCTCGGTGGCTTTGCCTTCGGCATACTGTGCGTGCTTGCCTGCTTCGATCTTTTTGCTTTGCAGCTGTCCACGCGCATCGGTATATCGATTGAGTGCCTGCTGATGCTCGGTATCGAGCTTAGATTTTTGCTCAGCTAAACCATGCCATTGGTCTTCTAGATGCAAGAGCAAGGACTCAAGCTTGCCTTTGACTTCGCCCAAACTGGCACGCGCCGCTTCAAGTTGCTGTGCCGCTTGATCGGCTTGGTTCATGACAGACTCAAGCGTCATCACCGCCGTGTAGGCGGCAAAGTGGCGCGGCCAGTCTTCCAGCTTTTTGCGATCCGCCGTCATACTCAGCGTTTGCTGGGTATCGCTGGTGCATTCCACCACCATGCTCTGCAGATCTTCAAAATTGGTTTTGCGCCGAAACATGCCGGTAATGATTTTTTCAATCTGATGCAGTGGTTTATTGGGCAGCGTAAAGCCGTAATCTGACGATAGCTCGCGGATCTCACGCAACCGTTTGCGATCACCACCGCTACTATGCGTTGCCAGCATGATGGCGCGATATTCAGCCAAAGATTCAATTTGCTGTTCATGGCAGCGAAAGCCAGCCAGCTTTAAATGACGGACCAACTGCGGCGCAGGCACGAAAGCCCCATCAGCTGTCACGAACTGCCTAGGGTCAAAGCCTTCGCGTACCAAACGGAAACACACTTTCTCGCCATGCCTGTCGGCGTGCGCCACCACCATGCGCAGCCCACCATCGGGGCGCTGATATTCAAAGACGATATAAGAAGTGGTACGCGGCAGATAGTAGCCAGTAAAACTGTGTTTCCCCGCTTCGGTGGTCACAATCCGATTCGGGCTTTCGCCGTAAAACAGCAGCAACAATTGCAGCATCGACGTTTTGCCACGGCCATTACGCCCAGTCAAAACTGCTCCGCCATCCACCGGAAACTCAATAATCCGGCCGATGCTGAGTGAGTCGATCAGGATGAGCTTTTTGAGCTGAAAGTTAGGACTTGATACTAAATCAGCCGTAGCTGTATCAACGTTTCCACTTGGGAAATTCATGTGCACAGACCAATTGAATAGCTAAAAAAGCGAGAAGCGAGGATTAAAAAAAAGCACAAACCTTAAGGAAACACGGTTTTCAACCATTGAACTAGCCCAGTATGTAGTGGTGCGTCAGAATCGAGCAAATTATGTTTCACCGTGCAATAAAGCCCCTCACCAGGTTGTTTTTGCCAAGCCAACCAGGTCGCAACTTCAGCTTTGCTTACACGGGGAGCTCCGAACTTGGGGTTTACAAGGTTAGCGACTGTGCTTTGGGCTTGCGTAAAAAATCCTTGTTCAGCAGTCGATACAGATTGCTTAATCCAGTCTTCCAGCATCCCCTCGTTCTTATTATCCGGCATCACCCAAACCCCAAGGTCTGGTAAGCCATCATTGTGCTTATAGAGCAAGCCTCCAGTAACCAGTGATACGGGCGGCGTGCCATAACCCTGCGGCGTAACCTTAACCGTAATTTGCTGGATGGTCTTTGCAAAACCACCATCGGGTGCGCGATCAGCATCAACTACAATAGCCAGAGCCTGCAGCCGACCATCATTCAAATCCGAGATCTGCGCCTCAAGTAGATTCAAAACACCTTGTTTGGAATCCCAATCACCGCCAAGTCCTTTTGGAGAGGACACTTTGATCGCTTCGGCATCTACAGTGTGCTTTCGACAAAGCAGTTCAAAAAAAGCCCGATCTGCCTCACCTTCAACCAGTAATAAACGATCAGCCATCAGCGCACCTCAACATCGGACTGCGTGATATTAAATAGCTTCTGCTCATCAAACACCGTAGCAATCACTCGGCCCTGATCGCTGGTGCGCACACTGCGGCCAACGCGGAATAGCACACCCTCTGTTGACGTTTTTTCAACGGCCACTTTGGCAAAGCTCTCGATGCAATCCCAGCTATGGGTCGTAGCAAAGATTTGAATATTCAATTTTTCGGCAAGATCAAACAAATGTCGCCAGATTTTTTCCTGCACCGAGTAATGCAGGCCATTTTCAAACTCATCGATCAGCAAAAAACCACCCTTTGCAGGAAAAATTTTCAAAAGCAGCTGCAAGACTCGCAACATGCCGTCACCCATGCTGTTCAATGGAATGGGTTTATTCATGCTGCGTAATTTGACCATTGCTGTTCGCCGTAAATTGCTACTCATCGTCCTTGCAATCAGTCCTTGCGGCGCTCTTGATAAATCTGGTTCGGCCTTCACAAAAGCCAGATGCTCAAAATCATCCGCAATCAATTTCAAACCTTCACGCACAAAATCGCCATGCTCTGAAAACTGAATCGGATCCCATAAATCAGCTAACGCATCCATCGAAATGAACTGAGTCGGGATATAACTACTCGGCAACCCATCACTCGCCTCGAACCATTGCCTCGGTCTACGACCAGTGAGTGAATCTAAATTTAATAATTTAGAATTTCCATTTTTGCTAACAATCAGTGCCTGCATATCATAATCAACACCATCATGCGCTACTGCATATTTACTCAAGATAATTGGACGCTCAATCAAACGCGCTTCGCCATCCCGTTCGACATTTTCATGAGCCATGCCCATGAGAAAATGTTTTATCTCGAGGGTTTTTTGCGGCTCATCATCCACCTCGCCAATTAAAATGGAGGATTCATCATCTAGTGGAAATAATCTTCCAGAAAAAAAATCAACAAAGGGAATATCCGCATAATCAGCTAGCGCACCATCATTAACCCGATATTTCTCATCATGCCCAAATGCAATTTCTTCCAATAGATTAGGATTCGCATTCCCCGCATAAATCCGCAACGCTTCCAGCACCGAGCTTTTCCCGGAATTATTCTTGCCGACGATCAGATTGACACGGCCAAGCTTGCTGACTTGGAAGTCTTCAAGTGCACGAAAATTCTTTATATGCAGTGATTTTAAATGCATTATTTTTCCTTTATTGGCTGAGCCCAATCGCCTAATCAGCAGAAAATCTGACTACAGATTATCGAATTTATCATAATTGACTTTGAAGCTAGCTTTCCGCACCTGAAATTACCATAAAAAATCAAAAAGCCCGCATTTATGCGGGCTTGAGGAGTGTTTGCTGCTACTTAGTGCCGGACGTTGCCAGACGCGGGATCATTCCCACTCAGTTGTAAACAGCTAAAAAAGTCATTTTGCGACAGCAACTTACAAACTACCAATAGCACCATGCCATGAAAAATACCATGATCGAGAAAAAATACGATCAATCATCAACGCTGGCAACTTAATCGCGCAAAGACTCAAGTCGGATTAAGCCTCGCAGGCACTCAGGTCCGATTGAGAGACATGAAGCTCGGGCATGTTGGCAAAAGAATCAAGCAGATAGTCCACCGTCACCCGCACCCGCGGTGCCACCAGGGCGCGGTGAGGATACTGCAAGGTCATCTCGAATTGTCCAGGATGATGCGAGCGCAACAACAGCAGTCGCAGCGCCCCGCTCTGAAGGTGTTTCCAGGCATGATGGATACCGATTTCCGCCACACCGACGCCCGCGACCGCCATCTCGGTCAGGGCTTCCGGTGAAGACATCGTTATCAAGGCCGATTCGGTGTTCAGCGTGCTGATGCTCCCGTCCTCGGCGACGAAATTCCACGGCGAAATTCGCCCGCCCAGAAAGCGCCGGTTCAGCATCCGGTGCCGTAGCAGGTCTTCAGGCTGTTTCGGAATGCCGTGGGTTTCCAGATAGGCCAGCGAGGCCACCAACACCATTCGGAACTTGCAAACGGTCCGGGACACCAGCGAGGAATCGGCGATACGTCCGCCTCGCAAGGCGATGTCGTAACCATCATGGACCAGGTCGACCACCCTGTCATCAAAATCGACCTCGACCGCCAGGCCAGGATAGGTGTTCAGCAAGCCCGGTAACACTGGAGTCAGTTGCTCGCGGCCAAAGCCGGCACTGGTGGAGATGCGCACCCGCCCAGAAGGGGCTGCCCGTTGGGAAACGACCGCATCAACCGCCAGGTCCAGCGCCTCCAGCGCCACCCGGGCCTGCCGCAGGAAGGCTTCACCTTCCTCGGTCAGCTTAAGGCTGCGGGTGGTGCGATTCATCAGCCGCACCCCCAGTGCTTTTTCCAGCCCCGCAATGTTCTTGCTGACTGCAGCCGAAGAGATGCCAAGCGCACGGGCGCCTGCGGCAAAGCTGCCCGCATCGGCCGCTTGGACGAAGGACAAAATGGCGCGGACGCGCTGTGATGAATCCATGACCCGCTCTCTCTTTCCCCGGGCAGAAGCCCAGATTAACAACTTCAAGTTGACACATCCTAAACCAAATAGCCGATTCTCTTCAAGGATGAATCTATTCAGAATTCACCCATCGCAAGCTCACAGCCTTGTTGTGAAGCCAGACCCAACCCTCTACTGAAGTGGACACACCATGAAAACACTGCTAATCGTCTCCCATCCCTATCCCGAACAGTCACAGGTTATCAAGGCGCTGCAGCAGACCGCCGAGGCCTTGCCCAATGTGACGGTGCGCAACCTCGAAACCCTTTACGGCCACGACACCTCCGCCTTCGACGTCGCCGCCGAACAGCGGGCTCATCATGGTGTGGACCGCGTGGTGTATCTGTTTCCCATCCATTGGTTCAACCTCACTCCGATGCTCAAGGCCTATCTCAACCAGGTCTGGAGTTATGGCTGGGCTTTCGGCCCGGAAGGCAAGGCACTGCATGGTAAGCAAATGCAGGTGGTGGTTTCGGCCGGTGTCACGGCTCATACCTACTCGGCCGCCGGCCTGATCCAGAGCAGCATTCAAGAAGTCCTGACACCGATGAAAGCCAGCGCCTTGTACGTTGGCATGTCCTACGCCGAACCGCTGGCCTTCTACGAGGCCATGGGTGCCAGCGACAACAAGCTCGCAGGCTTCCAGCAGGCCCTGCGGGCCTGTCTGACCGCACCGCAGCTCGACGCCGTACCAGCCTGAGACGCTCTTCATTAACTTTCGCTCATCTTTTTTATAACTCACTGGAGTGACTCCCATGAAACTACTTTGCCTCGATGTACCGCAACCCAACGCCACCATGGAGCAATATGGCTCTCATATGCTCGACGAGGTGCGCCACGCCTGGGATCTGTACAAGACCGGCTTCATCCGCGACATCTATTTCCGTCAGGACCGTCCCGGCGTGGCGATCACCGCTGAAGCCGAATCCGTAGAGGCCGCGCGCGCCGTACTGATGTCGTTTCCGCTGGCCACGGCCAATTTGATCGGCTGGGACATCATTCCCCTGGGACCCATGGCCAATTGGGAATTGCTGTTCCCCAAGGCCTGACCGAAGTCTTTTTCAAACCCCATATTTGTTGAACAAACAGGAGAACGAAACCATGCAAAGCAAAGTTGTCATCATTACCGGCGCTTCTTCAGGAATAGGTGCAGCAAGTGCAAAGTTGTTGGCAGCCAAGGGCGCCAAGGTGGTCCTTGGGGCGCGACGCGAAGATAAACTCAAGCAACTTACCGATGAGATTTCTGCAGCAGGTGGCGAAGCGATCTACCAGACGCTAGACGTCACCCAGCAGGCCGACAACGATGCCATCGTCAAATTGGCCAAGGATACCTACGGCAAAGTCGATGTCATCTTCCTCAATGCTGGCATCATGCCCAGCGCACCTCTATCAGCCATGAAAACAGACGATTGGCACGAAATGGTCGACATCAACATCAAGGGCGTGCTCAACGGCGTGGCGGCGATTCTGCCGACCTTCACCACCCAGAAGTCCGGCCAGGTGATTGCCACCTCATCGGTGGCTGGGCTCAAAGCCTACCCGGGTGCCGCAGTCTACGGCGGCACGAAGTGGTTCGTAAGAGAATTTATGGAAGTCCTACGCATCGAGTCGGCGATGGAGAAGACGAATATTCGCACAGCGACCATCTACCCCGCGGCAATCAACACCGAGTTACTGAGCACCATCAGCGACCCGACCACATCGGCGGGCATGCAAGCGCTTTACGAAGCCCACGGCATCTCGTCAGATCGAATCGCCAGTGTCGTCGCATTCGCCATCGAGCAACCGGCCGACACCAACATTACAGAGTTCACCGTGGGGCCGACGACCCAGCCCTGGTAATCCGCCACAAGAGCCCTCACGGCATTTGGCGAGACAGGGCCGAATGGTTGCCGACGACGGCCACATACCGATACCATGAGCGTTGCCCACCCACTCTCATGGTATCGAGGCAGGGTCATATTCCCGTTTGCGACCTGCCATGAAAAATGCCATTGATTATGCACTACACATCATCAATGACACGAAAAATAATCAATAAAATCAAATACTTATAAACCGCACTCACTCCCACTAATCATTATCAAGCAGTATAAGCTCATGACTTATTAAACAAATCTACAAAGTAAAAAACATACGACTATGAAAAATGCCATGATCAGTTCATAGCGTTTTCACCCCTCTAGCACACCTCAGTACAAGCCAACCAACATAACCCACCAACCCCCAACCCGTCTGTTATAACCGTTTTCAGTTAAAGAGAGCCGCGCCATTTTTCTGATTGAGCGCGAACCAGAAGACCAGCGAATTCATCGCTTTGCCGCCGTTATGAAAACGAATGCGACCGTCACGAAAATCCATTCACGGCTGAAACCTTAAGCCTATTGCAACGCGGCATTTTGGGCGATATGGCGCTGCGCTATTGCAAGCAGAGCACTACTTAATGAATGTGGATCACCTGTAGCGTTTTCACTATGGGCAGCCATTTTGGGGGAAAATAAAAGCCCATCGACTCGTTTAAAGCTAAATAAATACGCAGATAGTGGAAAGGGATTTCTGCAAATAAACCATGGCTATTCGGGGTAAAAATGAGCCCCTTCAAGCACCATAAATACTTTAATCATTTGCATGGCAGCCCAATCAAACCAGCGAGATAACAATGCAGAAATTTGCCCAAATCAAAGCCCGCGCCATTGCGCGCAAAGGGGGCGAGCAGGCTTTACAAGACCTGCTGCCGCAAGTTGCCAGCGAAGCACAATTTTTAGCACTGCCCGATCACCGCATCCTAGCCATGATGTGCAAAGCCATTAATCAGGCGGGCTTTAACTGGACGGTAATCAGCAATAAATGGCCGCAGTTTGAAGAAGCCTTTTTCGGCTTTGATCCAGAGCGGCTGGCCATGCTCTCCGCCGAGCAATGGGAAGCCTATTGCAGCGACGTGCGCGTAGTGCGGCACTGGCCAAAGATTCAGGCGCTGATGGAAAACGTGAGCTTTGTGCGGGAATACAGCCAGCAACACGGCAGCTTTGCGCGTTTTCTAAACACCTACCCCGCATCCCGCCAGGTTGAATTGATGGCCTTTCTAAAAACCCACGGCAGCCGCCTGGGCGGGCAAACCGGGCAATGGTTTTTGCGCTACATCGGCAAAGACGCTTTTGTATTAACGCAAGATGTAGTGCTTGCGCTGCAGCAAGCAGGCCTAGACATCCCCGACCAGCCCACCGCCAAACGCGATTTAAACAAAATCCAGCAGCTGTTTAATGACTGGCACCAGGAAACCGCCCTGCCCTACACGCATCTGGGAAAAATCGCCGCCTATTCGGTGGGGGTGAATTATAAGAGCCAGTTGATTCAGCAGGAGAGTAGTAAGTTTAAGGCGGTGATTGGGTGAAAGAGGATTTAGCAATTAACCTTTTGAAAACCATGTTAGTTGGCTCATTTTCATCGCCCCGCTCATGATCAGAAAATACATACTAATTTAACTCACCACCTCTCAAGCAAAACACACCAAGCCAAACACGCCTGCTATAATCGTTTTTATTAAAAAACATTAATAAATAATCGTTTTTATAATGGAGTAATCGATTTTATGGCTGAGATCGGGTATCAATGGCTATCGCTCACCTACAACGTCCATTCTGTACACCCACTGGCCGTGCAGAGTGAGATCGGGCGTAACCGCTCCACGTCAAATAATGGCGACATCCGTTTTGAGGTTTATCCTGAGTCATACCGCCCCCTTGATACGTTTAGTGAGCAACTGGCTTTTGCCTTCAAATATGAAGGCATCCATCTGGAATTTCTGGCTCGGCTTTTTTCTCAAGCTTTGGTCAAACAAGAGCTGGAACAATGGATAGCGCGAGAGCCAACAGGAAGTTATGCCCGCCGCGCCTGCTTCTTATATGAGTGGCTACTGGATGACACGCTGGATGCGCCGAATCTAACGCGAGGCAACTACATTGATGCACTCGATCCCACACTGTATCTGGTTGGCACATCGATCAATTGCCCACGCTGGCGAGTTCGTGACAATCTGCCGGGCAATCGCCATTACTGCCCTATCGTTCGTCGAAGCACAGCCATACAGGCGACTGAAACCTACGATTTACCAGCCAAACTGGCCGAACTAGAAACTGATTTCGGCGTTGATCTGATTTTACGCAGTACAGTTTGGCTCACCGTCAAAGAGAGCCGCGCCAGCTTTTTAATTGAGCGTGAGCAGGATAAAGAAGACCGTATCCGCCGCTTTGCTGCTGTCATGGAAAACGAATGCGGGCAGCACGACAATCCATTCACGCCCGAAACCCTGAGCCTATTACAACGCGGCATTTTGGGTGATATGGCTCTGCGCTACGGACTGCGTCGCTCCCCTGTTTATGTTGGGCATTCAGCCCACTATCAAGCAGTCGTTGATTACATCGCCCCGCATTGGGAGCAAACGAACGCCCTTCTCTCTGGACTTGCGCATTTTCTGGAACGCAGCCAAGGCGCATCATCCATCGTACGCGCCGCAGTAGCCTCTTTCGGCTTTGTCTATATTCACCCGATGGCAGATGGTAATGGCCGGATATCGCGTTTTTTAATTAATGATATTTTGCGCCGCGATGGGCTTGTTCCCGCGCCGATTATTCTGCCCGTCTCAGCGACCATCGCAGATAGCACGCAGGCACGCGCCGCGTACGACAAAGTGCTTGAGCGTTTTTCGCGCCGCTTGATGCGCAAATATGCCGATCAATACTATTTTGGCGAACCTGTCATCGCCGAGGATGGCGTTGAATACAATCTTTATTTCAGCGCTTATGACGATGCACTGCCCGCGTGGCGCTACCCCGACCTTACTGCACACGCCGAATATCTCGCCAAAATCATCGACACAACGTTGACACAAGAAATGCGCAAAGAAGCCCGTTTCTTAAAAGCCAACGACCAAGCCCGCAATGCCATCAAGCAATTTTTAGAAGCGCCAGACAATGAGCTGGACAGCATTATTCGTAGCATTCGGCAGAATGGGAACGCTCTATCCAATCAACTTTGTAAGCGCTACCCAATCCTTGCAGAAAAGCCAGAGTTTGGTGAACGGGTTGTTGATGCGGTGCGGCAGGCTTTTGGCGATTAAAAAAATTGCGGTTACAGTCAAAAACAAAGCATCTATAAATTAACCGTGGTCTGTCCTCGGTTGTTCTATTACGTTAAGAGGGTAGGCAAAGTATACTGTTGGTAGGTTGCCCAGTTTACTAGCCCTTTCAAACCACTCGTTCAATTTAAGGCATATGCATGAAGACAATTAGTTTTGTAAATATGAAAGGTGGCGTTGGCAAAACGACACTTGCATTGAATGTGGCTCATTGTTTAGCTCGGACGCATAATAAAAAAGTGGTTGTAATAGATGTCGATCCTCAGTTTAATGCGACGCAGTGCTTATTTACTGGTGATGAGTATGTGTCTATTTTACGAAATGGTAAGCATACAATATTAAACGTTTTTGATACCGAAAAGAGGCCAATTGCAAGTGTTGTTGGTGGAGTATCAACTTCTGAGCCTTTAGAGCTAAAAGATGTTAAGTTGCAAAAAAAAGGTCAATTGTGGGTTCTTCCCGGTAACATTGATCTTTATCGCTTGGAAATGACTACTGGTGAGGGGCGAGAATTCGCAATTCAGCGATTAATTGAAGAGAAGTTAATCCCTGAAGAATTTGATTATGCAATTATTGATACTCCTCCAACACCATCCATGTGGATGACTAGTGCATTAATAGCATCAGACTATTTTGTTATTCCTGTTAAGCCAGACCCACTTTCGTTAATTGGGATTGACTTGCTATGGTCAATTATCGATCGAAGACGTAAAAGCTATGCTTTGAAATTAAAATGTTTAGGTGTTATTTTGACAATGGTTGAGCGTCCAGATAGTGTCATGTTTAATGATGCTAGAACTAATTTGGCAGGAAATAAGTATTGGAAAAACTATGTGCTTAGTGAATATCTACCTAAGCGTGCCGACTTGGCTAGAAATCAACTTACACAACCATTTATCCTTCATATGGATGACTTTGAGCTGCGGGCAAGTCTGACAGCATTGGTAAATAAATTCGTTACCGAGATTGAAAATGATTAAAAAAATAATTATCGATGAGAGCTCTGAGGTTACTCGGAATCAATTGCAGAAATCATCTATGGCTTTGGATGATCTTGTATGGACAATTAAGACATTGGATGTTCGACAGTTAGAAAATGCTGCTAATTTACTAAGAAAATCTTTAGTTAAGGACATTCCGGCTTCAAATTCTGTTGCTCTATCATATCAGTCTAGTAGTCCAAACAAGCATTTTTTAATTGGGGTGCTACCAAGATTGTTTCAAGATAAAAGTCTTTTTCCTCAAAATGAAGATATTGCTGAGTTTGCAAGTTTGGTGTTGAAGTTAGAAATGAAGTTCTCAGATAAGCGATCTAGATATGAGATAATTGGCAAGATTGTTTGTGAAACAGATTCTCTTGGGGAGCAAGAATTAAGTATGCTAGTTAAAGCGCTAGAAAGACTCGTTGAAGATAATGATAAGCTTGCTCAAGTTGCAACAAAAAAACGAGCGGGTAATTTTTCATGGAATGAGACTTTGCAAGATTTATTGAGAAATTAAAAAATGGCTCGAATTGCTGATACTGACTTTGAACGTTTAAAAGATTTTATCGGGTCTTATTCTCTGAAGCATGTTGCAGACACACCTGAAAAATTAGGCGTTGTGAAAAACGCCCACAAAACATATTTGCCTTTTTTGCAGTTGTGGTCAATTTGTAGCGAAAAAGAAAAGACAAATGAATTTAACTTCTTTCTAAAAGAAGTAAATAAAGATTCTCAAGAGTTTGCTCATTTTCGAGAGTCCATTTCAGATGTTAGTAGTGGTTTATTTTGCTGCCTTCATGGAGCCTATAAGCCTGGTCACATGGCTTTACGTAGCTGTATTGAAAATTTTCTTCGATTTTCTGTTGGTATATTTAATAAAGCAGCACTTACAACAACTAGTGTGTATGAACTGTTTGAATTTGCTAAGGAAGTTGAACCGCTCAATAAGGCTAAGAGTAGTTATATTAATAAATTGCAAAATTGTTATTCTGAATTATGTAAGTATACACATTCTGCATCTTTGGCTCATATGTCTGGGATACATGCCCTTGCTCATTTTCCATCTTTTAATGATGCTGAATTTAAAAAATGGCTAAATCTTGCAAGACAATGCATGGAGATAATGGTTACGATTATTACACTTGGCTGCCCAACCATTTATTTGAGTGCACACTACACTGCTAAAGAGTTGCTCGACATTTTATTTTTACCGAAAGAGCGTCTGTTACTTCTAAAAGGCGGGTAGCGGATTAAATAGCAGGATGAGAATTTGGCGAATATATGTTATTTATGAAAGCAAAACTGGGGTCAGACCACAGTTAAACACAAAGAGCTAACAAAACCACTCAAACCATTACAAATCACCTTCACCAACAGCTAGCGGCATACTCTCCCACCCCTAAAAACAACAAAACCCCAGCCATTGACTGAGGTTTTGCTTGTGTTTGTAATACTCAACAAACAAAAAAACAGAATCACTCCCACTCAATCGTCGCAGGTGGTTTTCCTGACACATCATAAACAACGCGGTTGATGCCTTTCACTTCGTTGATGATGCGATTGGACACTTTACCAAGCAAATCGTAAGGCAGTTCGGCCCATTTGGCGGTCATGAAGTCGGAGGTGACTACGGCGCGCAGTGCCACTACGTAGTCGTAGGTGCGGCCGTCGCCCATTACGCCGACGGATTTCACTGGCAAGAAGACGACGAAGGCCTGGCTGGTGAGTTCGTACCAGTTTTTACCGGTTTTTTCGTCCACCGCAGCGCGCAGTTCTTCAATAAAGATGGCGTCGGCAAAGCGCAGCAGGTCTGCGTATTCTTGTTTTACTTCGCCAAGGATACGCACGCCCAGGCCCGGGCCTGGGAATGGGTGACGGTAGACCAGCTCTGGGGCCAGGCCTAATGCCACGCCTAATTCGCGCACTTCATCCTTGAATAATTCACGCAGCGGCTCCAGGAGGGAGAGCTTCATGGTTTCTGGCAGGCCGCCTACATTGTGGTGGCTCTTAATGGTGTGCGCTTTGCCGGTTTTTGCGCCAGCTGATTCGATCACATCCGGGTAGATGGTGCCTTGGGCCAGCCATTTCGCGCTTGGCAGTTTGGCAGATTCGGCCTGGAATACTTCTACGAATTCGCGGCCAATGATTTTGCGCTTGGCTTCTGGGTCAGTTACACCGGCCAGGTGGCCCATAAATTGTGCGGATGCATCAACGTGAATCACTTTTACGCCAAGGTGCTCGGCAAAGGTGGCCATCACTTGTTTGCCTTCGTTCAGGCGCAACAAGCCGTTGTCTACAAACACACAAGTCAGTTGGTTGCCAATGGCGCGGTGGATCAGCGCAGCGGCTACGGATGAATCCACGCCGCCGGATAGACCCAGGATCACTTCGTCGCTGCCGACTTGTTCGCGGATTTTGGCCACGGCTACGTCGATGTAGTTAGGCATGGTCCAGCTTGGCTTGGCGCCGCAAATATCAAGCACAAAGCGGTTGATCATTTCACGCCCTTTCAGGGTGTGCGTCACTTCCGGGTGGAATTGTACAGCGTAGAAGCCACGTGCTTCGTCGCTGATTGCGGCAATCGGGCAGGCATCGTTGCTGGCGATCACAGAGAAACCGGCTGGCAGCGCGGTGACTTTGTCACCGTGGCTCATCCAGACTTCCAGCAGGCTTTCGCCAGCGCTGTTTTTGCGATCTTCAAGACCGCCAAATAATTTGCTGTTTTCTTGCGAGTTGATTTCGGCAAAGCCAAACTCGCGTACCGTACCTGCTTCTACCTTGCCGCCTAGCGATTCGGCCATCCATTGCATGCCGTAGCAGATGCCCAGCACAGGGATGCCCAGCTCGAACAGTTTTGGATCGGCCTGGTAATCGCTCTCGTAAACCGAGTTAGGGCCGCCGGAAAGGATGATGCCGGTCGGCTTAAATTCACGAATAAAATCGATCGATACATCAAAAGAATGCAGCTCAGAATACACATGCGCTTCGCGAACACGGCGGGCAATCAGCTGAGTTACTTGCGAGCCAAAGTCCAAAATCAGAATTTTATCCATGCTGTCAAAATCTTTGATGTTTAAATAATCGCCGAATTTTACCTTGCTATGCCCCTTCGGGCCAGCACGTATTCAGTAAACAGCCCCAGCAGATGTCAGAAGCCTCCTTATTACAGCAATAGCGGCTGATTATCTTTCTTGTAAAACAAACATAAAAATGACAAAAAATAAACTGATAAGCACTGCGCGAAAGAGCAGCGCTATACCAATCAGCAATAGCCACATCCGTACCGATCAGCGGCGCTTTGATCTGGATGCCATTTATGCACCTGCAAATCAATCTGACTGGCCCCGGTGTTTCGCCCGCCACAGCAGTATGGCCTGGCTACTTTGTTACTCTAAGATGCACAAAGCGCAATATGGCATCCAGCACGGGTAAACCTGCACTGGCCTGCGGATGATTAATCATCGCAACCACCACCGAAGTCTGGCCATTGATATCACGCACATAGCCTGCGGCGGCGCGTACATCACGCAGAGTGCCGGTTTTGATATGCGCTTCGCCCGCCATATTGCCAAGGCGTTTTTTCATCGTGCCATCGAGCGCCACCAGCGGCAAAGATGAGATAAATTCTGCCGCATACGGGCTTTGCCATGCGTCGATCAATAAATCCGCCATATGCCGTGCACTGATTTGCTCCTGCCTTGATAAACCCGAGCCGTTTTCCATTTTTAATTCATCAAAAGTTTTGCCCCGGCCAGCAAGCCAGTGCTGCACTGCCGCAAATGATTTAGCCGATGAATCGTGGCCTGTTTCTACCGTGCCTAAACTTAAATACAACTGGCTCGCCATAGTGTTATTGCTAAATTTATTGATATCCCGAATCACACTGGCTAAGTCGGGCGAGCGTGCAGTTAGCAAAACTTGCGCCTCAGCGGGCACAACACCGGTGCGATTTGCCCCCGTAATCACCCCGCCCAATTCAGCCCACAGGCTGCGAAACAGGCTGGCGGTATAGCTTGGGTGATCCAGCAGCGCCAAATAACGCTCGCTCGTACAGCCCAATGGCATGCTGCCGCTTAGCACGATTTTGGCGCTACTGCCCTGATTATCGATAGCTAGCTGCAGCTTGTTTTTTAGCGCAGCGCAGGAAGCTGCGGGGCTGCTGCTCAGCTGATTATCAATTTGCACGCTGGCCAAATTGGGCTCCAGCGAAGCCATTACGCCACCCGCCTCGGCCCTGAGCGTGAGACGCAGGCTTTTTAAATTACTCAGCAAACTGTCTGGTGCAACCAAAAAAGGCCGATGCGGCTCATCTCCATCGTCGTCATAGATAGCGTTTTCATCGTTTATGCTAAAAAAACTGCGATCAAGTACTAAATCACCCCGGATCTCTTTTACACCTACCGTTTTTAAATCGCGCAGCATCAGCCAGAACCGCTCCAGATTCAGCTTTGGATCCCCATAGCCCTTGATGTAAAGATCGCCATCTAAAATGCCATTCATGGGTTTAACGGTGGACGAAATTTCAGTATTCCATTGATAAGCCGGGCCTAAAAGCGACAAACCGGCATAGGTGGTAAGCAGCTTCATGGTCGACGCCGGGCTGCTTGGCTTATCTCCCTGAAAATAGACTGCAGGTAAAGACGACTGCAGCGGTACAATCGCAAGACTGAGAGAATCACCGGGCAGTTTTGCAGCCTTTAAAGCCACTAAAATCTCGGCAGGCAGCCCGCCAGCGTGGGCCGGGGCACAGATGAAAGCACAAACTAATAACAATTTTTTCAAAATTTTACTCTTTACGGGCTGCCTGACGCGCCTGCCAGGCGGCATAATCCGCAAGGTACTGAGCACGTAAAACATAATAGATATCAAAGACACAGCTCTCCCCACAGCCGCTTCCACAGCAGGATTCAAACTCTGGCTCTATCGGCGCTGTTGGCTCAGGATCATCTTCGGGAAAGGTAAGCTGATTATCAAGTGGCAGCATCATGGTAGAATTCATCTATGGCTTATCAAGTACTGGCACGCAAATGGCGGCCTAAATCATTCGCCCAACTTGTTGGGCAAGAACATGTGATCAAAGCGCTGGCAAATGCCTTCGCAAATGATCGTTTACACCATGCCTATCTGCTGACCGGCACACGCGGAGTGGGTAAGACCACCATCGCGCGGATTATGGCAAAAGCGCTGAATTGTGAAACAGGCATTACGTCCACGCCGTGCGGTGTGTGCTCGGCCTGCACGCAGATTGACGCGGGGCGCTTTGTTGATCTTTTAGAGATCGACGCAGCATCAAACACCGGCATCGACAATATTCGCGAAGTACTCGACAACGCACAGTACTCGCCGACCGCCGGGCGGTTCAAAGTGTACATCATTGACGAAGTACACATGCTGTCAAAAAGTGCTTTTAACGCCATGCTTAAAACACTGGAAGAGCCACCTGCCCACGTTAAATTTATTCTAGCCACAACTGACCCGCAAAAAGTACCGATTACGGTACTAAGCCGATGCCTGCAGTTTTCTTTACGCCAAATGACGCCGCAGCAAGTCTGCGGCCATTTAACACAGGTATTGCAAGCCGAAGAAATCAGCTTTGAGCAAAGTGCACTCAATGTGATTGGCCATGCTGCCAATGGCTCAATGCGCGATGCGCTCAGTTTGCTTGATCAGGCCATTGCCTATGGCGGTGGTGATGTAGGCGAGCTGGCCGTGCGCGCCATGCTGGGCGCGGTGGATCAGAGTTATCTTTTCGATATTCTGCAGGCACTGATTGCAGGCGATGGCAATGCTGTATTAGCAGCTACCGATGCCATTGCAGGCCGTGGCTTATCTTACGAATCGGCCTTGCACGAATTAGCACACTTATTACATCAGGTAGCCGTTGCACAGGCCGTGCCTAAAGCTTTGGCCGACGATTTGCCACAAAGGGCGCAAATTGCCGAACTCGCTCAGGCCATGAGCCCGGAAGACACGCAGCTGTATTATCAAATTGCCCTGCACGGCCGCCGTGATCTGCCACTTGCTCCGGATGAATACGCGGGCTTTAGCATGACGCTATTGCGAATGCTGGCTTTTTCTCCGGCAGAAGCAAGCCAGATTAATCTGCCATTACCCGCACATCCTGTTGCAACGCCCGCTCCGGCAGTGGCCCCACAAGCTGCACCCGTACCCAATCCACCAGTACAGCAACAGGCTGCGCCGCGCCCGCCCATCAGCGAGGAGCCAAGCCATTACGATGCGCCGCCCTGGCACGAGGAAGAGCCGGCTGCTCCACCTGCCCCGGCACCAGCAGCCATTTCAGAGCCAGTCACAAGCAGCCCGTTTAATGGCGACTGGCGAGCGCTGATTCTGCAACTCAAGCTCGGAGCCGCAGGCATGCTGGCGCAAAATGCTGAATTACTGGGCTATACCGCAAACTCGATTGAGCTATTAGTAGGCGAAGAGCATACAGCCGTTGCCAGCCGCGCCTATCAGGAAAAGCTGCGCGAAGCACTCAGCAACCACTTTGGCCATGATATTTCGCTAACCATCACCCTTGGCTCGGCCAGCGGCGACACCCCGGCTGCCATTGCCTTAAGAGAAAAAATGGCACGCCTTGCCGAGGCAACACAATCCATTCAAAACGATCCTTTTGTACAATCCGTGGTACGTGATTTTGGTGCCACGGTCATTCCCGATTCAATCAAACCACTCAGTTAAACCAAGGAGCAAAACAATGTTTGGTAAAGCCGGCATGGGCAATCTGATGAAACAAGCCCAACAAATGCAAGAAAACATGAAAAAAGCGCAGGATGAATTAGCAACCGTAGAAGTAGAAGGCCAGGCCGGTGCGGGTATGGTAAAGGTAGTGATGACCTGCGCCAATGTTGTGAAACGCGTTGTCATTGATGACAGCCTGATGACCGATGATAAGGATATGCTGGAAGATCTGATCGCTGCTGCATTTAACGATGCCGTACGTAAAGCCGCATCAACATCCGAAGCAAAAATGGCAGGCTTTACCGCTGGCATGCAATTGCCACCGGGCTTTAAAATGCCGTTTTAATTTAGCTTGGTTTCGTATGGAAGTTAAGCCCTTCCCTACGCATCTATCCAAAGGGGGCAATCAGCCCCTTTTTTACGCCAGAGCACCCCATGTCTACACCACCATCTCTGCATGCACTAATTGCCGCACTGAAAACCCTGCCCGGCATTGGCCCGAAATCCGCACAAAGAATGGCTTTTCATTTAATGCAGCGCGATCAGAAAACGGCAGCGGATCTGGCAACAGCACTCAACAACGCCCTGATCAAACTCAAGCATTGCAGCCTGTGCAATACCTTTTCCGAAGTGGATTTATGCGATGTATGCAGCGATGAAAAACGCCAGCACACTCTGCTCTGCGTCGTAGAGATGCCGACTGACTTAATGATGCTAGAGCAAACACTGGCTTTTCATGGCCTGTATTTTGTTTTAATGGGCAGGCTAAGCCCGCTAGATGGCATTGGCCCTAAAGATATCGCCTTAGAAAGACTCTTGGAGCGTGCCAGCGATGGCATTGTGAAAGAGGTCATCTTGGCCACCAACTTCACCACCGAAGGTGAGGCCACCGCGCATTATCTGGCCGAAATGCTCAGAGCCCGGGGCTTAAAAGTCAGCCGTATCGCCCGGGGCATGCCGGTTGGCGGCGAGCTGGAGCACGTTGACGCCGGCACGCTGGCCCAGGCCATGATAGAGCGACGCAGCGTTTGATTTATCGGCCTAATTTAACCCAGCAATAAATTGCAAAGCGTTTTCTGTATAAAAAACTAATGCGCCGACATCTTGGAAAACAACTGTAATACCACTACCCCACTGACAATCAGACCCAAACCGATAATGGCCGGCCAGTCCGGTTTCTGGCCGTAAAACAGCATCGCCACAATGGTCACCAGCACAATGCCCATCCCTGACCAGATTGCATAGGCCACGCCAACGGGCACACTTTTCAGCACTAAAGACAACATCCAGAACGCCACGCCATAGCCCACAACCACGATCATACTGGGCATCGGCCGACTAAAGCCTTCAGTGGCTTTTAGAGCCGATGTAGCAACCACCTCAGCCGCAATGGCTATTGCTAATAAAAAATACACATTCATCATTAAATACCCAGCAAAATAAGCCCGCCATCTTACGATATGCGGGCCAGGGAAGACGGGGAATAATGACGCACACGGCAAAAAATCAGTCAATCCTTAAGGTGGTTTCCAGATCAAACATTACCGCCTTACTCATATCCAGTGATAAACGCAACGTTTCACCCGGCTTTTTTGCAGCTCTGGGATGAATCCGTGCCACAACGGGGCTGTGGTTTATTTCTGTAAAAATCATCGTGTCAGGGCCAGTTGGCTCGGTGAGCTGTACAAGGCAGTCCAAGCCAGCCGTTTCAGATTCTGCCACATCAAGCTGCTCGGGCCGGATACCCAAGAGTACTTTCTGCCCCACATACCGGGTGAGTTGTGCGCTTTGTTTTACAGGAAAAAACCGAATATCTCCTTCAGATTGCAAGCTCACCCCCACACTGCCATTTTGTTCGGCCAAGTGACAGGGAATAAAATTCATCGAAGGCGAGCCAATAAAACCGGCCACAAATAAATTAAAAGGTTTTTCATAAATATCCTGCGGGCTGCCAAACTGCTGAATAATCCCCTCTTTCATAACCGCAATTTTGTCCCCCAGTGTCATCGCCTCAATTTGATCGTGAGTCACATAAACAATGGTGGTTTTTAAGCGCTGATGCAGTTGTTTTATTTCAGTGCGCATTTCCACTCGTAATTTGGCATCCAAATTAGACAGCGGCTCATCAAATAAAAATAAGATTGGGTTACGCGCTAAAGCACGGCCCATTGCCACACGCTGCCGCTGCCCACCGGATAATTCAGCAGGCTTTCGGTTGAGTAATGATGTAATTTGCAACATTTTAGAAACACGCTCAATAATATCTTCCTGCTCTTTTTTAGGCACGCCGCGGGTTTCCAATCCAAATGCGATATTCTGCCGAACACTCATAGTGGGATAAAGTGCATAGCTTTGAAATACCATAGCAATATCCCGGTCTTTAGGCGGCACATCATTGACTTCCCGCCCGCCGATATAAATCTCACCACTTGTTGGAGTATCAAGGCCGGCAATAATATTCAGTAAAGTGGATTTACCACAGCCAGATGGGCCAACCAGAATTAGAAACTCACCTGCTTCAATTGTAATATTGATGCCTTTTAGAATATCGGCATCACCAAAACTTTTAATAATATTTTTAATTGCCAGCGCGCCCATTGTTTATTCCCCATATAAAACCGGTGTTATTTAGGTAGAATTTGGTTTACAGCATTTTAGCCTTTCACGGCACCTGCCGTTAAACCACGGACAAAGTATTTACCAGCAAAAACATACACCATGATGGTTGGTAAAGCCGCAATAATAGCCGCAGCCATATCGACGTTGTATTCTTTAACCGATGTAGAAGTATTTGCCAGATTATTTAATCCCACTGTAATGGGCTGGCTATCCCCTGCTGAAAAAACCACACCAAATAAAAAATCGTTCCAGATATTGGTAAATTGCCAGATCAGTGTCACCATAATAATAGGCGTTGACATGGGCAGGATGATTTTAAAGAAAATACGCCAGAATCCTGCACCATCCAGCCTTGCGGCCTTAATTAGCTCATCCGGAATACCTACATAATAATTTCTGAAAAATAATGTCGTTGAAGCCAGCCCACACACCACATGCACAAAAACAAGGCCAGTGGTCGAGCTGGCAATCCCCAGCCAGCCTAATGTCTGCGCCATAGGCAAGAGTAATACCTGGAAGGGCATAAACACACCAAATAAAATCATGGCAAAAATAATTTCAGAGCCTTTAAAACGCCATTTAGCCAATACATAGCCATTAATTGCTCCAAGTGTAGTAGAGATTAATACGCTCGGAACAACCATTTTGACTGAATTAAAAAAATAGGAAGATAACCCATGGCACTCGACTCCCGTACAGGATGATGACCATGCTTTACTCCATGCATCAAAAGAAATGAATAACGGAAATGAAAGTAAATTGCCACTTCTTATTTCATCCAGCTCTTTAACTGAAGTAATAAGCATCACGTACAGTGGCAATAAATAATAAAATGCAAGCAAACACAGCACGGAATATAGCAGAGCTCTGCCCATTTTATTTTCCATTTTTCTTGCCTCGCAATTCCGAATAAAGATAGGGCACGACCAGTGCAGCAACAGTTGCCAGCATCATCATCGAGCTAGCCGCCCCTACACCCATTTGCCCGCGGGTAAATGCCATTGCATACATAAAGGTAGCGGGCACATCGGAAGAAAACCCCGGCCCACCTCCCGTTAATGCCATCACCAGATCAAAACTCTTAATAGCAATATGAGACAGAATCATCAGAGTGGAAAAAAAAACCGGCCTTAATGCAGGAAGAATAATTTTCCAGTAAATTCTGGTTAAAGAAGCACCATCAATTTGTGCAGCTTTTAATATGGAATCGTCCACGCTACGTAAACCAGCCAGAAACAGTGCCATAACAAAACCCGATGATTGCCATACCCCTGCAATCACCACGGTATAAATCGACATTTCGGAATTAACCAGCCAATCAAAAGTAAACTGAGTAAAACCCCAGTCATGCATAAGCTTTTCTAAGCCCAACCCGGGATTTAACATCCATTTCCACGCAGTACCCGTAACCACAAAAGAGAGGGCCATTGGATAGAGATAAATCGTGCGTAATATACCTTCACCACGGATTTTCTGATCTAAAAAAATAGCCAGACTAATACCGATTACCATTCCACTACTAATAAATAAACCTGCAAAGATAAATAGATTTTTTACAGCAACCCACCAACGCTCACTTTCAAATAAAACCTGATACTGCGCTATTCCCACCCACTCTAAATTAGGCATTAAACGCGAAGCCGTAAACGATAAATAACCATTCCAAAGAATAAAACCATATAAAAAAATCAAGGTCAGTAAAAATGAAGGTGCTAAAACAAGACGCGGCAGCCAGCGCTCCGCGAAGCCATATTGTGCTTCCTGAGCGGATCTAGACATTGTTTCCTCCGGAGTTTTTTAGTCTCGCATGCAAGGCAATCTCATAAGAAACAAAGAAATCCACTTTATTTCTTATGAGAGAAGCAGACAAAACGGGGCAGTATCCCCGTCGGCAACAGCATTTATTTAATCTTTGCTGCCGCAGCCAACTTCACGCTTGCTTGCTGAGCGGTCATGGTGTCATCATTCCAGAATTGCGAAATGACATCGACCACCGCACCTTGAGTAGCAGAATACATTGCCATTCCATGCGCCCAGGATGGCAGCAATGATCCTTTGGCTGAAGTGGCTTTAAAATCCTCAGCTGATTTCTTGCCACAATCATCGAATTTGCTCATATCCAGGCCTTGGCGAACAGGAATTGAACCTTTATTCAAATTAAAGGTTTCCTGAAATGCGGGGCTCATCAATGTTACAGCCAGATCTTTCTGCCCTTTTTCAGCCTCTTTATTTGGCAGTTTAAACATAGCGAAACTATCGATATTAAAAGTGTAAGCGCCCGCAGTGCCAGGCGCTGCCACACAGAGAAAATCTTTACCCGGAACTTTACCTGCAGCCAGGAATTCTCCCTTGGCCCAGTCGCCCATAATCTGCATGGCGGCTTTACCACTGATAACCATTGACGTAGCCAGATTCCACTCCCGTCCAGAGGCATTTTTATCGGTGTATAGCTTGAGTTTTTTGTAGGTACTCAGCACCTTAATCATATTGGCGCTGGTTAACGTGGCGGGGTCTAACTGAATAAAGGCTTTTTTATAGAAATCACTGCCGCCCACCCCTAAGGCAACCGCTTCAAATACTGTGGCGTCCTGCCAGGACTGGCCGCCATGGGCCAGTGGCTGAATGCCCGCTTTTTGTAGGGCATCGGCCGTTTTAAAAAACTCATCCCAGCTTGTGGGCACCTTGGCATTTGCTTTTTTCAATAAATCAGGATTCACCCACAACCAGTTTACTCGATGCACATTCACAGGAGCTGCCACGTAGCTGCCTTTGTATTTCATGATGCTGGCAACCTCGGGCGGCAATAATTTATCCCAGCCTTCTTTTTTAGCCACATCATCTAAAGAAGCCAGCACACCTTCATTACCCCATTCCTGGATAGATGGCCCTTTGATCTGAGCTGCAGCTGGCGGCTGACCAGATACCACACGGGTTTTAAGCGCCGTCATTGCGTTATCCCCTGCCCCGCCAGCAACCGCAAAATCTTTCCACTTATGACCTTTGGCTTCCAGCATTTTTTTAAGCTCAACAGCCGCTTTTGCTTCCCCTCCGGAAGTCCACCAGTGTAAGACTTCAATATCTGCTGCATGTACAGAAAATGCAATTGAACAGCTAGCCGTCAACAAACTCACCTTCAGTTTCTGCATTATCGTCATCCTTATGTTGGGTATGCACTTTGCTGGCTTTGTGTGCCCTAATGACTCTAGTTTGGCAAAAAAGCCATTTATATGAGGCAAAACACCATTAGCACTTGACCTTAGGTAAAATACCTTAGTCAACATAAACCAACACAGGAATAACGCTTTTTATTTCATGCAGAAATTAAATCTCGGAAATTTGTACTCCTTTTAACGAGGCCGCCAAGCCTCCTGCCGAGCGCACTTTTAATTTGGTATAAATACGCGCACGGTGGACTTCTACCGTTTTGATACTGATATCCAGCTCATCAGCAATTTGCTTGTTTAAGCGACCAGTAAGTAATTCACGCAGCACTTCACGCTCGCGGGGAGTAAGGCTTTCCAGGCGCTCATCCAGTGACTGGCGGGCATTCCAGGCACTTCGTGCCTCTTCATCTCTGGCAAGGCAAGCTTCAATTCTGGAAACCAAAAGGCTGTAATCACATGGTTTCTCCAGGAAATCCATGACGCCATCTTTAACTGCGGCAACGGCCATCGGTACATCGGCATGGCCCGTTAGGAAAATAACCGGAGGTAAATAAAATGCATTTTTTAATTCAGAATAAAGCTCTAAACCACTCATGCCCGTCATACGAACATCAATAATCAGACAGCTATAATCTGCCGCATCAGCCTCATTTAAAAAATGCTCTGCTGATTCAAAGCCAAAAACAGGCCATTGATGTGCTTCGAATAAAATTTGCAATGCATCACGAACAGCGGAGTCATCATCAATTACAGCAATTGGTCGCATACGATTACCTTTCAAAATAAAAATACTTAAGAGGACCATGAAAGTCACTATTGTTACCCCCTATTACCAGGAATAAACATTGAATCAGTGATTTCTCGATGGTTCGGCTCTCATTCAAGATAAAACAATAGGAAGGCGGAAAATAAAACAACTACCGCCATCAGGATTGGCCTGAATTTTTAAGTGCCCTTGGTGTTGTTCAATAACAGAGCGACAAATATTCAAACCAATCCCCATTCCTTCGGGCTTACTGGTATAAAAAGACTGAAATAACAGCGCAGGGTTTTCAATTCCCGACCCTCGATCGGCCACACACACTTCCAGCCAGTCTTTTCCTGCATAGGCACTGACTTTGATTTCTCTTTGTTCCACAGGGGTTTCTATCATTGCCTCCATACCATTCTTAATTAAGTTAAATAGCACCTGCTCCAGCATCACACCATCCCCCATCACATTGGGTAAGTCAGAGCTTAAGTCTAGAACAATACGGCTCTGATATTTTCTGGCCATGGGTTCCAGTAATTGCATAGGCACAGCTAACAACTCGACAAAATCACACGGTTCGCTACGTGGTGCCCGGCGGGATGAAAAATTACGAATCCCACTGATAATCTGCCCGGCGCGGCGCGCCTGCTCTCCCATTTTAGCCAGAATATGCCTGACCGAATTCTTTTCATCCCGAGATAAAATTTCCTCACCTGCAGCAGCATAACCAGCAATGGCCGCCAATGGCTGATTCAGCTCATGTGCCAGGCTGGATGCAAGCTCACCCATACTGACCAATCTGGCCGTATGCTGAAGTTTTTCCTCCCGTCCGCGCTCTTCTTCGGCAATCTGCCGCCTTTCTGTAATATCTGCGGCAATTTCCAGCCAGGCCACCAGCCCGTCTACCCACTGAATACGGCGGCGCTGTACCAGAAACCAGCGCCCGCTAATTGGGTCTTGCCGCTCAGAAGTTGCCTCACCCATGGGCAAAAATGGCCACATGCAGCACGCACCATCGGCCTGCAGCGGAAAAGTGTGGTTATGATGCCGATTCCTGTAGCGCACTACACCGCTATCCACATCAAATACTGAAACCGCAGCATCCAGCCCTTCTAAAACGGTAAGAAGCTGCTTGCGCGATTCTGCCAACGCTTCCCGCTCACTTTGTAGTTCGGTTACATCATATAAAGAAGCCATCCAGCCACGGTGCTCGCCACGACCATCAACCAGACGTGAAGAATAAAGCCGCACATCAAAGCGCTCGCCATCGCGGCGCATAAAACGTAGCGCAAAACCACTTACCGGGCATTCGCCTGATAAAAGAGAATTCCAGGCTGCAGCACAGGCACTAAGCTCTTCCGGAGCCCAATAAGGCATAGGAGAAGACTTACCCAGCAATTCAGCCTGTGATCTGCCTACCATGCTGCAAAAAGCCAGATTTGCGTAAATCAAATGCCCTGAAGTATTGATAGCCAGCAAGCCGGTTGTGAGGGAATCCTCCATCGCAGCGCGAAAACGCATCTCGTCGCGTAATGCTCCCTCTGCCCGCTGGCGCTGCTGCATCCGCTTTTTCAGCAGCGTTAAAGCCCAAAGTAAAGACACCAGCAGAACAAAAACCACACCAAGCAACCAGAGCTGAGTAACCGGCGTCTTTTCATGCCGTACACTGGCTCGTAATTTCAAGCCATGGCCCAGCGGCTCAAAACCCACTGCCCTGCTAATACCCGTCTGATTAATCCGCGCATCATGCGGGGCCAGCACATTGCCCTTATCATCAAGCAAAGATAAATCATAACGCTGCACCATCCACCAGGGCACTCGCTGTTGCAAAATAGCGGGCAGCGCATAACTGGCCAGCACCGCCCCCAAATACACCGTCCCTTTAAAAATAGGGACAACCAGTACGACCTGTGCAACTTTGGGCTCACCCGACATAATCACTGTGGAATATAAAACATATCCCAGCGTAGCAGCACCGTCGATCACCTCTAGCAGCAAAGGATGATCCAAAGGCACCAGGCTTCGTGGACGTGAGCTATAGGCAGGCAAACCCCACACTCGCTTACCCGAAGAATTAACGTAATCAATTGACAACATTTCAGGAGACGCACGCAGCAAGCCATCTGCTCTGGCACGAAAATCCTCCTCTCGCAAAGCATTGGCCGAAAGGCCATAGGCCAGATTTTCAATCGCATTCTGATTTGTTTGCAAATGCAAACGCAGACCCTGCTCTTGCCATAGTAAGTCCTGCGACAGGACTGTATCCTGGGCATTTCTGGCCTGGCGAAAATCAAGCCAGACAAAACTTGTCAGGGCAAGCAGCACAAGGCTAATCGAGATGTAGGCGAGCCACCACAGCCAATGCTGACCGACTCGGCGCATTAGAGAAGAATTCATAATTGGCCAGCTTGGGGCATAAAGGAAAAAAGCATCTTGGCCAGTTTAGTGCATCAGAAATAATATTACTTTTATTACATTTATGGCGTAAGGGCACATAAACAAGCGAGGAGGATAGGGTGCATTGTATTTACCCCACATACGGTAAAACCCCAATAGAAAAAAAACGCCAGAACAAACTGCTCCGGCGTTTTTAATCAATCATAATAAGAAAGATAACATAAACAAACTATTTTCCATAAAAAACAAAGGGTTATAAACAATATAAAAAATAATCTCTAAATTCTACCCTTTCATTAATCGCGACTATTACCTGTAAAAGCCATGATCAAATTTAGCAAACTGGTAAATAAATTGTAAACATTCAGGTAAAGACTCAGTGTAGCACTCACATAATTAGTCTCACCACCGCTTACAATCCGGCTTACATCATACAAAATAAACCCGGAAAAAATCAGAACTGCCACAGCTGAAATAGTCAGAGACAGCGCCGGAATCTGGAAAAAAATATTAGCCAGCGCAGCCAGAATAATGACCACCAGACCAATCATTAAGAATTTTCCCATAAAGGAAAAATCTTTCTTTGTAACAGTAGCAATCGTAGCCAGGGTAAAGAAAATCGCACCAGTACCGATGGCTGCCATAGCAATCATTTCTGCACCGTTGCTAAAACGCAAAGCCACCTGCAACATTTGCGATAGCCACAAGCCCATAAAGCCGGTATAGCCCAACAAAATGAATACGCCTGCCGCACTCTCTTTGGTTTTTTCAATAGCATAAAAAGAACCAAAGCTAATCGCCATAAAAACAATAAAGCCCATAAATGGCGACATGCGGAACTGCATAGCAATACCCAAAAAAGCGCCAATTGCTGTTGGCACCATCGTCAGTGCCAGCATAAAGTAAGTATTACGTAACACCCGGTTACGCTCAGTTGACAGCGCAGAGCTGCCATAAGCGGTAGTATTCAGTTGCATTATCGTGTCTCTCCATTCGCACGGATCAGCCGTGTATGTCGGGTAGATTGGTGTGGTTTAAAAAAGTTTCAAGGGGATCGAAAGAAAGATTCAATATTTGCCGCTTTTACCAGGGCAAGCTCTTTGGGCTCCCATTGGGGTTGATCGTCCCTGTCAATCAGCTTAGCACGTACGCCTTCATGAAAATCACCATGGCGTAAACAATTTCTTGCCACTGTCCATTCCATTTCCACCACTTCATCGTAAGACAGCCATTGCGCCCGCTGCGCCATTTCCCACGTTAAATAAATAGAAGTCGGAGATCCCGCGCCCTGCAGCTCCGCAGCCAGATGTAAAGCAGGTGCATCACCCTGGTACGATTGAACCCGCTCACAAATAGCAAGCAGATCATCACCTGCGCAGATAGCTGCCACTTCATCGGCCAGGGGCAGCCACACCGATTCAGGCAAGGGGCAAGGCCAGGCGGCAGACAAGGCAGCAAGTGCACCAGTGGCCAGCTCTGCATCACGCTCCCCCAGGCCGCTCCATGGCAATTCTTGCAAAGTAGCGATCAAGCCATCAAAGGTCTTTGATGGCAAAGCAAACTCCGCCGCACCAAAAGCCAGCGCATCTGCCGCATTCAGACGGCTGCCGGTCAGTGCCAGCAAACGCCCCATCTGTCCTTTTAACTGTTGCAGCCAAAAGCTGGCACCCACATCAGGAAACAGGCCTATGCTGACTTCCGGCATGGCTAAAACACTCGATTCAGTCACTATCCGGTGGCTAGCCGCAGCAAAAATCCCCCAACCACCCCCATAATAATGCCATTTCCCCATGCAATGACCGGCTTGGGATAACGGTGCAATTCCCGGCACAAATCATACTCATGGCGAAAGAAATCATCTCCTTCGTACAAGAATTCTGGCTGACTCATGGCATGATAAAGCGCACGAATATCACCGCCTGCACAAAAAGCCCGCTCACCCTCACCGCGCACCAGCACCGCCACCAGCGATGAATCATGCCGCCAGGCCTCAATCTGCTCACGGATCTTCAAAACCATCGGCAGACTTTGCGCATTTAACCTGCTGGAAGCCAATAAGATTTCACCCAAAAATACGCCATTACCCAACGCAATCTGCTGAAAATGCACCATCTTTTATAATCTCTCTTTTAAACAAAGGGGAGTGCTGCAAATATGAATTGATACATAGGATGGGTGATATGCGGTACATAATGGCAAAAACACCACCCCGGTACAAAACCCAGATTTTAAACCACGGCAGAAGAGGGAGAACACAGAGGGGCACGGAGAAAGATAGAAGAAAAATTGGATTTTCTCCGTGAAACGCCGTGTTTTCTGAGCCCTTTGTATTTCAGGATGTGGGTTTGGGCCACGGGCTGATTAGCCCCCCGTACCACCTACTGTCAGGCCACCGTCAATACGCAGGGTAGGCTGCCCTACACCAACAGGCACGCTCTGGCCTTCCTTGCCACAAGTGCCCACACCCGGATCCAGCGCCATATCGTTGCCGATCATCGAAACGCGCGTTAATACATCAGGGCCGTTGCCGATCAGGGTTGCTCCTTTCACCGGATACATCAGCTTGCCGTCTTCCACCCACCACGCTTCAGCAGCAGAAAATACAAATTTACCACTGGTGATATCAACCTGCCCCCCGCCAAAATTAGCCGCATAGAGGCCACGCTTGATCGAGCCGATAATTTCTTCAGGCTCCGCGCTGCCACCCAGCATCAGGGTATTGGTCATACGCGGCATAGGCAGATGAGCAAAACTTTCACGGCGGCCATTGCCGGTCAGAGGCATATTCATCAGGCGGGCATTCAGGCTGTCTTGCAAATAGCCTTTTAAAATACCGTCTTCAATTAATACGGTGCGCTGTGTCGGATTACCTTCGTCATCAATATTGAGCGAGCCACGGCGGTCAAGGATGGTGCCATCATCCACCACGGTTACACCCTTAGCCGCAACCTGCTGGCCAATCTTGCCGCTAAATGCAGAAGAGCCCTTGCGGTTAAAATCGCCTTCCAGGCCATGGCCAATCGCTTCATGCAACAAGATACCCGGCCAACCCGAACCCAATACCACGGTCATTTCACCGGCAGGCGCCGGGCGGGCATGTAAATTAAGCACTGCCTGATCGACTGCTTTTTTTGCGTAATCCAGCACCACAGCATCATCAAAATAGCCATAGGCAAAGCGGCCACCACCGCCTGCACTGCCCTGCTCACGCAGACCGTTTTCTTCCACAATCACCTGAATAGACAAGCGGCACAGCGGACGCACATCGGCGGCACGATGACCATCGTGGCGAGCCACGTAAACCACTTCAAACTCGGAAGCGAGGCTCGCCATCACTTGCACCACACGCTTATCCAGGCTGCGGGCAGTGCGCTCCAGTTTTTCGAGCAGCGCCACTTTTGCCAGCTCATCCAGACTCGCCAGCGGATCAACCGGCTGATAAAGCGAATGACCCACAATATCCCGGCCTAATGCCACCGTATTGTGCCCGCCCTGACGACCAATCGCCCGCGTTGCGGCTGCAGCCTGAGTCAGCGCATTCAGGCTGATGTCGTCAGAATAGGCAAACGCGGTTTTTTCTCCTGATACAGCGCGAACCCCCACACCGGTATCAATATTAAAACTGCCTGACTTTACAATCCCTTCATCCAGACTCCATGCCTCGCTACGGCTGTATTGAAAATACAGATCGGCGTAATCAATATCATGCGTCAGCATCTGCCCAAACACTTGATCGAGTTTGGCATCGTCAAGATTAAAAGGAGTCAGCAACGTCTGGCGGGCAGTTTCTAGATGAGTCATTGTTTTGTCGCTTGTGTGAATCAGATTATTGAAAGGTATTACACACTATCTTTAGGACTCAGGGAAGGCGAGAAATCCCCTTAAGGCTCAAAAGATCATCACATATTCAGACTAAGAGCCAAAAGGTCTGTAGACACAGAGATAAATGAGCACACAGAGATCGCAGAGAAAAGCTTGAGTTATCCCCTTGGTTTTCTCTGTGTGCTCCGTATTCTCTGAGTGCTCTGTATCTACAGACCTTTTAAAACCATTCACGCTCACTAAAGTAAGCGATGCGTTAAGGCGGGCAGGATGCGTCTTATTCTGTCCATCTGGCTGGCTTTTAATTCGGCCATCACCACGCCCTCGCCGCTGGCCTGATAGGCCAGCACCTTGCCCCATGGGTCGATCAGCATACTGTGACCAAAAGTATGGCGGCCAGTGATGTGCTCGCCGCCTTGTCCTGAGGCAATCACATAACATTGATTTTCGATGGCACGGGCGCGAAGCAATACTTCCCAATGCGCCTCACCCGTGGTCTGGGTAAACGCCGCCGGTAAAATAATAAAATCGACCGGCAGCATGGCACGGAAAAACTCAGGAAAACGTAAATCGTAGCAAACCGATAAACCCACCCGGCCAAAGGGCGTATCAAAGGCCACGAGCTGATGCCCTGCTAAAATGGTATCGGCCTCCCGAAAGCATTCCGTGCCGTTATCAAAACCAAATAAATGCATTTTGTCGTAGCGCGCCACACATTCCCCGGCCGGTGAGTAAACCAGACAACTATTGTTTACCCGAGCTTCATCCCCACAAGCCAAGGGCACTGTGCCTCCTACCAACCAGACACCATACTCTTTAGCGGCAGCCGCTAAAAAACGCTGGATTGGCCCGATCCCAAAAACTTCTTTAACCGCCACTTTATCCGTGTCTTTATTACCCATAATCGCAAAATATTCGGGCAATACAATGAGCTGGGCACCTGCATTTGCAGCGTTTTTAATCAAACGTGCGGCAGTAATCAAGTTGGCCGCCACGCTTGGGCCAGACACCATTTGAATCGCTGCTGCAAGCAAAGTATTCATTTTCTCTCGCTCAATATCTATTTTCTATTGAAGGGCATGCGTGACATAGGGCTGCTTACACTTTTAATTTGCGGGTCGAGCATGCTGCCCGTGATGTCATACTCGTAAGCCACCAGCTGGCCAAGCGGATCTTTTAAGACACGCTGCAATAAAAAGGTTGCCACGCCAATTACCGGATTAATAATGGCAGTAGCCACGGCCACACTATCACCGATCACCGGCACAATCCGTACCCGTAAGTTTTGTGTGGCGGCCATAAAATTAGCATCGCCTCTGAATAAAACCTGCGCGGCAGGCCCGGTAATTACCAGATTATCGGTGCGTGCCACGCCCCGGTCGATCACGCTGTCACCACGGATTGAATCAAACTCAAAACCATCGGAAAACACGTCCCTGAAATCAAGCTGCACACGGCGAGCCAGAGATTGCAGGCTAAGAATGGATAATAAACGCCCCACACCCGGGTCAATCTTGGCAAACTGCCCGGCCTCCACATCCACGCGCAGCTTACCTTGCAGGGTGGAGAAATCAGGCGGGAACAGCTCGCCATCCCATGCCACATCACCGCTGAGCTTTGCCGGTGCACGGCGCATCGTATCCGGCACTCCTAAGCGGGTTAGCAATTTACCCAGGTTTTCAGTTTCAATCGCAAAATTGCCACTGATTCGGCCCGGTGATTTACCCCATACACCGTTCATATTCAGCTTGCCATCAGGGTTACTGATATTCACACCGCTTAAACGCCAGTTATCCCCCTGCTGTACTGCATCGACTTCTAACTTACCCAGCTGTAAATTCTTATAGCGAAAATCACTAGCCTGTAAATCAAGGGCAGGCAGCTGCTGCAAGGGCGATGCCAATTTCACCGTGCCATAGGTCTGAAATGGCAGCCATAGCTTGCTTAGGCGGCTGCTTAACTTACCTTTTTCATGACCGTTCCAGTCAAAAGTACCTGCCAGCTCCTGACTATCAATACTGCCCTTCCAGAGCGATTCACTTTGCTCCTGCGCCTTAATCCGTACATCATTCAAGCGTCTGCCCCAGCTCATGACCTGGCCAAAGCGTAAATCCGCACTCAAAAGACCCGGCCTTGCACTAGCCTGATCACCAACCAGCTCATCAGCCAGCGCCAGCCAGCTTTGTACATTTAACTCTGGCAAGCCTCCGCTGATATGAATGCCTGCTTTAGGCATCGCCGGTAACGTGCCCGCGCCCAGCATAATCTGCCCATGCGGCTTATCACCTAATAAAAGCTGCCCCTGCAAGCCCCTGTCGTAAGCAAATTCCAATAAAGTAGGATCATTTGCATTACCACTCAAACGTAAACGCAGCGGCCTGTTATCCGCGCTGTTTTTAACCAGTGGTGCAGGCAGATCAACGCTTAGACCTTGTAATGGCGATTGAATACTCAATGTATACTGAGCCTGCCCGGTATTTAAGCTGGCCTGATAAGGCACCTTGCCGTGTAAACGTTGCTTAAACGGCACACCATAACGCCCTGCCACCTCCTGAATCTCCGCCTGGCCGTTCATATTCAGCTGTAAAGCGCCCTGTGCATCGCTTGTGCCAGAGAGCCTTACACTACCACCCAATGCCTGAGCATGCGCATCTTTAATGGTCAGCGATTGTTCGGTAAAACCGATCTTCCCATCGGCTTTGCTCAGAAGCGGCACCGCACCGCCAAAATCAAGCTTATTCTCCGAAAAACGGTACTCACCCGCTATTTTGCTAGCATCGGTGTTTTCTAAGGGCAGGGCTAATTGTAAATCCAGCTCCCCTTCCCCTTCCGCTTTCAAATCATCAATAAATCCTTCGGTGCTTTCTTTAACAGGGCTTTGGTGCACAAAGCGCAAAAATTCATGAGTTGCGCCCTGTGCCTTGCCTTTTACATTCAGCATCGGAGACAGCGTATCCATGTCCGGAATCGATACCGCCACATTATGTAGATTCACTGCAAAAATTTTACCTTTACTGGCTTTGATATCCATCGCTGCACCATGAAAATCAAGGAAGGCATCGATATGTTCAATAGCCGGCCAATCATCGGCATAGGACAAAGCAACATCTTTAGCGTCTGCCGTAATTCTAAACAAGCCATCTTTAGGATTACGGAAAGGAAAGTTTTCCAGGTTACCGCGTAATTCGGCACGGCCATTCACGGCCTTACCACTTAACAAAGATGTTTTTAGCCAAAGCAAGGTTTCATCCCCCGCAGCACGGGGTAAATACAGGTAAGCACGTTTGGCTTGCAGCTCGCGAATCTCCCCTTTTAAATCAAGATGTCCCAGCCCCTTACCCGGCCAGATATATTGTGCACTGGCTTTTAAATGCGTATCTGCATTAGCCAGCTCTGCCTGTGGCACATTAAACCTCCATCCTGGCGCAGCCCGCTGCCAAACCAGCGTAAAACTTGAACGATCAAAATACAGTGGCTCTACAAACTGCGAGGGTAAAGTGAGCGATAAACCACGACTTGCTACGGTAGCCTTACCCGTGTTTTGATCCAGCCTGGCTTTTAAATCAAACCGCCCCAGTAAAGGCAAGCCCTGCTGTGGCAAAGCCAGCTCAAGCGATTCTGCATCGATTTCTGCACTGTAGATTTTTGTTTTCTGCCAGGGCCCCTGCCAGTTAATACTCAAATGCTCAATTTTTCCCTTCATTGCGCCGTCCTGATAAGCAGCAGGCAGCCAGGCAGAAAACGCACCCAAACCATTTAAATTAAATGACTGAAGCACTAAACGCTGTTTGCCCGCATTTTCCTGCTGGTAATCCAGACGACAATCTCTGCAAAGCTCGCCACTTGCTGTTGCAACCTGGGCGGCTTTCAGACGTAAAGACTGCTTATCTTGCTCGTTTTGCCAAATAAACCCGCCATCAAATACTGGCAAAAACACAGCCTGTGCCGCATCCGGCCAAGCCAGTGTCAAATTTTTTATTTTTAACTGCGTGTCTATTTTCTCAACCCCGGCGTGGGCAAAATGCACACTTCCTTTCATGCCACCTTCGCCACCCGCCTGAGTGAACCACCTCATTTCATGCGGTAATCTTTTTGCCAGTTGTTGTAAATCTACACGAGGCATATCGAGTTTTATCTGTCCGGACCAATTTTTCAGCTCGCCCACATCTCTGCCCCGCCAGCTTCCGGACAAGCTCAATCTGTCAGCCACAGCAGTCGGCGGTAAAACGGAAAGCTCGAATCGATGGGCACCAAAACGCTGCCTGATATGCATATCCAGCTTGGAAAAAACCTGCTCACCCGCTCCGTTTTGCTCATCCAGCCAGCTGAGCCTGCCGTCGCTGATTTTCAGCTCACCCTGAGCTAGCAACCAGTTAATGAAACGGTTTTCATTTTTTTCAGCCCCTCTTTTCAACTGAAAACCCGCCACAAACCACACCCCATTTTGATCACGGCGCAAATTTAAATGAGGCGCTACCGTGGCAAGACGGCTAAAGAGCAATTCACCATGCACCAGCGTCCACCAGGATAAATCAGCATCAACCGAAGTCAGCTGTAAACCGGGCTGCCCGGCGCTGTAGACTTTGAAATGGTCCACCCGTAAAAAAGGATGAACGCCCCTCCAGCCGCCTGACAAACGCCCCATTTCGATCTGACTACCAGTTGCATCAACCAGTTTTTGTACCAGCCATGGACGATATTCATCCAGACGGGGCAGCACATAAAACTGCCATGCAAGAACCACCATACAAAAGAGAAGGCTGACACCAGCCAGCACCCGCAGCAGGGCGCGGCAATGCCAGCGAAAAAAGGCAGAAAAACGTCGCAGTAGCTTGGAAAAAACAGGCATTCAGTGTAGCTCGGGCATGCCAAAATTAGGCAGTGCTGTGTTAGGCTTTGCTGACGCTTGAGCAAAGCAGGCTATCGGAAAAACACCACGACAAGCTGCAGCTTAGTGTCAAACAGCGCCCTAGGTTAGGGGATATGTGATTTTAACCGTTTTTGAGCCTCCACCGATGACTGATCTTACACAAAGTTCTAAATCCTTACTCGCCCCAGCCTTGGCGCATAGCCGGTATCTGCAACAACTGCTGCTACGCCACCCCCAGCTGGCAGAAGAAACGATGGCGCAGCTTGCCCAGCCTTACTCGCGCTCGAGTATGGAAGAACAGCTCAGTCTCCTGCCAGGCTCGGATGATCAGGTGCTAAAACAGCGTTTACGCCGCTTACGCCAGGCGGTGATGGCCAGGCTGATCAGCAGAGAGCTTGCGGGTCTGTCAGATCTTACCGAAGTAATGCACACCATCAGTGATTTGGCCGAAGTCGCACTAGCGACTGCTTTGGCATGGGTTTCCCTGCCGGACGCGCGCTATGGCCAGCCTATCGGCGAGGAATCAGGGCAGGTTCAGGAGCTGATTATTGTCGGCATGGGCAAACTTGGCGGACGTGAGCTGAATGTATCATCTGATATCGATCTGATTTTTATTTTTCCCGAAGACGGCCAGACCACGGGGCCGCGCAAAATCAGCAATTCAGAATACTTTTCTCTGATTGGCAAGCGACTCATCAGCCTGATCGGCGAAATCACAGATGACGGCTTTGTATTCAGGGTCGATATGCGGCTGCGCCCTTTTGGCGATGTCGGCCCACTGGCTTGCAGCTTTGCCGCGCTGGAAGGCTATTTACTCACCCAGGGCCGTGAGTGGGAGCGCTACGCCTGGATCAAAGCCCGTGCGCTCTCCGGTGATGAGGCCGGGCTGATGCAAATGGTCACGCCTTTTGTTTATCGCAAATATCTGGATTACGGTGCGTATCACTCCATGCGTGAGCTACACAGTCAGATCCGCCGCGAAGTGGCACGCAAAGACAAAATTGACAATATCAAGCTGGGGCCTGGAGGGATTCGTGAGATCGAATTTATCGGCCAGGTTTTTCAGCTGATCCGCGGCGGGCGCAATAAAATTTTACAACTGCGCCCAACGCAAACCATCCTTGATGAGCTGGCTCAGCAAGGCATACTCACTCACGCCGCCGTTGCCGAGCTGCAAGAAGCTTACCGCTTCTTACGCAATACCGAACACCGCTTAATGTATCTGGATGATGCACAAACCCAGATGCTGCCACTAAACGCAGACGATCAGGCCCGCATAGCACACAGCATGGGGTTTTCGGACTGGGCGCAATTCAGAGAACAGCTCACGCTTTACCGCAACCGCGTCAACCAGCATTTCGAGCATGTATTTGTACTGCCCCCTGACGAGGGCGAGGCCCATCCACAAGCCGCCATCTGGCTCAGTGCGCAAGAAGGGGACAGCACCGACCTGGCTGCTTTAGGTTTTGAAGACCCAACCGAAATTAACCGCCGTCTGGCCGCAATGCAGAGCAGCAGCCGCTATCAGCAAATGCCCGATCGCTGCCGAAAACGTGTTGATAGCATTCTGCCCCCATTAATTGAGGTTGCCGCCAGCTTTCACAACCCTGATGCGACTTTCACCCGGATTCTGGATCTGCTTGAAGCCATCAGCCGCCGCGAATCTTATCTCGCCCTGCTGGCCGAGCACCCTCGTACACTTAAACGTCTCGCCAGCCTTTACAGCGCCAGCCCCTGGGTTTCGCAATACCTTACCCGCCACCCTATTTTGCTTGATGAGCTACTCGATTTCCGCCTGCTTGAAGAGCTACCCGACTGGCCTAAACTTGGCAAAGTTTTACGCCAGGAATTAAAAGATTTAGGTGATGACACCGAAGCCAAAATGGATTGCTTGCGCCATTTTCAGCACGCGCACGTTTTCAGGCTGGTTTGCCAGGATCTGGATGGCTTACTGGCCTTAGAAACGGTTTCGGATCATTTATCCGATCTGGCCGATTTAATGCTCACCGTCACGCTGGAGCAAGTCTGGCAGGAGTTACCTAATAAACACCGGCCCGAGCCACAATTTGCTGTGATTGGCTACGGCAAACTAGGCGGTAAAGAGCTGGGTTTTGCATCGGATCTGGACATTGTGTATCTGTTTGATGACGATCACCCCAACGCACCCGAAGTCTATGCCAAATACGCCAAACGCATCGTCAACTGGCTGACGGCGCTAACGCCTGCCGGACATCTTTATGATATTGATTTACGCCTGCGCCCCAATGGCTCCTCTGGCTTACTGGTCTCCAGTATCGGTGCATTTGCCCAGTACCAAAGAGAATCTGCCTGGGTATGGGAGCATCAGGCGCTTACCCGCGCGCGCTATTGCGCTGGCAATCGTAACGTTGGCAATGCATTTGAAACCATCCGTGAAGATATTCTGCGCACGCCACGCGATTTAGCCAAATTGCGCGATGAAGTCCGCACCATGCGTGAGCGTATGCTCGAAACCCACCCGGCACACGCAGAAGACGTCAAACATGTGCGGGGAGGCATTGTCGATATCGAATTTATTATGCAATACCTGATCCTTGCCCATGCCAGTGCCCATCAGGAATTTTGCCTTAACAGCGGCAATATCGCCCTGCTGAGCACCGCCGCTCAACAAGAATTAATCCCTCCAAAAGCTGCACAACTTGCTGCTGATGGCTACCGGGAATTACGCCGCCTGCAGCACCGCAGCCGGCTCAATGGCACCGAGCTGACACCAAAGATGCTGCAGCCCATCCAGGCCCAGCTGGCAGCAGTCAGATTACTTTGGAAAACTTTATTTGAAGAGACCTTAATATCTTGATGTTCAGCTCACAATTAAGCCGAGTAAGCCTCCCATATAACAAAGGATTGCTTACGTTTTTGGAGCATAAAAAAATCAAAAGATACCAAGATAGGTCAAGTTAAAAATAAGGATCTAAGAGCACACTTTGACGCCAGCACTTTGCAAAGAAAATCAGCAATTAACTGATTTTTTCTGTAAAGCGCTGCTTGTCTCTAGCATATCAAAAGCCCAATGCTTGAGCTGCGTAAACTCAGGAAGCATCGGCAATTGACTTAGGAAAATCGGTAAAATGCACCGCAGCAGGCCCATTAGGCAGGTAATCTGCTAATAAATAAGCCTCTTCACGAATTTGCTCCATCAATGCAACCACATGCATGGGCTGAATATTAACCTCAAACCAAAACTCTTTGTGCCAGACAGGATTCAAATCCACCCTGCCGTACGACTCAAGCTCCGGCGATGCCTGGCGGCACGCAAAGCCAAGCGCGGCCAAAAAGTCAGCAAACTCTGGCCCGCTGTCACTCACTTCCAGCACAAAAGCTGCCATCCCCGGCGCGACCTGCTGTAAGTTAACATAAATGCAAGTATCAAACGGAGCCTGTACCGATTGCATACAATGGGAGCAAAAAAAGCCAGAGCGCGGCGCATACCCGCTCGCATCTGCATAAGTATCAGCAATTGGTAAGACCGGGTGCCCACAACTATGATACGAATCCACAATAAACCTTTCATCAGAAAGTGATAAATAGAATAATACGCTTTCACATTAGCGTTGGGGCAAAAAAAAACACCTACATTCGCAGGTGTTTTTTTGTAGAAATTGACATCTTTAGCTTGCAGCAACCTCGGCCTTCTGACGCAAGCGAATATGTAATTCACGCAGTTGTTTTTCGTCCACGCTATTTGGTGCATCGGTCAGCAAGCACTGAGCGCGTTGCGTTTTGGGGAAAGCGATCACGTCACGGATGGATTCTGCCCCCACCATCAAAGTCACCAAACGGTCCAGACCAAAAGCCAAGCCACCGTGCGGAGGCGCGCCAAACTGCAGGTTTTCCAGTAAGAAACCAAACTTATTTTGCGCTTCTTCGGCATCAATTTTCAGTGCGCGGAAGACTTTAGATTGCATCTCTTCACGGTAAATACGGATTGAGCCGCCACCGATTTCGGAGCCGTTCAGCACCATGTCGTAGGCTTTAGCAACACATGCACCCGGATTGGTATCCAGCATATCTTCGTGGCCATCTTGTGGTGCCGTAAACGGATGGTGACATGCAGTCCAGCGATCGGCTTCTTCGTCGTGCTCGAACATCGGGAAATCGATCACCCACATTGGCTTCCAGCCCTGGGCAAAGTAGCCGCCCGCCTCGCCCTTCTCGTGACCAATCTTGATACGCAGTGCGCCAATGGCTTCATTCACCACCTTGGCTTTGTCCGCGCCAAAGAAAATCAGATCGCCATCTATTGCGCCCGTGCGGGCAATAATTTCTTTCAGTGCCGCTTCAGAGAGGTTTTTAACAATTGGTGATTGCAGGCCGGAATGCTCGTCATTCGTCAGCTTAGTGACATCATTTACTTTGATGTAAGCCAAGCCCTTGGCACCGTAGATTCCGACAAACTTGGTGTATTCGTCAATTTCCTTACGGCTGAGCGCAGCACCACCCGGTACACGCAAGCCCACTACGCGGCCGTTAGCCATTTCTGCTGCAGAGCGAAATACTTTGAATTCTTCCGTTTTCATCAGATCAGTCAGCTCAACAAATTGCAGGGTAACCCGCAGATCAGGCTTGTCTGATCCATATAAGTGCATCGCATCGGCGTAAGTCATGCGCGGGAAGTCGGTCAGCTCAACACCAATGCCTTCTTTAAACACATGCTTGGCCATGGATTCTGTGATATCCATGATTTCGTGCTCGTTCAGAAACGAGGTTTCGATATCAATCTGGGTGAATTCCGGCTGGCGATCAGCGCGCAAATCTTCATCGCGAAAACACTTAACGATTTGGTAGTAGCGATCAAAACCCGCCACCATCAATAATTGTTTGAAGAGCTGTGGCGATTGTGGCAGCGCAAAAAACTGACCATCGTGTACACGGCTTGGCACCAGGTAATCGCGCGCGCCTTCCGGTGTGGAGCGGGTCAGCATGGGTGTTTCAATATCAATAAAGCCACGGCTGTCCAGGTAATTACGGATCAACATGGCGATGCGATAACGCAGGCGCAGATTTTTTTGCATCACGGGGCGGCGCAAATCAATCACACGGTTTTGCAGACGCACGTTTTCAGAGAGATTTTCATCATCAATCTGAAACGGTGGTGTGACAGCGGTATTCAGAATTTTGATTTCGGTAGCAACAATTTCAATTTCGCCGGAAATCAGATTTTTATTGGCTGCCCCTTCAGGACGGGCACGCACCAGACCGGTGATTTCCAGAACGTATTCATTACGCGAAGAATCAGCAATGGTAAAGGCTTCTGCGGTGTCCGGATTAATGACCACCTGCACCAAGCCTTCACGATCGCGTAAATCGATAAAAATCACACCACCGTGGTCACGACGACGATGCGCCCAACCTTTAATCGTAACGGTTTGTCCGAGGTAACGGCCATCAATAAGGCCACAGTAATCTGTACGCATTTGGTTTTCTCTTTGAATTTAATCAGTGTTGATCATGCTGGCAAGTGATTGAAACAGCCAAGGGTAAGGAAAAAACAATCAAAGCAAGAAACTGGCTCAATCGCTTGAATCCATTTATTAACGCTGGCTATCTATCTAGCTAAACTGCCTTGCCGGGTGTAACCACACCCATAGAAATAACATACTTTAAAGCTTCATCGACGCTCATATCCAGCTCAATCACATCAGCCTTTTTGACCATAATAAAATAACCCGAAGTTGGATTAGGCGTAGTCGGCACATAAACACTTACATACTCCCCATCCAGCACGGCAGCTACTTCTCCTCCCGGCACTCCGGTCATAAAAGCAATTGTCCATGCATCTGCATACGGAAAACGCACAAGCAAAGCCTGACGAAATGCCTGGCCGGAATCGGAAAACAAAGTATCCGAAACCTGCTTCACACTACTGTAAATCGAACGCACAATCGGAATACGGTTCAGTACTTTCTCACCCACCAGCAGCAAACGCAAACCCAGCACATTGGTCGCAAATACACCCGTCAGCAGCAAAACAACAATGGTAAGGATAACGCCAAAGCCCGGAATATAACGCGAGCCTACCAAAAAGGGAAACGAGCCCTCCAGAGCCTGCAGCAGCCATGAATCAGGACGCATCGAAGTGGGCAGCAAGGCACCAATCTGATCCATCGTGCCGATAATCAGCTGCAGAACCCACAGGGTGATTGCCAGGGGCACCCACACCAGTAAGCCTGTCAGTAAATATTTTTTTAAATGCGTCATCAGCATGGATTTATTAACCATCCGAAGGCGATTTAGATGAAGATCCACCTTTAAAATCAGTCACATACCAGCCACTGCCTTTTAATTGAAAACCAGCGGCAGTAAGCTGTTTTTCATAAGAGGATGCATGGCAGGCTGGGCACACATGAAGCGCGTCATCCGACATTTTCTGAATATGCTCGTCAGAATAACCGCAAGCAGCACAGCGATAAGCATAAATAGGCATTAAATCTAAGCTCACACAAAAAACGCGGATTATACCGCGTATAGGCATGCGGATCGAATCCGCGAAGGCTGAGAGCACATAAAAATTTTCACTACGCCCCCCTTAAGCCTTATAGATCAGCCCAGCGGCGCAATAAATTGTGATAAGTACCTGTCAGCTGAGTTGCAATATCATGCGATCCCTCTTGCTGGCGCAATTGCCGGATAGAGGTATCCAGATCAAATAATACGACCCGCTCACCCACATCACGCACCATACTTTGTATCCACATAAATGAAGCCAGACGTGCACCACGGGTGACGGGTTCAACACGATGCAAGCTGGTAGACGGATATAAAATCATATCACCAGCGGCCAGTTTAACTTCATGCACACCGTAGGTATCCTCAATCACCAGCTCACCACCGTCGTAGTCTTCTGGTTCAGCAAAAAACAAGGTTGCCGATAAGTCGGCGCGGATACGCTCTTGCGTACCAAAAATGCCTTGCACTGCATTATCAATATGGTTTCCCAGATCCATGCTGTTTTCGTAACGGTTAAATTGCGGCGGTATCACATAGCTTGGCAGTGCGGCCGAAAAAAACATCTCATTGGCATTTAATGCCTGCAAAATAATAGCACCCAGCTCCTTAGCAACGGCACTGTCCTTGGCCAGTTGCTGATTACGCTTGATCGACACCGATAAACTACCGGAGGTCATTTTGCCGTCCTCCCATTCTGCCGCCTCAAGGCGCTGACGGCAATAAGCCACGGTTTGAGTATCAAGTACCTGCGGAATATGTAATAACATGAGTCCAACCTCTTTAAATAAAAATACCGCCACAAAAACATCGTGGCGGTTATTAAACAGCTCAGATTAAACAGTTGTCTGAGCGGCTCGCAAAACATACATCAAGTCATTAAAAACGATAGTTAAACGATAAACGCACAGTTCTGCCCGCACCAGGCACAGCAAAACCCGCGTACAAGCTTTCAAAGTGATCGGTGTCAAACAGATTGTTAATATTTAGCTGCACACCGTAATCACGCAAACGCCATTCTGCCATTGCATCCCAGCGAATATACGCGGGCAGATTCACCGTATTGGTATTACTGGTATAACGCTTATCCATCGCGTTAAAACCACCTCCGACCTTCCAGTTACTATTGAGCTGATAAGTTGACCATAAATTACCGGTATAACGCGGTGCATTTTCTGCGTAATTACCCTCTACAGTCTTGGGGGTACGCCCCGCAACCACGTCAATACGCGGATTCATCAAAGCAATACCGGCAAAGACATGCCAGTCTGCAGTAATACGCCCAGCCCCTTCAATCTCGATACCATCGGTATGACGGCGGCCAGACAAGAGAGCAGGTTTAATTTCTCCGACCTCGATATCTGTCTGACGCTCATTGGTTTTTTCAGTACGGAAAATAGCTGTGCGCAGGCTCAAATCACCTTCTAGCAACGTCCATTTGGCACCGATTTCCATATTGCGGTTTTTTTCCGGATCAAGCGTTACATTACGTGGATCCGTTGAATATGCTTCAGCCGATGGATTAAATGAAGTGCCATAGGACGCGTAGTAAGACTGGTTAGCTGTAGGCTGATAAATAACCCCGGTGCGCCAGCTCCAGATATTATCGGTGCGCTCCACATTTGTAGCGGCAGGCGCAGCAGTGAACGACTGATTCTCTGTATGCGCTTTAAAGTGATCAAAACGTGCCCCCACCAGGACTTTCCATTGAGGCGTCAGCTCAATCAGATCTTGTGCATAAAATGCCATGGTATCTGCAGTAGAATCGGCAGCAGCCAGCTTAACGGGAGCCGAGCAAGGCACGCTGCCACCGGCTACAGGGTTACCAGCGGTCGTGCTAGGCAAGCTGCAATTTGTGCCATTTGCATTGAACTGCGTACGCTGTGTGCTCAGTAGTTTTTCGCGCGTTAGCTCTAAACCCGCTAAAACATTATGCCGAACCGTGCCGGTTTCAAAATCCCACAGCAAATCAGTCACATTGGAATAAATTGCCTGCTCACGCATACGTAATTTACGGCTTCGCGTGATACTACTGTTATCATCCAATGCTTCACCGCTCTTAAGAGCAAGTCTTGGTGCACTCGCACGAAGATCCAGCTCATACAAGCCCATGCGCGTTGAATTTTTCAACAACATATTGGCATTTAGGCGGTGCTGCAGATTAAAGCTGAATATATCGGTTTTTGAAGTTTCCGAATCAAAATCTTTTAGACCGTAAAATTTATCGGCATATGGAATAGGTTGATTTGTACCTCCTTTAGACGACGCACTATAATAAGGCACGCCATAATCCGGAACATTGTCTTCCTGGTAATGCATATAAGAGAGCGTCACTTCTGTTTGCTCGCCCAGACCAAACGCTACCGATGGCGCAAAGCCCCAGCGATTCATTTCCGCGCCTTCACGGGTGCTGCCCGCTTTCTGGCCCATCACATTCACGCGAAAAGCCGCGTTGTCTTCCAGGCTACGGTTTAAATCAGCTTCGGCACGATAGTAATTTTCTGTTCCTACAGTGGCAGAAAATTGATTTAAATCACCACGAAAAGGCGTTTTGCTTACCTGATTAATAATGCCACCCGTTGATCCCCGGCCATAAATCATCGAAGCCGGGCCACGCAACACTTCTACCGTGTCGGTATTAAATGTGTCGCGATTATATTGTGCCGCATCACGAAAGTTATCCAAATACAGATCATTAGATGCGCCAAACCCCCGCACGCGAACACCATCGCCACTGCTACCGCCTTCGGAGGCATTAAATGTTATACCAACAGCATTACGCAGGGCATCTTTTAAAGAGTTACTGTCCTGATCGGCCATCAGCATTTTGGTAATACTGGTTGTTGATTGTGGAACATCGCGCGTAGCTTGAGGTGTACGGCCTATGCGCGTCACCGGTGCGTTATATGTTTTATCCGTGTCCTTTGTGTTTTTAATATCCGCTTTTACTTCAACCGGTGCCAGATTCACTTCATCAATCGGCGCTGCACTCGCGCTCATTGCGCCAAATAATGCCGCTGCCGCAGGTAGCTTGGCCAGGTGTCGAATGGCTGATTTAGGCTTGTGTATCTCTCTCATAGCTCTATCTTCTATTTTTTGAGTCAAAAAAAACAAAAGTCTGCTGACCTTTGCCCGGTAAAACAGCCAACCTTATCCCTGATTAGTTCCCGTCTGTCAGCAGGCCAATTTTTGTCAGGCCCGCCTGCCTTGCTGCCGACATGGTTTGTGCAATCAGCTCATAACGTACATTTTTATCTGCTAGTAAATGCAGCTCGGTCTGGGCATCTTTAGCCACTGCAGCTGCAAAGCGAGCCTGCAATTCATCCGCCCGAACCGGCGTTTTTTCCCACTCAATCTGCCCGGCTGCCGTCAGCGTCACCTGCAGCACGGCAGGCGGCGTTTGGGTGACTTCTGCTTTTGCCTTGGGTAAATCAACGCGAATGGAATGGGTCATCACCGGTGCGGTCACAATAAACACCACCAGAAGCACCAGCATCACATCAACCAGCGGCGTCGTATTGATTTCGGACATCGGTGCATTATCACTCTGATCAAAACCACCAAAAGCCATGCTTATTTACCTTCTTTTTCAATAGCAGCAGCAGTTAAAAGCTGAGCATGCAAATCATGGGCAAAACCATCCAAACCCTGAGCAATCACCCGGTTAGCTCGGACAAATGCGTTGTAAGCAACAACCGCAGGAATCGCCACAGCCAAACCGGCGGCCGTTGCCACCAGAGCTTCACCAATGGGTCCCGCAACAGTAGCCAGCGATGCGTCGCCCTTAGCCGCAATCGCCACCAGAGCATGATAAATACCCCATACCGTACCGAACAAACCCACAAACGGAGAAACCGAGCCCACCGTTGCCAGCCAGGACAGGCCCAGCTCCAAACGTGCATTTTCCTGACTTAAACGGGTACGCAAAGTGCGCACCAGAAAGTCATCCAAAGACACGGCCAAACCAAGACCCTTACCTGCATTGCTACGATAATGGATAAACCCTTCCCAGCCTGCTCGCGCCAATTTGGCCTCCGGCGCAATGGCATGGGCAGTCAGGCTGGTGGCTTCTTTCCAATCCGATGCTTTCCAGAAGCTGGCCAAAAAGCGCTTTTGCCCACGTTTAATCCGTAACAGCAAGCTGCTGCGCAATAAAATCAGACACCAGCTCACCACAGACATCATCAGGAGCAATACAAAAACCGACACCAGAACAGGATCACCAGAATGCCAAATCAATGCTAAATCCATTACAAACCTCTTTTAAATAACAAAATCCACCGGAACCATGGCACTCATCACCACCGCAACATCACCACGGCGGCCAGGAACAAACTTCCAGCGCTCAACTGCTTTTCTGGCCGCATCATCAAGGCGGCGATAACCGCTGCTACGCGCCAGCTCAACCTCAATAGGCAGGCCCAACTCACTAACCTTCACCCTAAGCATCACCCGTCCCTTTTCACCCAGGGCCATCGATTGGGCCGGGTAAGAAGGGCGAGGATTTGCCAGATAGCTGGTATTAAACAGGGGCGGCGTTTCAACGGGAACTTCATCCGAAATCTGCTTGCTATTTTTACTGCCTGCCGTTGCCGGAGCAGGTATGGCCTCTGCGGGAGCGATTGCTTGAGTCACTGCGGCCATTTGCCCGGCTGCAGCTTGCTCGGGCGCTTTAATTGTTTCGGATACTTTACTCACAGCTTTAGCTGGCGCCGGCCTGGGCTTAAGTGCCTGCGGCCGAGTAACAGAGCGGGGCTTTGCCTGAGGCTTGCTTTGCTTGACAACATCTTCACCCATAGGAACAGGGGATGGTGTAAGCAACATGACTACCTGCTTGGGCTTTGCCGGCTGAACAGACATTGTCGTTAAGCCATAAAGCAGCGCAGAGTGGCCAAGCAGTGCCACGGCAACAACTAGAATTTTATTGATAATCATTCTCACACTTTAAACGAGAACAATTCTTCTTACAAGTAATGTTTATACTTACAAGGCGGCCTGAAACACAACGGTAGCTTCCTAATCTGTTAAATTGCTAAACACGCAAAATCCCCTCCTATTACCGAACTGAGGCCCTGCTGACGTTTAATCAACAAGCAAGCTGAAGCTGGGTATTTACAAATGAATTCCTTAGGTTGAGCCCAACCAGGCCCTTTATTAAAAAAAGACACCTCAATGACAATCTCGACAATTTTTAATGGTGCAGCATTGTCTGCCAGCCTGATCATGGCTATTGGTGCGCAAAACACCTTTGTATTGAGGCAAGGACTGACCGGGCAGCACGTATTTCTTACCGCACTCATTTGCTCCCTTTGTGATTTGCTCCTGATGTCGATAGGCGTCGCCGGTATGGGACATGCACTTAACACCATGCCTGATTTGCAGCGCTGGATGGCTATTTTTGGTGCTGTTTTTGTACTTTGGTATGGTTTTAACGCTTTTAAAAAAGCACTTCACCCCGATGTTTTAGGTGATGATCACCGTGAGCGCGCCTTTACCACGCCAGGCAAAGTTATCTTAGCCGGGCTGGCTTTTTCTCTGCTAAACCCGCATGCCTTACTGGACACCATTGTTTTAGTCGGCTCAATTGGCGCGCAGCAAGCCCCTGCCAAGCGCCCACTCTTTTTACTGGGTGCAGTTGGATTTTCATTTATCTGGTTTTTTTTACTCGCCTATGGCTCCAGTAAACTCAGCCACCTTTTTAATAAGCCTCTGGCCTGGCGGATTCTGGATATTCTAATTGGCGTTATGATGCTGGCCATCGCCATTTCCCTGATAAAAATGGCGGGATTTTTATAATGAATAAATCAAAGCTGCTTAAAAAATAAGCAGCCCCTGTGATACGAACAAGATCAATGCTTTACACGACTTATCCACAATTCACACACCCCGCTATCCCCTTATTCTGTGAGCCGATTAGCGCCAGCCACAAAATAGCAGTTCCGCCCCTGATTTTTAGCCTGATACAGTGCCCGGTCAGCAGCCTGCACAAGATAGTAAGGATCAATCCCCTGCAGGGGCAGCAGCACGGCAATCCCGGCGCTCAGCGTTACAACCTTTGCCACATCCGATGTCTGATGAGCAATAGACAAATGACGTACCTGTTCTAAAACCGTCTCCACTACCTGCACAGCACCGGTTTGATCCGTACCAGGCAAAATCAGAACAAACTCTTCTCCCCCGTAACGCGCCACAAAATCCCCCGGACGATGCAATGCCGAAGCAATCGTAGCGGCCACATGCTTCAAGCATTCATCCCCCACCTGATGGCCAAAATGATCGTTATAACGCTTAAAATAGTCCACATCGAGCATCGCCAGTGCCAGACATTCACCACTACGTGCCGCACGCGCCCATTCTTGCACCAGTGTCTGATCAAATAAGCGCCGATTCGCAATACCCGTCAAACCATCCAGATGCGCCAGTCTCGATAACTCCTGATTAGCCTGTGATAATTGCTCATGACTTCCGCTTAAGCTTGCCTGAACAGCTTCCAGCTCCTCAATAGTTTCCTGCATTTTCTGCTCATCCAGCTTATGCTGGGTTAAATCATGCAGCGTTATAATATAAATGTGCTTATCTTCAACTTCCACAATGGCGAGCGCCATATCCATTAAAATCTCTACACCTTCTCTATTAATGGCAATAACCTCACTCACCCCCTGAGTATCAACCCCCAGGCACACAAATATTTCCTGAGCCAGGTCTTGCTGTGAATTCATTTTTCCAAGGCGGGGAAACAATAAACTCAAAGATTTACCACTTAAATTATCATAAGAAAATATCTTTAAAGCGGCGGGATTAGCAGCCAGAATAAGGCCATCAGCACCCACAGAAAGCACACAATCATGCAGGCTGTCTAAAATAGCCAAGGTATGGGACTCATTTTGCTGCAGTTTAATTTCGGCCAGTTTACGAACACTAATATCATTGGCAATTCCCATATAACCAGTAATTTCATCATTCTGATTACGCACCACATTCATTGTTAATTCAACAGGAAAAACATGCCCGTCGCGATGCTGATAAATCCAGTCTCTTTGAATATAAAGCTTGGCCTGAATCGAAAAAACATCTGCGTCATCAGGCAGTTTTTCACCTAATTCACTTTCAAACTCATCAATTAAAGCTTTGGCAACAGGGGCCTGATGAAAAAGAGCCGGTGTTTCTTTTGCTATTAACTCACTCGCCTGGTAACCCAGCATTTTTTCTGCCGCCCGGTTAAATAAACGAATCGTGTTTGATAAATCTGTGACAATAATTGCCGAACCTGCGGAATCAAGAATAGCCTGCTGTAAGCCACTAAAAGCCGCCAGCGCCAGCTCTGATCGTTTGCGCTGGCTAATATCGCTAACTGTAAGTACCACACCATTAGAAATAGCAACAACACTAAATAAAAACCAGCATCCATCTTTGCCGGAACTAAAACACTCTTTTTCTTGCTGGTATTTTATCCCACTCAAAAAAACCTCACTACATATATCAAATAATCCAGCATACATAATACGGCTTAAAGCACTTTTAAGCTGCGCAGCAGGCGGTGTACTTTGAGAATGTAAATCCAGAAAATCAAATCCATTTTGATTAACCTCTGAAAATTCAAAATCGATTAACATCAAGTTTACGTCTTTTATCGCCTCCAGCACATAAATAGCATCAACACTGGATTGAATAGCGGCTTTAAATAATTCCTCGCTCGTCTGTAATGCACGCTCGGTTTGAGCAGATAAGGTGACATCATGTAATACATTAATTGCACCAATTTGCTCACCCGAAAAATTAAATTGCGGACTGAATGATAAATCAAAAATCCGGGGAACTTTATCGTCGCCATGCAAAGCACAACGAATTACAAATGATTCTCCCAGCAAGACACGTCCCCAGAAAGCGACCAGATTTGACCGATCCTCTTCAGAGCTTAATTTGTACTGTAACAGGCAATCCTGCCGGGCGACTTTTATGCCATAAAGAATAAAGAAAAGATTTGCGTAGCTTTGATTAAAAACACTGAAACAAAAATCCATATCAACAGCAGCAATCGGATCATTAGAGCTGCTTAAAATACTTTCCAGCTCTTCCTTTAATTGCCGTTGCTCAACAAGTAAAGCGGAGCGCTCAGTTTGCTGTTTTTTTAATTCGGTTAAATCAGTAAGCAGCTCCTGGCATGCCACATTGGCACAAGCTGACACCGGTAACAAAGAAGAAGCAACCCAGACAACACGGCCATCCGTATGTAAAAACCGATACTCCAGCGCGGGAAGCACACCATGCTGCGTTGCCGTATACATCTCCAGCACCCTGAGCTGATCCTCCGGATGAATAGCCAGCAGCCAGCCATCCCCCAAAGCCTCTTGTAAAGACAAACCGGATAGCAAACTCCATTTTTCATTTACATAACAGCACTGTGCGTTTGAGTCGCTCAATAACACGGCAAAAGCAGAGGCTTCATAAGCCGCCTTATCAAACACAGGTTTAGGCCGCAGCCTCAATACCATAAATAAGGCACAAAGAAAAAGATAAACCGGCCACTGCAGCATATGAAATACAAGCAGCAGTGACAGTGCAATAAACACAGCACCACTCTGCCAGCCGATTTTTCTATATCCTGACAAACACTCAGCGACTTGCACTGTCTCTCCTTACTGCACAATCACCCATATACAAAATATCTGCTCATCCCCATCATGCTCATACACTTAAATGCCAGAAGCAGTACAAAGCGTAATTAACGTCAGTATAGATAAGTAAATCCAAATCGCTTTCCAGGAGCAATCCTGCTTTTTTTATCCTTTTATGCAAGACTTTCGCCTTACTGCCCACGCCAATCATTAAAAAAACCAAGCAGAATTGCTGGCATTTTGTGTGAAAAAATAGCTTATTTGGCCGCACAGGAAAAAAATAAAACAACAGCTAGACCTTGAATATTAAGGAAAGACAAGCCTCAGGTACGGCAAATATGCCAAAAGCCTCAACCCTTTGCCTCAAGAAAACACCCTATGACAGGTTTCCTGCAGCTTCATCGTTCAGTTAGAATAGGACTTTGTGTTAATGACTGGATTACAGGCTCATGCTGACAGGTAGTCTGGTGGCAATTGTCACCCCCATGTTTGAGGACGGAAGCCTCGATTTCGCGAGTCTTAGAAAACTCGTCGACTGGCATATCGAACAAGGAACCGATGGCATTGTTGCCGTAGGAACCACGGGAGAGTCGCCAACAGTTGATGTAGACGAGCATATTGAAATTGTCCGGGTTGTCGTTGAGCAGGCCGCCGGCCGCGTGCCGGTCATTGCAGGCACAGGCGCCAATTCAACACGTGAAGCCATTAATTTGTCACTGCGGGCCAAAGCCGTGGGTGCAAATTACGGCCTCTCTGTTGTGCCCTACTACAACCGCCCGACGCAAGAAGGCATGTATCAGCACTTTAAAGCGATTACAGAACAAAGCGGGCTACCGACCATTCTCTATAACGTACCTGGCCGTACCGTTGCTGATCTATCCAACGATACCACCATACGTTTAGCCCAATTACCATTTATTGTGGGCATTAAAGACGCCACAGGTAATTTGGAGCGCGCCGCAGACCTTGTTAAACGGGTGCCCGAAGATTTTGCGCTATACACCGGTGACGACGCATCGGCGATGGCCTTTATGCTGATTGGCGGCCACGGTGTAATTACCGTAACAGGCAATATCGCACCCAAACAGATGCATTTACTCTGTAAAAAAGCCATTGAAGGTGATGTGGCAGGCGCACGGGAAATGAATGACCCGCTGCAGGACCTGCATAAGCACCTGTTTGTTGAAGCAAATCCTATTCCTGTGAAGTGGGCTCTAAAGCAGCTTGGTTTTATTCAGGCCGGTATTCGCCTCCCGCTCACCCCTCTTTCACAAGGCGCACAAGCCGTGGTGGCACAAGCCATGGCCGCAGCCGGACTGCCCCACTGAGAAGACGCCAATAATGCTCCAGATGAAAAAAACCTCACAACTGCTCCTTATAGGCCTGTGCATTGCCACGGCCGGTTGCACCACAGATCAGCTTTTACTGCAAAAAAAAGTGGATTACCGCAGCGGCAGTGACAATGTTGGTAAAAACAATCTTGAACTTCCGCCCGAGCTAACCGCACCGGCAAATAATACCCACTTTAATATTCAGCCCAGCACCGTACTAAGCAGTGTTGCACCTGCAGCAGCCAGCCCGGCGCAAGCTGTTTTAGACAACACAAGCCGTGCCAAGATTGTCCAGGCCGGCAATCAGCGCTGGCTGGTTGTCAAGGGCGAGCCTGAAAAACTCTGGCCGGAAATCCATGAATTCTGGCTGGATAACGGCTTTTTGCTGACATTAGATAACCCTGCCATCGGCATTATGGAAACAGACTGGCTGGAAAACCGCGCCAAGCTGCCAAAAGATCTGATCACACGGATGCTGTCTAAAATCTCCGATCGCATCTTATCAACAGGCGAGCTGGATCGTTACCGCACTCGTGTAGAACGTGGCAGCGAGCCTGGTACGAGCGAGATCTACATCTCGCACCGCGGTATGATGGAGGTTTATAGCAAGGATGGCAGCAGTGACTCCGCTGCAGTTCTCAGCAAAAATAGTGACAACACCAAAACCATCTGGACCCCCAAAAAACCTGATCCGGAAATGGAAGTCGAAATGCTTTCATTGCTGTTGCAGCGCTTCGGCCTTGACCAGGCTACGGCAGAGGCCGTCGTGGCCAAACCTTATCAGGCACCTGCAACTGCCAGCCTGATTGAAAACGGCAAGGCACTCTCGATTGAGGATAACTTTGACCGTGCATGGCGACGTGTGGGCCTGGCGCTGGATCGCTCAGGCTATGTAGTTTATGACCGCGACCGCAGCAAGGGTGTCTACATGATTCGCCGTGCAGATACCGATATCGCAGGCGAGGACGATAGCAGCGTCTTTAGCAAACTGGCCTTCTGGAAAAAAGACGCAGCACCGGAGCAAAAACAGGCCCATGAGTATGAAATTCACTTAACAGAAGGGCTCAAGCAAACTAAGCTGACCGTTAGCTCTAAAAACAAGAGCGATGACAACGGCAAGATTCTTTCTGCCCTGCTCAATGAATTGAAATAACCCTCCGGTTTTACTCTGCCCATGCCCGCAGTTGCGGGCATTTTTCTTTACCTTAAGGCAACACCCGCCATGCTCAATTCCAGACCCGTTCCAAAAACCACCACAGCCGAGGGCGATCCTCAAACCTGCCCGAAATGCGGCTCCAAGCCTGAAGTCACCAAGGCCGGATCAAACCGCTGCTGGGTGCAGTGCTCTAAATTTGGCAAAAACGGCAATTGCAGTGCCATCTCCCAGCAAGGCACAACCAAAAAAGAAGCCATTGCTTTATGGAATAAACTCAAATAAACCCGCCTACAAGATGGGCAAAGGGGTAGCTTGCCCATACGCAGCACCACCCAGGCACAAGCAAGCAATCTATATAAAACGGCCAAAACTCCCCTGCCCCCAGCTTTAGCCGTACAATTGCAGCATGAATAATATCCCCCCATTTGCCCAGCTCACGCCAGATTGCGTGATGAATGCCATCGACAGCCTTGGCCTGCTTTGCGACGGCAGGCTGCTTGCGCTCAATAGTTATGAAAACCGTGTTTTTCAGGTAGGCCAGGACGATGGCCCACCGCTGGTAGCTAAGTTTTACCGGCCAGAGCGCTGGAGCCGCGAAGCGATTTTAGAAGAACACGCTTTTACACTTAATCTGTCCGAGCGCGAGCTGCCGATTGTACCGCCGATTATCCATCAGGGCAGCAGCCTGCATAGCTTTGAAGGCTTTCAGTTTGCAATTTTTAATAAGCACGGCGGCCGTGCTCCCGAGCTGGAATCGGCATCCACACTAGAATGGATGGGGCGCTTTATTGGCCGGATTCATGCAGTGGGTGCATTGGCTCCCTTTGTGCACCGCCCTGCGCTCAATATTGAAACATTTGGCACAGAGCCGCGTGACTTTTTGCTTAACCATGGCTTTATCCCCGCATCACTCCAGCCCGCATGGGAGAGTGCCGTTGCCCTTGCTCTGGACGGCGTACGCCGCAGCTACGAGCGCGCCGGTGATGTAGCCCATATCCGCGTGCATGGCGATTGCCATATCGGCAATGTGCTGTGGACCGATGCCGGCCCGCATTTTGTGGACTTTGATGACAGCCGTAGCGCACCGGCGATTCAGGACTTATGGATGCTGCTGTCAGGCGACCGGCAAGAGATGAGCCGCCAATTGGTGGATGTGCTGATCGGTTACGAAGACTTTTGCGATTTTGACCCGCGTGAGCTGCATTTAATTGAAGCGCTGCGCACCTTACGCTTAATTCACTACTCAGGCTGGCTGGCCCGCCGCTGGCACGACCCGGCTTTTCCTGCCGCCTTTCCCTGGTTTAACACCGAGCATTACTGGCAAGACCGCATCTTAGAACTACGCGAACAAATCGCCTTAATGGATGAGCCTCCGCTGGTGGTTTAAAAATCTGGCAGGGTGGGAGCAACCCGCATCTTTTTCAACATTACTCGCAAGTTGCACCCCAAATGCTAACCCGCCTTTTTATTAGCAAACAACGAAAAACACAATAACCACGCTCTCTGCATTGGGCTTTTTAAAGTCCCCTTGAAACACGCCGGAGCGAGGAACAAGCGGGGCGGAGTTTCGGCCAGGGAGCGAGGCAGCGAGCCAATCCCGCCCGCCGCCGACCCGATTGTCCGCAGCGCAGGGGCCTTCGTGTTTCGTGGGGCGGCCTTCTTTTGGTTCTTTTCTTGGCCGTTCAAGAAAAGAACGCCCTCGCGGTGGCTACCGCTCCTAAATCAACGTGCCGAAGGCACTATCTTTTTGACCTTGCTTAGCGCGTATGGGGTGCTCCCCGGCAGATCCTTGCATAAATGCTACGGAAAACGGCGGGTTGCACCCGCCCTACAAAACATTCCTAACTTGATACGCATAGGACATGTATCCGCGCATCACGGCAGCAAAACAGCCCATTAAAATTGGCGCAAATACCTCACTGTCCCTGGCAAGCTATCCTCACCCCCTTCACCCAGGTTTCTACCACGTCCAGCTTCGGTGTGATCACTGTAAAGCTCGCTTTCTTGCCAGTTGCAATGCTGCCTAAATCGCTTAAGCCTAATGATCTGGCCGGATTACGGCTAGCAAGCGCCCATGCTCTCTCCAGAGGCAGGCCCAGCCAGTCTTTAGCATGGCGAACCGCATCAATCAGATGCAGCGTACTACCGGCCAAACCACCCGCTTCGGTACGCACCACGCCGTTTTGCATGGTAACCGGCGTCTCTCCCAGCTGATAAGAGCCATCGGCCATACCGGTTGCGCGCATGGCGTCGGTAATCAGCACTAAGCGCTCTTCACCACAGCAAGATAAAGCAATTTGCACTGCGGCAGGATGAACATGGTGGCCGTCAGCAATCATTTCGATATCGCATGGAAAGGTCAGCCCGGCCCCTACCACACCCGGATCACGGTGATGCAGACCGCGCATGCCGTTATAGCAATGCACTATCCCCTGAGCGCCCGCATGCAAAGCTTGCCGCGTCTGATCGTAGCTCGCATCGCTATGGCCGATCAGCACGCGGACCCCCTTACGACGCAGCCAGGCAATAGCCTCATCCGAGCCAGCCAATTCAGGCGCAAGTGCCAGGGTGTGCAAAGAATCACCGGCAATATCCAGCCAGTGCTGCAGCTCGGCAATATCTAAAGGACGCATCCACCGCACCGGATGTGCACCACAGCATTTGGCGGTGAAATACGGCCCTTCCAGATAACTGCCGATCAGCTCGGCCCCCGGTAAACCCCGCTCACGACTGGCTTTTACCTCACGCAGCGCCGCTTCAATTGCAGGCAGCGGTGCAGTTACAGTGGTGGCTAAAAAAGCCCCTACGCCAAAGCGGGCAAAATGCATCGAGATCTGATCGAGCGCCTCGCCGCTGGCGTCCATGGTGTCGAACCCTGCGGCACCATGCACATGGCTGTCGATCAGGGCGGGCATCAGCCAGACAGGGCCTAAATCAAGATCAAACTCGCCCTGAGGAACGATAGCGGCAATCAGGCCTTCGGCATCGATCTCGACCACCGTATGCTCCAGCCAGCCCTGCCCGGCCAGCACCCGAGCGGCGCGCAGGCGCAGCGGCTTACAAGGCATCGGCTGGCTCCGCACGTTTGCGGGCAAGGCGTTCGGCAAGGCTGATAACGCCATTTTTACCCGCAGCCACCAGCTGCTGGCGAAACTCGGCCACATTGCTCACTTCATCGCGCTCGAACAGCATCTCGGCAAACATTTGTAAATTCAACCCGGCCACCACTTCAATATCGCTGCGCTCCTGGGCAATAGTTGCCGCTATCCTGAAGGGCGAGCCACCCAGCAAATCACAAACAAACACCACACCCGCCCCCTGATCCACAGTGGCAAGCGCCTGCCTTAGAGACGCATCAAGCACCGCCGTGCTATTGCCTTCAGGAAAATCCACCGCAATCAGCTGTGCCTGCTCGCCAAACACCTGCGCAATGGCTTCATAAGTGCCGCTGGCGATGCGGCCATGACCTGTCAGAATTAAGGCAATCATTTTTTAGTCCTTTAAAACGCAGCACCTGTCAGAGCAGGCGCTGCCACGGCGATTACAAAAAGCCAAAGAATTTCCCAGCCAGACCAAACAATACCGTCACGCCAATCAATTTCACGGGTGAATAGCCTTTTTTCATCAAGGCAAACATCAGGAAAGTGAACACCAGCGGCAAAAGATTAGGCATCAGCTTATCGAGCACATCAGCCTGCAGCGCAATTTCGGCTTTACCCGCATGAATTTCCAGCGGCGTAGACAGCCTGACATAAGACGCCACCAGCGCACCAATCACTGTCATCCCCACAATCGACGCGGCATGTGATATTTTCCTGGTATTGGCCTTTAAAGCACTGATTGCCCCCAGCCCCGCCCGGTAGCCGTAATGCGCCAGACCAAAACGCAGGCCAAAATGCAAGGCGTTAAAGAGCAGCAAAAACACAATCGGCCCGAACAGGCTGCCTTCCAGTGCCAGTGCAGCACCAATTCCCGCACAAATCGGCAACCAGGTCAGCCAGAACATCGCATCGCCAATCCCACCCAGGGGGCCCATCAGCGCTACTTTTACGGCACGAATGGTGGAGATTTTTTCCTTGCTCTGCTCCATCGCCAGCACGAGGCCAGATAAAAAAGTCACATCAAAGGGGTGGACATTAATAAATTCCATATGCATTTGCGCGGAATTTTTTAAGTCTTCCGGGTTTTTATGGATTTTGCGCAGTGCCGGCAAAATCGTATATAACCAGCCCCCTGCCTGCATCCGCTCGTAATTAAACGAGGCTTGCAATGCCAGAGAGCGCCAGGCCATATGGTTTATATCTTTTTTAGTAAGCGGCTCGGCTGCGGTAGTGTCGATATAATCATCGCGCTCTACATGGCTGGTGGCTAAGGCTTGCTGCATACGCAGCTCCGCTTTGGCCGCATTTGCGGCGTCAGTCTCGTTAAATCCCATCTTCCACCTCCACATTGCGGGCAGCCTGAGGCTGTGCGCGGTTTTGATTAAAATAATCAGCCATTGCAATCGCAAAAGCGCCCAGGGCCACAGCCAGAATCGGCAGTTTTAAATAAGTCACGGCCACAAAGCCCATAATAAAATAGGCAATGTAGTTGGTTTTAAGCATGATTTTCATCAGAAGTGCAAAACCAATTGCCGGCATCATGCCACCTGCCACACTCAGGCCATCCAATACCCATTCCGGCGCTTTTTGCACCGCAGCACCCGCCGCTTCAGCCCCAAAATAAATCGGCAAAAAAGCCACTACAAAGTAAAAGGCAAAGAGCGTGATCATGCCAAGGTAATTCACCCACTCGATGCCGCGCCAATTACCCTGCTTCACCATCTCATCGCATTTGTGCATCATCGGCGAGAACACGGTAAAGAGCACGGTAATACAGCCCTGCACCGCAATCGAAAACGGCACCGCCACACCAATTGCCACCGTGGGCTCGGCCTTGGTTAAAATGGCAAAAGCCGTGCCGATAATCCCGCCAATTACCACATTAGGCGGCTGCGCCCCGGCGAGCGGCACCATCCCCATCCAGACCAGCTCCAAGGTGCCGCCAACCAGCAAGCCAGTCTGCACATCACCTAAAATCAGCCCCACCAGAGGGCCGATCACCACGGGCCGGTGCATATGCGTCAGGCCGTCAAATAAATCGACTCCCGCCACCCCCGCCAATAGCGCGATCAATAAGGCTTCAAATAGCATGACTTCAATCCTTACAGTAGTTTAGAAACAAGATCACCCGATTCATCAGGCACCCGACGAATTTCGCAAACTACCTTTAACCCAGCCAGCTCGCGAAAAGCTTGCACATCGGCATCGTCCACCGACACTGTTTTATGAATTTGGCGCTTTCCTTCGGCAAAATGCATATTGCCCACATTCACTTCATGAATCGGTACGCCGCCTTTGACTAGCGTCAACACATCCTGCGGGGTTTTACACACCAGCAAAATTTTCTGATGCGCTGCAGCCTTATGAATCACCTCAATGGTTTTTTGCAAAGTGAAATAGCGCGTTTGCACGCCATCTCCTACCACCATATCCATTAAGTTTTGCTGTACCGGGTCAGCTGCCGCAGCATCATTGGCCACCAGCAGCAGATTTGCCCCAAGACTGCCCGTCCAGGTCACGCCCACCTGACCATGCACAAGGCGATTATCGATGCGGGTAAGTAAAATATTTGGCCCTGCCATGACGTATTCCTTGTTTTTTTAATTAATTCAAAGTGACTCAACGACCATCTGTTTCCTCCGTGAAGCGCCGTGTCCTCTGTGCTCTCTGTGGTTCAAGATTTAGGTTTTAGCGGCATACCATCAGTTAATTAAGCCGGATAGGGATAAATTTTTACGCCTTGCACCACGCGGTTTACTTCGCCGGTTGGACAAGGGTTGTCAGGAGCCAGACCCAGTGCCAGGGAGCTTTCAAAAGCAAAAAGCTGGGCAAACAGCAGATAAGGCAGCGATAGATACAGCCCATCCACCCCTGCAATAGCCACTTCGACCAAAGGCAAAGCAGCGCTGCTTTGCGGCCCCAAAGCCACCACCTGCTGAGCAATGCCATTGGCAATCACTTCAGCCTGCAGATCATCGTCGTAGCGGCGGGTGTAAGAGTCTGCGGCAGCCATAAACATCAACACGCAGCTTTGACTATCAATCATAAATTTGGGGCCATGGCGCACTCCCAGGCAGGAGTCGAAACGCGTGGCAATTTGCCCGGCGCTCAGCTCCAGCATTTTTAATGCAGCTTCTTCTGCCAGCCCCGTCATTTCACCACTCCCCAGGTAAATCACCCGCTTAAAGCCCTTGCCTGCCAGCGCCCTGGCTTGTGATGCCCAGCTCTCCAGCCGTGATTCGCAAAATGCCGCTACGGCTTCGATTTGCTCACTGGCACGGCTTAGCAAAACCCCTGGCGTTAGCATCACCGCAGCCGCCACAAACATGCAGCTAAAGCTGGAAGTCATGGCAAAACTCTGATCATTTGCACCCTCGGGCATCAGCACGCAATAGGCATGGGGATTATCCTGGCTGTATTGCGCCAGCTCGCCCTGCGGGTTGCACGTCAGTACCAAATGACGACAATAAGGCAGCAGCTGGCTGGCCAGATTAACTGCAGCCACGCTTTCCGGGCTATTACCCGATCTGGCAAAAGACACCATCAGCGTGGGGCGTGAAGAATCCAGATAAGCAAGTGGCTGGCTCACAATATCCGTAGTCGAAATCGCCTCGACAGCCAGGCCAAAAGAGGCCCGCAGCCATGGCTCCAAAGTGCGCCCCGCAAAAGCTGATGTACCCGCGCCGCAGAGGATAATCCGTAAATTAGGGGTGGACAGCACATCCAGCATCCATGCTTTCCACGCTAATTTGTTCTGAATCAGCCCTGCCATCAGCTCGCGCCAGAGCCTGGGCTGCTGGCTGATTTCACGGGCAGTATGCAATGCCCCTCGGCCGGCCAGCACGCTTTGCTCATAATGAAGGTAATTCATGAACGCGCTCCCATACCGCAGGCACGTGCATAGAGCCGGGTAACTTCCATGATTTTGTCCACCACCCAAGCTTCAGGCTCGGCAGGCAATAAGCCCGCACTGATTTTTTTAGCCTGCTCAGGCATGTACTGGCTGATTAAGGTAGGCAGCGGCGGCTGGCGGCGTAAATTATCAAATAGTTTTGCCACTGCAGCGCTCACTTCAGGATGAGGCCAGTAATAGCGAATCCGGTCAGACAAGCTGTAATTGCGATCCAGATACTGCTGATGCCCGGCCTGATCGTAATAGGCCAGCCAGTAATCCGGCTCTTCTTTCATTACTTGAGTGAGCGTGTCTTTCAGATGCGAAGCAGCAAATTCGCCGATGGCTTCGCGCTCAATCGCATCCAGAGCAAACATTGCTTCTCGCAGGGCAAAGGTTAAACCTGGACCCACTTTTAAAATGGCAAAGTGATCTTGCACCAGCTCCCTAAGCGAAGTCTCAGTCTGGTAATCAGTAGAGTGCGCCTCAAACACCAGCGTTTCTTTCATAATAAATTCACTCAGTGCAGCAGCCTTATCACGCTGATAACGCACTACCTTGTGATGATCAAACTCGACACCCGGCTGTACCACCATCGCAATCACCCGGGGCCAGGCCGCCGCGCAGCCTGCCCTGGCAAATACCTGCTGATGCACAGCCAGCGTCTGTGCTGCGGCCTCCGGCGAGGTCACTTCAACCATATCCAGTGATTCTTGCGCACCGCCCGGCACCGGCACTTCGGTGCCAATCACATACACTGGGGCTTCCCCTCCTGCTGTTTGCCAGGCACTTTCAGCCACCAAGCATAAGGCGGCGGTGCGTTCAGCCACCGTGGCATCGCTCAGCGGCACGGGGTCGCCAGCACAAGACATCGAGCAATCCAGATGAATTTTGCGAAAGCCTGCCAATACATAGACGCGGACCATTTCGGCGGCCTTGGCCATGGCCAGAGCAGCGGGCTCTTTTTGCCAGGCATTCGGGCCTAAATGATCTCCCCCTAAAATAATGCGTGCCTTTGCAAATCCCACTTTATCGGCAATTGCAAACACATAGTTTTTAAAATCGACCGGCTTCATGCCGGTATAGCCACCAAACTGATTGACCTGGTTGGAAGTAGCTTCAATCAAAATATAACTATCGTCTTGCAGGCCCTGCAGCAATGCCGCTTCTAAAACCAGCGAATGGGCAGAGCAAATTGAATAAATACCTTTTGATTGTCCTGCTTTATGCTGTGCAATCATTTCTATTAAATAAGACATAAAGGCTGCTCCTTTAAAAAACTTTATTCCGCTATAATTACGGTCACACCCATTTGTATTAATAACTGGCGGTTTTCATCACTGATACCGCTATCTGTTACCAGAATATCCACCTGATGCATTTTGCAAATAACACAAAAACTTCGCCTGCCAAATTTGCTGGAATCGGCCAATAAAATAATCTGATCGCAAACGGCCAGCATGGCGCGGTTCAATTGCGCATCCTGCGCATTGGTTGTGCTCACCCCTGCTAATAAATCAATGCCATCCGCACCAATAAATAATTTATTAAAGTGATGTAATTTAACGGCCTGCTCCGCTTCCGGCCCGCAGAGGGAATAAGAATCAGCACGCAAAGTGCCACCTGTCATCATCACGGTAAAACGCGGGTCAGCCACTAATTCGCTGGCTAAATTAAGTGCATTGGTCATTAAAGTGATTTTTTTATTGCTGGAAATATAGCGGGCTAATAAAGCAACGGTAGAGCCTGAATCCACAATAATTGAATCACCATCTTCAACTAAATCTGCTGCCCTGCGGGCAATTAATTGCTTTGATTCCGAGCGGATATTTTCTTTTTCTCTGAACTCCAATTCGAAAGAAAAATTTTGCGAAAGCGTGGCCCGGCCATAAGAGCGGCGAATACAACCGCTTTGCTCCAATTTATCTAAATCATGCCGGATGGTGACGGTAGAAACACCTAATTCCTGGGCTAAAACACTGACATTGCAAATTTCATGCTGGCGCAATAAATCAACGATTTTTTCATGCCGTTTATGCATGTTTTTTAAATGACTATTGGGCATGATAACCTCTGCATCAATTCACTCACTATTTGTAAAAAAAGCTACAAACAACAAGGAAGTGACTCGAATCTATTCCTACAAAGCAAAGAGTGTCAACGTATTAATTTTCGACTTAAAACAGGATATTTTTCGACTTCAGGCAGAGTTGAGAGCGGAGAAAAACAGCTAAATGTAGAATTAATACAAAAAAATAGAGTCGTACAAAAGATAACAAGCCAGATATAACGTTAATTATCGATCATTAGATTCATATCAGAATAAAAAATGAAGCAATACTACGTATAAAACCCATATAGCATACGCCAATCAACAGCAGGGACAACGAAACTCAATCGAAAGCGCTACAGCTTACTAACTTTCGTTTCACGCTCGAAAAATTTTAATTTTTTGCAAAAATAACTCAAAAAAAACGCGGCCACGCCGCGCTTTAATTTTTACTTTACCGGAATTTTCACATCCCCCGCCGACACGGCCGTCACACTATTTTGCGGACTACCATCGATTAATTTATCCGAATACGTCAGATAAACCAGCGCATTACGCTTCACATCTACCATGCGCACCACCTGCACCGATTTAAAAAACAAGGAAGCGGATTCCGAAAACACTTCTTCCTGCTGGGCCAAAGGCTTTTTAAACACCAGCTTGCCAATCTGGCGGCAAGCGATCGAAAACTCGGCCTTATCTTCGGCCAGGCCAAGCGAGCCCTTTACACCGCCGGTTTTAGCACGTGACATATAACAGGTCACGCCCCCTACTTTAGGGTCATCATAGGCATCGACTTGCACACGATGATTACGACCAATCAGCTTAAATGCCGTTGTTACCGAGCCGATTTCTTCGGCCAGGCTCAGGCTGCTGATGGCTAAACCCAAACAACACCACATCCATTTATTCACACAAAGCCTCCATTATTACCCAGGCACCCGTTTCAGCACTCTGTTGAGCCGCTTCCAGCAGCTGCATAATCAGTACGCCCTCTTGCGCTGTTACCGGGTTTTTACCCAAGCCCAGCACCGCATCACGAACGCCCGCATAATAGGACATATAGTGCCCCAATGGCATGGCAATCTCTTCGCTACGGGTTTGATCATTCACACTGTGATGCAAATAGCCCGGCAGCGGATCAAGGCCAAATCCGGCAGAGCCCGGCAACAGCCCTGCTTTCATCTGCGCCTCTTGCACATCCAGACCATATTTTTCAAAACTGGCCAGGCTGCCATGCAATACATAACGCGGCACACCACCACTAACCAGGCAACTGCCTGATAACTTTACCCGCATCGTTGGGTAGCGTAATAAAACATGAAAATCATCAACAGCCTGCGCCCCGGCACGACGTTTTTGCAAATCGGCAAACACCGCCAGAGGAGGGCCAAACAGCTGTAAAGCCTGGTCAACCAAGTGTGGTCCAAGATCAAACCACAGCCCGCCGCCCGGCTCGGCTCTTTCCCGCCAGCGGTCTCTGGTTTGCGGGCGATAGCGATCAAACTGGCTTTCAAACTGGGCAATCTCGCCAAGCCGGCCGCTGGCCAGCAGTGCTTTTACGCCTAAAAAATCAGCATCCCAGCGGCGATTATGAAAAATAGATAACACCTTCCCCGATACCTGTGCCCGCAGCGCCAGCTCTTTAGCCTGCGCCAGCGTTAAAGTAAATGGCTTATCCACCACCACATGCTTACCCGCATCCAGAGCCTCACAAGCCAGCGGATAGTGGCTGGCATTGGGCGTAGCCAGCACCACCAAATCAATATCCGGCTGATTAATCAGCATCATTGCATTAAACAACACGCCAGTATCCGGGTATCGATCCGTCACTAACTGGGGCTGGCTGGATGCCACAAAGCGTAAATCCAGACCGGCCGTGGCAGCAATCAAAGGCGCATGAAAAGTTTGCCCCGCATAGCCAAACCCGACCAGGCCCACTGCTAAATTATTTTGCATCTTTTGCACCTCCAAACTAATAACAAAGCTTACCCTAGCAATACAGAATAAAAACACCATCTTTCACTACAACACCGTAATACCTGCATGATTTTAAGTTATAAAAAGTCGTTAATCATTGTCCACACCTGGCAACCCGTAAACTGAATGGAAATGCATGATCAGCCTTCACTCGCATATTAATGACATTGCTGCAGCAGGCTGGGATGCACTCGCAGGCACTCAGCCCTTTATTAGTCATGCTTTTCTTGCTGCACTTGAAAACACCGGAGCCGTGAGCGAGCACAGCGGCTGGACCCCCTGCCATTTAGCCATGAGAGATGCGGATCAGCAGCTCATTGGTGCGATGCCGCTCTATCGAAAAACACACTCCTGTGGCGAATATGTATTTGACTGGGCCTGGGCCGAGGCCTACCAGCGCCACGGACTGGATTACTATCCAAAATTAATTAGTGCAATTCCCTTTACACCCGTCGCCGGGCCAAGATTACTGGCTAAAACAGATACCACCCGCCAAAGCTTACTGGCTGCAGCTGTTGCTCTTGCTCAAGAATCCGGCGATTCATCATTTCATCTTTTATTTTCGCAAGGCACAGAGCCTGCCCTGGCACAAAATGCCGGCCTGCTTAGCCGCCATGATGTGCAGTTTCACTGGCTACGCGGGGATTGGCGCGATTACAGCGATTTCAATGATGCCTTAACCCGGGATAAACGTAAAAAATTGCGGCAGGAGCGGCGCAAAGTCAGCGATGCTGGCGTCACCATCATCCGTAAACGCGGCAGCGAAATCAGCGAAGCGGACTGGGCATTTTTCTATTCCTGCTACAGCAATACCTATCTGGAGCACCGCTCCAGGCCCTATTTGAGCCTGGCGTTCTTTTTACAAATTGCCAGCGCCATGCCACAAGCCTGCCTGCTGGTTCTGGCCTATCAGGGCGGCCAGCCCATTGCTGCAGCGCTCAATATAATCGGGCCGGATCGCCTCTATGGCCGCTATTGGGGCGCAGTATGGGGGCCAGCCGGCTACGTAGCCAATCTGCATTTTGAGCTGTGTTTTTATCAGGGAATCGAGTTTGCGCTGGAGGCGGGCCTGGATGCTTTTGAAGGCGGAGCACAGGGAGCACACAAACTGGCACGGGGCTTTGTACCCGTCACCACTCAATCAGCGCACTGGCTGGCCCACCCCGGCTTTAGTGATGCAGTTGACCAGCATTTAATACAGGAGCGTCTGGCCGTAGCCAGCTGGCAAAACGAGCTGGAGCAACACAAACCCTTTAAACCAGACAAGCCTGCCGTGAATAACTAGCCTGGCCTGAACTGCTGATGACAGTGGATGCAGGCGTCCTCTACTCTTTTGTAAGTAGCACGGATACGATCTTGCTGCCCCGATTGTGCTGCATCTTTCAGAGCGGCACTTTGTTGCTCCATATTATTTGCAGCAGCATGAAAATCGGCAGCATCAGCTTTTTGCCTGGCATCAGACTGATGATTCACTGCAAACTCGGCAAAATAGACCCAGGGCTTCACAGATTTTTCTTGCAACTTAATCGCCTCCTGCAACACGATATCCGCTTTATAAGGCTTAGTCCCTGTCAGCATGCCATTGATCGCCTCGCGCGACTTCAGCATTTCCTTGAAAGTGGCTTTTCTAAGGGAAACCGGCGAATCAGGATCGCTGCGCTGGCAAGCCGTTAAAGCCAGCAGCATGAGTAAAACCAATGTAAATCGTCGCATGGCTGCCAATTTATCAGTAGCAAAAGGGGGCATGATACTCAATTTGGCCTGCTTAAGTAGCGCAGAAAGCGCTTTAACCACAAATAGCTTTGAGCGGCGAGCTTTCGCGGCTAAAACTACTCCTGCGAAAATTGCTCAAACCTTTTTTCAAAAAACCACACCTTTTTTACCAAAAACTGTTCTACGTTTTCTACTTACAGCATTCACCTTACAAATATTTTTTTGTTCATAATCACACCCTACAACTACTTAAAACCTAGAACAGGCAATGCAAAGCTTCATGTAATATACCTCCTTCGTGTAAGTCCTTGGCTTTTTTATGACATTTGATCTCCTTGCTTCTTTTGCCGCTGCCTTTAATCAGAATCAGCGCCTTATCTCTCTGCAATTAGGCGATGGTGCAATATGGGGTGAGCAGTTATTGCCCCAGCGCGTAACAGGCAGCGAGGGCATCAATCAGGCATACCGCTACCAGATCGATTGCTTATCCCCCGATAGTGCTTTAGAGCTTAAATCGCTACTGGGTTTGCCAGTCGTTCTATCTATTGAAAATGCTGATGGCGAGGCGATTGAGCGTTGCGGGGTCATTAGCCAGGCGCAATTACTAGGCTCCGATGGCGGCTTTGCAAAGTACGCGCTGACAGTAGAGCCGCCTTTTGCTTTGCTTAGATACCGCCGCACTTCCCGGGTGTTCCAGGATTTATCCGTCCCCGATATTGTGAAGCAGGTACTGGCTGAGCATCAGGACAAAAATCCGGTGTTTGCCTCGGTGCAAATGCTGGATTTCAAACTCTCCGGCACGCATTCACCGCGATCCTATTGCTTACAATACCGCGAATCCGATTTCGACTTTCTGACACGATTATTAGCCGAGGAAGGCTTAGCCTGGTTATTTAATCATTTGCCGGGCGATAGCCCTCAGGTTCAGTTGCTCGTATTTGATGATGCTTTTGCAATTGCGGAAGCGGCAGATCCATTTGTTAGATTTCACAGAGCTGACGCCACGGAAGAGAGCGATAGTCTGACTGAATGGCAGAGTCAGCGGCAAATCGGCAGCAGCAGTATATCGCTTGCCAGCTTTGATTACAAAGCCACTAGAACTAACGAAAGCTTTGATGAAAGTAGTATCGATCAGGGCGATGGCGGCCAGCAGCTACAAGTAAGTTTTGAAGATTACGACCCGCAGGCCCTTTATTACGCCAGCGACGCGGAAGGCTTAAGCCACTACGCACAATTGCGTCAGCAGGCAATGGACGCGCAAAAGAAATCCTTTAGCGGCTCTGGTACTTTACGTAGCCTGCAGGCCGGGCAGTGGTTCCGCCTGGAAGATCATCCCGCACATGAATGGGATAGCGCCGAGCAGCGTGAATTTGCCGTTACCGAGCTGAAATTTACCGCAAACAATAACCTTCCAGCGGATCTTACCCAGCAACTTAGCCTGGTCGCCCCCGGCTTACTCGCAGGAGCGGCTTTAGCCGCAAATACCCTTCCTTATCAAGCCGATTTCACCGCCCAAAGACGCGGCCAGCCGCTCACCCCTATCTTTGCCCATGAAGCGCTGAGCAAACCTAAAAGCTTTGGCGTGCAAACTGCCACCGTCGTCGGCCCTGCCGGATCAGAAGTCCACACCGATGAGCAAGGGCGCATAAAAATAGAATTCCACTGGCAGCGTACGGCTGAGCACCCTGAGTTTGGCGCAAACATGGATGACAAGTCATCCTGCTGGATACGCGTGGCCTATCCATCGGCAAGCGCAAGCTTTGGGCATCAGTTCATCCCGCGCATCGGTCAGGAAGTGTTAGTTGATTTTATCGAAGGCGACATCGACCGCCCGATTGTCACTGGCGTGGTCCATAACGGCAGCCATTCTGTGCCAGCCTTTAGCGACGCAGGCGCTTTGCCCGCCAATAAAACGTTATCCGGCATCAAAACTAAAGAGCATGAAGGTGGCCAATACGGCGAGCTGCTGTTTGATGATACCAAGGGCGAAGTTCGCACCAAATTATCCAGCGAGCACGGTAAAACCCAGCTCAACCTTGGCTATCTGATCCACCCGCGTACCGACGGTAAAGGTGAACCACGTGGCGAAGGCTTTGAATTACGCACCGATAAACAAGGTGCCATTCGCGCCAGCGGCTTACTGATTAGCACCGAAGCCAAGAGTGGAGCCAGCGGCAAGCAGCTAGACCACAGCCCCGCGCAAAGCCAGCTGGAGTCCGCCCTGGCACTGGCCCAAAGCCTGGGTGAAACAGCGACCAACCAACTTGCCGATACGATTGAAACCGGCGACGATGAACAAACCATCAAGCCCGACAACAGCCCCGGCGGCAAAGCCAGCATCGGCCATCTGCACCACCATGTGCATGCCAGTAAAAGCTTCGAGGCAGGCAGCAATACCGATCAAGATGGCAAAAGCAAATCCAAAGAGCAGGCAGGCCAGCAAAAAATCATCCTGCTGCATGGTGAGGATGGCGTAGCCATCACCAGCCCGCAAAGCCAGACGATTGCTGCAGGCACCAACCTCGATCTGGTCGCGCAAAGAGACAGCAACCAGACCTCCGGCCGCCGCTGGATACATAACGTGGGCGAGCACATCAGCCTGTTTGTAGCCGGGGTAAAAGATAAAGTCGCGTTAAAACTGATCGCCGCCAAAGGCCAGCTGCAAATGCAGGCGCAAAGCGACGATATCGAAATCACCGCCGATAAAAACACCAAATTCACCGCCATCAAAGGCAAGGGCCTGTTTAACGCCAAACAGGAAATCCTGCTTACCGCCGGTGGCGCTTATATCCGTATCAAAGATGGCAAGATCGAGCTGCATGCACCGGGAAAGGTGAGTATTAAAGGCGGCAGCCATGATTGGGGCGGGCCAGCGAGATTAGATCATTCCTTGCCTGTTATGCCGACGTATACTCCGGCAAAAGGCCCTTATACGGCTAAATATCAGCTTTTTAAAACGGATAACAGGCCGTTTGAGGATTACAACTATGAAGTTCGCGGGGTTGATGGCGAGCTACTGGATTCAGGCCTGACCGATGCCAGCGGCCGCACGCAATTTACAAATACAGATGAAGCCAGGCCCATCAAAGTATTTAAATCAGTGATGCGTGAAAGCGAAAGGATTACAGAGAAATGGCAAAGCAAATTAGATAATGCAGTAACAAGAGCAAAACTTAAGGAGATTAAATAATATGCCTGCACCACCATTAGTTATCGGCATAATAAAAGTTGTTGCGGCCGCCGTTACGGCTTACGAAATGCATGATTTAATTAATGAATTTTACGATGGACTAAAAAATTACAATACGGGCATCGATCAAGCAAAAAAAGAGTTAGAGAAACAGATAGAAACACTAAAGAATGAGATAGATAAAAAAATATCAGAAAAAGAAGAGGTTACCATTTTATTGGCGGCTGCCAATGCAGACCCTCAAGGACAAAATACCAAACAGGCAAAAGGACGAGCAGCAGGTAGCCCTGTTATCAATGCTGCTATTCAGCAAAAAATTCCTTTTCGACAAGTCATCAGTATGGTTTGCACACAGGCAGATAAAATTCCTGTATTGCAATTACGTAGGAAAAAAGGTGTTCAGTTTAAAGACTTACCTAAGGCTAAACGAGTCGCTTTTGAAAAACTCTTAGCACTGAGTGCTGAAGAGCTGGCTGGCGTTGATTTAGAAAGCTTTATTGTTGTGCGCCTAAAACAACTCGCCAGCAATTTAATGTTTGAATTTATTGATGAAGTTTTAGCATGGAGCAGCCCCTTGAAGTGTGAAGTTTGCTTTGGCCCGGCGCCTGCGTATGCAGACCATCCACTATCAGGAGTTAGCCCTACCCGTTTACGCCGAGATGGTGACATCAATCCGTTTTACCCTGCACCTTACCGCAGGGGGAGTATCAGTGCAGATTTAGTGATTACTGAATATCGTAAGAAACGTTGCGATAAGAACAATATCTTTGCGATTGTGGAGATTAAGTTTCAGGGTGATACAATTGATGAAGAACAGTTTAAGAACTATCGAAATCTTCTGGATAAAGCTGCAGAAATAAAAAACGCCAGCCATCCGATTAAATTCGATAAAAAAAATGTGAATAGCGGTGGGCGTTTGTCTTTATTCCGTTACCCGGAAGATGTTGCGGTAAAAGATGACTCGAAAGATAAAAAAGATCCTAAAGATCAAAGTAATCAACCTAAAAAACAAAGCCCAAGAACGGGGCGCCGATCAGGCCGTTAACAGGAAAAGAAAATGAGCACTGCTGAATTATTAATGGATCAGGATGATATTGACTGGTTTATAACGGCTACCCTTGAAAATGATTTATTAACTACATTTGGCGAAGATAACCGGGATCTTGGCATCTGCCCCTATATCACGTTTTATGTTTACAACCAGCCCGATGAATATATGCAAGTGGCTGAAAAAATGCATGCTCTGTTTGATGAGTTCAGCCTGTTAATTGACGAGCCTTGGCAAAAAATATGGAAATCACTGACCCAAGTCTGGTTAAAAGCAGGAGACAAACGCCTGCCTGAGGACTGGCGGCCCGCTGCAATCCGCAGCCAAAGCCGTGGGCGGGTGCATTTTATGCGAGCAACCGATGCAAGTGGCCCTATGGCTAGCCCACGCTGGGCCATTAGTGGGGTTGTTGATGAAGGCTACCGTTGTTACAGCACACTAAAACTTACTTTCCGGCATAAGTGGTTTAATCAGAATAAAGAGCGTTGGTATGCGTTTGTGGAGCACTGCCTGAATGTGCTGCAACCCGAGCATTGCTACAGTGGTTTTGAAGTAGGCAATGGGGGCTTTAATTTAATGGGCGCCTATGAAGCCGATGTATTAGAGCGAATCTGTGCCGATTATTTTTATGGCATGGATATTGATCATCCTGATGCAATGGGATTTCAATATCATGCCAGTGAAAATGGTTATGTATCACATCTGCGTTTGGGGGCTGGTCTGCGCACCCCCACCTGGAGCTTTTTACTTTCCCCTTTATGGCGCAGCCGCTTAGGTAAAACAGAAGCTGAAGTACGTACATTTCTGGATGATCCACGGATTCATATCACAGCTATTCCTTATCCCGCAGGGCCTCATAATCCAAATGCAGAAAATGCACTTTGGATACGTTTAGGTGAATTAGATTTATATCCGGTAGCGCAAGGTCTGCCCGATCTTTTAATCAAAGCCAATGAATTAATCAAGCCCATTCGCTGCGATGAATTGCAATTACTGACTTTAGATCCGTGGGATGACGATCCTAATCCACGCTTTGATTATGAAAGCAGCTTACGCTGGATGAGGCGATTTGATGAAAATAGCGATTGGCCCAGCCTAGAAATTCGCCAACCTTTATTAGGGACTTCAGTAGATGATTCACTACAAAGTGGCCGCTGCCCGGCAAATAGCCCATGCCCAGAAACAGGCTATTGGTATACCCCTGCTAAACAGAACAGCCGTGCTTTATTTAAACAGGGTGAAGTAATGCCAGATTTTCCCGGCTCTGATTATGGCGCTACGATTTGGTATTGGGATGGGAATCAAAAATAGCTAAACAAGCAGGCCAAATCCGTAAATAATCCGGCTTTGGCTAAAACATTAAAGCAGATAAACAAAAATCAACTTAACCTTACTAATAAACAAAACACACAAAGTAATCAGTAAATATTTTATTTAATAAATTTAATATTATTCAATAGAAATAACTCAATTTAAAAGTCCATTCAAATTAAAGCGGACTAGGGTAGTGGCATATCTTTAACAATAAGCCGGGGAGCAGGATCGTATTGTACTGGAATATCCTGCAACCCGATTCCTTTCTGATTCATGGCAATAATCCGAGCCGCCAGCATACCCTGCTCACGGTAATCCCCTACCGTTCCCACCGTGCAGCGATAAGGAATAAAAGCCTCAATACTACAAATGGTTGCAATATGTGCATCATTGAGCGCCTGCATTAATTCCGGTGCAACCGAGATTAAATAGCTATCTGCTGGAATAAAAACCACGCTCTCTCTGGCATCCTGTTGCAAACGCAGTAATTCTGCTTTAAGTAATACTTTATCGGGGTTAATTCGCCATGTCTCTAATATCCATTGATAATCAGCAGCAACTGACTTTAACTGCTCAGCAATCAATTGTGTATTACGCTCCCGTGGATTAACCGGCATCAGCATTTTACTGCCTTTAGGCAAATATTTTCGGGCATTGCTAATCTGTAATGACAAGAAAACCATATTGCTCACCCCTGCCACTACTTTATTATCTTTTTTATTTACCGAGACAATACCTGCTCCAACCGGATCGAATACTGCATTAAAAATTAATGGCTTACGCCCGGCTAAAAAGCTTTTGGTCATTAAAGTCGCTGTTGTACCAAAGCTATACACATAATCATACGATGCCAGCTGGGGCTCTAACTTTGTACGTAGCATTGTAGCCAGGGCGGTGCGATCCTGATTTGCATCAAAGACAGTCAGCACAGGTTTTAGACCCAGTTTTTTCAACTCATCACGAAACCCCTGCTCAGCGGCGGTTTCACCACGCCAGAGCACCATCGCAATTTTAAGTGCATGCGCGGATACAGGCATCAGCCATAAGCTGCAAAAAAATAAAATACGCATCATTACATGCACCTAAAAAAACGATTACAACATCTTTAACTTAGACCATGCTCAACTTATCACCCATAACAAAATGATGATTAAATAGGGCATCATCAATTAGCCCTCACCATACTTCTTTTTGCAAAAAAAAAGCCGCCCAGACTTTCTGTCTGAACGGCGGATATTTTACAAACAGCTTATAAAATAACTGAATCACTCTTTAAATACTGCTGATTCTGTACCCTGCCACGACCTTGTGGAATAGACGATAATAATTTACGCGTATATTGAGCAGCCGGATTTAAATAAATAGAATCCGCATCAGCCTGCTCAACCACCTCACCTTTATTCATCACCATCACCTGATCCGAAATATGCTTAACCACGGCCAGATCATGCGAAATAAATAAGTAAGACATTTTAAATTCATCCTGCAAATCCTGCAGTAAATTCAATACCTGTGCTTGCACCGATACATCCAGAGCCGATACCGATTCATCACAAATCAGAATTTCGGGCTTCATGGTTAAGCAGCGTGCAATGGCAATCCGCTGACGCTGCCCTCCCGAGAATTCATGCGGGTATTTCGCTAATGAATTCCCGTGCAGATCTACTTTATTGAGTAAATCACGCGCCAGCTTAATGCGCTCGCTATCATTTGCACCAATGCCATGCAATTTCATCGGCTCGGTCAGAATTTGCTCAACAGTAAAGCGCGGATTTAAAGACGCATAGGGGTTTTGAAAAATAATCTGAATACGCCGCTTGTATTCATTAAATTCCCGCGGGCTCATGGCAAATAAATCTTTGCCATTAAAAAATGCCTGGCCGCTGGTGGCCTGATGTAGGCGCACCAGCGTTAAGCCCACGGTGGTTTTGCCCGAGCCTGATTCACCCACAATACCCAGTGTTTTGCCACGTGCTAACTTAAACGACACATCTTTCGCGGCGTGAAAAATACGTTTACCAAACAGGCCTTCACGCGATTCAAAATATTTACCGAGGCCTTTCACCTCCAGCACGATCTCATCATCCGCCTTATAACCACGCTCACGATTTGCAGGCTCGGTGTAACCTTCCGCTTTTAAAAAATCATCAATTACGGCCAGGCGCTCCGGGCGGCGATCCAGGTGCGGGCGGCAAGCCAGCAGTGCCCTGGTATAGCTGTCTTCTGGTGCATCAAAAATTTGCTCCACCGTGCCTGCCTCACGGATCTCACCGTGGCGCATTACTACCACATCATGGGCAAACTCTCCCACCAAACCCAGATCATGGGTAATAAACAGCACCGACATGCCATGCTTTTTTTGCAGATCGGCAATCAGTTGTAAAATTTGCTTCTGAATGGTGACATCCAGCGCCGTGGTTGGCTCGTCTGCAATCAAGAGCTTAGGTTTGCACGCAATCGCCATGGCAATCATCACACGCTGCTGCTGCCCGCCGGATAACTCATGCGGATAGTTACTGGCCTTTTTTTCAGGATCAGGCAAACCGACTTCGGCGAGTAATTCAACCGCGCGTTTTGCAGCAGCACGACGGCCTAAGCTGGCATGCAGCATCAGGGTTTCTGCCACCTGATCACCAACGGTAAACACCGGATTTAAAGAGCTCATCGGCTCCTGGAAAATCATGGCAATATCTTTGCCACGCATTTTGCGCAGCTCACGATTACTCAAACCCAGTAAATTATGCCCTTCAAACAAAATCTGGCTGTCTTTGCCGACTTCGGTATTGTTAGGGGGCAGCAATTGCATAATCGCCATCGAAGTGACGGATTTTCCCGAGCCCGATTCGCCCACCAGCGCCACAGTACGGTGCTTAGGGATATCAAAACTCACGCCTTTGATGGCGTTAAAGCGAGCACCGTCTTCCTGGCGAAAATTAATCACCAGATTACGAACCGATAGCAATGCTTCAGTATTTTGGGACATGTCGCGCGCTCCTTATTTCACTTTTGGATCAAGCGCGTCGCGCAATGCATCCACCAACAGGCTAAACGCAGTCACCAGCACCGACATTGCAATCGTTACCGCAACCATTTGCCACCAGAAGCCCTGCACCAGCTCTGCAGGTGCTTCGGCCAGCATTGATCCCAGGCTCACCTGAGTAACACCTACACCAAACCCCAGAAAAGACAGAATGGCTTCGTATTTAATCAAAGCAACCGTCATCAAAGAAAACTGAACCAGCAGCAAATGGCTGATGTTTGGCAAGATATGCACAAACATACGGCGGGAATGCGAAGCGCCAATTGCATCGGCAGCCTGTACATATTCGCGGTTTTTCAGCTTCATATACTCGGCCCGTACCAGGCGATATGTCCCTGTCCAGCTCGTTAAAGCCATTACCATAATAATGGTGCTGATCCCGCGGCCGGAAACTGCAGCAAAAGACAGCAGCAAAAGCATATCCGGAACAGAAGTAAAGATGCTGTAAAACCAGGTTAGGAAATCATCAACTTTGCCACCAAAATAACCTGACACAGCCCCAAGCGCCGTACCAATTGATAGCGCCAGAATGGCACCAAAAATGCCGACAAAAATTGAAGTTGATGTCCCTTTAATGGTTTTTGTGATCACATCACGGCCACGTAAATCTGCCCCAAAAGGCATCGTTTCACGCCTGGGAGGGCTGTTATCTGCGTACTTGGCAACATTTTTTTGCGCCGCAGCCAGCTCTTTGGCAATCGGGTCTTCAGAGGGCAGCAGAGTCTGAATCTCTTGCTCCTCCTTCGCCGCTATATGTTTGCCTGGCGGTAATTGCTTGTCTTTACCCTTGGTCATCCAGGAAGGCGGTGCATAGGGCACGGCCACTTCATCGGCCCAGTGGCTGGCCACCATATTGACCCAGCCCCCCACCGCAATCAGTAAATAAGCCACCACCACCCATAGCGCAATAAAACCTACTTTATTACGCTTAAGCCGTTGCCAGCCTAATGCCCACAAACTTTTTGATGCCGTTTCTGTTTGCAAACCCGGCATTGCTTTAATAATTGCATCCATTTACATACTCCGGGCTTATTTAAGCTGAACGCGTGGATCGATTAATTTGTAAACCAGATCCGCCAGCAAATTAAATACCATCGTTGCCATTGCGATATAAATGGTTACGGCTTTAATAACCGGAAAATCACTTTTATTCACCGCCAGCAATACTTCATTGCCCATACCCGGAATACCAAAAAAGCTTTCCAGAATTAACGCCCCCATCATTAAAAATGGCAAGGACATCATGACCGTGGTTACCACCGGAATCATGGCATTACGTAATACATGCTTAAGCATGATTTTTTGCTCGGATAAACCCTTGGCACGCGCAGTGCGCACATAATCATTATTTATTTCTTCAATAAAAAAACTGCGATAAAAACGAATATCCGGGCCAATTGAAACCAACAACCCCATTAATAATGGCAAAGGCACATAAACCAGTAAATTGGTGAATAGAGAATCACCCCATCCACGCACCGGGAACCATGATAATTCATAAGCCAGAATATATTGGCCCACCACGATATATACCAGCGCACTAATCGACATCGCTACCGTACACGCAATGGTGACCACCCGATCGGTTAAACCACCACGGAAATACGCCACGACAGCCGCCAATGGAATAGACACCAATAAGCTCACCACCAGTAAAGAGCCGGTTAAGGTTAATGATGGCCCAATGCGGCTGGCAATCATACTGGATACTGGCTGCTGCGTAGACCACGAGGTACCAAAATCTAAAGTCAGCACCTGCTTTACAAATATAAAAAATTGCTCCGGCAAGCTCTTATCCAGACCCAGCTGGCTGCGGATATTATTTAAAACTTCCTCGGTTAAATGTTTTCCCCCAAGAATCAGGCTTGGGTCGCCCCCCACAACAGAGAATAAAAAAAACACCAATAGCATAACCCCGAATAAGGTCGGAATCATTTGCAAAATACGGCGAATAATATAGGCAAGCATTATTTTTCCCTGGCCACAAATCAATCAATATTAATCATTACTTTTTAATATCCAGATATCGCCACAGGGTATTAAATTGCGGATGGGGTTTATAACCCCTGACCCATTGATGCGTCAGGTAATTATTAAACCGCGTATCACCCATTACCCAAGGTGTATCAGCCATCATGATTTTATTCATTTGATCATAAAGCGCATTACGCTCCGGGCTGTCAGCTAACTTTTGGGATGCTTCATAAAGCCTGTCATAGCCCGGCGATTTGTAGCAGGCATAATTTTCACTGCCAATATTTTTACCATAAAGCATCATGGTAAAATTGTCGCCATCCGGATAATCTGCCAGCCATGCTGCACCATCCATACCATAGCTGCAGGTGCGCAGCGATTTAACCTGTTCATTCCATTGCATTTGCCTGAATGCTACTTTTACTTTTATCGAGTCAAAGGCTTTTTGCCAGTATTCATTCCACTGTTTATCAATACCGCTGGTGCCTGTAATAAAGTCAATTTCAAATGGCAAGCCATTAGGTAATAGGCGTTTTCCATCTTTGCCAATTTTATAGCCAAATTCATCCAGCAAAGCATTTGCCAAAGCCGGGTTATATTCAAATGCTGCTTTAAAGTTCGGGTTATGCCCGGCTACATTGGGTGGAACAATATACTGTGCCTTAACTGCCTGATTACGGCGAATATTACGAATAGTGTCTGCCGTATTAAAAGACATGGCAATAGCGCGGCGTAAAGCAATCTTGTCTTTGCCTAGACCTCCAACCACAGGATCTTGCATATTAAATACGAAAAAGGTAATTTCTTCACCCAAATCGCGGTAAAGTTTAATTCTTCTTTTTTTTAAATCAGGCTTTAAATCTGCACGCCAAGGATCTTTTGGATCAAGCAATAAGGAACCGCGCACCAGAGGCTGAGGCAAGCCCGCAAGATCCAAATCCCCATTTCTAAAAGCAAGCCAGCTGGGCTGCTCCTCCTGAATAATAGACACTTCTACGCGGCCAATTTCAGGAATACTTTTTCCATTCATTTCTTTCGCAATCTGCTGATCGCTTTTATCATCACCTGGCTTGTAATCAATCACTCTTTTTCTGTAATTTGGATTTGCCAGCAACGAAATGTGCGTGCCGGGCTTCCATTCAGTGACCATATACGGGCCTGTGCCTACCGGATGCGACATCGTGTTATCCGCATAGGCTTCCATCACTTCGTGGGCCACAGCGCCCAGATGTGGCATAGCCAGTACATATTGCAATGCAGGATATGGCTCTTTTAAAGTGAGCCGCAATGTATAACGGTCTAGTGTTTTAATCCCCTCAACCGTTTTATCATAATCAAGCTTGCCATTTTTGGCCGACTTAAGCCATTCATCGAGACCAATAAACTTGCCAGCAATCAAATACCCTGTTGGGGACCCTGTTGCAGGATCAACAAGACGTTTAAGTGAATAGGCATAATCCGCAGCAGTTAATTCACGCTTCTGGCCTTTAAATACCGCATCAGGCGCAAAGTAAATGCCCTTTTTAATATGCAGTGTTAATACCTTGCCATCTTCACTCAATTGCGGCATTTCAGTCAGTGTATTCGGGATGAGTTTTACAGGCCTTGCCATAAAATCATAAGTAAGCATCGGATCAAATACATTTTCTGTAATTGAGCTGGAATACACATCCGATACTTTGCCAGGATCAAAACCTGTTTCAGGGGCTCTAAATGACACCCTCAACACTTTATTCATATCCGCAGCTAATGCTGGCTGGCTAAATAGCGCCCCCGCTATGGCGATGCTTAATAGTTTTTTCATCACCTTCTCCCCCTTTAATCCATTTAGACAAATGCTTTTTTTATAAAGAAGCACACTCGTCTAAATCATATTCAACCAGCTATTCATTCAGCCGCTTTAGCCGCCACGCCACGCTGACCGCTAATCTCCTGAAAAAACGCATCAGCATTAGGTTTACGGCCAATAAATTCTTCAACCAGCTCCATCGCCGGCCTCTGACCGCCATTTTCCAAAATCAGTTCGCGATAACGCTTGCCCTGTTGTACATCCATGACATTACTGCCAAAGGCAGACAACATATCCAGCGCTAACACTTCAGACCACATATAGCCGTAATAGCCTGCTGCGTAGCCGCCCACGATATGACCAAAGGTGCCGGGGAACTCTGTACCTGCCACATAGCCCAGCGGCGTTTTACCCTCCATCTTTTGCCATACAGCCAGTGGATCTGCCGCGTCTGCAGCAGCCAGAGCCATGTCATAAGCGGAATACAGTACCTGACGGGCGTATTTCAGCCCGCGGCCAAAACGGCGGGCCTCGTCCATTTTGGCAATCAGCTGAGGATCAATCGGCTTGCAGCTTGAGCAAGTATCGTTAAATAACGCTTCCGCTTCGGGCCGGCGCGCCCATTCTTCATACATTTGTGATGGCGCTTCAACAAAATCACGCTTCACCGATGTGCCTGCATGCATGGTGTAACGTGTCTTGGATAATACGCCATGCATAATGTGGCCAAACTCGTGATAAAGCGTTTCCAGCTCATTCTGATTAAAGCCTTCACGACTAAAATTGGTGACTAAAACGCTGACAGGTGTTTGCCCGCTTAAGCTGCTGACGCCGCGCACAGGAAAAGCTGCTGCGTGTTTATATTTACCATCACGCGGGAAAAGATCGAGGTAAAAACTGGAGAGGTATTTTTTGCTGCTGCGATCAAATACGTCATAAGCACGCACCTCTTTGTGCCATGTTTTTAATTGGGCATTCGGGCGAAAATCAACGCCATAGAGTGTGCCGGTGACGTTCATCATCCAGGCAATGGTCGGCTCGGTAGGAAACTGCTCACGCACTTGTTTTTGATCAAGCTGATAGCGACGGGCTTTTAACTGCTCTTCATAAAATTGCACATCCCAGCGCTTTAACACGCTGTCGGCCTTGCCGGTAAAGCGGATTTTTTCCTGGCGCAACTCTTCGATATCTGATTTTTCTAAGGCGGTAACCCGCGTTTGCACATCGGCCAGGAAAGTATTAACTGCTTCGGGTGTTGCGGCCATTTTATTACGAATAGCAAATGCGGCGTAACTGGAATAACCGGCGAGTTGGGCAATTTTTTTTCTTAATTCGACAACTTCTTTTAAAATTTGTAAATTAGCCGCGCCGCCAATTTTCATCCGGCCAATGTAATAACGCTCACGGCTAGCTTCATTTTCTGCATAGCCCATCACCGCATCAATTTCGGGATAATCAAAACCCAATACATACTGGCCTGCTGCATCTTTTTTGGCAGACTCTAAAAAGCTGGCCGAAACACCTTTTAATTCTTCAGCCATAAAGCTGATTCTGGCCTGATTATCCCGCATATTGCGGGAGAAATCCTGTTGCAATTTTTCTATTTTATTAAAAATAGCGGCTAATTCTTTACGTTTTTCTTTGGATAAATTAACGCCACGATCTTCAAAATAGCTAAGCAAATCGGCTTTAGCCTCTGCATCAATAGCATCTTTCGGCTTTAAAGCTTTAAACCGGTTATATAGAGCCTCACTTTGTAAAACTTCACTGATCAGTGCAGACATTTTTAAATTGCACGCATCAGCAGCAGTACGCACTGGTGCTGATGGGCTCACTTCTGATAACAAACCCATCGGCCCGCCAAAGTGATCCAGGTTTTGATTAATTCTATTCCATTCACCCAATGTATTAGCTGCATTGACTTTTGCCAGTGGCAATTTTTCCAATGCAGCCATTTTTTCTTTTGCCTGAGAAATTGTCTGCTGACACTGGCGTGCAATATCAGCGGCAGAAGGTAAAAGCAATGCACCACCTTGCGCCGCCAATAGCGGCGCAGAAGAAAAAAATACAGCAAGGCTTATCGCTATTTTATTCAAAATATTTCCCGGCAAAGGTTAATCAGATCTTTCTTTGCGATTATTTTTAATCTGCATACATAAAAAGAGGTTAATGCCTGCTATTCAATTTTATCTTTTCTTCGATATAAAAGCCGGGCAAAAATGCCCTGCTTTCAATTATTTTATAAATTGCTCATGCCCGACAATACCAATCTTTTTTACCCCTAATCGCTGCGAGCTGGCCAGAACCAGAGCAACAGATTCATAATTTGCATCTTTATCAGGGCGAATATGAAACTCTGGCTGCACGGCTTTGCGGGCTGCTTCAGACAGATTTTTTTCTAAAGCAGCACGATCTGCCAAAGGAGTGCCAGCCCATGAAATAATATTATTACTGCCAATATCAATCTGAACTATTTCCGGTTTTTCTGCCGGTTTAGCAGGTGAATTAACCGGCATATCCAGTTTGACAGCATGTGTTTGAATTGGGATAGTGATAATCAGCATAATCAGTAAAACCAGCATCACGTCAATCAATGGCGTGGTATTGATTTCCATCATCATATCATCGTCATTACCACCGACTTGCATACCCATAATTGTTCTCCACAGCGCATTTACTTATCTAATGATTCAGTGGGGCAACAGTTTAAATGGCATAAACCATTGCCCGGCACTTCACTCTTCCATTAATTTCTGGCAGGAGGCTCGGTAATAAAGGCAATTTTTACAATCCCCGCCCTTTGTACGGCTAATACAATCCGCCCTACCGAACTATATTTGGAAGACATATCACCACGAATGTGAATTTCCGGTTGGGGATCCATTTTTGCAACTTTAACCAAACGGGCCAGTAATTCTTCATCTGACTTCACTGGGCTGATATTCCAATAAATATTGCTTTTATCATCCACGCCTAAAACAATGTTTTCCGGCTTGGTTTGCGTTGGAATATTGACCTCTTTAGGTAAAGTCAGTTTAATCGTTTGCGTTACTACTGGAATGGTAATTAAAAAGATAATAAGCAAAACCAGCATCACGTCAACCAATGGCGTGGTATTAATCGCTGATATTACATCGTCATCCTGGCTGGATGCCCTTTGCCCTGGCCGCAGATATCTCATAATGATTACTTAGGTGTGCTGAGTAAATTGGTATGCAGGCGGGCAGCTACAGCATGAACCATTTCCACCACTAACTTATTACGGCGCACCAGCCAGTTGTAACCCAATACGGCAGGCACGGCAACAGCCAGACCGATTGCCGTCATGATCAGCGACTCACCCACCGGGCCTGCCACTTTATCAATCGAAGCCTGCCCGGAAATACCAATTGCTGTCAGTGCATGGTAAATGCCCCAAACCGTACCAAAAAGACCAACAAAAGGAGCGGTAGAGCCAACAGTTGCAATCACCGACATCCCTGCCTGCATTTGGCTGCTGGCATGATCTGCTGCATCGTAAGTTGCCATCGAAACCCAGGTATTCAGGTCTACATTTTTGCTTAATTCGCCATGATGCTCGCTCGCAGCCTGTGCGCCTGCATGGGCTACCGAGCTGTAAATACCGTCATCTTTCAGCTCTTTAGCTCGGCTCAGCAGCTCCGGGCCACGTGCTTTAAGTAAATCACGACCTAATTTAATCAGGCGGCGCTGATCCAGAATCTTAACAATACCCACGTACCAGGTTGCCGCCGACATAGTCAGCAAAATGACTAAAGTGCCTTTAGCGACGATATCACCTTGCGCCCATAAAGCATCAATACCATACGGATTGGCAACGGCTGTCGTGGTATTTGCCAGTACTGGCAGTGCACACGCTGCAGCAGCGGCTGCGAACATAAAAAATTGGCGGGAGAACTTGGCCATGATCGGGATACTCCATGAAAAAAGTGAGGGGCTAATTATTCTGTATCGAGCTTAAAAGAAAGCTCTTGCTCAAAAATCGTATCCGGCTTGCAGCTATTACCCTGTAAAGACTGCTTGGCCGCTTGCAAAAACTGACTACGGAAAGATGCTGGAATCCCACTTGTAAACTTAGAGCTGATAATTTCGCTCAGCTTTCCGTCTGAATTTGTCTTGTAAACAATCGTGACCACTCCACTGATATCTTCACTCAAAGCCTTGCGAGGAAACTCCAGGCCACCAAATTTACTGCAATTACCCACCGTTGAAATCGGACCGGCAGGGGTTGCCGGGGCCGCGGTGACCTGAGGCACAGCCGGGGCCGAAGGCGCTTTTACTTCCGAAGTCGCCTGAACCGTATTGGCCGACTGGGTCGTCGGCGCAACGACAGGAGGCGGAACATAAGCCGGCTGCTGCTTTGGTGGCGGCGGAGCTGTTTCTTTCACCACTTTTTCAATTTTCGGAGGTGGTGGCGGCGGAGGCGGTGGCGGCGGCTCACTAATCACAGCCACTTCAACTTTTTGCTGAATGACCTTAACCAGATCTTTACCCAAGCCGGTAACCAGCGCATAAACAACGAGCACATGCAAGGCAGCCACCCCCATTAAGCCCACTGCACGGCGATCGCGTGCATTCTGGCCAAAAGCTTCCACGATGCTCTCCTTTAAATAATTTACGAAATAGCTTAATAAAATAATCAAGCTGCTATTAACATACGCCTGTAAATAATAATTTTTTACTAGGGTTTTCTCTAGCCCGTCAAAAATAACAATTAAACATAAAATTAATAAGAATAATCTCAGACAATCAGACTGCAGCTGTTTTTTATTTATTTTTATGCTTAATTTTATAAATTAACGTCAACAAAAAATATGACAGATTATTAATGTACAGGCATCACCAATACAAAATAATGCCAGTTTAAAAAAAATCGTTATATTTGCTGCACTCTGTGAATAAAGCAAAAGGATGACCTGTGAGGACAAAGCCCTCACAGGAAACACTTCCCTTTTTTTAGAACGAGTACTTTGCGCCCAGACTATAGAAACGACCGCGTGCACTATAAATTGGGGCATATCCCGGATACTGGAATGTTGTCCCAACATTAGAGAATGGGGGCTCGGCATCCAGTGCATTTTTCACCGTAAAATCAAGCTTTATCCCTTTAAAACCGGTATAGCTAAGGTTAAGATCGACTTCGGTAAAACTATCAACGCGCTTAGTCTCCGGATCATAATTCGCTTTATCATCAACACTTACTTTTGAATCTTTAAAGCCCGCTGTAGAGCGAACAGCAGCACCACCCGACCAGCCTGACTTTTCAATATCAACGCGGAAAGTATTACGCCAAACGGGTGTTGGAGTGCCATTAATCATGACATCCAGTCCATCCTCCATCTCTCCTGCCGCATTGGTAGATTTGCTATATAAATAATAAGAATTACTATTTGAAAAAGTAACCGTAGCAATTTCCAGAGGAAGGCGCACTCTTAAATCAGTATCAATACCGGATGATTCAAACTTGCCACGATTCAATAATTGCTTGAATACAATAGGCTGTTTATCCCGAATAAACCACTGGCCTGCAGCTAATGCCTCAGATTCTGTTGGCGTAGTGATTACATCATCTTTTTTCATTAACCACCAATCAAGGCTACCGCTAAATACACCGATATCAACCACTGCACCAAAATTAAATGAATTGCCAATTTCAGGTTTTAAATTAGCATTTCCTTTTGTTTGCGTATAACCACTTACATTGCAGCCTTCAGGTTTATTTATATATTTACAGTCTTCACCAGAAAACTTATACGAGCCTTCCGATGGATTTTCGCTAATTTGCTTAAGCGAAGGCATACGGAAGCTTTCCGAAAATGAAGAGCGAAACATTAGCTCGGCAATAGGCTGGAACCGAACGGCCAAACGTGGTGATAGATGGGATTCCGAATCATACTGATCGTAACGGGCAGCCGCCTGAAACTCCAGCGCCTTTGTAACAGGAATGGCTAACTCGGCAAACAAACCCTGACCTGTACGAGAAACATCGGTTGCCGCTTGTTTAATCGAGCCCTTAACCAAACCCGCCTGGGTTAATAAATCAGGCGTATCAACCAATGACTCCTTCACCAGGCTCATACCAACAGCAAATGCAACCGCCCCACCATCCAGATTAATACCTGTCTCGCCACTCACTTTTGCATTAAAAAATGACTGTTTATTTTCAGCTTCACGCAGCGGGCTTACCTTGATACTGTCGACTAAGGCCTGATCATTAGTGATTGATGTGGCATCAATCTTATCTTTGTTTTCCTTGTACTTCACTGCATGCAAATAGTTGCTGTCTTGATTAGTTGATTTGCTGACACCGTACCCAGCAGAAACACTCCAGTCAAAACCACCCGTACTGCCATCCAGACCTGCAGTCAATTGGGATAGGGTAGACTCGCGATCCGTTGTCCGCGGGCCAGCCTGCATAAACCGGCCTAGATATTCTTTACCATCCGCAGTCAAAAATACATCGGGAACCGGATGGGCCTCAAAATGGTCAGTTGACTTAGAATAAAAGCCTTGCACCATCGCCGTAATATTGTCAGTAATCTTTACGCTGCCTTGCAGCATTGTGCCCATTCGGTCAGCTGCATTATTAATCGTTAAGAGTGACGCCAGAGGGTCATACTTACACCCTTTATCGGCTTGCAATTCTGCCGGGCAACCTGGCTTAACCGTGCCAATGATATCGCCATCATCATTTAATAAATTGCCATAGGGCGAATAGTCACTGCGATCATCTGAACCACCGAACCGCCTAAAATCATTAGACTTCGTCATGTCTCTGTCTTTTGCATAGATTGCATCGCGCTTCAACAGATCAAATGTTGCTAAAACATTGAACCCTTGCTCATTCAGATCACCATAGCCACCGGTCATACCAAACGTTTTTTCTGTGCCATCCCCGCGGCTGGACTGACCTAAACCACCGCGAATTTCACCGCCCTGATAGTTTTTCTTGGTAATGAAATTTACGACCCCTGCAACAGCGTCAGAGCCATAGATGGCAGAGCCGCCATCCTTTAATACCTCTACACGCTCAATTGCAGAAAGCGGAATCATATTGATGTCAACCGCAGCCCCTGCACCACCTACATCTGTAAATGCAGCAGTAGGAATACGGCGGCCATTCATCAAAACCAGCACATCACTTTCATTCAAGCCGCGCATTTTAATATTCGAAGCGCCAGAGCTGGTTGGAGAGTTTGCTTTTTGATCACCATAATCAAAAAAATCAACAGCAGTAATATTCTTTACCAGCTCCTGAACAGTAGTAGCGCCGGTTTTTTCAATTGCTTTACGATTTACCGTTTCTACGGCAGTTGCACCTTCTTTCTTCACGCGCTTAATGCTCGACCCTGTTACTTCAACGCGCTCAACTTTATTTACTATTTCTTCAGCCTGAGCGCTTATTGAAGCTCCAGCACCGATTAAAGCAATCGCAACTGATAATTTTTTTATATGCATGAAAGCCCCCTGATATTTAGCCTTACAAATACTCACTTAAACGTGAGATTCCTTGCTCTGCATAACCGCTGTATTTGTATCTGCGGCTTTCGCTAAGGAAAAATTACCATAGGTGAATAATGCGAATGTAACGATATGTAACTAACACAAGAGCTAAACGGGGAGGAAATATATGCTAATTTTTCTGACACACTTGATGCAAATCAAAGAATTAGCGACAAGCTAGGGATAATCCCAGCTTGATTTGCTTACGATAAAAGCAGTGGCTAAATCGATCAAATTAATATCAAAACAACAATACAATGAAATACTTATTTCAATCCAATCAAGGAGATACAAAAACACTTTCAAAAAAGCAAGCAAATACTAAAAATAACACAAGTTAGTTGTAAGAAAATTTTAACGACTCTGCTTATTAATAAACCCGCCAGTGCCAGGATTCAAAAAAAATACAAACATTTTTATGCTTTTTATGCAGTGTGCCTTGTACTATTACCGTGCATTTTTCGATAAAAAGGGGATAAAAATGCCCTGAAAATCATATCCTATTGTCATTTTTTATTTGTATATTTAGTACATATTATTCATTACATTTGAGTGGTATCTACCACACCTTCCAATCAATGCACCACTCAATGAAAGAAAAAAGAAATATGCGCGCAATAATCTAAGGCTATTTTCAAGTATTTATAGCCCTTTGATTGCAAAAAAAGTGGGCTTGCCCCACTTTACCAATAAGCATAGAGCCGATAAGGTTTACACCCAATCTTCCACCCGGGCTCAAGAATGAACTCACTTATTTCTTATCAATTGACCGATGGCATTGCAATACTGACCCTAAGCCATGGCAAGGTAAATGCTATCTCCATGGCTGTGATTGATGCTTTTAACCAGGCCCTTGATCAGGCTGAGCAAGATCAGGCGGTGGTTATTATTACGTCAGGGCCAGGCATTTTGTCTGCTGGTTACGACCTGAAAGTGATGAGCTCTGGCCTGGATCAGGCCGTGCCGCTTGTAACTGCGGGCTCAAAGCTAAGCCGCCGTCTGTTAGCGCATCCCTACCCTGTTATCATTGCATGCCCGGGGCACGCCATTGCCAAAGGTGCTTTTTTATTGCTGTCTGCAGATTACCGTATCGGTGTAACAGGCCCGTTTAGCATTGGCCTGAATGAAGTACAAATTGGAATGACCATGCCCTACACAGGGATTGTTATTGCGCGCAATCGCTTGAGTCCGGCAGCATTTGAGCGCTCAGTCATCAATGGAGAAATGTTTAGCCCGCAAGGCGCGGCAGAGGCAGGATTTTTAGATTTACTGGTTGAACCGGAAGCTCTGGCTGATAGCGCCATAGCCGTAGCCCAGTCACTGAAGAAAATCAGTATGAAAGCCCATAAAAATACAAAACTGAGGGTACGCCAGACATTTTTAGCCGCTGTAGATAAGGCCATCGAGCTGGACAAAGAAACACTGAGCCTGGATTAACCGCCCTCTTATGATGAAAAGCACTGTATGTGCTTTTCATCATAAGCAGAAATATCAACATATTGGCCGTGAATACTTCTCCATCAGGTGGTTACGGACTAATCAGGCAAGCCAGCGGTCCCCCACCTGAGCCTGCTGATACCAGGCCAGTAAATCGGCCACTCTACTATCACCGTCCAGAGGCCCCCACGGCGCAAAGTCCTGCGCGGCAATCGGCATATAGGGGCCATGCTTCACTTCAAAAATCACCCCGCCCTGATCTAAAGATAATACGGCGTGCCATACCCCCGGGCAGGTTTCCAGCAAAGCAGCGTCTTCACCTAGAATTTGGCGGGCAATCACTTCACCTGCATCATTAAAATGCAATACCACAAATCTTCCGGCCAAAGGGTAGAGCAGCTCCCAGGTATGCGGATGACGATGCGGACGAACCAGCGTGCCCGGCTCCATGGCAATGGCCAGGCGCTGGATCGGATCTGCTAACTCTTTATGCATATTCAGATTAGCCCGGCGGCGTGAAGACGCCTTTGCCGATGCAGCCAGCGCAATGATGTCTGCAGAAGTGATTTTTTTCATTTTTATTTACTCGGCGGCGGCCACAACGCGAATCAGCACCGATTCCCCCACCTGAACCACCTGCCCCGCACGAATTTTGCACGCTTTACGCAGCTCTTGCTGACCATCAACCAGCACATCACCCGAAGCAACAATTTGTTTCCCCTGCCCGCCTGAGCTGGCAACATTGGTGATTTTCAATAAATTATGCAGCTCAATAAATTCATTGCTGAGTTCAACTTCAAATTCTTGCATTTCTTGATCTCTTTTTTTAATCCTTCAAATAAGGAGCGAATCATACCAGCTTCTTCAGTTTGTAAAAAATCAGCCCAGGCTATATTGCAGGCCTGCACGCAAACGCCGCACAATACCCTGCAGATCCAAATCATGCAGAGCTTCCATCCTGGATGCTGAAAACAGCAGCTTAATCCAGTTTATTTTAAAGTTTTCATCCTTACTGGCAAAAACAATCACGTTATAGCTATTGAATGCACGGCAAAACCAAACACGCTCATTAAAAACCCGCTTTAATCTTTCGATATAAATATTTAATTGGGGATCTGTTCCCCACAAATTAATCACCAGCACCCCTTTATCCGTTAAAGCCATACGGCAATGATCATAATAAGATTCTGTTGCAAGAGAAGCTGGCAGGCCTTCATGATCATAAGCATCCAGCATAATGACATCAGCCTCAGCATGCCCGTGCGTTATATAATCAACTGCATCGGTTTGAATAATACGAAATCGCTCATTATCATCGGGGATAAAAAATTCATGACGTAATGCAATAACCTCTTCATTAATTTCCAGCGTGGTTACTTTACTTTCAGGTAAATAGCGATAGCAATATTTTGGCAAAGAGCCGCCACCCAAGCCCACAATTAATACCCGCTTTGGATCCGGAACAAAAAGCAGAAAACCCATCATCGTTTGCGAGTAACCCAAAGCCAGAGAATAAGGATCATCCAGATTCATTGCACTTTGTATTGAATGTCCGTCAAAACGTAATGATTTACATCCATCCTCTAAAGTGAGATAAAGCGCATTATCAAGTGATGCTGAAAAAGTCATACAATATGCCTAAAGAATTAACAAGCCCCTACAAACCATGGTTCGTATACCTGATCGAATGCCAGAATTATTCAATTTATACAGGAATTACCGTGGATGTAGAAAAACGCTATGCTGCCCATGCAAGTGGCAAAGGTGCCCGCTATACGCGAATTCACCCGCCCATTAAATTATTGGCGGTTGTTGAGTTTAATGATCGAGCTGCAGCAGCAAGTACCGAATACACAATAAAACAGTGGACAGCAGAACAAAAACGCGCTTTTGCCGCCCTGCATGCCGTCGTTAACCTGGATTAAAGCATGGTTAAGTGATGTCTCTTTTTAAAGCGATCTCTCTATTCCTGTATATTCTGCTCTGCCCGGTCCGCAATATGGCTGGATCTTGCCAATAACATCAATAAGCCAGCCAAAACCATTAAGGCTGGAATAGAAAGTTTAAGTCCGATTGCATGATAATCCTTCAAATAGAGTGCAAAGCCTGCTGCAATCAACATTGGTGCAGTAACCACGCTGGATTTATTTATTCCTTCCAATGCCAGCACAGCAATCCCCGCAGCAATCAACCCCAGAATAATTAATGTGCCCATTTGCGGCATCAATTGCAGCTCGTTAATTAACCAGCCGCCACCCACTGCAATTAGAACAACCGGCAATACTGCACTGCGTTTTTTTTCTGACATATTACCTCCTGTTTACCGCGCACCAACTCTATTCCTAGTAATAAGACAGCCCCATTGCTTCACGTACATCCCGCATCGTGTCCCTGGCCAGATCTCTTGCCCGCTCGCAGCCATCGGCCACAATGCTTTTGACCAGTGTCAGGTCTTCAAGATAGGGCTGGGCACGCTCGAACATCGGTTTTTGCTCTGCGAGCACGCCATCAATCACCGGCTGTTTGCACTCCAGGCACCCGATACCTGCACTTTTACAGCCTTCTACCACCCATTTTCTGGCCTCGGGCGATGAATAAACCTGATGCAGCTTCCATACAGGACAGCGCTCTGGCTCGCCAGCATCCGCACGGCGTGCGCGCGCCGGGTCTGTAGGCATTTGCCTGATCTTTTTTGTTACCGAATCGGCACTTTCACGCAAATTAATCGTGTTGCCATAGGATTTAGACATCTTTTGTCCATCCAGCCCGGGTAAGCGTGCGGCTTCGGTAAGAAGCGGCTGAGCTTCCGGCAAAATCATTTTGCCGCCGCCTTCCAGATAACCAAATAATCTTTCCCGGTCTCCGTGGCTTAAATTCTGTGTTTCCTGCAAAAGAGAGCGTGCCGCTTCCAGGGCGTCTACATCACCATCTTGCTGATAACGAGTGCGTAATCCATCGTAAAGCTTGCCTTTTTTACCACCGATTTTCTTAATCGCCGCTTCTGCTTTTTCAGCAAAGCCCGCTTCCTTGCCAAATACATGGTTAAAACGGCGCGCCACATCACGGGTAATTTCAATATGCGGAACCTGATCCTCGCCAACCGGCACTAAATTACTGCGATAAAGCAAAATATCCGCAGCCTGCAATAGCGGGTAGCCCAAAAAGCCAAAGGTATCCAAGTCTTTATGGCTAAGCTTTTCGATCTGGTCTTTATAACTAGGGGCGCGCTCCAGCCAGGACAGTGGTGTAATCATTGATAATAAAAGCTGCAATTCTGCATGCTCGGGTACACGACTCTGGATAAATATACAGGCCTGAGCCGGATCCACCCCGGCAGCAATCCAGTCAATAACCATATCCCAGACATTTTTTTCTATTACGCTGACATCATCATAATTAGTCGTCAGTGCATGCCAGTCAGCCACCATAAACAGGCTCTGGTATTCACTCTGTAATTGCACCCAGTTTTTTAATACACCGTGGTAATGACCAAGATGCAGCTTGCCAGTGGGGCGCATACCAGAAAGAACACGATCGGGGAACATCGCAAATCCTATAAAAAACAATCAAAGAGCAGCGTCATTACGAACGCCTGCCCGGCAGCAGCACTATTTATCAAACAATAAAATGAACGAGACGATAAGCCAGGGCCATAAACGGCGCCATAATGCCACCCAATACACCTGTAGCCAGTAAGCCAATCAAAATAAACATGCCATAGGGCTCTACAAGAGCCAGCCTTGCCGCCAGATGATTAGGCAGCAGAGACAACAAAATACGACCGCCATCTAGTGGCGGCACCGGGATCAAATTCAAAACCATCAAAGACACATTAATGCTAATCCCTGCCTGCGACATATAAGCCAGCGGCAATTGAAACGAGCTGCCATCAAGTCCCTCGGCCAGTTTAAAAAACAGGCCCCATATAATCGCCATCGCAAAATTAGCCCCAGGCCCCGCTGCTGCGACCCATAACATATCTTGCTTGGGTTTTTTTAGCCGCCCAAAATCAACCGGCACAGGCTTTGCCCAGCCAAATAAGAAACCACCCGGCAAAATTAGAAAAATCAGGGGCAGTAAAATTGTTCCGATCGGATCAATATGCTTAAGCGGATTAAATGTCACACGACCTAATAAATAAGCCGTTGGATCGCCAAACTTCTTCGCAACATAGGCATGCGCCGCTTCATGCGCAGTAATAGCAAACAGAACCGGCAATGCCCAGATAGCAATTTTTTGAATCAGATTAAATTCCATTTAATACCCTTCTTTATTCAATGCGCTGCTGGCTGCCTCTGAGCCGTTATAAACCTAAGGGCAGCAAACTGCCCTTACCAGCGCGCAGCAACTCCACCTGATCACCCGATAAATCCACCACCGTAGTTGGCTCCATCCCGCAATAACCACCTTCAATCACCAGATCAACCTCATGCTCCAGGCGATCACGAATCTCCCAGGCATCAGTTAAAGGATCTTCATCACCAGGCAGAACTAAAGTAGACGATAAAATGGGCTCACCCAGCTCTTCCAGCATCGCCAAAGCAATTGGATGATCCGGTACACGCAAACCAATTGTGGATTTCTTAGGATGCCAGACTCGGCGTGGCACTTCTTTTGAGGCTTCCAAAATAAAAGTGTAACTACCGGGAGTAGTCGCTTTCAGGATGCGGTAGACTCGGTTATCCACTTTAGCGTAAGTGCCAATTTGCGATAAATCACTGCAAACCAGCGTGAAGTGATGCTTGTCATCTAACTGGCGAATACGCTTGATTCGCTCTAAAGCATCCTTAGAGTCAAGCTTACAGCCGATGGCATAACAAGAATCCGTAGGGTAAACCACCACTCCACCCTTACGAATAATATCAACCGCTTGTTTAATAAGGCGTGCTTGCGGATTTTCTGCGTGAATCGAAAAAAACTGAGACATTATTTAACCTAAAGTTGAGGAAGAGGACATCGTCTCTGGTGGCAACCAGCGATGCCAGACAGGCTGGCAGTCCATAGGTAAATCGGGATTCAGACCTGGCTCACGCGCGCCTTCTCCAGTCGCGTGATAATCCGTGCCGCAAGACGCTAAAAAACCAAACTCCTGAGCCAGCCTGCCAAATCGTGCTGCATCAGGAATACCATGGCAGCCGGAAACCACCTCAATGGCTTCTCCACCAAGGCGTTTATACTCGGTGAGCAAGACCCGAAGTGTTTCATTACCCATTTCATAACGGGCAGGATGAGCGAGTACAGCAACGCCACCCGCGCCGCGAATCCATTCAATTGCTTCGTGCAAACGCGCCCATTCATGTTCAACAAAACCGGGCTTGCCACGCACCAGATAACGCTTAAACACCGAGCCCATATCTTTACAGACACCGGTTTTGACCAAGTGACGGGCAAAATGAGCACGGCTCAGGATTTCCGGATTATCCGCATACTGCCGGGCGCCTTCTAAGGTGCCATGAATCCCCACCTTATCCAGCTCGGCCGCCATCCGCTCGGCACGCTCGGCACGGCCGGATCGGACAATGGCCAGCCCCGCCAGCAGCGCTTCATTGTTTCGATCAAAGCCAAGACCAACGATATGCAAAATATGCTTGCCCCAGCTCACCGAAATTTCTACACCATTAATAAACTTCATTCCTAATTGGCGGGCTTCGTCTTCAGCCTCGGCAAGTCCGCGCGTTTCATCGTGATCAGTCAGTGCAAACAACTGGCAGCCCCGTTCAAATGCTTTACGTACCACCTCACGAGCAGGGAGCAGGCCATCGGAATGGTTCGAGTGGCAATGCAGATCAACGGGGGTCATGCTTATTTCCTTGCAAATACATCTAAGTGAGGACTTCAAAGCATCCCCTGATTATAAAGACACTTCAGCTTAATGCTCAGAACACAAAACCTTGGGCTACAGAAAAAAACAGCATAGCATCACAGAAAAACCAGTCACTTAATGCCTTTCTCTGCGAAATCGGACTCTTCTTTTTGCTCTATCGCTTAACGCTTAAAATCTGCTCTCCATGAAAAAATTAATCAGGAGGCGTTTAGTCCCGAAAAAAAAGCAGACCTGTTACGCAGGGAATACGCCGGTCGAAAGATAACGATCCCCACGATCACATACAATGGAAACAATCACTGCGTTTTCCACTTCTTGCGACAATTGCAAGGCGGCTGCCAAAGCACCACCCGATGAAATTCCTGCAAAAATACCTTCTTCCCTTGCCAGACGACGCGTAGTTTCTTCAGCAAGTGCCTGATTGACTTCCATCATGCGATCCAGCTTAGAAAAATCACAAATACCAGGAACGTACTCAACGGGCCATTTGCGAATCCCCGGAATTTGCGCGCCATCACAAGGCTGTACCCCGATGACTTGTACCGCTGGATTTTGCTGCTTTAAATAACGGCCCGTGCCCATAATTGTGCCAGTTGTACCCATACTCGATACAAAGTGGGTAATCAAACCCTGGCTATCCTGCCAGATTTCTGGCCCTGTACTTTCAAAATGCGCCAGCGGATTATCACTATTAGCAAATTGATCAAGCACGATGCCCTGCCCTTTTTCCACCATTATTTGCGCCAAATCACGAGCGCTTTCCATGCTTTCTTCCAAAATCACTTCCGCACCGTAAGCTTTCATGCTTTGTACGCGTTCAATGCTGGCGCTCTTGGGCATAATTAAAACCATTCGATAACCCATGACTGCAGCGGCCATCGCCAGGGCAATACCCGTATTGCCCGAGGTAGCTTCGATCAAAGTATCGCCTATTTTTATATCACCCCGTAACGCAGCGTGCCGAATCATGGATAATGCAGGCCGGTCTTTAACAGATCCAGCAGGGTTATTGCCTTCAAGCTTCACCAAAACAATATTACTGCTGTTGCCAGGCATTCGTTTTAGACGTACTAAAGGCGTATGGCCGACAAAGTCTTCTAGATACTTAAACATGCAGAGCTCCGTTTTCTTGCCCTGATTATACCCGTGCCTGCCCGACTAGCACTCAACAAGTAAGCTAAGCGTGCATCTGAAGCACGGGTTAAAGACATAAACATCACTTAATTTGCTTTCAAGAACAGGAAATACATTATGAGCAGTTCATCCCGCGACGGATTCACCTCTACCTTTGGTGTACTTGTTGCCACTCTGGGCTCCGCTGTCGGCCTTGGCAATATCTGGAAATTTCCTTACCTGACGGGAACCAACGGTGGAGCAAGCTTTTTGCTGGTTTATATCATTGCCACACTTTTAGTTGGCTTACCTGTAATGATTACGGAAATCATGCTGGGCCGTGCATCCCGGGCCAATGCCATCACAACCTTTGAAAAGCTGGCTCCAAAAAACCAGAAGGCCTGGAAACTGGTTGGCTATATGGGTGTTGCCGCTGCCGTGCTCATTCTGTCTTTTTACACCGAAGTAGCAGGTTGGGTTTTTGCCTATATTTTTAAAGCACTCTCAGGGCAGCTTGGCTCTACCGACCCGGCTCACACCAAAGCTGTATTTGGTGAGCTGGTCGCCAACCCGCAATCGGCGCTAATTTGGCAATGGCTTGTGCTCGGCTTTACTGGTGCCATTGTTATGTGCGGCGTATCCAAAGGCATTGAAGTCGTTAGCAAAAAACTGATGCCGGTGTTATTTTTGCTGTTGATTGCTCTTTGTATCCGCAGCCTGACTTTACCCGGAGCAATGCAGGGCCTTGAATTTTTATTTACCCCGGACTTTAGCAAAATCAATGCAGCCGTCATTTTGACCGCAGTCGGATTGGCTTTCTTCAAGCTATCTATCGGTATGGGCACGATGCTCACTTATGGCAGCTATTTCCGCGCCGAGCAAAATATTCCACTTACGGCAACCCGCGTGATGTTTGCTGATTTAACGGTATCTTTACTTGCCGGAATGGCTATTTTTCCAGCTGTATTTGCTTTTGGCTTTGAACCGGCAGCAGGCCCTTCCCTAGTATTTATCACTATTCCGGCAGTGTTTCACAGCATGCCGGGCGGCAGCATCTTTATGGCGCTGTTTTTTATCCTGACGGCCATTGCTGCTACCGGTGCTATCTTATCTATTTTGGAAGTACCTGTTGCCATGCTAATTGAACGCCGCAACTGGAGCCGTAAAAAAGCCACCGCTATCAGTATTTTGACTATTGCTCTCGTTGGTGTGCCTGCCGCTTTATCACAATCACTCACGGCCAGCTGGAAATTATTTGGCATGAATGCTTTTGATTTATTTGATTACATCAGCTCAAATATTCTTATGCCCGTAGGTGGTATTTTAATTTGCCTGTTTGCAGGCTGGTCTTATGGATTGCCCAAGCTAAAAGAAGCGTTATCTAATGGCGGTACTTTAAATAATCCCGCTCTAATTAAAGTACTGTTTATTTTACTGCGCTATGTTGCACCACTATTAATCGTTATTATTCTTTTAAATGGTTTTGGGTTAATTTAAGCTCTATTTGAAAAAGGCATCACGGGGATACCCGCGATGCCTTTTACTTAAGCTGGCCAGGTCATTTTTCTGACCAAGATTGCAATTACCAGCGCCCCCATTGCCACAAATACCAACCCCCAGGTCAGGCTACTGGTATGCGCAATAAAACCAATCATAGGCGGCCCCATTAAAGCGCCAATCGATCCCATCGTTGTCACCGCAGCCAGCGCCACGGCTCCCTGCCTTGCTGCTGCCATATAGACACAAGGTGATACAGCAGCTACACCCAAACCTACCACAGCAAAAGCGATCAGCGAGGGGATCACCCCTCCTATCGCCAGGCCTAGTAATAGGCCCATCCCTGCAAAACCACTACCTGCAAACAAAAGTTTTCGGCTCCCCCAGCGTGTACGCCAGCCATCTCCAAACCAGCGAGCCAGGAGCATAGCACCCGAAAAGCTTGCCAAACCAAGCGGTGCAATCCACTGCTCAGCATTTAGATCATTGCGTAAATATAATGCAGTCCAATCAACCATTGAGCCTTCAACAATAGTACCAAAAAGAGCGATTAAACCCAACAAAACAGCCACCCCCGTAGGCAATGAAAAATGCTTGCCTCCTGCTGCTGCAGACTCAGGGCGATCGACCAATAAGCGTGACGAAGCCCACAGCACAGCCCCCCAGATCAGCACAGCCACAATGCACAGATGCAAAGATAAATCAGGTGAAACGCCCGTCATCAAAGAGGCAAAAAGTGCAGCAGCCAAACCACCCAGACTAAACACGGCGTGCAACCTGGACATAATCGGCTGACCGCTTTCTAGCTCTACCGCCACACCCTGCGCATTCATCGCCACATTTAAACAGCTATGCGCCACACCCTCAAAAACCATAATAACCAGGGCAAAACCATAATTAGGGGCAAAAGCCAAAGCAGGCAGAACCAGAGGCAAGGCTAAACCGGCCCCCAGGCACACCTTTTTTGATCCAAAACGTTGTAGTGCAGCAGTGGTTACCGGAAAGGAAAAAACAGCCCCCAATCCCGCAGCCAAGAGCAAAAAGCCAACCTGTGCCGGATCTAAATTAAGTTGTAATTTAATAGCGGGTAAACGGGAAGCCCAGCTACCGTAGTTAAAACCGAGGGCAAAGAAAAGCGCGGCAACTGCGTAAGTTACCTTTTTTAAATGATGGCGAAGCATGGGTTTACTCTGGCTGATCGTTGGCAATGGGCGGCAAATCAAAAACAGGTTCAATCGCTGTTTCTCCGCGCTCCAGATGATAAATGAAGGCCAGCAATTCGGCGATGGCACGATAAAGCTGAGGAGGGATATGTTGATCTAAATCTACTTGCATCAGCATCGCAACCAGTTCTGGCGATTCATGCACAAACACGCCTGCCTCCTGAGCGCGCTCGATAATCCGCTCGGCCAATAAGCCTTTGCCTTTGGCAACTACACGAGGGGAACGACTGCCTTGCTGATAAGCAAGTGCAACAGCCTGCTGACGTGTACTCACGGGGTATTTACGTGGCATTCGCAGGCTCGGTTGTTACTACCTGACTAGACACCAAAGTGAGACCGGCCGCTTCAAAACGATTTTGTAAAGACTGGGTTTCGGCAAGAATTTTATCAGCAGTTTCAGCAGACGCTTCAAAACGTAAAGCAAACTCACCACCACGTAAAACAGCAACAATCCCCACATTACCTAAATTAGGCAGCTGCAAATCCATCCTTGATTGCCAGCCACGCTGAATTTCATCTTGCTCGCCACGGCCTTCACGCTCGTTCTCGACTTCTACTTCCCAGCGCACAGGCTGCCCCGGCCAGGCCTGTCCGTTCCACACAACGGGGCGCTGCTCCAGCACATCAAGCTGTTGTTGAACCAAGTGGCGCAATGTGGCACTGGCATCGGGAGCCAAAGTAGTTTTTTCTGAGCTGGCCTCCTCAGGCATAGCCACAGGTGCTGCATTTTTTTCAGCCATACCGGCTGCAGAAGCCTGCAAGGGCAATTTAAGCAGCCCGGCTTGTGGCTCCTTAAGTAAAGACTGCAAAGGCCGTTCGCCATTCACCCATTCGGCTTGATGTGATTCATAAAACAGGCCGCTATTAGCCAGTTTTTGTGCCAGTTTATCTGCCAGCTTTGCAGTATCCGGTGAGCCTTCAAACAGTGCCCGAGCCTGATTTAATACAGATGCAAGCCCCTCTTTCCCCACCTCTCCCCTTGTGAAGAGAGATGATAAAAACCGCGCACCCTGACTAAGCACCATTTCTTGCGGCAGGGCTGGCTGAGGCGTTGCACTACTATTAATCGAAAAAGTGAGTTTAGGATTGCTGCTTACCACGGTCAGATCGAGCTTTTCGCCAGGCTCGGTGTTTCTAGGTAAATTCAGATCCAGTAATTGATCTTTAATCAGGACGGCAAAACGGCCATTGGGCAACAGACTTGCCACCGTGGCATGCACGCGTTCGCCCACCGTATAGCGCACATCATCGGCAGATATGCGCGTAACTTCAGCAACACCCTCTTGCGCTTTGAGGTAGTGCTGAACCAAGCTGATAGGGCTGGTGCCGGGTAACATGATTATCTTTGTGTGCTGGATCGGTAGAGGGCAACAATTAAATCTGCCTCGCCACGCGATATGCCGCATTGATGCGCAACACTATTTGAATCGGCGCCCAATTTAGCCAAGCGAATGGCGTGACTATAGGGGCTCTCCTGACTGGACTCTAAAACAACCTCAGCAGGCTGACTCCACTCCGCTTGCGTTGCAACAAGACGTAACTTAAGGGCATCCATTTCAAACCGGAGCTGGGCAATTTCCTTTCGAAGTGCATCCACCTCAAAAGAATCAGGACTCACCTCTCTATGCACGGAGGCTTTGCGCATAAATAAAAGCAGTTCAGCCACATAAAATAAAATCAATACGAGGCTAATATAAAGCAATTGAATCCAAGTAATGACAATGCCATTCATTAGACGATCCCCCCGCCGGAGCTGGCAGGCCGTTATTAGACGTCATACGCGCGTTGTAGTTTTCCGGTGTTATACATATTTTGCAAAAGTGCAGCCAACTCCCCACGTTGGCTGATCGCCCTTTGTTCCAACTCCTGCACGTTTTGATTACATTCTTGTAAAAGCTCGGCAAGCTGCTGCTGCTCCAAACTCGTTAACGTGCTCCATTGAATCATAGGCAAATTCGAACTTAATTCTGCAAAAAACTGCGATTGCAACAACATATTATCCCAATCTTCTGCTTTGGCAGCAGACAGCATTTTTATCGTACATGCTTTTAAATCTGTATATACAGAAAAATCAGATACGCCCATAACTTAAAATACTCCGGTCTTGTTCATCCCGCTCAGGGGCCGACATGACTGATTCTACTTTACTAAACCCAATAGACAACCAAGCATCTTTTAACTGATCAAGTAAACCCAGCATCTCATCCAACCGCTCTGGTGTATTATTGATATTCGCTTGCAGTAATTCAAAGCTAATATAATCGTATAAAGCATCCAGGTTTTCTGCTAACTCTCCGCCATTTTCTTTGTCTAAGGCCAAACGTAAACCATCTTCAATTATCGCAATCGCCTTGGAAATAGCAGCACCTTTTTGCGCAATAAGGCCCTGCTGCATATAAATCTTACCTAGCTGAATCGCTTTAATTGCCCCCTCAAAAAGCAAGACAATCAACTGATGCGGGCTGGCAGATTCAACCACGGTATCCAGACTCGTTTGTCCGTAAGCAGAAAGCGCTTTTTTGACAGCACTCATAGGAATGACTCTCTAAAATATTTCAATAAACACCGCAATTAATTCAATTTATTTTGGCAGATTAGCAAGCTGAGACGTTAAGTTGTTACTCGTATTTCGCATGGTGGCAATAGCAATATCCATAGCAGTAAATTGCTTGCGATACATGGCTTCGGTTGCATCATACTGACGATTCATACGTACGCGCTTTGCCCCAAGCTGAGCAATGCTTGCATTTACGCCATCTGTTTGCTTGGCAACCAGGCCGGTACGATCCCTGACCATTCCATCCAACAACTTATCCAGAGCAAAAGCAACGCCACGATTAAATGACACCGAGCCATAATCCCCTGCTGTACTCGCAGTTACAATAAGACTCAACCCTTCACTCGCCCCAGTACCCGTTAAAGACTGCCCTGTGCCTTTCGCTTTTTCACCACCAACCAGCCCTTCTACATCAACACCTGCGGCATAGGTATATCCAACAGTTGGGCCGGGTGTATCAGAGTACCCCCCAACAACAAGCCCTAAAGTAGCTGCCGCTGTGCTCGTTGCAGCATCACCGACTCCGGTAATTTTAATTTTTGAAGCGCTGCCATAAAGGCCTGAAGACAGATCGAATTGACTTGTTGCCTCATTAAATGCAACTCCGACGGTCTTTCCTCCCCGAACTAAAGAGTCATCGCTATTAATTTTAGATTGCATTTCTGCAGCCAAATCAGCCATCGTAGCGTAACTGCCTTTTGACAGGGTAATCGACTGGCTATTTACGCCATCAACAGAAACCATAAGTGTCTTGTTATTATCATCAATGGTAATTGGCTTAGGAGCAGACCCAATAGTTAAAGCCATTGAATCTTTTTGTGTTGTTGGCGGCGTGCCCGCAGCCACTCTTTCACGACTAATATCAAAATTCTTATTCAGCTTATTGTATTCCACTTTCACCGTATCACTACCTGATGTAAATAAAGTGGAATCTGCTTCAATTTTTAACTTAATCTGAGTCGCCAGGCTCTCCGTAGTGTAATCGTTATGATCCAGCGTCAGGCTCGCACTTACCCCACCTAAAGTAATATTTTTGGTAGCATTACTTGTATCAATTTTAAAAAAAGGCAGTGTAGAGCCACTATATTTAGCCTGCGTTGCAGGCTTTGTAATCTCGATGGCATATTTACCTGATCGCGTTGCCAAAGACCCCGATAAAAAAGTAATTTGATTACTACTGGCCACCCCATTTACAGTAAACAAATTGGCTACATCACCAGGGTGATTGGAAATAGCAGCTTGTAATTTAGCTTCATTAAGCGACAAATCACCCTTGGGCGTTGCGCCCCCAACAATAGTGCCTTTCGCATCTGTTTGATAACCCGAGAATGACACACCAATATCACTTAACGATTTAAAATAACTCCCTTCGCCCTGCATTTCATTCACAACAGAGCGCATTTGGTTCTGTATTGCACGAATAGCTGAATCACCATTTAATGGTGCTGCTTTTGCAGAAGTTGTGGCATTGCCCGGTGTATAACTGGATACATCCTTAAGCGTTTTATTTAACTCGTTATAAGCTTTAATAAAACCTTTAATAGAATCTTTAAGACCTGATAAATCCGCACCAATTGTAATAGTTGTTGGCGCTAAAGTAGTAGCCCCAGTACTGGTTGGGGGCGACACTTTAGTGAGATTTATAGTTAAACCCTGAATTGCATCCGATACCGAATTGGTGGGTTTACTGACGTTAATTCCGTCAATTTTAAACTTTGCATCTTTTGCAGACTGCGTTTCAATTAAATTACGTGCCCCGGCAGGATCATAGGCCAAAACGGATAATCCTGCCGTATCTGTACTATTTCCGTCTGAATCTGTAACTGTTAATTTAATTGAATTTTCAGCACCCGAATCTTTACTTGTTAATACTAAACGGCTACCTGTGCCATCATTCAAAATACTGGCACTGACGCCTTTATTTGCTGAATTAATTGCATCACGAACACCGGCTAAACTATTGTTTTTATCCGTGATATCAATTGAAAAAGCCGCTTTTTTAGCATTAACACTAAAGGTGTCATCTCCCGTTGCATCAGTGCCATGTCCATCTACCGTGCCAAACTGTAAAGTCAGTGTCCCCGTACCCAAACCAGTATTAATGCTGCTAAAAGCATTGGACGTCAGTTTCTGATTCTGGGCTAATTGAGAAACCTCAAGGCTGTAAGATCCCGGCTGGGCAAGGCTGTTTGAATTCACGGTTGCAATGGAAGCGTCAGCAAGTGAGGCAGTAGTGCTTCTAAAGGTTTGCACACTGGACAAGCCTTTCAAGGAGGTCTGAAAAGCAGCCAACGCACTTTTAACCGATCCATAAGCAGATATCTTGGCTTGATACGAAGCTTCTTTAAGCAGCAAATTTTGCAATGGTGCTTTTTCAGCCGTCATCAGCTTTTCAATCAGGCCATTAAGGTCCATTCCTGAACCCGAGCCTAAAGAAGCAATAGAAGCCATGATACCCTCACTAATTAATCTATCTATTCAACGTATCGGCATAATTACGCGCGATCTTTAATCAATAATCCCTGAAAACGATCGATTGCTTTCGCAATTGAAATCGCTTCTTCACTTGGAAATTGCCGAATCACTTCTTTTGTTTTGGTATCAATCAGTTTCACAATAGGCAGTTTCGTCTCTTCCTCAACAGAAAACTGCAAAGAATTCGAAAACCCCTGTACCGCCTGATTTAACTTCTCAACGGCCTGCTTAACATCTTTGCTATCTGCAACAGGCTTCAATGCCTGCACAGCATCAGGACTAACCTTCACAGGCTCCGCACTCGCAATCTTGGCCAGATCGCTCGGGGGCGCATCATGAAAGCGCTCATTAACACTTTTTGTCGCAACAGGCGGTACAAGCGACGATGTAGATTGAATATCCATGATACACCTTCCTGTAGAAACGCCCTGACAACACAAGTTTGTCAGGGCTTTGACACTTCATGTCAAACTAGATCTTATCCGCGAAGCAAGCTTAATACTTGATTTGGCAATGCATTGGCCTGGCCTAACATTGCTGTACCCGCTTGTTGCAAGACCTGAGCCCTGGTCAGAGCAGCTGTTTCGCTTGCGAAGTCTGCATCTCTGATCCGGCTACGCGCTGCACTCATGTTTTCTGACGTTGTGGCCAGGTTATTAATCGTAGCAGTGAAGCGGCTCTGTAGTGCACCAAACTTAGCACGTTGATCATTTACTGTCGACAAAGCGTCATCGACAACGCGTAGAGCCTGGTTGGAGCCTTCAACGGTTGAAATATCGAGTTTTTCAACGGTTTTCAGTGAGGAGGCATACGCCGCACCACTAGTGAGTGTTGTCGTTGTAGAAGAGCCACCCACCGCAAGTACACCAGAAGCAAAACCCGCGCCACTCGTTGTAACTGAGTAGGAATTTGTGGAGTTCAGAACGATCTGACCACCAAAAGTAACCACACCCGAACCCGCTGCCGATGTAGAAATCGCACCCGCCTGGCCGCTAGACATAAACTGGATCGCGCCACTTGAGTTGACTGTATCCATATCCCATTTGGTTACACCACCACCAAAACCGCTGACATTACTCGGGTCATTACTTAGAGCAATATTAGAGCCATCTGCGGCCGTGAGTTTCAATGCGTATTGCGTAGTTTGAGTGGAGTCCTGGAAAGTCGCCAGCTCAGCAGAAATACCTGTTTTGGAAGACTTGGCATTAAAGGCCTGGATTGCCTGCGAGTATTCATCCGCTTCAATTTTGCCATTATTGTCCAAATCATTCACGTTAAATGATACGGATTCAAATGTACTGCTCTTCGATGCCGCAGTTAAGCTGTAGGTACCTGAAGCCAGGCCCAGATTCACTTCTGTCCGCGCTGTGGCAGTAACACCCGTACCTGCAGCATTAATCTTATTGGCAATATCTTTTGCCATATCCGTACCGGAAACAGAAATATTTGTTCCATTAATACTGAAAGTGCCTGATGAAGTCACCGCCGCACCGTTCACGTTCACAGTACCGGTGGCTCCTGCTGTCACGGTGGTAGAGCCTGAAACAGAATTAGTTGTCGCTAAACTACCCGTGCCGTTACCCACCCCCATCTGATAAGTACCATATTGATTGGTACGCAGATTGGCAGTATTGGCCGTGATAGTCTGATTGGTATTGGCACCAACCTGGTAAGTTGCAGCGGTAAAGCTACCATCAAACAATTTCTGACCGTTAAACTCGGTCGATGTTGCAAAACGGTCCAGCTCCGATACAAGCTGCGTCACTTCGGAGTTGATCGCCAGACGGTCATTTGATGTGTTGGTGGCATTGGCAGATTGAACGGCCAATTCACGTACACGCTGTAAAATATCACCCATCTGACCTAAAGCGCCTTCACCCGTTTGCGCAAGCGACACGCCATCATTGGCATTACGCTTGGCTTGATCCATCCCTTTGATCTGGGAAGTAAAACGCTCGGAAATCGCCAGACCTGCCGCATCATCCTTGGCACTATTAATGCGCAAACCCGAGGACAAGCGTTGCAGAGAGTTGGTTAAGCTCATTTGCGAGGTATTTAAATTACGCTGCGCATTGAGTGATGGTACGTTGGTGTTAATGACTTGAGACATGATGCTACCCCTTGCTTGTCCTGGAATCGATGCTTAATGTTTCAGGCATATAAGTAAGCCCTTGTATGCTTTATCGGAAAGCCACCGACAAACTTAAGGACTATTTGTAATCTTTTTTTCCTGAGCCAAAGACCTAAGCAGGTAGCCATGCTGCCCGCCATTTATCCAGATTAATGCCTTGCAGCATCCAGTCTTTTAGTACCGCCTCTTTTAATGCATCACCACTTTGTGCATTAGCATCGGGGTCAGATAAATGCTCACGTATCGCATCAACCCAATCTTTATGCTTATTTCTCACCCGGGTAACCGGCAAATTATTACGGTATGGCGCAATATCCGTGCAAACAACAGGAAAACCACAAGCGCCGTACTCCAGCAACCGCAAATTACTTTTACATTGATTAAAGATATTTTGCTCTAAAGGTGCCAGAGCCAGATCCAAATTCAGGCTGGCTAATTTTGCCGAGTAAAGCCCGATTGGTACGCCCGAATGAAACTCATGCACAAAGGGGCGCAGCTTATCTGGGCACATCCCAAAAAACACCCACTCCACCTCATCAGCCAGAGCCTTGACCACCCCCTCCAGCAGCTCTAGGTCACCGGTGTGGCTCGCCCCGCCAGCCCAGCCTACGCGCGGCTTTTTACCCTGATTACGTTCGGAATGCAGATCCCCCCAGATAGGTACAGGCAAATAATTATTCACCACATGCATCAGTGAATGCATACCTTGGTAAGCATTCGCCAGCTCATCTGTCGACACCACAAAACGGTCAACAAAGGTAAGCGCCTTGCGCAAAGACTTCACGACGTCTTTCGGCATGTTCGCGCGATGTGCACTTTTCAAAGGAATATTTGGCAAATAATCATCCAGCTCATACACCTTAAATGATGGTGAATAGAGCTTGGATAATCGCAAAAATGCCAGCTGTGATTCCGAAATTTGGCGTTGATAAACCATCACATCAGGTGCTAATTTAGCCAGTTCAAACGCAGGAAATAACTCGAATGCTACAGCCCCCTCAAGCAGCTGTGACTCAAGCAAGGCAGCAAAGGGCTGCAAAATACGATATTGGCCACACCCCGTCCGGTCAGCCGGATGGCAAAGCACCACAGGTAAAGGCTTCCAAGTTAAAGGCTGCCAAGAAAATAATGTGCGATGCTCCAGCTCAAAACCATTACCACTCAAGGTTAAGTTTTTATTATATGCTGGGTCATTGCCAATCTCTGACAACCACTTGCGATACATCGCCTCTTTCTCAACTTCCAAACGTTTTTCTTTCATTGCAACCTGATCAACATCTATCCGAGAAATACTCACATTGGCTTCATGCATCACCACCGAGTAAGGAGTCCAGACAATAAGCAGGCCCAAAGATCTAACTTTCAGGCAAAGATCAATATCATTATAAGAAACCTTAAACTCGGTCTCGTCCATGCCATTAACCTGCTGATAAACTGACTTTCTAATCATCAGGCATGCAGCAGTAACCGCAGAATAGTTTTGATCTAGCTGCAAACGGTGCATATACCCCGATCCAGCGAGGGATGCGCCAATAGCAGGATGCCCGGCAGGACCACATAACCCCAAAAGCACGCCGGCGTGCTGCAAAGTGCCATTAGGAAATAGTAATTTCGCCCCGACAATCCCCACATCTGAGCGCTGAGCATGATGCAGCAATGCACTCAGCCAATCGCCCTGCAAAATAGCCGTATCATTATTAAGTAGTACTAAATACTCACCACGCGCAGCCTGCACCGCCATATTATTGATTGCTGAGAAATTAAATGCCTCTGGGTAGGAAAGCACCCGGATTTTTTCTTTATCAAGAACGCTAAGCTCCGCAAGATAATTTTTTGCCTCCGCACTTACACTCTGATTATCAACAATAATAATTTCATAATGGGTATACGTAGTTTTCTCTAGCAAGGTCTCAATACAGCGCTGCAACATCGGCAACTGATCTTTAGTTGGAATAATAATACTCACTAAAGGTTGCGTTTCGTGCTGATACGTCAGCCGCAGACTACCGATAATATTCCCAGCCTCAATGCCTGCTAACTGTTGCCTACGCAATAGATGAGACTCAACCACCTGAGCAAAGGCCAATTGCCTTTGAGCATTATCTAGCGCACGCCCCCAAGTCAGCTGCAAATGGCAAGCTACTTCGGTAATATGACCAATCGCCTTACTGCCAAAAGCGTCAAAAGTATTAAATATCAAATCAATCTGTTCAGAAAATTCAAACAAAGACAGATTCAGACTCGGCAAAATACTCGGCTGAAATAAAATAAAACCATCGCAATAAGGAATACTGCGAGCCAAATCCACATTAAAATCGGGTTTAAAACGAGGATCGCTCGGTTCTGATAATTTATTTAAAAAATCATCATCGAAATAAACCAATTGCCAGTGACTATTTTCCACAATTTGCTGAACAGCAAGCAACAAGCCGTTTTCGGACAATAAATCACCCGCTTCAAGCAGACCTTGCCAATCGAAATGATGAGCCTCTGCATCCTGTAAAGCCAGCCTGTAATGATCTTGTGATGCCCTAATCCAGCGAATACCGCCACTATCTTTTTGCGAGAGCGGTGAAACAATGGCAATTTTAATATTGCGGTACAACTGATCTGTAATACTCTGAATTGTTTTAACAACCGCGCCTAAATCACCTGTGCGATCAATAATATAAACACAAATACTAGGCTCACCGCGCTGAGCCAAATGCTGATCAATTAAACCCGCCTGTGCCCGTGTAAATTGCTGCTGCGATAGCCACTGCATATATTCAAAATTGATTGCCCGAGGATTATGCGCTGGCCCCTGATGCCCCACCGCTACCGTCATCAAACCCCTTTCAAAGGCAAGCAGAGGCAATAAGGGAGCCAATTGCGACTGATATAAATCAGCAGCAAAACGCCCACCCGCCAAACGATACAAACCCTTAAAAACAAGGCTGCGGCACCAGAACATTCCACTCATAGGGTATTCATAGGCTAGCTCAGAAAGCTCAAATCCTAAGCACGCAGCTATTTTAGAAGCGGAGCTAGCCTGCTCTCCACCAGAGCCATCAAAGTATGCTCGTAGCAGATTATTTTCTGCTGCAACAACACCAAAATTTGGATTTGCAGCCAGCCATTCAAAGAAAGAAGCCCCTGTTTCCACAATAGGCAATAAAGAATCCCAGATCGCCCCCTGTTGCTCTTTTTCTTCGGCACTCGCCACTTGGTTCGCATGCAATTTACCGATGTACTCGTATCGATTCAGATCTAGCTTTTTAACTACATCTAAAAACGGCACCATATCCTGTTCATGATTGCCATATATATGGCAATAAGCACCAGGAAATTCCTTCTGTATACGTTGAGAAAGCTCAGCAGCAATCGATTCTGTTGTGATGATATGCAAATCAAATGGCAAAGAAATCCGCGAAAACCGTGCAGAAAGCGCTGACCATCGTTCCGAGCACCCAATATAAACCAGCAATAAAGCACGAGGAAGATCAGCTTGTAGAGCAACTAGAGAAACCTCTTCTCCTACCAATTGATCTACAGCCATATGATTTAAATAATGCACATGATATAAAAAATCAGGTAAATGAGAGAAAACATGCCCCTGACCATGAGCCAATACATGCTGCGCATAATCATGCAAAGCAGCACTCTCACCTTCTTGTTTAAATCCTTGCAGCAATAAGAAATACTGGCGATTCAATAAAGCAAATGAAGCAAACCCTTGCTGCAACGTACTCAGCACATGAGCATGGTCATAGATACGCGGCGCACTATGCAGGCCTGATTTTTCCAACACATCTTCATTGGAATAAACCAGCTTCAGCTTTTCATCCGAAACAAAAGCATCCAACATCAGTAATAGGGCGTGAATAGCTAATTCATCCCCTGCGCGCAGCACGCCAAAACAATCACTTTCCGTGTTATTAACTAATTTATTAATTTCAGCCCACGGATGGGCCGTATATTGCTGATGGCGAATTGCATTGACCCCATCATTGGAAACAGAAGGAAGAATAGAAACAATTGTTAAGCTTAAATCCCCCTGATAATACTGCTTAGTGATTGAGTTTATGCTGCGAGCAACCGCAGCTAAATCACCTTTTTCATCCAGAATAAGTAAATGAACGCTAAGCGTGCGTCTAGCCTCATTCAAACGCTGGCTATAAAAATCAAGATCGGCCTGATTTAAAGCCCCTTGTTTTAATCGCAAACGATAGGCATGGCGCTGCTGATAAAGCTGCTGCACCCTAATTACTTCTGGAATAGCAACCTCTTTATTGCCTGATAGCGATTCATCAGACGACCAAAATAAGCCTGTCACAAATTCAATATGCTTTAGAGGGTATTTCTCCGCCATACGCAACCACATATCCTGATCGCCGATAGCAATATAACTTTCATCAAACAAGCCAAATTCATCATGCATGCGTTTCCGCCACATGGGGTGACACCCCACCATGCAATTATGCAAATGTAGTTCAAATGAATAGGGGGGCCAGTACTGCCCAGCCTGAATAATCGCCGTACCAAATTGCTGATGCGCAATATTTGTTAAGTAAGAATCCCCATAAACCAGCGCAAGTTGAGCATCAGCATCTAGCTCTTGCATTAATCTTTCGCAAGAATCGGCCCTTAGGCGATCATTTGTGCTCGCAGAAATCAGAAATTCTCCCTCTGCCATCTCTATTGCAAGATTCCATGCAGGGTAAATTCCAATCCGCTCTGGCGTACGGACATAGCGAATATTTTTATGCTTTGCTTGATAAGCTGCGACAATTTCACCTTCGTTTTCTGGTGAATTTGCATCAATTACAATAATTTCAATCTGATCTGCAACCGTTTGCGCCAGCAAATCATCCAAACATTCGGCAATAAAGGCCGCAGACTTATAAGTCGAAACCAAGACCGAAATGCGTGGCTTAATCGCCGTTTTTTTCACCACCCGTGGCACAAGATCATCGCAAGGGAAATGCTGGATAAATGTATTAAGCACCCCTTGAGCTTCATCTGCATATCCAAGACGCGCTAGGCTTTGGCTCAGATATAAAGCATGGGTTCGGTCTGTTTCATCTAAACCAAAAGCATAAACAAAACTCTCTAAAGCAGCTTCTTGCTGATCGATTAATTCACAATAACGGCCCCAGTTTGCATAAGTGCGCGCATATGCTGGATCAAGCTCTAATGCTTCATCCAGCAAATCACGTGCTTGTTTTTTCTGCCCCTGCAACAGAGCCACTTCAGCATCTATATTCAATAAGCGCGCCTTGGCACGCTGCAAAGCCTGTACCGCCAGCACTCGCTGATTAATAAATAGGGCCAGATTTAAGTGCTCTTGCCCTGCCAAACTAAGCTGCCAATCAAATTGCTGAGTGTGTAAATAGTCAGCCATAACTTTTACACCCTCACTCATTGAAGGCGCAGGGTCGGCAATGGCCACAAGGCTGACTTCCTGTAAGCGCGCTGGATCAAAGCCAAGTAAAGCAACCGCTGCGTCAACGGCACTAGAGAAGTAAATAAACTCAGGCGCGGGAAAACGCTCGGTCAAGAGATTCAAATCATCAGCACTATGGTGCAAGGACAAACTTGCTTCACTGACAAAATGAATACGTAGAGCATCAAACTGAGCGGAATCGGCCACAAACAAATCAAAATGAGTATTTGCTGCAAAAGTCGCCCGTAAAGCGGAAAACTCGCCACGCGTAATGGCCCCCAGCACAAAGACGCGCTGCAAGCGTTTATTCCACTCAGCCCCCTGCCAAAAGAGCGGTAAATCAATCGCGCACTCTAAAGACTCTACAGCTTGAGCTGCCACAGAACTTGGGGTGTTTTTCTTTTGATTAAGATAAAAAGAGGCCAAATCAACAAAAGCAGTATCACCGGGATGCTGATTTACAAATACTTGGCAAGCATCTAATGCCTGCCCACCCCCCCAGCGTGCCCATTGAATAATTAGGCTCCGATCATGGGGGGAAATCGATTGCGCCTTGGCAAAGCATGCTACAGCCTGCTGCTGATCCCCCAAAGCCAAGGATAATTTGCCCAGATTTTCCTGAGTAACCGCAAGCATCACCCCCTCACCCAAGGCCTCTTTTAATGCTATCTCTGCAACTAAAAAATCACCTTTAATCAGTAAGTCCTGAGCCAAAAGATTGGCTTTATGTGCTTTTACAACGGCAGGATGGGCATATTTTTGCAATAAAATCTGGTTAATAAACAAGGCATCGCCATGCACCCTTGTACCCAGCATGTCTTGGAAACCCAGCAATTTAAAATGCAGGCCAGACAATAGCTCATCTACCTCGGTCAGGGTATGAGCCCCCGCGTACATTTCTATCGTACTTGCTTCGGTATACACCAGTGCGGCATGGGGCAATGCCAACTCTAGTGCGCCTTGCAATGCCTGATACTCTACGCCTTGCACGTCGATATACAGTAAATCGGGTGGAGGCAAATCAAACTCACGAATCACACTATCAAGGCTACGAACCACAACCTCCACTTCATTGGCTTTTTCTACATAAGGGAAAATATCTTTATGTAATTTCAAATCAAGCAAAGAGCTAGATTGCAAATTATTTGTAACATTAAAAGTGGCAGTACCATCTTTATCACTAATTGCAAAAGGAAAAATCCGTACCCGCGGATCACTGGCAAAATTTTGCATTAGCGTGGCATAAACCTGAGGTAAAGGCTCGAACAGGTATATTTTCTCTAAGCAGGGGAAGGAGCTAAAAAACCACTCGCGCTCTTCAAAATAATGGCAGCCAACGAAATACACCTGCTTAATTAAACTGGCCATATCTGGGCGGACGATATAATCGAGTAAGCGCTCTCCTGGCGCCAAGCAAAAAGCCTGCTCATTAGAAACAGGAGACGCCAACTTAATCTGAGGCCAAGCCACCTGCCATTCACCGCGTAGCACTTGCCAATCCAATCCACCCCAAGCAGCAGGAGCCTGATTGACTAACACGCATTCAAGCCGGGTATTTTCTTTTTCATTTACACCAAAATTAAATGCGGGGCTCAGTGAGCGAACTCGTAATAAGGCAGCCTCAATCGCCTCCATATAGGGCACGAAAACATGCTGCAATACATTCTGATTAACAGGGTAATGCGGATGCTTTACTGCGGCGTAAAACCCTTGATCTAAGCGGGAAAAAGCATGGAAATGATAAAAAATCAGCGGCAATTCATCCACAATCACGCCTGAAGACGGGCTATCAAAAACATACTGCTGATGATTCCAAGGCGCAACACCTGCCCCAATATGCTTCAGAATTCGAACAAAAGGAAAGAGATGCGGCCATTGATCTAAATAAAGCTGATCGCCCATTTTTCCTGCTTCAAAGTGCATAAAGCACCACTCATTACAGCGAGCACGCCACCACTTTAAAACACTCAATGCCTCATCATGCTGGCTAAATGACAGCAAACCCACATTGAACCGACCCGCCTGAGGCTGTAAATACTCAAGCTCAGGAGAAAAACGATGCTCATGAATTAAAACCGAGGCTTCGCCCATTTCCGCAAAAATAAGCTCTGGGTCCGAATAAAAATAGAGATCTGCATCGAGGTAAGTCAGTGCAGGAATACTTGGATTACGCTCTAGCAAACGTAAAATAATAGTAGGTGTACAAGTCCAGTAATACTCAACTAGCTGGCGACTATGCTTTGCCGCAAGCAAAGCCTCGTCACCTTGCTCGATCTCATGCATAGGCACCGTAACCACGCCTGGTAACTGAAGCGTATCCAGCAGCACCCTAGAAATTTCATCATGGCAAACAGCAAAAATCTGCACCTCAGTCTGACTATGCCGTTGCAGGGATGTCATCATGGCAACGGCTTTCACCAGATAGTTTTTATCAAAATAGGTGCAGTAAAATCGTTTCATAAACGCTCCAGCGTTTTTTATAAGAAAACAGCCATTTAAGACAAACCCTTGTCAAACAATGACCCTACTCTTTATTCCAAGCCTTTAACCCAAGGCAAACCTGATCAATCTCTGCATCACCTAGCTCCGGATACATCGGCAAGCTCAAAAGACGCTGATATAAATACTCTGTATGCGACAAGGCTGCCTTTTGCCCATATGCTGCCTGCTGATGAATAGCCGCAGGATAATGGAGAGCCGTTGCAACCCCATAGCTTGCTAAATGCGATGCCAACTCGGTACGTGCTTCAGATTGCACCACATATAGATGCATGGCATGTGTCGCGCCTTCTCTTATTTTCGGCACGATGATGCCGCTATGCTGTAGCGCTTCTGAATACCGCCCAGCAATCGCCCTTCTTAATCCATTTCCAGACTCAAGATATTTTAATTTCACGCTTAACACAGCAGCCTGCAACTCATCCAAACGAGAATTAACGCCATGTGAATCACTGATATAACGTGTTTTCCAGCCATACTGCCTTAAGCATTGCAGACGATCAAAAACCGCCGCATCCTTACAAACCACAGCGCCCCCATCGCCAAGTGCGCCTAGATTTTTAGTCGGATAAAAACTAAAAGCCGCTGCATGGCCAAATGTACCCACCTTTTGCAACCCAATTGCTGCACCATGCGCCTGAGCACAGTCTTCAACCACTTTTAAATCATATCGCTCAGCAAGTGCCATAATTGCAAGCATATCAGCAGGCTGCCCATAAATATGAACAGGCACAATGGCTCGAGTTTTAGGGGTAATTGCCGCTTCAATCGCAGCGACATCAATACAATAATGAGAAGGACTAATATCCACCATTACAGGGCAAGCACCTGTCTCGGTAATAGCGCTCACGGTTGCAACTGCAGAATGTGATACGGTAATGACCTCATCCCCTACCACAATGCCAAGCGCCATTAAAGCGAGGCGCACAGCATCTGTCCCATTAGCCACACCAACCGCAAAGGGTGCGCCAATAAAAGCAGCAAACTCTTTTTCAAACTGCTGCACTTTAGGGCCAAGAATGTAAATACCGCTATCAAGCACAGCAGCAATGGCCGTATTAATTTCATCACGCAAAGCAACAACCTGAGCCTGGGGATTTGCGACAGAGATCATTTCATCAGCTCCAATAGTGAGCACCAAATTCCCGATAAAAACTTAATGTTTCTGCTAAGCCACTATCTAAGGAATGGAAGGGGACCCAGCCTAATTTATCTTTAATTAAATTATAATTTGCATAGTAGTCACCAATATCAATTGCTTTACGCTCGGCAGGAAACGGGACTAATTCAAACCGAGCCAAATCATCCAAATGACATAGGCAATCAGCTAAAGCATTTAGATTCAGAGGTCGGTGATCTCCAAGATTAAATACTTGGCCATTTGCCTCTTCAGATAATGCGGAGATCAGCATCGCTTCCACAACATCATCAACATAATTAAAGTCACGCAACTGCAAGCCATCGCCAAAAATTTGAAAAGGCTCACCACAAATTATTTTTTTAATCCATATACCCAAGAAGGTTTGCCTTGCGTCTTTTACACGCATTCTTGGTCCATATGTATTTGTTAAACGCAGTACAACAGAGCGAATACCATAGACCTGATTATAAAGCAGGTGATATCCCTCCCCTGCCATTTTATTAATCCCATTCACATCAACAGGATTTAACGGATGTTTCTCATCCACAGGCAGGTATTGTGGAGCCCCATAAAGCTGCCGTGTGCTGGCAAAAACCACTTTAACATCTGGGTTATGATGGCGGCATGACTCAAGAATAGATAATTGCGACTGTGCATTAATATCCAGATCAACAAATGGATTATGCATCGAATCAATATGGCTCGTTTGCCCCGCAAGATTAAACAAATAATCCTGCCCCTGAATAAGATATTTCATGGAATAAGGGTCACGAACATCAGAAATATTAACTCTGACCTGTTTTTTAATTGACTCAATATTCCAGACATTCCCGCCATATTCAGGGATCAGACTATCTACCAAAGAGACTTCTGCCCCCAACCCTACCAGACGTATAGCGAGGTTTGAGCCAATAAACCCCATACCCCCAGTAATGAGAACTTTCTTCCCCAAGAATAATTGCTCGTCCATGATGCGCCCTTTTTAAGCGAGGCCAACTATTTTTTCCAGAATATAGGTCACTTCAAACTCATCAGCGCCTGCATTAGCTGCAAACTCGATAAAACGAACAAAACGACACCCTTGAGAATAAAACTTCCCAAGTAGCTCTGCTTCATTATATCGAAGCTCAACAGTCTCCTCAGCATATGCAAATTTTTTATAATATTGCGTTGCTCTACTACGGCATACAGGGGTTCGATGCACAACAATATAGCGTTTTGCTACTCGAATCGTTTCTTGAATATGCTCTAAAGCATTCGTAACATGCAATAAAATACAAGATGAAATAACCACATCAAAACAATCATGATCAAACGGCAAATTCTTGCCATCAGCAACTTGAAAATCACCTTGAGGGTAATAATCTCGAGCCATATTGATTAATGCTTCAGAATAATCAACACCCGTATATACAATTTTCTTTTTTAAAAGATAGGGGATGATTTCTGCATAATAACCACTAGCGCAACCAATTTCTAAAACAGACTGGCCAGCAGTCAAAATAGATTGCAGGGCAAAACTCATTACACTAAAGGGTAATGGAATATCTCCCGCAAACATCCTGCTCAGCTCCTGCTGGACCAAAGCACGTTGACGGGCGGGTATAGCCTCAGATTTCCATGCCGTTAAGTGCTTCTTTTTAATCTGCCTTTCTGCAATTTCCTCTTTTCCATAAGAAACTTTACTCAAGGAAACAGCGGGCAAAGTTTGCGCGGCAACCTGATAATGTAAATGACGTTTTAATATTGCAGACGTTTCTTTTGCATTCACTCTATAGCTATAGTCACGTAAAGTCCTTACCTGCCCTGCATTAGCAATCTTTCTCGCCTCATCTGGCCGTGAAAGATAATACTCAATCAATGCTGCACACTCTGCTGCAGATCGATAAACAACAATTTCTTTGCCAATTTCAAATAGCTCGGACAAATTATCTTTATAATCGGTAATAAGTAATGCACCGCAGCCTGTTGCTTCAAATAGCCGCATATTATTTGCAAAGTGCCCTGCAACATCTATATGCCGATTCAGCGTGATCTGAGAGCGAGCAAGCTTTTCAAACATTTCTATCCCCCACACCTCACCATGGTGGCGTGCTTGAATAGCAGAATCTGAAGCAAGCAAGTCTGCACCATAGCCCCAGAAATCCATCTGAGTAAGGCCTGCCAGCGTCTCTAAAAACGCCAGCCCCTTACCATGGGAGAGAGAAAGCCCACCAACAAAGCTCACAGGGATATCCCGAGGCAGCCCCGCCACATCCTCTAAAACACGCTCATCAAATGCCAGATGCTGATAATAGGCGGTGATATTCTGCCGACGGAAATCATCAACAAAATGCGGGAAAGAACTCAGCAATAGATCAAATGCTTTTACATCAACATTAGGTACGGGAGATGCAATCTGGCCAACAATTAAGCGTGCATAGCGACGAGCCCAGCTAATTAACTCGGGGGTTGCCAGACTTAAATCCTGTAAATACACCACATCAGGTTTAAGTACTTCCAGCTGTTTTTCTATCAACTTATAAGCGCTTTGTGTTGCCCCATGCTCTTTAGCCCAAGCCGCTTGCAAAGGCCCTACATTAACAATCAGATCATAGGTTTGCCAGCCCATTGCATTTAAATGCGATGAGTAGAAATCTGCATCACCAAATCGGCTTGCTTGCAAAGCGGCAAGTTGATCGGCATAAGAGGCCGTAGCCAGATAAGGGTGGCCCTGATAGAATGCTTCTACAAAACGAGGGTAGTAAGTATTTATAAATATACATGAAAACTCGGACATACCTTGCTCTATCTGGTTTAAAGCAGGCTCTGCTACAAAAAATTCTTTTTTAATTTTTAATGCAACAATACCCTGGCCTGTTTTTACAGCATCAACAACGTCATACCATTTTTCTACAATATGATAATTAGGACGATCCCAATAATCATGAATAAAAACAATGCTTTCTTCTTTCAAATAGGGAATGATCTTTTCTGCACACCACCCTCTACCCCGGCCATCAATTAATACCTTATCAAATTTTTTAACTTTAAAATGCTCAACAAAATCAATATAAGTACTCACTTGATATTTTTTTGTCACAGGTGTTAATGGGAAATCAACGGGAACAAAATTATAATTTACATTATTAGCAATATTCGGCTTAATCTGATCAAACCACGCCCCATCATGCTCAATTGAATAGTACTGCCTTACAAACTGAGGAAAGTAGTTTGTAGAGCCTCCCGAGCCCCACTCCAGCATCACATCATTTTTATGCAAACGCCCTGATATAACCGCAATTTCCTCTTCAGACATCCAAGGTTTTTCGTATGTCATACCCCCCCCTTGCCTACTGCATACCATATTGCGCAAAAACGACCATAGCAAGCCCCTTAGGTATCTTGCTCCGCTTTAATATACAAAAATACACTCAAACTTCATAGCCTATTCTCGCCCCCAACTCCACTCATAATTCATATTTAGAAAAGAGCAATAAGCATGCTTCGCCAACCGACAAATAAAAAAACGGCTGCACTGCATCATAATGCATTGCAAGCCGCTGTAGCATGCTTTCAAGCCAATTAAATAAAAATCAGCCTTCGTTATGGCGTCATTTAATTAACAAAAAACAAGTAAAAACAACAAAAAAACACCATTACGTATATGCCCCATTAATTAACGAGAGCAAAGTTGTGAAACATAAACCGAAAACTCCTCCCCAACCTCGTGATGTTTCATGCCATATGCCATGGTTGCTTTCAGATAGCCCAGTTTAGAACCGCAATCATAACGGGTGCCGATAATTTTATGCGCCAGGATATGCTGCTCTTGCATCAGGGCGAAAATACCGTCGGTAAGCTGGATTTCACCCCCCTTACCCGGCTGCACGTGCTGCAAATGATGAAATACCCGTGGAGTAAGAATATAACGCCCTACTACCGCCAGATTGGATGCCGCTTCTTCCGGCTTTGGTTTTTCAACAATATTAACAATTTTTAGGCGACCATTGCCTTCCTGAACTTCAACAATGCCATAAGAGCCGGTGTCCTGCTGCGGCACCTGCTCTACCCCCAGGATAGAGCAGTGAGTATCGCTAAATACATCCACCATACGCTTCATTTCACTGGTGGAGCCACCATCAATCAGGTCATCGGCCAGAATCACCGCAAATGGCTCATCCCCAACGACCGGTTTTGCGCAAAGTACGGCATGCCCCAAGCCTAATGCTTCTGGCTGGCGGATATAAATGCAGCTTACTGACTTTGGAATAATGCCGCGCAAAATTTCCAGCAGCTCCTGCTTATCTTTGGCTTCCAGCTCGGCTTCCAGCTCATAGGCCTTATCAAAGTGATCTTCGATGCTGCGTTTGTTACGCCCGGTAATAAAAATCATCTCGGTAATGCCTGCAGCTAGCGCTTCTTCTACCGCGTATTGAATCAGCGGCTTATCTACTACCGGCATCATTTCTTTCGGGCTGGCTTTGGTCGCGGGCAGAAAACGTGTACCCATGCCAGCGACAGGAAATACCGCTTTACGTACTTTTTGCATTTGAAAATCCTGATATAAAGTAGAGAGTAAACCGAGTCTGAGTGCGGCACCCAGCACCTGATCTGCCTGGCGTTGAGCCAGTTCTTCCGGCCACTGGGACACAGCAGAGCGCCCAAGTCCCAGCGCATCGGCCAGACGGGTTTGGGTACCAAACAATTTGATTGCTTCGACCTTTCGCATAATGCAATGTTTATATAAATAAACAGGTACGTCAACCCAAATACCACCGTTCATAAATGTTTAGTGAAATGAACAACACCAAAACAAGTCTTACCCCTCCCTCACATCCAGCATCCTGAGCAAGGCCGCCTCATCCAGAATAGACACACCCAAACCCTGTGCCTTGGTCAGCTTGCTACCGGCATCACTTCCCGCCACCACATAATGAGTTTTTTTCGAAACACTGCCGGAGACCTTTCCACCCGCAGCTTCAATCAAATCTTTGGCCTGATCACGTGATAAAGTCGGCAAGGTTCCCGTCAGCACCAACGTTTTATCTTTAAATACCCCAGCTAGCGACTCGATTTCTGCCGGCAACTGGCGCTCCAAATCTGCACACCACACGGCTAAAGCCTGCAGCGATTGACGATGACTGTCTTCATCCAGCCAGCTCAGCAGGGCTTTAGCGACATCAGCGGGCAAAAAAGTCAGTGTCAGCCAGTCGGCCCTGGCCAGGGCACTTAAACTGCTTACACGCTCGGCCAGTTGAACACTGCGAACACCTGACAATTTAGGCACACCCAAATGGGCATACAGCGATGCGGGCATAAGCTTTTCACGCAGCAAGCCACTTGGGGCGTGCTCATCCCTTGGCACAACTCCTGCTGCCAGCAAAGCATCCAGTGCCAGCTGATTTTTTGGCTCGGCAAAAAATTCGCTAATTGCCACCGCTACGGTGTCGCCAATATCAGGTAAAGAGCGCAACAGGGGCGCAGGGGCATGGCGAATTAATTCCAGCCTCCCCAGCCAATCGGCCAGCGTCTTGGCCGTTGATTCGCCCACATGCCGTATCCCTAATGCAAAGAGAAAGCGGGCCAGTAGCGGTGTTTTGCTGGCAGCAATACCTTCAAGCAAGTTTTCCGCCCATTTAGTGGCAAGACGGCCTTGCGCGATGCTTTCGGCACTAACACCTGCAGCCTCATCAACAGCGGCTTTCATATTCTGAAAATCAGCCAGCGTTAAAGCATACAGATCAGCCAGTGACTTCACATAAGCCAGATCCACCAGGCTTTCAACATAACGCTCGCCCAGACCATCAATATCCATCATGCGCCGGCCGGCAAAATGGCGGATCGCTTCTTTACGCTGTGCAGAGCAGCTCAAGCCTCCCGAGCAGCGCGCAATCGCTTCACCCTCTTCGCGAACCACGTGTGAGCCACAAACAGGGCAAGCCCTGGGTAAGGAAAACACAGGGTAAAGCGACTCTTGAGAGGATGAAAACAAATCCGCCCCCGGCACGTCTTTCATAGGCCGGCGCTCCAGCACTACATTCACGACTTCGGGAATCACATCACCGGCGCGGCGCACTGCCACGGTATCGCCTACCCGCACATCCTTGCGCCTTGCCTCGTCTTCATTGTGCAGCGTGGCATTGGTAACGGTCACGCCCCCCACAAACACCGGCTGCAAACGCGCCACCGGGGTGATTGCCCCTGTGCGGCCGACTTGCACATCAATAGCCTCCACAATGGTTAAGGCTTCCTGAGCGGGAAATTTATGCGCTACGGCCCAGCGTGGCTCGCGGGTTCTAAAGCCCAGCTCTTTTTGCAGCGCCATGCTGTTGACTTTGTAAACCACACCGTCGATATCAAACGGCAGGCCGTCACGGATATCGCTCACATGCGCATGAAACTCCGCGAGGCCCGCTCCACCCTGCAGCACAGCCCGCTCGACGCAAACAGGGAAACCCAAGCCTGCCAACGCATCCAGCACCGCCGAATGTGTTTCCGGCTGTGGCCAGCCCTCAACCACACCTAAGCCATAAGCAAAGAATGACAGCGGGCGCGCGGCTGCAATGGCCGGGTCGAGCTGGCGCACCGCGCCCGCTGCAGTGTTTCTTGGATTCACAAAGGTTTTGTCGCCAGCAGCCAACTGGCGCTCATTCAGGCGATCAAAATCATCGCGGCGCATATAGACCTCGCCACGCACTTCCAGCACCCCGGGCAAAATCTCACCCCGCAAACGCAGTGGAATCTGCGCAATCGTGCGGATATTTTGCGTAACATCCTCACCAGTTGCGCCGTCCCCGCGTGTAGCGGCCTGCACCAGCACGCCGTTTTCATAGCGCAAGCTAATGGCGAGACCATCAAACTTCAACTCGGCTGCATATTCAATCAGAGCAGCGCTTAAAGGCAAATCCAGTTCTTTGCGCACGCTCGCATCAAAAGCCAGTGCACCCGCTGGCGTAACATCGGTTTCGGTACGAATTGACAGCATGGCAACGGTATGGATAACCGGCTCAAACTGCGGCAAAGGCTGCCCCCCCACTCGCAGCGTGGGAGAATCAAGCGTCGCCAACTCGGGGTGCGCCATTTCCAGCGCCTGCAATGCACGAAACAGTCGGTCGTACTCGGCATCGGGCACGGTTGGCGCGTCAAGCACATGGTATTCATGGGCATATTGGTGGAGTTGTGTGCGCAAAGATTGCGCCTGTTCTAGCAAAGTCATCATTATTTTTTCGCGGTTGCAGGCTGTTTTTAATTAAGACTAAATGATGCTCATCAAAAAAAAGAAGAAGTCAGTACCCTGCCTAAGCAGAGATGACATCCTAGCAATTTTAAGCAATACTTTGGCTGGAGACTCAAGCCACAAAGCCCAGGTTTAGCCCCGGGCAGCATGCCCTTGGCACTTCGCCCCAAAGAGCAATGCCGCTGGCAAGCAGCGGCATTTTGATAAAACGGGCACTGGCACGCCTAAGCAAATAAACGCAATGCGGCCACCGATCCCGGAGCAATACCCCTGTCATCCATTTTGGCGTACAGAACACCCAGCTGTTTACGAATATTATCCAGGCTCGCCTCTGTCAGTGGCTTGCCGTTATCATCAACCAGCTCACCCGAAAGAGCCACCGACAGATGCTGGGCAAACTCGGCAAAATAATCAAAGACGGACACACCACCTGCTACCCTTGGCACATCAAACAGCAGCGTCAAGCCATTTGAGGTATTGCCCAGCGGAGAATGATCATGGTTTGATAAAGTAAACAGTGTTTTGCCTGAATCGCTACGATAGTGAAATGCACCCTCTGGGCTGCGGGCCAAACCTGCGTTTTCAGCCAGTAAACGCACGCGCTCCATAGGAAACGGCCGACTGCCCGCCATCACATTCAGGCCAATCAATACATCTACACCCGCACAAAACTCATCCAAATGCGCCGCGGCATTTAACTTGGCCGAACGCTGAGGGAAAGTCACAACCGCTTCATGCTCATCGGCAAACTGCTGCACCGACATACAAAATGCATTGAGCTGCTCCGAGCTTAAAGCCCCCTGGCGATCAGCCAGTTGCAAGCCAACTTTCAATTCCTTGTAACGCGAACGTGTGCCAGGCACACAGGCTTCCCAGCGGCGATCTGACAGTAGCCCCATCACCTGCACACGTTTGGAGCCCCTGAAAACAGGGAGATCAAGTGCAGCAATCGGCTCTATCGCATGAATTTCCGCTATAAAATCCAGAGCAGGATCAAGCAGGCTGCTAGCCAGCGCGTCATGATCATCTCCTGCGGGCACAACAGGCTGCGGCGGTACTTCGGGTGCTGCGCTGATATGCACAGGAGCAGGCATCACCTGCGGCTCCACATAGGCAGCAGCAGCTTGTACGGGTAAATCGTCAGCCTCAAACTCCGGCTCAACAAACTGCGGCTCAAAGCGATCAGCCACGGGCTCGGCGCGCTCCAGTGAAGGCTCCATGCGCGTAGCCTCGCCACTTCGAACCATATTTTTGGGCACATCAAGCAATGCATCGCTTTCATTACGCGCAAACGCTCTAGATGCCTGCTTACGATAACGATATTCCTGCCACCAATTAAAGGCATAGACAGCGGCGACAATCACGCCACCTACAATCAGCGATCCTAGTTGCAAATCGGTCATTCTTAAGGTCTCTTGGCAGAGAGATTAACCATCCGGGCCCCGTCCCGCTATGCATATATAAAAAATGCATAGTGAAAAAACAGTCTATCCAAATGCTTATCACTCTAGCCTATTATTCAGTGTTAATTAGCTACGCGGCCAAAGAAAAACACTTAGCCACAACACGCCGCCCGATTTTCACAGATACGATCAGTCTTGCTCTATCCCATACCAGAATATCAATGAGAAAACAGCAGCAAGAGTATCTGTTTTATATTTTAAATAGCCAGCACCCGTCTTTATAAGATTGCTTGCGATAATACAAAAAATCACTACTTAGCAATAAGCAGGGTGAAGCCTATAGAAAAAGGGTAAGGATACCAGACTTAAGTGACTCAGTGCCCCCTACAAGCCCCATCGTAGCTCATTTTTACCGTACTTTTTACCCACGATCGAAGGCTTTTCAAGCCATCGCCCCCTGATCCGGCCTAATGCAGCATACTAATCATGCATAACATTTAATCAGCCAACTGGATTAATCCAATTTAATCATTTGCAGCAATACATACGCCGCGCAAAGACTTTATCTAAATAAAATCATTACAATCAATATGTTGCAAATAAACAACCGGATATGAGTACTAAAAATACAATGTCACATTTATGACTGCACTTTGATCGGGCATACATCAAGGCATATCATTAAACGCTAACATCTATTTTCATTAAAATAAATACCATAAAAATACAGGCAATCAAAAATCCCCATAAGCATATTGTTAAAACAAACAAAAAATAAAACCAAAAATAAACCCTAAAATCTCTTTATCGCTGGATAAAAAATTGAGTAATCACCTTTGCGCGCAGCCCTCATCCCTGCCCGGCTAAACACATTATCTGATTAACCCTTTTTCTTAAAAACCCAGGATATTAGCGTAAACACCCCCACCAGCGCGGCACCGGCCAATACACCGGCAACTGCATTTAACAGTGAAGGCAGTATTGCAGACAAAATCCACGCAGCAGGCACTGATGAGCCGAACTCCGACCAGTGATGAATCAGCTCATTGGCCGGTGCAAAACCATGAGTCAAAATCCCGCCACCCACCATAAACATTGCGATGGTTCCAACAATTGTCAGGGTTTTCATTAAAACGGGAGCCCCCAGCAGGCAGGCTGTTCCTATTTTGTGCTGAAGGCGTGCCAATCCGCCTTGCCCCTGCTTCCTGCAAAGCATAAGCCCGATATCGTCCAGCCTGACAATACCGGCCACAAGACCATAGACCCCAACCGTCATAACAACTGCAATAAGAGACAGCACGGTTAGCTGCGTCAAAAATGAAGCGGCTGCCACCGTCCCCAGTGAAATCACAATAATCTCAGCCGAAAGTACAAAATCAGTACGAATTGCTCCTTTGATTTTGTCTTTTTCATAAGCTGCCAAATCAACAACTGCATTCTCGCTTTGTGCAGCATGCGAAACAGAAGCGGCTTCAGTGTGATGAAAAAAAGAATGAACCAGCTTTTCAAAGCCTTCAAAGCAAAGATAGGCACCACCGAGCATCAACAGTGGCGTGATCAATCCAGGCGCTACGGCGCTGATCGCCAGCGCAGCCGGCACCAGAATTAATTTATTAACAAACGAGCCCTTCGCCACTGCCCACACCACAGGCAGCTCCCGCTCGGCACGCACACCGGATACCTGCTCGGCATTTAACGCCAGATCGTCCCCTAAAACACCTGCCGTTTTCTTAGCTGCCACTTTGGTCATCAGGGCAACATCGTCCAAAACAGCGGCAATATCATCAAGTAATACTAAAAGACTGGTTCCGGCCATAGGGCACTATCTCGTTTATCTAGTGTGAAATTACAAAACATCCAGGGGGATTTTTAAATAACGCTGTCCATCTGCTTCGGCAGGGGGAAAACGCCCCGCCCGCATATTGATTTGAATCGATGGTAAAATCAATTGTGGCATGCCTAAGGTTTTATCCCTAGCCTCGCGCATCGCGATAAATTCGGCCTTATTTACACCAAAATGCAAATGGATATTCCCCTCACGCTGCTCGGCAATACTGCTTTGCCACGCGATCACAGAGCGCCCGGCAGGCAGATAATCATGGCAAACAAACACCCGGGTTGCGTCAGGCAGTGCCAGCAGCTGTTGAATGGAATCATAAAGCAAACCGGCATCCCCTCCCGGAAAATCACAGCGCGCAGAGCCAACATCAGGCATAAACAAGGTGTCCCCTACAAACAGGGCATCACCAATCAAAAAGGCAATATCGGCAGGTGTATGGCCGGGAACAAACAGAACAGAGGCACTTAATTCACCGATCCGAAAAATGTCACCCGCAGCAAATAAAACATCAAACTGGCTTCCATCTGCGGGAAAATCCTCCCCAAAACCAAAGACAGGCTTAAAGATGCCTTGCACCTGATCGATGCGCTGGCCAATAGCAACTTTCCCTCCGAGCTTCTTCTTTAAATAAGCCGCTGCCGACAGGTGATCCGCATGGGCGTGCGTTTCCAGAATCCACTCCACTTTTAAATCGTATTCCATAACAAAATCAACCAGCCTATCGGCACTCATGCTTGATGTACGGCCTGATTTTGCATCGTAATCCAGCACAGTATCAATCAGTGCAGCATGCCCGCCACGCCGGTCAAACACGATATAACTGACGGTAGAGGTATCTGGGTCATAAAAGGCTTTAACCTGAGGCAATGGCATTTTTTGCTCCGCAATAATTATGTTTGCAAATATTATATATAAAACTATAATATACAAAAGCACGAACCACAAGCGAGTACACAATGAGCCCACAACAAATTCTTGCCATGCGCCAAGCCGCAAATAATGCAACCCGTATTCTAAAAGTAATGGCTAACGAAGATCGCCTGCTTTTACTTTGCCAGATGGTTGACAGTGAGAAATGTGTTTCTGATTTTGAAACCCTACTCGATATTCGCCAGCCAACACTTTCCCAGCAACTCACCGTGTTACGCAAAGAGGGGCTGGTTAATACACGCAGAGATGGCAAGCGCATTTATTACAGCTTGGCCAGCCCAGAGGTACAGCAATTACTCGAGGTGCTCTACGCACTCTATTGCCCTATCGACACAAAGGAGATCCCTGATGCAAGTTGACTGGCTGCATTTCACCCCGTGGAGCGCCATTATTGGTGGCGCATTACTCGGCCTTGCCAGTGGCCTGCTGGCTCTTTGGGCTGGCAAAATCGCAGGGATCAGTGGCATTTTAGGAGGGCTGCTCAACGCGTCCAGCGATATGGCCTGGCGAGGCTTTTTCATAATGGGCATGCTGCTGACTCCCCTGCTCTGGCTTACCTTCAAAACACCGGTAGATATCCAGATTAGCGCCAGCACGCCAGCCATTGTTCTGGCCGGTCTGCTGGTCGGAATAGGCACCCGCTACGGCAGTGGCTGCACCAGCGGCCACGGAGTCTGCGGTTTATCCCGGTTCTCGATCCGCTCTCTAGCCGCAGTTACCAGCTTTATGGGCGCAGGCTTTGTGACTGTATTTCTGACCCAGCATCTATTTTGAGAGTCAAAATGCTAAAAATAACCGCTTTATTTTCAGGCATGCTCTTTAGTCTTGGGCTGATTATCTCGGGGATGGTCAACCCTGCCAAAGTCATTGGCTTTCTTGATTTAGCCGGAATGTGGGACCCAAGCCTGGCCTTGGTTATGGCAGGAGCCATAGCGACAGCAACCCCTTTTTTTGTATGGGCAAAAAGGCGCAAATACACGCTGCTAACACAGGAGAAAATGTCCCTGCCTGATAGTAAAATCATCGACCGGCCACTGATTACAGGCAGCATTCTTTTTGGTATGGGCTGGGGCTTGGCAGGCATTTGCCCGGGCCCCGGGCTTGTCGCTCTGGCAATGGGCGCGCCTAAAGCGTTTATCTTTGTTGCTGCGATGCTTCTGGGCATGTTTATTTTTAACTTGCTCCCTAAAAAACCATGAAAGCCACTCAAGCCCTCGCAAAGTTTTTCCCTATTTTGCACTGGTTACCACTGTACAAAAAAAGAACCTTCGCAGGGGACTTGAGCGCAAGCCTTATCGTTGCCGCACTTCTTATCCCGCAAAGCCTAGCCTATGCCTTACTGGCCGGGCTTCCGGCACAAGCGGGTATCTACGCCTCTATTTTGCCTCTGATAATTTATGCTTTTTTTGCCAGCAGCATGGTGCAATCTGTCGGCCCTATGGCCATTAGTGCCGTTATGACAGCCAGTACACTGGCCCCGCTTGCTCTGGCGGGCTCTGCCGAATACAGCGCACTGGCAGCAAGTCTCGCTTTGCTCTCTGGCCTATTTCTGGCGGCTCTGGGTTTTATGCAACTGGGCTTTGTAACGCAATTTCTGTCTCATCCCGTGATTAACGGCTTTACCAGCGGGGCCGCCATTCTAATTATTGTCGGACAAGCCCCTTTTCTGCTCGGAGTACAAAGCAACACTCCCCAACTTTTCCCGCAGCTACAGCATGCAATGTTTGGCCTAAGCTGCCTTAGTTTACTCTGGTTAGCAGGCTCACCTTTAAGCAAGCTTCTGCATCACAACAAAATCCCCTATGCATCACTAATTGCAAAATTAAGCCCGCTCCTGCTCATGCTGATGGTGACAGGTATAGTCTACACTTTAGATATTAAAACACGCCTAATCGGCGCATTTCCCGCAACCTTGCCAACAATCATATGGCCAGCAATCAGTTTAAATACGCTCTCGCAGCTCTGGCTCCCCGCCATCACTATCAGCCTTGCGGGCTTTTTACAAAGCATCACCATTGCACAAAGCCTGGCACTAAAAGCCAGACGAAATATTGACAGCAACCAGGAATTAATCGGCCTGGGAGCCGCTAATATTGCAGCCGCAGCCAGCGCAGGGTTTCCGGTAAGCGGCGGATTTTCCCGCACTGCAGTGAATGCCGCATCAGGCGCAAACACACCGATGGCAGGTGTAATGACTGCAACCTGGATCGCACTTGCAGCTCACTGGCTTGGCGACTACCTGGCCCTGCTCCCCCAGGCGCTCTTGGCCGCTACGATTATCCTGGTTGCCATCCGTCTTATTGATTTTAATTTTCTGGCACGCAGCTGGCGCTACGACTGGCGCGATGGCGCCGCTTTTATCAGTACAGCGCTTGCGGTCTTGATATTCGGGCCTATGCAGGGAATTGTGGCAGGAGCCGGCGTTTCGATACTGCTTTTTTTATATCGCAGCAGTCAGCCACATATTGCCATTGTAGGCCGTATTGCAGGAACAGAGCATTTTAGAAATATCCATCGGTTTACAACTCAAACCGATCCCAGGATTGTAGCCGTACGAATCGATGAAAGCCTTTATTTTGGCAATAGCGCAAAAATACAGGCTGAACTAATACACATCCTTGCCCAAACCCCCGCCACCGAGCATTTGCTTCTTATTTTATCGGCGGTAAACAGTATCGATTACAGCGCAATGGAAACTATAAGTTTATTACAGGAAAACCTACGTGCGCGGCAGATAAAAATCCACCTTGCCGAAGTAAAAGGCCCGGTGATGGATCATCTGCGTCGCAGCGAAAAACTAAGCACTTTAGATGGCGAGGTTTTCCTCAGCACCCACTCAGCCATGCAAGCCTTAAGCGGGGTTAAGGAAGATTTCTCTATTTAAGCAAAAACAAAAGTCTGTTCGCTTTATTTAGGCGGCACGGGAGCTGGCGGGGTATCGCTCCCCGAAGGCAGCACCGCAACTTCATCTTTGTTGTCCGCCAGAATATTGAGAGTAACCCTGCGATTACTCGCCCGCCCCTCTGGCGTGTCGTTACTACCCTGAGGCCGAAACTCACCGTAACCAATTGCCACAAGCCGCTGCGGTGCAACGCCCACATCAACAAATAAACGCACCACGCTGGCCGCCCGGGCAGCCGACAGCTCCCAGTTGGAAGGAAACTGCCCCGAGCGCATCGCCTGATTATCGGTATTGCCTTCAATCTGGATCAGGTTATCTGTGTTTTTAACCATTTCAGCTACGGCAATCAAGGCCGTGGCCGATTCGGTATGCAAATCCGCTTTGGCGGTATCAAACAGAACCGAATCACTGATCTCTACCGCAATACCACGCTTGGACTGAGTCACTCTCACCTTGCCCTGATCAATCAAAGCACCAAGAGATTTTTTCAAATCTCCCGCCATACCCTGCATTTTTTGTGTCTGCTCAACAAGTTTAGGGCTGGGCGTTGGTGTAGAAATCGCGCTCAGTACCACCAGCTTATCCGGCACACCTGCAACAGGCTGATTCTGCTTGATCACTTCCTTACTTGTTGGCGTTTGCTTAAAAGCATCAACCATAGAATTGGACAACACCTTGTATTTACCTTCATTCACAGAAGAAATTGCGTACATCACCACAAAGAATGCAAATAACAAGGTAATAAAATCAGCATAAGACACCAACCAGCGCTCATGGTTTTCATGCTCCTCATGCCTGTGTTTGCGTGCCATGCTGACTTCCTTTTCTGTCTGTAAAAAGGGCAGATCAATGATGAAATCTGCCCGGCATTTTATCTAAGCTGTAAATTAAACTCTGAAACCAGTTTATTTGCAGCAGACACACCAATCTGGCGGGCCAGACGATCGGCATAACTGGGGCGAGGCGTAAAATCGACAATTTCTTTAGCCTTAACCACATCACGCGCCACACTATCAACAGAACCTAAGGCATCAACCAGACCCATTTTAATGCTTGCCGCACCACTCCATACCAGGCCGGAAAAGAGATCAGGGTTATCTGCCAGCTTTGTGCCCCGCCCCGCTTTCACCACCCCGATAAACTGCTGATGAATTTCATCCAGCATCACCTGGGCTTTATCACGCTGTCCCTGGCTCATTGGCGAATACGGATCTAAAAAACCTTTATTTGCGCCGGCAGTAAGCAAACGGCGCTCAACACCCAGCTTTTCCATCACACCGCTAAAACCAAAGCCGTCCATCAATACGCCGATCGACCCCACCATCGAAGCCTTGTCCGCATAAATTTTATCCGCTCCGGCTGCTGCGTAATAGCAGCCCGACGCGCAGATTTCCTCAATCACGACATAAAAAGGAATCTTTGGGTGCTGCTTTTTCAAGCGCGCAATTTCATCTGCCATTATCCCCGCCTGCACAGGGCTGCCACCGGGGCTATTAGCCTGCAAAATCACAGCTTTGGTGTTTTTATCTTCAAATGCCGCAGTTAAACCTTCGATCATGGTAGATGCATCTGCTTCACCACCAGCAGCAATCGCCCCCTCCAGACGCACCACGGCTGTATGCGGACCAGCCTGCTCATCACCAACCTTCTTGCCCACCCAGCCCGTCATCATAGCTAGAATCAGAATCACAATACCGAAAGTTACCAGCTTGAAAAAGATATTCCAGCGACGTGCACTGCGGCGCTCTTTGATGCCGGCATGCAACAAACTTTGTAATTGTTCGCGTTCCCAAGATTCATTCATTCTGTGTTTTTTCCTCAATCAGGCAAACCTGATTCGCGTATTCGCGAACCGGTAAAGAAACAAGTTTACGACCCGGGCAAGGCCCGCCCAGGCAAAGCCCCGTATCCGGCGCATAATATGCGCCATGTGTAGAACAGACAAGCCAGCGCCGTGAGTAATCAAAAAAATCACCGGGATTAAAATCCAGCTCAACCGGGATATGTGCACACTCATTAAGATAGGCGTAAACCCCGCCATCGTACCGAAGTACAAAAGCGTTACGTTCACGACCATCCCATTGCAAAGTAAAGCACCGCGCCATACCTCGCTCAAGTAAATCCTGGCTCTGACACAATACCCGCTCAGGCATTTAATAAAATCCAGTCTTTTAAAGTATGGAAATCATCAAAATGCGCCAGCGGCTTACACGTTAGCAGCTCAGGTAATTTATGCGCACCATAGGTCAGCGCCAGACTCTGTGTACCGGCATTTTGTGCCAGTTGTAAATCATGAGTGGTATCCCCGATCATGACTGCGCGCCCACCCTTCACCCCGCATTGATCCAGAATGTAATGCAGCATGGCCGGATGCGGCTTTGAAAAAGCTTCATCTGCCGTACGGGTAACTTTAAAAAAAGCACCCAGCCCCGTGGAAGCCAACACCCGATCCAGACCCGCTCTCGACTTTCCCGTTGCCACTGCCATTTGAAAGCCTGCATCAACAAACTGGGGCAAGGCATCGAGCACGCCATCATATAAAGCCACATCCTGATCTTGTGCCAGATAAAAGCGGCGATAAACAGCAACCACTTCAGCAATCTCTGCAGCACTAACATCAGGGGCAAGATACTGCATGGCCTCATGCATGCCGTACCCAATCACATAGCGTGCGTCTTTATCCGATGGCACGGCCAGGCCAACCTCTGCAAAAGCAGATTGAATCGCACGGGCGATCGTGCCCGTGGAATCCATTAAGGTGCCATCCCAATCAAAAACCAATAAATCAAACTGCTTAGGCATGCGTCTTCTCGAGTAGGTCGATATAAGATTGTAATTCGGGAGGCAAAGGTGCTTCCAGCTCTAAAGATTTCCCCGTAACAGGATGATCAACAACCAGGCGCCAGGCGTGCAAAAACATACGCCGCAGCCCCTGCCTTGGCAGAATTTTATTCAGAGCAAAGTCACCGTACTTCTCGTCACCCAAAATAGGGTGATCGCTCGCCGCCAGATGCACCCGGATCTGATGGGTACGCCCCGTTTTAAGCTCACACTCCAGCAAAGAACAATCTCTCCAGGCCTGGCGACGATTCACCACCGTGTGTGAAATTTTTCCTTCCGGCGAAACACGCACGCGACGCTCACCCTCTGCGGTGTTGTATTTCAGCAAAGAAAATTTGACGTGACTACGTGGATTCTCCCACACTCCTTTCACCAAAGCTAAGTATCGCTTATCAATCCGGTGATTATCACGCAAGGCATCTTGCAATACCGTCAGCGCCGAGCGCTTTTTAGCCACCATCAGAATGCCCGATGTTTCTCTATCCAGGCGGTGGACCAGCTCCAGAAATTTAGCCTGCGGGCGCTGGGCACGAATCAGCTCGATCAGACCAAAACTGACCCCTGAGCCACCATGAACTGCCAGCCCGGCGGGTTTATTTAAAATTAAAATGGCATCATCTTCAAAGATGATGGGTATATCAATACGGTGCGAAGCCGCCACTGCAGGTGCTGCATCTGGCTTTTCCGCAACACGCACCGGCGGCAAACGTAAAATATCGCCGCTAACTAAACGATAAGTCACATCACTGCGGCCTTTATTTACACGGACTTCACCGCTACGCACAATGCGATATACATGACTTTTGGGTACGCCCTTGAGGTGTTTTAACAAAAAATTATCCAGCCTTTGGCCGGCATCTTCTTCATCCACGGTCAGGAACGTGACGGATGCTTTGCTACTGCCCTTCATCTTGACTTATACTCTCCGCACGCCACAACCCAGAAGGTTGCAGCAGGTTGGCCGAAACGATAAAAACGCAACGGCAACGATTACCGCAAGGGCCTGTTTTAACAGGGGACTTTTTAACAGCCTCCTCAAAACAGGCACTGCGCAAAGTGGCCAAGGCCACTTTTAGATCCCGTTCTTAAAGCAATACGGCAAGACGATACAGTCGGCGATTACCTTCCCGCCGTAGAGAAATATGCTCTACCCCTTCCAACTGGCACAAAAAGCCAGTCTTAGCAAAACTGGAAGCGCGAGCGCGGGGCTCGCCTATCTGCCGTCAAGCTGCTGCAACAAGTTCCGGGAAGCGGTTATCTCGCTCACCGCAAAAAGCAGCGATGGTAATTGATTTACATATATAAAGCACTCATCGGATTCTTATTAGCGTACTGACCTACTTTTACAGAAAAACAGGTAAAAACGTCGGTATGGACCGTTCGGCAGCTAGTCACCTTGTAATGGCCGCAAAAAAAGGGTGAGAGAAGAATAAAAGCCAGCTAAGAAACCGAATCCGGATCTCTGTTTAAATCGTTACATAACAGGGATTTTAGGCCGTTTTCTAAGGCTAGGTATAAACTTCACCGCCATTTTGCAGGCCGCTGTAAATAATTGCATGGAAACAGCCAACCTCCCCCAGTGCCATCAATATGATGTGGGCACTTATTAACCGCCTGCGTTCAGGCAGTTACACTGGGCATGCCAGAACCTAATTCCTGCCGCGTGAGTGCGTGCCGGAGTCTTTTTTTATGAAACGTATGCTATTTAACGCAACGCAGGCTGAAGAGCTGCGCGTTGCGATTGTTGATGGTCAGAAGCTGGTTGACCTCGACATCGAAACCGTTGGCAAAGAACAGCGGAAATCCAATATCTACAAAGGTATAATTACCCGCGTAGAGCCTAGTCTTGAAGCCTGCTTCATTGATTATGGCTGTGATCGTCATGGCTTCTTGCCGTTCAAGGAAGTGGCTCGCGCCTACCTGAACGACAATGGTGACGGCAATGGCCGCCCGCGTATCGGTGACTCGCTCAAAGAAGGCCAGGAGCTGATTGTTCAGGTTGAAAAAGACGAGCGCGGTAACAAGGGTGCTGCTCTGACCACCTATGTCAGCTTGGCTGGCCGTTATTTGGTGCTGATGCCAAATAACCCGCGCGGTGGTGGAGTTTCCCGCCGCATCGAGGGCGAGGAGCGTAATGAGCTTCGCGCCGTACTTGATCAGCTTGAAACGCCAAATGGCATGAGCCTGATCGCACGTACCGCCGCCATTGGCCGTAATGCCGAAGAATTGCAGTGGGATTTAAACTACCTGCTGCAACTTTGGCGTGCGGTTGAAGGCGCTGCTTCTACCCAGACGGGTGCATTTCTGATTTATCAGGAATCAAGCCTGGTTATCCGTGCAATTCGCGATTACTTCCAGCCTGAAATTGGCGAGCTTCTGATTGATAAGCTCGATATTTACGAGCAAGCACGCCAGTTTATGAGCCATGTGATGCCGGCTAATGTGAACCGCGTGAAATTCTATCAGGATGATGTGCCGCTGTTTTCACGTTTTCAGATCGAGCATCAGATCGAAACCGCCTTTGCCCGCGAAGTAAATTTACCCTCCGGCGGCGCAATTGTAATCGACAAAACCGAAGCGCTGTATTCTATCGACGTTAACTCGGCCCGCTCTACCAAGGGTGCCGATATCGAAGAAACCGCACTGCGCACCAATATGGAAGCCGCTGACGAAATCGCCCGTCAGATGCGCCTGCGTGACGTCGGTGGTTTGATCGTGATCGATTTTATCGATATGGAAAACCCAAAAAATCAGCGCGAAGTCGAAAACCGCCTGCGTGACGCCCTGCACCACGACCGTGCCCGCGTACAAACCGGCAAAATCAGCCGCTTTGGCCTGATGGAATTATCCCGTCAACGCCTGCAGCCTTCCCTGGAAGAAACCAGCCACATCGCCTGCCCGCGCTGCCACGGCACCGGCTTCACGCGCGGCATCGAATCTTCAGCGCTCAATATCCTGCGCATTATTCAAGAAGAATCAATGAAAGAAAACACCGGTGCAATCCACGCACAGGTGCCGGTAGATGTTGCAACATTCCTGCTCAACGAAAAACGTGCCGAGATTTTTGCACTTGAAGCGCGTCTCAAAGTAAGCGTAGTTTTAATTCCGAATACCCATTTGGAAACACCAAACTACAATCTCTCGCGTCTGCGCCATGAAGATATCGGCAGCCATGAAGATGTTGTTCCTTCCTACAAAATGGTTGATCAGCCAAACGAAACTGGCTACCAGCAAGGCAAAGCAAAAGAAGAACAAACTAAACGCCAGGAAGCCATGGTCAAAGGGATTACACCTGATCAGCCAGCGCCTATTTCTGCTCGTGACCGGATTGCAGCGCCTAGCGATACGGTTGCCGCTCCGTCTCTGTGGAAAAAACTGCTGACCTGGTTCCAGGGCGAGCCTGCAGCTCCGGTTGAGCCTCCCAAGCCGGCGGCTGCAACAACACGCCAAAACAACTCACGCAATCGCAATGACCGAGGTCAGCGCCCACCTCGTGAGCCTCGTGAAGGCCAGGCTCCGCGTACAGAACGCCCGGCGCGAAATGAAGAAACTCCCGCACCAGCTCGGCGCGGCAGCAGCAAACCCCGTATCGAAGAAGACTTACAAAAGAGCCGTGAGAATCGTGAAGCGCGTGAAAACCGCGAGCCACGTGAGCGGAACGAGCGCAATGATCGCGCTGAGCGTAGCGAAGCCCCTGCCGAGCAACGCCCGCGTAACGAGCGCCCGCCACGTCAGGAGCGTCAGCCACGTAAAGAAGCAGCTGCAGCAAACAACACCGAAGCGTTATTAAGCGCGCCGGTCGTGGAAAACAACACGGATGAAGCCAGCGAGCAACAACGCAGCCGTCGTCGTCGCAGCCGTCGTGGCGAGCGCCGTGGTGAGCGTGTTGAAACAGTAGCCGGTACAGAAGCGGCCTTCACAGCCATCGATGCTCCGGCACCTGGCTTTGTAGCAACGGCACCTGCGCTGGTCGTGAACACACCCGCACCGGCTGCTGCACCTGTAGCCATCGCGCCTGTTGTTACTCCAGTGGCCGTGGTACCTGTTGTTGCTCCCGTAGCCACCCCCGAGGCTACAGTGCCTGTTACGGAACCCGTGGTCGCTGCGCCTGCTGCTGAACCCGTGGCCGCACCTGCACTGGTAACACCTCCTGTAGTAGCAGCTGTTGCTCCCGAGGCGGCTGCTCGGGAAGTAGTCGTGACAGAAACCGCTCAAACTACTTTGGAACCGCCCGTGGCTCCAGCGCCAGTTGTGACTCCGGTTGCAGCTCCGGCTGCCCCTGTCACAGCTCCTGTTGCAAGCACCGAGATAGAGGCAGTGCCTGTAGTCGCAGCTCCTGTTACGGCACCTGCAAAACCAGCGCTACATATTGGCACCCCGGAAGCTGCGGGACTGGTTATGGTTGCGACACGCAGCCTGCCAGCCACTAACGAACCAGCCGTGACTGCGCCAGTGCGCCGTCGCCGCCGTGATGTAGTCACTACAGGTGCCCAGGCTGTGAACGAAGTACCTATGCTGCAGCAAGTTGAAACACAGGCAGCAGGCAGCCCTGAAATCACAGTCAAACCTGTGATGGATACGCCTCGTGCACCACGCCGTGATGTAACAGCAACAGCAGGCGGCACCAGTGAAGAGCCTTTAGTACAAGTTCAAACCAAGCAGTTTTAATCAAGCTTGAAATAAGCAGATCAAAGCCACCGGTCTTTCCGGTGGCTTTTTTTATTTCGGCCAACAAACCTTCTCTTTTTCAAACATGTGGCAAATCAGTACACTTTACCCTGCCTTCTCCCCCAAATAAACCCCGCCTGCAACACCTTAAGACATCAACCTTAGTGCAGCCTTACGGCATAAAACAAAACATAAATTTGTTCTTTATGCGTTGAAATTTGCCCATCTGTCTTAAAAAAGCAATTAAAGCAACAACATGACAAATACATTTTTTTAAATTTACATATAAGTAAAATCCATTACTCAATAAGCATCAATCAGCCTGTTTGAAACGGCCTGAACTCAGATTGCCAGTTGGGGAAATTCACAAGTATCCGCAGCAATTATTCAAGGTTAATTTTTGCCCCTAGACCAAACTGTAATGGTCTTATCCAATCGCATCTGCACTCCTTACTTGGGCCTGAACAACGTGGATATTTTCCTCCAGCAAATTTTTAATGGCTTGGTTGTCGGCAGCATTTATGCACTGATCGCCCTGGGCTACACCATGGTGTACGGCATCATGCAGCTCATCAATTTTGCCCACGGCGAAATCGTAATGATCGGTGCAATGGTCACCATTACATGTATCAATATTCTGATCGGGCACAATGTTGCCCTGCCCGGCCCGATGCTTTTATTGATCGGCTTTATGATGGCGGTGCCTGTCTCCATTCTTTTAGGCTACGCAATCGAAAAAATTGCTTACCGCCCACTGCGTAAGGCACCAAGGCTTGCTCCCCTGATTACGGCCATTGGTGTATCCATTGTCTTGCAACAAGCCGCCATGCTGATCTGGGGCCGTAATTACCGCCCTTTCCCGCCTATTTTGCCAAGCACGGTCCACGAAATTGGCGGCGCAACCATTACCAGTCTGCAAATCGCCATTATTGGTCTGGCTCTGGCCTTAATGGCAGGCCTGTTTTTTCTGATTGAACGAACCAAACTGGGCCGCGCCATGCGCGCTACGGCACAAAACCCGGAAGCTGCAGGCTTAATGGGCGTAAACATCAACTCCATCATTTCCATGGTATTTATGATTGGCTCAGCACTGGGCGCAGTAGCTGGCGTCATGGTTGCCGCTAACTACGATCAGGCGCATGCCTATATGGGCTTTCTGATTGGCCTGAAAGCCTTTACTGCTGCCGTTTTAGGCGGAATTGGTAATTTAGGCGGCGCAGTTTTGGGCGGATTATTACTGGGCCTGATTGAAAGTCTTGGCTCTGGTTATCTGGGCGATCTAACCGGCGGTGCATTTGGCAGCAACTACAAAGACATCTTCGCTTTTATCGTACTGATTATCGTACTGGTCTTCCGTCCGTCCGGCCTGCTGGGCGAACGTGTAGCAGATCGCGCTTAAGCCCAAGGGAAAAACCATGTTACAAAAACTAGAAAATCCCCGCGCCCGGCTGATTGGCATGGCGGTGCTGACTATCGTCATACTGATTTTGCCCTTTGTATTAACAGGTAATTTTGAAAGCGGTAAATCATGGATCCGCACCATCGACTTTGCCCTGCTCTATATCATGCTGGCCCTTGGGCTCAATATCGTGGTGGGTTACGCGGGCCTGCTGGATTTAGGCTATATCGCTTTTTATGCAGTGGGTGCCTATCTTTATGCCATTTTAAACTCACCTCACCTGGCAGCGGTCTTGCCTGCCTGGCTCATTTCCCCCTCTTTTCCGGTCATGATTTTAATGGCAGGTTTAGTTGCAGGGCTATTTGGCGTTTTATTAGGCTCACCCACTTTAAAACTGCGCGGCGATTATCTAGCCATCGTAACTCTAGGGTTTGGTGAGATTATCCGCATCTTTATGAATAATCTGGATCGCCCGATTAACATCACCAACGGGCCACAGGGCATTAACAATATTCAGAGCATTCATGTAGCCGGTTACAATTTTGGCCGCCCGATTGAATTTTTAGGCCTTTCTTTTGAAAAAGTGCACCTCTACTACTACTTGATTCTGGCCTTTTGCCTTCTGATCATGTTTATCTCCATGCGGCTGCAAAATTCCCGTATTGGCCGGGCCTGGGTTGCCATTCGTGAAGATGAAATTGCCGCCAATGCAATGGGCATTAACACCCGTAATATCAAGCTGCTGGCGTTTGCAATGGGAGCCAGTTTTGGCGGCGTATCAGGTGCTTTATTTGCCAGCTTCCAGGGTTTTGTTTCACCAGAATCGTTCATTCTGATGGAATCGATCATGGTACTGTGCATGGTGGTCTTAGGCGGAATGGGCCATATTCCCGGCGTGATATTAGGTGCGATTATTGTGTCTATCACCCCGGAAATTCTGCGTGATGTAATCAACCCATTACAGCACGCTCTCGTTGGCCGCAAAGTGGTCGATCCTGAAAACTTACGCATGCTGATTTTTGGCCTTGCCATGATCGTGATTATGTTGCTCCGCCCCGAAGGCCTTTGGCCATCCAAGCGCCGCAAAGCAGAATTTCACGAAAAAGATGAAGAGGCAAAGGCATGAGCGAACTACTTCTAAAAATTGAAGGCATTACCAAGCGTTTCGGCGGCCTGCATGCTTTGTCTGGTGTTGGGCTGACCATCAATAAAGGTGAGATTTACGGCCTGATCGGCCCCAACGGCGCAGGTAAAACTACGCTGTTTAATGTACTCACCGGGCTTTATCAGCCTGATGAAGGCCGCTTCAGCTTTGATGGTGTGGATTTGTTCCGCCAAAAACCCAATATCGTTGTTGAATCAGGCATTGCCCGCACCTTTCAGAATATCCGTCTTTTTGCCAATATGACGGCGCTTGAAAACGTCATGGTCGGCCAGCATGTGCGCACCCGGTCAGGCATTCTGGGCGCGATCTTCCATGGCCCTAAAGCGGTAAAAGAAGAGCAGGATATCCTCACTAAAGCAACTGAACTGCTTGCCTATGTAGGCATCAGCAAGCATGCCAAAGAACTAGCCCGCAATCTATCCTATGGCGATCAGCGCCGCCTGGAAATTGCCCGTGCTTTGGCCACCCGCCCAACGCTACTGGCACTGGACGAGCCCGCAGCAGGGATGAATCCCAAGGAAACGGACGATCTTAAAAAGTTAATGGAAAAAATCAGAAATGATGGCGTTACTATTTTACTGATCGAACACGATGTAAAACTGATGATGGATCTGTGTGATCGCATTGCGGTACTGGATTACGGCAAGAAAATCGCTGAGGGTGTGCCCGGTGAGGTGAAAAACAATCCACGTGTGATTGAAGCTTATCTGGGGGTTTCACCAGAATGAACAAGCAATTGCAGCAAGTAGCATTTCAAGGAGTTGCACCAGCATGAATGGCCCATTACTACAAGTCAAAGACCTAAAAGTGGCCTACGGCGGCATCCACGCAGTCAAAGGAATTGATTTAGAAATCAATCGGGGCGAGCTGGTAGCACTGATCGGAGCCAATGGTGCAGGTAAAACCACCACCCTTAAGACACTCACCGGTATCTGCAGCCCCAGCTCGGGTGAAATCTTATTTGACGGTAAATCAACGGCAAAAAAGCCCATTTACGATTACATTAAGCAGGGGCTGGTTATGGTGCCGGAAGGGCGTGGTATTTTTAGCCGCCTCACTGTTGAAGAAAACCTTTTAATGGGCGCTTACACACGTAGCGACAAAGCCGATATTGCGCATGATCTGGAGCGTGTTTACTATCTGTTCCCCCGCCTGAAAGAGCGTATGAAACAGCTGGCAGGCACACTATCCGGTGGCGAGCAACAAATGGTAGCCATTGGCCGCGCTATTTTAGGCAGGCCCAAACTGCTGCTGCTGGATGAGCCATCAATGGGCCTGGCTCCGATTATCGTTCAGAAGATTTTTGATATTATCAAAATGATCGCCGCCGAAGGCGTCACCATGCTATTGGTTGAGCAAAATGCCAAACTGGCATTACAAACGGCCAACCGGGGCTATGTAATGGAATCGGGTAAAATTACTCTGGCAGACACCGCCGCCAATCTGCTTGCAAATCCAAAGATCCAGCAGGCCTATTTAGGCGAATAGATTTTTTATCTTTAAGACAACGAGCCACTTTATGCGGCTCGTTTTTTTTATCCATAGACCTGGGCTTGCTGCAGGGACAATTACCCCCCGCCTCCGCCACACCATTCCCAGGGAAAAACCATCACCGCCCAAAGATGCGAGTCCCGGCATCAGGCTTTAGCGCCCCCACCACATTACTTTGATGAAAGATGCTGTACGCATGCCAAAAGCATCAACAAAATTCAACAAAATCCGAATTTCACGTTCTCCCTCCACTGCAGCAGACAGCAAAATCATAAACGACTTTCTTTCCTATCCAAAGCACAGGCACCCCGCCGCAGCCGCTTTACCCGGGCATGATCTGCCTGACACGCTCCGGCATTGACTGCTTAGCCTCCCCCGCCCATCCACAGCCCCCTTGACATTTAACATTATCCCACCAGGCGTTTTACCCACCACACCACCTTATAAATCAAAGCTAAATGACAAAAAAAACAACACTTTCATTTCCAAAAATGATGAGAGCTGTTTTTTTACCCACTCAAAAACAAACCATAAAAGTAAATATTGCAACATCGCCAAAAAAACGCATACAACAAAACAGTGCGCTAAACACGCAGCTAAACTTAATTTATTCTATTTAGCATAAAAATTTTGATATTTTATATTAATAATTTTTTATTTATGTGAAAATTTTTTTGTTGATACTCATCAAAAAACGTACTTAATCCAACATGTAAATCAAAAGTTCGGGGGTAGAATCCACACCAACTTATCAAGGCAAGAATTTTTTATCATGAAAATATCGATAGACCTGGACATCCTTTCGGAATTCCTGTCACAAGTATTGGGGGAGTCTGCCGAGATAGTTGTCCACGATATGACTCAGCTGGAAAAATCACTATGCATCATTAAGAACCCGATTTCAGGACGAAAGATTGGCGCGCCCGCCACAGACTTTGCTCTGCGTTTGCTGCATGAATGCCAGGACCCCGCCAAAGCCCCCTTTCGTACCAACTACCCCGGCAAAACACTGGACGGGCATCGCCTTCGCAGCTCCAGCATGCTGCTGCAGGACGAAGCAGGAAAACCCTTTGCCATGCTGTGCATTAACCGCAACGACCGTCACCTGCAACGCGCCAGCGAATTACTGTATCAATTTTTTCAACACGAAGAAAACACACCCAGCGAAGAATTACTCAGCCACTCGGTAGAAGAATTAGGTGATGACATCATTAATCAGGCGCTGGCCAACTACCCCATTGCAGCCAAGCATTTAAGCAGTTCCGATAAAAAAGACATTGTGCAAAAACTTGAGCAAAACGGCGTTTTTTTAGTGAAAGGGTTTATTGCAAAAACAGCCTCTTTACTTTCAATTTCAGAACCTACGCTTTATCGCTATTTGAAAAACAGTACTAACTAAGAGAAAACATCATGTCAGATACAACACTTAATGATATGGCCCTGCCTGGCAGTGCCCCAGCCTGGACCAAAAACGATACCGTATGGATGCTTGGCCTCTACGGTACCGCAGTTGGCGCAGGCACTTTATTTTTGCCGATAAATGCAGGGATTGGCGGCCTTTGGCCCCTGATTTTAATGGCTCTTTTAGCACTACCGCTCACTTTTTTTGCTCACCGTGGTCTTAACCGCTTTGTATTATCGGGCTCAACCAAAGACGGTGATATCACGGAAGTTGTAGAAGAACACTTTGGTAAAGGTGCAGGTAAAATCATTACCCTGCTTTATTTCTTCGCCATTTACCCGATTTTGCTGGTGTATAGCGTCGCTATTACCAACACAGTACTTTCTTTTCTAACCCATCAAATGCATATCGCGGTGGGTACGGATATCGTCACACGGGGCATTTTTGCACTGTGCTTGATCCTGGGACTTATGTCGATCGTGCGCCTGGGTGGTGAATTTATCGTTAAAGCAATGAGCATCCTGGTTTACCCTTTTGTCATTGCCTTAATGCTGCTTGCGGTTTACCTGATTCCTAACTGGAACAGCTCGGTGCTTGATCAGGCTGGCAGCTTAGGTGATGCACTGACTAGCATTTCTTTCTACAAAACCATGTGGCTGGCCATTCCGGTGATGGTGTTCTCGTTTAACCACTCACCGATCATTTCTTCTTTTGCAGTAAGCCAGAAAAAACTCCACCCCGGCAAAGAAGACCAAGTCTCGTCAAAAATCCTGCTGCGCAGCCATATCATGATGGTGTTGTCAGTCATGTTCTTTGTATTTAGCTGTGTGTTCAGCCTGGCTCCTGCTGATCTGGTAGCCGCTAAAGCACAAAATATCTCGATTCTGTCCTACTTGGCTAATCACTTTGATAACCCGGTTATCGCATGGATGGCTCCAATCATTGCCTTTATCGCCATTACTAAATCCTACCTTGGCCACTATCTTGGTGCAAAAGAAGGCCTGCATGGTTTGGTCATCAAACAATTACGTGAAAAAGGCAAGAGCATCTCTACCCTTAAGCTGGAACGCTACACCTCAATCTTTATGCTGATCACCACCTGGTTAGTTGCTACCATCAACCCAAATATTCTGGGAATGATTGAAACACTAGGCGGCCCGGTCATTGCGGTATTGCTGTTCCTAATGCCGATGTACGCCATCCATAAAGTACCTGCAATGCGTAAGTATTCCGGCGCAGCCAGCAATATATTTGTAGTTCTGATTGGCCTGATTGCCATCTCTGCAATATTCTTCAGCCTGTTTGCCTAAAGACCCTCTGCTTTATATACAGCCTGCTTTTCAATAGATTGGCAGGCTGTTTTTACAAGGAAGTTGCCATGTTCAGCACCTTAGATATCTACAAAATCGGCATTGGCCCATCAAGCTCGCACACTATTGGCCCAATGAAAGCCGGGCATCAATTTTTAAGCTCACTAAAAGAAACCGGCCAGTTTAGCGCCGTCACAAAGATTGCTGTTGATTGTTACGGCTCGCTCTCCCTCACTGGCAAAGGCCACTGTACCGATCACGCCATTATGCTGGGCCTGGCTGGTAATCTTCCCGACACAATCGATTTAGACAATATGGCTAATATCGTGCACGAAGTGGAGCAAAATGGCACGATCTGCCTGGGGCGCACCCAACAACGTGTAGGCTTTAGTCTGGTTTTTCAGGACAGCTATCTGCCCTTACATGAAAATGGCATGACAATCCGTGCTTTTGTTAATGAGACCTGCTGCCTGAGCAAGACTTATTATTCAATTGGCGGTGGCTTTATTGTTGATGAAGAACACTTCGGCCAGGGCAGTTGCAATGATATTCCTGTGCCACATCACTTTTTAAGTGCTGATGACCTGCTGAATATGTGTGAAGACAGTGGCCTGTCAATTTCGGCCCTCGTTCTCGAAAATGAAAAAGCTTTCCACGACACTGCAGAAATTAAGGCACACTTCGCTCGAGTCTGGGGAGTTATGCAAAGCAGTATTGAACGAGGCATGAAAACCGAAGGCAATTTACCCGGCCCGATGCGTATTCCGCGTCGTGCCCCTGCTCTGCACCATCTATTAGTTAGCTCACTTGATATAGCAAATGATCCGCTCAATGTGATGGACTGGGTCAATATGTATGCCATGGCAATGTCAGAAGAAAATGCTGCTGGTGGCCGTGTCATTACCGCTCCCACCAACGGCGCTTGCGGCATCGTTCCAGGTGTGATGTCTTACTACAATCATTTCATTAAGCCGCTGAATGAAGACAGCGCACTGCGTTTTTTCCTGGCGTCGGGCGCAATTGGCTGCCTGTATAAACTAAATGCATCCATTTCCGGTGCAGAAGTAGGTTGTCAGGGAGAAGTAGGTGTTGCCTGCTCAATGGCCGCAGCAGGCCTTGCCGAACTTATGGGTGGCAGCCCTGCCCAGGTCTGCATGGCCGCAGAAATTGCCATGGAACACAACCTGGGACTGACTTGTGATCCGGTTGGCGGACAGGTACAAATCCCATGCATCGAGCGCAATGCCATTGGTGCAGTCAAAGCCATCAACGCCGCCCGCATGGCAATGCATCGCAGCAGCAGCCCTAAAGTCTCTTTAGATAAAGTGATTGCCGCGATGTATGCCACAGGCAAAGACATGGATGCCAAATACCGCGAAACATCCTGTGGTGGCCTGGCATTGCAAATTACGGCGCCTGCAGTCAAAACAATTACTTTTATGGATAAAGTGCCTGCATAAATACCAGACGTGCCCCGGTGATTTCTGCCGGAATATATTCATCTGTCTGATGAGCAAAAAATGCGGCCGATCAAGCCGCATTTTTATTGCCTGAATAAAAGCAGAAATTCATTACCTGCCATCGCTGATGTTTGTGCTCAGCCATTTCAGAACAATAGATATAAAAAAACCCCCGCAAGCAAATTGCGGGGGTTTTTTATACAGAAAGCAAATTACTCAACTTTAGCTTTAGCACGTAATTCTTCGACCATTTTTTGCACACGCTGGCCCTGCAGCTCGCGCATCAGTTCTGGTTTTACTTCTTCAAATGACGGGCCTTTAGCCTCACGCTGATCATCAAGCTTAATCACGTGCCAGCCAAACTGAGTCTTCACTGGGTCAGAAATTTTGCCTTTAGGTAATTTACCCAATGCTTCGCCAAATTCTTTTACATAGTTAGCAGGAGTAGACCAGCCTAAGTCGCCACCATTAACTGCACTACCCTTATCTGAAGATTTCGCTTTAGCGACATCTTCAAATTTCTTACCTTTTTTCAAATCAGCCAGAACAGCTTTGGCTTCTTCTTCTGTTTTAACCAGAATGTGACGCGCTTTGTATTCTTTGCCGCTGAAGTTTACTTTGATCTTGTCGTATTCTTTTTTCAGATCAGCATCGCTCACCGGATTTGCTTTAGCGTAATCATTTACGTAAGCACCAACCAGAATTTGCTGCTTAGCCATATCAAGACGCTGCTGTACATCTGCGTTTTTTTCCATGCCCTTCTTTTGTGCTTCCTGGAACAGTACTTCGTTACGAATCAGCTCTTCTTTGATCCGTGCACGTAATTCCGGGCTATCTTTCTGGCCACGCTCAGCCACTTGCTTCAAAAAGAAATCAACCTTGCTATCCGGGATAGCAACACCATTTACGGTAGCTACATTTGCAGCTGTTGCAGCAAAGGAAGCGGACAAGAAGCAGGCAGTTAGAGCAAGAGCAATACGGTTCGGTTGACGCATGTGTTCAGTCCTTTGATCTTAAAGTCAGTAGAGCTTAGGTTCAATAAGTTTTACAACTCGTCCGGCGTCAGTGTTTTTTTAATACTGAGCGCGTGGATTGGGTGCGGAATCAAATCCGCAAACAAGGCCATCACCATGCGGTGACGAGCCAAAGTATTTTTACCTGCAAACTGTGCGGATACGATTGTTAAATCATAATGCCCACCACCCGCCGCACTACCTGTGTGACCTGCATGTGACGCACTATCATCGTAAACATCAACATACTCTGGCTTGAATACGGCAAGCCGTGAGTGTATTTCTTCAGTAATCATAACGCTAGGGAAGGACTTGGAGAAAGGGCCTTGCAATGACATTTTCATAAACCCCTGCTTTTACATAAGGATCACTGTCTGCCCAAGCTTGCGCTGCCAGCTGTGAATCAAACTCTGCAACAATTAAACTTCCCGAAAAACCAGCAGAGCCGGGATCCGCCGCATCAATCGCAGGAAAAGGCCCGGCAATCACCAGCCGCCCTGCTTCTTTCAGCAGCTCTAGCCTGGCCAGATGCGCCGGACGACTCGCCAAACGTGCAGCAGCACAATCAGGATAGTTATTCGCAATGATTGCGTAAAGCATTAAGACTCCTCCTTTCCCGAATCATCAGTAAGATACCGTGAAAGCACCAATGCTTGCAGCAGCACAAATACCAGCGTCAACACCAATGTACCAAACATCTTAAAATTAACCCACTGATCTTCAGTAAAGTTAAAGGCCACATAAAGGTTAAGCATACCCATGCTAACAAAAAATGTAACCCAAGCCAGATTTACCCTGTCCCATAAATGAGTGGGCAGGTTCATTTGAGGCCCCATCAGGCTTTGCATCAGGTTTTTACCCCGGATATAGCGCGACCCGCACAAAATGAGCGCAAACACCCAATATAAAACGGTAGGCTTCCACAGAATAAACATCTTGTTATGTAATAACAAAGTGGCCCCCCCCAGCACCGTAATTAAGCCAAAGCTTAGCCATAGCATGCCGTCCACCTTACGATGCTTAAACCAGGACCAGGCAACCTGTGCAGTCGTCGTGGCAATAGCCACACCCGTTGCAGCATAAATGCTTTTGGTAATGGAATAGGTTACAAAAAACAGGATAACGGAGAAGAGGTCGAAAAGAGCTTTCATTGGCATCATCAACAGAGAGATGCCGCATTATGCTGACCCATTTTTACGAAAACAAGTAAATGCAGACAAAAAAAACGCCGCGACAGTGCGCGGCGCAAAATTTACCACTGGAGATACACGAAGCATCAAGCTCGCGTGGCAATCATTCTCTGGCAAATACCCTTGCTGTGTATTGATTTGGATCAAGCGGGAGGAGAAGCTAAAACAATCGTTTAAATCAAGAAGTAATATTAAAAACAATGGCGATGAATGCATCGCATCACATCGCTAATCACGGGATTATTTTATGAACCAGTTCTGCCGGAACGGCAAAACTTTAAATAGGGAGGTGGCGAGCCTAACCCCCGGCACTAGCATCAAAAGCTGTGGCTGCTTCCTTCCGGACCTGACCAGGTTAACCTTCTAGCTATGCGGGGAGACCCGCCGTCGAACAGAGGGCGCACTGTAGCACACCCTGTTAAAAACACCAAGCTAGCTATTAAAACTTGGCACCAATCCGCTACAAAAAAGGCACGGAACGATCGCCACAAAGCGGATTGATAAAAATTTCGGCACGCCCTGCCCTATCCGAACACTTGGCCTGTGCATAATAAAGCTTGGCCAGCGCAGCCTCTGGTGTCATATCTGCGCCATCGAGCACTCCCATGCTTGCCAGGCTGCCACTTATTGCATAACGCCCCATTTTTACTGAGCCTTGCAGGCACGGCGTACAATTCACGACCAGGCTTTGCTTTGCCAATGCCGCCATCAGCGCGGGTTGCCCGCCTGCATTACCAGCACCAAAGGTTTCCAGCACCACACCGTCCAGCCCCGTCAATGATGAAGCCAGCCATTGAGCGCTAAAGCCCGGTGCCAATTTTGCTGCCACAATACGAGCCGCCTCTGCCACCGGCTGTAAATGGAATGGCTCAAACGACTTTGGAAGCCAAGGGTTAGCCGTAGCCATCACCCAGCGCCCCGCCTCCCAGCGCCCCAAAACCGGAAAATTAGGTGAAGCAAAGGCGGCCATACCATCACAATCTACTTTTCGTACCCGATTGCCACGCAGACACAGCCCTGCAAAAACAACCGACACCTCGCAACAATCAGGTCTGCCCGCTAATGCCAGCGCGGCAGCAACATGCTCTACCGCATCATTTCCCGGCTCGCACCAGGGGATTTGAGAGCCCGTCACCACCACAGGTTTACCCAGATTTTCCAGCATATAAGACAGCGCAGCAGCGGTGTAGGCCATCGTATCAGTGCCGTGCAACACCACGAAACCATCATAATCATCGTAATCTGCAGCAATATCTGCCGCGATACGATTCCACAAAGCTGGCGTCATTTCACTGGAATCAAGCAATGGGGAATACTCCAGCACCGACAGACCCGGATAAAGATTTTGCAACTGCAGCTGCAAATAATCAGGTGCTGGCGCATAACCATCAGCACTTGGCAACATGCCGATGGTGCCGCCGGTATAAATGACGCGAATTCTCTGCATCTATAACTTGCTCCGTAAAGTGTTAGAATCGAGCTTTAGTGAAACAAAACCGGACTCATTGCGATGTCGATCGTCGATAATAAAAAGGCTTTTCACGACTTCTTTATCGAAGAGCGTTTTGAAGCAGGCCTTATGCTACAAGGCTGGGAAGTCAAATCAATCCGCGCTGGCCGTGTACAACTTAAAGAATCCTACGTGGTATATCTGCGTGGCGACTTCTGGCTGATGGGCGCGCATATCTCACCACTGACCAGCGCATCAAGCCACGTACTGCCAGAGCCTACCCGCCTGCGTAAACTGTTACTTAATCAGCGCGAAATCGAAAAACTATCAATCAAAGTTGAGCGTGCCGGCTATACGGTCGCCGCACTCAATATGCATTATAAAAACGGCTTTATTAAACTGGATATCGGTTTAGCCAAGGGTAAAAAGCAGCACGATAAACGTAATAGCGAGAAAGACCGTGAGTGGGTACGCGAGAAAGCGCAAATTGTTCGTGCCAATAATAAGTACAGCTAAGCCCGTCTATCACGGGGATCTATACAAAAAGGGCAGCTGACTGCCCTTTTTGCTGTCTGCCCCAAGGTAAAAACCGCTATTTTTCACCGGCTCTCTCGCCAATACTGCCTTCCTTACCTGCCAGCAAGTCACGGATATTTCTTTCATGACGCCAAATCAGCAAAATAGAAATCACCACCACAGCTATAATTTGTGCCGAAGAGGGCAACCAGAGCCAGGCCAGTACCGGCGCAAGCAGAGCCGCCAGCAGCGCCGCCAGAGAAGAAATCTTCATTCCCTTGGCCACCACCAGCCAAAGTAAAAACGTCAGCAAACCCACCCGCCAATCTAGCGCCAGCAAAATACCTGCCGCTGTTGCTACACCTTTACCTCCCTTAAAACTAAAAAAAACCGGCCACATATGGCCAACTGTCACAGCTACGGCAGCCATGGCAATAATTTCCGGCCCAAGGCCCAGATAGGATGCGGCGAGCTGTGCCAGCACAATCGCCAGCCAGCCTTTGAGTGCATCACCCAACAAAGTAAATAATGCCGCTTTTTTATTACCACTGCGCAAAACATTTGTAGCCCCCGGATTACCCGAGCCATAGCTGCGCGGATCAGCCAGGCCACAGGCTTTGGAGACAATCACGGCAAAAGAAAGAGAGCCGATCAGGTAGCTTACTAAAATTAGAATTAACGGTGTCATACCTAAATCCACTACAATCGTAAGCTTCCGATTTTAAGCTAAATGACCGCTGCTGGGTAAAACCCATTAAGTCACCCCATCATGGACATTATCTATTTACACGAAGTACGCGCACGCACCCTTATTGGCTGGTACGACTGGGAGCGCGTTGCGCCACAGGTTGTAGAGCTTGATCTGGAAATTGGTATCCCCTCTGCACGCGCCTGTGCCAGCGACGATTTGGTGGATACAATTGATTACGATGCAGTAGTCAAACACATCCGCAAGGTACTGGAAGAGCGCCACTTTTTACTGCTTGAAGCACTTGCCGAGCATATTGCCCAGCTCATTATGCAAGACTTTGGTGCACCCTGGGCCAAGGTATCCGTCACCAAACTCGGCATTTTGCATGAGGTTGGGCGTGTAGGCGTCACTATCGAGCGTGGCCATCGAGCCTGAATAACCTAATACATTGCCCGTTCGGTGCAATGCCTGCCAGCCCTTTCAGCAACATCGTTCAAGTCATTTTGCATTTTAATTTTGCGAAATGACTTGAACTTTTTCACTTTCAGCCTCACTAAGCAGATATTAAGTGATTCAACGCAAGGATTTGGCATGAGCCAATTTAGTCGTACTCTGATGGTTACCCTGCTCACCGCGTCATTATTCGCCAGCGGCATTGCCGAGGCCAAGCGCGTCGGTGGCGGCCGCTCAAGCGGTATGCAGCGCAGCCAGACTACGCGTCCGGCGGCACCTCCCCCTCAGCGCAATGTTGCACCTGCACAGCAACCCGGACAGGCCGCTCAGCCACAACGCAGCGGCATGGGTTCGATCATTGGTGGCGTGGCCGCTGGTGCACTGGGTGGATATTTGCTGGGTAATCTGTTTAATTCGAACAATGCATCAGGAGCATCGGAATCATCCGGCGGCGGTTTCCCATGGGGCTTATTGCTTCTACTGGGTGCAGGCGGCTACTTTGCCATGCGCATGATGCGCCGCCGTAAAGAGGCCGCAGTGGCGGCTGGCCCTGCATTTGCCAGCATGCCAAACAATGAACAAACAGACCGTATTTTTCGCATGGGAGATCAGGTGGCACCCGTTGCTCCGGCAGCAGCAGGAATTACACGACTTCCCGATGGGACAGAAACTGCAGCATTTCTGCGTCAGGCACGGGGCAGCTTTATGCATATGCAAACGCTGCATTCGGCCGAGCAAGTCAATGAAATGCGCAAGTATTTAACACCCGAGTTATTTAATGAATTAAGCCAGGAGATATCTGGCAATGAAGAGCCCGCAGAATTCCCTGAGCTCAATGCCGAGCTGGTGGACTGCGCAACCGAAGAGGGGCGCATGGTTTCCAGCGTTCGCTTTTATGGCAAAGTAAGTGAATCACTTCATTCCGCACCGGTGCCATTCCAGGAAATATGGCACTTTATACGCCCTATTCATGGAGACCCTCGCTGGATGGTGGCCGGAATTCAGCAGTTGTAGTTTTGTTTTTACCTGCAAACTAACAAAGGCCGGCGATTGTCGGTCTTTATTTTAATTAAGATGCCTTAACAGAGACTTTGTTTTTCACTTACACTGAGAACAATACTATTGACATACTGGCTATACAAATGCGCCGTTTGATTATCATACTATTTGGATTAATCGCACTGACTGGCTGCGACAAGGTAATGGAAGTCGTCAACAAACAACAAGCTAATGGCAAGGCCATTGGCGCTGCCTGCCGCCATAGCGGCCGGGCACTTGAGGATTGTTATCGCCGCAATGCCCGAATACCCAAAGCGGATATTTTTGCCGGCTGGAAAGAAATGAATGAATACATGCAGCAAAAAAAAATTAATGTAATTACACCGCCCGAAGATGAACCGGCACCTGTAGAAAAAAAAGTGGAAAAACATGATGCATCTGAAGAAAAGCCCGCTGACACCGAAAAAGCAGGACACTAATGAATAAAAACCAAACACTCCGCCAATTACTTGCTACCGTCCCGCTATTTATGGATCTGGACAAAGATATTTTGGCCGCAATTGAGAAGATATCCAACCGGCGCACGATTAGCAAAGGATCTCTGCTGTTTGCAGAAGGTGACATTGCCGAGTCCATGTATATTTTGATCGAAGGACGATTACGCTGCTTTTCGAGCGCCGACACCGGCAAGGAATTTGTTTTTTTTGTGGGTACGGTCGGTACAAGCTTCGGTGAAATGGCACTGATCGACGAAGAGCCCCGTTCGCTCTCCATTGATGCAGCTGAAGATTGCCAATTACTCAGCATTAGTAAAACGTCATTTCTTCAATTGCTTGAAAAAACACCGTTACTCAACAGCAATTTACTAAGAAATATGATTCGTTACAATCGTCACCTGGCAAATATGGTGAAATCTTTGGCACTTAAAGATGTATATGGCCGTATGCGCCTGTTACTTGAGGATTTAGCTGTTGAAGAGAATGGACGCCGCTATATTGAGCATACGCTCTCCCAGCAAGCGATTGCAGATCGTGTGGGCTCATCCAGGGAAATGATCGCAAAACTGATGCGTGAACTAGTGTTTGGCAACTATATTCGCATTGAAAATCGTCAAATTGAATTATTGCAAAAACTGCCCGAACATTTTTAACATCAAATATTGCCAAGAATAGGCACTGAGCCACGGAGATATAACCCTCATGGACCATCACTTACTTAAAAACTTTTTATCGCAATCTGCCATTTTCCAGGATTTTGCCGATGAAGATCTAGACATTGTTTTAAATGCTGCTGTAAAACGCCATCTGCCTAAAGGCACATTTTTATTTCGCGAAGGTGACCCTGGCGAATCGATGTACATCCTGCTGGAAGGGCGTACCCGCTCCTTTACCAGTGATAATCAAGGCAAAGAATTTGTCTTTATGATTGGTGAGCCAGGCGATGTATTTGGTGAAGTTTCACTGATTGATAATGAACCGCGCTCATGGTCTACCCAGACCGAAGATGATTCATCTTTCCTGATGTTCTCCAAACAGGACTTTCGCGAAGCGCTAAATGCATTGCCCAACGCTAAAGACCAGCTCATCCTGAACTTGGCTTACATGGTTCGCCGGCTGTCACTCACCATGAAAAATCTGGCCCTGCTGGATGTGTATGGCCGTGTTCGCGCACTATTTGAAGGCATGCTGACAGAAACTGACGGACAGGAAATGATTTCCGAGCCGCTCACCCAGCAGGCTATTGCTGATCGGGTAGGCTCATCACGTGAAATGATTGCCCGCATCCTGAAAGAGCTGGTTTTCGGCGGCTATATCCGCTTAGAAAACAAGCGCATCATCCTGCTGCAAAAACTACCGGAACGCTTCTAACCTAAGCTGGATCTGGATAAAAGTCCTAATCAAAAAGTCTGGCATGCGCTGATCTGCCAGATTTTTTTTATCCCCCTTCTGCCCGCCTTGCCCCTCCTCTAATACAAACCGATCCCATCAGCATGATTCTTGACAGCAGACAGCCCAATCGATTTAATGACTAACCAGTTAGTTATTAAATGGAAACTGAAGTGACTGACATCAATCATCCACGTCAGAGACGCAAAGAAGCACGCCCCAGTGAAATCGTTGAAGCGGCACTGATCCTTTTTCACCAAAAAGGCTACTCAGCGACCAAACTGGATGATATTGCGCACGCTGCAGGAGTCACTAAAGGTACGGTCTATCTTTATTTTTCTAATAAAGAAGCGCTGTTTAAAGCGGCTATCAGTGAAGCTATTCACCCCAATCTGGACAAAATCGAAGAGCTGGCAAGTAATAGTACAGAATCTGCAACAACCCGTTTGCGAACAGCCATCACCAGCTGGGCAACAGCACTGAATGAATGCAAAGGCAGTATTTCCAAACTCATGATTTCTGAAGCAGGCAATTTTCCTGAGCTGACAGACTTCTACATCGAAACCGTAGTGAAGCGCTCACGCCTTTTACTAGCCAAACTTATTCAGGCAGGCGTAGACAGCGGTGAATTTCGCCCAACTGATCCTGATCTGTTAGCCAGAGTATTATTTTCCCCTATTTTACTAACCAGCATCTGGCAGCATACCTACGCACGCCAAGATCCAATTACATATGAGCTGAACCAGCTGGCTCAATTTCACCTCGACATCGTTTTGCATGGCATTGCCATCGCCCCGGAGCACACGCTATGAGCATTAAGCCTTCCTCACCAGCACGCAATATTCTTGCAATTATCTTTTTGACGATATTGTGCTTTCTTGGCTACCGCTGGTGGTGGGGAAGTCATCATGTCAGCAGTGACAATGCCCAGCTGGAAGGGCATATTGTGCCGATTGCAGCCCGTGTAAGTGGCTATGTGAAAGCCGTCCCAGTCAGCGATAACCAGCTTTTGGCACAAAAAACCTTGCTCATTGAGCTGGATCCTCGCGATTATCAAATTAAGGTGGCACAAGCTGAAGCAGACTATCATCAGGCTCTGTCTGCAGCCGGGCACGACAAACAACCCGGAGAAGCCCTTGCCCGCATTGCTGCCGCAGCCGCCAACGCAGCAGCAGCTACAGCGCAATCACACACGGCTGAAGCCCAGATTACCGAAGCACGTGCCAACGCAGCCAAAGCACGTAAGGACTTAGCCCGCAGCAAAGAGCTGGCTGCACAAAAAATGCTCAGCCAATCGGCTCTCGACAGTGCAGACACTCTGGTTAAAGCTGCTGAGGCACGGGTAAGCGCCCTGGAGTCTGCACTACATACCGCCAAAGAAAGTGCCAACGCTGCTGATCAGCAAGTTGCCGTTTCATCAGCAGGGCTTAAATCTGCACAGGCTAAAGCACTCGCCGCCAAAGCCACCTTGCAATTTGCACATAATCAGCTGATTGACACACAAGTTTATGCCCCCGCCTCTGGGGTCATCAGCAAAAAAGCAGTCGAGCCAGGGCAAATGATTCAGGCAGGGCAGACACTGATGTATTTAGTGCCTACTGATAAAATCTGGGTTATAGCCAACTTAAAAGAAACCGAACTTAAACAAATTAAACTGGGCCAGGAAGTTGATATTGAAGTCGATGCCTTTCCCGATTTAAAGCTCAAAGGAAAAGTAGATTCATTTAGCCCCGCAACCGGCGCACGCTTTACATTACTCCCGGCAGATAATTCAACAGGGAATTTCACAAAAGTTGTACAACGTATCCCCGTCAAAATTACTTTAGATAAATTACCCACAGATATACTGTTGCGTCCGGGCTTATCGGTCAATGTCACAATCAGTACGCCTTAATTTATAGATTGCAATACCCAGCAGCGGGTTTTACCCGCCCTAAAAGTATGATTAAGAGGCGATATGAAAGCCATTTTTCCGGGTTTATCCCGATCAGATACGCCGGAGCGTATTTATGCACATCGCTATATTATTGCAATATCGGTTACGCTGGCCTGTGTATTAGAATTATTAGATACCAGTATTGTAAATGTCGCTGTGCCACATATGATGGGCAGCCTTGGCGCTACACTGGATGAAATCACCTGGGTATCCATTGGCTATGTCGTTGCCAATGTAATTGTATTACCTATTTCCGGCTTTCTGGCGCAATTATTTGGCCGCAGAAATTACTTTATTTTATCAATCGCCCTGTTTATTTTTTCTTCCTTTGCTTGCGGCAATGCCACAACTTTAGGCGGCCTTGTTTTTTGGCGAATTGTTCAGGGTTTAGGCGGAGGCGGCTTAATTGCCACGGCCCAATCTACCCTGTTTGACACATTTCCCAGTAAGGAAATGGGTACCGCCATGGCTATTTTTGGCATGGGAATTATGACAGGTCCAATGCTGGGGCCCACATTAGGCGGCTGGCTAACCGATCAATATTCATGGCCGTGGATTTTTTATATTAATCTGCCATTAGGTGGTATTGCGCTATTTCTGGCACTTCTTTATATGCCGGAAGCAAAACACAAGCAAACTATTAATAAAATTGACTATATCGGCTTAATTTTAATGGCAGTTGGCATTGCCACTTTGCAATTACTGCTGGAAAGAGGTGAGCGCTTAGAATGGTTTAGCTCATCCGAAATAATCAGCTATGCATTAATTAGCTTTTTTTCACTTAGTTTATTTATTATCCGCCAGCTGGAAATCAAGCATCCAATTGTTGATTTATCCATCTGTAAAGATCCGCAATTTTCTGCGGGATTAGTCATGACATTTTTGCTGGGTGCATCGCTTTTTTCAACCGTATTTATTTTCCCTGTGTATGTGCAAAGTTTAATGGGCTATACCGCATGGCAAACGGGGCTAATGATTTTACCTTCGGCCATGGCATCAGGTTTGGCCATGCCCATTTCTGCAAAATTAGTTGCACGGGGTGTTTCTGCCAGAGCACTGATTGCCCTGGGTGCCATGCTGTTTATGTATGGAATGTGGCAGCATTATCATTTCACCACCGATTCCGGCATGAATGATTTTCTTTGGCCAATGATTATTCGCGGCTTAGGCCTGGGGATGATTTTTATGCCACTTAATGCACTGACAATGGCCAATATTTTGCCACAGCAGATTCCAAATGCAGCGGGCTTATATAACTTAACCCGCCAATTAGGCGGCAGCGTCGGGATTGCACTCTCGGCCACACTCCTTGCCCAATTAGGCGATGCAAAACGTGCTGCGCTTAACGAGCATGTAATTGCCAATAGTGCACAAACGATAGAGCGCATTGCCGGATTAAAAAGCAGGTTATTGTTTATGGGCACACCAGAAACACTCGCCCCAATCAAAGCTCAGGTGCTGCTGGCCCAGCAAATTGCCAAACAAGCGCAAATGCTGTCTTTTGCACATCTATTTATGCTTTTTGGAATTGCCATGCTTTGTGTTACACCACTTTTATTTGTTATGAAAAAACAAACCATGAGTGCGGGCAGTGATCTGTCACATTAATACTAAATAAAAAGGCTGATTAAAAATCAGCCTTTTTATTTATATAACCCAATTAAATAGATTTTAGCCTTTCTTCTGACAACGCTAATTCATCATTACGATTAATGCCAATACCACGGGCAATCACGTTTTTTGCAATACCCTGTGCTTCTTCTAAAGAATGCATCACAAAAGTACCGCACTGGTATTCATTCAATTCTGGAATCTCACTTTGCTCTTTTACCTTTAACACGTCTTCCATCGCCAGCTTCCAGGCACTGGCAACACGCGCCTCGCTTGGCGCACCACATAAGCTCATATAAAAACCAGTGCGGCACCCCATAGGCGAGATATCAATAATTTCTACTCCATCCCCATTTAAATGATCACGCATAAAGCCTGCAAATAAATGCTCCAGAGTATGAATTCCGCGCTCAGAAAGAATCTCCTGATTGGGCACGCTAAAACGCAAATCAAACACAGTAATCGTGTCTTTACTTGGGGTCCGCATGGTTTTGGCAACACGTACCGCAGGGGCCTGCATACGAGTGTGATCAACGGTAAAACTGTCTAGTAAGGGCATTTTAATACTCTTTGCTGTAGCCGCATCACCCTCAAAAAGGAATGCGCCTCTGTTGAAAAGTTGCAGAAAAGAAGATGGTATCACGGGTAAATCACAGATCTGACGTTAAACATCACCGAAAATACTCGCCCCCTCCTTCGCAACCATCCCTGCCAACAATCCCCCCTTCGCGCTATAATTTGCTCTTTTATACGAAAGTACCTGATGACTAGCAATCTGGATCAAGCCCTTGCCCTTCTCAAAGCCGGAGAGCTGGTCGGCATTCCCACTGAAACCGTGTACGGCTTAGCAGCAGATGCAGCACAGCCGCTGGCTGTGGCCAAAATATTTGCGGCCAAAGGCCGTCCAAACGATCACCCTGTGATTGTGCACATTGCCGGCAAAGCGCAGCTCGGTGATTGGGCCATAGATATCCCTGACGACGCATGGAAACTCGCCGACGCTTTCTGGCCCGGCCCGCTTACGCTGATTCTCAAAAAACAACCCCATGTTTCCTATGCCGTAACCGGCGGACAGGACAGCGTGGGCTTGCGCGCACCCAAGCACCCGCTAACACACGAGCTATTACAGCGTTTTGGCGGGGGTATTGCCGCACCTTCAGCCAATCAGTTTGGCCACGTCAGTCCCACTACCGCACAGCATGTAAGAGATGAATTCAGCACAGAAAGTGTGTCGCTCATTCTGGACGGTGGTGCTTGTGATGTGGGCGTTGAATCAACCATTATCAGCCTGATCGGCCCGCAGCCCGTTTTGCTGCGCCCCGGTGGTGTCGCGCGTGAGGCAATTGAGGCCGTACTGGGCCACAGCGTCGAACACGTACAAAATGCAAGCAGCGCAAGCATTCGCACGTCAGGGTTACTGGATTCTCATTATGCCCCGCGCACCACACTATTAACGGGCAGCCAAAGCCAAATGGCCGCCGCCGCAATAGCAAGAGCTGGGCAAAAACTGGCGATTTTGCATACAGAAGCAGCTTTGCCACAAGATGGCACCGCCATGCATATCCTGATGCCTGATAACGCCGATGAATACGCACAAATAATTTATGCCACGCTCCGGGATTTGGACACACAGGGGCTGGATGCCATTTTGCTGGTACTCCCTCCTGATGAGCCTGACTGGCTTGCTATACACGACCGGCTGAGCCGTGCTGCACATCAAAAAACAAGAGCGGTGTAGGCTCCGCCAACGCCCTTAAGCAGTAGTATACCCCCTCTCACACCCGGCATACCTGCCGGTTTTTTTTGCTTATTTCCATTTCAAGTAATACCACTTTCAAAAAAACAACATCTGCTTCAATCAGAAAAATGCAATAAATTACAAATTTTTATGTTTAAAACAATACAAAAAACAAATCAAATCAAAAGTAAAAAAGTAATTTATCTTTTTAAAATCATAAAGATAAATACTTACGCAAAAAATACACTAAAATCCTTTCTGTAAACTTACTTTTTTATATATAAAAAAATAAAGATTTCGCTGTATCTAAAAAATAGATTGCCGCCTTTCGCCAATACCACTAACATTGCTCGACATAAATAAAACACCTTAAGCAAATACCTTGCAAACAGAGACTTTTCACCTAATAAGACGATTGCTCTCATGACAATGGGCAATGTCACCAACAGATTGCCCGGCAAGCCTCGCAGCGTACAGAAAAATCACACGATAATGCTGTAATCATGATCGCTAAAACTCAACAGGCAAAGAAAAATGACGATCGAATAATATTTATAAAAATAATTATTTTGATCCTTCCAGGCCAAAATTTTGCATCAACGATATACTGAATTAATCATAAATAATGACAATGCGATTAACGCTCCAACCCAATACTGGCAAAAATAAAAAACCTTAAAACGCCGCATATCTGATAAGCAAAATATTTCACCAGCGAAAGGCCTTTCCATGCTTCACACCTTATCTGCTTTAGGCATTTTCTTTTTGTCCGGCACTCTTTTTGCGTCTGCTGTGTATGTACAAAAAGATGCCAATGGCAATATGACATTTGGCGATGCAGCATCAATGTCACCTAAAGCTAAAATACATATTATTAAACCCGCGACAATCGCAAATATGCAAGCCTCAAGCCCTGCTTCTGCCCCTAATGAGGCACTCACCCTGTTAAATAAGATGGAACAACGCAATGTAAAAAGCATTGCAGAATCCAAAGAAAAGCTAAGCAAATTGTATAAAAAAATAGCTGAAGAAAAAAACCAGGATATACGCACAAACCTGTTTAGTCAGATACAGGCAGAAACTCAATCGGCTGAAATTTATAATACAAATTTAAATCAGATTAAAAAAACAAAAACGCGCTAATCAAAGAGCCTTCTTCATAGTTTGACTTTTCTACCTTTAATAAAATATATAACAATAGTCAATTAATTCATCAAAACCAGCCTATTGCGAAATATTATGAAAAAAAATGGTTTTACTCTGGTAGAAATAATAATTGTTGTGGCCATTATTGCCATACTGGCTTCAATTGCCATTCCCAGCTATCAGCGCTATATCCGCCAGGCAGCAGCTAAATCTGCTGCAGCAGACCTGGTGTCTTTATCACTATATTTTGAACAGCAATTACAACGCCGGCTAACCTATACCTTTACAACAAACAGCCCCACAACAACGACCGATGCAACCAAAACGCTGGTGACAAGCTGGGGCCCCTCCCGCTCTGATTTTACCTATCAAGCCACATGGACAGACAGCGCCTACACCCTTACCGCCATCAGCACAAAATTTACCTGCACACTCTCGCTAAATTCTGCCAATGCCCGAACAGTAACAGGAGTCGACTGTGGATTCACAACTTGGTAAGCAAGCTGGCTTTAGCCTGATTGAACTCATGGTTACCATGGTGATTTTTGTCATGCTCACCCTTGCTGCTGCTTCACTTAGCTCATCCTGGCTGGTTTCCAGTCATCTGCAAAAATCAGAAAGCGTTTTACAGATGGCACACTCCAAAGCCAAAGCACTAGCCATCAGAAACGCCAACGGTGCTGCAGCAGGCTTACAGATCATCGGTCAGAAAGTGTATATCTGCCCCGGCAATGTGAGTAATGGCAACTGCACTGCAGACACCGCCATCTGGTCGGCTTCTTTTGCCCAGAGTGCCTCAGTCAGCATTAGTGACAGCGTAAGCGACGGTATAACCACCATCCAGTTCGATAAAGCAGGCCTTGCCGTAAGGGCCCTGACTTACACCATTACAGAAAAAGGCGATCGTATTGATGGCAAGCTTGTATAAACAAAAAGGTGACGCAATGATTGAGGCCCTTATCTCAATTGTGCTGCTCGGCTCCATTATGATTGGGCTGACGTTTCTGGTTGCTAAAACAGCCGTAGCACAAAAAAATACCTCAATGCAGAATATGGCCCTGTTTGCCCTGCGCTCAGCCGCACAAACCCAGGGTCTAAGCGCTTTATGTGCCGCGGCAAGCCCATCCGTTACCGTTGCAGATCGCAGTGTTGCGCTTACGGCCCAATGCCGCCGCGAAGCCTTTACGGCAATAGTTGCAGGCCAGAGCATTAATATTTCTGCCGCTTCCGATTCGCCCATTACAGGCTCCACCTTAACAACCAGGCAAGATTCGACAAACGCGGCACTGATTGGAGGCGATGGTGTTATTTCGCTCAATTAAATCGCAAAGGGGTATTTCTTTAATTAGCATGATGGTAGGGATCACCATCTCGCTGATCACAGCCGTAGCGATGCTCACCCTGTTTCGCCATTCAATCAAAATATCTGCTAATACCACACAATTTAGTAAGCAAGATGCCGAAAGAACCAGTGCCATGACCGTTGCGCCAATTTTGCTGCAAGACGCCGGATTTGGCATTACAGATGCCAGCGTAAGCGGCAATATAATCGCACTTAAAAATGCCACCTTCTCATCAGCTAATAAGCTAAGCGGCAATGCCACAGCAAATGGCGAAGCCGCTAATGCCATTGTCTGGCTGCGCAATTTAGGGACCAATTTGGAATGCTCGGCCCTTTTTGCTGCACCCGGTAAAGGCCTGATGTTACTCGGGCCCGTTAACTGCACGGGTATCACGGCATGGCCTGCTGCCAGCTGGGGCCCGGCTAAACCACTTGCAAACCTTGGCACTTTTAATTTTGTGCTGAGCAATACGGTGGGTACGTGTGGTCAGTTTGGCTATGCCAGCCACGGCAAAGCAACAATCACCATCCAGTCAAACAATGCAACCGGGCAAGCGATCCACTCGCAAAGCTGCCTGTCCAACCTAGTGGTTTCCCCATGAAAAACCAGCCAACAGGCATGGCCACCGTCCTGATGTTAATTTTTGTAGGTATGGCACTCGGCGCAACCGTTCTGGGCTCCAATTATTACGTCAAAGGGATGCAAGTACAGCAAAACACCTCTCTGGCAGCTACGCAGGCACAGATGAGGGCCTGGCAAGGGCTGGATATTGCCCAGTCCATTTTTAAAAAAATGTCTGCAGCACAGTTGCAGGCACTGGCAACAGCTACTACAAGCTCACCGCAAAACATCACCCTCACAGGCGTGCCCAACATTACCCTGCAGGTAACCGGTGCAGACACACCGAATCAATTCAATATTCTAGTCACAGGGCTTGCCGGCCGCGGCTCGAGCCTGGAATCCAGCTCAAGGCTTGCCGCCAGCATCTTAGTCACAGCAGCAACACAGCCCTCCCGCCCAGGCGGGGGGGCAATCATGTTCAATAGTGATTTAAAGCTGGGCGGTGCGATTAAATTATTTGAAGGTGATGTGCACAATATGGAAATCCGTGTAAACGGCGATGTTGAAACCAGTGGTAATTCCATTACCGGCGTTGGCATCATCCGCTCTACCGGCAATATTACAATTACCTCCGGTAGCAGCTTTGGCCTCTTGCACGCCAATGGCAATATCAAACTCACCGGCAGCACCAGCTCCAAAGCCTTGCTCTCTCGTGGTGATCTTTTATTGCAAAATAATGGAACCATTAACCAGGCCACCGCTAACGGTAATATCGCAATCAGCAACTCCGTTGAAGTACTCGATCTTTTAGCAGGCGGCGCGCTGAATATCACCAATGGTGGTGCAAAATTTGAGCGGGGTTATCAAACAGCATATAGCTTTAACCCCGCTGTCGATCACTTTGAAATCACTACCTTACCCCAGTTTGACCTGGCTTCAGCTTATACAGGCGCAGCTGGTAAGCCCAAATTTGATAAAGTAAAACTGGGCATAGGTAAACCCGGCGATTGGTTTGATACCAGCATGATCAGCGTTGTTCCCGATTTAATTGTTAATGTCCCCGTAGTAACACTTACTCCCGATGATCGCTTTGATGCCTATGCCTATAAAGAATTAGCTAACTATGCTTTTTATGTAGATAAAAATGGCTATATGAAAGTTAAAGTCAAACGAATTAGCGGCATAAGCGAAGGTGATTACTTTATTGGCTCTTATACCAATAACCAAAAAGATTATCTTTGCACCGCAGTATCCGACGCAGTGTCAGCCCCCCAATGCAAAACCCCTGCTGTCATTTCAAGCAAAACAATTTGTGAAGGATTCTCAAGTTCCAATTCCTGTTTTATATATGACAGCTCAAAAAAACGATGGACCATTAATGGCAAGGGCATTGCACCTGGTGTGGCGTGGTTTGAGGGAAATCTGGATGTGCAAAATGGCACTTATTACAATAGTTTTATCACTACTTTAAATTTTAAAACTACTGCATCAACCATCATTTATGCACCAAACTATGCTGGTTATTCAGGCAAAGTAGGCTCGGCAATTTATTCACCACTTGGCTATTGCAATCAAGCCAATTACGGGTTAATTCCATCGCAGTTTTGTGCTTCTGCCACAGAGTGGAATAGTGATATTGATGGGGGCATTGGCAATTTTTCCACCATGGCAGGCAGCATATCTAATGACGCTTATCAGGGCGGCGATATTACCTTTGCTAATAGCTCTGATATTTATGGCAGTGTCTGGGCGGGTAATTTATATGGCAATACAGGCGATACCAAAATTCACGGCTATATCACAGCCCTGGCATCAGGCTCTAAAACAAGCAACACCATTCAAAATAGTACAAGTATTATTCTGACTAATTTACCCGCCAGTTTTAAAGCAGATCAAACCCTGTCCACGCCGGGAGCGGGCAGCTCGGGCAGCACAGCCAGCACGGCTATACGCTGGGTGAGGTATCTGTAAGCAGATCTACCCCACAAAGCTAAAAACTTATTTATATTTTCAGGCAGGCCAATTGTGAATCAAACATTAATAGCGCCTGGATTTTATTCAACAGCAATTTGCTTCTTTAAGCGTAAAATCAGCATTCTTACTAAAGAATATGTAAAACCAGCGGCCACTTAAAGCAATAAAATGCTTGAGCGGCCCCAATACAACACCTCTGCAACTACAGCACAAAAAGTCTTATCCATGCGTAAATATCTAGCCTTTAGTTTAATTAAACTGACCATCAGCCTTATTGTGCTGAGCATTATCCTCATCAGTGTTGTTATTCCCGGCTTTACCGGCGTATTGCAGCGCCACCGGCTGCAAAATGCTGCTTTAGAAGCTCAAAACGGCTGGCTGTTTGCCCGCAGCACGGCAGTAAAACTGGGGGCTGCACGCAGCCCTGCCGTTTTTTATGTCGGCAAACGCCTGAACAATCACAACTGGTCTTTGCAAATTTGCACAGCGACGCCCTGTACCGAAGGCAGCACAATTTTACGCCAGCAACGCTCAAAAGAGCATAAAGACGTTGAGTTAATATCATTAAGTAATGCATTAAAAGAAAATAAGTTCCACAATTACAATGGATTACCCAATTTTACCCAGCAGCAATTTATTCTGTTTCAATCCGGGAAATACCGGTTGCAATTACAAATCACCACAACAGGCTCATCCACACTTTGCCGGCCCAAAAACAGCCCCCCTTTCGGAGAGTATGCAGAATGCATTTAACACCGGGCTAACCGGCAAAACTGCACCACAAGCCACCTTTATCCACCTCCGCCACTTTGCCCAAATTGTAAAGACTGTATCAGGCACACGTGGCGTGCACGCATGACCAAATCCACCCTATGCTAGAGAACCCCTCCAGGCACTTTTAAGCTCAGCCCCCACACATACAGCAGACGAATAATCCTCACATCGGCATGTACTTTTGCCGCCACTTAAAGTGTCTGCACCAACACTTCACGGCCTCTGGCCACACAAGACGGCTGGCTGCTTAAGCGCCGGTTTGCACAAATGGCAATTGTTTTCATTTTTCACCACATGCCTGTACATTTTGGGATTAATATACGCGCCTTTCCGGCTTTGCCGTCCTTTGTACAAATTATGATTTGAGGTCGTTATAAAAAGCATCGCCCTTTTCGGGGATAAGGCAAAAAAATGACGAAAACTACGGTTTATAAGCAATAAATTTTTAGCCATTTTCCCGAGGCGTTAGCCAATTTGCAGTAACTTTATAATTACCTCAGTTTGCAAGGATTTTGCCATGCGTTTTTACTTCCCTATCATCATCATCGATGAAGATTTCCGCACCGAGAACACCAGTGGTTCCGGTATTCGTGAATTAGCGGCGGCGATTGAGGCCGAGGGCAGAGACGTAGTTGGTTATACCAGCTACGGCGATTTAACCTCATTTGCGCAGCAGCAAAGCCGTGCATCCGGCTTTATTTTATCAATTGATGATGAAGAATTTGGCGGTGGCTCACCCGAAGAAACCCATGAAGCGCTCACCAGCTTACGCAGCTTTGTGGCCGAAATCCGCCGCCGCAATCCTGATATCCCGATTTATATCTATGGTGAAACCCGCACCGCCCGCCACATCCCGAATGATGTGTTGCGTGAATTGCACGGTTTCATTCATATGCACGAAGACACACCCGAATTCGTAGCACGCCATATTATCCGCGAAGCAAAAAGCTATCTGGATACCCTGGCGCCACCGTTTTTCCGTGCGCTTACCCATTACGCCCAGGATGGCTCTTACAGCTGGCACTGCCCGGGGCACTCCGGTGGCGTGGCTTTCCTGAAATCCCCCGTTGGCCAGATGTTCCACCAGTTTTTTGGCGAAAACATGCTGCGTGCCGACGTATGTAATGCGGTAGAAGAGCTCGGGCAATTGCTGGACCACACAGGGCCCATTGCTGCTTCCGAGCGTAATGCAGCGCGCATTTTTAATGCCGACCATTTGTTTTTTGTCACCAACGGCACATCGACTTCCAACAAAATTGTCTGGCACTCGACCGTGGCCCCTGGCGATGTGGTGGTAGTAGACCGTAACTGCCATAAATCCATTTTGCACTCCATCATGATGATGGGCGCAGTACCGGTGTTCCTGATGCCGACGCGCAATCACTACGGCATTATCGGCCCGATTCCGAAAAGCGAATTCGAGCCGGAAAACATCCGCAAGAAAATGATGGATAACCCGTTTGCCCGTGAAAAACTGCTGGCCAATCCAAACTTTAAACCACGTATTCTGACCATTACCCAGTCTACTTACGACGGCATTATGTATAACGTCGAAGAAATCAAAGGCATGCTCGATGGTGAAATCGACAGCCTGCACTTTGATGAAGCTTGGTTGCCTCACGCTGCATTCCATGATTTCTACGGTGATTACCACGCCATTGGCGAAGATCGCCCGCGTTGCAAAGAATCAATGATTTTCTCCACGCAATCGACACACAAGCTACTGGCAGGCTTAAGCCAGGCTTCGCAGATTCTGGTGCAAGATCCGGAAAACCGTAAGCTTGACCGTGATTTATTTAACGAAGCTTACTTAATGCACACCTCCACCAGCCCGCAATACTCCATTATTGCATCCTGCGATGTAGCTGCTGCGATGATGGAAGCACCGGGCGGCACGGCACTGGTCGAAGAATCACTGGTTGAAGCGCTGGATTTTCGCCGCGCTATGCGCAAAGTAGACGAAGAATTCGGTGATGAGTGGTGGTTCCAGGTCTGGGGCCCGGATGATCTGACCGATGAAGGCCTGGATCACCGTGATGCATGGATGCTGAAATCCGGCGACAACTGGCATGGCTTTGGCGATATCGCCGATGGCTTTAATATGCTGGATCCGATCAAAGCCACCATCCTGACACCAGGGCTGGATCTGGATGGCAAGTTCTCCGAAACCGGTATTCCGGCCAGCATCGTGACCAAATACCTGGCAGAGCATGGCGTGGTGATCGAGAAATGTGGCCTTTATTCCTTCTTTATTATGTTTACCATCGGTATTACCAAGGGCCGCTGGAACACCCTTGTGGCCGCCTTGCAGCAGTTTAAAGACGATTACGATAAAAATGCACCACTGTGGCGCATCCTGCCGGACTTTATTGTCCAGTACCCGCAATACGAGCGAATTGGCCTTAAAGATCTCAGCCAGCAAATTCACAGTATTTATCGCTCACACGATGTGGCGCGCCTGACCACCGATATGTATTTATCCAATATGGAGCCCGCCATGAAGCCTGCCAAGGCTTTTGCAAAAATGGCGCACCGCGAAATTGACCGTGTGGCAATTGACGAGCTGGAAGGCCGCATCACCGCCGTGATGCTGACTCCCTATCCGCCAGGCATTCCGCTCTTGATCCCAGGTGAAGTATTCAACAAAACCATCGTTGATTACCTTAAATTCGCAAGAGACTTCAACCAGCGCTTCCCCGGCTTTGAAACCTATATTCACGGCCTGGTCGCAGACAAGAGCAGCGGAGAAACCCGCTACTTTATGGATTGTGTAAGTCTGTAATAAAACGGGGAGCGGGGAGCCGAATGCCCCCTGCTCCCTAAACTCCACCTACTCCCCGCCCCTCTTTCTCCCCACACCCACCTCCCACCATATTCCTGTACACCATCACAATCAAAGTCTACAAACAAGGAAAGCTATTTCCTTTCTGCTCCCTGAATACGGGGTCTTGCGATGCGTTTTCAGCCCTCTGAACTACAAACATTTATCTATTTTCTTGCCTGCAGCTTTATTCTGGGCTGCCTGTTTTATTACCGGGTCCGCACCAGCCGCCATCGTCTGTTTAATAGCATTTTGTTACTCACATTTGGCTGCCTTGGCCTCTACTTCAGTGTATTACTGGAAAACCATCAGCTTGCCAGCGCCGCCAAAGCCGTCCATGAAACCTTTATGGTGGTCCTTGGTTTTGCCATCATCCGCTACTGGGGAATGCTGCTTTTTCAGCTCCTTGCACCCTTAGTCAGGTTAAAGCCACCCCGTATCCTAGAAGACTTACTTGAAGCCGTTGCCATGATCGGCTGGGTTTTTTATCGCCTGCATCTGGCAGGGCTGCAATTGGGGCAGCTGGTTACCACTTCAGCCGTCATCACCGCCGTGCTGGCTTTTGCCATGCAGGACACGCTGGGCAATATTCTGGCAGGGCTGGCGCTGCACCTGGATAACTCGATCGAGCAGGGTGACTGGATTAAATTAGGCGATCTGACCGGCCGGGTTGTTGATTTATCCTGGCGGGCCACCCGCGTTGAAACCCGCAACGGCGAAACAGTGATGATACCCAATGGCATGCTAATGAAAGGTCAGTTTCAACTGCTCGGCAAACGCATGGACAAACCCCTTGCCTGGCGACGCTGGGTCTGGTTTGAAGTTGGTCTGGATACCCTGCCCACGCAGGTGATGCTTCTCATTGAAAACGCCATTCGTGAAGCCGCCCCGCCCAATGTTGCCCAGGATCCGCCACCTTCATGCCTTTTAATGAATGTAGAAAAAGGCAACGCCCGCTACGCCGCCCGCTACTGGCTGACCGACTTACAGAATGACGATCCTACCGATTCACAGATCCGCACCCTGATTGATGCTGTTTTACGCCGCAACAGCCTGCGCCTTGCCGCGCCGCAGTACAAAGTATTTGTTACCCAGGAAAACGAGCGCTACTTTGAAGGCCGCCACAAACAACACACCCAGGAGCGTCTTGCTGTCTTGCAAAAACTGGAGCTGCTGGCCTCGCTTAAAGACGACGAATTACACACCTTGGCCGACAGGCTGCGTTTTACCCCCTATGTATCAGGCGATGTAATGATCCGCCAGGGCGAAAAAGTAGAGTGGCTGTATATCATCATCAAAGGCGAGGCAGAGGCGTGGGTACAACCTACCCGGGGCGAGCGCAAATTATTTGCAAAACTCGGGCCGGGCAGTTTTTTTGGCGAAATGGGCCTGATGACCGGCGAAGCCATCCGCGCCACCGTTGTGGTCAGCACCAATGTGGAGTGCTATCGCATTGATAAAGAGTCTTTCCAGCAGATTCTATTATCCCGCCCGGAGCTCGCTGGCGTGTTCTCCGAAGTGCTGGTCAAGCGTCAGGCCGAAGAGCAAATCTTATTAAATGACGACACTAATATTATTCTGCCTGCTGCCCGCTCAGAAATTCTGGCTAAACTACAGCACTTTATTGGGCTAAATCGCGGGGCTTGATTGGCCCTCGCAGACAAATCCCAAACCCAAATCTTGAAACACGGAGGACACAAGGCTTCACGGAGACAGACACGGGCCTTGCTTCGTATTCATTGGCTGCTACGAAATATCATCATTCCCGTGCACCTTTGGCTAAAATCCAGATGCGCTGCTGGATCCCCGATAAAAACACTCGGGGATGACGGTTTTGCGTTAATGATGCCATTTCGGGAAGTGACTTTGAGTCACACCATAATAAATAGGATTTTCTCCCTACCCTTCTCCGTACTCCTTTTTCTCCGTGGTTTAAGATTTGGTTTTTCTCGACCCTTGATCTCCCCTGCCATGTCCCCATCTATAGCGTAAGAACAAACTTTGGAGGTGTGCGAAATGCGTTTCGATAAACTGACCACAAAATTTCAGCAAGCCATAGGTGATGCACAAAGCAGCGCCAACGCCAATGACAACCCTTACATTGAACCCCAACACGTGCTGGCCGCGCTACTGGCCGATGTGGATTCCGGCGCTTCTGCCTTACTGGCCAGAGCGGGAGTAAATGTTAATCCACTCAAAACAGCACTTGCTGCCGCAATTGAGCGCCTGCCAAAAGTAAGCGGCGGCGATGGTGAAATCACTGTCTCTAAAGAACTCAGCAATTTACTAAACCTGACAGACAAAGCTGCGCTTAAACGCAATGATCAATTTATTTCCAGCGATCTGTTTTTGCTGGCTTTAACGGCAGACAAAGGCGACACAGGCCGTTTGCTTAAAGAAAACGGCGCAAAAAAAGAAGCCGTTGCAGCAGCCATTGATGCCGTACGCGGCGGGCAAAGTGTAGATAGTTCGGATGCTGATCAGAACCGTGAAGCACTGGATAAATATTGCATGGATCTGACCGAGCGCGCCAAAGCGGGCAAGCTGGACCCGGTGATTGGCCGTGACGATGAAATCCGCCGTGCCATGCAGGTTTTACAGCGCCGCACCAAAAACAACCCGGTGCTGATTGGTGAGCCGGGCGTAGGTAAAACCGCGATTGTCGAAGGCCTCGCTCAGCGGATTGTGAATGGCGAAGTGCCTGAATCGCTCAAATCCAAGCGCGTGTTGGTGCTCGATCTGGCGTCTTTGCTGGCAGGCACCAAATACCGTGGCGAATTTGAAGAGCGCCTGAAAGCCGTGCTCAATGAGCTGGCCAAAGACGAAGGCAACACGATTATCTTTATCGATGAGCTGCATACGCTGGTTGGCGCAGGCAAAACTGAAGGCTCGATGGATGCAGGCAATATGCTCAAACCGGCGCTGGCACGGGGTGAGCTGCATTGCATTGGCGCCACCACGCTAGATGAATACCGCAAATACGTGGAAAAAGATCCTGCGCTGGAGCGCCGCTTCCAGAAGGTGCTGGTGAACGAGCCCAGCGTGGAGGCCACCATTGCCATTTTGCGCGGCTTACAGGAAAAATACGAAATCCATCATGGGGTAGAAATCACCGACCCTGCCATTGTGGCCGCCGCCGAGCTGAGCCATCGCTATATCACCGACCGCTTTTTACCCGATAAAGCCATCGACTTAATCGACGAAGCCGCCGCGCGCATCAAAATGGAAATCGACTCCAAGCCCGAAGTCATGGATAAGCTGGACCGGCGCATTATTCAGCTTAAAATCGAGCGCGAAGCGGTAAAGCGCGAAAAAGACGAAGCCTCTAAAAAGCGCCTGACCCTGATCGAAGAAGAAAGCGCCCGGCTGGAGAAAGAATATTCAGACTTAGAAGAAATCTGGAAAGCAGAAAAAGCCAGCGTACTTGGCAGCCAGGCAATCCGGGAAGAAATTGAACGTGTTAAAACCGCCATGGACGCCGCCCAGCGCCGTGGCGAGTGGGACAAAGCCAGCGAGCTGCAGTACGGCCAGTTGCCGCAGCTTGAAGCCAAGCTCAAAGCGGCCGAAGCATCAGAGGCCACCGGCGGCAAGCTCAAACTGCTGCGCACCCAGGTAGGCTCGGAAGAGATCGCCGAAGTAGTCAGCCGGGCGACGGGCATTCCAATCAGCCGCATGCTGCAAGGCGAGCGGGCAAAATTGCTCGCCATGGAGAACGCCCTGCATCAAAAAGTAGTCGGGCAATCAGAGGCCGTGCGGCTGGTATCCGACGCTATCCGCCGCTCCCGTGCCGGGCTTTCTGACCCTAACCGCCCTTATGGCAGCTTTCTGTTTCTTGGCCCGACCGGCGTAGGTAAAACCGAGCTAACCAAAGCGCTGGCAGAATTTTTATTTGATTCACCGGATCATTTGATTCGCCTCGATATGAGCGAATTTATGGAAAAACACAGCGTATCCCGGTTAGTCGGCGCGCCTCCGGGCTATGTGGGCTATGAGGAAGGCGGCTACCTGACCGAGGCTGTGCGCCGCAAACCCTATAGTGTGATTCTGCTGGATGAAGTCGAAAAAGCACATCCCGATGTATTTAACATTTTGCTGCAGGTGCTGGACGACGGCCGTCTGACCGATGGGCAGGGGCGCACGGTGGATTTCAGAAACACCGTCATTGTGATGACCAGTAATTTAGGGAGCCAGCAAATTCAAGCTATGGCGGGCATGGATTATCAAGTCATTAAAATGGCGGTATTAGCCGAAGTGCAAAGCCATTTCCGGCCCGAATTTGTTAACCGGATTGATGAAATGGTGGTTTTCCACTCACTGGATCAAGCAGCCATCAGAAACATCGCGCGCATTCAGCTTAATCGCTTACAAAGCCGTTTAGCCCATATGGAAATAGAATTGAGCGTAACAGATGCCGCACTCGATATTGTTGCCGCAGCTGGGTTTGACCCGGTTTATGGCGCAAGGCCATTAAAACGCGCTATTCAAACCGAAATTGAAAACCCCTTATCCAAGGCAATACTTGAGGGAAATGTAAGTGCAGGGCACTTACTCACCATTGATGCGGAAAATGGAATACTTTGCTTTAAGCAATCTCATTAAATATCTGTATCACGGTAATCATCACATAACGGCATTCTTCGGAATGCCGTTATTTTTCTGAATACTACATCACTGCCAACTTCTTACAGTCTCCCAGCAATAAGAATATTTCGTATTTATGAATATGCATAGCCACGCCTGATAAAATTTTTAAAAATAAATAAAAAGATTAACTTACATAAAAAAACTTACTGAAATTCAAAATAATTAACAATTATTAAAATAATAACATAAGCTTAATAATCAGCTTTTAAACAAAATGCAATGAAGCAAGCTCTTATCTCGCTTACAAATACCAAGGCCATTGTGCTGCTGCTTCTATATCTGGGCATTGGCTTACTTGGTATTCAATTTGCTACCCTGCCGCAAGAAAACTTTGCAGTGATTGGGTTTGCATCAGGCTGCGGCCTGGTTATTATACTGGAGCTGGGAAAAAGAGGAATTCCTCTTGTTTTATCAGGCAGCGCTATTCTGAATACCCACACTTACTATCATTTTCTAACTCATTCGAATACCCGGTACGCTCTCCCTTTATCGCTTATTCTGGGTCTGATACCTGCAGCAATTGATTGCTGGCAATCTGTCATGGCGGCCAGGGCATGGCAAACCTTCATAAAAAAAAACCATCACCCCCCATTACAAACACCTGGTGATCTCCCATATTTCTGGAAACAAATATGCTTTATGCCTGCTGCAATCAGCATGATGCTATGGCATGCATTGCTAACCTTTAGTAGCACAATTCCCTATACCAGCCTATTGTCCAATCTTCAACAAATGATATTACTTATAATTGGCGATACTGCAGGTATTTTTATTATTGCTCCGATATATGCAAGCTGGAAATCCGGCGAGTTAGAAAACAAATTCCGCCCCGCCCTTCCCTATTTTACAGCTCTCCTATTTATTGTTGCTCTGGGGATTTTAGTACACAATTATTTGATGATGCTGGTTTTACCTGTTTTATTATTAATTGCCATTCATTTCAGGCTGGCCGGAACATCTGTTGCCTTATTTATTGTTTTTACCCTGTCAATGATGAGTACAGCTTATCAAACAGGCCCGTTTACCCACGCAAATCAAATTATTTCATTTATTAATTTACAACTCTTTCTCTTTTCAGTCGGGCTGACACTGCATTATCTTGCACTTTTACAGGAATTACTCAGCCACAGCAAAATTCGACTTGAATTTGAAGTTGCCATCAGAACCGAAGCACTGGCAGCGGCCAACCTGCGCCTTGAAGAGCTGGTGACTACCGACGAGCTGACAGGTGTTACCAACCGAAGGGAATGGCAGCGCCGGTGCGATGAAGCCATAACCTATGCCCGGCGCTATCAGCAGCCCCTGTCGATTTTGTTAATTGATATTGATCACTTTAAAAACGTCAACGATCATCACGGCCATTTAGCCGGAGATTTAACCCTGAAAGAATTATGCCGGGTATGTAGTGCCGAATTACGTGCAACAGACAGCTTTGCGCGTTGGGGCGGTGAAGAATTTGTACTGCTTTTGCCCGGCACCACGCAAACTGAAGCCATGCAGGCCGGCAATAAATTAAGACTGGCCGTTGAAGAGCTGGCACGCATTAGATTTGAAGACAAAGAAATCCGCATCACCATCAGCATTGGTGTAGCCATGCTGGAAGACAGCGACCCGGGCCTGGACTGCCTGCTTAACCGGGCAGATCAAGCCATGTATGCGGCAAAAGCCGCCGGCAGAAATCAGGTGCAATGCGCACCCCATAACGCATCTTGTGTCGAGCTGTAGCTACTTCAGGCCAAAACTGCAACAACTTACCTGATCCTTATGCAGATTTTATGCAATACACCATAATTAAAATCTGCCTTTCATTTGGCCCGATCATGCTGACCCGCTTTCATCCCCGCTCTCTTGATATCCTTCATGATTACAATAAAAACAAATTAATGGCAGATATCACAGCAGGAATCAGCGTTGGTATTGTGGCACTTCCGCTTGCAATGGCTTTTGCTATTGCAAGCGGGCTTACACCCGCAGCAGGGCTTACCACAGCCATTATTGCAGGATTTCTAATTTCGCTATTAGGCGGCTCCAAAGTGCAGATTGGCGGACCTGCCGGTGCGTTTATTGTGGTGGTTTATGCCATTATTCAGCAATATGGCTTAGGTAATTTATTATTAGCCACCATGCTGGCAGGCGTATTTATGTTTTTACTCGGGCTATTTGGATTAGGTGCTCTGGTCCGGCATATTCCGGTTTCAATCGTAATTGGATTTACCAATGGAATTGCCGCACTTATTGCACTATCACAGCTCAATGATTTTCTGGGATTAAATATCAACCATCTGCCTGCAGATTTTTTTCTAAAAATAAAAGCAATTACTCTCGCTCTTCCCGATATTCATTTCGCCACGCTTGGTATTGGTGTGCTCTCACTAACCATCCTTATTATCTGGCCCAAAGCCGTAAAATATTTACCCACTATCTGCAAAAAAATCCCCGGCAGTATTATTGCAATACTATTTGGTACATTACTTGCACAATGGCCTGAAATAAATATTGCAACCATTGGCAGCCGCTTTGGAGAGATCCCATCCCGGCTGCCCGCCCCTGCATTTCCCCAGTTCGCCTGGCATTCGTTAACGGCAATTATTCAGCCAGCCTTAACCATTGCCATATTAGGCGCAATTGAATCACTACTTTGTGCCCGAATTGCAGACGGTATGATTAATGACCGGCACAACCCTAATCAGGAATTGATGGCTCAGGGCATTGCCAATTTCGTTTCACCATTATTTGGCGGATTTTGTGCAACCGGAACCATTGCCCGTACCGTTACAAATATTAATAGCGGAGCCACCAGCCCTGTCTCTGGCATGGTGCACGCCCTGTCTATTTTGCTGCTTATGGCTGTTGCAGCCCCCTTTGCCAAATTAATACCTCTCAGCAGCCTGGCTGCCGTTTTGCTTTATGTGGCCTGGAATATGGGGGAATGGGCAGAGTTTCGCCGTTTGCAGCAGTTCACCGGCAACTATCGCACCATTTTGCTTTCTACTTTTATTTTAACCGTGGTAGTAGATTTAACCGTAGCAATGGAGGTTGGTTTACTTTTAGCCTGTATTTTCTTTATTACCCGGGTATCTAGCCTGACTCACTTAACAAAAGTTGAACTACCCGAATCCATAAGCAGTAAAGCCGGCCAGATAGAAGCATGGCGCATTCATGGCTCTTTATTTTTCGGCTCAATTGCTAAAATCGAATCACTGCTGGACCCGCATAAAATCCAGCCTGATTTGCTGATTCTAGATCTGTCCTCCTTACTAAACATGGACACCACAGGACTGGAAGCACTGGAATCCTTACAAAATTTATTACATCACAAAGGAGCCAGTCTGATCATTTGCGGCGCAGGCATACAGCCCCATTCACTGATTCACCGCTCAGGCTTTGATCAGCATTTAGGAGCAGAATTTTTGTTATCCGATTTACAAGCAGCATGGCAAAAAGTAGATCGCTTACTTCAAAACCCAGCGCCAGATCAGTATGAAAGTTTAGAAAAAAGCCCGATGGGCAATATATGATTTAGCCACTTATTTGTATTATTTAACATTACAAACCAAAAAATCATTGTTAAAGTGTCAGCCACAAACAGCTAAACACATAGCTAAATACGTGTACACGCACTACTCCCGCCTTTCATCCCCAAACGGCTTTGTTTTTTAGCCACTACAAGGAGACGCATGAATACAAGTCCCCAATCCCGCCTCCATCACACCCTCAGCATGCCTGTGTTTCTACCCAGCATGATCATAATCGGTATTTTACTTGCCATTTGCACCCTCAACCCTAGTGCGGCAGAGCAATTTTTTCTACAAGGTCAAGCCTGGGTTACCCTCAAATTCAGCTGGCTTTATATCCTCTCTGTAGCCATCTTTGTTATTACCCTCACCGCCATTGCCTGCAGCCCTTACGGCAATATCCGCCTCGGCCCGGACGACGCCAAGCCAGAATATAATTTCACCTCCTGGGTGGCCATGCTGTTTGCCGCAGGCATGGGAATTGGCCTGATGTATTTCGGCGTGGGTGAGCCGATGCAGCATTATGTATCTCCGCCCCTCACAGAAGGGCGCACCATTGCTGCAGCCCGTGAAGCCATGACCATCACCTTCTTTCACTGGGGCTTTCATGCCTGGGCAATTTATTGCCTGGTGGGCCTCGTGCTGGCCTATTTTGGCTTTCGCTACAATCTGCCACTGACTATCCGCTCCGGCCTCTACCCGATTTTGCGCGACAAAATTAATGGTCCCATCGGCCATGCTGTCGATGTATTTGCCCTGTGCGGCACCATTTTCGGGATTGCCACCACGCTGGGATACGGCATTTTGCAAATCAGCGCAGGCCTGAATTCACTGACCGGCTGGGAGACGTCCAATCTGCAATTTCAGTACGGCCTGATTGCCGTAGTAATCGGGCTGGCAGGCTGGTCGGCCGCATCCGGGCTGGATAAAGGCTTACGCCGCCTGAGCGAGCTTAATCTAAGCCTGGCCATTATGCTGATGATATTCGTGCTTTTTGCCGGTCCGACACTGTATTTACTAGGAGCATTCAGTGACAATCTGGGCAATTATCTATCCGGTTTAGTGCAGCTGACTTTCCGCTCCTACACCTATGAACCAACGCAAAATGAAGGCTGGTTTAACGGCTGGACGCTGCTGTACTGGGCATGGTGGATTTCCTGGTCCCCCTTTGTCGGGATGTTTATTGCCCGTATTTCGCGCGGCCGCACCTTACGTGAATTTATCATCGGCGTCATGCTCATCCCTGCCCTGTTTAATCTGGTCTGGATGACTGTTTTTGGCAACACCGCCATCTGGCTGGATATGCATACCGCAGCCGGTGCGCTATCGCAAACTGCAGGCAATGTGGATGCGCTGCTATTCAAATTTTTTGAATACCTGCCACTGGTTAAAGTCACCTCTTCAATCACGGTTCTGCTGATTGCTGTGTTTTTTGTGACCTCGGCAGATTCGGGTGCTTTTGTCCTTAATACTATCGCAACCCGGGGAGCAGAAAAATCACCTGCATGGCAAAGCGTATTCTGGACTGTTTTACTAGGTTCAACTGCCGCAATTTTGCTTACAGCAGGTGGCCTGAAAGGGCTGCAGGCCATGACACTGATTGCTGCCCTGCCCTTTACGGTAATTATGCTTTTGCTGTGCTTTAGCCTTTGTAAAGGCCTGGCCGCTGACCGGCTACACTTTTCACAGAAGTTTTCTCCAAGTACCACCTTCTGGACAGGCCAGCACTGGCGAACCCGTCTTGCACAAATTCTGCAAGAGCCGCGTCTGAGTGATGTTGAAAGATTTATCGCCAAAAGCGTGCTGCCTGCACTTAATGAAGTCGCAGCCGAGCTGCAAAAGCAAGGTTTAAGTGCCTCTGTATTACACGGAGACGATAATGCGGTTTCTTTAATTGTGCCACAGGCCAATCTGCGTGATTTTGTTTACGGCGTGCGCCCCTTAAAGCAGCCGGTTGCTACCTTTGCACTGCGTGATGCATCACTGCCGATGTCGAGCAGACCGCATCACTACGTGCCCGTTACCTTCTTTGAGGACGGCCGCCAGGGCTACGATGTGCAATACATGATTCAGCAGGAGCTGATTGCCGATGTACTCAAACAATACGAGCGTTATTTAAATCTGATGCAAAATCAGGACTCCCATTTACTTAACAGCGCCCCCGGGCACACTTAAACGGCCATTCATAGCACCCCGCCCGCCCTGGCGGGGCGCTATACCATTTAAATACTCAAAAACATGTACCTGTAAAAATTGACAAGCACTGCCTAAGCCGTTAAATTTCGACCACTAAAGAGGAGAGAGTACCTGGGGAAAACCCTTGGTACCGCCGAAGGCGCAACGCCCGCGAACGCTCAGGCAAAAGGACTCTTTGGCATCAACACTCTGGAGAGCGGCGTAAATCGCCCACCGAAGGGGCTAACAAAGTAGATCACCAGATCCGCTTTGGAATCTCTCAGGTACCAAGGACAGAGGGGCCGCTGCATTCACCAGCCAGATTTGGCTTGCAGCGCCATGTTCGAGAGAGCCATGTCCGCCCAACTCCACACTACCCCGCTCAATGCTGCCCATCGTATTGCCAACGCCCGCATGGTCGATTTTGGCGGCTGGGATATGCCGGTTAACTACGGCTCGCAAATCGAAGAACACCATGCCGTTCGCACCGATGCAGGCATGTTTGATGTCAGCCATATGCGTGTGGTCGATCTCAAAGGTGAACAAGTTCGAGCTTTTCTGACCCGCGCCATTGCCAACAATGTGGCCAAGCTCAAAGTTTCCGGTAAAGCCCTTTACTCTTGCCTGCTTAACCAGAAAGCCACCGTGATTGACGATTTAATCGTTTATTACTTTGCCGAAGACTACTTCCGCCTGGTAGTTAACGCCGGTACTGCGGACAAAGACATCGCATGGCTGCAGCAGCTCAATAGCGACTGGAATACCGGCCTCACGATTACCTCCCGCAATGATTTAGCTATTCTGGCCGTACAAGGCCCCAATGCCCGCACTAAAGTCTGGGAAGTTTTGCCAGAAACCCGGACCGCCAGCTCAGATCTCAAGCCTTTCAATGCCGCACAAATTGGCGATGTGATGATCGCCCGCACCGGCTACACCGGTGAAGATGGCTTTGAAGTCGTTTTGCCTGCTACGCAAATTGAAAATTTCTGGAACCAGCTGATCGCCGCAGGTGTGCGCCCCTGTGGTCTTGGTGCCCGTGACACGCTGCGTTTAGAAGCCGGTATGAATTTATACGGCCAGGATATGGACGAAACCATCAACCCACTGAACGCGGGTTTAGCCTGGACGATTGATTTAGTTTCAGAACGCGATTTCGTTGGTAAAGACGCCCTCACCGCCCAAGGTCAGACCCAGCAATTTCTAGGCTTATTGCTACTGGATAAAGGCGGCGTGCTGCGCGGTCATCAGGTAGTGCATACCGAACAGGGGACCGGCGAGATCACCAGCGGTACGTTCTCGCCAAGCCTGCAACAATCCATTGCTATGGCGCGTTTACCGCTTGGCGTTGCCATTGGCGACACCGTACACGTGGCGATCCGAGACAAAAAACTAGCCGCCCGTGTCGTAAAAATGCCTTTTGTACGCAACGGGAAATCACAGCTTTAAAAAAACTCAAAACCCAAATCTTAAAACACGGAGGACACAGAGAACACGGAATTTCACAGAGAAAGCCTTCGAGACTTTGTTGTTCTCTGTAGCCCGCCGTGTTCTCCTAAACTCCGTGGTTCAAGGTTTGGATTTTGAGAAAAAACGCTGAACCAATACCTAAGCATTTAAGCCAAATTGCTTTCATTCTATTTATGCTGTTCACAGACTATATTTTTTAGCACTAACCCCATACCGGAGCACTTTTATGTCTATCCCAGCTAACTTAAAATTCACCGACACTCACGAATGGCTTCGCCTTGAATCAGATGGCAGCATCACCATCGGTATTACCAACCACGCACAAGAAGCGCTGGGCGATATCGTGTTTCTGGAATTACCAGCAGCGGGTACTCGCTACGCTAAAAATGACGCTTGTGGTGTGGTTGAATCAGTTAAAGCCGCCAGCGATATCTACGCACCACTGGCGGGTGTGATTGTTGAAAGCAATGACGACTTGACCAACGCGCCAGAGCAAGTCAACACCGACGCTTACAGCGCATGGCTATTCAAAATCACCCCGGACAACGTGGCTGATCTCGATGCCATGCTAAGCGCTGCCGATTACGAAAAAGCCATCGGCTGATTTTCATACTCCCCCCTGAAACCCAAATCTTGAAACACAGAGACCACACAGGACACGGAGTTTCACGAGGAAAACCCTAGGAAACTTGTTTTTCTCCGCGAAACTCCGTGCTCTCCTTAACTCCGTAGTTAAAGACCTGGGTTTGATGGGGTTTTGAGTTTTTGCCCCACGTACACTTACGGTTGCCGCCATGACCACTGCATCTCTTTGCCGTCTTGAAGATCACGCCGCTTTTGTGGCCCGCCATATCGGCCCTAATGCTGCGGAAGAAGCCGCCATGCTGGCCACGCTGGGCTACGCTACACGCTCCGATCTGATTAAAAATATCGTTCCTGCCGCCATTCACCGTCAGGATGCTTTGCCGCTGGGTGAATTCACTCAGGCGAAAAGCGAAGCCGAGGCTTTAGCCACACTGAAAGCCATTGCAAGCAAGAATGTGCTCAAAAAGAGCATGATTGGTCAGGGCTATTACGGCACCCATACTCCCAGCGTGATTTTGCGCAATATTTTAGAAAACCCGGCCTGGTACACGGCTTACACCCCATACCAGCCAGAAATCAGCCAAGGCCGTCTGGAAGCGATTATTAACTTCCAGCAAATGATTACCGATATGACCGGCATGGCGATTGCCAATGCATCCATGCTGGACGAAGGCACCGCTGCTGCCGAAGCGATGACGCTATTGCTGCGAATGAGCAAAAGCAAATCGACCATTTTCTATGTCGCCGCCGATGTGCTGCCACAAACCCGCGAAGTGATTGCCACCCGTGCAGCGCCACTGGGCATTGAAGTGCGCACAGGTCTGGGTGAAGCAGGCGACGGTTTTGGTGTACTACTGCAATACCCTGGGGTCAACGGCGATGTGCCGGATTACCGCGCACTGGTGGCTGATTTACACGCTAAAGGCACTTTAGTGGTGGTAGCCGCTGATCTGCTGGCGCTCACCCTGCTGGCAGCGCCCGGCGAATGGGGCGCAGACGTAGTGGTAGGTAATAGCCAGCGCTTTGGTGTACCGCTCGGCTTTGGTGGCCCGCACGCAGGGTTTTTGGCCACACGCGATGAATTCAAACGCTCGATGCCTGGCCGTCTGGTCGGGATTACCATTGATGCGCAAGGCAAGAGCGCTTACCGCCTTGCCCTGCAAACCCGCGAGCAACATATCCGCCGTGAAAAAGCCACATCCAATATCTGTACTGCCCAAGTATTGCTCGCCGTCATGGCCAGCATGTACGCCGTTTACCACGGCCCAAGCGGTTTAAAACGCATTGCTCACCGTGTACACCGTCTGACCAGCATTTTAGCTGCAGGCTTAACGCAGCTTGACGCTAAAATTATCAATAGCAGCTGGTTTGATACGCTGACGCTTTCAGTCAGCGATGCGGCTGCAGTGCATGCCCTTGCTCATTCTCACGGTATTAACTTACGCAGTATTGATGCCCATACGGTAGGCCTGTCGCTGGACGAAACCACCACCCGCAAAGACGTAGCCGCGCTCTGGCATGTATTTGCAGCAGGCAAACCCCTGCCAACCGTAGACGCCATCGATGCAGAAATCGCAGGAGCCTTGCCGGGCGAACTGCTGCGCCAGTCCGATTTTCTGACTCACCCTACCTTTAATCGCTATCACTCCGAAACCGAGATGATGCGTTACCTGCGTAGCCTGGCAGATAAAGACCTAGCGCTGGATCGCACCATGATTCCGCTGGGCTCTTGCACCATGAAGCTCAATGCTGCCAGCGAAATGATGCCGGTTACCTGGCCGGAATTTGCCAATGTCCACCCGTTTGCACCAAACGCACAAACAGCGGGCTACCGCGAAATGATCACCCAGCTTGAAGCCATGCTTTGCGCGGCAACCGGCTACGCGGGCGTCAGCCTGCAGCCTAATGCCGGTAGCCAGGGAGAATACGCGGGTCTGTTGATTATCAAGGCTTACCACGCATCGCGTAACGATGCTGGCCGCGATATTGTGCTCATCCCCGCTTCTGCTCACGGCACCAATCCAGCCTCTGCACAGATGGCTGGCCTCACCGTTGTGGTTGTTGCTTGCGATGAAGCAGGCAATATCGATCTGGCCGATTTGCGTGCCAAAGCCGATAAGCACAGCGCCAATATTGCCGCCATTATGATCACCTACCCAAGCACGCACGGCGTGTTTGAAGAATCGGTTAAGGAAGTGTGCGAAATCGTACACGGCCACGGCGGCCAGGTGTATATCGACGGCGCAAATATGAATGCCATGGTGGGCCTATGCGCACCCGGCCAGTTTGGCGGCGATGTAAGCCACTTAAACCTGCACAAAACATTCTGCATTCCTCACGGCGGCGGCGGACCGGGTGTTGGCCCGGTAGCGGTAGCTGCACACTTAGTACCATTCTTGCCTAATCAGCAAAGCAGCGGCTATGAACGTAATCCACAAGGTATAAGTGCAGTCAGCGCAGCGCCTTACGGCTCGGCAGCGATTTTGCCTATCTCATGGATGTATATCGCCATGATGGGGAGCGAAGGACTGAAAAGCGCAACTGAAGTGGCGATTCTGAACGCCAACTACATCGCCAAACGCCTTGCGCCTTTCTACCCTGTGCTTTACAGCGGCCACGATGGTTTAGTTGCTCACGAATGTATTCTGGACCTGCGCCCACTGAAAGAGCTGAGCGGCATCAGCAATGAAGATGTGGCAAAACGCCTGATGGATTATGGTTTTCACGCGCCAACCATGAGCTTCCCGGTACCGGGCACGCTGATGGTGGAGCCGACCGAAAGCGAATCAAAAGCAGAACTCGATCGCTTTATCGACGCCATGATTGCCATCCGCAGCGAGATCGATCGCGTGGTGAGTGGCGAATGGACACTGGCGGACAATCCGCTGGTGAACGCACCGCACACGGTAGAAGTATTGACTAGCGAGACGTGGGAACACGGCTACACACGCGCCACAGCCGCCTTCCCGCTGGAAAGCATAAAACGTAATAAATACTGGCCACCGGTTAGCCGTGCAGACAACGTCTACGGCGATCGCAATCTATTTTGCGCTTGCTTACCGATGTCTGATTACGAATAAACTTTTAAAAAAAAGCACCAGGCAAAAGGCCATCTGCGAGGGTGGCCTTTTGCTGCATATCACTTACCGGCTTCAGACATGAACTGTCAGACAACGACTCATGCACTGGCAAAAGCTCCAGAATAGTACTAACGCACAAACCAGCCTGCTCCCCGACAAAACCCACACATGGCGGGTTTTATATTTGTTTACAGTTTGATAAATGCCTTAACCCACAACCGGGATTTTACCAATCTTAGCCTGCCAGATTTTTGGCGCGGTAGCGTGTACCGAGATACCTTGCGAATCAACCGCTACGGTAACGGGCATATCCACCACATCAAACTCGTAAATAGCTTCCATCCCCAGATCAGCAAAGCCAACCACACGGCTGGCTTTGATAGCTTTGGAAACCAGATAGGCGGCGCCGCCTACGGCCATCAGATAAACCGACTGGTGTTTTTTGATGGCATCCAAGCCGGCCGGGCCACGTTCTGCCTTGCCGATCATGCCAAGTAAACCCGTTTCGGCCAGCACTTGTTCGGTAAATTTATCCATACGCGTGGCGGTGGTCGGGCCCGCCGGGCCGACGATTTCATCGCGCACCGGGTCTACCGGGCCAACGTAGTAAATAAAGCGGCCAGCAAAATCAACCGGCAGTTTTTCGCCTTTGTTCAGCATATCCACCATGCGTTTATGCGCGGCATCGCGGCCGGTAAGCATTTTGCCGTTTAAGAGCAGGGTTTGCCCTGGCTGCCAGCTGGCAACGTCTTCACGCGTTACCGTGTTTAAATCAACACGGGTGGCGGCTGCAGATGGTGTCCAGGTCACATCGGGCCAGTCTTCCAGCCTGGGCGCTTCCAACACCGCAGGGCCGCTGCCATCCAGCGTGAAATGCACATGGCGGGTAGCGGCGCAGTTGGGGATCATGGCAATCGGCAGGCTGGCGGCGTGGGTTGGGTAGTCTTTGATTTTTACATCCAGTACGGTAGCGAGGCCACCCAGGCCCTGCGCACCGATGCCTAGCGCATTTACTTTTTCGTATAACTCGATACGCAATTCTTCGCTGCGGGTCTGTGCGCCGCGCTCGATCAGCTCATGGATATCGATTTCTTCCATCAGCGCTTCTTTGGCCATGACCATGGCTTTTTCTGCCGTACCACCAATCCCGATCCCCAACATACCCGGCGGGCACCAGCCTGCGCCCATTTGCGGTATGGTTTTAAGTACCCAATCCACAATCGAGTCCGATGGGTTGAGCATGGCAAATTTGGATTTGTTCTCGGAGCCACCGCCCTTGGCTGCAATATCGATTTCTACCGTATTGCCTTCCACAACCTCGTAATGAATCACCGCCGGTGTATTGTCTTTGGTGTTCTGGCGCTTGCCTGCCGGATCTTGCAGGATGGATGCACGCAGCTTGTTATCCGGGTGCAGATAAGCGCGGCGCACGCCCTCGTTAATCATGTCAGAGAGGCTCATGGTCGCATCACGCCACTGCACATTCATGCCAACGCGCACAAAACAGGTGACGATGCCGGTATCCTGGCAAATAGGGCGATGGCCTTCCGCACACATACGGCTATTAGTCAGGATTTGTGCAATAGCGTCTTTGGCGGCGGGAGATTCTTCTTTTTCATAAGCCACACCCAAGGCCTGGATGTAATCTTTAGGATGGTAATAGCTGATGTATTGCAGGCTGTCGCTAATGCTGTCGATTACGTCTTGCTGACGGATTATTGTCATCTTCTGGCCCCCAGTGGTTTTATAGGATGACGCAATTGTAGCGCATGAGCAGGCCAGAAAATATTAGCGCTATCAGCCAGCTCCATATTTAAATCAATGCAATCCGCTTACAATGCAATGTGATTAGCGTCATTTTTATTTAAACCGCGCACCACAATCTGAAACAGCGGCATCTGCTATCTCAAAGCAGATCGCAGCAGAATTTAATTTTGCTTTAAAACTTCCATCCGGGCCAAAGCCGTCAGCCAGCCCCCGGCTTTGCCGGAGGCTGTTTATTTAATTTCACGGGTATTCAAATAAAAGGATCTACAGGCTTTCGGATAAGTTAATCACTCGCGTCGGACATTGCCTCATCTTCATGCCAGAACAAGTCCTGTCGATCTTCATAGCGTTCGGCAAAAGACATTTCGGGGCTCAAGTCGTATTTCAACGTGACCTTGAGTTTTTCAAATGCAGCTTTAGCGACTTCCGAGGATGCGGTGGAATGAGGATTAATTAACAGCTCTGCAGTTCGTACCGCTGTGTTTTCTTTAATGACGCCCATGGTAACTTCAGTATTAGTAAACGGGCCAACCGCAAACATAATATCTTCTGGCGGAATATTCAAAGTTGCGATTTCATTTAAAGCCCGACCGTGTAAAGAGGTATCAACAGCAACGCCGCCATGATTAAGCTCAATGGCATAGACATAACCCCGTTGGTTGTGTATCGCATAGCCAACTGCGACAGCTTCATCTTTACTGGTTGAAATAACACCACGAATCGCCTTAGTATCCTCGGCTAATCGTACATATTGCACCTGCACCGGACGGCGGTTAAACCCTGAGTGAAAGATTTCATCAGGTAAACGCTCATCCCCCCTGAAAGTAGTAATGCCATTTAGTTTGGAGTCGTAGCTATACAAAAAGGGGACTTCTTTTATTTCCATCTGAGCTTGTTCATTTAAACGATGCAGGGCTTTTACATCCGTCAGTTTTGCATATGGGTCAACTTTCATCTCTAACTCTAAAAAGTCGCGGGTGACACTATCAAGGCTCCCTCCCATATAGAGATACCCAGATCCGCCAAACCCAGGGCGCTGCGGCAGATCTTCCGGAAGTAAAATTTCTGATGAAGGGGCATTTACGTTGCTATACTCTGCCTTAACAGAATCACTGATTTCATTACCTGCTTCACTTACGCCCCCCCCTCTTAATCCTCCGCGACTTAGCCATTGCACCTCTCCTGTGTCATAAGAAAGAGTTCGAACAACGCGTGAGTCGGCCAGAATCCGGCCACTTAATGGATCAACTTCCTTATACATGCCAAATCCATCGGCTTTAAGCAATACATTTCTTCCTTGATCGGTGAGTTTAACGCCAAGTAATTCCTCACCTGTTTGAGGGTGCTCGATCACTTTCGGGATCTGAGAAAAAGCCAGCATATCCGCTTCAGAAACGCCATGATTAAGGAAAATCTGGTTATCTATAAAATCCAAAGTAGAAGCCAGGTATTCCGATACCTTACGACCAAAAGCAATGGCATTAGGAATAATCGCAGTGGCGGCGAGCAGCGCAGAATTTACAGCGCTCATTTTGGCGCCTTGCTGCCGCCCGGCCAAGGTATCCTCCTCTATTGACTCATCAATACTCAAACCAAGCTGTGTTGAGCAAATAGCCATGGTAAGAGGAACACCAACTTCCGGTAAAATAATATCCATAATCGGTAATACAGAAAACAAAGAATAAGTGGTGCTTAAAATATAATCCCGCTCCGCTTCGCTATTGGATTTGATCACGGTATCGCCATCACTGGCCATTCTGGCTTTTTGAAGTTCGGCTAAACGTGCAAATACATCACCATAAAGCGGATACTTTTTCATCATAATGAAAGATTCATTCCATGACTGATTTGCCAACCCATTCAGTGACGAATCCACACCCGAATAACTTACCCCATCTTGCCGGTCATACAGGCTAAAGTGTTTTGCAAATGCTTGCCTCGATGTATCTGATTGTATGGCTCTGTAAAGGATTTTTTTAAGCTGCCTTTCACTATTAAAAGCAATAAAAGGCTGACTGGCACCCGGAATATAAAGCAATCCTCCATCACGGCCCTGCTGTTCAATAACAAAAATATCCGTTGAATAATAGCCATAAATATCGAAGCGATATACATATACATCATCCGGGCGCTGGCCTTTAATCACAGCAGAGGCAAGTTGATATTGTGCCTGATTAAGTAAGCCAAGCTTATATTGTTGATAAGCAGAAAAGGCAAAGTTATCGCGCATTAAATGCATAAACTTTTCACTGTTAGTTTGCCAGAATTGCTTTAATGCTGCAGTATATGAAGCTTGAATATCTAAATCATAATAATCAATATCCCATAACTTTGAAGAAAGCAGCCGTACTTCATTCTTCTCATTATATTGGGTGGCCCCTGGCCCTTCAGTATAAATACCTGTATATAGATTGATGTCTCCCGGAAATCCTCCACGAAATTCATTGAATACATTAAGCATAACGGCTTGAGTAAGTGTATATGAGCGAATAGGTTGTTTCATATGCTGCCAGCCGTTATAACTTCTTGGGCTGCTATTGCCACCTGCAAACATATTGAAGAAAGTATTATTTGGATCAATATCATGGTAGCCGTGTTTTTCAAGCGCCTTTTTTAACTCACTTGCTGCAATGATATGTGGATCAGGAATAGCTTGCAAAAGTTGTGCATGCTCTTGGGCAAAATGAGTTTTCCAAGCTTTATCATAACGTATTGATAATTCATCAGACAATATCGGTTTTGTTATTTTTTTTACCTGGTTATTTGATAGCGCAGCTAAAGTGCATTGCGATGTAAATGCCAATGCAATAACAATACTCAAATTAATTAATGTTGAATTCTTCATGGGTTTCACCTTAGAAAACAAAATTAGTTATATGCCAGAAAAAACATGCAAAAGAAAACGAGCCTGCAAATCTTTATGTGCAAATTCTATTTTAATATTTGATATTTATTTAATAGATAAATAAATAAAATGATTTAGAGCTCGTGAATATTTTACACCATTTCATTGCCAAATGAGTTATGCCATTTAGTAATTTAGTGCTACCCATTTTTAAACTCATTTAAAGATAGAACTCAGGCTTACAAAACGGGTGCTTGTTTCGAGTAAATAGCACCCCTCCCAAATATAAGAGTTTTTTATTGTAAAAATCAAACCATTTGTTTTTTATTTTTTCAATACACTAAAACCATTATAAGCCAGCTATTTAATAACCCACCTGCGATTATAAAACTCAATACATGCATTTTATGAAGATTGTCAGGATAGACGAGTGCCAATCCAATAAAATATAAATCCACCCATTTTTTCAATAGGCCGCTAATATCTTACAGATCATTATCTGAACGAATTTGATCAGGCCATACAGAACACCCTATGCAGGCAAAGAAAAACCGGTGCAAATATCCAATATGCATATTTAATTTTAAATTACAATAAATGCTGTAGATGCCCTGATGATTTTCAGAGAAATGAGAAATCGATCTGAGCCAGTCATTAAAGGCAAGCCTATACAGCACTTGAGCAATAACATACCCTGCAATATTCTTTGAGCCTTGCCTGCAAAATACTGGCGCATAATACTTTTGTGCACGATGAAATTTGAAAACCCGGTCGCTATTTAATCATACAAATATAAACAAGCAATTTTCTAAGCGAGGATTGTATTACAAAGCCGATTACCCAAACAAAAAGCCCACCAGTTGAAATGGTGGGCTAAATTTACAAATCTTAGATTCTACATTTCAAATAGTGGCATAGCTTCTGCTGCAGCCGGGTGCTTGTTATAAAGCACTGCTGCCGAACTGCTCCAGATCAAAACCACCACGGATAATAAACGTCCGAAGCAATTTATCGATCTCCCTATTGACCATGAACTCTGAAAGGGCTGAGCCTTTCAATTCTTCAAAATAAATCTTGGCTTTGGCTTTATCAACACAGCTTTTCAAATCATCAAAGCGACCAAATTCATTGATATTGGCCGCAGTAACTCCAGTATTCATTATTTTGCTTAATTTACTTTTGAATGCGACATGATTTGCGTCTTGCTCCATCAGCAAAGCATTAACCAACTCGACAATTTGCGAGTTTTTAGCTTTTGCCAGGTATTCAGTAATGTACTCTCTGAAGGTTTTGCCGGACTCTAGTGTTACATCTCCCCTTTGTACATCATTCAGGAAAATATTAGCGAATTTTTGCTCTTCCTGTGTCAGCGTGGCGAAGGATTTATGAAGTTCATCCAATGTATTTTGAATATCCGTACCACTGACACCATTTTGCTGAATCGTCTTCAGATATTTTTCAAAACGGGAATTCATATAATCCGCATCTATTTTCCCTGTATCGATTTCAGTCAAATGACCCGATATTTCAAACGGTATATTGCCCCCACCACCGCCCCCTCCGCTACCACTGGATAATTCCTTATATCGTAATGCCAAAATTAAATAACTATTTTCATCAAAGGCGAGTGTTACCTCTGGTTTTTTCTTGCTCAACGACTCACTTGGCTTACTCCAGACAAAGCCCTGAATCTTAGCCGCTTCTAAATATTCATTTAAGCGCGCAAATAGTTTGGCAAATTGGCCGCATACCGATTTATCAGTTGGGAGTTTTTCAAAATTTTCGACTCCGGCATGATTAAACAACTCTGATATTTCAGCATAAATAGCATTGATTTTTTTCAAATTGCTTTCAAGCTTATCTACAAATAGCCCGATTGGCTTATCCCCTGAATACAGCTTCACTGCAGCATTAATATTGCGCTCCATGCTGTGCGGGTAGCGATAATAACGAATTGTTCCAAAAGGCTTTTCGTGTTCTATATAAAGTCGATTAGTACGGGAAAAAGCCTGAATGATATTTTCATATTTAAGCACTTTATCCAGATACAGGGTATTCAGCCATTTGGAATCAAACCCCGTAAGCATTTGATCTACCACAATCAGTAAATCAATTTGTTGCGCTGGTGTTTTTGCAATACGTAAATATGGCTTTTTATGGGCGAGTCTTGCGGCAATATCTTTTTTAAATTGAGCGTGACTCGCTAAATTAAAATCCTGGCCATACTGAGCGTTATAGTCTTCAATAATTTCAATTAAACCCGCTTGTTTAAATGCTCCGCCATCTGCATAGTCGCCACCCTCATCAATATTTGGGTCAAATAAAGCAGATATTTTTAATGCAGGTGCAGCTTTTTTTAAACGGCGATAATACTCAATCGCTTCCGGAATACTACTGGTAGCAAAAATAGCGTGAAACTGACTGTTCTGGCTCAGGCTTGTCCAGTTTTCCAGAATATCTTCAACTACTTTTTCCTGATGCTCGGCACGGGTGTATTGCGCTTTAGGCAATTCATCTTCAATGCCTTTTACATACTTGCCATCCGGCTCCGTATACCCCGCCATAGTGACTTTGCCCATATAGCGGTTAAACATTTCTTTTTTAGCAGGGTCGGCCAAGGCTTCAATATCGGTAGCCGCTTTGGCTTTCTCCAATGCCACTGCTTTTCTTAAATCTTTGTCTTTATAAGTCATGACTTTGTACGGATCGAAACCCAGCACATTTTTATCCCGAATACCATCAGCAATGCTATAGCGGTGTAATTCATTGCCAAACACGGATGAGGTGGTATTGTGTTTCTTTTGGTTTTCTTCCTGAATAGGCGTGCCGGTAAAGCCAAAAAAAATGGCTTCAGGAAAGGTCGCTTTAATGGTGATCAACATATCGCCAAAAGTAGAGCGATGGGCTTCATCCACAATAAACACGATGCGCTTGCTATTAATCAGCTCAATATCATGGCTTTGTAAGCCTACGCCGTCCTCATTAGCTTCTTCATTGATATTACTCATTTTTTGAATCGAGCTAACAATCAGGGTATTGGCGGGGTCAGTGCTTTTTAGTTTGGCGATCAGTACGCCCGTATTTTCGGTGGCCTGCACCGTTTCACCCTCGGCGGCAAAGCCTCGGTACTCCTGCAAAGATTGCACACCCAGCTCAATTCTATCCATTAAAAAAATGACTTTATCGGCATCTTTAGTATTGGCAATCAGCTGCGCTGATTTAAAACTGGTCATGGTTTTGCCAGAGCCGGTGGTATGCCACACATACCCGCCTAAACGATCTTTATCGGCCCAGTTGGTTTTAGATACCTTGTCTGAAATAGCGTTGGCAGCATAATACTGATAACTGCGCATCACCTTTAATACGCCATCCGAGTTATCGGCCACGGTGTAATAGCCAATCAGCTGATGCGCCATAGGAATAGACAAAAACCGAGCGGCAATGATTTTCCAATCATTAATCGGCTCATTATCAAAATCGGCCCAATGAAAGTAAAAATCTTTATTAAATTTGCCATCCATGCCAGGGTTGGCAAAGTAAACCATTTCGGCAGGCTCCATCGCCACAAATACCTGCACCAAGGCAAATAAACCGCTGAATACACCCTCAGCAGAATATTTTTGAATTTGATTATAAGCATGGCTAACCGGCACGCCGCTGCGTTTTAGCTCGATATGAATTAAAGGCATGCCATTAATCAGCAGCATCAAATCGCCACGGCGATCATTCAATATATTGGATACTTTAGCAAATTTGGGCTGCTGCACAATTTGATACAGGGTTTGCCCTGCAGCAATTTCGTGGCGGTCGAAAATTTTCAGGCTAATTTCTTTACCAAAATGCAGTAAGTCTTTCGGATTATCGCGGGTAATAGCTACGGTTTTGCCATTAATAAAACCGTTAAGTTTAAGCGGCGTTTTTAGTTCGCGAATTTGCTCTACAATCTGCTGCATTTCGCTATTGCTTAGCGGCACATCGTTCAGGCGGTCAATATCACGATTATTCTGAAATAAAATATCTGCCCAGTTTTGCAGTAAATCGGCTTCACTAGGATTCTTTAAAACTTGACCATCCCAGCCTTTATTTTTTAATTCATTGATTAAGGCGGTTTCAAAAGCACTTTCTGTTGTAAAAGTCATAAATCATTCCGTATATTTTTTCGCCATTAATTCCGTGCCACGCCCCCCTTTAAAAAAGAGGGATAGAAGGGGATTTGGTATTGAATTGGCATGATATCAGCCGAAACTTCAATGCTAAATCCCCCCTACCCCCCCTTTTTCAAAGGGGGGGATAAAATCACGTATGAATCACTGCACACTACATAGCAACAATTTAGCACTTAAGCCTCCCCCTTTGTAAAAGGGGGATTGAGGGGGATTCGCCTTTCAACCTCACAAAAAATCACCTGCATCACTTCGTCTAACTCTTGTAAAACTTGCCTATTATCAAATCGCAATACCAATAAGCCCACTGCCGCCAGCGCCTGATCTCTTTCCTTATCATTTGCCTGATGCTCGGCTTCAAAGTGCTGAGATCCGTCCAGCTCAATCACCAGACTGGCTGCTGCCGAATAAAAATCTACAATAAAACTCGCTATAGGCTTCTGCCGATAAAACGGCACACCCAACACTTGTTTGCGTCGCAGTCTTGACCAAAGCAATTGTTCCGCATCGGTCATATGCTTGCGCAAGTCTTGAGAAAAAGGTTTCAGGCCAGGTTTGTATGGTTGCAAAATCCCCCCTAACCCCCCTTTTTCAAAGGGGGGATAAAATCATCCAGAAGTCACTACACACTACATAGCAACAATTTAGCGCTTAAGCCTCCCCCTTTGTAAAAGGGGGACCGAGGGGGATTTGCCGGATAAATTATGCTTCAGTATCATCTGCAATATCTTCAGTTTTATACAGGGTATAGCCCTCGTAATAATAACTGGCATCAATGCCTTTCATATAAACTTCAGCACTGTCAATTTGCTCGGTCAGGGCTTGCTGTAAAAGGTATTTAATTTCAATGTCTTTAACGGGGCTGCGCTCCATTGCCATTAAATAATCATTCTTATCGACACGCTGCCAATCAATCACCTGCTTGAGTTCTTTTTTAAGAATTAAATCAAGCCATATTCTGGTGCTTCTGCCATTGCCTTCTCTAAAGGGGTGGGCAATATTCATTTCTACGTATTTTTCAATAATTTCATTAAAGGTGGTCTGCGGCATGGCCTCTATATTTTTTAAAGACACGGCCAGATACATTACAGGCGCAAAACGAAAATTCCCTTTTGCAATATTCACCTCGCGAACCTTGCCCGCAAAAGCATAAATCTCAGCAAACAAATATTCGTGAATGCTCGCCAAAGCCTGAAAGCTACCGGCATTCAGCGTGTCTAAAAAGCCGCTGGTAAATAGCTTATGCGCCTGGGCTTTACTCAACTTTTCTTCAAGCCTTGCCAGCTCTACCGCATTGCTGATACCGAGTTTATTTTCTAAAGTCATCACTTTTCCTTAGCTTAAACACTTGGTTTTGATTCACTTCCCGCACATAAGTATCTACACAAGTCAGCACACTGGTTCCCCAATCCTATCAACTTAAGCGAAATGTTTTTGTAGGGCGGGTTTCACCCGCCCTACGATGATTCAATATTTGTCATTGCGCTAAAAACGTAATGACATCTAGCTAAGTTGATAGGATTGTCTGGTTCCCCTCTTTGAAAAAGGGGGGCTAGGGGGGATTTAGCACTATTTGATTAACAAAATTTGCCAAATAAAGTGGCTAAAAAGCAAATCCCCCTCGATCCCCCTTTTACAAAGGGGGAGGCAAAACCAATGCCTCAGTGAACGGTATGCTCCCCAGCCCCTTTTTCAAATGCGGAATAAAATCACGCATTTTCAAAATATTGCTTCTACTTTCCCGCATTTTTGTAATATCAGTATCCAGGCACTACATTGCAAGCATTCAGCGCTTAAGCCTCCCCCTTTGTAAAAGGGGGATTGAGGGGGATTTGATGTTAAATTGGCATGACATCCGCCCCCCCCCTGCCCCCTTTTTCAAATGGGTGGAAATCAGCGGTAGATCAGGATTCCCGATAAAAACACCCAAGGATGACGGTTTATTATACCGGGATTGATTAACAGCTCTAAGCTAGACAAACATTTTTTCTAAACAGGCTTGTTTGATATTGTTGAGCTTTTTTAATTGGGCTTGGTGCTGGTTTATTAGTGTGTCAATGTTAGTGAATAAATTACCGACTTTTGTTTGTTCTGTTTCTTCCGTTGTAAATACAGAAATACTATTGATAGAAACTTTTGATAAACTTGGTACACCTGTTGACTCATCCTTTTGCCGCCAATTAATTTTTTGGAAAGTAGCATAAATAAAGTCCAAGTTATTTTTTGCATAAGGCACAGCATAAAACAAGGTATCAACAGTCCAAAATGGCGCTTTTAATATATAAGGTTTATCGATTGTCCCTTTTCTTCCAATACCAATAGCATTTTCATTATAAGATAGTGCTTGATTAACACTTAGCATATAGCCACCAGTACCAAACACTGGAATATCACCACTTGATAGATGCTTATAATCACGACCACTTCTTACATCAACAATTTGACATAGCTCAAGATCTTCCCACTCCCCACTAAACCCCTTAAATCGAATCTCTGGCTCTTTTTTGCCTTGTTTGGGGAACATTTTTTCGAGCAGGGCTTTTTTAAGGTTTAACAGCTTATCGTGCTTTTGCTGATGCTGGGCGATTAGGGTGTCAAGCTGTTGAAAATAATTACCGATTTGTGTTTGTTCTTTTGGTTGCGGAAGAAATACCTCGTACGCCCCATATTCAAGCGCATTAACACCTGGCTGACCTGAACGCTGAGATGTCAACCTTATGAACTTATTGTATTTTTCTGTTAATGTACTTTGGAAAATGAACTCAGCATTTACGCTTTCTTTTATTCTTGCTCGAATTAAAAATCCAGCAAAATATACCAGACCATCCTGCTCTCTATAAATATAAGTTTTGCCAACACTAGCACCTGTTCTGGCAAATAATATATCCCCGTATTTTAATCTGTAATTGTCAGCTGCAGTCAAATCTGTGTTGGGTGACGTTACGCCACCATGATCAAACACCCGCGTATCTTCCTTTATATCTGTAATTCGAATATATTTATTTTTTCCATCATATTCCTTTGCGGCTGCATTCAAACCATAATCAAATGATTCTGAAATAGAAGCAAAACTAATCACCTCCCACTCCCCACTAAACCCCTTAAACCGAATCGCAGGGGTGTTAATTATGAATTCTAAGTTATGAATGCTGAATTCAGGATTACCATTGAACTTGTCTTTCATCATTCAGCACTCATCACTCAGCATTTTTTTCAATTCAACCAATCCCTGCAGATCGAACTCATTGCCACTCAATCCATCAATTAAATCAGCGAGTGCCTGCTCGGTGTTTTTAATTTCTTTAGCGACATCGGCATAGGTGGTGGCGTATTTATCGGCCAGCGTTTGTACCTGGCGGGTCAGCTGATTGATCAGCTGGCCGGGCATTTGATTTAGCTCGGCCAGTAAGGGGCTGATCCATTTGAGCTGCAGCAGGGTATTGACCTGATCGTCACTTAAAGACTCGATGGTGGCTTTGGTTTGCAGGTGCAGCGCATCGGCGGCGGCTTTCACGATTTTTTTCAGGGCTTTTTCTTCAACAATCAAGGCATCGGCCTCTATGATTTTGGCTTCGTAGCTTTCGCTATCCACATAGCTGCCCTTCAGTTGCTTGGCTGCTTTTGCCACGGCGGCGTTGACAAAGCCATCGCCATTTTCATTCACCGTATCCAGCGCTTTCTCTTCTTCAGAAAGCGAATCGAGCAGGGCTTCCAACCCGGCGGCGATTTCGGCGAGGCGGTTTTCCTGTTGCTGCAGGGCTTGTAGCTCGGCGTTTAAATAAGTGGTCTGCACCAGATTAAACGGCAGGATGTGGCCAACCCAGCCGTCTTGCACTTCGGCGTCTATGCCTTTTACTTTTTTAAGCACCATATTGGGGTCTACCAGCTTGCTGGCGACAAAGCCTTCGGTTTGCAGCATTTCTAAATCAGCGGCAATGATTTGCCATTGATTATTCAGCAATTGGTAAGCCTGATATTGATCGATTAAGGCAATGTGATTGAGTGTGGTGTTAGCCAAGCGCGCAAACAGTGCATGGCTGAGCACACCTTCTTGTTGGGCGATATTGACCGTTTGCCACTCTTTGATCAGCGCGGTATTGAGGTAGTCATCAAAACCAGTAAATGCTTTGGCATAGCTTTGGGCAAAGGCTTTTACTTCGTGGTGGTGGGTAATGCTGTGCTTTACCTCATCGGCCACAATAGCCAGCTGTGCATAGTGACTATTGGTGTTGCTGAATAAGGCGGCACGCAGGGCCGGGAAGGCTTGCCAATAGTGATCAAACTGCTTGATTTCGCTTACCGGAATACCGCCCAGCATGGTGGCGTGTAAATCCCAACTCTCTGCCGCATCGGCTGAATCAACATAACGCGGAATATTCAGGTTGTAATCATTCTGGCGCAGCGTTTCTTTGCTGACCACTTGCGAAAACTTCGGGTGGCTTTGGCGCTGAATCACAGCATCGCTGATGCGTTTGATATCTGAGGCTTGCAGCTTATTGTTTTTACCCACTTTGATGAAATGCTTGGAAGCATCCACAACCAGTACATCCGTTAACTCGCGCTTTTGACGTAAAACTAAAATAACGGTGGGAATACCGGTACCAAAAAAGATATTTGCGGGCAGGCCGATGATGGCGTCGATGTGGTTTTGCTCAATCAGCTGCTTACGGATCGCGCCTTCTTCACCGCCACGGAATAACACGCCATGGGGCAACACAATCGCCATCATGCCATCGGGTTTCAGGTGGTAAAGGTCGTGCAGCAGAAAGGCAAAGTCGGCCTTTGTTTTGGGGGCTAAACCAAAGCGTGAGTAACGCGGGTCGTTCTCTTTGTGCTCAGGATCCCACTGCTGTGAATAAGGCGGGTTGGAAACCACGGCATCCACATAGAGCGGGCTGTAGCCCAGCGGGTCGTTTTCGTCAAAATAAGGCCAGTCGTCTTCCAGCGTATCGCCATTACGGGTAACGATATTGGTGGGTTTGATGCCCCGCATCACCAGATTCATACGGCTTAAGTTATAGGTATTGGCTTTAAGCTCTTGTGCGTAGTATTTAATATTGTTTTCACTATCAACATGCTTGGCAACGCAGTTACCAATATTGATCAGTAAGGAGCCAGAGCCGCTGGTAGGGTCGTAAATTTCTATTTTTTCTTTATCTTTAACGTGGTGAGCAATGATCTCAGACATCAGCAATGAGACTTCGTGCGGGGTGTAGAATTCACCCGCTTTTTTGCCCGCATTGGCGGCAAATTTTTCAATCAGGTATTCATAGATATAGCCAAGTACATCGTAATCTTGCTTGCCATCCATAGGGATAACTTTGATCAGTTGCAGCAAGTCACTGATGGCTTTGGTTTGCCTGGCCGCGCTTTCGCCTAATTTAGAGAGGCCTGTTTGCAGGGTATTAAAAATACCGTCAAATAGTTTTTTGTGATTGCTGTGTATCAGGCGATCAAAAGCTGAAAGTGCATCGCGCACATTGGATACATCGAAATCATTGCCTTTTATAAGCCAGGTTGAAAACAAATTATCGTAGGAAATAAAATAACCGAGGTTTTCTTTGATGTAATCAACCGTTTCTGTATCTGTCTCACTCAGTAAGGCGATATCAGCATCGCTCATGCCTTCCTTTTTGGCGAACTGGACCAGTTGATCTGATAGGTATTTATAGAAAATAAAGCCCAGAATATAGTCTTTGTATTCATTGGCTTCAATTTTTGAGCGCATCTGATTAGCAGATTCCCAAATTTTGGCCGCTAATTGTTGTTTATTCAAAATCTATTTCCTTTTCATATCAAAGCAGGGCCAGCCTGAAAAACGGTTAAAGCAGCAGTACGATGCGAAGTGTCGGCTTATTTTAAGGGCTGCGTCAATAACGGGATCATGCTTTGGGTTTATTTTGCTTATTCAAACTGCGAGGCAAAGGCAAGTATGAGCCGCTGCAGCCGTTTACTCCGAGGGTAAGCATACCAAGGCATTTATTCGAGGGGATGATTGCAGGCACAGCGCATCAGAGGGCAAAAATACTTCATGAGAGCGCGTTTTTTATTTGAACACAAAGTATTTTTACAAACAAAAAGCCCACCAGTTGAAATGGTGGGCTAAATGGTGTGCTGCATCTAAATATTCTTACAAACTCTTAATTTAAAAGAGCTATTGGCGGAGAGAGGGGGATTCGAACCCCCGATAGGCTATTAACCTATACACGCTTTCCAGGCGTGCGACTTAAGCCACTCATCCATCTCTCCGCGAGAAGAGGGCGAATAATAATCAAGTTAGCGGGAGTGCGCAAGCTCTTTTTCTGATTATTTTTCATTTTTAACACGCTGCCCTCAAGCCTGCCCTGAAAAGCCCCGGTATGAATTGCAGTTTTCAAATAACGTGCCGGATTTCTTGTCAATTGAGTGCTTTTTCTCCAAGAAGCTAACTAAAAAGCCTGTTTTTTCAAGCGGTTTCTTTTTTAACCAGTTATTTATTTTCAGTCAAAATTATTATTTTCACAAAATATATTCTCCAATATGAATAACAAATAAATTCTTAATTATTTTTAAACTTAAAAAAACAATTAAAACAATAAAATAATTAAATACAAATAAAATAAAAAACGTTTTAAAACAATAGTTTATAAGCCATAAATAAAACCTGTCGCAACTCCACCTTAAACCCACACAAACCTTATTTTTCAATTAAAATAAGCGCATATAAGTGCCTGACGATAATATTTCAAAAGATTAAAAAAACGGTAGCTATTTAAAGGGCTGATCAATAGAACACTCCCCTCCTCCTCAATTAAGGCACCAGTTTTGCAGCGAATACGCGTGTCATTACTCTGTCATACAACGGCGTTACCTTTCACGGCATGCATACAACTCAAGCCGCTTTTTCCCGACAAAAATGCCCATTTAAGGAATGCCAAAGTGTTAGATGAAATGCAAACAGCCCGCCGCCAAGCCTTGAAATTACTATCCAGCATTCCGCTGCTGCCACTGGGCGGAGCTTCAGCCGCATCGCTACTTATGAGCGCCTGTAGCGGCGACAGCGATGCATCCATCACCGGCACACCAACAGCGCCTGTGGTCAGTTTTGATTCCGCCAGCTTCAGCCCGATGGCCGCCCCCGGCATCAGCGATCCGGCGGCAATGGGCACTACCAGCGTGGCTTCCAGCCTGAATGTGAAATTATCTGATGGCACAACACAGAGCTTTAAGCTCGCTTACCAGCCCTTCTTTATCACGGGTGATTTAGTTCCCGATGGCAAAGGCGGTAAAGTACTTTCCGGCGGCTATGTGGATATCAACAATAAGCCGATTATTGATTCATCTGTGGCAGGCCTTGAAAGACAATTCTTCTCGGATTGCGCAGATGGTACAACGCTGTTCAAATTAGACAGCACAACCGTTCCCGGGATCAAGGGCAAGGCTGTTTTTGCTGTGGTTCAGTTTGAATACACTTCAAACAATCAGGCGGGCAAAAGCATGTACGGCATGCTGCCCTCACCGATTGCTATTCTGACCCTGGATCAGGATCAGGCAACGGGTAAGCTCACCCTGGTTAAATACCACAATGTGGATACCTCGCCCGCACATATGCTGTGGATTACCTGCGGGGCCAGCCAATCACCCTGGAATACCCACCTTTCCAGCGAGGAATACGAGCCCGATGCATTTAGTGCATCTGCAGATACTCAGTTCAAAGCCTTCAGCAAGAATGTGTTTGGCGACGAAGCCAAGGCCAATCCTTATCACTACGGTCATTTGCCAGAAGTCACGGTCAACCCCGATGGCACAGGCTCGATCAAAAAGCATTACTGCCTGGGCCGTATCTCGCACGAGCTGATCCAGGTCATGCCGGATAATCGCACCGCCTTGATGGGAGACGATGCGAGTAATAGCGGCTTGTTTATTTTTGTTGCAGACAAAGAAAAAGACCTGTCATCAGGCTCCCTATATGTGGCTAAGGTAGGCTCGGGTTTTTCTATCGACCCGGCAGCAAGCAGCGGTGCAGCACTAACATGGATTAAGCTGGGCTCTGCTACCAGTGCAGAAATCGAAAAACTAGCTAATACCCTTAAGCCAAGCGACATCATGTCGGTTTCTTATGTTGATCCAATCAGCAAAAATTCGGCAGCAACCGGTTACACCAAGATTTACGCCAATGGCAGCGTGCAGTGGATAAAGATTAATCCGGGCATGGAAAAAGCAGCGGCCTTTCTTGAAACCCACCGCTACGCCAGCTTTGTAGGTGCAAGTATGGTATTCACCAAGATGGAAGGCACCACAGTAAATACAAAAGACAAGATCGCCTACTCTGCGCTGCAAAACATCCAGGGATCAATGGTTAAGGGGGATAAAGCCAATAATCCAAACGACAGCGTGGCGCTGGATAAAGCCTTAAAAGCTGGTGGCATCATGGCGCACACCTTAACTGGCGGCCAGAAAGATTTGGGCGGCGCAGCCATCAACAGCGAATGGGTACCGGTGCAGACCAGGGCACTGATTGTGGGTGAAGATATTGTAAAAGATGCTTTGGGCAACACGGCGAATCCGGACAAAATTGCCAATCCGGATAATCTGAAGTTTTCCGAAAAACTGCGCACCCTGTTTATTGGTGAAGACAGCGGCCAGCACGTCAATAACTTTGTGTGGGCTTACAATATCGACACTAAAGTGCTTTCACGCCTGATCTCTATGCCTGCGGGTGCAGAGGCCACCGGCCTGGTGGTGGTAGATGATCTGAATGGCTGGACCTATATCATGAGTAGTTTCCAGCATCCGGGAGAGTGGATCAGCACCATGGATGCCACCGCCAAATTACTGGTTAACCCCTATATCAACACCAACTACAAAAACAAATTTGCTTGTGCAGTAGGTTATCTGACCGCCGAAACCACAAGTATAAAGCTATCTAAAGTTTAAAGATCAAACGTTAAATAACGGCAGGTCGTTGCCATCTGCGGCCTGCTTTATCTATTAAATCAGCATATAAACAGGCTGCAGTGTAAGCAGCAAAGCGGTAAGAGCCGCCACTATTTTACTAATCAGCTCATCTAAACGCCCGGCATCCAGAACCGCATCAACCACCTCTGTGGCAACAGCCCCCTTGCGGTTTTTTTTATGATTTGCCTCAAGTGCCGCCAGACGTTCAAGATTGGCAGCGATCTCCGGGTAATGATCTCTCGCCGCTCTGACCACAAAAGCATTTGCTCCATGACCTTCGCACTTATCGGCCTTTAACAATAAAGACCCCCCTACCAGCTTGTGCGCCTTATCCACGATTACAGCAAAGCGCATCGAAAAGTGCTCATCGTGATAGCGGTAAATCTCAAGGTTTTCCGGTGCATCGACTGCCAAATCATAAATAAAACGTGTTGCCAGCTTTAAATTACCCAGATCGTGCTCCAGCTCATCCAGCCTTTCAAATACCCTAGCTGCATAGCTTTGCTGCGGGCTGGCGTGAAAACGCTCTCCTGCTTGCACGGCTTTCAACATGCTTTGATAAGAGGCCCAAAGGGGATGTAAATGATACAAAGCATCGTGTTCTGCCAGCATGATTATTCCGTAAAAAAATTAATCCAAGATAGTCTGCAAATAATTCAGACACAGATCGCCATGAATAAGCCATTTGCCGCCTATAAGCTATTTAGCCTCCTTTAGCCAGCCAATCTCCCTTGCCGTTTTTTCACCAATCAGTGTGCGGCCCAGATGATCGGGGATAGTGGCCAGTACTTCGCTCACCGGCACCCGCCCCCCCATCAGCTCGGCAAACCCCTGAGGATAACGAGGAGATTGATCCGGATCGGCAAAGCCATCCGGATAAACAGGCATATTGGTGTTCATATCGTATTTATCAGTGGCATTGAGCGTGTGCAGCAGTTCGTGCCCCACAATCACCAAATTTTGCTTGGCATAGGCGCGATCACCAAATAGATTAATCCGCCCAACCCGCCCCTTATTCAGCGCAGTGGAATGGCTAAGCTGCGGATGCGTAGCAGGATCGTAATAAAGTAAATACAAGCGAATATCAGGCGGCACGCTCACCTTGGGGCTGTTGGCCCAGGCAAAGTATCTGAATTTCAAACTCCACAGCACCGTATTTAAAACATTGCCATCACCAGGCGGCGCAGGCGGAATCTCTTTGACTTCATCTCCCAGCTGAAACTCAAATGGGCGATGAATAGGCAGCCGGTAATGTTTGGCCTCGCCAGCAAAGTACTGGCTCATTGATTCAAAATCATCCTTATTTAAGGTCTGCAAGTACGCGCTCACACTGGCACTGCCGCTGACATTCACCGGATACACCGCTACATACAAATTCTTTTTCCACTCCAGTGCGCCCTGATCCAGCCACATCCACTGCGCAACCTTAGCCAAAATCAGCAGCAAAATGACAATTCTTATTTTTTTCCACATAACAAGCCTATTTTAAAGGGGCAATACATATCAAACACATCCGCTTACTTGCCAGCTCTGCTTTATTTCACTCAACATTGTGGTGACTTTTTCAGATCGAAAGTACAAGCGCCTCAGTATACGTTGTGATTTTCTGCCAAGACCCCATCAGCAATAAATCAATTTATTTTTTTCTTAAAACCTCTCGCCCTCTTCTGCCGCACCGCCATTGCAAAAACGATTAATGACCACCTGCCCTGTCTGTAACACCATAAAGACGAACCGGTATTTTACCCGCTACATTTTGCCTAATGATTTCACCTAACAGCTAACGCGCAATATATTGCTTAACGTCATCAAAACAAAGACATTTGCTGCTAATATTATTCTTTGCGGAGGTTTTATCTGATGAAAAACGTTAGAATCGAGCACGATTTACTAGGTGAAAAAGAAGTCCCCTTTGATGCCTACTACGGCATTCATACCCAGCGTGCCATAGAAAACTTCAAAATATCGCAAGCCAGAATCAGCGATAATCCGATTATGGTAAAAGCACTGGCCAAAACAAAAAAAGCCTGTGCCCTGGCCAATGGTGAAATTGGTACGATAGAAAAAAATATATCCGAGGCAATTACTCAGGCCTGCGATGAAATCATTAACAATAACCGCTGCCTGGATCAATTTCCCAGCGATGTATTCCAAGGTGGTGCCGGCACTTCGGTTAATATGAATGCCAATGAAGTAATTGCCAATTTAGCCTTGGAATTACAAGGCCATGCCAAAGGTGAATATCAGTTTATTCACCCCAATGATCACGTAAATAAATGTCAATCCACCAATGATGCCTACCCGACTGCATTCAGAGTGGCCCTGTATGAACATCTGCTCATTTTAATACAGCATATGGAAACACTGCAGCAGGGGTTTACTGCCAAATCAATCGAATTCAAAGATATATTAAAAATGGGCCGCACCCAGTTGCAAGACGCCGTGCCCATGTCTTTGGGCCAGGAATTTCACGCCTTTGCTACTTTAATCAAAGAAGATGTCCGCTTAATTGGCCAGATTAAAAACCTGCTGCTGGAAATTAATCTGGGCGCAACTGCTATTGGCACCGGGATTAATGCACCTGCAGAATACCGCCCGATTGCAGTACAAAAACTTTGCGAAATCACAGGCTATGCTTTTACTTCATCCGAAGATTTAATTGAAGCGACTTCCGATTGCGGGGCCTATGTGATGGTTTCAAGCGCATTAAAGCGCACCGCAACAAAACTATCAATGATATGCAATGATTTACGGCTGTTATCATCCGGCCCGCGTGCAGGTTTAAAAGAAATTAATCTGCCCGAATTACAGGCAGGCTCCAGTATTATGCCCGCCAAAGTCAACCCGGTCATGCCGGAAGTGGTGAATCAGGTTTGCTTTAAAGTAATCGGTAATGATTTAACCATTACCCTGGCAGCAGAAGCAGGGCAATTGCAGCTTAATGTAATGGAGCCGGTGATTGCATCATCTTTATTTGAATCGATTCATTTATTGCAAAACGCCATGCTGGGGCTAAAAGAGAAATGCATTGACGGTATTAGCGCCAATGTAGAAATCTGCCGCCGTAATGTGCTCAATAGCATTGCTATTGTTACCTATCTGGACCCGGTATTAGGCCATGCAAAATGTGATGAAATTGGCAAAATCTGCGCACAAACAGGGAAAACAGTTATTGAAGTTTGTCTAGAAAAAAATCTGCTTAGCCAGGAGCAATTAAACGATATCTTCTCGAATGAAAATCTGCTTAATCCGCAATATCTGGGTAAGCGCTATTAATTGAGCACAGGTAAATTCTGATTAAATCATCAGCCATTTATTCTCTGGCAGGTATCCGGAAACAACACCGGATACCTCTGCCACAGTACCCACATAAATCAATATACCTTTTCAATCAGTCCTGTTTTTATCCGAGCAATAACTTCCCGCTAATTAATATCCGGAAAGTCTGAACCATCAGCACCGCAATAGCTACACTTAAAAATATTAAAAGTGAGCCTGCAATAACCTGTAAAGGCAGCAGTGCACGTAGCTCGGCATATTTAAGTGCGGCCAGACACAATGCCGCCAGGGGAAAACTGATTGCCCACCATGCAGGAACAAAAGGCATCCTGATCACTTCCCGGCAAAACACTTTGGGCAAGAGCACAATAAACATAAATAAACCAAAGTAAAACAGCAGTGCTGCAAAGCGATCAATCTCCCCCATTAAATTGATATATCCTAAAAATCCGACTTCAAAGGGGGCAATCAATATCATCAAAGAAGGCCTCATGCCCAAAGCAAGCGGCTCATGCTGAATAAGACGCTGCACAATAAAGGATAAAAATAATAAGGCTAAGGTGGTCCCGATTGCCACAGCAAACAGATTCACCTCCGGCGCCCACTCCATCGGCATATTTGCACCTGCAACAGCAATATCCAGACTGGCCACGCCCGGAATAAGCCAGGCGGGCAAGCTTGCCATGGGCCCTGCTTCACCATTTAATAAACGCCTCACCACCACAACACCAAGCGCCAGCGTTGTCACAACGCCTAGCGTCCATAAGCCCTGGCTCAGATCTTTACTGTAAGGATCCAGCACCGCTGAAAGCAGCAATAATGAAATAGTGATGGTACCGAAAAAATTACCCGAAACCGGATGGTTAAATTCATGTTTAACCGCATCCGGGTAAAGTGCCCACTTACCCAGGTATGCAACAGCAAGCACTGCAAACATAGCCAGAGCAATGATACTGATAAGCTCCCCCAGCCAGGAAGGGGCTCCGTAATGCTGGTGGGCAATGCGCCAGCACAAGGCCAGGCCTGATGTTCCCATCACTGAAGCAAATAAATTAACAGGCAGGTGTTGAAGTGATGCCTGAGCTTTAACCGAACTTAATGCATGAGTATCCACGCTATTCTCCTTTGGCGTTAATTGCTATTTACGACATTATCAGCCAAAATAAGAATAAGTTGATCACGATAACCCGACATTTCACGCCAAAGAACAAACGATGCCAGCCAAACGAGTCGTAGCAATGCTCATTTTTCCAAGTGTCCAGCTATTAGACGTAGCCGGGCCAAGTGATGTTTTTTGTGAAGCCGCCCGGCAGCTGGGTGATCCGGGAGCCTACCGTATTCAACTGATCAGCACAGAGCCCGGCGTGGTTCAGGCCACCAGTGGCCTGCGCCTGCTGGCCCACTCGACATTGGCAGATTACCAAGACCCCCCCGATACTTTACTTATCGCAGGCAGCCCGAATCTCAATCAGATCAGAAACAACACGGCAGAAATCGATGCCTGGCTATGGCGGCAGGCCCTGACTGCGCGGCGCATCGGCTCGGTGTGCAGCGGTGCGTTTGTGCTGGCCGCTGCAGGCTTATTAGATGGAAAGCGGGCCACAACCCACTGGAACTCGGCGCGATTATTAGCAGAGCATTTCCCGAAGATCCAGGTGGAAGCCGATAGCATCTATATCAAAGACGGTAATATTTACACGTCAGCAGGCGTCACGGCAGGAATGGATCTGGCTCTGGCGATGGTAGAAGAAGACTTCGGGCGTGAACTAGCCCTTCAGGTGGCAAAAGAGCTCGTGATGTTTCTGAAACGCCCCGGCGGACAGTCCCAGTTTAGTAGTTATCTGGCCGCACAAAGCAGCGAGCGTACAAGTATTAGCCGTGCCCAGGAATATGTACTTGCCCATCTGGATCAAGAGCTGTCAATTTCGGTACTGGCCGCCTTTTGCGGGATGAGCGAGCGCAATTTCTCGCGGGTGTTTCGTAGCGAAACAGGCCTGACGCCCGGCGAATATATCGAAAATGCCCGTATTGAAAAATTACGAAATCTGCTGGAAACCACAACCCTGGCACTCAAGCGCCTCGCTGATCGCACGGGCTATGACAGCGTTGACAGCTTACGCCGGGCATTTATACGCCGGCTGGGACTAAGCCCCGGAGACTACCGCAAACGCTTCAGTACCACACAGAACTAAGCGCAAAATGTTACGGTTTGATATTACAAAACACTGAAAAATGCTTACTAAAACTTCAATCCAAACCAAGCCCCAGCAGATGATTGAGCACAGCTTTTATGCATCGTCAGCTCACCTGAACACATTAAGGTGGCCTGCCCTGGTGCCTGACTAAAAGCCTTAAAAACAGGCACAAAAAACGGCGAGTCACCCCGCCGTTTTTTAACTGACCCTCTGTAAAATCAGCACTCCACAATATTTACCGGCACTTCAATCATATTAATTGCCAACCCGCCTCTGGCAGTTTCTTTGTATTTGGTATTCATATCACGGCCGGTATCACGCATGGTTTTGATGACTCGGTCCAGCGATACAAAATGCTGACCATCCCCACGTAGCGCCATGCGGGCAGCATTGATAGCTTTGATTGATGCCATAGCATTGCGCTCAATACATGGCACTTGCACAAGCCCCCCACCGGATCGCAAGTCAGGCCCAGATTATGCTCCATGCCAATTTCTGCAGCATTTTCAACTTGCTCGGGCATGCCACCCAGGGCTTCTGCCAAGGCCCCTGCAGCCATCGAGCAAGCTGAGCCTACTTCACCCTGACAGCCAACTTCTGCTCCGGAAATAGAAGCATTTAACTTAAACAGAATACCAATTGCGCCTGCAGTCAGAAAAAAACGCACAATGCCATCATCCGTTGGATTCGGTGTAAAGCGTGCGTAATAATGCATCACAGCAGGGATAATGCCTGCGGCACCGTTAGTTGGTGCCGTTACAACCCGGCCACCACCGGCGTTTTCTTCATTAACCGCTAGCGCGTATAAATTCACCCAATCAAGCACGGTAAGCGGATCACGCAGCGCAGCTTCAGGAGAGGCCAGTAGTTTTTGATACATATCAGCAGCACGGCGTTTTACTTTTAAGCCGCCGGATAAAATCCCTTCACGCTCGCAGCCACGCTTTACACAGGCTTGCATCACCGACCAGATCTCAAGCAGACCAGCGCGGATTTCATCTTCGCTACGCCAGGCCAGCTCGTTTTCCAACATGATCTGGCTGATGGTTTTACCGTGGCGCTCGCACAGCGCCAATAGCTCGGCACCACTTTTGAAAGGATGCTTCAGCTCGGTAACACCAGGCGGATTAAAGCCTGCATCCACGGCAGCCTCATCCACCACAAAACCACCACCCACAGAATAATAAGCGCGTTTAGAAATGCTCTGCCCCTCTGCATCAAAGGCTTCAAAAGTCATGCCATTGGGGTGATAAGGCAGGCTTTTACGCTTATGCAAGATCAGATGTTCGGCCTCAATAAATGCAATATCGTGTATGCCTAAAAGGCTAAGCTTACGGCCTTCACGGATAGCAGCCACCATCTCATCAACCTTATCCGTATCCACCAGCCGCGGTGATTCACCCTGCAAACCCAGTAAAACCGCGATATCCGAACCGTGGCCTTTCCCCGTTGAGCCCAGAGAGCCAAACAGCTCGCTTTTTACTTTGACCACTTTTTCAAGAACACCATCTTTCTCCAAACGCCTGACAAAGGTGCGCGCTGCCCGCATCGGGCCAACAGTGTGCGAGCTGGATGGGCCAAGGCCGATCTTGAATAAATCAAAAACGCTGATTGCCATTTTATGTATCTCGGGTAACGCCTGCCGCTGCACAGAAATAGATGCTCGTATCGCTTGCAAGCTTTGGTTAAATTATGTTTTTAATGGATTATTTTTACAAAAAATCGTTCCGCATGCGTGCTAAATAAAGTAACTAAATACCCTTTATTTCTTAATTAGCACAAGCCTTGAGCGCAAGAGGCTGCATTTGAGCAAGCCCGGCCAAAATGACAGAGCCTCCTCAGCCCTGCGATAATCAGCAGTATACATTTTGAAAAGAGTCTTTCTATCCAGATTTACCCCATAAAATACGTTATATTGACTTTAAAACAACCATAAATTCTACAAATTTTATATTAAAATTTTAATTTTTCTATTTTTTATAAACCATAGGAATGTTAAAATAGTAATAATGCTATCCAGAGCGACTCCACTTGCAAACATTAAAGAAATGCTGATCAAATTTGGTTTATACACACCAAAATTAAATAATATAAAAAAACCACCATACAGCAACACATTTACAGCAACAGACTGAAAAAACATATAATTTGTTTTACCAATACCATAAAAAATACTATCGATTACATTATTAAATGCGAATAATATATACCATAAAAGCAAAACAATAACCAAATCATAAACAGGTCTGTAATCTGAAACATTCATAACATTTTTTATAAACATCCCCCACAATGGAATAGTAGCCAGCCATAAAGAAATAATTATAGCCGTCATTATAAAATAACCTACTACATTTTCTTTTATAGCCTGCTCACTCCGTTCACCACAATCTCTTTTAATTAATTGCCCAAGTTGAATAACCGGCAACAATAACCAGCCCCAAATAAACTGATTAGCAAGCCAAAATGTTCCCTGCTCACCCACCATATTTATCATACGAACAACCATTAATATAAACACAATATTTCTAAGCAAACTTTCCAACCCAGAATAGCCGCCTACTTTCACCCATTCTTTCAACCATGCAAATGAAAGATTATTTACTCGGCCGATATTAATATCTTCTTTCTTTAAAATATATAGCAAAATAGCAATAAGTAATAAATTCACAACTAAATTTCCAACAGCAATACCATTTACACCAATATCCATAGAAAACGGAAGCTTCGACACTAAGCATGTGTCAAAAAACACAATAAGCATCATTTGAATCAATGACACAATATACAGATGTTTGTTATTTTTTTTAATTATTAATATTGAAACCATAAATTGAACCAGCATAGAAAAAACTGCAGCAACTGCTTCAATACGAATATATTCCACAGTAGCGGAAATTAAATTATTTTTTTGACTCATAAACAAAAGAGCTGGTTCTACAAAAACAATCAGCAACAGCGATATACACCCATATAGCAGTGCTACTAAAACCAGCCCTGTATTTATTTTATTTACAAATTCTTTTTGATCAATCAATGATTTGCCAATTAAATAAAATATTGGTAAAAAAATCGCTTCCTGTAAAATTTCATAAATTAAATTTACAAAGATCAGCTGACTGGCAATCGTCAAACCAGAATCACTCGGCATATCCCCCAAAAAAAATATTCTTACTGCCGTATATATAGTCGGCATAACCCCTATTATAAGCAGCGTACTAAAAAACTTATAATCAATATTTAACAATGATCTGCTTAATTTGTACTTCATTATCAATTCCTATCTTGCTGCAAACTCAAAGAAAATCACAATTAAAACAATCATCCATCCTGTAAACCAAAATCAATTAATTCATCAAGCTATGATTGAGCATTTTATAAAAACAGGCCAGAATCAGAATACTCTTCTTACTACCTTACAGATCTATTTTTAATCACTTCAGTCTCTGCATTCAAAGTCAGCCAGATGGCCCTTGTTTCACCTTACAAGCCTTACTCCAGAAGTGTATTATCTTCCAATAAACCTCTTCCTTCTCTACGGTATCTTTCCATCTAGGCAAAAGCGAAGAAAAAGTCTTGATCCCGCAAGAAGCGTCGTATTACGATGCGAAGATAGAAGATGAAAGGCGGCACCTGCCAGCCTTCACGGGAAGAGACAAATAATATGAAGAATCACCGCCTCTCCAGAGGCTTCACCCTTCTGGAGCTATTAGTTGTTTTACTGATTATTGCCCTACTTGCTGGTTACGTTGGACCAAAGTTATTTGGTGAAGTAGGCAAAGCAAAAACAAAGACTGCTGCAAGCCAGCTGAAATCAATCGCTGATGCCCTTGATCATTACCGCCTTGATACCGGCCATTATCCAAGCACCGAGCAGGGCATTGATGTGCTGACCAAAAAGCCTGGTGACGAGCCAAAGTGGCAAGGCCCTTATTTAATGAAAGATGTCCCGGCCGATCCCTGGGATAGACCTTACGTTTACAGCAAACCGGGGGAGAACGGCCGCGACTATGACCTGCTGACTTTAGGTGCAGACGGCAAAGCCGGTGGTACGGGGGAAGATAGTGATGTCAGCTATTAAATTGTAAGGCAACTGCAATCCGTCAGCGCACGTTTACTTATGATTCTCTTACAAACAATAAATTTCATGCATCCTAAACTCATCTAGAAGCCCCCATGCGCTACACCGTTAAAGCCTTGCAGGCAGGTAAGCTGCTGCAGCTGAATATCGATGCCGCTAATGAAAGCGAGCTGAAGGCTAAGCTGACGGCACAAGGACAACAATTTTTGTCTGCCAGGGCGCACAGCACATTTAAATTTTCTTCCAAAGAATTTGGGCTTTCTCTCTTTACCCAGGAGCTTATCGCACTTCTGCAAGCGGGGCTGACGCTGGTTGAAGCAGTGGAAACACTCAAAGAAAAAAGCGTGCAAGATAGCCATGGCGAAGTATTAAGCCGCATGATTGAAGGCCTTTATCAAGGCTTACCGCTATCTAAAGTACTGGCACAAATGAGCATGCATTTCCCGCCTTTATATATTGCCACCGTTAGTTCGGCCGAAAAAACCGGCCACCTTGCCGATGCGCTGGGGCGCTATCACCATTACGAATCAAGGCTGGCAGCGGTTAAAAAGAAGGTGATCTCGGCGGTTATTTACCCGCTGGTGGTAATTGGCATTGGCGGCAGCATTATGTTGTTTTTGCTGTTTTATGTGATTCCAAAGTTCAGCCAGATCTATGCATCCATGAAAAACCTGCCTTTTGCCGCGCAAGTCATGCTGTGGTGGGGCGATCTGGTACATAAGCACGGTTTGATGATATTTGGCGGCATGGTACTTAGCGTAGCGCTGACAGTATTTTTGCTGCATACCGCTGCGGCAAAAAATGCTTTGCGCGAGGCCTTCTGGCGCTTGCCGCGTTTAGAGCAATACCGGCGTTTATTCTCGCTAACCCGTTTTTACCGCACCGTGGGCCTATTACTGGCTGGCGGGATTTCCGTGGTCCATGCAATGGAGCTGGCAGCGCAGTTATTGCCGCTCAAAATGCAGATTGGCTTACAACAGGCCCTAGTCGATGTGAAATCAGGCCAGGCTCTTTCCCAAGCCCTCCCCCGCTACCAGCTGACCACCCCCGTATCAGAGCGCTTACTGCGCGTTGGGGAACAAAGCGGTGAGCTGGCCACCATGTGCGAGCGCTCGGCGCAGTTTTGCGATGAAGAGCTGGAGCGCGCCATCGATATGTTTACCCGCCTTTTTGAGCCAATCTTAATGTTGATTATTGGTGTACTGATCGGCGGCATTGTTTTTCTGCTGTATATGCCGATTTTCGAGCTGGCTGGAAATATGCAATGACACACATACTTAGCCTGGAGCTGATTCAAACATTACGCCAGGATCTGGCCCCGCTTGCACCGCGTTTGCAACAAGTACTATCTCTAAGCAACGCCGATTACGGAGAGCAGCTTAGCCACTTTCTGGGCCTGCCATTTTTAAGCCTTGAGGCCCTCAGCGCACTTAGCCCGCGCTACGATCTGCTACCTTACGGCGAAGCTGTGGCAAGGCAATGCCTGCTGCTCGAAGGCCCGGATGGGCTATGCATGGTATTGGCTGATCCTTTCGATGCCTCGCTAAGAAACTGGCTGCGCCAGCGCATATCTGTAAGTTATCAGACAACTTTTGCCCATCATCAGGCACTGCGTGCTTACCTGGAGCAATTTGAAACCTCTCACCGTGCAATGGATCAGCTGGGAATTAGTGAGCAAAGCGAAGTTAATCAGGATGGAATCATTGAGATTTCGCTGGCCACCCTCGCCGCAGATAAAAAACCCGTCGTCAAACTGGTGAACTCGACGCTGTATGACGCGCTCAAAGCCAAGGCTTCTGACGTGCATATGGAAAGCACACCAAACGGCTTAACCATTAAATATCGTATCGACGGCGTGCTGCTGCATATCGGCGGCGCAAATGGCCTGGAAACGGCCGAACAAGTGATCTCGCGAATTAAGGTGCTGGCTGATCTAGATATTTCAGAGCGCCGGGTACCGCAAGACGGGCGCTTTAAGGCGCGGATTAATAGCCGTGAAGTAGATTTTCGCGTCTCCATCATGCCGTCGATTTACGGCGAAGATGCCGTACTGCGTGTTCTGGATAAGCAAAATGGCAGCGACGCTTTTAAGCAGCTGCGTTTAGATACTCTGGGCTTTGATGAAGACACAATGAGCCGGATCAGAAGTCTGGCACGCGAGCCTTACGGCTTGCTGCTCGTCACCGGCCCCACTGGCTCAGGTAAATCAACCACGCTTTACGCCACGCTTTCTGAAATCAATACCGGCGAAGAGAAAATCATCACCATTGAAGACCCGGTGGAATACCAGCTATCCGGCGTATTGCAAATCCCCGTGAACGATAAAAAAGGTCTGAGTTTTGCCCGTGGGCTGAGATCGGTACTGCGGCACGACCCGGATAAGATTCTGGTGGGCGAAATTCGCGACGGCGAAACGGCCAATATTGCAGTGCAGGCCGCACTGACTGGCCATCTGGTACTCACTTCCGTGCACGCCAACAATGTGTTTTCGGTGCTCGACCGCTTTATTCATATGGGCGTAGAGCCGAACAGTTTTGTAGATGCGCTGATCGGCGTAGTCGCCCAGCGGCTGATTCGTAAAGTGTGCCTGCACTGCGTGGTGGACGATGAACCTGATGAAGCGCTGCTCGCCACATCGGGCTTGAACAGTGAAAGAGTCAAAGGCTGGCACTTTAAAAAAGGCCTTGGCTGTAAAGCTTGCCGTAATACGGGCTATCAGGGGCGTAAGGCCATTGCCGAAGTTTTGCGGCTCGATGATGAGCTAAAACAAGCCATCGCCAGCCGCGCGCCAGCCGTAGAGCTGAAGCAACTCGCCGCACGCTTTGGATTTTTGTCGATGCGCCAGCAAGCTCTGGCAGTAGTTGCCAGCGGAGAAACTACCCTGCAGGAAATCAATCGTGTGACTTTTGTGAATTAAACAAACCTTAGAAAGAACCTTAAATCTGTAGGCACAGAGAAAAACAAGAAAAACCCAATAGGCACGTGGGCATAAAAACTTGTCCACCTTGCTTGCCTTTGTTTTTCTCTGTGTGCTCCGTGTTCTCACCGGCCTCTGTGCCTACAGACCTTTGAGCATTTTTAAAGATTTTAAATATATTGCCTACCCCAGGAAAGCAATCGTGTCCCCTTTATGGATTGAGCATAGCGTTTGGCTGGCGAGTAAGAAGCTGACATTAGCCAGCCAGCCGCGCTTACAAAAAGCAGATAAGCAGTGGGTGTCAACTACGGTTGATGCGCAATCTGCTGCGCTGACTTTGCAGCAGCGGCTGGAGACTCGTCCTAAAAGCAGCATCGGCACATTGAATATGCTGCTCAGTGGCGATTGGGTACGGTATGCCGTGCTGCCCTGGCAAGATGGCCTGTATCAGCCGGACGACTGGAATGCCTACGCACGGCTGATTTTAACCCAGCAATTTGGCGGCTCTGCCGAAGGCTGGCGGCTGTGCATCAACCCGGCAGGCTTTGGGGAGCCCCGCCTGGTGGCCGCCATGGATGAATCGATTTATCAGGTCGTCATCGAGCTGGCCCGTGTGAACAAGCTGCATTTAAACAAAGTGCAGCCGCTTTTTTCCGCTGTGCATCAGCAGTACCGCAAACAGCTCAAAGCCACAGAGTTTGCGCTTGTCATTACCGAGCCAGATCAGCTCTGCTGCGGATTCTGGCGGGATGCTGCATGGCAAGGTGTAGTTAACCTGCCGCTGAATCAGGATAGCGAAGCACTGCTAAATGGCGGCATGGCGGCACTATTACGCCAGGCAGCCATGCTGGCGCAGGTGTCTTTGCCACCGCAAATCTATATCAGCTCAAGCGCCCACCCGCTCGCCAAACTCAGCCTGCCAGAATGCGAAGTCAGCTATTTGGGCGCAGTGCATCCTTTATTTGCCGGGGATTGGGCTTTATGAACACAAATGATGCACATTGCACCCGAATTACGAATCAATCCTCTCCACCTATGCTCAAACGCTACAACAACAACCACTTAGTTTGCACGGTGCTTGAATTCCCCTTCAAACGCGCCGAGCGAGGAACAAGCGGGGCGGGGTTTTGGCGAGGATGTTTGAGCGAACCTGCCAGCGAGTCCCGCAGCCGCCGAGCCGATTGTCCGCAGCGAGGGGATGTCGCGTTTGCGGGGTCGCCCTCTTTGCTTACTTTCTTGGCGAAGCAAGAAAACAAGTCCCACACGGGGGCCCCCCGCACCCAAATCACTGTGCCGAAGGCACTAAAAACACGATACAACGATCAACCGGACTTTACCGCATGAAGCCCATGCAACTCGATTTTCATCAGTCGACCCGTTCAACGCCATGGCTGGGTCTGGCCCTTGTTGTAGCAGCAGTGATTGCCCTGCTCTGGGTGATGACCCGCCTTGATATCAGCGATCAGGCCCGCCAGCAGCTAAACACCCGTGAGGATGAGATCAGCTGGCAGCGCCGCCGCCTGGATGAGGCGCATAGTAAGGAGCAAAAAGAAGCGCCAACCAACGCAAAGGTCTTGGCCGCTCAACAGGCGCAGCAGCAGGCTATCGGGCCGGTGCTCGCCGCGCTGGAGCAAACCTGGCTGCCCACCATTGCCTATACCCGCATTGAGCTGGCCAGTACCGAGCATCTGATCAAGCTGGATCTGGAAGCCAAAACCCTGGCCGATGCGCTGGCCCTGGTCGATCGTCTGGGAAGCACCAGGGGGGTTAAAACGGTGTCTTTATCACGGCACAATATGCGTGTAAGTGATCCGTTTCGCCCCGTGCAGGTCAATCTGGATATCAGCTGGGAGCCGCGAAAATGAACACACAGCGGCTTATTCAACAAACAATCTGGTATCTGCGGCAATGGCGGCAGTACGCTGGCATCCTCGCCATTGCAGCCCTGATTCTGCTCTTACTGGCCGGAGCACTCTATCTGCAAAAACTGCAGCCCATGCAAAAAGATTTAGAGCGCCGCGAGCTGGCCTTGCAAACTGCTGCACGCAAGCTAAAGCAAGCGGCGTCCGGCACCTCTGCCACCGCCAGCAGCGTGGCCAAGAGCCTGCCACAATCGAATCAATTCACTACGTTTTTACTCAAGCTCAATGAGCTGGCCGGGCAAAAGCATATTGTGCTGCAACAAAGCGATTACAAAGCCACTCCCGAAGTAAGTGGTGAGCTATTACGCTACGGTTTACAGTTTCCTGCCAGCGGTACCTATCCCGATACCCAGCAGTTCATAAGCGAGCTGGAAAAAATACCGGGCGTGCGCATCGAAAATCTCAGCCTGTCGCGCCCGCAAATCGGTGAGGCCATGCTCAACCTGCAAGTTCAGATGTCTTATCTGAGCGAGGTGCAGCCATGATCTCGCGTCCATTACAAATGGTCTTAGCGATTACGCTTTTACTTACACTTTACTCTGCCTGGCGGGATCGCCAGCCAGACGCCCCCCCTGTCCGCCGCCAGCAGCCGACGGCAACGGCCAGCGTGGCTGGTGGCAGCGCCCAAATATCGGCTAGTGCGGCATCGGTGGCCAGCAGCGCGGCAGTCAATTTATTTCCGGTCCAAACCTGGCAGCCACCGCCGCCTCCCCCCCCTAAACCCACGCCCACACCGAAGCCAACGCCTACACCGCCGCCAGTCGCACCGCCTTTGCCGTTTCAAGTGATCTCCACCTGGCACGAGGGCAGCATTGACTATGTCGTACTTGAAACAGGTGGCCAGCAGATAGTGGTTTGCCAGAGCTGCAATGCCCTTGGCCGCGTGCAAAAGGGGGAGGTCTTGCTTGGCTCCTGGCGGGTAGATCAGGTAAGCCGCCAGCAGATCGTTTTTACTTTTATGCCGCTCAATCAGCAGCAGGTACTGCCTCTGGGAGCCACACCTTGAAGCGCGCATTAAGCAGGTTTATTTACTTCGCCAGCGTAAAGGCACACCCACAGCGCCAGTTTTCAATCCACGCATTATTTTCCTGTTGCCCAAACCGCAGCAGGCGCTTTCCTTGGGAGCCAACACTTTGAAGCGCGCTTTTAGCATGACCCTTATTGCAGCCAGCTTACTGACTGGCTGCGCCGCCGATATGGCCCGCAAGCAGGGCGAATCGTTAATTTATCAAGGCGAAATAGAACAGGGCCTGCAGTACTTAAAAGAGCAATCCAAGCGTTACCCTGATGACATCAAGCTGCGCGCCAGCTATCAGCGCCAGCTGGACAGCACACTCAATATCTTGTTAAGAGAAGCCGATAATGCCCGTGCGCGTGGCGATATTGAATTGGCGAGCAATCGCTATCAGCAAATGCTCTCGCATGACAAAAGTAATTATCGTGCAACCGAAGGGCTAAGGCTTGCCGAAATTGCGGTGCGTCAGAATTCCATGCTCAAATATGCGCGGGAAATTAAAGACAATAAGCCGGAAGAAGCACTGGATGTATTAGCCCAGGTGCTGATCGACAATCCGCGCAATACGCAGGCACTCAGGCTGCGTGATGAAATAGAAAGCCGCAAAACACGCGAAGCTACACTGCGCCCCGGCCTGGCTCAATCTTTAAAAAATCCTGTTTCATTGCAATTCAAAGATCAGAGCATCAGTAGCGTATTCGATATTATTGCCCGCATTGGTAAAGTGAATTTTATTTTTGACCGTGATGTTGCACCTAATTTACGCACCACTATTTATGCTCACGACAGCAGCGTAGAGGATGTCATTAATTTAATTCTCACAACCAATCAATTAGATAAAAAAGTATTGAATGAAAACACCATCTTAATTTACCCCAAACGCCCGGATAAAGACCGCGATTACAAAGATCTGGTAATGCGTACCTTTTATTTATCCAACGCCGACCCGAAACAGGTATTAGCCATGATTAAGCAAATGGTTAGAACCAAGGATGTATACATCGACGAGCGCTTATCCATGCTGGTAATGCGTGATACTCCCGAAGCCATTGCAGTGGCCGAGCGGTTGATTGCCGCCCAGGACTTACCGCAATCAGAAATTATTCTGGATGTAGAAATCCTGGAAGTCAGCAGCAGCGATATATTGAATATGGGGATTCAATACCCGGATACGCTCTCTGTATCCCTGACGCCGATCAGCAACATTAGCCCTCTCCCACTGACATCCACAGCGACAGGGGCAATTAGCCTGGATCGCCTGAGTAATCTCAATAAAAGTGATGTGCTGGTCAATCTTGGCAATCCTGCAATCAGCGCCAATTTTGCGCACCAGAAAGGCAACACCAATATTCTGGCCAACCCCAAAATACGGGTTAAAAATCGGGAAAAAGCCAAGGTGCAGATTGGTGAGCGCGTCCCCGTTGTTACCACCACCAATAATAACGGCACCACATCTGAATCAATTACTTATTTGGATGTGGGCCTTACACTTAATGTGGAACCCACCCTCACCATTGATAACGATATCAGCGTTAAAGTCTCGCTTGAGGTTTCCAATGTTACCGGCAGCGTCACGACCCGCAACGGGCTTATTGCCTATAAGGTGGGCACCCGTAATGCCACCACAAATATGAGCGCCCGTGATGGCGAAACACAGGTACTGGCAGGTTTACTCTCGCGTACGGATCAGGCAAGTGGAAGCGCCCTGCCCGGCCTTGGCGAGCTGCCGGGTCTGGACCGGCTATTTGGCAATAAGAAAAATGATAATAGTAAAACCGAGCTGATCCTTTTAATTACCCCCCGCGTGGTGCGTAATCTGACACTTCCACCGCCCCATATCACCACCTTTGATAGCGGCACCGAAGGCACAATCAGCACCAGCCCGCTGCGTTTACGCACCAGCTCCAGTATCCAAACCACCACTAACAACGCCTCAGGCAACGCTATGATGCCAGCCCCCCCGCCCATTACACCACAGGCCATGATGGAGCCAGCACCACAGCCAGCACCCGCACTGCGGGCAACAGACGACAACGCTCTGCCCGTCATCTCCCCTCCTGGCAGAGGCAATGGTATGGGACGGCGCTAGATATGTTGCATGGCCTGCCGCCCCCTCGGCCCGCCCAGGGTTTTACCCTGATCGAGCTGATGGTGACTCTCACCATTTTGGCCGTACTGGCCACAGTGGCGATGCCACTTTCGCAAATCGCCTCCACCCGTCAGCGGGAAGAAGAGCTGCGCCGTGCACTCTGGCAAATCCGCTCAGGCCTTGATGCTTACAAGCAAGCCGCAGATGAAGGCCAGATTAAAAAAAATATCGATGAAAGCGGCTACCCACCTAATCTGGGGGCCTTAACAAGCGGAATCAAAGACGCTAAAGACCCCAATGGTAAAATGATCTACTTTCTACGCCGCCTGCCCAGAGATCCTTTCTGCGATTGCCCAAGCAGCTCAGATGAAAAAACATGGGCTCTACGCAGCTACAGCAGCCCCCCCGACGCCCCACAAGAAGGCCGCGATGTATTTGATGTGTATTCACTGAGTAACGGGGTGGGGCTAAATGGTGTGGCTTATAAGAAGTGGTAGATAGTGACCAGAGGAAACCCACACTTGAACCACAGAGGGCACGGAGAAAAACTGGGGGTGAATTAAGGTGTTTTAATAGGTTTTAAATATTTTCAAACCCAGCTCTCTGTCGTTTATCGCAATTTGTGGCATGGGGCTTTTTAAAGTCCCCTTGAAACACGCCGGAGCGAGGAACAAGCGGGGCGGGGGATCGCTTGGGAGCGAGGCAGCGAGCTAATCCCGCCTGCCGCCGACTCGATTGTCCGCAGCGCAGGGGCTTTCGTGTTTCGTGGGGTCGCCTTCTTTGGCTTCGTTTCTTGGCAAAGCAAGAAAGGAAGGCCCCGCAGTGGCTAACCGCTCCAAAATCAACGCATCGAAGGCACTAAAAAGATCTTTTGACTTTAGTGTCATGGAAGGTACACGGCCGAAATATATCTGCACACTAATAAACATCAATAGCGGCCTAAGCCACCCTAAGATGAATTTTGCTCTTTTTAACTTTAGTCAGCGTGTAACAAGTAAAACCACATCATCAATAGGATCACCATGACGCATGCGTCGTCTGCACATAAAAGCCACAAAGGCTTTACCCTGATCGAGCTACTCGTCGTGCTTGCCATTATGGCCAGCCTGCTCACTCTTGTTGTGCCACGCTACTTTCACCAGAGCGAGCGGGCCAGTGAAACCGTACTGAAGCATAACCTTGTTGCCATGCGCGATGCCATCGATAAATTTTATGCCGACACCGGCCATTACCCCGCCACGATAAGCGAGCTGGTCAGCAGCAAATACCTGCGTGAAATGCCCATGGACCCCATTACCGGCAAAAATGATGGCTGGCAGATCATCCAGTCTGAAAACGCCAGCGGCGTATACGATATCAAAAGTGCTGCAGAAGGAAACGGCAATGACGGCTCGGCCTACAACAGCTGGTAAACGGCAGTCCGGTTTTGCTTACGCATGGGCCTTAACGGCGGTATTAATCATGGGCATTTACCTGGCTCAGGTAGGCGAGGCATGGCAAAACCGTGCCCAGCGCGCTAAAGAAGAAGAGCTACTGCGCGTGGGTGCTGAAATCCGCCGGGGCATCCGCCTCTACAGCGAACAGAATATGATGCAAGGCACGCAATACCCCAAAACACTGGAAGAGCTGGTACTTGATCCGCGCAGCCCCACTCCAAGACGCTTTATCCGCAAAGCTTATAAAGACCCCATGACAGGCGAAGACTGGGGCTATATCTTGGCCCCCGGCGGCGGCTTTATGGGCGTATATAGCCAGGCCAAAGGCAAACCGCTTAAACAGCAACGCTTCCCCGGCGATTTTGCCAGCTTTGCTAATCAAAATACCTACCAGAGCTGGAAATTTGCCAACTGGCCCAATAGCAAGGCGCTGAAAAGATGATAGTGTAGGGGGCCGTTTTTATGCCCACAACTGGAGCCAATATGAACCCAGATAAAGTAGATCGCAGCCGCGTAAGCACACACACAGATTTACCCAATATCGGTAAGGCGGGGGCTAAAGATTTAGAGCTGCTCGGTATTCATACCCCTGAGCAGCTTAAAAGCCAATGCCCGTTTGAGATGTATGCAAGGCTTTGTCAGCAAACTGCAACGCGCCATGATCCATGCGTCATCGACGTATTTATATCGATTACCCGCTTTATAAACGGTGAAGCACCTCGCCCTTGGTGGGCCTATACGGCAGAGAGAAAACAAGTACTCCAAGATAAACAATGACCGTCTTCTGCTCCATTTCTTATCACACCGAGTATCATCCGCCCCATCTCTCGATATATATAAGCTATGTTGCCCATCCTCTACTCCTTTCGCCGTTGTCCCTACGCCATACGCGCCAGAATGGCGATTCAATATTCGGGTATTCAGGTTGAATTACGCGAAATTGTTCTGAAAGAGAAGCCGGCAGAATTACTACTTGCCTCACCCAAAGGCACCGTGCCGGTATTAGTTTTAAGTAATGGGCATATCATTGAACAAAGTATTGAAATTATGCAATGGGCATTAATACAGAATGATCCGCATGGCTGGCTTTGTCCGCAGGATACCGGGCTAGCTGCACAAATAAATGCCCTAATTAATCATAATGACCAGCAATTCAAGCAGCATCTTGACCAATATAAATATGCAGACCGTTATCCTGATCACTCCAAAGAATACTATCGCAACCAAGGTGAGCAATTTTTACATGATTTAGAAACGCAACTCGCGCAAACTACCTTTTTACTCACGAATAAAATCAGCCTTGCAGACATCGCGATATTTCCGTTTATTCGTCAGTTTGCCAGCGTTGATCCAGAATGGTTTGACGCCGCACCCTACCCTAAGTTAAAGCAATGGTTGAGTTTTTTCTGCAATAGCAGTGATTACCAAAGTGTGGTGCAAAGATTTGCAATCTGGCAAGCAGGGATGCTCCCTTTTATTTTTCCATAAAGCATAAATATGCAATCCAAGCCCCCCATTTTTCGGTAACCTTGCAGCTTGGATGTGTGTTAAGAGTTACTGTGAGCCAATTTATACGCCTAACCATGGATGACATTGCCCGCCTGGCAAATGTTTCCAAAACCACCGCCAGCCTTGTCCTTAACGGGCGCTCGGCAGAGTATCGCATTGCGGAATCCACTAAGGAGCGCGTGCTGGCGATTGCCCGCGAGCATCATTTTCAACCCTCGCAATCAGCCAAAACACTCAGATCACGCAAAAGCGGTACTTTAGGCTTACTTGTCCCCGAGCTCAGCAACTTTGCCCACGCCAGCCTTGCACAAGCTTTAGAACCATTGTGCCGCGAAGCGGGCTATCAATTACTCGTGATGAGTAGTAATGAGCAAGCCAGTATGGAAACAGCAGGCATCGAGCACCTGCTTACCCGCCAGGTAGACGGCCTGATTGTGGTGCCTTGCAGCAGCGATGCCACACAATACTTAAAATGGTCTTTGCGCCTGCCGCTGGTGTTTGTCGATCGCCACATCAAGGACTGCCCTATTCCCTTTGTTGTCACCGATGCCATTGATGCCGTTACCTCCCTGGTCGTGCAAGCCATCGCAGCTGGCAGCAGGGAAGTTGTCTATTTTGGAGGACAAGCCGATTTATCCCCCAGCCAGGATCGCCTGGCCGGCTATCGTAAAGGCCTGGAACTAAGCGGCATGACAGAGCAGGAGCATTGGGTCTGGCAAAGAGATTACCTGCGCCCATCAGGCTACAGCATGATGGCCGAATGTTATGAGCGCCTGGGCCACTATCCCGACAGCCTGTTTACCGGCTCGCTAACCCTGCTGGAAGGCGCGCTTGCCTATATTAATGAAAAACAGAACGGTAGCCCCGCGCATTTAATGACCTTTGATGATCACAACCTGCTCAACTGCCTGCCCTGGGGTATTCAATCTGTCGTGCAAGACAGCCAGCGGCTTGCCAGCGAAAGTCTTGTCAGAGTACTAAAGCTGATGCAGGGCGAAACGGTGGATTCGGCATGGATATCTGCAAGCCTGCATCAGCGCCCTTAACAATCAATATAAAAATGTACTCTGCCCGGCCTTAAACGCTGTATTTTTATCTTAGCTGAAGATGTACTATAAATACTTATTCTAAAGTCCGGACAACAGCGATGCGCTTGAATGTTTTTACTGATTATTGTCTGCGTACTTTGATTTACGTTGGCGTGCAAAATAACGGCATAGTTACCCGAGGGGAAATTGCCTCAAGCTATGGGGTTTCCGATAATCATCTGATGAAAGTCATGAGTTTTTTGGCCCGTAACGGTTTTCTGGAAACCACCCGTGGCAAAGGCGGCGGAATGCGTTTGTCCCGCCCTGCGGATCAGATCAGCGTAGGGGCTTTGGTGCGCCTTAGCGAAGCAGACAGCCCGATTGTAGAGTGCTTTGACCGAGAGCACTCCACCTGCAGTATCGGTGCGGTATGCCGCTTAAAAGACGTGCTGTTTGAAGCCATGCAGGCGTTTTACAAGGTACTTGATTGCTACACTCTGCAAGATTTAATCAATAATCCTGTCGAACTCAACGCTATTTTTGGGATTCCCCTGCGGCAGATAAAAAACTAATCATCATGTAGTCCCTGTAAATATCATCCCCTGATCATTTACAAGCCTGGGAGGGACCGGTTCAATCGGCTCTCTTCCCTGCACATTTAAAACGTATTAAACAGATACCTAAACTATGAACCGGCAAATAAATAACCCCCAGCATGGCATTACGCTGGAGCAAATCCTGACAGATTTAGTCGAACATTTTGGCTGGCCAGAGCTGGCCCGCCGCATCCCGATTCAGTGTTTTGAAAAAGACCCATCCATTAAATCCAGCCTGAAATTCCTGCGCCGCACCCCATGGGCACGGGCTAAAGTCGAAGAGCTCGATGCCAGAATGCGGCGTTAAAGCAAGGTATTCTAAGCAACTCGAGCTTTTGCCTTTCAAGGATCTGACCCAACATCATCTAAAACGCTTTAAAGCTGCCCGAATATACCGGCCCCCCCTGCTGCATGGCCTGCAGACCAGAAATCTCCCGCTCTTTTCCTGTTTTCATTGCAGCATATTTACACTGGCCGGCATTCACAGAAAGCAATCGATTGGCACCAAAAATAAACAAAAATATTCCTCATATTTGACAGATCTGCTACGACTAATAGTCAGCAAGCAATCATGCTTATGACTGAGCCCGCCAAATTTGGAGAATCAACATGAATTGCGTGACCGGAGCAACTTTAGCCGCTGCTGCTGCAGCACTTTTCACCCTCACGATGACAGCTCAGGCAGAAGATACTGCCTCCGTACCAGAAACTGCTAAAACACTAAAATGTACTGGAGTGAATAGCTGCAAAGGCTCTTCCATGTGCAAAACAGCAGATAACGCCTGCAAGGGGCAAAATACCTGCAAAGGGCATGGCTGGTTGCCAGTGGCGACAGAGAGTGAGTGTACCGACAAGGGTGGCACCGTTTTATAAGGTGCTTGGCTTGAGGACAGGGGGCGCAGGCCCCCATTGGCATACAATGAATAAAACGCTGCAAGGCTTTGGATTAGGCTTACGCCCGGAGCATTACTCCGATTTTTTAAATAGCCCTCAGCCTGTCGACTGGCTGGAAATCATTTCAGATAATTACCTTGTTCCCGGCGGAAAACCCCTTTATTACCTGGAGCAAATTCGCCGCAATTACCCGCTGGTAATGCACGGTGTGGCAATGAATCTGGGCTCCACCGACCCGCTCGATTTTGATTACCTCACAGAAATTAAAGCGTTAGCCAGGCATATCGAGCCGCTGGCAATTTCTGATCATCTTTGCTGGACAGGTGTAGATGGTAAATACCTGCATGATTTACTGCCCATTCCCTATACCGAAGAAGCAATCAAACATGTATCCGGACGCATCCGGCAGGTACAAGATTTTTTAGACCGGCGCCTGGTCATTGAAAACGCCTCAACTTATCTGAATGCTCAGACGAGCATGCAGGAGTGGGAATTTATCAGTGCCATCATCAGCGAATCCGGCTGCGATATCCTGCTTGATATTAACAATATCTACGTCTCCAGCCGAAATCACAACTTTAACCCGCTAGACTATCTACAAGGCATTCCCCGGCAATGCATTGCCTATATCCATCTGGCAGGCCATACCGATCACGGTGATCATTGCATCGATACCCACGATCAGCCCATCTGTGCCGAAGTATGGGCTTTATATGCCCAGGCTCTTAGCCAGTGGGGCGTAATCCCCAGCATGGTTGAGCGTGACGCAAATATCCCGCCGCTGCCGGCGTTATTAACCGAGCTTGATCACGCCCGCCAGATAGGAGCCACTCATGGATCTGCACACCTGGCAGCGTGATTTACAAGCCAGTATTCTGACATCCTCTGATCAAATCCAGCTACCGCTTCACAAGGGAAGCATCCACCGTGAGCGGGAAATCGCCATTTATGCTGATGGCTATTTTTTGCGCCTGGCAGAAGCACTGCAGACTAACTACCCTGCCCTGTTTCAAATCCTTGGTGATGAAGATTTTTACACCCTGGCCCGGGCCTACCTGGCGGCCCATCCTTCATCACATCCATCAATTCGCTGGTTTGGCGATCAACTGGCCGCTTTTCTTAAACAAGAGCATCCCTATGCTGCAGTGCCCATTTTTGCCGAGCTTGCCGCTTTTGAATGGGCTTTGCGCCACACCATTGACGCCGCTGATGCCCTCCTGCTCACACTGGAAAACCTGCAGGCAATACCCAGCCAGAACTGGGCTTTACTTTGCTTTAAGCTTCACCCTTCTCTCAGTATTTTATCGTTGGCATGGAATGCTCCAAAAGTATGGCAAGCCATAATGGCAGAGCAAGCACCGCCAGCACCCAAAATCCACACTCAATCTTATTTAATCTGGCGCAAGCCTGATTTAACCGTCAATTGGCGTAGCGCCAGCCCTGCCGAAATCCATGCCTTAGCCTTGCTAGCCAGCGGCGCAAACTTCTCTGTGATCTGTGAGGGGCTGCTCAGATACGATCTTGGCGACACCCCCCTCGCTGCAGCCCGTTTTTTGCACCAGTGGATTGAGCAGGGGCTTATTTCCAGAGCGTAAAAATAGCTCCTGAAGGGTTGTTATTAACCTTAATGTGCATATTATTTGCATCTTTTTAAAATAGGTATATATTATGCATGTATAGATACCAAAACATCCTATCCATCCGGAGCACATCATGCATAAAACACGCAATCTCTGGCGCTGGCTTGCAGTTATTTTCTTCCTATCTTTTGCCGCTCTTGGCTGGATAGGCCGGGAAATTTACCTGGAAAAACCGCCAATTCCCCAACAGGTTTTAAGTAGCACAGGCAAGCTGCTCTATAGCGGCGAGCAAATTCAGCGTGGACAGGAAGCCTGGTTGTCAGCAGGCGGACAACAGATGGGCTCTGTCTGGGGACACGGTAGTTATGTCGCTCCGGATTGGTCCGCCGACTGGCTGCACCGAGAAGCGATGACCCTACGCAATATCTGGGCAATACAGCAGTTTAAAAAAGACTACAGCCAGCTCAGCCATGAAGAGCAGGCACCGCTGGATGTACGTTTAATTTCGGTCATGCGCAGCAATACGTACGATCAAGCCAGCGATACGCTGACTATCCAGGCTGATCGCGCCATCGCCATCGAGCAGGTAGCCCAGCACTATATGGGGCTGTTTGGCAGCGATGCTTCGCAAGACAAGCTGCGCGAGCAATATGCGATGATTTCCGGCTCGATTAAAAATGCTGATGATCTGAAAGCTCTGCCCGCTTTTTTCTTCTGGTCAGCATGGTCAGCCACTACCAATCGCCCCGGTCTTGATCATATTTCCTACACCAGCAACTGGCCACATGAGCCGCTGGTAGCCAATACCCCGACCACCGGCACCAGTGTCTGGTCAATTGCCAGCATTATTTTGCTGATCGCCGGCATTGCAGCAATGATTTTATTTCATCAAATGCATCGCGATGAAGAACCGGTGATCTGCCCGGAAAATGACCCGCTGGTCACATTGAAACTGACGCCATCCATGAAAGCCACCATGAAGTATTTCTATGTGGTAATTGGCCTATTGCTGGCGCAAGTGGGAATGGGGATTATCTCCGCGCATTACCAGGTAGAAGGCGGCAGCTTCTTTGGCATTCCGCTGGCAGAAGTGCTGCCGTTTACCATTAGCCGCACCATTCACACCCAGCTTGGCGTGCTATGGATTGCCACCGCATGGCTGGCAACCGGTTTATTTTTAGCGCCGGTATTGGGCGGCAAAGAACCTAAGTTTCAAAAGCTGGGCGTGGATGTGCTGTTCTATGCCCTGCTGCTGATTGTGGTCGGGTCAATTGTTTGTGGCTGGGTAGGCACCTTGCAACGTTTGGGCACCAGCTATAGTTTCTGGCTGGGTAATCAAGGTTTGGAATACACCAGCATGGGCCGCGTCTGGCAAATTCTGTTGTTTATCGGCTTATTAATCTGGGTATGTTTACTGGGCCGTGGCCTATGGCCCGCACTGCGTAAACCATCCGAAAGCCAGGGCCTGATCGCCATGGTGTTTATCTCTGCAGTCTGTATCGGCCTGTTTTATGCGTCATCCCTGGTATGGGGACAAAAAACCCATTATGCGTTGATTGAATACTGGCGCTGGTGGCTGGTGCATCTGTGGGTAGAAGGCTTTTTCGAAGTCTTTGCTACTGCTGTGATTGCCCTGCTACTCAGCCGTTTGGGCCTAGTCCGCGCAACATCAGCCAACCGCGCCATTGTGCTTGAAACGATTGTGTTCTTGTTTGGTGGCATTTTAGGCACATTGCATCATCTTTACTTTACCGGCTCACCAACGTCTGTGATTGCGGTCGGCGCAATGTTCTCTGCCCTAGAAGTAGTACCTTTAGCGCTAATTGGCGCAGAAGCCTACCAGACTTATCGCCACAACCATGCCGCGCCGTGGGTGGCTAAATATCGCTGGGCGATCATGTGCTTTGTGGCTGTCGGCTTCTGGAACACCGTTGGGGCGGGCTTACTGGGCTTTGCAATTAACCCACCCATCTCACTGTATTACGTGCAGGGCCTCAATATGACTGCAGCCCATGCTCACGCCGCGCTGTTCGGTGTGTACGGCATGCTGGGTATCGGCCTGATGCTGTTCTGCCTGCGTGGCCTTGCACCGGCTGCCAACTGGAATGACAAGCTGCTGAAACCCGCTTTCTGGTCACTCAATATTGGCCTCTTTATGATGGTGTTTATGTCGCTGCTGCCATCCGGTATTTACCAGGCCGTTGCCAGCATAGAGCACGGCCTGTGGTATGCCCGCTCTGCCGAGATTATCCATTCCCCCGTGATGGAAGCCCTGGTCTGGCTGCGTGTGCCGGGCGATATCGTATTCGCCGTAGGCGTAGTGTATCTGGCCATATTTGCCCTGAAACTATTAGGCAGAGATCGTAGCCTGCCTTTGCCAGCAGGCAAGTTGGTTGATGCTTGAGAGACGTGTTTTGAAATGATTGTGGAGGCAATGAAAAAATGTAATGACCACGCTTTCGGCATAGAGCTTACCCCCCTTGAAGCACGCCGAAGCGAGGAACAAGCGGGGCGGGGTTTCTTTGATGCCTGTTTGAGCGAAGCGAGTTCCGCAGCCGCCGCCTCGATTGTCCGCAGTGAGGGGCCTTCGTGCTTTTGGGTTTGCGGCTTGGCTTCGTTTCTTGGCCGTTCAAGAAAGGAAGGCCCCGCGGTGGCTACCGCTTCAAAATCTACGTGTCGAAGGCACTAAACAATAATCCACGCGTAACATCTACTTACGCAAAAAAAAAAGGAATCACCATGCATAACTGTAGCACCCCTACTCAATCAGATGGCGTATATGGCTTTGATGCACGCGGCGTTGCCAAACGATTTCGCCATGCAGCCATTTTCGGGGCTATCGAATCGCTTAATGAAGGCGAAACCATGCGCTTTGTTAATGATCACGACCCACTACCTTTGCTGGCGCAAATTGAGCAACGCTATCAGGGCCAGGTTAAAGCCAGCTATATCCAGCGCGACCAGGAAGCAGTTGTGATTGATTTTTCAATTCACCCCAAGCAGGCTGCAGAAAGTGAAGGATGTGGCAGTGGCGGATGCGCATGTAGCAGCTAGTCCTGCCCTCTTTTACAACAGTTTTAACCGTAACGCCTTTAACAAGGCCTTTACGGTTAAAACTGCTTCTAGCAAAAGTGAATCACCCTTTTTTTGATTAAAAAGACGCTAAACCAGCATTACAAAACAATGAGTTACAAAAAAAAATGGAGCCCGGAAGTACCGGGCTTTTATGCCTGTAAAGAATCAAGAAAGATCGCACAACTTATTGATTTCTATCAAAGTAATATATGCATATTAAATACAACATAGAAGCAACAATTTATAAAAAAACACACACAGTACGGCAAAAGGAGCTTCATCATGAAATTGAAATCCTGTTACTTAAATACCAAATGGGCATTTAAATCCTTACTTGTTTTCAGCGCTTTAACTGCTTCATCCGCATGGGCAGAAACCGAAGCTGCTTTACCAATCGAAACCGCCGTTCTTTTGGCCCCACCCAATGTACCACCCGCTATTACACGTAAAACACCTGCCAAGGTCATTGTTAATCTCACCGTTGAAGAAATGGTGCGCGAAATTACCCCCGGCACCAAATATATGTTCTGGACTTTTGGCGGTACTGTTCCAGGAAAAATGATTAGAGTACGGGAAGGCGATACGGTAGAGCTTAATCTAATGAATTTAGCCAGTAGTAAATTACCGCACAATATTGATTTACACGCTGTATCCGGCCCCGGTGGCGGCGCATCACAAACCTTAATTGCACCAGGCAATCAGGCCAAATTTACTTTTAAGGCGCTCAACCCCGGCCTCTATGTCTATCACTGCGCCACAGCCCCAGTGGCCATGCATATTGCCAATGGTATGTATGGCATGATTTTAGTTGAGCCCAAAGAAGGTTTAACACCAGTAGATAAAGAGTATTACGTTATGCAGGGTGATTTTTATACACCAGGTGTATTTGGCGCGGGTGGAATGCAACCCTTTGATATGCAAAAATCAATTGATGAAAAAGCCAGCTACGTTTTATTTAATGGTGCATCTAATTCACTCACCGGAAAAAATGCGCTCACTGCCAAAGTAAATGACAAAATAAGAATCTTCTTTGGCGATGGCGGGCCGAATTTATTATCTAGCTTCCATATTATTGGTGCGGTATTTGATAAGGTTTATTTTGAGGGAGGGTTAAAATTCCAGGAGCAGGTACAAACTACGGCAGTGCCCCCTGGCGGCTCGGCAATAGTTGAATTTACCACCAAAGTACCCGGCAATTTAACCCTTGTAGATCACGCCCTCAGCCGCGCCTTTCACAAAGGGGCAATTGGCATCATGTCTGTCACAGGTGATGAACGCCCGGAAATATACAGCAAGGGAATACACAGTAAATTAAGCACCAAATAAAATTTTAGGCAACCTCTGCACAAATATATTTTTTGCAAGCTGCGACACATTTAAGTTATTGATTTTATTAAAGTCAACCCAGCGTTTTTGATTCGTGCAGAGATTTAGAAACTTGCCAATCAAGCCTAATTAGGTCGAGGTAATTAATCATGAAATCGCTCTTATTATTACTTTTAACAACCTTTACGTCTTTTCAGGTATTAGCCATCGATGTCAGCGCAGGTAAAGCCGTTTATGAAGCAAGCTGTAGTAGCTGCCATATGGCGAATGGAGAAGGATTAGCCGGTGCATTTCCCCCTTTAAATAAATCTGATTATTTTAAAAAAGCCAGCCCTGCACAAATTATTAAAATAATAGATCAAGGTTTAAGTGGTGAAATTACAGTCAATGGGCAGAAATATACTTCTGCCATGCCCCCGCAAAATTTAACCGATCAAGAAATTGCCGATGTTTTAAATTATGTGAGTGTTGCAATGAATAACGGCAAACCGGTTTTTAAAGTAAGCCAGGTTAAAAAACTAAGGATCCCAAAATGAGAGCCCTGGGTATATTGGCATTGAGTTTAATCAGCAGTGTATTTGCTGCTGATTATATGCCAATAGCGGGTGGTGCTTTGCGTACCGCTTTACCAACAGACGGTGAAACGGTACAAGTGGCAGCTTTTAAGCTCAGAAGCAGGCCGGTGAATAATCAGGACTATTTAATTTTTTTAAAAAATACCCCACAATGGCAGCGTGGAAAAATTACCCCGCTGTTTGCAAGCTCAGGTTATTTAGCCAGCTGGCAATCGGCCACAGATTATTCACCTAACCATGCCCATGCCCCCGTTACACAAATCAGCTGGTTTGCTGCCAATGCCTATTGTGCAAGCGAGCAAGCGCAATTACCCACTTGGTATCAATGGGAATTTGTTGCCACTGCCGACGCGCAGCGCAAAGATGCCAGAAATGATCCTCTCTGGCGGGCCAAGATATTAAAGTGGTATGCCGAACCGGCCGCTATGCCATTAGCAGCGTCCACCCAGCAAGCTGCCAATATCTATGGTGTTTACGATATGCATCAATTAATTTGGGAGTGGGTAGAAGATTTTAATGGCCTTTTTGTCACCAGCGACAGCCGTAATCAGGGAGATCAGAAATTATTAGAAACCTGCGGTGCGGCCAGCTTATCACTGGGAGATAAAGAAAATTATGCCATTTTAATGCGCATTGCTTTATTGGCAGCATTAAATGGCCAGGATACGGTAAATACCCTTGGTTTTCGCTGCGCCAAACCAATGCAATAATCTAACAGGAAAAATCATGTTAATGAAACCACTCTTGCTTAGTATTTTACTTTCTATCAGTGCGGTAAGCATTGCTTGTGAAGATCATGCTGCACATAAGGCTGGCAGTGCCGCTGCAATACCCCATGAAAATTCACTCTATCAAATCGATGTCCCCTTAATTGATCAGCAGGGCAATTCATTTAAACTGGCCGATGAACAGGCTAAAATAACAATTATTTCTATGTTTTATGGCGATTGCAATTTATCTTGCCCTATCGTAATGGAAAACATAAAACGTACCGTTGAAGCCGTCCCCCTTACCCAACGTAAACAAATTCGGGCATTGTTAATTAGCCTGAATCCTGGTGTAGATACGCCTAAATCTTTGGCTGAATTAGCCAAAATCCATCAATTTGACCCACTAACTTATCGCTTGGCCGTCAGTGATAATGATAGCCATACACGGCAAATTGCAGCCTCACTGGGCATTAAATATCGCCGGGCCGCCAATGGCGAGATTAATCATAATACCCGGTTTGTATTAATGAATCAGCAAGGGATCATCATTAAAACAAGTGATACGCTCAGCATTACACCTGACCCAGAGATGCTGGCAACAATTAAATCCAATATATAACTCATTGGTCATTTAATAAAGTATCAGCTTAATATATGCCCCCATATAAAAGCATCAACAAAAAATAATAAATATATAAAAAATAACGCCTATTAAAAGAAAGATCCGTCAATTGGATCAAGAGCTCCATCCTTAAATAAGCGTTATTTATGCATTTGTTATTACTGTAGAATTTATATGTTTTGCATCACCCTTGGTAGGGGCAAAACCTGCATATCAGGATAGCCAGTTCCAATTCAGTTTTTCCCTGTTATTGTCACCGCGCCTGCTCTGCAAGAAGCACTAAAAGTAGAGTTTAATGCAATAAATCCGCAGCAGCCTCTATCCCCTACTGACGGAGCCAGTTTTTAAAAACAATTACTAGCTGCTAACTCAGACCGGCTGCGCTTGGACAGGCACATTGACCTAAAAGCAGCTTGGATTTTCAGCAGGGCTGAGCATCGCTTACACACCAGCAAAAATCGTCAGCATAAACTCCGAACCAGCGAGCAGCCAAGGGAAAACGGTACAAGGCCATTTTCCCTTTTACTCAAGTCAAACTCCTTCTGCTCACCGGGCTATCACAGCACGTCAGCACACTGGATGGTTTATCCTGATCCGGCCAAGCACACAAAAACCAGCTCCACGCTGTTTTACACACAGCACAAATCTCAATAAATGAACTATTGGGGCTAGCCATTTTTACGTTTCAACCCGATACTGCAGACTAATTGCTACCAACAGGTTTGCTCATGCCCGCACAGAAAATCATCAAAAAGTGGCGCATTTTTCAACCCATCCATTTCGTGCTTGGCCTATTAATTGTACTCACCATCACTTTATTGCTCTGGCAGCACTATGGCATGAATTTATACTTACGCCTTGACCCGGGCAATTTCAAAAAAGTCAGCGTCAGCGATGACAGAGATGATAAAGGCGGAAAAAGTACAGGTTTACTCAGCAGCACCCCCAACTACTGGCGCTTAGACTGTCAGCTTGAAGAAGGTCATAGATCACCTTACTGCTCTATAAATCTGGACTTAAGCAATGGGACAAAAGGCATAAATTTATCCAGGTACACCGAAATCACAGTTCACTACCGCTACCAGAACCCACGGGAGCAGGTAAACCTGATAATGATGAATTTCAATCCCAAATACAGTGTGGAAAATGATTATCACAGCCAGAAATTCACCGAAATTTACCTGCCAGGTGCTATGGGTTGGTCTACACACACCATAAAATGGCATCAATTTAATGTGGCATCATGGTGGATTGCCGATAACAAAATCCCCCCCGAATGGGCAGATAATGAGTTTAGCAATATCAGGGAAATTCGTTTTGCCACCGGTCTTTACCCCAAAAAGACCAATCATCAAATTGACCTGGCCTATATCGAATTAAGCGGCAAATGGATAAATAACAATACCTTACAATTATTGCTTCTTCTGCTGTGGGGAGGGAGCGCCGCTTTCTGGCTTATTGCCGAATTACGCCGCGCCATGCAGGCCCTGCAGCGCAGTAATATCCGGCAAATAGATCTGGAAAATGCCCGGCAACATTTACAAGAAACCAATCAATTATTAACAGAGCGCGGCATGCGTGATCCGCTGACTCTGGCACTTAACCGGGAAGGGCTGAGCGTCTTACTCGCTGATGAGCTGCCCGGTACATTACTCAGCATTATTTTTATTGATGTCGACCATTTCAAAAAAATAAATGACACTTTTGGCCATAACACAGGAGATCAGGTGCTTTGCCTGCTGGCCCGGCATATTCAGCAGCAAATTCGCCCCAGTGAGAAACTGGTTCGCCTAGGAGGAGAGGAATTTATCTTACTTTGCCAGCACACGGATCTGTCGCAGGCAGAGCAACTGGCCGAAAAATTACGCTTATGGCTATTTAATCAAAACTGGCCTGCACAGATTACTCTGAGCTGCAGCTTTGGCGTCGCCGAGCGGCAAAAAGACGAAAGCTTTGAAGACGCACTACATAGGGCTGATCTCGCGCTCTACCGCGCCAAAGCCGCCGGGCGTAATCGGCTAGAGATTGCAATATAAAAGATATTACGTAATAAAAGCCTGAGTCTTGAGCCGGCAATCACAGAGAGCACCATCTTTCACAGAAAAATCGGGTGGAAAATTAAAATTTTGGATTTTGTATCCTCCTATACAAGCAAGATATGGTGTGCTGCCCCCATTGCACCCACACATTATTACAGACAACTAATCCATACATTTCAAAGAGTTAAGTGAACCCATCAGCTAACTTAATCACTTTGTCTGCAAGGCTTACTGCGCTCAGCGATATATCACGCGATAAATTAGCAAAATACCCCGCCACTGCCCTCTTCCACACCAGACAATACGTACCCCGAGCGCCTTGCTGCCGTAAGTGTGCTTTAAACAGATGATGCTGCCATCCTCCCATCAGGAAAATCCCGTAGTTTTTTGAAAAGCACTACATTTTCTTGATTTAGATCTATATTTTTTGCTGTGTACGGTTTAGCATTAGCCTAAATCATGTAGCAATCAAAAAAAACAAGGGTACAACATGACAAAAATAGTCGTCGTTGGCAGCATAAATATGGATTTAGTCGTCCACACCCTGCAATTTCCCCGCATGGGTGAGACACTATTTGGCGAGCAGTTTACAACTCACCCCGGAGGCAAAGGGGCCAATCAGGCCGTGGCTGCACAGCGTCTTGGTGCCTCGGTTGCTATGGTAGGCTGTGTTGGTCATGATGAATTCGGCCAAACGCTAAAAGCAGGCCTTGAGGCTGAGGGCATCGATACCCGCTGGCTAAAAACCAGCCCGGATACCGCAACAGGTGTCGCGCTGATTACACTTTGCCAGGGAGACAACGCCATTGTGGTGGTGCCAGGCGCAAATATGCAGCTTGGCCCAGCCGATATCAGCGCTGCTGAGGCCGCCTTTATTGATGCCGATGTGATTCTGGCCCAGCTGGAAATCCCTTTGGATACGGTAATGGCCGCAGCCAGACTCGCCCAGAAACACGGTAAGCCTTTCTTTCTGAATCCTGCCCCGGCGCAAGCCTTACCTGGCGAGCTACTGGCGCTTTGCACCCTGCTCACCCCCAATGAGTTTGAACTGCTGGAAGCTCTGGGTGAACCGAAGGCCGATTGGAAAAGCGTATTAGCCAGGCACGCAGCAGTGATGACCAAGGGCAGTGATGGTGCCTGGTTTAATCAGGATGGCCAGCTTCACCATCAGGCGGGCTTTAAAGTGGATCTGATTGACAGCACCGGAGCAGGCGACACTTTTAACGGCGCACTCGCTGCATTCTGGCAACTGGGTATCAGCGAAGCCACAAAAAGAGCCAGCGCAGCAGGAGCCTTATCGGTAACCCGTGCTGGCGCACAGGGTGGCATGCCCACCCTTGCAGAACTCGAACATTTTTTAAAGAAGCAATCATGAAAAAGCACGGCATATTAAACAGCGACATTGCTCGCGTTCTCGCCCAACTTGGCCACACCGATAGTATCGTCATTGCCGATTGCGGCCTGCCGATCCCAGATCATGTGGAGCGTATCGATCTGGCACTCAAACTAGGCCAGCCGAGCTTTGTAGACACACTGCAAGAAATCCTTGCCGATATGCAGGTAGAACGGGCTGTATTTGCCACAGAATGTTTAGAAAAGAACCCAACAGTTGTAGCTCAGGCAAAAGAAATGCAATCGTCAGGAGTTAGCATTGATTTTGTCAGCCATGAAGAATTCAAACAGCTATGCCACAGGGCCAAAGCCGTGATCCGCACCGGCGAAGCATCGCCCTACGCCAATATCATTCTGCATTCCGGCGTGATTTTTTAAGGCTCTAAACAACAAAACCCAATTCTTGAACCACAGAGAACACAAAGGACGCAGAGTTACACGGAGAAAAGCCAAAGAAGAGTTTTTCTATTTTTGTTTGAGCTCTTATAACGCCTGCTTCGTATCAAAATAAAACCTATGGGGACAATCATGGCGGGTATTTTCTCTCATGTTTTTCCTCCGTGATATTCCGTGTTTCAAAATCTGGTTTTTATGTATTCCCCTAAGCTTTATGCATTATTTCTAGCAGCTTCTACGTGTATTGAAGCTTTTTAAAACCGCCAGTCATTAAAAACCAAGGCTTTCGTATGCTGATCCAAATGCAAGGCATCAATAAATCTTTTGGCCCGGTTAAGGTACTAGAAGGCGTGGATTTTGCGCTGGAACGTGGCGAGATCCATGCGCTGATGGGTGAAAATGGCGCGGGTAAATCAACCCTGATGAAAATTCTCACCGGTATTTACCCCAGCGACGCTGGCCGTATTCTGGTAGATGGCCGTGAAGTGGCAATTCATAATCCCAAAGAAGCTGAGGAGCTGGGTATTGCCATTATTCACCAGGAGCTCAACCTGATCCGTGAATTATCGGTCATGGATAATCTGTTTTTAGGGCGTGAGAAAACCTGTGGCGGCTGGCTCAAATCCGGCGAAATGCACGGACTCTGCCTCGAATATCTGGCGCTCTTAGGCATTAAAAACATCGACCCAGACAGGGAAGCAGGCTCTTTATCCATCGGCCAGCAACAGATGGTAGAAATTGCCAAAGCACTATCACTCAATGCGCAAGTCTTAATTATGGATGAGCCAACGGCCGCACTGAGCAATAGAGAAATCGAAGTTTTATTTAAGCTGATGCAAGATTTAAAAGCACGCGGTGTGGGCATTGTGTATGTATCGCACCGGATGGAAGAAATTTTTCAGGTTTGTGATCGTATCTCGGTATTACGTGACGGACAGTTTGTGGGTACACGTGTAATCAAAGAAACGCGTTTTGATGAAATTGTCAAAATGATGGTAGGGCGTGAAATTGGCGATCGCTACCCCAAGCGAAGCAGCACCCCTGGCCCGGTACGTTTTAAGGTAGAAAACCTAGCAGATCACCACACCATCCACGGGATTAGCTTTGAAATTCGCCAGGGCGAAGTGCTGGGCGTAGCGGGACTGATGGGGGCTGGCCGCAGCGAAATTGCCCATACCCTCTTTGGGCTTTCTGCCAAATCGGCAGGACAAATCTGGCTCGATGGTGCACCCGTTGATTGCAAATCGGCCATTGAGGCTATCGGGCACGGCATCGGCTATGTTACCGAAGACAGAAAATCACAAGGTCTGGTCCTGGGTTTATCTGTAAAAGAAAACATCAGCCTGACCCATGCCCCAAGCAAAATGGGCGTGATTGATCACAATGCCGAAAGTAAAAACATCAGCGAAATGATAAAAAAGCTGTCTATCCGCACCCGTGATGCTGATCTGGAGGTGAAATCCCTTTCAGGCGGTAACCAGCAAAAGGTGGTGTTTGCCAAATGGCTGGGGATCCACCCCAAAGTACTGTTTTTAGACGAGCCAACCCGAGGGGTTGACGTGGGTGGCAAAGCCGAGATTTACCACATTATTAATGAGCTGGCCGCCAGCGGCGTCGCCATTTTGATGATCTCGTCCGAGCTACCCGAAGTACTCGCCATGAGCGATCGTATCCTGGTCATGCACCAGGGGCAAAGCGCCGGCATTTTCGACGCCAAAACGGCCACCCAAGAATCAATTATGCACGCCGCCACCGGAGGCCAATAATCATGAACCAAAACCAAAAAGCCACACTACAAAAGTTGGGCCCACTACTCGCGCTGCTGCTTATATCCGGCGTTTTGTCAGTGATGAGCCGCGATTTTCTCACCGTTAATAATCTGCTCAATGTGCTGCGCCAGGTATCGATCAATGCGCTGATCGCCTTTGGTATGACCTTTGTGATTTTGCTAGGCGGAATTGATTTATCTGTTGGCGCGGTGCTAGCACTTTCATCTGTTGCCATTGCCAGCATGATGGCCGCAGGCGTTGACCCGGTACTGGCAACCCTCTTTGGCGTGTTAGCCGGTGCAGCTCTGGGTGCAGTCAATGGCGTCATTATCAGCCGTGGCAAAGTCGCCCCCTTTATTGCCACCCTGGGCACGATGACAATCTTTCGTGGTCTGGCACTTGTCGCCTCGGATGGCCGCCCTATTACTGGTTTTAATAGCGATTTTTTTTCTATGCTGGGCGCAGGCTATATCGCCAACCTGATTCCTGTACCGGTCGTAACCACCCTGATTGCCTTTGCAGTATTGTGGTTTCTTCTGAAAAAGACCGTGTTTGGCCGTCATGTTTATGCAGTCGGGGGCAATGAAGAAGCCTCGCTCATCTCTGGCGTAAAAGTAAACCGGGTCAAGCTCTGGGTTTATACCCTGTCAGGTGGCTTATCCGCCCTGGCGGGTGTCATCCTCACCTCACGCCTTAACTCTGCCCAGCCTAATGCAGGCATGGGATACGAGCTTGATGCCATTGCCGCAGTCGTTCTAGGTGGCACCAGCTTGTCAGGTGGCCGGGGCTGGATCGTCGGCACTCTGATCGGCGCAGTATTGATTGGGGTTCTAAATAACGGTCTAAACTTACTATCTGTGTCATCATTTTACCAGCAAGTTATTAAGGGAAGCGTTATTCTTCTGGCAGTATTACTGGATAGAAGTGCAAAGAAATAGATTATTCAGGATGGGTAAAACCCATGTGAGCTAAGCAATTTTGGTTTTATCACCGTAAACAGCGAAAAACCTTAATTGGCACGTACTCGACACGGGCCTTCACCCCCTACGTGTAAGCGCTCTCCTATTTTTTCTAAGCAAACAGAGCATCGCTTGCTTAAAAACAGGCACTCAATGGCGAAGAACACGCCAGGTGTCATTTTGTTGTCCTTCACACATAAGGCTTTAAACATGAAAACTTGGCTCAAACCTCTCCTGATCGCCTCAATGGCTCTGGCATTTTCGGCCTGCTCCAAACAGGGCCCGGAAAGTGCTGCGGCTCCTGAAGCGTCTCCTGTTGCCGCAACAGCCAGCAATAACACCGTTGGCCTGGCCATTTCCACCCAAAATAATCCTTTCTTTGTCACCTTAAAACAAGGTGCCGAAGAAGCCGCCAAGGCAAGTGGCCTGACGCTGATTACCGTTGATGCACAAGACGATGCAGCTAAGCAAATTGCCAGCATCGAAGATTTAATCCAGAAAAAAGTAAAAGTAATTCTGATTAATCCAACCGATTCCGATGCGCTTGTATCTGCAGTTAAGCAAGCCAACGCAGCAAAAATCCCAGTGATTACGCTGGACCGCAGCGTCAATGGCGGTGAAGTCATCAGCCATATCGCTTCAGATAATGTAGCGGGCGGCAAGATGGCGGCTGAATTCTTACTGGAAAAAATCGGTAAGCAAGGAGAAATCGCCGAGCTGGAAGGCATTGCTGGCTCCTCCGCTGCGCGTGAGCGCGGGCAAGGCTTTCATATCGTAGTAGATGCAGAAAAAGGCGTAAAAGTAGCCGCCAAGCAACCTGCTGACTTTGATCGCGCGAAAGGCTTGTCAGTGATGGAAAACATCCTGCAAGGCAATAAAAAGATCAAAGCTGTTTTTGCCCATAACGATGAAATGGCGCTAGGCGCAGTGCAGGCACTTGAAGCTGCGGGCCTGAAAAATGTTATCGTAGTTGGTTTTGACGCCACTGCTGACGCCGTTGCTGCAGTAAAAGCCGGCAAAATGGCCGCCACCGTGCAACAAAAACCTGAACTAATCGGCAAGATGGGGATTGAAGCGGCTAAGAAAATGATTGACGGCCAGACACTTGAGAAAAATATTCCAGTACCTTTAGAGCTGGTTAAGTAAGTCATAAAAAAGCCTGCATCTTGTGATGCAGGCTTTTTTAATCAACAGCTCAATCAAAATTCACCCATCTCTTTTAATTCACTGGCAACGACCTTTTTCTATCAATTCAAATGCTTTCCTAATGCCCTGGCACCAGATCCCAAAAAACTTTAAATAAGCATATTATCAATATGCCAATAGTCTTTTAACCTTAAATCTGCCCTAAAAACCAATTCACAATATAGAAATGGTCTTCAAACAACTCGGCTTCCATGCGGTTAAATTCAAACAGCGGCACCCACTTTGCCCTTTCTGTATCTTCACCCCCACGCACCTTGGGCAGGCCCTCGCCGGTTGGGGTGAGCTCAATTAAAAAAGCATGGGTAATGGTGCGCCCGCGCAATGATCTGTGCGGGTGATCAAAGACCCGTGAAGAGCGAATTGATCCTGCCAGCACTGGCGCAGGCACTTTTAAACGTGTTTCATCGCGCAGCTCCCGAATCACAGCGTCTTTTACCAGCTCATCCTGATTAATAAAACCGCCCGGCAAGGCCCACAGCCCTCGCCCGGGCAAATTTTTGCGCCGCACCAGTAAAATATGCCCGGAGTGAATCACCACGGCATCTACGGTTACAAAAGTGGGTGGATAGGGCGCCGCCGACCACGCCCTGCGATAATCTTGCACAAAGCGCCATTCTGCTTCCAGATTGAAATAAATATCCCCTGTACGAAAGGCTTGCAAGGACTCGTAGACAGGCGCAGGTAGTTTATCGGCGCAAAGCCCTGCCCCGCCATCGGCAAACAGATTACGCCGCACTTGCGAGGCATGAATGCCCGCTATCTCGGGCACTTCTACCCGCTGCCACTGCGGGAACAGATCGAGGTAATAAGTGTGCTTACTGCGGCGGCTGCCCACAATGCCTACTTTAAACTGCGCTTCGCGGCTGCCAAGGCTTGCGGTATCCACCGCGATTACTTTATCCACAAGGCTTTGTACCTCGGTCACCCACTGCTGATCGTTATACATTCTGTCCGAGCAGCCCACTACAAACACTCTATCCTGCATCTCTGGCGGCAATGCGGCCCGCAGCATGGCTTCGCGCTCAGGTACCGTCCAGGGGTTCTGCGGGTTCCTTGCCTGACGAGCCGAGCCGCAAATCACAATCAATTTTCCCGCCCGCTCTAAAGCCGCCTTAACCACCTGCAAATGCCCAAGATGAAAAGGCTGAAAGCGCCCAATAAATACGAGGTAATCCAGCATTATTCAATCACCCGTCATTTAATCTGATATCGAAAAGAAACTCGAAAGAAATCACAAGCTTCAAACTTAAAAAGCAAAAAAAGGCGGGTAACAGACCCGCCCTTCTTTCTTAAACACTGCTTACTGATAATAACGCTTAGAGAATTCCAACATGCGTTCGATCGGCAGGCGTGCGTTATCCATTTGTTTGCTGCTCAGGTAATTGATGCGAGTTCCCTCACCTGCCTGAGCACGCTTAACTGCATCAATAGTATTCATTTTCATATAAGGGCAGGAATTACACTGACAACCCGCATAAATCGGGGCTTGTTTGATATTCAGATCAGGGCGGGCAAGGCCCATATTATAAAGAATACCGTCTTCGGTTGCGACAAAGATCACTGCATCGGGCTCTTTATCAAATGCCTTAACCCAGTTCAGCATACCCGATGTGGAGCCCACATAATCGGCCTGCTGCAATACAGGCAGCGGGCTTTCCGGGTGAGCAATCAGGTATTTAGCACCTGCAACTGCCGCAAACGCTTCATCCAGTGCAACCTGGTTGAATTTATCATGCACTTCGCACACTGCACTCCACAACGGCATATCGTAGCCATACTGAAAATTTAAATAAGCGCCCATATTACGGTCTGGTGAAAACGCCACCTTTTTACCTTCGGCATAAAGGCTGGCGATAATGTCATCCACATTACGGCTGGTGACAATCCAATCCGATAAAGCTTTATGCTCGGCAGAAGAATTAATATAAGAAACATGCACATAATCTGCGTACTCTTCACGCCATTTTTGTAAGGTGGCAACATCGGTTTGGGTCACTAATGAACAGGTAGAACCACTGGCAGGCAAAATCACCTCGGCCTGCGGGTTAAGAATTTTTGCGGTTTCAGCCATAAAACGCACGCCAGCAAACACAATCACATCTGCACCGCATTCTTTAGCGTAGAGAGACAGCTCCAGGCTATCACCCACTTTATCGGCCATTTGCTGGATTTCAGGCTGGGTATAGTAATGCGCAAGCGTGACAACACGTTTAGACATGGGAAGTCCTCCAATGAAAGACGCTGCCGTCATCCCGGCAGCATAAAAATAAAGTATTACCAACGACACACAACATTGCCAGTATCCCTGGCAAGCATCAGCAGGCGTAAGCGTAACATAACTTAGCCTTTAAATATCAAGCCACTATCCATTTAACCTCGCTTTAGGGCAGAAAAATGCACAGATAGTGCTTGACGAAGCAGGGGCTGATATTCATAATGCGACTCCTCTTCTGACGCAACGACAGAAAAGAAAATAAGCAGTGACGCGGGAATAGCTCAGTTGGTAGAGCACTACCTTGCCAAGGTAGATGTCGGGAGTTCGAGCCTCCTTTCCCGCTCCAGTAAACCGTTGTAGATATAAAGTAAGATGCGGGAATAGCTCAGTTGGTAGAGCACTACCTTGCCAAGGTAGATGTCGGGAGTTCGAGCCTCCTTTCCCGCTCCACTTGTTTTAAATCAATACACAACAAATGCGGGAATAGCTCAGTTGGTAGAGCACTACCTTGCCAAGGTAGATGTCGGGAGTTCGAGCCTCCTTTCCCGCTCCAAATATTAAAAATAAAGACCTTGTTCTTTATTTAAGTAACCATGGCGGAGTAGCAAAATGGTTATGCAGCGGCTTGCAAAGCCGTCTACGCCGGTTCGATTCCGGCCTCCGCCTCCAGCAGAATAAAAGTTAAAGCCCTGATTAATCAGGGCTTTAACTTTTTCTATAAGATGTCTGCACTTCAAGATCAGCATCATATTCCATCTATACGTGCGGCTTATATATTGCCACATCAGATTACAACATCAGCTAACCAAACCATCTTCAGTCTTATCCGCATACTGCAGCGCAATAGCCTGAAACTGCTCGGCAACCTGAATAAAACCTTCAACCAAATCGGGATCAAAGTGCCTGCCCTTGCCTTGCACGATAATATTTACTGCCGTTTCATGACTAAATGCAGCTTTATAAACACGTTTGCTAACCAGTGCATCATACACATCAGCTACAGCCATGAGTCTTGCAGATAAAGGAATCTCGTCGCCTTTAGCCCCCTGTGGATAACCGGACCCATCCCATTTTTCCTGATGCCCATAGGCAATTTCACGGGCATAACGTAAAAAAACGCTTTCTTCTCCCAACATTCGCTCCACTTCACGAATGATATTACGACCATAAGTGGGGTGGTTTTTCATGATGGTAAACTCTTCATCAGTCAGCTTTGCCGGCTTATGCAAAATAGCATCTGGCACACCTACCTTGCCAATATCATGTAAAGGTGCAGATTTAACCATCCCTGCAATGCTGTCTGGATCAAGTTGAGCAACAAACCGCGGATGATCCGCCACCGCCCTGGCAAGGCAGCGCAAATACTCCTGAGTACGCTTCAGATGCAAGCCTGTCTCTTCATCGCGCAACTCCGCCATCACCCCCATCGCCAAAATAGTAGCGTCTTGTATCTTTAACAGCTCTTGAGTGCGCTGCTCTACGCGTTCTTCAAGCGTTTGATTATGAAGACGAATTGAGTTTTTTAAATTCTGAATGGTAATATGATTTTTTACCCTGGCCTGTACAATGGCAGGATTGAGCGGTTTATGAATATAATCTACGGCACCTGCATTAAAGCCACTGAGCTCGTCGATTTCCTGAGTTTTAGCCGTCAAAAAAATAACCGGAATATCACTCGTCTTCACTCCTTCCTTTAAACGCTGACAAACCTCAATCCCATCCATATTAGGCATCATCACATCCAGCAAAATCAGGTCAGGAACCGGATCTCGCTCGGCCAACGCTAAAGCCTGCATCCCATGATTTGCAATACGCAGCTTATAGGTATCTTTTAAACACTCATTCAATACCGCCAAATTTGCTGGTGTATCATCCACCAGCAAAATGATCTGGCGATCATTTTGCTCCGCATCGGGCATAACATTTCCTCACAGTTTTTTCTCAAGGAGGGCGAGGTTCTTTATTGCCTTATCAAAATCGAATGCATTGATAGATTCTCCCAAGCGATCAAGCACAGCCAATTCAACCCATCCCTCAAGCTGCTCACGTAAACGGTAATACACATCTACAGAATCACCATCAAAATCAGCCAAAAGATCTGATAACTGTTTTATTAACAAGCCTACTTTTTCTGTATCCAGCCGCAATTCTTTCTGTAATTTTGCAGGTGGAATATAGCCATGTCCCACCACATCCAACATATGATTCAATACTTTTTCAAAAGCAGAAAAAGTGTCCCCTGCATCCCCAGGATAAAGATAAAGCTGCCGCTCCAGCGGCTCTGCTACCTGTATTAATTCATGCATTCCCAAAATACCAGCGACTCCTTTTATAGAATGAACCCAACGTTCAGCCCCTTTGCAATCTGTTTTTAGTAACAACTGAAATGACTCAGCCCCCTGCTGATAATCTTGATAAAACTGTTGAAACAGGTGCCTGGCCAATTCAATATTTCCCCCCAGCCGCTGCAAAACCTCTTGTGTATTAATTCCGGGCAATTGTGGTAAAGCAGATTCATTAACCGGCCTGATCAAAACAGGCTCACTTTTTATCTGCTGTGGGCAAATGGACTTGCCCACCCATTTAGCCACGGTGGCAAAGAGCTCATTAGGCTGGATAGGCTTAGTAATATAGTCACTCATCCCCAGATCCAAACAGCGCTGGCGCTCGTCTGACATGGCATGGGCCGTCATCGCAATAATTGCTAATGAATCAAAACGAGAATCAGAACGAATCAATTTCGTTGCCTGATGACCATCTACCACCGGCATTTGTAAATCCATCAAAATCAAATCACAAGGCAAAGGGTCAATAGACAACCAGCCCAGAGCCTCTCCGCCATGCCGGGCAATCATGACATTAGCCCCCACGCCGCTTAATAGCTCATAAGCGACCTGCTGATTAAGCACATTGTCTTCAACCAATAAAATCCGTACACCATCCAGACGCTGTACGGGCCCGCTCACTCTGTCGGGCGAAATGTGCTCAGCCGAACGCATTAGCCACAGGGATATATAAAATGTACTGCCCTGGCCAAGCGCGCTTTCAACCCAGACACGCCCCTCCATTAATTCAACCAGACACTTGCAAATTGACAAGCCCAGGCCCGTGCCACCAAATTGCCTTGTGGTTGAGCTATCTGCCTGCGAAAACGGCTTAAACAGCTGAGCAATTTGTGCCTCTGTTAATCCTATACCGGTGTCATTAACTGCTATTTGTAAATGCACCCGCTGATCAAGCGCTTCAAGCAGCGTAACCTGTACCCGGACCTCACCTTCAGGGGTAAATTTAATGGCATTACCAACCAGATTATTTAAAATTTGCCCAATACGCAGTGAATCTCCCAGTAAGGAGAAATCACAATCTGCAGCCAGCTCGATATGCAATTGCAAGCCTTTTTCTTCAGCCTTTAATATATGTAAAGAAGCTAGTTTTTCTAATACAGACTCTAGGCGAAAAGGTAATTGCTCCATTTGTAGGCGATTAGCCTCGATTTTAGAAAAATCTAAAATATCATTAAGAATATGTAATAGGGATTCAGCCGTACTGCTGGTTTTTGTTAAATAATCTCTTTGCTGTTTATTCAAATCGGTTTTTAAAGCCAGATGGGTCATACCAATAATAGCGTTCATAGGAGTACGAATTTCATGGCTCATATTGGCTAAAAAATCACTTTTAAGCTGATTGGCCTGATCAGATGCCTCTTTTGCCTTAATCAGTACTTCTTCAGCAGCCTTACGCAGCTCAATATTGTCATATACCGCCACAAAATGTGTGACCTTGCCGCCCACATCCCGAATAGGCGACACCGAAACGGACATCCAGATTAATTGCCCGGACTTGCAGCGATGACGAATATCCCGGCGCCATTCATCCCCACACGACAAACTTTGCCAGATCTCCTGATAAGCCAGCAAATCAGCCTCGAGCGGCAGCAGCACATTAGGTGTTTCGCCCCTGATCTCTGCCAATGAAAACCCGAATGTCTGCTCAAACCTTGGATTTAAATATTCAATCTCTCCCTGTACATCTGTGATAAGCACAGGAACAGGATTAGCCTCAATCGCGGCAGAAAGCTGGCGCAATTGGATAGCAGCCTGTTTCTGATCCGTAATATCAAAAACAATACCATCCAGATATTCCGGCTGGTGAGCCACATTTCTAACAATTTGCCCGCGCTCCAGCACCCAGCGTACGGCACCACTTATATGCAAAATCCGATATTCCACCGAATAACGGTCCTGCTGCGTTAAAGCCATGTTGACCGTTTTTTCAAGTAAAGCCTGATCTTCTTGAAAAACCAAAGCGCCATAACTATGCACAACATGGGGCAACAGAAAACTCTCTGACGCATAGCCGGTTAGCACTTCAATTTCATCATTGATGTAATGCATTCCACGTGGATAATCAATTTGCCCGCGAAAAACCACACCCGGGATATTGCCCACCAGGGCACGAAATTGCACCTCTTGCTGTAGCAATGCGGCTTCTGCCTGCTGACGCTCGCTTAGCAAGCTCCCCATCAGTACAGAAAGCTGTTCAAGACCGGCGCTTTCCTTGCCCAGGGCCGGTCGTCCCAGGCTTGCCTGTAAGCGATTGGCCGTTTCCCATAAAGCATCGATCGCCCTTTGCCGGGCCAGCACCTCCTGGCGTAAAGTGTTATTGGCTTTAGTTAACTCATCCGAACTAATTTGTAAGCTGCGTGACCCCAAGGCCACATCCCGATCAAATAGCTGATAGGATTCATCAATTGCCAGCAACAAACGCCTGAAATTACCCAGCAGCATTGCCACAGGCGGATCACCAATGTCTGCAGCAGCAAGGTCTACAGCTTGCAGCATAGCCTCTACTGCTGACTCGTCAGCCCAAGCCAGATAAAGCTTTAACTGACGTGCAAGCAATCTATTCATTCTGTGAATCACTTAAAATACTGATGGTCATCGTTTGATTATGTAATTTACAGCCCAATGTTCCTTGCAAAGGGCTGATCTCACCATAAGAATAAAATCCAGCCAGACTCATGTTCGGCCCCAGCACCCCGGCAACGGCTTCTATCTCTTCATCAATGCGCCCCCCCATCACCAGTTTACGGCCCACACAACTCACTAGCAGCCCCAGCCCACTTACTTCCCCCGAAGGCCCCTGTGCGGCCAGAGCCGCCGACTCGGCCCCCTCTACCAGGGCATCATTACTGGCGTGCATGAGGCGCAAATAACCATCACTCAGTATATCCCCCGCCAGAATCAAGCTGCCGCTAGCCTCGTCAACCCCTAGGATGGTCCGCACCACTCCAACAGTGGAATAATCCTGAGCAAGCATTTCAAACGGAAACAATAAGCCCGAAGAAGGCAGCTGTTCGGCATATTCCCCCAGGTAGCGCTTATAGACATCCAAAGCAGGCTCACCATCCAGTTCAAATAAAATATTGCCCTCATGACGGGTAACCCGCCGGGCCAGGCCAAAAGGCTTCCATCCACCATAAGAGCCGTGCCCTACAGAGACCCCGACAGGGATCGCCATAGCCACCGCCCCATTCGCACTCACCCCCGCGCGACTTAGCACCACCGTTTGATTAAATTCGGTACCATCGCCCGCCAGCCCCCCCATAATCGGCAAGCCTGCGGGCAAACCACTTTCCAGCCCTGCAAGCAATGCACTGCCATTAATATGAACTCCCTGGGCAAAAAGTAGAACTCCCGCCATGGGCATCTGAAGCTGACTTGCCAAGCGCTGCCCGGCCTGCTCGCTGTCTTGCATATTCTCCAATTGCGTCAGTGCACAATGCGGCACACCAAAACGCCAGTGAACAGCCGTAATCACGCAGCTATTCTCACTCACACCACCAGCAGAAATCTCTCCTGCGGTTGAACAACCCAACAATGCAGCCAAAGGAAAACTTTGCTGCAACTCACTAAATAAAGGTGTATCCACCAGAAAATTTTTACTGGCAAACACCAGCAACCACTGGGGATCAATTGCACTTAGCTCCCCAATCCGGCTAGCAAGCTGACTAAAATGCCCTAGTTTGATCTGCGCAATTTGCATGAGACGCTCCTTTTCTTTACTAAACTCAAGTCTAGTAAAGTTAAGCTATTACACAAAACCAGCAGCTATAAGGATATCCAGACGAAAATATTATTAATCAAAAAAATGATCCCCCCGAATAGCTTATCGGTAACAAAATGCTTTACACACGCCTTTTAATCAACAAAATATTACCCGCCCCACGCCTGGGTAAAATGACACCAGCCAGGAAAAAAAAATATAATTTTTAATATAATTCAAACACCTAGCTACTTTAGTGAGAAAAAAACTGAAACACACGGCCAAATCACTTCCAGCAAAATAAAAAGTTATTGCTACCGAGGTATTGCAATAATTTCGAAATGCGATAAAATGCACGCCTGTTCTCGCCGACGTAGTTTGAAACGAGCATAAACAGCAAATAGGTGTTAAATAAAAATTACGCTAATTGCTCAGAAAATTGAATTAATTTCTTTATGCCTGTTGAATATACAGGCGATGATGTTGAAATGCCCGGGTGGTGAAATTGGTAGACACAAGGGACTTAAAATCCCTCGCTTATGGCGTATCGGTTCAAGTCCGATCCCGGGCACCACGCTCAAGCAGTAAAACTTCAAACCCACGCCCTGCAAGGCTTTGCGGGTTTTTTATTGCCTGCAATACAGGGAAAAATCAGAGATTATTCCAGTCTTTTCTGCTTGCATCTGTTCCGCAAAAATCATTTTTACATCCCAATTTATTGGCTCGTATATAAATATAGGCGGCTGGCCCTAGCCCATTACAGACGAAAAAAACCGCCCGTAGGCGGCTTCTTTCTTATTGCTATCGTATCGGGTTAACCAGCTTGCCCACTCTATGCCTAACGTAAGCAGTGGTCATGGTCTGTGTGGTATGGGCCAACAAATCTTGCGCTGCTCCCATACCATCCGACATTTCTTTTTCTGTACCTGCTTTAGCTCGCAAATCACGGAATTGCCATGCTTGTCCAGATTCCTCCCTCACCTTATCAAACTTATTTCGCAGTTTAGAGTAAGTTAATAGCAAGCCATCTAAGTTAACCAATAACTTCAAACATCGTATTTATATACAAATGCTTACGGGCCATAATTTTTTAAAAATAATTCCAATTCGCCAACCATGGCAATTCTCAGCTTTTTCCCCGTTTTATTTTGTGTAATTCATATCTCACTATTTTTGATATCAACCTCAGATATTTTCAACACATCTGCAAGACGCTGGCCAGTCAGCCAAGACAAGTGCGCTCTAAAGTAGCCTAAATAAGGCACCGGCTTAAGGCCGGCGTCAGGTGATAACTAGATCAGGACAAACTGATTGTAGGCATCACTTACAGTTTAAAACGCAGGCATACGACTCATAATGAAGATGCAAGCCGCTTGAACACACCTTCCCTATATATTATGAAACTTGATCTCGTGCTGATCTTGTCTAGCAGACATAAGTTAAAAGTTTACATTTAATGCATTAGCAATTCTATCATCCATGATATGGACTAATGGTATTTTATTTTTTTCTAATTCAACCATGGCATTTAAATAAGGCACCATGGTAGAAAACAAAATTTTGTAGCCATTACAGAAGTAAGATACCCCTGCTCCATCTCCTAATTTAATTCTGTGTTTAGGACAACCACCATTACATATAGATAAATAGTCACATTCACGGCATTCTCGAGCCAAAACACCTTTTTCTTTAGACAGTTTTTCACTATGCAAATTGTTGAGTGAATTTTGATTTATATTACCAATTTTATAATCTGGATAGACAAAATGATCGCATTCGTAAATGTCTCCATTAGATTCGATAATGAAATTGTCCTGGCATTTCGATTGAAACACACAACTGGTATGACCATTACCAAGAACTCGACTAATAAAGCTCTCAAATTGGCGAATGAAAATAGTGCCAACATCTTGGGTTACCCAAGTCTTGAATATTTTAGCCATAAAATGACCATATTGATCAGACGGTACCGAAAAATTAATAACATTAAAGTTTATAGGAACATCACAGAATTTTATATTAGGTTTTGTCGTTTCTAACAGTTCAATAAATTGTATATGATTGCTGCCAATAGATTTTAGGAATTCATAAACCTCTAATGGATAATTTACATTAATGTTATTCACTACTGTCAATGTATTAAAAGGAATTTTATAACCCTTCAATAACTCGATAGCTGACATCACTTTATCGAAAGTACCTCTGCCGGCACGATTTTTGCGGTAGGTATTATGCAGATCTCGTGGACCGTCAATAGATATGCCTATCAAAAAATTATGTTCTCTGAAAAAATCACACCATTCTTCATTCAACAAAAGACCATTTGTTTGTAATGCATTGAAGATCTTCTTGTCTTTCCCGTGGCGTTTCTGAAGCTGGACTGCTCGTCGGAAAAAGTCTAATCCAGCCAAGGTGGGCTCTCCCCCTTGCCAAGTGAAATAGACATCATGGCTGGATGCTGAAATATAATTTCGGATAAAAACCTCAAGTGTTTCATCATCCATCCAAGAGGTATGTGTGAATTGGCTCTTTTTCTCCAAATAAAAACAATAATCACATCTAATGTTGCACTGAAAGCTGGTAGGTTTGGCTGTTATATGCATATTTGTTCCTGGTTAATTAACTGCGGTAGGAAAGCCCTACCGCAGACATGACCAAACGAATCAATTATTTTAATTCAAAACATTAGATATATTGTTGAATTTCTCCTGATTTATCTTATTAAGAGGAGGTTGGGTATTACTCATGTATTCCTTCATGGCCCCTTGCAACTGTTTAACCATTTCAGGTTTATCCTTAGCAAGGTTACGCTCAAGCATTAGGTCATTAAGTGCATAAAGGCCTAATTGTTTGTCTTCATAATTGTAGATCAAAGCATATTCATTGTTACGTACAGCATAAGAGAACTGACTCAAATTTTCTGTATTAGGGTTTTTTGGATACTCATCACTCTCATAACGCACAAACTTGTGATAGTTATCCCAGAACGGTATATTTTGCTCATCCCACCAATGAACATAGGAGCCCATCCACGCAAGGTTTTCGCGTACTGCCCCTGTTTTTTTACCTGTCACATAGGGAAGCAAAGAGCGCCCGTCTAATTTTAATGTAGGTGGAATGCTGATCTTGGCTGCATCCAATGCGGAGGGGAAAAAGTCCATGGCAGAGACAAGCTTATCGTACTTACCATTCTTGAGTTTGCCACTCCACCACATAAACATTGGTGTGTGCACTCCACCAGGAGCAGTCATTTGTCCCTTGAACCCTTTTTGTGCCCCATTAAGAGGGAGTGGCCCATCTATCACAGCACCATTGTCCGAAGTGAACAAAATAATAGTGTTATCTAGTTGACCATTTTTCTTGAGTGTTTCAAGTAAGCGTTTTACACCCTGATCCACTGAATAAACAGATGCGTAGAAGTTATCAGCTGTGGGGCTGCCAGTATTGAACTGCTTTTGATATTCATCTGGAGCTGCAACATCATTAGGAAGGTGAGGTGCGCTGTAAGCCAAGTAGAGCATGAAGGGCTGCTCCAACATTTTAGAGCGGTTAGCAACACCGATCGCTTCGTCGGTAAGCTGATCACTAATGTAGCCTTTGGCGTCCACTGGCTGACGATTAATAAACAGTGAAGGTGAATTATACCAAGCTACCCCAGCACTATGGTAGCCCATGAAATAATTAAAACCACGATTTTGAGGCTGCCATTCTTCAGCAGAGTAGGTTCGATAGTTGTCGTGATAGTCTCTGGTCTGTTTATCTTCTGGAACAGGCACATTACTAATTTTAGACAAGTGCCATTTACCAACAGCAGCGGTGTAATAGCCATGATTTTGGAACAACTCAGGCATGAAAGTCTCAGTCAGAGGAATTCCATCTTGAGCATCAGAATTGGTATAAACGCCATAACGAGCTGGGGACCGAGCGGTCAATATAGCAGCCCGAGAAGGGCCTGAAACTCCATGTGCTACATAACCATTGGTAAAACGAACGCCATCATTCATCAAACCAAGTAAAGTAGGGGTGGACTTCTTCGCAGCTTCAATGGCTTTGTCGATACCTATCTTATAGGTGTCGACGACTGGGCGATTTTTCAGTGTCGCAGGAGCAAAAGAGCTTTCATCAAAAGGCATTTGCCCGTAACCTAAATCATCAACGGTGAGGATGATAATATTGGGTTTACCTTGAGAGCTGTATTCAGTCGGAGTGAAGTCAGAGAAGGCTACGTTGGTTTTGGTAGCATTTAACTTAGTGTTGTTGGCCTGTACAGCAGATGCGAAACCACCTGCAGTCAACGCCATAGTTACAGCAGCAATGAGTCTCTTTTTTTGAAAAAATGCCATTACCTTTCTCCATTTAAAATTATGTAGCTAAATTGTTTTACTCTATTTTTTTTGAAAAAAATTTCATCTCAGGATGAAAAAAATCATACCACTGGTCATCACAACATAAATATTATGAATAGAAGCGCTGATTTAAATTTCCCGATTCTTAAAACAACCTACTAATGCCCCCATCATGCAGCAGGACGGAGGTAGTTTCTCACGAAAAATAACTTCTTCTTGAACATAGATCAATTGAACTCAAGTTTTTATTCATCTCGATGCATTTAAACACTTGCATTGAAAGCTCAACACTGATTTGTTTACGGCCCGCATACCAGCAGTGAGAACCGGTCGGTTTCCAACCGTAGAACACCGGCTCATGCTGCCAGTGATAATCCTGACGCCCCAATACCAGTGATTGCTTTAGCCAAATGCAGCTCAGCCATTTTCAGAAACAGCTCAGCAGTCACAAGTGTTCCGCCCTCTGCCCGATGACATTACCAATTATCTACCTCGGGAAGAAATGGCTGAGGTAGTGCGCCCAGTGTGTAGCTTGGCAATCCCAAAATCACCTTCTTAGCCAAAGTCAAAGCGTCAAGCAATATCAAGGGCTGCCAGTTGGGTTATCCGTACCGAATTAAACGTGCATCTACGCTCACATGATGGCCGACCGCGGCCCTGGTACTAAACCCGGAGAGAATCTCTCTGAAAACTTCACTCCAGGCTTTAAACCAAGTGGCCTGCTCATTGCTTATCCCATAAATAGACATTGCAAACCCGGTGATCGACATGACGGGGCGAATACCCCAAACCCGGGCTTTATGAATCCTGCGCTCAATCACTTACACAGAGTAGCAAGTTCAGCAAGCTCGGCCGGGCTTTGGCCATTACCTTAGGCATCAATAACCACAAAAGGACATTGACTCCAGAGAAGAGTCTTCATGAATTTCTTAATACCAGAGGAATAACCGGGCGGGGAGCAGGTAATTGATCATTCGGAACATACTGCTCATACTCTGCCAGCCATACCAATTCGAGTATGGCGCTGCATTGAGAGGATGCAATGGGCGCCAGGTATTGGCTCATTAGCGCTACTTTCAGCTCAGAAGCCACCTCGGTAAGCGTGTTAACACGTATATCAATTACTGCGGGATCTACCTGATCAGCCATTACCCATGCAGGAGTACCCGGCCGTGGTGAAAATGGAATAGCAACGTTAATATGAAAATCAAGATCACGAACAAGCGAAACTGTAGCTTGAAAGTCTTCCTCTTGCTCACCAGGAAAACCAACAAGCCAGTTTCCATAAAGGATGGTGGGACAGCTTTGGCGAAATTCCCTTAGCGCTTTAGCAATCCTATCAATATCGTATCCCCGGCGCATTGCTTTAAGCAGACGTTGGGAACCACTTTGCAAAGAGATATACAACAGCTGCAACCGGCCAGCTTTACCCCAAAATAATAGTTTTTCAAAATATTTCAGGAACGGCTTGGGTTCGATATAACGAATTGATATTGTGACTGATGGGTGAAGAGAAAGCACAGCTTGGATCATTTCGGGAAAACGGGCGCCACCCGTTTTAATGCCATAGTTTCCAACCTCATCACCAATCAGAATAATATGGTGCCGCCCGTTGGCAACTGCAGCCTGAGCCTTGGCAACGATATCTTGTAACGGAACCGAGACGAAATCACCACGCCCCAGCGGAATATTGCAAAAGCTGCATTGATACGGGCAACTCCGCGTCACCGTAATCATCTCACAGGACTCTTGTTCGTCGTAGAAAACAAAACCCTTTGTGGTTTGCCGGTAGTTCCTGACAAAATGGGTTCCATGCCGACGATCTTCCTCATCAAGCATGGCCAATATACGGTATTTAGTCTCCCCCACCCGACGGCGTAAGCTATGCAAACCATTAGCCGTAGCAGGCTCAAAGCTATTTCCCCCCTCCTGAGAAAGACGTCTATCCACCTCAGCAAAAGAAAGCTCCGAATTTTCTAGCAGCACTTCTTGTATAGGCAAAAAGGAGAGCTGGCCGCCCGTCATTCGGGATTGAACTATCTGACGGCTCGTATTGGCAATACAACCGGTTATCACAATACGAGCCTCAGGCGACCTTAAGCGGGCCTGATCCAGCTGATTGATAGCATCATCCACCCAGTGCTCACGAACAGAACAACCGGAAAAGACAATTTCATCAGCCAGCTCGGGGCGATCAACAAGCTGATGCCCTGCAGCTTCAATGCCAGCGCGCAGTACATTCAAATCGTACGCGGCATTTAAACAAGAGTTATGAGCGAGAAAAATCTTCTTGTTCATGATCAACATCCATTCGCAACAAACACCCCAACTGTAATTTGCCTGTTGTCCCTAGCCTGTTGATATTTAATTCATGGCAATGAGGCTGCAGCCTTCGCTAATGCCTCACCGCCTTATGTAGCTTGCTAGGCTGGGTTTGCATGCACTGTGCCAGGCTTTTTCTGGCTCAGTGCAATTGTGAATCAAACATTAACAGAGGCCTTAAAATGCCTGATATAAGGGATAGATTTTGCCCAGATTAACAAGCAATCACCACATCTGACAAATTACATTCTTTCAAACAAACAATGATTTATGTAAAGAAAATGAATGATACTTCTACAATTAAATTAAAAAAAGAGCGTTTATTAAGCTAAACACAAACAAAATATTGATAAAAATCAGATAAAGCAAAAGTAGTATAAAAAACATTAAGATTCGTGAATGCAAGTAGCCCAGATAAATAACCACCTCTGCTTAAGGTGTAGCCATAACGTAAATAAAACTTAACAATTTGTGATTGCCTCATATTCCATAAAAAAAACCGGAAAAATTCCGGTTTTTTTTACCCACTGAGGCTTCGCAAAAGCAACTTATCATCGTGAGAAGTAAAATTTTCTCCTCATAAATTTGAGGAAGTTTTACATGAAATCATCTCGTTTTACTGACAGCCAAATCATCGCTATTCTCAAACAAGCCCAAGATGGCTACCCTGTAACAAAGCTATGCCAAGAGCATGGCTGTAGCATGGCCACTTTTTATAAGTGGCGGAGCAAATTTGGAGATATGGATGCGTCAATGATGGCACGACTTAAAGAGCTTGAAGGCGAAAATCGCCATCTCAAAAAAATATATGCCAAAGAATGCCTAAAGGCTGAAATGATGTGCGAGGCGCTTAAAAAAAAGGACTAAAAGAGCAAAGTGCCGGGATTAGTCCACTCCACCGCCAGATATGCCACATCTACCAGCAGCGGACACTGAACCTGCGGGTCAAACGCCATAAACGCTTGATTCGCACCCAGTCTTGGTCACAGCCATACCAAAACAGATCGGCAAATGCTAATTGATGGACTTTACGTACGACATAAATAATTACAACTGGAGTTTGTTAAATATAATTAACAACTTTGAAGCAGGAAGATTGGACAACGAAAACTGATCTGACGTTGCCTGAGCAAGAATATTTATGCAATTTTAGTTACAGAAGATAAAAAGTTTTTCGGCGTTTCCAGCTCTCCCTTCTCAGCCCTGCGTTTGCAGGGCCTGGGGGTTGGTTGGCTTATAATCCTTACAACGTCAAACCACCCGTTACTTCAATCGCTGCACCATTGATATAGCTGGCTTCATCGCTGGCCAAAAATGCATACACATTGGCGATTTCTTCAGGTTGGGCCATACGCTTCATTGGCACGCGCTCTTCCATCGACTGAATCACTTTTTCCGGCATCGCTTTCAGGATGGGAGTTGCAACAAAGCCGGGGCAAACTGCATTAGCACGAATGCCTTTCTTACCCAGCTCTTTGGCCCATGTTTTTACAAAACCAATTACACCAAACTTAGCTGCAGCATAATTAGTCTGACCAAAGTTGCCATATACACCAACGACCGAAGAAGCATTCAGAATCACACCATTACCCTGCTCAACCATGATATCGACCACAGCACGGGCACAGTTGTAAACACCTTTCAGGTTGATATCGATCACGCGATCAAACTGCTCTTCCGTCATTTTGATCAGCTGTGCATCTTGCACAATACCTGCGTTATTTACCAGCACATCAATGCGGCCAAACTGCGCTTTAACTGCTGCCACCATTTCGGCAATCTGAGTTTTATTGGTAACATCAACCACATGACCTACCGCCACCGCGCCACTTTGCACGAGGCCAAAAACAACGGCATCAATGCCACTCTGGTTTACATCGCACACCACTACTTTAGCGCCTTCTGCGGCAAATTTAATCGCTGTGGCCTGACCAATTCCGCTAGCAGAACCTGTAATAATCGCAACTTTATCTTTAAGTCTCATAACACACCTTTCATATCAATTGAAAATGGCCGTGCCTGGAGCCTGCCAATCAACACGCCGATTAATCAGCCGCAAACAAGCAATCAGTTCCAGCATAGACGCACTTGGTGCAACGCAACAGGCCAATAATTACAGGAATTAAAAGATTCACGCATCTTGCGTTTACATGAAGCAAACCTATAGCAGCGAAAAACCAGACAAAAAATTTAAGCAGAAGGGGAGGAAGAACCGAGGAGATATCGCCGGGCAGAGTCTGACCAACGATAAACAGAATATTATTCCGCAGATTTATCCGCATAGTGCTCGCTCAGCAAAGAGCGACAATCAACAATACGCAAATCATTATCGCGAGCAAAAGTCATCAAAAATTCAAACACACGCGGATCAATTTTTTCAAGCTGCTTATCAACCGCTACACAACGCACATTCTCGTGCACCATCGGTCGGACAAAAGGGGCGTAAGACAGTTTCTGATCGACGCCAAAAGTGCTGAGAATACCAGACAAGCGATCAGCCCAGTCGCTGGGGCGGAATTCACGCCCATTACTGGTAATGCCCTGAATAATGATTTCGTATGGATTGCAGATCATTTTAACAACAGCGTATTTAATGGTGGAATATCCATCAGATTATACCATCGCAGGCCAAACTGCTGCCTTAGAAATTCTCAAACTCTTATAAATCGAATTTCACAAATAATAAAAAAAGCAGCTGTCAGAGCTTGCCAGCCACCTGCAAACGGTTGAATAATGGTCTTTTTTCTTCAAAGTGGCTCACCCCGTTTCAAAAATAAAGGCCAAATGGCCTACGTGAAAAACCGTGGCACCAGATCGAAATACTGTAAGAAATTGTGCAAAGCACAGCGGATCACACCTTCGAGCGCACCGCAGTTGATCCTTTTTTGAACGGCAGCCCACTCGGACTGTTCCCTATGCGCCATTATCTGCAGTTTACTGATTTTACCCGCGAAGAATATGACTATCTGTTCAAACGCGCTGCCATTCTTAAAGCCAAACTGGCCGCAGGCGAGCTTTACCAGCCGCTGATTGGTAAAGTGCTAGCCATGATTTTTGAAAAATCATCCACCCGTACTCGTGTTTCTTTTGAAGCAGGCATGGCGCAGTTCGGTGGTCATGCGATGTTTTTGCAATCCAAAGACACCCAGTTGGGCCGTGGCGAGCCTATCGAAGATGTGGCGAAAGTCATCAGCCGCATGACCAATATCGTAATGGTACGTACTTTCGAGCAAAGTATTGTTGAACGCTTTGCCGATAATTCTTTAGTTCCCGTTATTAACGGGCTGACCAATGAATATCACCCATGCCAGATTCTGGCCGATATTTTTACCTATATCGAAAAAAATGGCTCGATCGAAGGCAAAACAGTAGCCTGGATTGGTGATAGCAACAATATTTCCCGCACCTGGCTACAAGCTGCAAAAATTTTCAATTTCAAACTCAAGCAAGCCTGTCCGCGCGGCTATGAAATGACAGTACTTGATGGCCAGAAATATGACGTTGAGCATTTTGAAACCTTTTACGATCCGTATCAAGCCGCCAGAGATGCCGACATCGTAACTACCGATGTATGCACTTCAATGGGATTTGAGCGTGAAACCTTGCAACGCCGAAAAGACTTTTTGCATTACAGAGTCAGCGAAAAAGTCATGCTGCAAGCTAAGGCCAACGCCATGTTTATGCACTGTCTGCCAGCGCATCGTGGCGAAGAAGTCGACCCGGAAGTCATCGACGGACCACAATCGGTCGTCTGGGATGAAGCAGAAAATCGCATGCACACACAAAAAGCTGTGATTGAATACCTATTACTGGGTAAAGTAGAGGAATAAACACTCCAAAATGGCCTGAACAGATCATTTACCCACGCTTTATTAAGTAATACAGGATCGCACGTCATGTTTGGCATTACCGATTTAAGCAGCTATCTGCTCGGCACTTTCTTTATTGTTTTACTGCCGGGGCCAAACTCGATTTTTACTTTGTCTGTGGCGGCCAAACTGGGTGTACGTGCAGGTTATGCTGCAGCAGCTGGTATTGTTACGGGTGATTTAATCCTGATGCTACTTGCCAGTGTGGGTGTTGCATCTTTAATGCACACTCATCCTGCAACTTTTGATATGGTTCGTTATGCTGGTGCAGCCTATCTGGCCTGGATGGGATTCAAAATGCTGCTAGCAAAACCACAGGCAGGCAATAATGCGCCAATGGAAGCACCGTCTGGCCATATTTACAAGCAGGCACTGTCTATTTCGCTTGTAAATGTGAAAGCAATCTTATTTTTTATGGCATTTTTCCCCCAGTTTGTGGACCCGGCTTATGACCGGATTCCACTCACTTTTGCAATACTTGGCATGATCGTTCAAGCCGTAAGTTTGGCTTATCTGACCTTTTTAATCTTTGCTGGTGCAGGCCTTTCCAGGCGACTAGCAGGCAAACAGTGGCTGAGCCGTTGGCTGGCGCGCTTAACTGGTGTACTTTTTATCAGCTTTGGTGCGCGGCTTGCTCTTACTCACTAACCCTTGCCCCTTCTCCCCCTCTTGGAGCTCTCATGTCTGATGTTAAAAAAGCGGTTCTTGCCTACTCTGGTGGCCTAGATACCTCGGTAATCCTGAAGTGGTTGCAAGATACATATCAATGCGAAGTGGTGACATTTACCGCAGATCTGGGCCAGGGCGAAGAGCTTGAGCCCGCCCGCCAAAAAGCCGTACAGTTTGGCATCAAGCCAGAAAATATTTTTATTGATGATTTGCGCGAAGAGTTCGTGCGGGACTTTGTCTTCCCCATGTTCCGAGCAAATACCGTTTATGAAGGCGAATACCTGCTGGGCACGTCCATTGCCCGCCCGCTAATTGCCAAGCGCCAGATTGAGATTGCTAATCTAACCGGTGCAGATGCCGTCAGCCACGGAGCAACAGGTAAAGGCAATGATCAAGTCCGCTTCGAGCTGGGCTATTACGCTCTGCGCCCGGACATCAAAGTGATTGCACCATGGCGCGAATGGGATTTAAACAGCCGTGAAAAGCTGCTCGATTACGCCGAGAAACATGGCATGGATATCGCCAAGAAAAAAAATGGTGGCAGCCCTTACTCTATGGATGCCAATCTGCTACATATTTCTTACGAGGGCCAGGTACTGGAAAACCCGGCAGCCGAGCCCGAAGAAGACATGTGGCTCTGGTCGGTTAGCCCGGAGCAAGCCCCGGATGCAGCCGAGTACGTAGAGCTTGAATACGAAAAAGGCGATATTACCGGCATTAATGGCGTCAAAATGAGCCCGGCCACGGTATTGGCCACACTGAATAAACTCGGTGGCAAACACGGTATTGGCCGCCTTGATCTGGTTGAAAACCGCTTTGTTGGCATGAAAAGCCGTGGCTGCTACGAAACCCCCGGCGGTACGATTATGCTGAAAGCCCACCGCGCCATTGAATCCATTTGCCTTGACCGCGAAGTAGCTCACCTTAAAGACGAGCTGATGCCTAAATACGCCAGCCTGATTTACAACGGCTACTGGTGGGCACCAGAGCGCCTGATGCTGCAAAGCATGATTGACGCAAGCCAAAACCATGTAAATGGCTGGGTGCGCGTTAAACTCTACAAAGGCAATGTGATTGTGGTGGGGCGTGACTCCAAACAATCACTATTTGATGCCAACATTGCCACCTTTGAAGACGATGGCGGGGCTTATAATCAGGCAGATGCAGCAGGCTTTATTAAACTGAATGCATTACGTATGCGAATTGCCGCTAAATTACGCAAGTAAGCTTAAATCAGATGAAAACAAAGCCGGCTCGCTGCCGGCTTTGTGCGTAAAACAAAAGGAAACCATTATGCTTGAGGCACTTAAAAATATGTCAGAGGAAACATTCACCACGCTATCGGTGTCTATCCTCTGTACCGGCCTCATCATTTATATGGGCTTTATCATTTATCGATTAGCTGCAGATTCTAAAGCAGGAAAATATGGCTCCCTGGTTTTATTCTTTACACTGGGGTTTGGCGTATTCGGATTTATTGTAAAAACGATACTCACCGAACTCCTTCAAAAATAAAGAGAAATTTCTATGTCACAATTTGATAATGTATCAGTACTTAAGCAGGGCAATGTTTATTTTGAAGGCCTCTGCGTATCACACTGCCTTATTTTAGCCAGCGGTGAAAAAAAAACAGTCGGTGTTATTTTGCCATCAACACTTACTTTTAATACAGGCGCAGCAGAGATCATGGAAATCGTAGCGGGTCTTTGCCATGTAAAACAGGCCGGTGAACCCGAGGCGAGCACCTATACAGCAGGCCAAAGTTTTAATGTACCTGCCAACTCCAGCTTTACTATTGAAACACTGGAAACACTGCATTACGTTTGTCATTTTGCATAAACGACAAGAACCCGAAATAGATTTAATTCACTACTTACATAAAGGAGAAGCCTGTGCCTTCTTTCGATATTAGCTCCGAACTGGACATGGTTGCGCTTAAAAACGCAATTGATGCCGTAGATCGTGTTATCAACAATCGTTTTGACTTTAAAGGCACTAGCGCCAAAGTTGATTTAAACGAAAAAGATGAAACCATCACGCTCCATGGAGATTCAAACGCCCAGCTTGATCAGATTAAAGATATTTTATTTCCAGCGTTGGAAAAAAAAGAAGCCGACAGCAGTAAACGCCTGGAAAGTGGCGATATCCAAAAAGTTTCTGGCAATAAAGTAAAAATGGAAATGAAAATCAAAGCAGGTATTGATCAGGATTTAGCAAAAAAAATCATCAAACTTATTAAGGATGAAAAACTAAAAGTGCAAACAGCTATTCAGGGTGATACTGTACGGGTAACAGGTGCTAAACGCGATATACTGCAAGAAGTAATTGCATTAATGCGAAAATCAATTACTGATTTTCCATTACAATATCAAAACTTCCGCGACTAATACCTAAAACCGGGGTGGCAGTATTTCTGCCGCCCACACCATAAATGCCCCTCCTCCAAGCCGCTTTTATCAATCTGCTCACTACACTCTCTGGCCAGCAGATAAATAGCTCTTATCAAATAAAAATACACATGCTTTGAAGCTGAATATCATTCAGGAAAAATGGCCAGCCAGCTAAGTGGCCCAGATAACCATCAAACCTGTTAATAACAGCTAAGGGCATGACGTGGACAATATCGCCATTCAAAACCTGGCTATAAGCTCTACCGATCAATACTTCGTGATATTTATTAGCGGGCAAATTAACAGCAAAAAATTGAAGCACAGCGTATTTTCTTAACCGACAAAAAAACCTTACTCATTGACGGCCAGCAGTAGGCTGCTGTATCAGACAAAACACGAAAATATGCAGACAGAAATCCAGACAATCATTTTTATAATAAACAATTGCATAGGAAGCTTGATATGCATCAATACCTAAACATCGTATTTGTATTCATATAGCATCATATAAATACAAGGTAATCACCATGGAAAATACACCACTTCAAGCGCTGTTTACTTCTGATATCGGTTTATTAAGCCTGTTTACCATCCTCTTTATTTTAGGTATGGCTGTTTATATTTTTTTCTATGTTCGACGCAAAGTAATAGAAGACACTGCGGCACATTTAAAAACAATAAATAAAAAAACAAACACCCCGTAAGACCTTTAGCGAGCCCTAAAAAAAGGATCGCTTACCTTATAAGCGATCCTTTTAGTTTATTGAACGATAGTCACAACAAAAAATTCTTTATGCTCACCCTCGCGATTACCCCTCCACAAGACTGTGTCTCCCAGAGGCTCCTCTCCGATCGTCATTCGTAAGCCACAACTCTCAGCCTGGTGACCTTGCTGCAATACAATCCCCGCAAAATACTCAAATGATGCTAACGGAGCCGATGGAATATTTCGCCCATCAATGCATGTCTTTTGTCCTTGTATCGCATCACGCAAAGAATATGAAACACTGCGATAGCTTTTCTGTGCATCCAGCCATGGCTGCCATAAGCCGATAAGGACCCCCCAAATCAAAGTCACTCCACATGCCCAATTAGTCACTGCCAGCCGCCCTGGAGGACGTTTACGCGCAATAACAAAGCCCCAGATAACAGTCAGTGCAATTGCAAAAATAATTCCCGGCACATCCCATCGCTCTTGGTATGCCGGGCTAGCCTCACGCAGTGTTCTAGCCAGCCCGGCAGGCATGCCGGTATGCACGGCCAGCCAGCCCAACCAGAGCAGACCTGTAAATAGACCAAAGGTCATCAAACCAAACCAGTTTAGCGCCTGGGCCGCACCACGGCGTAAATCATCCACGCCGCTGGCAGCAAGAATAGACAATGGCAACAACACGATAAGTGCATGAGATTCACGTGTATCACCCGCCATCACAAACCAAAGTACATATACCAGTAGCAAAACACTAGGCAAAAGCATTTTGGGCTGAGTTAACTGCCGCCGATTTGCCCACAAGCCCCAAATTGCCAGAGGTAAAGCGGGCCAGGCAAACCACAACACAATTGAAGAAAAGAAACCGAACGCATGAAACGCTTTAAAATCAGCTAAACCACCAAACGGCCCCAGCGCATATTGATCAATCCATAAATCAAATACCGGTCGCGCATGCTGATAAAGATCGATCGGCCAGATGGCCCCCAGAGGTACTGCAATCACCAGGGCTGAAAGTAGGCTCACCCCAAATGAAGTATTGCGCCATGGCCTGAATAAAAACAGCAGCAATGCGGAGCTGAGCGCTAAAATAAATTCAGCCCAATTACCCCCTAAAAGTAATAGCAACCATGCCAAACCCAGCAATAAACCCGCACACAGGGGCTGGCGCAGAGCATAGGCCAACCCGAAAATATGCCAGGAAAACCCAGCTAAAACCAAAACCTGAGGGGAAAGATGATGTCCCCAGATAATCAAACCAATGCAGCCAATCAAGGTAATCACGGCAACACGGCCATTTCGGCGGCCATACAGCTCGCGCCCTGCTAAACCCAAGCCCCATAAAGCCAGCGCCATCCAGATGCCTGTCGTCAGACGGGCAGCATCATGCACTGCCATACCCAGCGTTTGCAAGGGCCATGCAAGCAGCGCTGCACACCAATAATATAGGGGCGCATGCTCCAAGTAAGGCTGGCCTGCAAACTGGGGTACAGACCAATATGCTCCTTGCATGAACTGCTGGATCACTGCGGCAGTTTCAATTTCGTCGGGCTTCCACGGATCATGGCCCACTAGGCCTGGTATTAACCAGACAAAACAAAGAAGCAGCAGCAGCCAGGGCTTCTCAGCCCCCGCAGCCAGCGGTTCACGTTCAAGAGGAGGAAGATAAGTCAGCATGGTATTTGCCTAAGGCTTACAAGAGCCCAATAGTAAATATCGAATTTTTAAAGACAGCTTTTAAATGCAAAAAAGGCAGCGCGCGGCTGCCTTTTTCAGATACTGCGCAGGGATAATTATTCCTTGCTGCCGTACATGCTGTATTTTTGACGGAACTTGTCGATACGACCGGCAGTGTCCACAATCTTTTGTTTGCCGGTGTAGAATGGGTGCGATTCCGAAGAAATATCCAGCTTAACCAATGGATATTCTTTGCCGTCAGTCCAAACGATTGTTTGTTTAGCAGTTAGAGTAGAACGGCTCATAAATGTGAAATCAGCAGCTACGTCTTGGAATACAACATCTTTATATTCTGGATGAATACCATCTTTCATTTTACTTCCCTTTACATTTAGCGTGCTGGGGTTGTGCCAACACTAGCCATAAAAACGAGATCATCGCATAAAAGCGCAATTTGAACAAGCTACGCTGTATGTGCTTATCGACGCATCGAATCAAAGAAATCCATATTATTCTTGGTGCCTTTGATTTTATCCAATAAGAATTCCATCGCATCCAGATCATCCATTGGATAAAGTAATTTGCGCAGAACCCATATTTTTTGCAATTGATCTTGCTGAATCAGCAATTCTTCACGGCGTGTGCCGGAACGATTTACATTTAATGCCGGATAAGTACGCTTTTCTGCCATACGGCGGTCAAGATGGATTTCATTATTACCCGTACCCTTGAATTCTTCGTAAATCACATCGTCCATACGACTACCGGTATCAACCAGCGCCGTAGCAATAATCGTTAAACTGCCGCCCTCTTCAATATTACGAGCCGCACCAAAGAAGCGCTTGGGGCGTTGCAATGCGTTTGCATCCACACCACCGGTTAAAACCTTGCCAGACGCAGGCACCACAGTATTGTAGGCACGAGCCAGGCGGGTAATCGAATCGAGCAGAATCACCACGTCTTTTTTGTGCTCAACAAGACGCTTGGCTTTTTCAATCACCATCTCCGCCACTTGTACGTGACGGGTTGCCGGCTCATCAAACGTAGAAGAAACCACCTCGCCCTTCACAGAGCGCTGCATTTCGGTTACTTCTTCAGGGCGCTCATCAATCAGAAGCACAATCAGCATTACTTCAGGGTGATTAGCACTAATTGCATGGGCAATATGCTGCAACATCACCGTCTTACCGGTTTTTGGCGGCGCAACTAACAGTGCGCGTTGGCCTTTACCGATAGGAGCGATCAGATCAATGATACGACCAGTTACATTCTCTTCGGCGCGGATATCACGCTCAAGATGTAAACGCTTATTGGGAAACAGTGGCGTTAAGTTTTCAAACAGAATTTTATGTTTAGCATTTTCTGGTGGCTCGCCATTGACCTTATCGACTTTAACCAGCGCAAAATAGCGCTCACCATCTTTGGGCGTACGAATTTCGCCATCAATAGTGTCACCGGTGTGCAAATTAAAGCGGCGAATCTGGCTAGGGCTGACATAAATATCATCAGGGCCAGCCAGGTAGGAAGTATCCGGGCTTCGCAGAAAACCAAAACCATCAGGTAGCACTTCCAGCGTACCATCGCCGTAAATGCTTTCACCTTTTTTAGCTTTTGTTTTCAAAATGGCAAAAACAAGATCTTGCTTACGCAGCCGGTTTGCACCGTCAATCTCGCAAGACGTAGCCATATCAACAAGTTCGGAAACATGGAGGTGTTTTAAATCAGACAGGTGCATAGGGAGGGCGCGCTTGAGTAAATCGGGAAGGGAAAACAGAAATTTTTTAATAATCCGGGCGGGCCGAAAAGAATATCCGGCGAGCCCAGTTGAATATCCATAAGCCTATATGGATTTACTCAGTGCTGTCAAATATTACTGTCAAGAAATGCAGTTAATTGCGATTTTGACAACGCACCAACTTTGGTGGCCTTTACTTCACCACCCACGAACAACATCAGTGTCGGAATACCACGAATGCCATATTTAGGAGGTGTCGCTTGGTTATCGTCGATATTGAGTTTTGTTACTTTCAAACGACCCGCATATTCCGCGCCGACTTCTTCCAGAATCGGAGTAATCATTTTGCACGGGCCGCACCATTCAGCCCAATAGTCAACCAAAACGGGGCCTTGCGCTTGCAATACTTCAGCATCGAACGTGGCATCTGTAACCTGTGCGATATGTTCACTCATCATTAAGTCTCCAGCATGGGGGTAATCAATTGACCTATCAAATCCTAGACGAAGGATAAAGCAGTCAGCAATGTTTTATTGATGTGGGCGTACGCTTATTTTTCAAGGCCATTGTACTAAAAAACTTACAATGCCGCGCTAACTGCCTCTTCTAAACGCTCAACCAGCGTCACTGTCATGCCTTCAATACTTTGCCTGGGGCGATTACCTTTAGGCACGATGGCATGGGTAAAACCCAGCTTGGCCGCCTCACGCAGGCGCTCCTGCCCCCGCTGCACCGGCCTCACCTCCCCCGCCAAGCCTACCTCACCAAATACAACCAATTTGTCGGGCAAAGGACGATTTTTTAAAGAAGACACAATCGCTAACAAAACAGCCAAATCTGCAGCAGGCTCGGCAATCCTCACGCCGCCCACCGCATTAATAAATACATCCTGATCAAATGCAGCAATGCCCGCGTGGCGGTGCAATACCGCCAGCAGCAGAGCCAGACGATTTTGCTCCACCCCTACTGCAAGACGCTTAGGCTGAGGGGAATGCGAATCATCAACCAGCGCCTGAATCTCTACCAGTAAAGGGCGAGTGCCCTCCTGCGTCACCAAAACACAGCTACCAGGCACAGGCTCTTTATGCTGGGACAGAAAGAGTGCAGACGGATTGGATACTTCGCGCAAACCTTTATCGGTCATTGCAAACACACCCAGCTCGTTAACAGCTCCAAACCGGTTTTTAATTGCTCGTATCAACCTAAAGCTGGAATGCGTATCCCCTTCAAAATAAAGCACCGCATCCACGATATGCTCCAGCACACGTGGCCCGGCAATTGCACCATCTTTTGTAACATGCCCTACCAGAAAAATAGTTGTGCCTGTGCGCTTGGCATAGCGCGTGAGCTGCGCGGCACATTCTCTCACCTGAGCCACGCTCCCCGGGGCAGAAGTGAGCGCCTCGGAATAAACAGTTTGAATCGAGTCGATTACAGCCACCTGCGGGCCCACTTTTTCGAGTGCGAGCAGAATTTTTTCCAAGCCGATTTCTGCATACAACGCTACTTTACCTGCAGGCAAGCCCAGACGTTTGGCACGCAAAGCAATTTGCTGCGGGGACTCTTCACCAGAGACATACAAAACCGGCCGCTCAGCCGCCAGCAAAGTCATGGCTTGCAGCAAAAGTGTTGATTTGCCGATTCCCGGATCCCCGCCAATCAGCACCACGCCGCCGGGCACCAAGCCGCCGCCCAGCACACGATCAAGCTCTGCCATGCCGGTAGCAATACGCGGGATTTCTGCGGCCTCTACATCGCTTAACTGGTGAATCGCACCATCGGCAGCCAAAGACTGAAAGCGAGTGGCAGGAGCCGTCTCCGCCGCGCCCTCCTGCAGGGTATTCCACTCACCACAGCCGGGGCATTGCCCTTGCCATTTAGGAGATGCAGAGCCACAAAGCTGACAAATAAAAGAAGATCGAATTTTAGCCATGGAGCGGATAATACAGGAGTCAGCCCAAAGCAGCTTGAGCCTTGTTCAGGAAGATTTGTATGCAGCCTAATCGAAAAACGGCCAGTAATGGCCGCTTTTCAATTAACTAATGTACTGAAACAGACTTAAGCCTTGCACTTGGGAAAAAGATTTTCTTGATGCCTCAAGCAAGGTTTGCGTTAAAGAAAAATCACTTAATGCAATTGAATAATCCAAATCCTGCAAATGTGACAATGTCTGCCCGTATTGCACTTTTAAATCACCATTCGTGTCCTGCACCGACTGAGTTTCAATCATCCTCGCCCCGAGATTTCCCTGGGAAGACAAAACATTTGTCAGCATATTGCTGGTGTTTTGCAAAACAGTATTGAGCTGGTTTTGAAAATTAGCCATGCCGGTAGGGCTGGTCTGATATGCATTTAGCGCGTCAGAAAAAACCTTCATAGTTTGAAAAATATCGCCATTACTGCGGCTAGGATCCACATTAAAAGAATCCATTACACCACTGGAAACCGGCCCGCTCGGAGTTGGACCAGTGCCAAGCGGCCCGATCACTACTGCAGGCTGCCCCGTCACATTCATCTTTATGCCATAATCCCAGGCGGCAACAGGGGGGACACCAACAGGATCGGTTGCCAGACTTTTAAACGCAATATCACCACCTGGTATATAAGCACGCGGGTAATTATTAAGTGTCCCAGGAATAACAGGCCTTGCCCCCGCAGTGTAATCGTGGCCATCAACAATTGATTTATTAAAATTCGGGTTAGCCGTCACCCCATCGGTTAACAAAGCCTGATTATCAATAATATCGTAAGCAATCACAGGCTTGCCGGGTTTAGCCGGATCATCAACCGATTGAAATTCAATTTTAAATTTCTGTGAATGAGCCGGATCGTTCCATTTGGTAATATCCACCACCTCACCCGGGCTAATCACCCCGCTTCCCGAGTTGCCGGGAGCCACGGCATTTGCAGAGTTCACAAAATTGCCATTACCAGTGCGCCCTGCCTGAAAGATCTGATAACCCGATTCTGATACCGGAATTTGCCTGGACCCCGATATCTGCATTTGACGCTGGCCATCGTCGCCAGAGTAAATCACATTGCCAAAAGATGTTTCACTAAAGGGCTGGGTAGAACCTTTAAACCCGGAAAACAGATACGCACCCACACCATCTGTTGCATTGGCAAGACTCATCATCTCCTTGTACTGCCCTTGCAACTCAGAATCGAGTAACTTTTTTTCTGCCAATGTCTGGGAAGGATTCCCTGCTTTCACTGCCAGTGAATAAATATCATGTAAAAGATCCGAGACCTGCTGCAAGGTTGACTCAGAAAGACGCATTGCAGAATCTGCCGTCTGGCTATTAACGGCATACTGTTTATTCAACTCTTGCGCCTGAGTAATATCCAATACTTTTGCAGATGAAATAGGATCATCTGCAGGGGTCAAAACACGACGCCCCGTCGATAACTGATTCTGCAATTTCGCTTGCACGTTGGAGTGGCGTTGCAATTCGGCAGCACCTTGCTTGTAAATCGTCGTGGTTGCGATACGCATGCTAATTATTCCTTATAAATGCCAAACAACAACCATTTACACCTGTTAACCACCAATACGCACAATGGCATCAAATGCTTGCTGGGCAATTTGAATCACTTTGCTTGATGCCTGATAAGCCTGTTGATAGCGCAATAAATTAGCGGCTTCTTCATCCAAATTAACCGCTGAAACAGAATCACGGGAAATTCCAGCCTGTTTTAGTACTTCCGTTTGTGCCGTTGACATAATAGTAACTTCATTGGTTTTTGCGCCAATCACCGCCACCATCTGCCCATATGCTTCCTGATAGTTGGCCTTGCCACCATCAATTATTTTTTTGGATTGCAATTCACCCAGTTTTAAAGCATTGCGCCCGTCTGCGTCCAGAGAAGTGCCTGCTTTAACAGAGAACTTATCTCCCTGAGCAGGCTGACCATCTATCTTTACATTCCAGCCGTTATACGCAATTGTTTGCCCTGCCACATAGGTCAAAGGGCCAGCTGTTGCACCAGAAACAGTATCAGCGAGGCTATACGATAAAATGCCGGCCTGTGGGCCTACGGTTGGTACCGAGAACATGATATCAACCTGATTTTTTAGCTGGGGACTTACCGCAGATTGCGTTGTCACAGTAGAGGCAGAATCAATACCAACTTGCCCGATTTTTCCTGTGCCTGTATTGGTGCGCTGCGTATCCGAAAGAATAGGGAGACCTGCCGCAATCACCCGGGGGTCTGTAGGCTTAATACTCAGTCCCCGGCTAAAACCAACATAGGGCTGAACAGTAAACCGGTCTCCGGTCGTGGGGACTCCCTGGGAAAAACTCAGGTGCAAGCCATCCACACTGATTGCGTTAGCATTATTGGTAAATTGCGCCCCCGTAATCTGGGTACGCTGGCCATCTGACTGCCTTGTTACCTGATAATCTGTGCCATTAAAGAACACTTCGTAATCACTAGGCTGAACCTTGCTCACATCCTCGATATACCCACCCAGCAAAGGAGCCAGAGCGGGTGGAACTGCCGCCGTGTTATTCAGGTTGGATAAAACATTGCCTATAGCCGGAGGCATACTCACCCCTAACGTTTCTCCTGCTGCCATCACCCCGGGCACACTCCAGCTCAAGCCTAAGACTGTCGGGTTCGTTCCCATCACTGCGGCACTCACCGTTTGACTAACATTATCAGACAAGCGTGTGATGCTGTATTCACTCCCTGCCGTACCGGTGAAAGTGAGCGAATAATCACTCGTCACACTTTTCACTCCAACAGGTAAACCAACCGTTGCAAACACCGTACTCACCCCGGCGACCGTATGATTAAATGACACGCTGCTCTGCTGGTAATCAAAAAAGTTTGTACCCATATTGCCGTACAAATCCTGCCCCTGGCGCATCTGGGCATTAAATGTCTGACCCAGTACCAGAGCCATACGCTCAATCGAATTTTGCGCAGAATCCAGCGTTTTACCCCGATACTCCAGTAATCCCCCCAATTGCCCGCCAGTTAGCATATCTTCGGGAATTTCCACATCGATAGAACCTTGGGTGTACACAATCGAAAGCCGCTGCGGATCCGCCGTCGAAGGCTTGGCCGCAATTGAATAGGCCGTCCCCCCTACAACCAGGTTTTGCCCATTACCGATAAAAACGTTAATAGAGCCATCACTTTGTTTAATTGAAGTTGCCTTTACCAGGCTATTTAAATCAAGCACCATTTGATCACGCTGATCCAGCAAATCATTGGGCAATTGTCCGCTACCGCTTGATATAACAATTTGCCCGTTAATCTGGGCTATTTGTTTCGACAGGGCCGTAACATGATCTGCGGCACTAACTAAATTACCATTTACCCCTGCACGCATTTCAGAAAGACGCTGGTCAAACACCTGAAAACGGTTCACCAGCCCCTGAGCATTACTCATCAAAGATTGCCGGGCGGGCAAAGATGCAGGGTTCGTAGAGATTCCCTGCACAGCACTAAAAAATGACTGCAAAACAGGCGACACGCCGGCAGCAGGGTCTGCCACCAGATTATCAACTTGCTTGATCTCGGCCAGATACGTGTCGTAATAACTATTTTGTGAAGTAGCCGATTGCACTTGCTTGGTTAAAAACTCGTCATAAGAGCGCTGCACCGTATCAACACGCACCCCCAAACCTGTAAAACCATTCCCCGTATACAGGGGATAGGGAGCGCTTTGCTTGATACTCTGGCGTGAATAGCCCTGTGTATTGGCATTTGCAATATTATGACCCGTTGTGCTCAAACCCAGGCTTGCTGTATTTAAGCCACTTAAACCAATACCAAAAACACTGGCGCCCATGATGCCACTCCTTTGCTACTATTTTATCGGCACAAATGGCCAATACTTAAAGACCGCTCTAAACACCCGCAGCTGCCGGGCCATCAAAAACTGACCCCTTATGCTAATTGGCGGCGTAATTGTTCGGCGACCTGTGCTAATTTATTCGCGTATTGCGGATCAGTTGCATACCCGCCCGATTGCAAGGCACGCGCATAAGCCTGCGCATCAGCTCCCTGTCCTACGGCATCGGCATAACGACGCTTGATCAGGCTGGCGTAATCATTAAACGAATCTGCATAAGAATCATAAACCCGGAAACGCTCAACCCGCTTTTGCGCCTGCCCGCCCACAAACTCGGTGGTAGTAATATCGGCCGTTTTGCCTTTCCAGTCTTTGCTTGCCTTAATACCAAACAAATTGTGACTATCTCCCCCTTCCGAATCTTTAATGGGCTTTTTCCCCCATCCCGACTCCAGCGCCGCATGCGCAACCAGCACGTGCGGCGAGACACCTAAAGATGCTGCGGCAGAGCTTGCATTGCCAGCCAGCGTGGAAGCAAAAGAATGGCCACTTAAAACGGCATCTTTTGCCGAAGACTCGGCGGCTTTTGCCGCTGGCAAAGTATGGTGAAATGCAGGAGAAGGTTTTTGATAAAGCGAAGGATCACGTTGCAGCTCAATCTGCCGCACAATCGATTCGGCAAATCCTACGCCACCCTGCTTGGACCACATCTGGCTCAACTGCTGATCATGCATACTGCGAAACATCTCCGCAGTGCCAGATTCCATCTCATCATATTTAGGGGTTGCCTCGCGCATTGATTTCAGCATCTGGCTAGTCAGTAAAGCTTCAAACTCACGCGCAACAGCGAGCGCAGCCTGATTAGGATCTTTACGTGCCAGCTGGCGCAAGCTATCCACGCCGCGAACATCGATGGCAAGATCATTGCTGGAAGGATGAGCAGAGGAGATCATTCTGGGCTGCGCTTCATAAAGGATTAAGCAAGTATCAAGCAATAACTATGCCGGAGTAATGATCAGGTAGCGGGGTATCAGAAAAATATAATGAATTAATTGCTTAGACTAAGCAGCGCTTAAATAATATCAACCATCAAATTACTTCCAGCTCGGCTTTCAAGCTGCCTGCCGCTTTCATCGCCTGCAAAATTGCCAGCAAATCCTGCGGCGTTGCTCCCACTGCATTAAGCGCACGTACCACGTCACGCAGCGTGCTGGATTTAGGCAGGCGGGCAATCGGCCCTTTATCAGCCTGAATCTGGATATCTGCATTTTGTACTTTTGCGGTTTTTCCACCGGCCAAGGGATTAGGCTGCACCACCGTATTATCTGCGGTAATGGTCACCGTTAAATTACCATGGGAAATTGCACAGCTATCGAGCTTAACCGACTGATTCATCACAATCGAACCCGTACGGGCATTGATAATAACCTTGGGCCCCGATTCTGCCGGAGTGACATCGATATTTTCCAGGCGAGATAAAAAAGCCACACGTAAATTATTGTCCTGAGGTGCACGGACCTGAATCACGCGCCCATCCAAGGCCACGGCCGTACCCGGATACTGTGTATTCACTGCATTCACAACACGATTGGCGGTTGTAAAATCTGTAGTCAGCAGCTCCAGCTGAACAAACTCGCCATTACCCAGTAGCGTAGGCACCGATTTTTCAACCGTCGCCCCTGACGGAATACGCCCGGTAGCCAGCTGATTCACCTGAGTGCTGGAGCCCCCCGCCGATGCGCCAGCTCCGGCCACAATAATATTGCCCTGGGCCATCGCATAAATTTGCCCGTCGGCACCTTTTAGCGGTGCCATCAGCAATGTGCCACCACGCAGGGATTTTGCATTACCGATCGAGGCAATGGTCACATCCAGCGGCTGGCCAGGCCTTGCAAAGGCAGGCAAGGTAGATGTAACCGTGACGGCGGCTACGTTTTTGAGCTGCAAATTACCACCACTAGGCACTTGAATACCCAGATTAGTCAGCATATTCACAACCGATTGCACGGTAAACGGCGTTTGCGTAGTTTGATCCCCACTCCCGTCCAGCCCCACCACCAAACCATAACCCACCAGCTGGTTATTACGCACACCGGCAACGGACGCCAGCTCTTTCAGCTTTTCAGCGTGAACGGGCACAAGCGTAAATAAAAAGCAGCAGATCAGGGCAAACCGGGACATACACACAACCTATTAAGAGCGGTCAATCAGATCAAAACCATCTATGCCCAACCCGGACAACAGATTCAGAACGGCATCACACTTAAAAAAAAGCGCTGCAGCCAGCCTATGGTATTAGCATCGGCCATAGAGCCAACACCCAGCTGCTCGATACGTGCATCAGCCACTTTATTGGATGAAATCGTATTCCCTGCCTTGATGTCCAGCGGGTTAATGACCCCGGTAAAACGCAAAGTATTAATCTGGTTATTCACTGCAACCTGCTTTTCGCCGCCCACAATCAAATTACCATTTGCCAGCAAATCAACCACCGTCACGGCAATCGTACCTTTAAAGGTGTTGGTGCTATTGGTTGCCCCCTTACCCTCAAATTTATTTGTCCCTGCTAACTTAACAGCCGCAGAAGCTTCCCGTGAAAAGTATTGCTCAATGCTCCATGGAAGCAAGGGAATATTGCCGGCTGTACTGTAATCAAGCGAGCCCGCTTTATTGCTGCTGCTATTTGAGGTATTAACCGCAGAAAGGTTTTCCTCGATGGTGATATTAAGCAAATCGCCAATATTGCGGGCAACGCGCTCTTCAAACAGTAAACGCGAGCTATTGGGCTGAAAAATGGAGCCATTATTGATGCTTGCAACCACAGGCTGTGCAGGTCTTGCCGTGGTTGGCTGAGTAACCACCGAAGGAGGCGTAGTACAAGCGGCAAGCAAAACGGCAATCATTGCCGCAACGGCGAAGCGAGCAATCATTTCAATCCTTTCAAAGCTAGAGCTGCGTCAGTTTTTGCAGCATTTCATCAGAGGTTTTAATCGCTTTCGAGTTAATTTCAAATGATCGCTGAGCCTGAATCATATTGATAAGCTCTTCGGTTACATTCACGTTGGATGTCTCTACATAGCCCTGGTTTAGCGCGCCCAGACCATTTGTTCCCGGCGTACCCACAGTTGGCGCACCTGATGCGGTTGTTTCCAAGTACAGATTTTCACCCACAGATTGCAGGCCTGGCGGATTGATAAAGGTAGCAAGCTGAATATTTCCCAGCTGCACAGGTGCCGCAGCATCGTTATTCACAATCGCCGTTACCGTACCATCCTTTGCAATTGTTAATTTGGTTGTACCCTGCGGCACTTGTAAAGCGGGCTGCAGAGCATAACCACTGGCCGTAACAACGGCTCCCTGGCTATCCACCTGAAAAGAGCCATCACGCGTATAGGCGGTCGTACCATCTGGCATGGCAATTTGCAAAAAGCCCTGGCCATTAATTGCCACATCCAAAGTGCCATCGGTTAACTGCAAATTACCCTGCATATGAATACGTGCAGTGGCCACGGGGCGCACACCCGTTCCCAGTTGCAACCCCGTTGGCTGCTGGGTTTGTGCACTGGTTGAGCCACCGGGCTGACGCAGATTCTGATAGAGCAGATCTTCAAACACCGCGCGCTCACGCTTAAAACCATTGGTACTGACGTTGGCCAAATTATGCGAGATGACATCTACATTCATCTGCATGGCATCCATGCCGGTTTTAGCAATCCACAGCGAGCGCATCATGATGCGTACTTCCTATTGTTTTTATTGACCATCGGGCGCACACAACGCACCCTGCTTTTTATTTATAAACACCGATTCACCAAGATCAGCCTGTCAGTGTTAACAGCTGCGCTGCACTTCTTGCATTCTGGTCTGCAGTTTGCATCATTTTGATCTGTAAATCATATTGGCGTTGTGAGCCGATCATTTGCACCAGCTGATCAACCGGGTTCACATTACTCACCTCTAAAGACTCAGAAGCAAGTTTCACACCAGCATCCGCCTGTGCCACCTCGCCATTTCTTTGACGAAACAAGCCATCACTGCCTTTTTCCAATTCACGCTCGGGTGGATTTACCAGTTTAAGCCTGCCAATCTCTACCGCCTGAGCAGGATTATCAAAAGGCGCGCCATTGATCGTGCCATCTTTTGCAATCGTAATCCGAGTGTTTTCCGGAATAGTCAGCGGGCCGCTTTCCCCTTGCACAACCAGACCGCTACGTGTTTTTAACAGACCCGCAGCATCAATTTCAAACCCACCATTACGCGTATACGCTTCACCTGTTGGTGTTTGTACGGCAAGCCAGCCTTCACCATTCACCGCAACATCCAGTGGCCGCCCGGTCTGCTGCACAATGCCCGGAGTAAAATCAGCACCAGTTGTCTGCTCCACAACATAAGCCCGGCTCGGCATACCTGAACCGCCAATAACCGGTACTGCACGTGCCGCAGTCAGCTCGGCCCTGAAGCCCGGAGTAGCTACATTCGCCAAATTGTTAGCAACAGAGGCCTGGCGCAGCATCGTCTGCTTGGCGCCGGTCATTGCAATGTACAACATACGATCCATCGATTTTCACTCGGGCACAGGGAAGATCACAAGAAAGGCGCGGACACAATAACCAGGCCCGCACCAGAAAATTAATTTATTAACGCAAATTCACAATCGTTTGCAAAATAGTATCCTGCGCTTTGATAGTTTGCGCATTGGCCTGATATGTACGCTGGGCAGTAATGAGATTTACCAGCTCGCCAGTCAGGTCAACGTTTGCATCTTCCACAGATGCAGACTGAAGCGTGCCCAGATCACTGGTGCCGGGGTCATTGGTTCTGGGCTGACCCGAAGCAAATGTTTCGGCCCAGCGATTATCCCCCAGGTTTTGCAGGCCCTGGGAATTGGTAAAGTTAGTCAGAGTCACCTGGCCAATGGCTCTGTTTTGCCCATTGGAGTATTTACCCAGTATCACGCCTTCCCGATCGATAGCTACACCGGTCAATACACCATCGGGGTAACCATCTTGCTTGAGGCTGTTCACACCAAACGGGCTACCGTACTGGGTTGTTCCATCCAGACCGATATGAAAAGCCAGCGGTGAAGTCGCACCGGAGGTTAGCGTTGTGCTAAATGTGAGAGGGGTATTGTCGATCAGGTTACCGTTTGAATCAAAAACAACATCAGGGTACGGCAAACCGGTAATCGGATCGTTTGGAGCTGAAACCGGATCACTATCAAACCGTGTCCTGACCTCCCAGGTATTGGGTGACATTTTAGTAAAATAAATCGTCAACGCATGTGCTACACCCTGGGAATCATAAACCTGTGCCGAAGTTGAATTGGTAAACGTCTTAATATCGGTAGGATTAAGCGCTCCCACATAATTAGTCGCCAGAGGATTTGTTCTGTCTTTAGGAAGCTGGCTGGCATCCAGATTCATTCCAAACTGCAAACCGGCGCTCACACCCAGCCCAGCCACTTCGGTCCAGCCTGTGGTTTTTGCACCGATATTTCCATTCGAGAGCTGTAAAGGTGCTGGTGTACCCCCTTTTTGCAAAGCATTAGCAGTAATCTCAAATGGCCAGCCGGTTAACTTCTGCCCGGTGTTCCCTACAATAAACCCGTCTTTATTGACTTGAAACTGGCCATTTCGGGTGTAGCTTACAGACTCGCCGTCAACCATGCGAAAGTAACCATTGCCGGTAATTGCAATATCCAGCGGGTTATTTGTGGACGTTACATTGCCCTGAGCAAATTGTTGAGTCACCGCAACCGTGCGCGCCCCCATCCCGGAAATAGTGGATGAAGTAGCAAAAGAATTTGCATACATATCTGCAAACTCTGAACGCGATTGCTTAAAACCCACCGTATTGGAGTTGGCAATATTATTGCCAATTGCGTCCAGGCTCTTGGACGACGCACTTAAACCACTCAAGCCCTGCTGGAAACCCATAACCCTAACCTCACCTTGTTCAAGTCCACGACTAGCGGATTTGTTTCACATCGCTAAATGCAACCGTTTTCTGACTGCCCAACATGATATTCACGCCCGTTTTGGCCAGCTCAACGCTGCTTGCCGTTTGCCAGGTCAGGGTATTTAAAGCAATTTCCTTGCCATCTTTCAGGCCAGTTGCAGAAATAAAATAATCACCAGCTGCAGCCAACCTGTCACCTTCCAGCTTTCCATCCCACACCACACCGGCGGCTCCGCCCGATTGCTGGGGTAAAGTCAGTTTATCCACCACAGCGCCATTTTTATCTGTAATCGTCACCTTGATATTGCTCACGCCAGCCGGTAAATCAACCCGGGCATCAATTGGCTTAGTGCCGTCAAATTTCATCTGATTGCCCTGCGTGAGTACCTCTTTGCCAATCAATGCAGCAGCCTGAAAACTTTGTGCCGAAGCAAAACTCGCCATCATCGATTGCATCGTGGCATTGAGTTTTTCGATCCCCGTTACACTGCTAATCTGCGCCATCTGACTGGTAGTCGCCGCATTATCCATCGGATTCATCGGGTCCTGGCTCTGCAGCTGTTTAACCAGCAACTTAAGAAAACGATCCTGCTGCTGATCTGCAGCAGATGCTTTGCTGTCTACTTTTTTATTAATCGCCGAATAGTCAGTCGTCGAATTAATCGTTGTGCGAGGAACCATCATGCATCTCCAGAGCGTTTAATCAGGACTGGCCGAGCGCTAATGTGCGCAGCAGCAGCGTTTTAGCCGTATTCATCACATCGGCATTGGTTTGATAAGAGCGTGAAGCCGAAATCATATTGGTCATTTCTTCCACCACGCTCACATTGGGCATTGCCACATAACCATTGGCATCTGCCAGCACATTTTTGGGGTCATAGACCAGCTTGGGTGGTGATTGATCTTCGATCACATCAGCGACCTGCACACCCACAGCCCCTTTTCCGCCGCCTGCAATCGGCGCCGATTGAAACACCACCTGCTTGGCACGATAAGGCTGGCCATTCGAGCTGGTCACCGATTCCACATTAGCCAAATTGGATGCCACCGTATTTAAGCGCGTGGTCTGTGCATGCATCGCAGAAGAAGCAATATCAAACACTCTGAACATCGACATGATTTAATCCTTTATTGGCCGGTAAGCGCAGTACGCATGCCTTCAATCCGCTTTTGCATAAACGTAATTCCCGCCTGATAACGAATTGAGTTATCAGTAAATGCAGCCATTTCCGCATTCATATCCACCGTATTACCATCGATACCGGATTGTCTTGGATTACGATAAAGCAGTGCTTTAGACAGAGAATCAACACTGTCTTTAGGTTGTAAATGGCGCGGGTCAGTGCTCTGCAAAGGCTTTACCGGATTTTTCTGCAGGGCGGCCTCAAACGATTTTTTAAAATCAAAATCGCGCGCCTTATAGCCCGGCGTGTCGTTATTGGCAATATTTGAAGCTAAGACCTCCTGCCGCTGGCTGCGCAGTGACAGAGCAACCTCCTGCGGGCGAAAGTAATCGTCCAAACGTCCTAACATAGCCAAACTCCTTTATTTCTGAATGACTGCACAACACACCGCTTCCCGCCACTTAACCAAGCAGGAATTGTGCCAAGCAAAAAGCCCGCATTGAGCGGGCTATATGCATGATCAGGACCAAGCTTCGGCAATTATTGCCGCTATCAACAACGCAGTATCAGGCTTTTTAAGCTAAAGCCGCCATTGCTGCAGCATGCCGCTGCCGCTCAGCATTCGAGCGAAGAATATTATCCCGTAGCGCCTCAGCATAGGCTTGAGCACTTATTTGCCCTTCCTGATAACGTTTTCTGGCATTGCTATTTTGTTGATTCAAGCTCTGCAGATTATTCTCGTGCTGCTGTTTTTCCAGCGCTCTTTTACGTGTTTTTTCTTTACTGGCCGGCTCTTGCGGCAAAGCAGGCTGTACAGCCACACCAAAAACATGCCGCCAGCGCAGATAGCCATAAAGCCTGATCGGCTCCTGACCACCACTTTTTACCGGATACATTTTATTTGTTTTCAGATTTTCAATTCGCTCAATATTCTTTTTGTAATCTTGATGCTCAACCAACTTCATTTGCTCATCACTCAAAGAGTAGGATAAGCGCACCCTTTCTTGTTCGGTTTCAATGCTTTTAATCATGATTCTTCGTGCTTTTTCCATGCCCCCTTCATTAAACCAGGCCTGATCATCATCACTAAAATTGCTGGGTTTAAACCAGGCTCTGGAATCATGAACCAGAGTTTCAAATAACACCTTGCTTGCAGGCAACACCGCCTCTTGCTTATACCACTCGGCAGAAACACCATCGTTCCAGTCGCCCACTTTAGCCGGCCAGACAGAGAGCTCGGAAACAACAGGGACATACTTCTCCAGCATATTTAGTTCTTGCTGCAAAGCCAGATCGGTTGTGTGTAAATCATGCCGATCCTGCGTTTTTTTCGCTGCACTATCCAGTGAAGCAGACATACCGGGCAGCAAATGAACCTTACCCAGCATACTTTTTCGCCAGCGTAAAAAATGACCGTAGTGCCGACGAATAATCTGCAACAAAGGCTCCTCAGCCTGTGTTTCAGTGAGCCACATTACCCCCGATGGCTTGCCGCTGCCAAAGCGTGTAGCCCCGATATAATCATTGAAAGCTTTGACCGTACCTGGGTCAATTTTAAAATTACTTTGATGAAAATCATCAAAATCTTTTGAACCCAGCAAGGGTACACTGGCAATTACAGCTTCGCGGTACATTTGCGCTAATGGAATCTGCGAAAGTTTCTTTGCATCCCCCGCCTCCCCTGAGCCAACAGAGCGCCCCTGATCATTCGGCGGGTAGCCCCCTCCCACATCCGAATGCACGCCGGGGTAAACCACCTCTTTATGCTGAGCACCACTACCAATCGAATCAAGTGGAAACGAGCCACGCACTTCATGCGCCGATACCAGATGCACACAACGCTTAACAGCAGAGCTGACCTGCAAGTTCTCCACACTAGCCCAGGCATAGTGCCCTTCAACACCGCCAATGGGCACAGAGTTAGCCAGACCAACCGAGGCAACCGTATCAAAGATACCTAAAAAATCAATTTTTAAAGCAATACCCGCAATACCATCGCTGTAATATTTTTGCAGCCAGCTACAGAAAACCCTGGCCTCTGCTGCACCACGTGAAAAACCAAACACCGAAAGGCGTACAGAGCGAATAGTGGGAGAACCCCGAATAATCGGCGCAATGGCCTTGCCCAGCATACGCGCCCTTTCCTGCAAAACAACACTCCTGCCTCTGTTAGGCACGCCACTTGCCAACGATTTCTCCAGCATTTCCCGGGCCAGCTTGCCATCATCTGCCAACGGCTCACTCAGCGGATTTCCCCCCATCAATGCGGCATGGATATGATTACTCAGCTGCAGCAAAGCCCAGTTAATACGCACCTCACCATGCATTGACGCTGCCAGGCCCAGGGTATTGTCCGAACCCTCACCTGTGTCACCCAGCTCGATAAAAGGTGTGCCAACCCCTGGGATATATGTTTTGCGGTAATACTTTTTCTCATCCTTTGGAATAGCAGCAGACCACGCCGCTGCCGCATCAGGCTTAGCCGTTTTTTTAAGGATTTTCAATTTAGCAACGGTAGGCTCCCCTGAATAAGCCTCGTATAATCTCGCCACATTGCTATGGGCAAAAGCATCTGTATCACGGTATTTATTGTTGTTTGTGCCGTCAAAAAAGAAACCAAGGAAAATATCCTGCTCGCACGACAGACATTGAGGACGATTTTGAGTTCTTGATCTGGCAGTAAGCTCATCTTTGGATAAATCTAGCGGTGAAGCTCTGCATGCTTCAGTAAATCGAGCAATCATCATTAGTCCTCTTCATAATTTATTTCACACATACGCTTATCAACACCCATCTCCTTAATGCAGTACTCTCTCATTTCCGCGCAACCTTTTTTATCCCATCCCATTGAATCACCATCTGGCTTAATATTCTCTGGCTGGCAATACCTTCTAAAATCAGCAGCAATTTGCTCTTGAGAATTTGAAAGATATTTCGGCAAATTCCTCTTACATTCTTTTTCCGAAAGCCGTTCAATACATGCATCCATTGCATCTTTTTTTATTTTCCCCGGCCAGGCCGGATAACCCGGCTCCACTCTGGATACGACCAGCTCCACTTCCTGCCCGGGATGAAACAGCACATAAAGATCACCCGGCTGCTGATAAAGAGGGATTTCTAATTCACGCTGATATTTATCTGGCTTGGTATGCGTTTTATCTGCCTCTTGCCAATCAACTTTCACTTTCATTCCTGCTTGCCATTGCTTTGGCAAGCTAATACAGCAATTTTTTCCACCCGGCCCGGCTAAAAAACTAACAATACTGCCACCTATAGCCTGATTACTCCGCAAATCGGTCAATTTATATTTTACTGACCAATCGTGCATATAATTAACCGAATCAATAGAAGCTGAAATCGTATTAGCTGCCTCACCACCCGTTGTATCATTTTCAGCCTGGGCAGCAGGGCCGTTCATTGCAAACCCCATGGCAATAAAAACAATGCCATTAATCATCAGAGAATACTTAAATACAGGCCACAATCTTGCCTCTACTTGACACGCCCAAATAAGTACCACGATATGGCTCACAAATAACCCAAAAAGAGAAAAAATCATCAAATACGCAGGGCCATAGCCAGAGCCTGTCACGGCCACATATAGGGCAAAAGCATTCAAAAAAGACACCACAATCATAAACAAATTAAACCCATCCTCAGCACCTGAAGTCTCGGTTTGCTCTGGCACTTTTTCCGGCGAATCCATTTATTATCCTTTATACAAATGATCTATATTTAATCAGTATATTTTTTTACTTTTAATACTGCGTTACTAAAAAATACCCTACCATTTAAAAATCATGCAGCCTCAATGCGTAAATGTTCAACACAAAAGCTAAGGATATCACTATCATCACGACTTCCCTTAGCCAAGGCAATATCGCAAAGCTCCGTTATTTGTGCATAGGCTTTTGAAGGCTCTGTTGGCAGCAGAGACTGAAGCTCAAGCAATTGAATATTTTGCAAAATTTGATCAGCTAACGTTTTATCCATCATCTTTATAAACTGCACTTCAGTCAATACCAGAGCCTGATTTGTGATTTGAGCTTGTCTGCCACCTTCCAGCCATATAATTTGGGCCTCCCGATCAAAATAAACCAGATAGCTAAATGGTGATAAAAATGCAGCACTTTGTTCTGGGCTAAATTGTGTAAATAAATTAGGTAAAATTCGTGTATCTGCATAGCGCAATATATAACTTAATTTTTCTGGTAAAATACTAACTTCAAAGTAGTGATCAAAATGGCTAAATATTACTTCCCTATCCAGTGCACTTAAATAAAAGCTCAACATAGGCTGCCCATTAGTGATTTTCAAAAGCAATTCAATTTGCTTTATAAACTCCGCTTCATTCTCACTATTAAGCACGCAAAGCAGCAGAGAAATATCTATATCTGCACCACGATCCTGATAAAGTGAAACCCATTCAATCCGATTTCTCATTCTCTTTAATAAATGAGGATCAAAACTATGATCCAGCACAGCATAAACCTTCGTTGATGCAGATAAATAAGGTGCCAGCTGTGCAAGCAATACCTGCGCGCAGCCTTGAGGATAAGGATTAATAATCATGATGATTTCTTCGCAAAAGGACTACCTGCAGCTTTCGCTTGTTGCATGCAGGATTTACAAATCGAATCTGGAAAAATAGGCAAAGGCGGGTTCATTTGCGCCGGCCCACTCAACTCATGGCTCGCCCCTTTAATACTTACCTTCCCCGGGCAGTGAATTTCGATGTTGCCGCCTTTTAGCCGGATATAGCCGCCACCTGCAGTCATCAGAATTTCGTCTTTGGCCACCACCGTAATGCTTTCTTTGCAGGCGGTGATTTTGACGTTTTTGTCGGCGGCGATTTCAACGTTATCGCTTTGTGCTTGCAGCTGGATTTGGCCTTTGGCGGCAATCAGTTTTAGTGCGACTTTATCTTTTACCCCGGCTACAAACAGGCTGATGTGCTGGCCCACATTGTGTATCCAGCGGCGGCCAGAGGTTTGGTTACTGTCTCTTTGGGCGACCAGATCGAGATTAGTGCCTGCTGCGATGGTCTGGCTTTGTGGGCTGGTGATCGCCACGCCGTCCTCGCCGTGCAGCAGGATGATATTTTGTCCACCAGCCTGATCTTTGGATTGGCTTTTGCCATCTTTATCGGTGTTTGACCCAGCTTCAAAGCTTTTGCTGGCATGCACATGATGGTGCAGATGGCCGGTGGTGGCACTGTTGCCTGCGCTGTTATCTGGCTTAACGGTTTTATTGTCGTCGCCGGTTTCAATCGTATCGGCAAGCTGATTCGTTGCCGTCTCACCCAGGCTTTGGGCCAGTGCCAGGGCGGACTCCAGCTGGCTTTGCGCGGGGCTGCGATCGAGCTGCTTGCCGCTAGCGCCGCTTTTGGCTTCGGTACTGATCAGTAAGCCGCTGGCGCGAATCGCACCTTGTTTGTCGCTGCGCAGCTCAAAGCCTTCGCCGCGTGGCTCACCTTTTCCATCGGTCCTTGGATGAATTAAGTAGCCAAGGTTGAGCTGGGTTTTACCATGCTCGCTGGATAGCTTGGTTCGGACTTCGCCCTTGCTATCATCAAACAGCAGCTCGCCGTATTGCCCACCTTCATGTTCTTTGGTCTTGATACCGGATAACGTTTTATTGGCAGGCAAAGCGCCTGCGCCGCTAAACGCTGGCACCGGGTGGCTGCCGTTATGGACCACGCCAGTGACAATCGGGCGGTCGATGTCGCCTTCGATAAAATCAACTAAAACTTCCTGACCGATGCGCGGGATGAACTGATGCCCAAAGCCCGCGCCTGCCGATGGGTAGGCCACGCGGATCCAGCAGGAGGATTTGTCATCCAGGCTTGCACCGAATTCCAGGTGTTCTGCGGCACGCTGCCAGTGGAATTCTATTTTTATGCGCCCTTGCTCATCGGTGTGGACTTCTGATCCGGCAGGGCCGACGACGGTGGCGGTCTGTACGCCGCGGCTTTTGGGCTTGCTGTGCTCGGTATGGGCAAAAACGGGCACGGTCGGCTGGCCGCGCCTTTGGGCGGTGAAGTTAACCTCATAAGGTTTGGCTACATCAGCGGCCAATAGGCTTGGTGCGACCAAGCCAAGTTGCTGGGTTAAATCAGCAGGCAAATTATTATTGGCGGTAAATTTCAGCTCGGTAACGGCAAATTCACGCTGCTCGGCGCTATCCCATTCATGCGCGGGGTGGTCTTCCAGGCGGAACCACTGGCCTGCTTGCAGGCTGCGTAAAGTACCAGAGCCGCTAAAGGATTTCTTTTGCGCGTCCATTGCCTGCTGACGCAATTGTGCGTAGTGGCTTAAACCTTCTGCATCACTCGCATAATACAGCGATTGGGGGTCGTAATCTTCAAAACTTACCTGCAGCTGCTGGCCGCCATCACCCTGATCGATACTACTTTCATCAAAACTTTCGTTGGTGCTGGTAGCTTTGTAATCAAAGCTGGCCAAAGACACGCTGCTGCTGCCGATTTGCCGCTGGCTCTGCCATTCAGTCAGAGTATCGCTCTCTTCCGTGGCGTCAGCTCTGTGAAATCTAACAAATGGATCTGCCGCTTCCGCAATTGCAAAAGCATCATCAAACACAAGCAACTGAACCTGAGGACTATCGCCCGGCAAATGATTAAATAACCAGGCTAAGCCTTCCTCTGCTAATAATCGTGTCAGAAAATCGAAATCGGATTCGCGGTATTGTAAGCAATAGGATCGCGGTGAATGCGTGCCGGAGAGTTTGAAATCCAGCATTTGCACCGAGGCAAACACCGGATTTTTGCCCTGATGCTCAGCCAGTACCTGTTTCACAATGTCGGGGACAGATAAATCCTGGAACACGCGGGAAGTGCGCCGGTATCTAAGCAAAGCAAAAGGCGGCTCTACTGTCAGCGCATATTTGGCAAAGCCCCCGTCAGAACCTAAAAGCTGTGCCTGACTAATGACCCCGCAACGCTCAATCGCCTCACCATTCGCATTTTCAATAGATAGAACGACTGGCAAGCCTAGTAGCGATTTAAGTTCTAAATCGGCCCTGGAGGACAGGCACTCAACCTGATAGCGATAAACTTGGCAGATCCCCTCACTACCTGTTACGCGCTGGGGCAATAACTGCTCACCCCACACTGAGCCATCGCCAAGCTGAAGAGAGATAAGGCGCTGATCTTGATTAAAGGCAGCGGCGAAAGAGGCGAGTAAATCTGTGGTGTTCATAAGGGATAAATCACTTAAAACCCAAACTACCACATTACATTAAGCTTTAAAATTAAGCACTACATCATTATATACACTTTAATAATATGTAAGCTAAAGTGAGCATCCCGATGATGTACATATTCAGACAATACTGCCCATGGCTTCTATTTAGAGTGTAACCAAAACAGTCTGCAGCGGCTCTCAAGGGCCTGGCGCGCCTTATCAGGACACAAATATCTTACGCATTTAATTTACCAATCTTAGTGTGTCTTTCTGTTTGGGCAAGCACCGCAGACCTTGGTGCATTCTATTTTATCCAGCGACTGGCTTAAGGCACAGACAGAGCGGCGGCAGGCTACAAAGCGGATATTTTCTTCATGCGCCAGCTCCCGATATGCACGCATCACATTGTGGCTTAAAAAATCCGTAAACAAGATCAAAAGATCAGCCCCCTTCAGGCTTGCAGGCTTGCGCTGGTGTGCGGCATTACGTCCTGAAACGTGTTTGTGTACCTTGATGCCATAGCTCGATAAAAGCTCAGGGATATTGCCCAGTACATCTGCGCCAACTAAATATGCGTTCATCACATTATCCTGATAGAGAAAAGTTAAATTTATTCTCCTACAAACGATAATGACTATCAATAACATTTTTATTACACATTGACCATAAACCTGCATGAAATGTAAGCAAAAAAACAACGTTATTTTTAGATCTTTATAAAAAATCACGATAAATCATACAAGTAGAGGCTGTTTTTTTCATACGATCATTTTAATTTTAGTGCCTTAAACATAAATTCAAGCGTCTGGCCTTCTACGTCAAACCCCAAAAGCAAGGTGTATTCCTTATCTGAATATGCGGTAAATAGAACATATTCATATGAAATACAACACCTTGAAACTAATTTATCACGACTTGCAATCAGTTTATGTTGCACTGCGATAAGATCAAAAACGCGCCTTATTGACGCAGCCCGATATTTAAACCGACATAAGCGCCCATTGTTTGCCCATTACTCCCAATCATGAGGAAACAGACATGCTGATTGCTATTCCCGCCGAAGCTTACCCTGGGGAATTCCGGGTCGCGGCCACGCCGGAGACGATAAAAAAACTGATCAAAGCCGGGCATACTGTCAGAGTAGAAAGTACGGCGGGCTTACACGCTGCCATTAGCGATGCGGCCTATACCGAGGCTGGTGCAGAAATAGCTCTACACCCGGAAGCGCTTTACCAGGGCGCCCAGCTTATTCTTAAAGTTCGTGCTCCCCAAGCACATGAGCTTCCTCTGCTGCCCGATCATGCAGCCCTTGTCGCCCTGTTTGATATTCATCGCTATACCCATCTTGATACGCTGAACAGCAAAAATATCAGTGCCTATGCATTAGAACTGGTGCCACGTATTACCCGTGCTCAATCCATGGATGTTTTGTCGTCCCAGGCCAATATTGCAGGCTATAGAGCCATATTGTTAGCCACACAATACTACCCGCGCTTTATGCCAATGCTGATGACGGCAGCTGGTACCGTAAAACCTGCACGTGTCCTGATTCTGGGCGCGGGCGTTGCCGGTTTACAGGCCATTGCTACAGCTAAGCGGCTTGGTGCAATTGTGGAAGTCTTCGATGTGCGCCCGGCCACCCGTGAGCAGGTGGAGTCCCTAGGCGGAAAATTTATTGAAGTTGCGCTAAGTGAAGATGAAAAGGCTGCCACAGAAACCTCCGGCGGCTATGCCCGTGAAATGTCAGATAATTACAAGCTACGTCAAACTTTATTAATTGATCAGCAGGCGCGCCTGGCCGACATCATCATCAGTACAGCACAAATTCCCGGCAAAACAGCGCCCATACTCATCCCAGAAAAAACAGTAAAGGCAATGAAAGCAGGCTCGGTGATTATTGATCTGGCTGTGGATAGCGGCGGAAATTGCCCCTTATCCAGAGCTGACGAGGTGGTTCATAGCGAAAACGGCGTAGTGATTGTAGGCCATGGCAATCTGGCCAGCCTGCTGGCGGCTGATGCATCCGCACTGTATGCCCGCAATATGCTGGCTTTCATCAGCCTTCTGCAAGACAGCAGTGGCACTTATGCACCACATTTTGACGATGAAATTATTAAAGCCACGCTGATTAGCCATCAGGGCGTGCTTAGCAAAGTTTCCGAGCCAGCCCCCGTCCCGATACTTGCTCAGCCAGCCTGATAAATTCCATATCAATTTACGTCATGGCGGCTTCACCCGCCCCGCAAAAAGGAATATGCAATGTTTATTGAATCGGCCTCCGCCGTTGCAGAAGCAGGCAGCCATGCTCTGACAACTGACCCTTTTATTGGCAGCCTGACCATTTTTATTCTAGCTATTTTTGTAGGCTACCACGTGGTCTGGAATGTGACCCCGGCACTGCACACCCCACTGATGGCCGTTACCAATGCAATCAGCGGCATTATTGTTGTGGGTGCCATGCTGCAGGTCGTGGATATCAATGCGCAAGAAATCAGCCTGACCAGCGTATTGGGAGCTGCAGCCATTTTTCTGGCCAGCATAAATATATTTGGCGGCTTTTTAGTCACGCAGCGCATGCTGGCTATGTTTAAAAGGAAAGCCAGATAATGCAGAACCTCACCGCCGTTCTTTATTTAATTTCCGCCGTGCTGTTTATTTTATCGCTCAAAGGCCTGTCTTCCCCCCTGTCGGCCCAGCGCGGCAATCTTTTCGGCATGATCGGCATGGCGCTTGCCATCATCACCTCGTTTTTTGTGGCTGACAAACCCGTAATTTGGCTGATTCTTGCGGCAATGACAGCCGGTGCCATAGTCGGCGCTTATAAAGCCCGCACGGTCGCAATGACGGCTATGCCCGAGCTGGTTGCCGCCATGCATTCTTTGGTTGGCTTGTCTGCCGTACTGATCGCCATTGCCGCAATATTTCATTTAGGTGTTAGCCATAGTGGCATGCAGAAAGTCGAGCTGTTTATCGGCGCATTTATTGGTGCAATCACCTTTAGCGCCTCGGTGATTGCCTATGGCAAGCTATCAGGTAAGTTTGGTGCAAGAGCCATTAACTTTAAAGGCCAGCATGGCTTGAATCTGGTGCTGGTTCTGGCCATTCTGGGCTTTGGCACGCTGTATGTCTGGGGCGATAGCCAATCCTCTTTTCTAATCATGGTGGGTATTGCACTGGCACTAGGCGTGCTGCTGATTATTCCCATTGGTGGCGCAGATATGCCGGTAGTGGTATCAATGCTGAATTCTTATTCAGGCTGGGCTGCGGCAGGGATCGGTTTTACGCTGAATAATCCGGTGCTGATTATTGCCGGGGCCTGCGTCGGCGCATCAGGCGCAATTTTATCCTACATCATGTGTAAGGCCATGAACCGCTCAATTATCTCGGTGCTTTTAGGTGGCTTTGGTGCCGCCGTTACCGAGGCCGGCCCTGCCGGATCAGCACAAAAAAACTATCGCTCCGGCAGTGCAGACGATGCGGCATTTCTAATGGAAAACGCAGAAAAAGTCATCATTGTGCCGGGCTACGGCCTTGCCGTTTCTCGTGCCCAGCATGCTTTGCAAGAACTGAGTGATTTACTGAGCGCACGTGGTGTGGACGTTCGCTATGCTATCCACCCTGTGGCGGGCCGTATGCCGGGGCATATGAATGTGCTGCTGGCCGAAGCCGAAGTGCCCTACGACAAAGTGGTAGAAATGGAGGAAATCAACAGCGAGTTTTCTACTGCCGATGTTGTGCTCATTATTGGCGCAAATGATGTGGTCAACCCTGCGGCCAAAAACGATCCGGCCAGCCCCATTTACGGCATGCCGATTTTAGAAGCTTATAAAGCCAAAACGGTGATGGTGGTTAAACGCTCGATGAATGCAGGCTACGCCGGGCTGGATAATGATCTGTTCTATATGGACAGAACCATGATGGTGTTTGGCGACGCTAAAAAAGTCGTTGAGCAGATGCTGCAGGCGGTGCATTAAGAAATATTGAACGGCCAGGTTTTTAGCTCCACCCGGCGCTCAAATACATCAAATAACGTGGCTGGCCCATCCAAATGAAAATGGCCCGGAAAATGATCCGGGCCATTTTTATTACAGCAATCCAACCATCAGACGGCCGCTGGTTTATCTAAAGCAGGCTGATCCGTAAACTCGGGTGCAATTTCAGGCGCAGCCCCGGCAGCTAAAACATCGTGCTCTTCACCAAGCTCGTTTTCCCATTTACAAACCACTCCGGTGGCTACAGCATTACCAAGCACATTGGTAGCAGAGCGGCCCATATCCAGGAAATGATCCACACCCAGAATCAGCAAGAGACCTGCTTCAGGGATATTAAACTGCGACAAGGTAGCGGCAATCACCACCAGTGATGCACGCGGCACACCGGCCATGCCTTTAGATGTCAGCATCAGAATCAGCAACATCATGATTTTTTGCATCAGCGTCAGCTCGATACCATAAGCCTGGGCAATAAATAAGGTAGCAAAGGTGCAATACATCATCGAGCCATCAAGGTTAAACGAGTAACCGATCGGCAATACAAAACTGGATATCTTTTTATTACAGCCAAATTTTTCCAGCTGCTCCAGCGTTTGCGGATAGGCAGCTTCGCTGCTTGCTGTTGTAAAGGCCAGTAGAATCGCCCCGCGAATACGGCGTAATAAGCCAAATACGCGTGTTCTTAAAAATAAAAAACCCAATAACGTAATCACGCACCACAGAACAAAAATACTTGCATAAAAACCAACTACAAACTTGCCATACACCGCCAGTACCTCAATCCCTTCCTTGGCGATCACGGCAGCCATCGCAGCAAAAACAGCCACGGGTGCAAAATTCATGATGTAAGTGGTGATTTTAAGCATGACATGCGCAACTACATCGATCACATCAATCAGCGGTGTGGCCCGCTCACCCAAAGCGGCACCTGCTACACCAAAGAAAATAGAGAATACAACAATTTGCAGAATTTCATTCTTTGCCATTGCATCAAAAATGCTGGTTGGAAAAGCATGATGCAAAAAGTCTTTTAAATTCATTGTCCCTTTTGCGATACCACTTTCAGTACCCACTGCAGGCAGCGCCAGATTCAGGCCAACCCCCGGCTCCAGCACAGTCACCATCACCAGACCCAGCACTAAAGAGGTGATCGACATAAACATAAACCAGCCCATGGTTTTTAAACCAATCCGGCCAATTGCACCGCTATCACCCATTCTGGCAATTCCCACCACCAAGGTAGAAAACACCAGCGGTGCAATAATCATTTTGATGAGGCGCAGGAAAATATCACTAAGCAGCGATATATAAGAGGCAAAAGACGCAAGTGAAGCAGAATTATCTGCGTACTGGTTCACGACATAGCCACAGATTATCCCCAAAACCATAGCAAGGATAATGTACAAGGTTAAATGTTTAGACTGCATCAGAACTCTCTGTATTCTTACTAGGTAAACTAGGGCAAAACGGATAGCGACCAAGCTTCTTCAAGCTCTCGCTTTACGCTGCCTCTCTTTTAAAAAAGAAGCAGAAGTGAGTGGATTCCATTTGGGTCTGAAGTTTACTTAATTTTTGTTTTTGAATTAGCGAAAAATTCTCACCATGCGCCTTAAATTTCACGCCATTACACCGCAAGTCTTACATGTGCGCATGTGCATTATTTACATACAACAGGGATGGGCGGCAATTTAAAGCAGCTTAATAATCCAGAATCATGCAGTCCAAACAGTTATGCAGACTGGGTTTTTAGCCTATGCCAGCGTATTTTATGGGAAGGAAAAAACTGCCTGTATAGCCCCAGAAATGTTGCACTTCCAATCAGGGCCAGCACCAGCCAGGGTAAGCCGCTGATCAACAAAATGCAGGCTAATCAGCAGAAAAACCAGAAAAAACCCACAAACGGCCAGCATGTTATCCAGCATAATAAAACGCCGCCCCAGCCACCTTGCCCGCTCTGCCCCAGCCATTTTGCATTCCCCGTAATGATTAATGCATATTCTCTGCCGTGGCCAGTTATTACAGAAGCCATGAACTGCTAATAATTAATATGGATTTTACTTATGGCTCTGACAATTGATGATTTGCAATTACTGATCGACATTGTGGCTTGCGGCAGCTTTAGTCAGGCAGCAGCAAGACGCAGCTGGTCTCACCCCCAGGTCAGTCAGCGAGTTGGCTTGCTCGAAGCCGAGCCTGGTGCACAATTATTTCAGCGCCACCGCCGGGGAGCGATTCCCAGCACCGCCTGCCTGTCTTTCTTGCCTGCGGCACAGCAAGCACTGGCTGCGCTGGAATCAGGCAGAACAGTAATCCAGGGCGCGCCAGCCCTGCCAAAAATGACACTGGCCTGTATGCCCTCATTATAGCTTCTGTGGTACTTGCCCCCATTCTGGTGGCCCTTGCTAAAGCACCGATGGAAATCCGCTGCAGCACCGATCACTCTCAAACCATTATGGAAAACCTGCTCAGCGGCAAGGCTCAGCTGGGCTTTATCATCAAATGCCCCTCTGTGGCAGAAATTCAAATGGAGCGTATCTGGCGCTCACCCATTATTGCCGTAGTGCATAAACGTCACTCACTGGCCAAAGCCGGGAAGCTGACACTGGCCGATATTGCCAATGAACAACTGGCACCACAATTCTGGGACGATGGCTGTGATCAGCTCATCAATCAGCTACGCAGCTTGCGTAGTGTAAGCGGACCAATTCACGCCATTCAACCCGCCAGCGCCGCACGTGAAATGGCAATGGAGCATGGCTTTTTAACTTTTATGCCGGAAGTGGCTGTAAAACGGGATTTACACGAAGGCCGGCTCATCAAGCTGACCATAAGTGATTGGCCGCTTCGGGAATGGGAGGTGATGATGGCCTGGCGCAGCGGCAAGCGTGCAGACATCAGTAAACATCAGGTCATTGATACCGTCAGGGCAATGGCAGCAGATTGGGCCTAGCTCCCCCTGAATATGACAGGCTGCCCGCCATTTCAGTTATTACGTAAAAAATACGGCAATAAAAATACAACTTTTATTCAAACGATTCATCTTTCGATATAAATGACGCTATTATTTTTCAACAGCAAAGCGTATTTTTTCTATATCTACAGCATTTAAATACTTTGGAATATTAGTCCACATTGAATGGTAGCCATAAGCACCATTTATTAATTCATCCAGAGCCTGCTCTTTGCTCCAGCCCTGATAAAGAATACGGTACATCGCCGAAATCAAACCTGTTCTATCCGCGCCATGCAGGCAATGCAGTAAAACCGGCCCCTCTGCCTGCCTGATAGCCCGTAATGCCTCAATGACTTCTTTATCATCAATATCCCAGGTATTCATCGGTACACGAACAGCTTTCAGCCCTGTGTCTTTTAGAATTTTCTGATCCGAATGAAAGGCACGCAAACTCACCACTGTTTTCACGCCTAATGACTGGATCAGCGATAAATCTTTAGCATCAAGCTGTGCACTACGATAAAACTGTGGCGTTATCCTGAATAAATTAGCCGAATGTTCGATAGGCTCGGCCCATTCCGCTTTACGCACCGGCCCTGCAGCATATGCAGGCATAGCCAGAAACACCACAATCAATAATTTGAATATCATATTTAACATCAACAACCCTTATAAAAAGGTAAAAGTAAAACAACAGGGGCAAATCATTGATTTGCGCCTGCGCCATACTGAAATAATACCTGCCTACCGCGCCAGTACCTTATCAAGCACCTGCCGCCCTGCAGTAATCTGCCCAAGAGCACGTGCTTTTGCACTCATCTCGGCAAGCCTGGCAGGATTATCTAATAAATACCGTATCCGGTATTCTAAGGTCACCGCATCAAACGCTTTTAGCGCCACGCCTTGCTCTAATAAGAAATCCGCGTTGCGCTCTTCCTGCCCCGGAATCGGTGAATTAACAATCATCGGCAGCCCCATCGCCAGGCATTCGGAAGTAGTCAGGCCACCGGGTTTGGTCACAACCAGATCAGCGCATACCATCAGCCGCTCTACTTTATCGGTAAAACCCTGGGGCAAAACACGGCCCGGATAGCGTAAAGATAAAGCTTGCAATGCCGCCAAAGCAGCCTCATTTTTACCTGCCATAACAATCAGCTGAAAATCCCCCTCCAGCGTCAGCAACCGTGCGGCAATGGTATCCAGACTACCCAAACCTGCTCCACCACCCATTAATAAAATGGTCGTACGTTTAGCATTGAGACCAAGCTCTGCCGCGCACTGCTCACGGCTGGCAACAGCAGCAAACCCCGGCATAATCGGGATGCCTGTTACGCTGATTTTTTCAGCAGCAATACCCTGTGCCCGCATGCGAAAAGCCACTTCATCATTGGCAGCAAAATAGCCTGCCATGCCCTCATGTACCCACATTCTGTGCAAATCAAAATCAGTAACCTGCACCCAGACAGGACAATCTATAGCCCCCTTTTTTAAAAGCCTGGATAAAATATCCGCAGGTAGAAAATGTGTGCAAATAATAGCATCCGGATTAAAGTTCGAAATTTCTTTTAATAAAGCACGCGCATTCATCCGTTCCAGTTTTTTACGGACCTTTTCAATTGAGCTGTCCGCCTGGGCATCATTAGTAAAATGATATAGATACCCCCATAATGCGGGCGCTTTATTCACCAATTTAATATAAAAATCGGTATATAATTTTCTAAACCCTGCCGTTACATATTGCATTACATCTAAATGAACCACCTCCGGCCGGGCATCACTTATATTTGCATACGCACGAATAGCCTCGGCAGCACGTACATGCCCGGCGCCTGCAGAAACACTCAATAATAATATTTTCTGCATATGCTTTAGATACACTTGTAAAAAAATAATAAACGAGCATAGCACTAATAATATAGTGCAGCGAATAACCAGTACCTACTATTGCAAATAGTAAATACACAGGCAATCAGCATCAGTGATTCATTTTAAGAATCATTTGCCCGCTTTTTAAACTTATATCAAAGCGCTTAATTACATTCATACCTAATAAAACCTCATCACCGAGCTGAGGCACCACACCGACGGTCAGGGCTTTAAATTCAAAAGGACCAAATAAAAGCTGATCAAGCCGGGACTGATAGCCTTCAACTTCACCATTCGCTGTTTGCGAAATAAAAGGCTGGCCAACTTTTAACTGTAAACGCTCAGCCAGCGCAGCCCCCACCGTCACCGTGGTGGCACCGGTATCAATAAGCAGCACCACAGGCTGGCCGTTGATACTGCCGTTTAAACGAAAATGGCCATCACGGGAACGCTGCAAAATTAATTCCTGCCCCTGCCCGGCTAAAAAAGTACGCGTATTCGGGTTATATTGATGCGCTAAAAAAACATTAAATCCCCCATAAATCCCCGCCGCAACCAATAACCAAACCACAACAATTGAAAACGTCGAACGCATACTCATACCCAGGATGCAAAAGGCCATAGTACACCCAAGTTTATCAATACAATCCACCAGCATGAGCGCTAAAACCCGGCTAAAGCCACCCTGCCGCTTTAGCCTGATCAAATGTAAGCTGGCAGCCCGATCAGCTCATCCATATCAAGACCATCATCTAAAACCCAGCTCAGATCACGATTTATTACCGAAAGAGCTTTCAATAAATCAGCAGCAAGAGATTTAAAAAACAGGTGATTAATTTAGGGTACGTCACAGCAAAAAGTAAGATCAAAAGAGAGCGCAGCTCAACGCTCCCCCCTTAAAAAAGGAATGAGTGCACTACGCCAATCACTTACCCCAGGCACCACGCCGCACCTTACTTACTTTGGCAGGTTTACGGCTGGTGTTTTGTTTCTGTAACAGCTTATCAATTTGCTCGGATGTGGATTGCATTAAAGACTCGGCCATTTCACCACTCGGGAAGGTATCCGGCATTCTGAACCCCAGCCATGCGTAAGCAGAATACAGCTTGCAAGTGTCTTCCAAGTATTGCAATTCATTGCGCCCACCCATGCCATCCATGCGCAATAACGGTGCGGCACGGCGTTTGGCACGGGCCTGTGTCCAGTCTTTAAAGGCGGATTCCAGCATCGCAAACTTGGTAGAGATCGGGCAAAGGCTGAAGACAAAGCGATCGGTCAGCGGCAGATTCAGCGTATCCAGCCAGCGGGCTTTTTCAATTTGCTCGCTTAAATTGGCAGGCAAGAAAAACTCATCATGCACATTAATATGTTTGGCAAACAGCTCCAGCAAAGGCTGCAATTTAGTCTCGCCGGTCGCACCGGAAATCTGCTGCAAATAATCCAGATTGGGCGACACAAAAAAGCCGGTGCTCGGTAAAGGCTCTGAGGTTTGCTTTAATAATGCGGCAATTATCTGATGGGTTTTAGCATCCAGCCCCGCCACAAAGCCTGCTTCGTGCTCGCCAAAACGCCCGGCCCGCCCGGCAATCTGCTTAGCCAGCGAGGCGGCAATCGTGCCTTCGGCGTAGCCATCCCATTTATTGGCGGTGGTAAAAATAATCCGTCTGGCGGGCGTATTAAGACCCATGCCAATGGCATCCGTGCCAACCACAATTTTAGTTTCCCCATCAATAAATCGCTCGGCCTGCGCCTGACGCACTTCAGGAGATAAATTGCCGTAAATCGCTGAAACTTTAAAGCCCTGCTCAACCGCCTGATCACGCCAGTTCAGCACTTCACGGCGGGAGAACGCAATCAGCACATCGCCTGCCTGCAAATTAGACAAGGAGCCGAGTGGTTTTTTTTCCATTTCCAGCGGCGACATACGCTGTAGTTTTCGTACTTCTAATGTGCCACCAACCCGTTTCACCAAAGATTCAATCGCAGGCTGTGCTTCCAGCGCGCCAAGCAAATACACGGTGCTGGCGGGCACGCCACACACTGCAGCCGTCCAGGCAGCACCACGATCCTGGTCTTCTAAAAGTTGAATTTCATCAATCACCGCCACTTCAACCACCCGATTGGGGTTGAGCATTTCGACCGTGCTGGCCACATGGGTGGCCTCTGGGTGTAGCTTTCTTTGCTCGCCGGTAATCAGGCTCACCGCCACACCCGCATCCGTTAAGCGGCGATAATTTTCTAAAGCCAGTAAACGCAGCGGGGCCAGGTACACACCCGATTGGGCCTTCATCAAATGCTGCATGGCCGCGTGGGTTTTACCCGAATTAGTCGGGCCAAGAATGGCAATAAAGTGCCGTGGCATAGCTTGCGCCACGGTGAAAGATTCAGGATACAGCGATAAATTCACGGCGTTATGGGTTTTATCTGCCTGACGCGTAGCGGCCTTGCCGCCTTTAAGCGCGGCTATCCTATCCAGCGCTAATTGGCAGCGAAACCGCGCCAGCTCGTATTTAGCCTGAAACGCCGCAAGTGTGGCGGTGGGATCCAGATCAAAATCACGGGCTATCGTCAGCACTTGCCCGGCGCATTGCACAAGCTGCGCTTCTAATTTGGCACGTGCTTCGTCGTTCCAGCGCGCTTTAAGCATGGCAAAACGCGCAGCACTATCAAGCTTGCGCCACTTGCCGCTTTTACCTAAAAAGCCTTCATCCGGCACCAAGTGATAGGGAATACGCAAATCATTAACAACAATTTCACCCTGCACAGACACCGCATAGCAACCATCGGTCGTTACCAGCGTGGCGTGATAGGTGTGCAAGTAATCGTGGATTAAGGAAATTTCTGGAGCATCACTGAGAGAGTCGGTCATAAGGTCTACTGTATTCAAGATCAAAAATGGCTAAACGCCTTAAGAAGCAGTATACAGCAGGCCCTTCAGGCCCGAGGCAGTCAGATTATTGTGGCGAGGCCGTCGTCGAGTCTTCGTCATCCACCCATTCCCGCCACACAGCGAGCGCCACAGCTAAAATCACCGGCCCTAAAAATAAGCCCACCAGGCCAAATGCGGCCAAACCTCCCAATACCCCGAACAGCGCCAGAATAAACGGAATATCCACGACCTCGGACAAAACTAAAGGCCGCACAATATTATCAACCCAGGAAACAACCAAAACGCCCCAGAGCAGCAGGCCAATACCTGCCGCAGTTTGCCCGGTAAAAAGCAACCACAAGCCCGCAGCCCCCCAAACCAAGGGCGTACCAAAGGGCACCATGGCCAGCAATACCGTCACCGCAGCCAGGGTAATCGGTGCGGACAAGCCTACCGCCCAGTACCCCAAACCCGCCACAGCCCCCTGAATCAGAGCGGTCAGTACAATGCCGTAAACCACGGCCCGCGTGGTTAAAGCCACCGTCTGCAGGTAACCCTCTGCACGCTCACCCAGCAAGGAAATACAAATGGTGCGAACCTGTCTGGCCACGCTGGCACCATGTAAATACACAAAAAACAAAGTAAATAGCGCAAAAACTAGCTTAATCATGTTTTTACCAATCCCGCCCAAAGCGGCAAAGGCGTAGGCATCCAGCTGGCGTAACTGGGTTTTAAGCTCAATGCCGATTCTGGCGGGCTCTGCCAGCAGCGCACCAAGGGAGGCACTTAGCTCTGCACCTACTATCGGCAAATTAGCAATGAAAGCGGGTGGCCTGACGCGTCCGGAACCGAGCTCTGCAGTCAGCAAATCAATCAGCGGGCTGCTTTCAGCCCTTAGCAAAAGCAACAACCAGATCACCGGGAACACCACCAGCGCCGACATCAGCAAAGTCAGCATTAATGCGGAAGCGGTTGCTCTTTCACCTGTTTTCTTTAATAAAAACAGGTACAAAGGCCAGGTTGAAAAAGCAAGAATCCCGGCCCACAACATGGGAATAACAAAGGGAGTGAGCACCACAGACACCGCCAGGCCCAATAATCCCAGAAACATCCCCAGCAGCAGCCTCTTTGCCAAAGGGTTGGCGGTAAGTTCACGCATCATTCAAACTTGTCCGAACGTAAGACTTCAACATCCTGCAAAAACGCCACCATGGCGTAATTAGCAAAATAGGTGGCCTGCAGGTGCAGCAGCGTCGATTCGGCCATGGCCCGCGGAAAAACTATTTCAATGCGAATATTGGCAGATTTGGTCCATGCGCCCTCACGCACACCATGGCTGCCCCGGCCACGCGCATCCGAAATGGTATAGCCACGCACACCTAGCCGGTCTAAATCGCGCACTAACACCTGCTCTATGGCGGCCTCTGTAATTACCGTCAGCAGCGTGCGTATCTGGGTATTCAAACTCATCCGGCAACTCCGATAAAATAACTGGCCCATCGGTGATAGAGGGGAATACCGATCAGGATATTGAAAGGAAAAGTAACGCCCAGTACGGCCGCCAGAGAAATCACCGGATTCGCCTCAGGAATGGCCAGCCGCATCGTGGCAGGCACAGCAATATATGAGGCACTTGCAGCCAGCGTAGCCAGCAAGGTAACACCACCCAGCGATAAGCCAAGCAAGATGCCGCATCCAATTCCCAGCACAGCGCCCAAAAGCGGCATCAATATGGCAAAGGACAAAATAAACAGGCCGCGTTTTTTGAGCTCATCCATCTGATGGCTCACAATCAACCCCATTTCCAACAAAAACAGCGCCAGTACCCCTTTAAATAAATCAAAAAACAAAGGTTTAATCGGAGCCAAGCCATCAGGGCCTGCGGCCCAGCCAATAAACATGCCGCCCAGCAATAAAGTCACGCCTTTACCCAGCAAAGCTTCATGCGCCAGCGCGCCCCAGCGTGTTTGCCTACTTACGCCACGCATCAGCACGATGCCCACCAAGATGGCAGGGACTTCCATCACCGCCAAAAAGATGGTCATTTGCGATTCAAAGGGGATATCCCGCGTCATCAGCCAGTTCACCCCGACGGCAAAAGTCGCCACGCTGACCGAGCCGTAATGAGCCGCCATTGATGAGGCATCAGCACGTGAAAAACGCCCGATATACTGCAAGATGAGAAATGCAATTAAGGTGAGTACAAGCCCCAGCACCACCACAGCCAAAAGCTGTGGCAATAAGGGTACAAGGGCTTGGGATGCAAGACCTTGCCCCCCTTTCAAACCGATGGCAACAAGCAGAAAAACAGAAAGGGATTCGTACAAGGCGACGGGCAGTTTTAACTCTGAACGCAACAAGCCCGCCGCCAGGCCAAACAGAAAAAACAGGACAACGACATCAATCATCTAGCTGCCTCAATCAGGCTTGCGCGACACATAAAGACTCGCCACCACACTACCTGCAATCAGCACCGTCACCACAGTTAAAGAGATCGCGATCGGCATATGAAACCAAGGCATGATCAGCATTTTGGTACCGATAAAGGTCAGCACCAGCGCCAGGCCATACTGTAACAAGTGAAAGCGATCTGCCATATCCGCCAGCAGGAAATACAAAGCACGCAGGCCCAAAATGGCAAAAATATTAGAGGTAAAGACAATAAACGGATCGGTTGTAATGGCAAAAATAGCCGGAATAGAGTCAACCGCAAACACCACATCTGAAATTTCCACCAAGACCAGCACTAAAAACAGTGGGGTAAAGTAACGGATACCGTCTTTCTTCACGACAAACTTTTCACCATGATGATCATCTGTCACACGAAGGTATTTACGGGCGATTCTAAGCACCGGGTTCTGGGTCATATCCGGTTCTTCTTCTGCCACAAACAGCATACGAACACCCGTTATCACTAAGAACGCGCCAAACAGATATAGCACCCAGCTAAACTCCTGCACAACCCACGCACCAGCCAGAATCATCACCGCGCGCATCACCAGCGCACCTAATACGCCGTAGACCAATACCCGGCGCTGATACTCTGCAGGCACATTGAATGCAGTAAAAATCAGCAGAAAGACAAAGACGTTATCGACCGACAAGGATTTTTCGATCAGATAACCGGTCAGAAATTCCAGAGCCTTACGGTCAGCAACTTCCGCACCTACCGTGCCATTCAGATACCACCATAAACCTGCATTAAAAAGCATGGCCAGGCTAATCCAGACCAAAGACCAGCTTGCAGCTTCTTTAACACTGACTTTATGCACCTTGCTGCCGCCAAAGACGAATAAATCGAGGGCCAGCATGGCGAGGACGAAAACAATAAACACGCCCCACATCCATGGTTCACCAATTGAAATGGCTGCTTCCACAGTGTAACTCCTGATTAAAAAAACATAAAAAACCCTGAACAGGCCCTTAAAACAACAAAAGCAACTGGCTAACCTAATTCATGCGTTTAGCCAGACCTATCCGCTCACCTGCCCAGCTAAAAAAACATATTCAATACACACGGCCTCCGCCCCCGATAAAGCACCGGCTATCGGTAAGCTTGCTGATCATTTTCCCCGCCGGTGTGCTTTGACCTGGGCCTTGCAGGGCAAGTTGCGGCCAGCAGACAATATTCAAAAAAATAGCACAGCCATTTTATCCTTGCTTTTACACAAAGAAAAACAGATTATTCTTGATGAATTGATCGTTAAAACTTGATGGAAAACCCACCGTGCTCAACTACAAACAGCTCTATTATTTCTGGAATGTCGCCAAAGCAGGCAGCATTACCCGTGCAGCCGAACAATTGCATCTCACACCGCAAACCATCAGCGGACAGCTTGCAGAACTGGAACGATCCCTGGGGGCCGATTTATTTCGCCGTACCGGCCGCCGCCTGGAGCTCACCTCTGCCGGAAAGATGGCCAATGAGCATGCGCGGGAAATTTTTCAAATTGGTAACGAGCTGGAACAAATACTAAAAAGGGGCAGCACCGAGCAATCATTTCGGGTAGGGGTGGCCGATGCCGTGCCAAAGTCAATCGCCTATCAACTGCTCGCCCCTGCCATCAGCCTGCCTGAGCCTGTGAAGCTGATTTGCTATGAAAATAAGCTGGAACGCTTATTTGCCGAGCTGGCAATTCATAAGCTGGATTTGGTCATCGCAGACCAGCCCCTGCCTTCCGAGCTGGGCGTCAAAGGCTACAACCACTCTCTGGGGCATTGCGATATCGCTTTTTATGCAATCCCTGAGCTGGCTGCACGCTATCGGGAAGGGTTTCCCCGCTCACTCAACGGCGCGCCCTTTTTACTGCTTGGAGACAAAGTGGCCATGCAAACAGCGCTACTACGCTGGTTTCAGGAGCAAGATATTCAACCGCGAATTATCGGGCAATTTGATGACAGCGCACTGATGAAAGCATTTGGAAAAGCCGGAGCAGGTGTATTTCCCGCTCCGGCCATCATGGAACGGGAAATCCAGAAACAGCAAGGTGCCGAACTGATCGGCCACGCCACATCTGTGGTGGCAAACTACTACGCCATTTCAGTGGAAAGACGCCTTACCCATCCGGCGGTACTCGCAGTCAGCAACGCGGCCAAGCAATCGGTATTTGGAAAACAATAGGCAAAGACAACCGACAAGATGCCCGTGCACCCCCGCAGACATAAACCCGGTCTTTATACCAAACCCCGCTCATCCAAAGATCAATAATTTAATCGAAGCTTTGCTTACTTTTCTACGAAAGCGCGCTCGATTACGTAATCGCCAGGCTGGCCAATGCGTTTTGACACCTGAAAACCACGCGCATCAAGCATCGCGCAAGTGTCTTTCAGCATAGCCGGGCTGCCGCAAAGCATGGCACGGTCTGTTTCCGGATTCAGTGGCGGCAAGCCGATATCGCTTTCCAATTTACCCGACTCAAACAAATCCGTTAAACGGCCCTGATTACGGAAAGGCTCGCGCGTGACTGTTGGATAGTAAATCAGCTTTTTTTGCACTTCTTCACCAAAGAACTCGTTGTGTGGCAGCTCTTTTTGAATAAAGTCGGTATAAGCCAGCTCGCTCACAGTACGCACGCCATGCACCAGAATAATTTTTTCGTATTGCTCGTAAGCTTCAGGATCCTGAATCAGGCTCATAAATGGCGCAAGACCGGTACCTGTTGAAAGGTAATAAAGGTTTTTGGCTGGCTTTAAATCGCTCAATACCAAAGTGCCTGTCGGCTTACGGCTTACCAACAATGGATCGCCTTCTTTCAAGTGCTGCAGACGGGACGTCAGCGGGCCGTCTTGTACTTTAATACTAAAAAACTCCAGAGTTTCAGAGTAATTCGGGCTGGCAATCGAGTAAGCGCGCATCAGCGGCTTACCGTTAACTTCCAGACCAATCATCACAAACTGGCCATTTTCAAAACGCAGCGAATCATCACGGGTAGTCGTAAAGCTGAACAACGTATCATTCCAGTGGCGAACCGATAACACATGCTCGGTAGCAAAAGCGCTCATATTTTTCTCTTTAATCTTAAATAAGTTCAGTAAGAGCTGAAAACCCCAATCTAAAAACACAGAGGACACAGAGAACACGGAGTTTTACGAAGAAACCCTTATTAATACATTGTTTTTCTCCGTGCTCTCCTTAGCTCCATGGTTCAAGGTTTGGGTTTTAACAATTAATAATTACTCAGCAACCAGCGCTGCAGTCAGCTCGGGCACAGCTTCAAACAGATCGGCCACTAAGCCAAAATCAGCCACTTGGAAAATTGCTGCATCAGGGTCTAAGTTAATCGCCACAATCACTTTACTGTCTTTCATACCGGCTAAATGCTGGGCTGCACCCGACACACCTGCGGCGATATAGAGCTCAGGTGCCACAACGGTGCCAGTCTGGCCAACTTGTAAATCATTCGGTGCGAAGCCCGCATCCACTGCAGCGCGCGTTGCACCAATGGCAGCGCCCAGCTTTGCAGCCAGCGGATTTAAGATAGCATCAAACCGTGTTTCCAGCGGACGCCCCCCTGTTACAACCACCCGGGCAGAAGCCAGCTCAGGGCGATCGCTGATGGTGTGAGTTGCAGATACGAAACGTGCTTGATTCTGTGAAGAAAGAGCAGCAAGTGCAGCGTGATCCACAATATTTGCGGCGGGGCCATTAGCCGCTGCATCAAAGCTACTTGCACGCACCGTTAACACTTGCACCGCATCGCTGCTTTCTACCGTAGTGAGCACACTACCGGCGTAAGTCGGGCGGATATATGTTGCAGGCGCACTGATGCTAATCACATCAGAAATCATGGCTACATCAAGCAGCGCGGCCACGCGTGGCAGGGCATTTTTTGCGGCGGCTGAATACGGCGCTAAAATCACCTGATACTTTGGTGCGAGATCAAGCAGCAGCGCAGCCACATCTTCGGCCAGCGCGTGCGCCAGAGCTGGCGCATCCACACAAATCACTTCGCTGACACCCGCAATAGCAGCGGCTTCGGCCGTTACTGCTTGCAGCTCATGGCCCAGCACCACCAAATGAATTGGGGCATTCCATGCAGCCGCAGCCGTTACGGCCTGGCGGGTGGCTTTTTTAATTTGCTTGCCGTCGTGTTCGGCCAGAATCAATACTGTCATTTTTAGATCGCCCCTGCTTCACGCAACTTGCTGACTAATTCAGCCACATTTGCAACTTTAATACCGGCTTTACGCTCCGCTGGCTCGGCAGCTTTCAGCAGTTTTAAGCGCGGCTCAGCATTAACGCCCAGATCGCTGGCAGCAATGGTTTCAATTGGTTTTTTCTTTGCCATCATCAAATTAGGCAGCTTCACAAAGCGCGGCTCATTCAGGCGTAAATCCGCAGTAATCACCGCTGGCAATTTAAGCGCCACGGTTTCTGTGCCGCCATCCACTTCACGCACCACCACGGCTTCGCCATCGGCTACGGTAATGCTGGAAGCAAACGCGCCCTGGCCTGCATGCATCAGTGCTGCCAGCATCTGACCTGTCTGGCCTGCATCATCATCAATCGCCTGCTTACCCAAAATAATGAGACCAGGCTGCTCTTTATCAACAATTGCTTTTAATAATTTGGCCACGCCCAGCGGCTGCAGCTCAAGATCGCTCTCAAGCAAAATCACCCGATCTGCACCCATCGCCAAAGCATGGCGTAATACATCCTGGCAAGCTGCAGTGCCTATGGTCACGGCCACAATTTCTGTAACCACACCGCGCTCTTTCAGGCGCAATGCTTCTTCAATAGCAATTTCGTCGAAGGGATTGATGCTCATTTTAACGCCAGCAATATCCACATCCGAGCCATCAGCCTTAATCCGTGGCCTGATGTTGTAATCCACTACACGCTTAACCGCGACGAGAACTTTCATAAATCCCTCCTGTTTGCCGCACATTGTAGGGCAAGGTAGAATATCTGGTAAATACCAATCTTTGATAAAGATATTCCATTTTCCAGATATGTGCACTTCAAAGGCTGGTATTATAAACAAAATATCGGGGCACAAAGAACAGCGGGGAAAGAAGCAAAAAAACACTTTTAACGCAGCCAAGCTTGGGACATAACGCTTTTAAACCCAGCATTTGCTTTTCAATCTGTGTCTACAGACCTGTTTCAGAACTTAACGCCGCACATTCAGATACCCATGAACTACACCCTCAGACAGCTCGAAGTATTTACCGCCGTGGCCCGTGCAGAGAATGTGTCTCGTGCAGCGGAGCATCTGGGCATGAGCCAATCGGCCACCAGCACCTCGCTCACCGAATTTGAGCGGCAATTTCAAATTAAACTGTTTGATCGGGTGGGTAAAAAACTACAGCTTAACGAGCTGGGGCATATTATTTTGCCGCGCGCGATCGAGCTGCTCGATCGTGCCCATGAAATAGAAGCCCTGTTCGAGGGAAAAACAGGCTTTGGGCCGATGCGCATCGGGGCAACGCTGACCATAGGCAATTACCTCGCCACCCTGCTTATTGGCGAATTTATGCAAAATCACTCTGGTAGCCACATCGATCTGGACGTACACAACACAGCCAATATTGTTAAAAAAGTCGCAGAATTCGAACTGGATTTCGGCTTGATCGAAGGGGACTGCTCGCACCCTGATTTAATTGCGCAATCCTGGGTTGCGGACGAACTGGTAATTTTTGCCGCACCAGATCATCCGCTCAGCCATAAAACGGTAGTCACACTGGATGATCTGGTCTCCACACCGTGGATTGCCCGCGAAACGGGCTCGGGCACAAGGCAGACCTTTGAGCATGGCATGCGCCATGTTTTATCTCAGCTTAATATCCGCCTGGCGCTGGAGCATACCGAAGCCATTAAACGCGCGGTGGAATCGGGCATGGGTATCGCCTGTATTTCACGATTAGCGTTAAAAGAAGCCTTCCGGCGCGGCAGTCTGGTCGAAATCCCTGTGGCGGGACTGGATTTTAAACGACAATTTCACTTTATCTGGCATAAACAAAAATATCTTACGCCAGGCATGGCGCTCTTTATTGAACGCTGCAAAGAAGTCGCAGCCGGGGTAACAAGCAGTGATCAGATTGTGCTGCGCCAGCCCATCATCTGAATCGCCCCACCATCATGGCCGCTCTAGTAGTAAAGCGTTAAGCGCGGCTTCAATTTTTTGTGCCTGCGCGTCCCCCCGATGCGTTTCCCCTACAAAACGCCGACGAATCACACCGCGTTTATCAACCAGATAAAAGCTTGGCCAATATTGATTATTCAGGGCTTTCCAGTAAGCAAAATCATTGTCGATCATGACAGGATGCTTAAAACCAAACTCAGCCGCCTTAGCCGCCACAGCAGCAGGCGCCCTCTCCCGATCAAACTCAGGGGAATGAATGCCCACTACTTTGAGCCCCTTGCCAGCAAAACGCGCAGATAAATCATTGAGCCAGGGAAAGGAGCGGTAGCAATTCCAACATTCAAAGGTCCAAACATCCAGCAGCAATACCGAGCCTTTGAAATCAGCCACTTTGAGCGGCGGACTGTTAATCCATGCTGCAGGGCTGCGCTGAGTAAATTCCGGCAGGTCCGGCTCTGCATAGCAGTAAGAGCAAAACAATAAAATCCATAAATAGCGCATAACCCAGCTCCTAAAAAGATGCTTAGACTTAGTCGTGCACTATTTATCTATCTGACATTGCTTAGTTAATTTTTAGCAGGGCGAATGCTTGCACCTTTTTTATAAGACAAAATAAAAACCTATTTTCTTTGCTGAGCGTCGATATCTGCCAAAGACTCTGCGCCCTTAGCTGTCATTTCATAGCCTACCGCACCTTCAATCGAGCTGATATGCGATTTTTTGAGCAGAAATTCTTTAACATTGGCATCCAGCAGCGCAATCGGGTCGCTAGCAACTCTGCGCAAACCATCAATGCAATGCTTCATAAATAGCGTTTGCGTGCCTCTTTCGGTAATTCTCATAATGCCATTACGGCCGTAATCTACGTATTTAAGGCCTGAAAGCAGCTTGGCGTGTTTCAATACCAGCGGGCTCAGTCTTTTGCTTTTTAAGCCACGGCTAACTTCTTTAAGCGCTTCAAATTCGTCGTCTGTTAATCCAGCATTCATCTTGTTATCCTGCCTGTAAGGCTTAAGGGCAAACATGGTACGCGCCCTGTGTTTGTTACGTAAACGATTACACTAACTTTAGCTGCATCATAAAGGCGTGACCTAGCTTTGGGTCCAGCTCAAAGTTTGTAAAACCAACGGCTTTATAAAGTGAATAAGCAGGAGTATTGCCTTCCAATACTTCTAAAGTGACTTTGCAACAGCTTAAATGCCGCGCGATTTCAATCACCTTGGCCATCATCAGCCTGGAAATCCCCTGCCCGCGAAAATCAGGATGCACCGTAAAATCATGAATATTAAGCAGCGGCATGCAGGCAAAGGTTGAAAAGCCTTCCATACAAATTGCCAGCCCCGCCGGTGCACCGTCGCTAAACGCCAATACAATATGCACGGTGCTGCGTTTTTTTAGTTCAGCAATTAAATGGGACTGTGCAAAAGATGATAAAGCCTGATGGCCGCCCATAGGGTCCAGCGCGTACTGGTTTAATAGGTACACCACTGCTTCGGCATGCTGCGGGTGGGATAAATCAGCCTGAATGATTTCCAGCATACAATCTTCTTTATGGGAGAGAGTTATATTGAGCAAAAATGCCCCGGCAAGCCATGCTAGAAGTATCTGCAAGACAGCCAGGGGCATAACAATACTGTGGAATTTTTGCCAAGTACCCGAGTTTGCCACTTAGTTTGATACTAAGCAAAGCGCTGCCACTCAATAAGGCTTCACCTTATGCGATAATGCGCGCCCTGTTGCAGGGAAAACACCCTGCCATACATTAAATACAATGCAACAAGGAACACCCATGCAAGCAATCGCCCGCGATGTGATGGAATACGATGTTTTGATTGTGGGCGCAGGTCCCGCGGGCTTATCTGCGGCGATTCGCATTAAGCAATTGGCAGCCCTTGCAAACCAGGAAATCAGCGTCTGTATTTTGGAAAAAGGCGCAGAAGTTGGCGCGCATATCCTCAGCGGCGCGGTGATTGATCCGATTGCACTGGATGAGCTGATCCCGGATTGGAAAGCACTGGGTGCACCGCTTAAAACGCCGGTCACAACCGATCACTTTATGTTGCTGGATGAAGATCAGGCTTTCCGCATTCCCAACCCGCTACTGCCGCCGCTGATGAATAACCACGGCGCGTATATCGTTAGCCTTGGCAATGTATGCCGCTGGCTGGCGGAACAAGCTGAAGGTCTTGGGGTAGAAATCTACCCCGGCTTTACCGCCGCCGATGTGCTTTATCACGAAAATAGTGCAGTAAAAGGGGTGGTTACCGGCGATATGGGCCTGGATAAAAACGGCAAGCAAAAAGCCGATTTCGCCCCCGGCATGGCGCTGCACGCTAAATACACGCTGATTGGCGAAGGTGTGCGCGGCTCGCTAACCAAAATGCTGGAAGCGCAGTTTAATTTACGCGATCAGGCCGACACGCAAAAATACGGCATCGGCTTTAAAGAGCTGTGGCAAGTTGCACCCGGCCAGCATCAGCCCGGCCTTGTCAGCCATTCGCAGGGCTGGCCGCTGGATAACAGTACCGGTGGTGGCTCGTTTATTTATCACCTGGAAGACAACCAGGTAGCCGTTGGCTTTGTAGTGCATCTGAACTACAGCAACCCGCATCTCAGCCCCTTTGATGAATTCCAGCGTTTTAAAACCCACCCAAGCATTCGCGGCCTGTTTGAAGGCGGCAAACGCCTAAGCTACGGCGCAAGGGCGATTTCTGAAGGCGGCTTGCAATCGATTCCTGAGCTGACATTCCCCGGTGGTGCGCTGATCGGCTGTGCGGCAGGCTTTTTAAATGTGCCGCGCATCAAAGGCACGCACAATGCCATGAAGAGCGGCATGCTGGCGGCTGACGCCGTGGTCAATGCGCTGGCCGCTGGCCGCAGCAGCGATGAGTTAGTTGCCTATCCGGCAGCAATTAAAGCCTCCTGGGTTTGGCAGGATTTAGACAAGGTCAGAAATATCAAACCGGCACTGTCAAAATTCGGCAATGTTTTTGGTTCAATGTACGGTGGTTTCGAGATGTGGCTGGCCAGCTTTGGTGTACGCCTGCCATGGACTTTCAGCCATAAAAAACCGGATCACGCCTGCCTGAAGCCTGCAAATGAGTGCTCACCGATTAACTATCCTAAGCCGGATGGCAAGATCAGCTTTGATAAGCTGTCGTCAGTTTATATATCCAATGTAAACCATGAAGAAAACCAGCCTTGTCATTTGCACCTGGCCGATATTGAGCTTGCAATCAAAGTTAACATTGCTCTATATAATTCACCTGAAAGTCGCTATTGCCCAGCGGGTGTATATGAAGTAATCCAAACGGACACAGGCCCTCGCCCGCACATCAACGCGCAAAACTGTATTCACTGCAAAACCTGCGATATTAAAGATCCAACGCAAAATATCACATGGACAACGCCAGAAGGCGGCGGCGGGCCCAATTATCCGAATATGTGATACTTATGAAAACGCAAGTCTATAGACACAGAGAACGGGAAGAACACAGAGCCCGAAGATAAAAACCAAGCCATAGAAAATAGTAGAGGCTGCAAATAGGAAAAACCATGATTATTCAAAAACATATTGTTGATCTGCCTACGCCAACCGGCATTATGCGTACTTACGTGCATCGCCCAGAAGGCGATAAAGCCTATCCGACGATTTTGCTTTATTCAGAAATTTTTCAGCAGACCGGCCCGATTGAGCGCTCAGCACGGCTGATGGCCGGGCATGGCTATGCGGTTGTCGTGCCAGAGATTTTCCATGAGCTGAACCCAATCGGCACAGTGCTGGCTTACGATCAGGCGGGCAGCGATAAGGGCAATAACGATAAAGCCAATAAACCGGCAGAAGGCTATGACAGCGATAACCAGGCCGTGATCGCATGGCTGGCCAATCAGCCATGGTGCAACGGGCAAATTGGCGCAATGGGCTTTTGCATCGGCGGCCACCTGGCTTTTCGCGCGGCCTTGCAGCCTCAGGTTAAAGCCACCGCCTGCTTTTACGCTACCGACCTGCATTCCAACGCCATCCCCAATCTGCCAGGCCAGCACAGCATGGACAGATTAGCCGATATTTCCGGCGAGCTGATGATGTTCTGGGGTAAGCAAGACCCACATATCCCTGCCTCAGGGCGCACTTTGGTCTATCAAAAAATGAGCGAAGCCGGGCTAAATTTCAGCTGGCATGAAGTGAATGGCCAGCACGCTTTTATGCGCGATGAAGGCTTACGCTATGATGCGCAATTAGCGATGCGGGGCTATCAATTAGCACTGGATTTATTTGGCCGCTGCCTGTAAACACCCAAAACATAGCCCTAATGCAAATACGCAGAGAAAACCCATCACGTCCGGCCTGTAAAATTCGACGCTCTCTGTGATTCAAAAACCATGAATGCCCGGTGTCAGGCCAGACTCTCTTTCTAGAATCAAAAAAGGCAGATTTATCCCTGCCTTTTTTCACCTCTCCCCGAATTAAACCATTATCTTTATAATTTAATTATTTGTTTCAGGAATAACTTTTTTCAACTTGGCATCTGCAATTGATTGATTAAATGACTGCAAATACTTGCCCATACTCATACTTTTTGCAAATCCAAGATACATCGTATCTCTAACCACAGGTTGTTTTAAAATTACAAATTGTGCTTTGTTTGATTTTAAGCCCGGATCTGCATCAACAATACTATCAAAGCCAATTTTTCCACTTCCAACCAAGACACAATCAACCCGGCCATAAAGCAGTTTTTTAAATCTTACAGCAGGTATTGAACTGGTATCGATACTAAATAATTTAGCAGCCACGGCCTTATCAAAAACCTCCCCATAACTTGCACCTAAATGCACGCCGACTGATTTACCTTTTAAATCTTCAATCCGGGCATAGGGAAACTCTTTTCCTTTCTTAACAACAATATTGATATTGTCATCAAATATTGCATCCGAATAATCAAACTGACTTAATCTTGCTGATGTTTTAGATAATCCGATCACGCCACCGTGGCCTTGTAAAGCAAATTCGTAAGCTCTTCTCCAGGACGTATGCTCAAGGGCTAACTTGGACCCCGTTAATTTGGAGTGATGCTGTAACAGCTTATATAAAACACCAGCAGATTGGCCATTCTTATCTTTGTACATAACGGGGAAATAACTATCATCCCCATAAATAAGTGGCTCGGCCGCTGATACAAAGCCGGACAACAATAAAACCAGCAGTATGCTTAATTTCACAATAACCTCGCACCAGATACATTCAATTATTTCTCTTTAATCCAAGCATCAGAGAAGCTCTGATTTCCCCAATTTAGTCATTTCTGCACAGGTGGGAATCCAGTCTTTATATTGAATCCCTACTTAGACAATGACTACCTAATCAAAGCATCCTTGATCTGTTTTAAGTATCTACTATATCAGCATAGTGTTTTGTGCTGGTTCTTGTACCCTATTCAGCCTAATTTCTTTTTTAAGCGATAAGCCCCGAAGATAAACAGCAATACCGCAATCACCACTGCCACGCTCAGCTGGGCAATATGACCATGAGATGTCCAAATAAAGATAAAGCCCGCCAGCGCGCATAAAAACAAAGCTCCCATGGCCCACCGTGTTAAATCACCAAGGAGCTTCTGATCGATACGGCGGCACAGCATCCATCCGGTACTCAAGACTCCCCCCATCACTGCGGCAGCAATCCCCCATATCCCCAAGAAATAAGGCAAACAAAGTAAACAGAAAGCTTGAACCGCGCTGCCACTTAACTCGCAAATTAAAGGTGTACGGGTATCCGCTGCCGCATAGTAATAACGTGCCAACAGTGCGTTCCACGCGCCAAAAATAATGGATACCGCAAACAAAGCCAGCAGAGCCGGAAGTGGCCCCCCAACCAAACCGCCAGGCAAAAGCAAATCAACCAGAGCTGGTGCAGCAGCAATAAGCCCCACCGCTGCGGGCAGTGTTAACAATGTACAAAGCAGCAAACCAGTGTCGAGCATTTGTCGTCTGGCATTGGCCCCTTCCCCGCTCATCTTTCCAAGCAAAACCTGATTCAGGCTCATCAAAGCAATAAGCGGAATATTGACCAATTTGCGCGCCAAATTAAGAAGCGTAATCGAGCCTTCTCCCAATAAAGACGCAGCCAGGCGTTCTAATAATGTGAGCCCCTGACTCGCTGCGCTGCTGCTTAGCAGCGGCCAGAGCTGCCGCCAGACGGCAATATTCTCGCCACGCTGTGCAGCCAGCCAGGGCCGCCATCCCATACGCCAGACAGAGGGCAGCAGCAGCAATGTCATCAGGAAGCTGCCTAAAACAAAGCACTGTGCCAACTCGATTGGGTCTGCCGCTTTTTTAGATAAAAACAGATAAACCACTGGCGGCAGGTTAAAGGCCAAAGATCCCAGCCCCGGCAACACAAAACGGCGAGCGGCCTGCATAGGAATGGTAAGCATTGCTTGCAAAAATAGCCCCGGAATCACCCATGCTAAATAACGCAATGCCTGAGTGGCCTGCGAGGAGTCTGCGGCAGACAAACCCAGCCCGATCATTTTCACCAGGTAAGGAGCCAACAGCATGATGCCCAGCGCCAATCCCAGTCCCAGCAATAAAAAATGCCTGATCTGGCCCGCCAGCCAGGCAGACTGACTCTGGGCAGGCTGGGCCTGCCAAAGTGGCAACGTAGCAGCAGACAGTAATCCCCCTGCCAGCATGGTACGCAGTGCTTCAGGTAAAAAAAGAGCCACCAGATAAGCATCTGTCCGCGCCCCTGCACCCCAGTCAGCGACAAGCAGCCATTCCCGGGCAAAGCCCGCAACCAGCCCAGCCAGTGTGGCCAGTGTAAGTAACAACGTATGACCTAGCACAGCGTCTTCCCGCTTATGGGGTAAACAGCTATTTTTAGCTGCGGGTATTGGCAAGGCATAGTGCAACCTCTAGTAAAACAGCGTAAACAGGCCTTTTCCGCCCACTTTATAAGTCAGGTCATGTGGGCGCTCACCCATAATTTTGGCACCCGACCCCCCCACAATTTTATACGGGGCAATTTCTTTACTAACCAGCGTATTAGCCGTCACCACAGCTCCACGGCCAATCCGCGCGCCATGCCCGATCAAAGCACCGGTGGCAATCCATGCATAATCATCAATATGAATGGGGGCAGAAACTGACCAGAACTCGGGGGCAGTTAAGTCATGGCTACCGGCAATAATTTTGGCATGCGAAGCCACCGCCACATGATCCCCAATAATCAGCCCGGCACGAGCATCAATCTGGCAATGCCATGCAATGCAGCTATCATCGCCAATCACCAGATTTTCCACGCCCAGAATCTCGGTCGTGCGCCATACCGCCGAACCTTTACCAATTTTGGCCCCGCCCAGACGCAGCCAGGCCAAACGCAAATGATGGCTAGGAATTTTATTAATCAAAATGTTATAGCACTGCTCCCAGGCACGCAGCCAGCGATCTTTAAATGTGGGCCAGTTAATGCCATAACGGGGAACCAGCGTGGTGGGAATTTCATCACGCAGCAGAGCATAAAAACGCCGGGCCAGGGGGGGATCTATCCTTGTTTCAATATTGACCGAGCAAATTGATACACGAGGATTCGCCTCGTCGCCTTCTTCGAAAGCCACTTCATTAGCCAGCATCCAGTGGTAGCTCTCTGTCAGCACTTCCAGAGAGACGCCCAGTTTTTGTGCGTAAGCCTCCAGATTGGAGCGCAGTGCCGTGGAATGATAAATACGATGTTTCATGCTTCTGTTTTCCTGTATGGATTGTCACCGAGCAACGGATCCTGGTTCTGCCGCAAGCTGCGTGCAGACTGAAGATTAATCGCCATCATCAACCAGAAAAGCGCAATCAGGACCATAGTAAAGCTGTAATAATGATCAAATAAACCAGTAAGTAAAGCCGTCAGTAATCCGGCTCCCGAGCCTATCCAGATACCCCGCTCCGGACTCATCTCACTTAATTTTGCACGCGGTCTGCACTCACGCCACCAAGCCACGGTTACCGCAATAAACAACAACATGCCGGGGATGCCCAGCTTGTAAATAAAGTTGAACCATAGATTGGAAATCCCCAATAAATTAGTTTTTGGCGGAGGCGGATCAACCTTAAAACCAATCCCGAGCGGAAAACGTGCCATTGCATCAGGAAAGCGCCGGTACTCATCCATACGGATCTCCGTACTGGCGTTGCTACTTGAAAAGGTTGTAGAGAGCCGTGCCTGCAATGGTGGATAAAACAGCACCAGGGCCACACCCAGCACGATCGCTACCCCAATCACCCGCCCCGCATAGGGTACCCGGTATGAGGTTAACCACAGCAACACCAGAACTAAGCTCACAATCGCCCCGCGTGAGCTACTAAACAGAAGCCCTGCAGCCCCCAGCAATACCACACTGAAGCCCAGTAACTTGCGCCAGCCTTGCTGCGTCAGCGCGTAAAAAAAAGCCAGCGGTAAAAATAAAACCAGCACACCCCCAGTTAAATTGGGATGTACCCAGGGGGACGCCATGCGTGAAAAATTAGCTGAAAAAATATCTTTAACCGCTTCAGGATGGGCATATTTCAGTTTTTCTAAAATCACGATAAAAGTGTTGGCATCGTGATCTTTTAAAAACATCCCCACCGATAGCAATAACATCACCAAAGAGCCAAGCAGCAGGGAAACAATCAGCTGATCCCGGCGCAAACCATTGTCGACCAGAATGGGAAAAAGAAATAAAGGCGATAAATTTAATAGCCAGCGTATCCAATTCACCGGGCCATTACCCTCTGCCCCGCTCATAATCAGCTGACCAAGCAAAAATGGCAGAGCACTGTAAAGCATTAAATAACGCAAGCGCTGCTCTGTCTTACCAAATTGCCAAACCAGACGGCCTTGCACCATTTGCCAGAAAACGCCTACCCATACCAGGCCAAGAAGCGCCTCGGAAACCGTTACCCGTATCCCCATATTGACTGTGGTGTAAGGAATGAACGTCGCCACCACACCAAATAGAATCAGCCCGAAAAAAGGCAGCCTTACAATATTGAGTGCCAAAACCAGAGCCACAATCGCCAGCAGCATGATGCCTGGCGAAGAGGCCATCAACAGTGCTGAAAAAACCAGAGCACAAAGCAGCGCAACAAGCAAACCGCCCATCACGCCCCGCCTTGCAGGGCCGCAAGCAAGTGCTCGACCCGTTCTGCATATGCAGGCATGGCAAAGCACTCTGCCCAGGCCTGCCTTGAGTGATCATTCCCCTGAGGGCTCTGCGCTAAATTCAACATCAGTCTTTGCATCGCCTGACCATCATGCGGAGAAAAACGTGGCGAATCCGGCGGAGTAATTTCATTTAATGCCGAGCCCTCAGCCACGGCAACCGGAGCGCCCTGAGCAAGCGCTTCAATCACCGGCAGACCAAAGCCCTCGGCAAGAGAAGGCTGCCAGAGGCAAGCCGTATATTTGTAAAGAGCAGTTAACTGGGCATCGCTAATCCCTGACACGGCCATCAAACCATCCAGGTTTTGCTGAGACAAAGGCAGATCACTCAGACTACCCACCAAAACAAGGGGGGGAACATTGCTTTGCTGTTGACGTGCAGCCTGCCAGGCCGCAACAAACCGAGGGATATTTTTACGCGGCTCGCGCGTCCCGACCACCAGCCAGTATTGAGCCGGTATCCCGCCAGGAAGACACAAAGGCTCAGCGTGTAAAACACTGGGCACCGCATTAGGCAGTACTGCAATTTTTGCAGCTGCGGCAGGAAACAGTCTGGCAACCTCTTTTGCCGTAAAGCATGAAGGGGTCCAGATCGCATCGGCCAGCGCCACAGAGCGACCAATACCAAAACGATCGATCTGCCGGTAAACCAGGGCTTTTAAACGGCTGCCATGATGGTTATCCATCGTCAGCTGAAATACGTCGTGCAGCAGCAAAACATAGCGTGTGTCAGGCGGTGTTTTCCATACGGGCAAGCCTGTGTTGGCCGTTGCGATATACACATCCAGCTGGCTGGCTTTAATAGCCTGTGGCAAAAAACCAAACTCAAACTTTATGCGCTCACGCGGCCGATGCAAGCCATGAGCGGGGCTAGCCGATGCAGGGCAATGTGCAATTTGACGGTGAACATGCTCCAAAGGTGCAGCGGTGAAACGCTGCACTTCGCCAGCGGCTTGCAGCGCCTTTTCCAGCGCCAGCACCTGCCTGGCAATCCCCGAATAAGGCGCAGCCGTTACTGGCCGATAATCAATTCCGATCCGCATATTTCATTTTCTGGTAAAGAGTTTCAAGTTGGCTGGCGCTAATCTGCCAGTCATTGTTTTCACAGGCATAAAGACGGCCCGCCTCAGCCATTTCGCGCGCAGCCTCACCCTGATTCAAGAGTTCAACCACCGCCTGAGCCAGCTCTTCGGCCGATTGCCCCGGCATGTAATCCCGTCCAGCCTGCAGCGTCAGGCCTGAAACGCCCTGCGGCGTACTGACCAGAGGCAAACCGGCAGCCAAAGCTTCCAGCACCTTGAGCTTAGAGCCGCCCCCTTCACGTAAAGCGGCCAGAAACAGTGCTGATTTTTCTTGCTCCAGTGTCAAATCAGACACAAAACCGCGCCACTCAATTCTTGGGTCAGGCCAGCGCTCACGCCAGGCATCCGGCATGGCATAACCACACACCACAAAACGTGCATCAGGTACCGCAGCCCACACCTTTGGCATAATGTCATCCAGGCTCCAGGCCACAGCATCCCGGTTGGGCGGGTATTCAAAGTTCCCGATAAATAAAATTTGCCGGCTGTTCAAGTCAGGCCACACATGAGCAAAAGCAGTGGTATCCACACCATTGATCACCACGTCCACTCCACGGCGGCCTATTTTTGCAAGCTGCTCCGCATCCTCAAGCGTCACTGCCGCCACAGATCTGGCTGCACTTAAAACGCGTTTTTCCCAACGGCGATAGCGCCACTGATCAAAACACATATAGGGCCGCATCCAGGCAGGCATCTGCTGATAAGTGGCAGCGCCAAGTGAGGACTCCACATTATGCTCGGTCAGTAAAAACGGCTGATTTCTGGCCTGTAACTGCTGCAAAAAAGGCTGCAAACCGTAGCTGTGCTCGATTTGCACCACATCCCAATGACTTTCCAAAAGAGCAGCAAACACACGCTCCAGCTTTGGCGCAAAGCCATTCACACTAGCCAGTAAAGGATAAGGAGCAAATGCTGCTGCTGCCAGCGTAAGCGGGTGCTTTAAGGGGCGACGAGGCAAAACAATCAATCGCTCGACAATCCCCTCCAAGTGCGCCCTCACCTCAGGCAAGAGCGACTCTTTACTTTGCACAAGCAAAGTAATTCGATGCCCTCGATGAGCCAGCGTGCGCAGCAAATGATACTGACGCAGCTTGCCGCCACTTGTGGTCGGCCAGGGTAAATACGGCAAAGTCCAGAGGATATTTAATGGGGTATTCGCTGAAGAGAGCAAAGCAGAACGGATCAAACTAGATGTCATTAGCGCCATTCCAGAATTTGTAACTGGCGAGTAACCGCCAGAGTCGACGACTTCTGCACGGTTTTAGCCCCGGTTAAAGGCTGATAAACCGTCACATCACCCGCCGTAGCCAGCTCTAGCTTGCCAGGCTGGTTTGCCCAGAACATCCACAGACGCGTGCCATCGGGCTTTTTCCAGCCCACGCTATAGAGACCATCTACTGATCCCTTATAGGCAGGCGCTTCACCCGGCAAAAGCTTGGGGCCGGTAATTTTTAAAAAACTCGCCAAGGCGGTATAAGCAGGCTTGGGCTTACCTTGTAAATTCAAAAGCCCGTAGCTACGGTCCCGAACCCCGGCCCGGCTATCCAGATCAGATAAAGCAAATAAAAATATGCGATCAAAATCAGCCGCACTCATCAATGCCAGACGGCGCAGCAAATAATCAGCCTGCCCTGCCTCACCAATAATATTTTGCTCTTCCTTAGGGCCGGAGTAGCTGGACCAGCCCCATTCCGTGGCCCAAATACCCGGCACTTTCATGCCTCTGAGGCGTTGATTGATTTCCTTGGTGCGCATAACAAAATCACGCTCTTTGACCTCGTCGCCCTCCGGCTCTTGGCTATAGGGGTGATATGCAACCACCGCCCCCAGACCCAGCGCGCCCATTTTACCAAGCTCCTCCAGCATGAGGCCCTTCTTTATCGGCATTTGGCTGTAATACGCCATTCCGGCCATGACAACGGGTTTGGCCGGAGCAATTTGCTTTAATACCCTGACCGAAGACTGCAGTAAGCGGCCATAATCAGCCGCATTTTCAACAGGTCGCCAGAAGCTCGGTAAATTCGGCTCATTCCAAACCTGCCAGGCATCGACCGAAGGGTAACGATGGGCAAGTATTCCCATACGTTTTGCAAATACTTCATTATCTTTCGGAGGGTACTGATCTTTATGACTGGCAAATGCAGGCGCACTACTGGCAAAGGGGGCCGATCCCACCAAATAAAACACAGATTTAAGCTGCTTCTCTTTTAATGCATCGACCACCTGGTCAATGGGTAAAAAAAGATACTCATTTTCTTTGGCTTCATGCCTGTCCCAGTGCAAATCGACACGCGTCCACTCCAGCCCTAAATCACGCAGGCGATCCATCTGCTGCGCAGCCTGCTGCGGGGTAAACCACAAAAAATGCGCATTTACCCCCAGAAAATCACGCCAAACTACTGGCTTTTTGGCAATCAGCTTTGTCTCTGCACCGGCAGCTCCGGCTAACAAGGCTACAAACAGAAAACTATAAATGAGGCGCATTGGGTTTTCCTTGTATCAGGCCCGAAAATAACTTTCCAAACTGCTTAGCAATATTAGGCCAGCGGCGTGCCACACCCAGCGCCTCTGCACTTGTGCTTCTTTGAGGTAACAGCGCAGGCTGATCCAGTAGCTGCAACAGCAAAGCGGCTAAAGCGGCCGTGTTACCCTGAGGGTAAACCGCGCCATTATTAAAGGAGACTTCTTCCGCAAATGAGCGGGCATCCGAGCTAATCACGCTTCGCCCACATGCAGCGGCCCAGGAAAGCACACCGCTGGTGCCCCGCATCTGCCCCAGAAAAGCCAGTTTTTTAGATTCCTGATATGGCAGAACCAGTACATGATGTGATTGAATCAAGGGCACAATTTCTGCAGTTGGTACATCAAGCTGCCAGCGCACCATATGAACAGGCAGGCCTGCAGCCTGTAACTGCGTTTTTAATTCATCCAGATAGGACGGCCCGTTAGCAAAAGTCATTTCAGGCGCCGTTCCGCCTGCAAGAGTCAGCTCCACAAGCGCTGCCGGGCGCTGTGCCATCAATAAAGCCAGTGCCGCAATTAAATCTTCAATACCCTTACCACGATAAATAAATCCAAAATACAGCAGCTTTAAAGGCCCATGTGGCGGCAACGGGGGCAAAGCCTGAGGAGTAATAATCTGGTTACCATGTGCTATCTGCTGCACCTTTCCCTCCGGCAAGCGCATACGCAGGGCCAAGCGGCTCGCGCCTAGGGCTGTTAAAGTGATTAAAGTTGTCAGCTTTGCAGCAAGACGACGCTCACGCGCCAATGTCCAGGGATCACATAACAAGACCAGGGCCTGATGAGCACGGCGTGGCAGATATTTACCCAACGCATCAGGCCAGCCAAGCGGCCGCCAGATTATGCGCTCGGGATCGTGCACGGTAGCGCTTAATGGCAACAAGGGGTAATGCCGGGCAAGCCACTCCAAAGCTAAAAACTCGCCATTACGCCCGCCCCCCAGCTCTGCATGAACCAAATCCACATCCTGCCAATGAACACCCTGCATTTGCGTATTAATCTGCTCTGCAGTTTCTCCCAGACGCTTATTTTTGAATGGCAAAATCATCTCTAAGCCTTCCTGGCTTAAAGCCTGCTGAAATGCATCAGCATAATCTGCAATTCCACTTTGCTCCGGCGGCAAAGGGGCAATGAGTGCAATACGCATAAAATCCCCTTAACGAGAAATACGGCTAAGTAATCCGGAAGAAATCTCGAATTGCCGACGATTAATAATAATGCCATCCACTTTTTTAAATGCCGTATTTAAAATAGAAAGGGTATTTTCAACCATAGGCACGGTAGACTGCCCAGCCTCGATCACAAGTAAAATTAAATCAGCCTGTTTAAGGCGGACAAAGGCCTCCTGATTACTTAATAATGCCGATGCATCGCCCAAAACCACTTCACCCGGGCGAGCACATTCACCATCTGCCAGCCGGTTAGGAATGCCGCGTTCGTTTAAAATCCGCTGAAACTGGCTAATTAAGTAACTCACGCCCTCCCCATGCCGCGAAGAAGTCATTCCGATATTCAGCCCCTGAGTTTTAAGAATAGCCAGTGGCAATTGGCTATATAGCCGATAAATACTCGCCTCAAACGAAGCCGATAAAATACCTGTCTTCTGCTCCATTACCGTAGTCCATAACGGAACACCAAAGTGCTGTTTTACTTTCCCCCCATCATGAATACGCTGATCCAGTAAATAACAGATATAAATTACAAATAATCCCACAGCAAAACCCGCAGGCAGCGCCATTAAAAGCATCATTAAGCTTTTAGGAAAAACCCGTCCAGGAGAAAAAGTAGCTTGTTCAATCACAGCAATATTACTAATCCGGCTATTATCCAGCTCCCTGTCAATACGGGCTTTTTCCAGACTATCGATATACAGCCGATAATTTTTTTCAGCAATAGCCAAATCACGCTCTAAATCTGATAATTCAGGATCAATAGATAAAATGCGCTGCCTTTCTTCTTTCAGCGTAACCAGCTCTGCATCATAAGCAACAATTTGTGTTTTTAATTCGCTTACCCGCATATCACGCTCTAAAGCAGAGCGCTTCAGCATAGTAACCAATTCATTAGGAACACGATTTTCAGAGCGCTGAACGGTTTCTTTTTCCTTCGAAATCTGCTCTTTAAGCGAACTGATACTTCGATTTAACTCAGCAATTGGCGGAGCCTGATCCTGATAGTTTTTTAATTTATCCAAACGCTCTAAAATCAAGCCGCTTAGCTTAAGTTTAAAATCCTGCTGAATAGGATTTAAACCTAATTCTCGCTCTTTACTGACTTCCTTGGGCAAACTTCCTGCTTTACGTCTGGCACTCAGCATACCGCTTTCTAAACCCTGTTTCAAAACATAAGCCTCTGCCCGCTGAGCAGATACTTTATTAATCCGATCAGTCAGGCTTTCCAGCTTTTCCTTGCTGCTCATGCCATCAATATTTTTTAATTTTTCTGCAATTTTTTCTTTATTAGAAGCAATTTGCCCTGCAATTTTCTGACTTTCAATCTCATAAAAGCTGTAGAGACTATCATTGGCCAGTTTTTTCCCCCGCTCGGTTTGATAAAACTCTATCCATTTATTAACAACACGTTGAGCAATCAATGGCTCATCCCATGTAAAGCTGATTTCCATCACAGATGACCCAGGCTCATGCGTTACCGTAAATTGTTTTTCCAATTTACTAGCTAAACGATCAACCGGTGTCTGTGTTTCTGATAGCCCGACAAAAATAAAAACCGAACGCACACCATCAACTAGATTACCCAGGCCTTGTTTAATGTAAAACTTAATCAGCTTCCAGCCTTTTTTTTCAGACGAATCATTTACTTCATTTAAATAATACTCTGCAACCTGCCGAATAACCGGACGGCCAGTCAGCATTTTTTCTTCGTCCACAACAGGGTCACGCTGGGTGCTGGGAGCCACCAGTGTCTGTCTGTCACTATATTCAATAGGTACTGTGCTCATTGCTCTGCCAGGCTTAACCAGCAGCCGCGATTCGGACACATAGCGTGAAGGTAAAATAAAGGCACCCACTACAATTAAAATAGTGGTTGCAATCAATGCCCAGCGAAATTCTCTTTTAAAAATGAAAAATAAACGAATAATATCGCGAAAAGTACGAATTTCTATCATGGAAGAGTCACTGTAGTAGATGAGCCTGAACTTTTATTCAAATCGTAGCTAAACCCGATTCCAATTCCTTTAGAGAAAGGTATTAATTGATTAAAATATAAATCAACCCCTTCAATTGCATTGCCCAGAGTAGATTTAGGCACAAACACAATATCTCCTCTTTGCAGCATCACACCACGGCGTTTAGAACCGGCCTGCAGAAACTGGCTAAAATTAGTAAAATAAACCTGATAAAGCCCCATATCATCCATCCTGAGCAAAGCAATATGTTCGCTATCGGCCACAGGTAAAACACCTCCGGCACCGATAATAGCCTGCTCTATACTTGCCGCTGCAGTTAAGTCAAAAGCAGAAGGATTACGCACAGCTCCCCCCACAAATACCCGGTTTCCAGGTGCAATAGCAATATTGACCGTTACTTTTGGATAGCGATAAACAGCAGTTAACTTTTCACTGATCTCCTGAGCAACCTCTTCGGGAGAGCGTCGTGTTGCTTGAATCACGCCTACAAAAGGATAAGAAAAGGTGCCATCCGGGCGGACAAAAAATAGAACCATTTCATCTTTTTCGGCAGGCGTTTGAGCATCCCTCACAATTCTGAGCGTATCCCCGTTCATGATACGGGTAACAGGAGGAGGCAATTGGCTGATATCATGAATATCAATCCGGCGCTCATCCAATACACTTTGCTCAGGCAACAATATACTACTGGGGGTAGAACAAGCGCTTAAGCAAAATAAAAGCACGCAAAGCACAAGGTTATTTTTCATAAAAAGATCATTTCCAATAAGCCGCAAACATACCAAGATGGCGTTTTATATAGCGTGGTAAATATTTTTCCATATGCCCCAAACGATAGCCTGCCAGCTTACATACCACTCTGAGTAATACTTCAAGCTGACGCCATCGCTGCCCGGCGCGAGATAGAGTATCTAACTCTGATAGCAGAAAACGCCTCCCTTCACTACCCGCTTTCCCAAAATATTCACCGATCCACGCTTCGCGGCCATAAAATACCCCGATATCAAAATAACGGCGAAATTCTTGTAATAGGGTGTAACGATGCGAATGGTGAACCTCGGCAGAGGCTTCATAACGAATGCCCCAATTTTTCAAAAGCATTTTTCCCGCTACATAAGCGTCTTCCGTGCCAATCACATCCGGGGGAAAGCCGCCAATAGTATCCAGTGCAGCATTACGATAAGCCGCAAAGGAATCTGAGCTAAAACACGTTTTAATTCCTAATTCTGGAGCATCGCTCAAACGCTTTGTCCGGCTTTGCTTTGGATAATTAAAACTGCGTGAATGTGCTTCCAAAATATCAGCCCCCACATGGGGTAATTGGCGGCCATAGGCGACAGCAATTGATTCATCAACCAAAATTGCATCACGCAGATTTTGTAAGGCATACGGATTAGCCGGAATGGCATCCTGGGTCATATAAATAATAATATCAGACTTAAGCTGCTTACGCGCCCACTCACGCGTTCCCCCGTGATTGAACTGTTTTGCATCTATAGTTTTCACTTCAGCACCCGCTGCAGTGAATCGTGCAACCGTATCATCAGAAGATTCGCTATCAACTACAAGCCACTCATCTACTTTTAGCGTTTGCTTAGCCAATGCAGCTAATAAACCATCCAAATAAGGCCCAGCATTACGAACAGGTATAACAAGTGCGGTACTAACCATGAATTTATTCCAGCACATCAGGCAATTAAATTAGAACGATAGTATTTATTAAAAACCAATCAGGCAATCATCAATTAAAAATAAATAAGCAATTAATATTAAATTCTGTTGCGTTTTTAACAAAAACCAAAAAATCTTTAAATATTATAACCCGCGAATATAACAAGAAGCAGAGAAGCAAAAAAATAACAAATTACCCTATACACGAACATAAAATCCAAAATTGTACAAACAAAAATCATGCAATATTACAAACATAAAAATATCTAATACCAGTCAAAAAGAACCACTTAGCCAGCATACCGATATAAAACAAAAAACGAAATTAAAAAGAAAGTTTAAAGAAAGAAACCAAGAAAGAATTAAAGAAAAAGCATAAAATAAATGTGATGTAAGCCACATAAAAACACCAAAAACTCACATGAAGGGTCAAAAATCCACATAAACGATAATAACCACCAACAATAAATCAGAATTAACAAATACCAATTTTTACTTTAAAAAACAAAAACAAAAAGAAAAAACAAACTAAAAAACCAGATCAATATCACTAAAGAATCTATACTATACAGGAAAAACGCCACTCTTCCCCCAACCAATGACTCAAACCAGGAGGACCAAAGTGCTTCTTCACACCATAAACCTATGGCAAATTCGATCTCTGACAAACCTCAACACGGATCACAAGCAAACACAAGAAAAAAGCAAAAGCGTTAATCTGGCTCCGAGCCTTCGCCCCTTTAGCAAAGCTCCTATGTACGTTGTATTTTTTGTGTCAGTAACCCCAATAAAATAAATCCCAGGCCAAGCAAAGTGGATCTTTGAATTGTTTCTCCAACTAAAAACCAGATAAAAAATAAAGAAATAATCGGCGATAAAAAGATAAGATTTGCAATCCTGGCAGTACTTTTAGTTAATTTCATTGCAAACAGCCACAACACAAATGCAAACCCCATTTCAAATGCACCCACATAAATAGCCCCGGCAATCCCCTTCCAGCTGACACTAACTAACTCTCCATGAATAGCACACCATAAAAGTGAGAGTGGTAAAGAAAAAGCAAAATTCAACGTTAACCCCAAAACCGGCTCACGTGTATCTTTTGTATTCAATATCCAATAACTGGCCCATAAAAAAGTAGAAACTAGGGCCAGACCCAGACCATTTAAATTTGAAAAATTAAAATGCAATAAGTCTCCCCTGCTTGCAATCATCAGAACACCTAAATAGCAGAATAATGCGGCCCAAATATCATTTCTTTTCAAAGGCTGTTTTAATAATGGCACTGCTAGCAGGCTCATCATTAAAGCCCAGGTATAATTAATTGCCTGAGCCTCCTGCGCCGGCAATAAATCATAGGCTTCAAAGAGAATAAGATAATAAGCAAAGGGATTAATCGCACCAAATAATAAAGAGGCCTGCCAGTGGCTTTGAAAAGCAGGCAAGACTTCCTTAATACGTCCCTGATAAATCAAAATAGACAATAGCGCCAATAGTGATGCAACACTGGCATAAAGTAATAATTGGGCAGGACTTAAATGAGCCAGGCTTAATTTAAATGCAGTAGCCACCGTTGACCACGCCAAAACGGCAGCTAAGCCACAGACATAAGCACGTTGCTGTTGAGTCAAAACACGCTCTCCTTAATCAGAGTGCAAAGATTAACAATGATTTACCCCGGCTGGCTATTACATATTATTCTGTTGTATTTGTAGCAAGCAACAAACAACCCTGGTTATGTAAACAAGGCACAGGCCTGCGGTTAGGGAGAAAAGTTGAATCCAAAAATAAAAATGCATAACAAAAACAATAAAATCTTTGACTATACCAATTTTAATCCCCGAATTTTGACAAAGTGCCGCTGCTTTTAGCTTCTTTTATTGTTTTATTAAACTGAGTTAGAAATTGCTTCATACCCAGTGATTTATGAAAACCCAAATATACAGGATCATGAGCCAATGGCTTTGCTAAAATAACAAACTGATTCTGGTTCGCCAGCAGCTCCGGATTAACATTTAAAATCTGTAACAGCTCCCGACGTCCTCCGGCCATCACGATACAATCAATGCGCCCATATAATAATTTTTTAAACATCCCTGTAAATGAATAATTAAAGTCGGCGATAAAAAGCTCTTTGCCAAGCGCAATATCAAACTCTTTACCATAACTTACGCCATTGGTAATACCTACTCGTTTACCTTTTAAATCATTCACAGAATAAAAAGGAAACTCACTCCCTTTTTTAACAACCACCACAACAAGTGCATCATAAAACGACTCGGAATAATCAAATATGGATAAACGCTCCGCCGTTTTCGAAAGGCCAATGATGCCCCCCTGCCCCTTTAATGCCAAGCCATATGCCCGCCGCCAGGTGCTCATTTCCAGTTTTATTTTATTACCTGTGCGCTGCTCATGATATTTCAATAAATCGGAAGCCACACCGGATGCTAAACCATGCTGATCTTTGTAGGTAATAGGCCGGTATTCCTCATTAGCAAAAATAGTCAGCTCTGCACTATGGCAATTTGCAACCATAAAGATCAGATATATAAATAAAACGATATACTTCATATTGCATACCTCAAACACGTATTATGGCAAATTGCTGCACCTGATTTTATTCAAAAATATAATTATCGAGGAATCAACCCTTTTTGCTTTGCATCTTTAATTGCATGATTAAAACCGACAATATACGCCTTCATTTTCATTGATTTATGAAATGCCAAATAAACAGGATCACGAACAAGAGGCTTTCTCAGATAAACAAACTGATCACGTTTACTCAATAATTCAGGGTCTTTTTTTACAATTAAATCTATACCATTTTCTACATGACTTACTACAACACAATCAACAAGATCATAAAGTAATTTATTTAATTGCACATCGGCCGCATAGTTTATATCAACCTTAAATAGTTGAGCTGCCCGTGCAGTATCAAACTCAGCCCCATAACTGGCAGCATTGGTTACACTAATCAACTTTCCTTTTAAATCAGCCACAGAATTAAAAGAAAACTCCTTTCCTTTTTTTACCAGCAACCCAACAACTGAATCATAAAAAGGATCTGAATAATCAAAAATAGCTAATCGCGATTTTGTTTTAGATAAACCGATAATTCCCCCTTTTCCCTGTTCTGCCAGTAAATAAGCATGTTTCCAGGAAGCCATCTCCAATGTTACTTTATGACCACTTAATTGCTCATAGTGTTTAATCAATGTGTGGGCAATTCCATCAAACTGCCCCTGCTCATTACGAAAACTAATAGGCGGGTAATCATCACTGCCAAAAATAGTGATCTCTTCAGCCCAGAGTGCCGAGCAATAAAAAATAAACAAGAACGCAAACCCAGTAAATCTGGCACTCATCTTTTTTCCTTCATTACACCGGCTCAGCTACCAGATTAGCCTATTCAAAAGCCACTCGCTTTATCTTGATATCAATAAAAAACCCCCGGAATTTCTTCCGGGGGTTTTTATTAACTCAATTTAAAAAAGAGTTAAATCATGCCTTTGGATTTTAACAATTCAAGCATGGTTGAGCCCAATTCTGCCGGGCTGCGTGTGTAGGCAATGCCTGCACGCTCAAACGCTGCAAATTTTTCTTCTGCAGTGCCTTTACCACCAGAGATAATCGCACCAGCGTGGCCCATGCGTTTACCCTTAGGCGCGGTAACACCCGCGATATAACCCACAACTGGCTTAGTCACGTAGGACTGAGCAAATTCAGCCGCTTCTTCTTCAGCCGAGCCACCGATCTCACCGATCATAATGATCGCATCGGTATCAGGATCATCCTGGAATAAGCGCAGTGCGTCGATATGGCTGGTGCCCGGAATAGGGTCGCCACCGATACCGATACATGTAGACTGACCTAAGCCCAGCGCGGTGGTTTGCGCAACCGCTTCGTAAGTCAGAGTACCGGAGCGGCTTACAATACCGATACGGCCTGGCTGATGGATATGCCAAGGCATAATCCCGATCTTGCATTCGCCCGGAGTGATAATACCCGGGCAGTTAGGGCCGATCAGGCGGATACCCGCTTCATCCACCGCTTTTTTCACGTACAGCATATCCAGTGTTGGCACGCCTTCGGTGATACATACAATCAGCTGCACACCTGCATCAATCGCTTCCAGAATCGAATCTTTAGCAAACGGAGCTGGCACATAGATCACCGATGCGTCTGCTTGCGTTTCGCGCATCGCGTCTTTCATGGTGTTAAACACCGGCAGATCAAGGTGACGTGAGCCGCCCTTACCTGGTGTTACGCCGCCAACAACCTTAGTGCCACACTTCAATGCTTGTTCTGCGTGGAAAGTACCGTTTTTACCGGTGAAACCTTGCACCAATACTTTGGTGTCTTTATTGACTAAAACGCTCATTATTTTTTCCTTTCAGCGGATGTCGGATTAAAGCGCAGCAACAGCAGCGACAATTTTCTCGGCTGCGTCATTCAGGCCTTGAGCCGAAGTCAGCTTCAGACCGGATTCGTTCAGAATCTTAGCGCCCAATTCGGCGTTATTGCCTTCCAGACGAACCACAACCGGCACAGTCACATTCACTTCTTTCACTGCCGCAATAATCGCTTCAGCAATCATGTCGCAACGAACAATACCGCCGAAGATATTGATCAGAACACCCTTCACAGAATCATCAGCCAGAATCAGCTTGAAGGCTTCGATTACGCGATCTTTCGTTGCACCACCGCCCACATCCAGGAAGTTGGCTGGCTGGCCGCCTTTCAGCTTGATGATGTCCATGGTGGCCATTGCCAAGCCAGCGCCGTTTACCATACAACCGATATTGCCTTCCAGCGCAACGTAGTTCAGTTCGAACTCGGAAGCTTTTACTTCGCGCTCGTTTTCTTGCGATTTATCACGCTGAGCTAATAACTCTGGCAGGCGATACAGCGCATTTGAATCCAGACCAATCTTGGCATCCACGCAGCACAGCTCGCCGTTTTCACGCAGAGCCAGCGGATTGATTTCAAACAGTGCGAAATCATTGGCAATAAACGCTTCAGCGGCACCCAGCATCATTTTAGTAAAATGAGCCACTTGCTTGCCTTCCAGGCCCAGAGCAAACGCGCAGTCACGTGCCTGGAATGGCTGCATGCCAACCAATGGATCAACCGTTACTTTAATGATTTTTTCTGGTGTTTCTTCAGCGACTTTCTCGATCTCAACACCGCCTTCGGTAGAAACCATAAATACCACGCGCTGGCTGGAGCGATCTACCACTGCGCCAAGATACAACTCGCGCTGAACCGGGTACATATCTTCACAAACCAGTACCGAATGCACAGGCTGACCTGCTGCGTCGGTCTGATAAGTAACCAGATTCTTGCCAATCAGGCCTTTAGCAATTTCAGCGGCTTCTTCGCGGGATTTAACCACTTTAACACCACCCGCTTTACCACGGCCACCAGCGTGAACCTGCGCTTTCACTACCGCAAATTTACCACCCAGTGCGTCATAGGCAGCAGCAGCTTCTTCCGGAGTGTGCGCCAGAATACCGCGTTGTACTGGAAGACCGTATTTAGCCAATAGTTCCTTGGCTTGATATTCATGAAGATTCATCTGAGACCCTTTTAAGGAAAGAGGACATGCAAATTGGCCGCATATCGTGAAACACATTGAGTGATGAAAACAATCTAAAACTTCTGTAGACACAGAGTAAGAAGAGAGCACACATAAAAAAACAGAATTGCTTGTGTCTAGCTTGCCGCTTTCTCAGTGAGCTCTGTGTTTTCTTGGTTTTCTCTGTGTCTACAGGTTTTTTTATACCTTTTTAGCTATGCAAACCACGCTTATCGCAAGCTAAAGCCGCTTCGTGCAAGGCTTCAGACAAGGACGGATGAGCGTGCACAATACGGGCAATATCTTCTGACGAGGCGTTAAACTCCATCGCTACCACCGCTTCAGCAATCAGCTCTGAAGCAAATGGGCCAACGATATGCACACCTAAAATACGATCAGTTGTCTTATCTGCCAGCATTTTAACAAAACCCTTACCCTCACCCAGCGCTAAAGCACGGCCATTGGCGGAGAACAAGAATTGACCTTTCTTGTATTCAACGCCCGCTGCTTTGAGCTGCTCTTCGGTTTTACCCACCCACGCAATTTCCGGGCTGGTGTAAATCACCCAAGGGATGTTGTTAAAGTCAATATGCGGATGCTGGCCAGCGATACGCTCAGCCACGGCCACACCTTCATCCGATGCTTTATGCGCCAGCATCGGGCCACGCACTACATCACCAATCGCCCAGACGTTTGGAAGATTGCTCTGGCAATCGTCGTTCACCTCAATCTGGCCGCGCTCGGTAAGCGCGAGGCCAACAGCCTCCGCATTCAGGCCAGCTGTATTTGGTACACGGCCAATCGCCACTACCAGCTTATCAAATACGCTGACTTGCTCTGCACCTGCTGTATCGGTCCAGTGCACAGTGACGTCTTTTTTACCGGCCTTAATTTCACCGATTTTAACGCCGGTATTGATCACGAGGCCGGTTTCTTTAGTCAGGAATTTTTTGGCTTCGCGGGCCACTTGCTCGTCCGCTGCGCCCAGGAAAGCTGGCATCGCTTCCAGCACCGTCACTTCACTACCCAGACGCTTCCAGACTGAGCCCATTTCTAAGCCGATCACGCCAGCGCCAATGACGCCCAAGCGTTTTGGAACGCTTGGAATCGCCAGCGCGCCTTCGTTATCCAACACCAGATGGTTATCGATGGTTACCCCTGGCAATTGGCGAACGCTAGAGCCAGTCGCAATAATCACGTGCTTGGCAGTGATTTCTTCAATCGTACCGTCAGCCAGTTTGGCTTCCAGCAGATACGCATCGCCCGCTTTGGCTTTAAACGCGCCCACGCCATGGAAAGACGTAACTTTGTTCTTTTTAAAGAGATAAGCAATGCCGCCGGTGTTTTTGGTAATAATCTCTTGTTTGCGCGCCAGCATCTTGGACACGTCCATTTTCAGCGTGCCGGTAGAGATACCATGGTCGCCAAAATGATGCGCTGCATTAAAGTAGTTTTCTGACGATTGCAACAGTGCTTTGGAAGGGATACAACCCACATTCAGACATGTACCGCCCAGGCTGGCCTTACCGTCTTTGTCTGAGGTGGCATCAATACAAGCCGTGTTAAAACCCAGCTGTGAGGCGCGAATCGCCGCCACATAGCCACCAGGGCCACCGCCGATTACAACAACGTCAAATTCTTTGCTCATGGTTTGGAAACCTTTGAGAAAGAGCAAGGGCGTGATCAACGCCCCGACTCTGTGATTCAATATTTAGCGCTATGCCATGGCGAGTTACGCGATAAAGGCACTAACCCGCCCGACACAATTCACATTAATTAGATATCAAGCAGCAGACGCGCTGGATCTTCGATCACTTCTTTGATAGCAACCAGCGACAACACCGCTTCACGACCGTCAATAATGCGGTGATCGTAAGACTGGGCCAGATACATCATCGGGCGAATCACCATTTCACCATTTTCAACCACAACACGGTCTTTCGTAGCGTGCATGCCGAGAATGGCAGATTGTGGCGGGTTGATAATCGGTGTCGACATCATTGAGCCGAAAGTGCCGCCGTTAGAGATGGTGTAAGTACCACCGGTTAACTCTTCAATACCCAGCTTGCCAGCTTGCGCACGCTTACCAAAGTCCGCAATGGTTTTTTCAATTTCAGCCAGGCTCAGCTGATCTGCATTACGAATCACCGGCACCACTAAACCACGCGGGCTGCCTACGGCTACGCCAATATCAAAATAACCGTGGTAAACAATATCGTTGCCGTCAACCGATGCATTTAGGATCGGATATTTTTTAAGCGCATGCACTGCCGCTTTAACAAAAAAGCCCATAAAACCCAGCTTCACCTCATGGTCTTTTTCGAATTTATCTTTGTACTTATTACGCAGATCCATCAACGGCTTCATATTGATTTCGTTGAAAGTGGTCAGAATTGCGTTAGTTTGTTGCGATTCAAGTAAACGCTCGGCCACACGTGCACGTAAGCGGCTCATCGGTACGCGTTGCTCGGTGCGATCACCCTGTGGCAAGGTAGCAGCGGCAGGTGCAGGTGCTGCGGCAGGTTTAGCTAAATGATTCTGCACATCTTCTTTTAACACACGGCCACCGCGGCCTGTGCCGCCAATGTCGCCAGTATTCACGCCAGCATCTGCAGCGAGCTTTTTAGCAGCTGGCATTACTGCTGTGCCAAAACCGATTGCCCCGGCAGAAACACCCGCTTCTTTGGCGGCGGTTTCAACACGAACTTGTTGTTCGGTTTTCGCAATTTCAGGCACAACATTCACCGGAGCGGCAACCACAGCCTCTGTATCGATCGTTGCAATCAATTGCAAGCTGCCTACGGTAGCGCCTTCTTGCTGCACAATCGAAACCAAAATGCCGGCTTGCGGAGCTGTAATTTCCAGCACCACTTTGTCGGTTTCGATATCGATCAGCTGCTCATCGCGGGCAACAGCTTCACCTACTTTTTTCTTCCACTGTAAAAGCGAAGCTTCAGAAACGGATTCAGGTAATTGTGGTACTAAAATTTCGATAATCATTTTTCACTCCAAGCGAATCTGGCGAGTCAGCGGCACGCCTGGTGCCGCCTCTGGTTTACAGTGTCATTGCTTCTTCAACGAAGGATTTAAGCTGTGCGGTGTGCTTGCTCATATAGCCCACGGCTGGCGACGCCGACGAGGTACGGCCTGCATAGAGCAGGGTTTGCTTAGGATGCATGCACGCTTCCAGACGGTGGCGAATCTGGTGCCATGCGCCTTGGTTACGTGGCTCTTCCTGTACCCACATCACTTCACGCGCATTCGGGTATTTCTCGATTTCAGCTTTTAACTCTTCTGTTGGGAATGGATAAAGCTGCTCGACCCGTACAATCGCAATATCTTTGATATCGCCCTCCGAACGGCCAGCCAGCAGATCGTAATAAACCTGACCGGCACACATCACGACGCGCTTCACTTTTTTCGCGTCCAGATTACCCTGATCGCCAATCACAGGACGAAATTCACCTTTGGTGAAATCGTCAATCGGGCTGGATGCCATTTTCGCTTTCAGAAGCTTTTTGCTCATGATGATAATCAGCGGTTTACGGCTTGGGCGCAGCATCTGACGGCGCAGCGCATGGAACATTTGCGCGGCTTCAGACATCATCAGCACCTGCACATTGTGCTCTGCGCACAGTTGCAGATAGCGCTCAACGCGGGCAGATGAATGCTCCGGGCCCTGGCCATCGTAGCCGTGAGGCAACATCATAGTCAGGCCACACAGACGGCCCCATTTGGTTTCGCCCGAGGTAATAAACTGATCGATCACCACCTGCGCGCCGTTTGCAAAATCACCAAACTGCGCTTCCCAGATAGTCAGCTCATCCGGAGCAGAACACGCATAGCCGTATTCAAACGCCAGCACTGCTTCTTCATTCAGAATCGAATCAATCACAGTAAAATTGGCTTGCTTTTCGGCCAGATGCTGCAATGGAATATGAACGCCCTGATCCCATTTTTCACGATTCTGATCGTGTAATACCGCATGGCGGTGATTAAACGTGCCGCGGCCACAGTCTTCACCCGAAATACGTACGGCGTAGCCTTCGGTTAGCAAGGTGGCATAAGCCAGATGTTCGGCCATACCAAAATCAACCGCCTGCTCGCCATTGACCATGGCAATTCGCTCCTTAATGATTTTGTCTACATTAGAGCGCAGCTTGAAATCATCAGGCACTTTGGTAAATTTTTCGGTTAGGCGGATTAAATCCGCCTGAGGCACAGCCGTAGTAACCGGGTGACGCCAGTGCACACCCATATAGCGCGAGAAATCAATCGCATGCGAGCGTTTGTAATCGGTCAGTGTGGTTTGTTCTACGTGCTCGCCACGATCCAGAGCCGCGCGATATTCCTGGATCAGGTTATCGGCTTCATCGCTCGTTACCACTCCTTCGGCAATCAAACGATCAGCGTATTTTTTACGCGCTCCCGGGTGCTGGCTAATTTTTTTGTACATCATCGGTTGGGTCACAAACGGATCATCCGCTTCGTTGTGGCCAAACTTACGGAAGCACACCAGATCAACCACCACATCACGGTGGAACTTCATACGAAATTCCAGTGCCGCCTGCATAACCAGAATTACGCTTTCGGGATCATCACCATTCACATGGAAGATCGGCGCTTCAACCATCTTGGCAATATCGGTGCAGTAGATAGTCGAGCGGGTATCACGGGTATCCGATGTAGTGAAACCTACCTGGTTATTCACCACCAGATGCACCGTTCCACCTGTGCCATAGCCACGGGTATTAGCCAGATTAAACGTACCCTGGTTGGTCCCCAGACCGATAAAAGCAGAATCACCGTGAATCAATACCGGCAATACTTGCTCGCCCCGCGTATCGCCACGACGCTGCTGACGTGCGCGTACCGAGCCTTCAACCACAGGGTTGACGATTTCAAGGTGAGACGGGTTAAATGCCAGACTGAGGTGAATCGGGCCGCCCGGTGTCGGGACATCAGCCGAGAAACCCATATGGTATTTCACATCACCTGAAGACAGATCGCTGACCGAGCGGCCTTCGAATTCGCTGAATAGATCACGCGGCTGCTTGCCCAGTGTATTGACCAGCACATTCAAACGGCCACGGTGAGCCATCCCGATAATCAGCTCCTGCACACCCACCACACCTGAACTCTGGATTAAAAAATCCAGCGCCGGGATCATGGAGTCGCCGCCTTCCAGCGAGAAACGCTTCTGGCCAACGTATTTTTTATGCAGGTATTGTTCGAGGGTTTCTGCCGCAGTCACTTTTTGCAGTGTGCGTTTTTTCTGCTCAGCACCATAAGATGATGTTGAGCGGCGGGATTCAAACCATTGCTGCACCCACTTGCGCTGCTCCGCATTAGTGATGTGCATATATTCCAGACCAATATTGCCGCAGTAAGTTTGTTTTAAGAAACTAATCACTTCGGCAAGGGTGGCGCGTTCCATCCCTGCAATATTGGTACCAAACGTGGTTGCCATATCGGCATCGGTAAAACCATGGTGCTTTGCATCCAGCTCAGGCAAACGTGCCTGATCCATACGCTGCAAAGGATCGAGATTTGCCTGACGCGAACCCATAATGCGGTAAGCAGAGATTAAACGCAGCAGATTAACCTGCTTGCGTGTAGCCTCTTCGTCAACTGCGCCACCTTGCTGTATATAGCGGGGTTTGCGAGTCAGCTGGCGGAAGGATTCTTCAATCGGCGCTCGTGGAATATCACGATCAACCACACCCGGGCTTTGCTGCATCTTATCGAAGTAGGAGCGCCATTCCTGATCAACCAGCTGCGGGTCACTCAGGTACAGCTCATAAAGCTCCTCAACGAAAGGAGCATTCCCGCCAAAAAGGTGGGAATTAGACCTCAACTCTCTCATCATCGCCGTCATCAAATCCAGTAATTTAGCAGGCTTAACACCATGCAAGACCGCCGCCCCTTAGTGAAACGGCTCAAAACCAATCCATCTGCAGGGTGAGCAAAATATTTTTCTTGCCCACCTTTCAAACAAATCACAAACATAACAAGAAACCCAAGGGCAAGGCATCCGCAAGGGAAGCCTTTGGCCACCATCTCGAAAAACCGGAATTTACTTTTGTAAATGAGGATTTTGAGAGATTTTTTAACGCCGCCACAGGGGTTCGCAGTAGTTTGTTAACCGCGCTGATCTGCAGGTACGTAATCACGTTTGGTCGCACCGGTGTATTGCTGACGCGGGCGGCCAATTTTCATACCCGGATCAGCAATCATTTCATTCCAGTGGCTGATCCAGCCCACCGTGCGTGCCAGTGCAAAAATAACAGTAAACATCGGGACAGGAATACCCAGGGCAGACTGAACAATCCCTGAATAGAAATCGACATTCGGATACAGCTTACGTTCAATAAAGTAGCTGTCTTCCAGCGCAATTCTTTCCAGCTCCATTGCCAGTTTGAATTTAGGATCATTCTGCAGACCCAGCTCATTCAATACTTCATAGCAAATACGGCGCATTACGCTGGCACGCGGATCCATATTTTTATAAACACGGTGACCAAAGCCCATCAGCTTATGCGTCTTGGCTTTCACGCCTTCCATAAAGGCCGGCACTTTATCAACCGAGCCAATTTCATCCAGCATCAGCAACACGGCTTCGTTGGCACCACCATGCGACGGGCCCCACAGGCAGGCAATACCTGCTGCGATACACGCAAACGGATTCGCACCGGACGAGCCAGCCAGACGAACTGTTGATGTGGAAGCGTTTTGCTCATGATCTGCATGCAGAGTAAAAATCACGTCTAAAGCACGAACCAACACTGGATTGGGCACATACGGCTCGCACGGGGTCGAGAACATCATGTGCATAAAGTTCGCGGTGTAGCTCAAATCATTACGCGGGTAAACAAATGGCAGGCCCTGGTTATAGCGGTAACACATTGCAGCGATGGTCGGGATCTTGGAAATCAGGCGGAACATCGCTACTTTGCGGTGCTCTTCATTATTGATGTCCAGGCTGTCCTGGTAGAATGCGGATAATGCACCGACCACACCCACCATCATCGCCATCGGATGTGCGTCGCGGCGAAAGCCATTAAAAAAACGGGTTAGCTGCTCATGAACCATCGTATGGCTCATCACAGTTCTATTGAACTCGGCACTTTGCTGCGCAGTCGGTAGCTCACCGTTAATCAGCAAATAACACACTTCCAGATAATCACTTTGTTCAGCAAGCTGCTCTATCGGATAACCACGATAGTAAAGCTGGCCCAAATCACCATCGATATAAGTAATTTTGGACTCGCAGCTAGACGTTGCCAAAAAACCAGGATCAAAAGTAAACATACCGGTCTTGGAGAATGAGCGGATATCCACCACATCCGGCCCAAGTGTGCTCGGCAAAACTGGCAACTCTAGCGAATCCTTGCCTTCGTTGTAAGTCAGTGTAACTTTCTTTTCCATAATCAAGTAGCTCCTGGGTTTTCGGTTTATACCGCTTGTCGTTGTGCGCTTCGTACTTGTTCCAGTATCGGTCTGAGCCGCTCGTCCGGACATTCTGTTTTACAATTTAGGTAATCAAGCAGATCGTTATCAGACAGTAAAAGAAGATCCTGAAAAAGAGTCAAATCTGCCCTGGATAAAGTCGGAAGCACCTTGTTTACAAATTTTTCCAACTGTAAATCGACTTCTAAAAGGCCCCGGCGAGAGCGCCAGACTATTCGTTTTAATTCAATTTCATCCATCCAGGCATTCCTTACCATCTATTGCGATCAAGCATCAAAATACTGATAACAACACAAAACTTCTGCAGACACAGAGACAAAAAAGAACACAGAGCACACTAAGAAATACAAAACTTTCAATCAAAAGACAAAACCCTCGCCTTTTTTTCTCTGTGTTCTCTGTGTCTAAGACCTTTATGTTTTTTTACCGCTGTCTAGCTCATGCGCTTAATCATTAAATCTTTGATCTTGCCAATGGCTTTGGTTGGGTTGAGTTCCTTAGGGCAAACATCAACACAGTTCATAATGCTGTGGCAGCGGAACAAACGATAAGGATCTTCCAGATTATCCAGACGTTCGTTGGTTTTTTCATCGCGGGTATCCGCAATAAAGCGGTAAGCTGCCAGCAAACCTGCCGGTCCTACAAATTTATCCGGATTCCACCAAAATGACGGACAAGATGTAGAGCAGCAAGCACACAGTATGCATTCGTACAAACCATCCAGCTCTTTACGATCTTCCGGCGACTGCAGACGTTCGCGATCAGGCGGTGGATTATCGTTTTGCACATAAGGCTTGATCGAATGATACTGCTTAAAAAACTGAGTCATATCAACGATTAAGTCACGAATAACCGGCAAACCTGGCAGCGGACGAATTTCAACGGGTTGCTTTAAGCTGGCAATGTCGGTAATACAAGCCAGACCATTTTTACCATTGATATTCATTGCATCTGAACCGCAAATTCCTTCACGGCAAGAGCGTCGAAAGCTCAAAGTATCATCTTGTGCTTTAAGGCGAACCAGACCATCAAGCAATTTTTTATCGGATGGCTCGAGTTCAACATGGTAATCCTGCATGTACGGCTTAGCGTCCACATCAGGGTTGTAGCGATAGAGCTTGAAGTGCATCTTCATCGGTTTTTCTCCTGATGCTTAATAAACGCGTTTCTGCGGTTCGATATAATCAACCGTCAGTGGCTTGGTATGCACCGGTTTGTAAGACAGCGTGCGTGTTTTGCCATCAAACATCGTGTGTTTCATCCACTCATCATGACGATCCGGGAAATCATCGTGCGCATGCGCTCCACGACTTTCCTTACGGGCTTCGGCACAAATCAGGGTTGCCACCGCCACTTCGATCAGATTATCCAGCTCCAGCGCCTCAACGCGTGCAGTGTTAAATACCTTGGATTTATCTTTAATCTGGGTGCGTTTTACACGCTCGGCCACTTCTTTAATCTCGGTCACGCCTTTGGCGAGGTTTTCCGAGTTGCGAAATACACCGGCACGCAGTTGCACCACTTTTTGCATGGCATTGCGTACGTCTGCTACTTCTTCGCCACCCGTCTGGTTTTCTAAGCGAGCCAAACGAGCCAGAGAGAACTCAGCAGCGTTCGCTGGCAATGGGCGTAATTCTGGGCGCTCGTTCTTAATGAAATCAATAATCGAATTACCAGCAGCTTTACCAAACACCACCAGATCCAGCAGTGAATTGGTACCTAAGCGGTTTGCGCCATGCACCGAAGCGCATGCACATTCACCCGCTGCGTAGAAGCCTTTCACGCGCACTTCTGGATCGTCACCAATTGGCGCAACCACTTCACCCTTGTAGTTGGTCGGAATGCCACCCATCTGATAGTGGCAAGTTGGCACGACCGGGATCGGATCCTGAATCGGATCAACACCGGCAAATTTAATGGCAATTTCACGAATACCCGGCAGGCGCTGCTTGATGATGTCCGGACCTAAATGATCCAGCTTCAGTAATACATGGTCTTTTTCTTTACCACAGCCACGGCCTTCCAGAATTTCCAGCGCCATTGCCCGGGAAACCACGTCACGGGACGCCAGATCTTTGGCATTTGGCGCGTAGCGTTCCATAAAGCGCTCGCCTTCGGAATTGAGCAAGATGCCTCCTTCGCCGCGCACACCTTCAGTAATCAATACACCGGCACCAGCCACACCAGTCGGGTGAAATTGCCAGAATTCCATATCTTCAAGTGGAATGCCTGCGCGCACGGTCATGCCGAGGCCATCGCCGGTATTAATAAAGGCATTAGTAGAAGCTGAGAAAATACGCCCCGCACCACCGGTGGCAAACAACACGGCTTTAGCATGGATAATCGACACTTCGCCGGTTTCCATTTCCAGCGCCGTCACACCGACCACTTCACCCGCTTCATCACGAATCAGATCCAGCGCCATCCATTCCACAAAGAACTGGGTATTGGCGCGCACATTGCGCTGATAAAGCGTGTGCAGCATGGCGTGACCGGTACGATCGGCGGCGGCACAGGCGCGTTGCACCGGTGTCTTACCAAAATCAGCCATATGGCCGCCAAATGGACGCTGATAGATCTTGCCATTTTCCAAGCGATCAAACGGCATACCAAAGTGCTCAAGCTCCACCACAACTTCTGGCGCCTGACGGCACATAAACTCAATCGCGTCTTGATCCCCAAGCCAGTCCGACCCTTTTACAGTGTCGTACATATGCCATTCCCACTTGTCTTCCTGAACATTACCAAGGGACGCAGAAATGCCGCCCTGCGCCGCAACAGTGTGCGAGCGGGTTGGAAATACTTTAGATAACACAGCAGTCTTCAAGCCCGCTTCAGAGAGCTGCAAGGCCGCGCGAAGACCGGCACCACCTGCGCCGACAATGACGGCATCGAATTTACGGATAGGAACGGTCATCGCTTATGCACCCCACACAACTTTAATCATATAAACCAAGCTACCTGCCAGCCATAACAGCGAGAGCACGTGCATCGTTAAACGCAAACCTACATGCTGGAAGTAATCCATCCAGATATCACGCACACCCACCCACGCATGCCAAAGCAAGGCAAACAGGCTGATGGTGGTGATCACTTTGACCCAGGTGCAGGCAAAGAGCTGGCGCCATGCCTCAAAGGAAGCTCCGTCTGCAAGCAATAAAAACGCCACCACACCCAGGGTGTAAACCAGCATAATCACGGCGGTAACACGCTGAATCAGCCAGTCTTTCAGGCCATAATGCGCACCGACCACTTGACGATTTACCATACCAGTACTCCAATCAGGACGGTCAGAACCAGACTAACCACCAGCACAATTTTGGCAGTAAGACGTGCCGTTTTGAGCTCCAGCCCCTTATGAATATCCAGAAGCAGAAAACGCACACCTGCACAGACGTGATGCAAGAAAGCCCACAAAATGCCCAGTAACGCAATTTTTACAAGAGGATTTGAAATACAGGATCTGAATGTATCAAAACGCTCGGCAGAAGATAATGATCCTTCCAGAGCATAAAGCATGAAGGGAATCGCCAGGAACATCAGCGCGCCACCGACGCGATGAAGAATGGAGATAATCCCTGGTAAAGGAAGACGAATCTTCGCGATCTCCAGGTGCTTGGGGCGTGTTTTTTGCATGCGCACTTCCTCTTTAAGTTTTACTTCTGCCAATGTGCACGAGCTGTTTTTTTAAACTGTCCAGCACCACCGACATGCCTTTTACTACCAACCAAACCTAACTACAAATTTTCATTTATCGCCTACTCAGAATGCAAATTGCACAATCTAAGCTTGCTCAGGCGGAGCCTGAAATGCCAATTGCTCGGATCTGAACCAGGCCACACTCCAGACCTGTGGCTTGCCATCAAAATCTCTTGCTAAGCGCACAAGCTGAAGCAAGGGCTCATGCACTTCAACTTGCAACAATCTGGCTTCGGTACTGGCTGCGGGCACGGCACGATAGCGGACTTCACCATCTTTTAAGCGCATCCCAAAATCACGCCAGCACAATTCACGCAAATTGCCCCGCAACTCCCGGATCCTGCGCATTTCCAGATCTGGGAAATTTGCCTCGGGTAAAAACATTTCTTCCAGGCCAATCACTGCACCGGCCACCCACAGCAAACGACGCACCTGCCACAGCGCGGCACCTCGCCGAAGACCCAGAATATCCGCCAATTGCTCACCGGCATGAATCCGCACACAGCCGAGCATTTCGATCTTTGGTTTCTCGCCACCATAACCGGACAAAGGCATAAACATTGCCCGCGCCAGAAAATCACTGGCATCCGAAACAAAAGTACCTACACCCTGGCGGCGATATAACACCCCTTCGAGCACAAGCACATCAAGAGCCTTTCTAACTGTGCCCTGGCTTACACCAAAACGATGTGCTAAATCATTTTCACTAGGCAAACTTTCATCTGCATTCCACTCGCCAGCATCCACTGCCGTAGTAACTTCACGAATAACCTGACGATATAAAGGAACAGCTGCAAGTTTGCTCATTGAGAATAGTTTGCTTTTTATCATGTTGTAGCAACATAGTCTACTACAGTCTTATATAAGACAAAAGATACACAACAATATATTTCATCTGCAGGTAAAACGCGCGCCAAGCGCAGATGCGCGTGATAAACTTTCTCAGCTTGGCTTGTAGAGTAGCTGGCACACACTTTAAACCGTTAAAAAATAAGCATGCAGGGTGTACTGCAACACCACTTCATAACAAAGCGGGGTACCCACATTTGCTCTACAAATAATGTAGATAAGTGCATCAGATAAACCGATTCAATTTCTAATGTATTTGCAAACAAGTGTTACCTGCTGCAGTTGAAGTGCAAACGCTCAGACCCCGGCATCGTTCACACACCAATATCGGAGTGATCCTCATGAAGACCCCTATTCGCGTTGCCGTTACCGGCGCTGCCGGCCAGATTGGTTATAGCCTTTTATTTCGTATTGCATCAGGCGCGATGCTTGGCGCAGATCAACCGGTGATCCTGCAATTACTTGATATCACCCCTTCCCTGCCTGCACTCAACGGCGTAGTCATGGAGCTTGATGACTGTGCATTCCCGCTATTGCAGGGCATTGTGCAAAGTGATGACCCTAAAGTAGCATTCAAAGATGCAGACATCGCCCTACTGGTAGGTGCACGTCCACGTGGGCCGGGCATGGAGCGCAAAGACTTGCTTGAAGCCAACGGTGCGATCTTTACTGCGCAAGGTAAAGCACTGAATGAAGTGGCATCACGTGACGTGAAAGTGCTGGTAGTGGGTAATCCAGCCAATACCAATGCTTACATTGCAATGAAAAACGCTCCGGATTTAAACCCGGCCAACTTTACTGCCATGATGCGTCTGGATCACAACCGTGCCCTGACACAAATCGCACAGAAAACATCTTCAGCTGTAACCGATGTAAACAAGATGATCATCTGGGGCAATCACTCCGCAACTCAATACCCGGATCTGTTCCATGCAACGGTAAAAGGCCAAAGCGCTTCTGCCCTGATCAACGATCAGAAATGGCTGGAAGCCGACTTTATCCCTACTGTTCAGCAACGTGGTGCCGCCATTATCAAGGCACGCGGCTTGTCTTCTGCCGCTTCTGCAGCTAATGCTGCAATTGACCACATCCGTAACTGGGTACTGGGCACTACAGATGGTGACTGGGTCACCATGGGCGTTCCGGCCAATGGCGAATATGGCTATAGCGATTTGATTTTTGGCTACCCTGTCACTTGTAAAGATGGCAAGTACACCATCGTTGAAGGCCTGCAAATCAGCGACTTCAGCCGCAGCCGCATGGATGCCAGCGCAAAAGAGTTGTCTGAAGAGCGTGATGCAGTAAAGCACCTGCTCGGCTGATCAAATCCGGCTAAAACCAAGCAAGCCCTGTTGTATATAAAACACACAACATAAAAAAAGGCGAACCTTTAAGGTTCGCCTTTTTTATTTCCGTTCAAGCAAACTTACTTCGCTTTAATCGTATAAAGCGCAGTTTTACCCGCTTCCACGTGACCTGTAGCAAACTGGGCAACGCTGTCAAACTGATCAACATTGCTCAGTACAATCGGACTAATGATCGATACAGCGTGTATTGCCAGATATTCCAGATCAAGCTCCAGTACTGCATCACCCGCTTTTACACGTGAACCCTGTTCAAGTAAACGTGTAAAACCCTTGCCGCCCAGCTGCACAGTATCCAGACCAATGTGCACAATCAGCTCGGCACCATTATCAGCAATCAATGCAAATGCATGGTTAGTGTTGAAGATTTTAGCAACCACACCATCAACAGGGGCAAGAACCAGATTGCTGCTTGGACGAATTGCCAAGCCCTCACCTACGGCCTTACTGGAAAATGCAGCATCAGGTACATCAAGCAGTGATACGACTTCACCACTTATAGGCGCAAGCAATACTAAATCACCCTTCACTTTCTGAGCCGGAACATCAGCTTTAGCAGTAGCAGCAGGAATTGCAGTGCTCACTCCTTTCGCTGCCAGCAACTGGCTCATACGTGTGGCAATCAGCTCAGCCTTAGGCCCAACAATAATCTGAACATTTTGTTTATTGAGCTTGATAACCCCTGAAGCGCCAAGACGCTTGGCTGCAGCCTCATCAACAACGGCAGTATCGTTCAGTGTTAAACGCAAGCGGGTAATACACGCATCAACCGCTACAACATTTGCAGAGCCACCAATCAGGCCAAGATAAGCATGAGCCAGTGAATCGGTATCACCACTTACCGGAGCAGCATCTTCAACTAAACCTTCTTCTTCATCTTCCTGACCAGGCGTTTTGAAGTTAAACGCTTTGATGGCAAAACGGAAGCTAAAGTAGTAGATAGCAAAGAAAGCAAAACCTTGCAGAACCAGCATCAGGATGTCTTTTGCCAGCGGGTTTTTAGTTGATAACACCAAGTCAACCAGACCAGCACTGAAACCAAAACCAGCAATCCATTGCATGCTTGCAGCGATATAAACCGACACACCGGTTAACACAGCGTGCAATACATACAGCACAGGGGCAACAAACATAAAGGAGAATTCAAGCGGCTCAGTCACACCAGTAAAGAATGCAGCAAAAGCAGCAGCAATCATCAGGGAAGCAACGCGCGCTTTGTTTTGTGGCTTAGCAGTGTGGTAAATCGCCAGCGCCGCACCAGGCAGACCAAACATCATGATCGGGAAGAAACCTGCTTGGTACATACCTGTTACACCCAATACCGCCTTGCCTTCAGCCAGGGACTTAGCACCGCCCAGGAAATTAGGAATATCGTTAATCCCTGCAACGTCAAACCAGAACACACTATTCAGGGCGTGATGCAAGCCTACAGGAATCAACAAGCGGTTAAAGAAGGCATAAATACCCGCACCAGTGGGGCCCATACCCATAATACTTTCACCAAAATGCACCAAGCCATTAAACACGATTGGCCAGATATACATTAACGGGAAAGCAACAACCAGCATCACAACCGAAGTCACGATAGGCACTAAACGGCGGCCACTAAAAAATGCCAGGGCTTTATGCAGCTCAACACCACTAAAGCGGTTGTATAGCTCCGCAGTCATCACACCAACCAAGATACCCACAAACTGGTTATTGATCTTAGCGAATGCTTTTGGCACCTGATCCAGAGGAATGCCCTGAATCTGTGCAACTGCGCCCGGTGAAAGTAATGTGGTCAGTACATAGTAACCAACCAGACCCGATAAAGCAGCCGCACCATCTTTATCTTTAGACATGCCATAAGCAATACCCACGGCAAACAATATCGACATATTGTCGATAATTGCAGCCCCCGACTTAATCAGAAAGGCCGCTAATGCACTATTACTACCCCAGCCATTTGGATCGATCCAATAACCGATTCCCATTAAAATGGCAGCCGCTGGCAACGTCGCCACCGGCACCATCAGCGCACGGCCGATTTTCTGTAAATAGCCCAGAATATTCATAACATCCCCTTTTTTAGTCTTGCTCAAGCAACGAATATAAGCACAGCTCTAACCGTTTTGAAGTGCGAGGTGACAGATTTGTCATAAGCCTCGCAAGACATATTTGATACACCTTACATCACCAAACAAGCAGGATTATTCACTGAGCAGTGACAATTAGCAATCGAAAGATAAACAAGCTCTTGCATAAAAATGACTTAAGCTAAGAAATAGCAAGAATATGAAAAAATTTAAGTGCTAAATTCCGGCTATCAGACAAAATTTATTATCATAAAATAAATACTTAACAAATAAAAAGCCAAAAAAACCGCATGATTAATCACTTAATTTCACGCGTTGAATCTACAGAAATCATCTGATATAAGTATTGAGCAAACTCAAATAGCGGGATTATTCTGATCGAAACTTACCGAAGCAAGCGGGTGTATGCATCAGCGTTAAACCAATTATGCCAAAATGCAATTACCTGCTGCTTAGCACAAAAACCTGTATAAAAATGAGTACGCCAGCCCAGGTCCTCCTTAATATTGATCTACTGCCGTCAGCACCTCAACTCCATCAACCCCAAACAAACAGAAACTAAGTCTGGAGATGCAGCTTAATTTGTACCTGCGCCACATCCACTAACCTATACAGGCCTCTTTTTTCAATAATAGGCTATATCCTAAATCAGCCTTCCCCGCTTCAAAATTAGCATAAGCTGTTTTATTTCCCACCATTAATCCTGTTAATACATATAGGTTTGAGTATCACGTTTAACTCTTTACCCATATTCAAGTTTTAGTATCAGTGATCTTTTATGTTACAAAGTGGTTTACGATTAAACCAAGAAAGATAGCCCCAAATATAAAGAACAATAGCCATAAAAAATACCAGGCTTAAAAGATATCAAACCTGTTATTTTCTTGATAAAGAAACGAATTTAAATAGCAAAAGTATAGATTGATTAAAAACAAAGCAGTCTATTTTTAATGATATAAATCAGCGGACTAACAGACTTACCCACATCTTATCCTTACGCAGGCAGGATTTATTCGTGGATAAAACAAGAAAATATAAAAAGGCTCTTTACCGGGGGCGCTGCCGTGTATTGAATTCATCATTACTACGCTGCTCATTACGCAATTCTTTTTGCATTTCCACAGCTAAATGCCGCTGCTTCAAAGCCTCAAAGGCTTTTACTTTTTTTTCACACTCCAGCCAGGCATCGCGATGCGCCGCGTACACATCCGCCAAACGCTCAATCTCTTGCTGCTGGGATAATGCAACATCATCCAGTTTTGCCAGAAATAATTGAAAATCACGCCATTGGACAATCGTCATCCCACTCTGCCCGCTCCCCAATAAACGGGTACGATATTCAACTCTGTACTGATCAACCTGATCAAGCTTTCCCTGAGCACTTAGCCAATTAGCCTGAGCAGCCTGCATCAGCCGCGCAGCATCTTCTCTTGCATCGATAGCGAGCACTAGTAAAAATGCAAAACGAAACTGGGCCACGGCACTCATCCCTGCTAATTACATCAAGAGCTGATAAAGCTTCATTCTAGCCCCATCATAGCGCTCACACTCGGCAATATCCTGCTGCAAAAAAGCTTCAAAGCTTGGGTTTCGCCGGATAGCCTCATCCAGCACAGGATCAGAGCCTGGCACATAAGCACCCACGCTGATCAGATCACGGCTGCGCTGATAGCGGGAATAAAGATATTTGAAACGCCGGACCACAGCGAATTCTTCCGGCGAAATAATATCGTTCATCACCCGGCTGATTGAGGCTTCGATATCAATCGCAGGGTAATGCCCTGCCTCGGCCAGCTGACGACTCAGCACAAAGTGACCATCCAGAATCGCCCGGGCATTATCGGCAATCGGGTCCTGCTGATCATCCCCTTCGGATAAAACAGTATAAAAAGCGGTAATCGATCCCCCACCCTCTTCAGCATTACCTGCACGCTCGACCAATTGTGGCAAACGGGCAAATACCGATGCCGGATAGCCTTTAGTGGCAGGCGGCTCGCCCACGGCCAGGGCAATTTCGCGCTGCGCCATAGCGTAGCGTGTCAGTGAATCCATAATCAGCAACACATGCTTGCCCTGATTTCTAAAATACTCAGCAATTGAAGTTGCGTAAGCTGCACCATATAAACGCAGCAAAGGTGGCGTATCTGCAGGTGCAGCCACCACGACCGAGCGCTTTAAGCCCTCATCACCCAGAATATTTTCAATAAAATCTTTCACTTCCCGGCCACGCTCACCAATCAGACCCACCACAACCACATCGGCAGTGGTGTAACGTGCCATCATGCCCAGCAATACCGACTTACCCACACCAGAGCCTGCAAATAATCCCAAACGCTGGCCGCGTCCAACAGTCAGCATGGCATTAATCGCCCGCACGCCCACATCCATCACATGGCGAACCGGCTCACGTGTCATCGGGTTATAAGGGCGTGCAAATAGCGGCATATAATTGTCGTGCTCAATCCGGCCTTTACCATCGAGAGGCCGTCCTAAACCATCCAGCACCCGGCCTAATAAACCCCAGCCCACCGGCATCTGACGACCATGATCTTCCAAACGGCGCTGTAGCGGGCGCGGATGGCCATAGTCCGGCACCCACGCTTCCACATCTTCATGTGGCACAACCTGAGCTCCCGGCTCTACGCCATAAATTTCGGCAATCGGCATCAGAAATAAACGATCTTCATTAAAGCCGACCACCACAGCCTCGACCGAAGCACCGCTGGGTGTCATCACATCACAAGACGAACCAATAGCGAGTCGCAGACCAACCGCTTCAAGTACCAGACCCGAGACTCTGACCAGGCGCCCACGCGGCAGCCACGGGCGCATCCAGCGCACCGCATCTTTGCAATCAGCCAAATACTGCCGGCAGCCTTGCAGCGCTTCAGTCATGATGCCCGGATTCAGCAGAGAGCTGGCTGTCAGAGGCCGCAATATTTTCTCCGGAAGGTACGGCTTCTTCCGGCGATAAAGCCGGTGCTACCGTAGGTGCTGCAATCGGCTCGGGCACGCCTTCAGCAGAAGATAATTCAAACAAAGACTCGCTATTTTCCGCAGCAAAAGATGAAGGAGGCCCAGCATGCTCTTCGCTCTCCCCCCAGCCCAAATCAGCCCTGCCATGACGCCCCAGAACGCGCAGGATGTTTCCCCAGCGCACAGGCAAAGACAAATCGACGGCTGAATCGGGCGTTTCAATGCGGCAACCACCGGTTTCCAGCTGCGAATCAGGTAATAAGCGCCAGGTATCCGCCGGAAAATCTCCACCCAGCATCCCTTCAACTGCAAGCAGATCGTCAGGATTCAAAAAAACACGTGATGGGGATCTTGCTGCAGGCAAACTGGCTAATACTTCGCGCAAAAGGGGTAACAAGCGCTCTGGCGCATGCTGAAGTTCGTCCCTTACCATCTGGCGGGCAATGGCAACGGCTAAATCAAGCACTTCATTTGACAGCGTGGCTTCCGCTTTTTTCAGCGTGCTTTCAACACTAGCCAAAACTAAGCGCAGACGATTCGTTTCATCCTCAGCCATCAGGCGCCCGGCCTCCAAACCCGCCTCGAAGCCTTCACTCTGGGCGCGCTGAACAATGGCCTCGATTTCTTCTGCTGTGGGAAAAGCAACATCTGCATCAGGTACATCAATCGATTCAGTTGGAAGCGGTGCCAAGTCCTCTTCAGCATCTGGCCCGGTGTTGTCTTCTGCTAAAGACAAATCCGGAGTTTGATCCAAAGGTACCAAGCTTTCTTCCCCTAAAGCAGCGGCTTCTGCCTCGGCCTCATTCAGAGAACCTAACTCCCATTTTTCCCAGGCACTTAATTGTCCACGAGGAATCACGCTCAGACTACTCATTTTGACGCCTCGAAACACCACCGTTTCTAAACAGAGCAAGGTGTGTATTACGAAAACCGGCACGCCCTGCATTTAATGGACAGGGCAATATTTCTGGTACACAGCACCGCATCGCAAAGACAATGCGATTTTTCAATATGACCATTATTCAACTAACCCTTCATCACCTTTACCGCCCAGCACAATCTGGCCTTCATCGGCTAACCGGCGAACAATTTTAAGGATTTCTTTTTGTTCTGCTTCAACTTCAGACAACTTGACTGGTCCGCGTGCTTCTAAATCATCGCGCAACATTTCAGCCGCCCGCGAAGACATATTTTTGAAAATCTTTTCCTTGAGCGCCTGGCTGGTTCCTTTAAGCGAGATAACCAGTGAATCAGATTGAATTTCACGCATAAGCAATTGAATACCCCGATCATCAATATCCAGGATATTGTCAAAAGTAAACATTTTGTCCTGGATTTTCTGTGCCAGCTCCGGATCATAATCCCGCACACTGGCCATCGCTGACGCTTCAACCACCCCGCCCATGAAATTAAGAATGTCAGCCGCCATTTGTACCCCGCCCATCGCGCTCTTTTTCAGCTTATCGGAGCCAGACATCAGTTGCGTCAGAACATCATTCAATTCTCTAAGCGCGACAGGCTGCACACCTTCCAGTGTAGCAATCCGCAGCAGTACATCATTACGCTGGCGCTCAACAAAATAACTCAGAATTTCAGAAGACTGATCAGATTCTAAATGCACCAGAATCGTCGCGATAATTTGCGGGTGCTCATTTTTAATGAGCTCGGCTACCGCAGATGAATCCATCCATTTAAGGGATTCAATTCCGTTATTATCATTGCCCTGCAAAATACGGTCGAGCAGATTGGCCGCTTTATCTGTGCCCAAAGCTTTAGTCAGCACCGAACGGATATATTCATCTGCGGCGCCAAGATTGGCGCGATTTTGCGTTGAGGCAATAAACTCCCCAAGTAACACATCAATTTCTTCACGCTTTACCGCCCCCATTCCTGCAACAGCAAAGCCTAGTTTCTGTACCTCCTTGGGACCCAAAAACTTAAAAACCTCAACGGCAACATCCTCACCCAAGGTCATCAATAATAATGCGCTTTTACGTACACCTTCATCACTTAAATCAGCAGCCATTGTTTGCTCCTCAAGACACTTTTAACACCAAAACACCGCTGCTTTGCTGCAGTTTGTGCTAATTACTCTAAGAAGGTTTCTTATTTGGACCACCGTTTTTATCGTCAGGATTAAGCATCCATTCCCGCAAGATCGTAGCCACCATACGCGGATCATCTCTTGCCAGCTCTTTGGCCTGCTGCAACAGCTCAGCAAAAATAGCCATCCGGTTCTGGTTCTCGTCTTCTTCCGGCGTCTGATCATTTGCGGTCAGTTTTTCACCATCAGGCCCGAGTGTTTCGCCAAAATCCAGCTCCTGGATACGTGCTTCCTCGCGTGTTTTGGCCATGTCTTTCATCAATGGCCGCAACACAAAGAACAACAAATAAAGCACTACAATCGCAATCAGTGCCAACTTACCCACATCGGTGGCATTACCCTGAATATAAGCCAGCGCCTTATCCTGCATTTTCTTTTCTTCGAGCGGCAAGGAACCCGCAAATGCCGCGTTCACTACATTAACCGAATCCCCCCGCTCCTTGTTGTACCCTATTGCTTCGCGCACCAGATCGTTAATCTGAGTCATTTCCTGCGGACTAAACGGCAGATAAGTCATCTTTCCCGATTTATCTTTACCCGGCTTATAATTGAGCACCACCGCCGCAGATAGCCGTTTTACCCCGCCTACCTGCTGCTTCACATGCTGAATGGTTTTGTCTACTTCGTAGTTAATTGTCGCTTCTTTACGGCTATTAGCCGTGCCGGTCACGCCTGCTTCAGAAGCACCCGATGCAGTGGGAGCCGTAATAGGCGCAGCAGCGGCACCGGGGGGCTGGTTTGATAATGCGCCTGGCACACCACCGGCCAACTCACTACTTGATTTGCCTTGTAAATCGAGCGTTTGCTGGCTGCGCATAGCAGAGCTATTAGGCGGAGAATTAGGCTTAAAGGATTCTGATGTTTGCTCAACTTCAGCAAAATCAATTTGGGCAGTCACTTCGGCTTTAACGTTTTCTTTACCCACCAGCGGAGCAAGAATTGTTTCAACACGCTCGACAAAGCCTTTTTCTACATGCTGTACATAAAGTAACTGACGCGGGTCTAAATTGTTCTGGCTCATTTCAGGCAATTTAGATAGTAAATTACCCTCCTGATCCACAATCGTTACATTTTTAATCGGCAACTCAGGCACGCTGGATGAAACCAGATGAATAATCCCCGCAACCTGGCCACCATCCAAAATACGGCCGGCATAAAGCGTTAACATTACCGATGCAGTTGGCTTTTGCTGATCACGCAGAAATACAGTCTGTTTAGGCATTGCCAAATGCACGCGCGCTTTACTCACCGAAGCAACAGTTTCTATAGAGCGGGCTAATTCACCTTCAATTGCACGCTGATAATTAACCTGCTCTGCAAATTGGGAAACACCAAATTTTTGATTGTCTAATAATTCAAAGCCCGCATTACCCGATTTAGGTAAACCTTGCGCTGCAAGTTTTAATCTAACATCGTAAATCTTATCGGCGGTCACCGAAATAGTGCCCCCGGGATCAAGCTTATAGGGCACATTCATTTGCTGCAGCGATTGAACAATAGCGCCGCCGTCTTTATCAGGAATATTGGTAAACAAAATACGATAGGCAGGCTCTTTTGACCACAATAAATTACCCACAATAAGCGCAATCACTGCAGCGACAGCAACCATCAGGCCCATTTTTCGCCCAGCAGGCATCGCAGCGAAGCGCTCGCGCGCCACCCCGAAGCCTCTTGCCGTAATCAGATTATTATCTGCCGCTGCACTTACCTCTGCCATACGTCGAAATCCCATGCAGGCTTTAATGAGCCTGTCTAAATTCTAGTCTAAATATTTCGGCAATGCTTTCACGAAATACTCAGGCTAGCTGGGGATCCGGACAGAGCCGGGGCATCAGACCTGCATACTCATGACTTCTTGATAAGCACTGACCAGCTTATTGCGTACCTGCACCATCGTTTGAAAAGAAAGGCTGGCTTTTTGCAAGGATACCATTACATCTTGCAAATTGGCTTCCGGCGCGCCGGATTGAAATGCAAGCTGTTGCGCCTGAGCGTCTTGCTGCACCTGATTGACCTGATCCAAAGAAGATTTAAGCATTGACGCAAAGTCTGGCGAACCAGCAATAGGCTGCGCCTGCGCTACAGCCTGCCCTCCTGCGAGTGCAGACATTGCTTTTAATTCGCCAAGAACCTGATCGATTCCCTGCACGCTCATGACTTATATCCCCTTTTAGGCCGTTAATCAATTGATCCAGCCATCAGCACAGCCGCAATGGTAGAGACAGACTAAATGCCTTGTTTTCAAATTGTAGGTGCTCAGACTAAGCTACTGCAAGCAATTCCTGAGCCACCTGCGATTCAAATCGATAAATCCGGGTTTTGTTCACGGTACTGCTGCAATTTATAACGTAATGTTCTTTCACTCATGCCCAGCTTTTCTGCCGTCGATTTACGCGCACCACCGAGCGACCTGAGTGTTTCCAATATATGCCTTTTCTCTAGTTCTTTGATATCACTGACGACAGTCGGCGCATCATCGCACGGCAACAAACCGGTTAAAACGGACACATCGGCAATATTTGCCGCCTTGGCGGAAAAAATTTGCGGCAAATAAAGGTGCTCGACAGCAATCTCATCACCCGGAGCCAGAATAAGTGCTCGCTGCATCACATTGTCTAATTCACGAATATTGCCCTCCCATTCATTGGCCAAAAGCACAATTTCGGCAGCCAAAGACAAGGTAGGCACGCGCCGTTTTTGCCTTGCAGCATGCCTTGCCAGCATCGCTTTAGCCAGGGGCAGGATATCGTTGCTGCGCTCCCGCAAGCTCGGTAAATGTAAGGGAAAAACATTCAAACGATAGAACAAATCTTCACGAAAACGCCCGGCAAGCACTTCCAGCTTCATATCCCGATTAGACGTTGCCAATACGCGAATATCAATCTGCACCGGCTTATTCCCACCTACACGCTCCACTTCGCGCTCTTGCAATACCCGCAGCAATTTGGCCTGCAATGCCAGAGGCATTTCCGAAATCTCATCAAGCAGCAAAGTACCCCCATTTGCCTGCTCAAATTTACCCAGATGCTGAGTAGCAGCGCCGGTAAACGAGCCCTTCTCATGCCCAAACAGCGTTGACTCCAGTAATTGCTCGGGAATAGCCGCACAATTAATGGCAACAAACGGACGATTAGCCCTGCCACTATTGCGGTGTAAAAATTGTGCCAGGACCTCTTTACCTGTGCCCGACTCGCCAGTAATCATAACCGAAGCCTCAGAAAGAGCCACGCGTCGTGCCATTTCTAAAAGGCTAAGCATCGCCGGATCTTCTGCAATCACCTCATCATCATCGCTGTCAGGCAGCATGTATTTGGCTACTTCCTGAAGCAGGCGGTCTGGCTCAAAAGGCTTGGGAAGATAATGACATGCACCGGAGTGTAATGCGGCTACCGCTTTTTCAATCACGCCATAGGCCGTCATTAAAATAACAGGTAGATAAGGGTAAATAAGCTTAATTTCTTGCAGAAGTTTTTCACCATCCATAGGCTGCATCTGCACATCAGATAACACCAGCCCCACTCGATGGCACTCTAATACACTTAGTGCATCTTTGCCGTCTTCAGCAACAAGAACCGAATAGCCACCTAATTCCAGCGTGTCAGCAAGTGCTTCTCTTAGACTATCATCATCTTCAACAATTAATATTGGTAAATTCATCCGGCATATCGCTTTCAAATTCTTACATTACGCCCGCCATGCCGGGTCAGATAAGCCAACACCCGGCCAGAAATTTCTTTCAGTGGCAATACTTCATGCACCCCACCCAGCGCAATCGCCTCTTTAGGCATGCCAAACACCACGCAAGAAGCCTCGTCCTGAGCATAGTTATAGGCCCCGGCCTGCTTCATTTCCAGCATCCCTGCGGCACCATCTTTGCCCATCCCCGTTAAAATCACACCAATCGCATTTTTCCCAGCCAGATTAGCCACTGATCTAAACAAGACATCAACCGAAGGACGATGACGATTTACAGTTTCTCCCTGTGATAAATGACAAACATAATTTGCACCGGATACACCCAGCAACAGATGAGAATGCCCCGGTGCAATATAGGCGTGCCCTGGCAAAACACGCTCGCCGTGCTCAGCCTCTTTCACCGTAACACTACAAAGGGAATTAAGCCGGTTTGCAAAAGACTTAGTAAACATCTCAGGCATATGCTGCGCAATCAGAATCGCTGGTGCATCCGGCGGCATGGGCATGAGAAACTCTTTGAGTGCCTCGGTGCCCCCCGTCGATGCTCCTACAATAATCAGTTTTTCAGTTTTTAAAATCGGCCTGGATACTTTTGGAAGAACCACATCCGCCGAATTATTTGGCGTAACATTGCTGCTGAACATTGGCTTCACTTTTGCCCCCGCTGCGCAACGTATCTTTTCTCGAATATCATCAGCATATCCTTGAATCCCACGCACAATATCCAATTTGGGCTTGGCAATAATATCAACTGCCCCCAACTCTAAGGCACGCAGAGCTGCTTCTGAACCCTGCTCAGTCAAAGAGGATATCATAATCACCGGTGTGGGTTTAAGCCGCATCAGTCTTTCAAGAAACTCCAGCCCATCCATTTTAGGCATTTCAATATCAAGCGTAATGACATCGGGATTTAATTCGCGAATTTTTTCTCTGCCAATCAGCGGGTCAGGTGCGCTGGCAATACACTCTAAATCAGGGGCTTCATTAATAATTTCTGCCAGCAGATTCCTCATTAAAGCGGAATCATCAATAACAATCACCCGGACCTTTTTTTTCATGGTTTATTTTCCGCAATTAGAACAGGTCAATGTCCCCACCCTGCTTGGCATATTGCAATCTTGAACTGTAATCTTTTTCCCGCTCAACAATTGTATTATTATGCACAGCCTTTAATTTTTTAACCAGAACCCGGCCAGTTTGCGGAAAAAAATAAACTTTCCGGGGAAAAATATCGAGCAAATCTTCTGAGACCACGGGAATTCTTTCCAAATCTAAAAATGAGCGGACAAAATCAACATTTTTCTGCCCGATATTGGATACAGTAAACCCGCGTAAAACATTACCCCCACCAAACACTTTGGCTTCCAGTGAGCTTTTAGATCCCCCCATTTTCATAATCTGATTAATGAGCATCTCCATTGCATAAGTGCCATAACGCGTTGCCAAACCGGCCATGGCAGTGGCTTCATCAGCCGCTTCCGGCAACATAAAATGATTCATCCCCCCTATGCCAGTTCTTCTATCTCGGATACAAGCCGCCACACAGGAGCCCAACACCGTAACCAGGAGCATATTTCTCCCGGTAACATAATATTCACCTGGTAAAAGTTTTGCGGCATCAATATCAAAACTCTTATCAAAATAGAGTGTCGGCGCCAATACCTCTTCATACCCCTTACTCATTTTGATAATCCCCATTCATGAATGGCTTTATCAGTAAGCCGGTATACCGTCTTACCACAAGAATAAAACCATTCGGACATATGATGAAGATTTTCTGAGTGCCCTACATATAAAAAACCATTAGGCTTTAATAACCGGCCCATTTTTTCAAGCATCACTTTCTGAGTGGCCTGATCAAAATAAATCATGACATTTCTACAAAAAATAGTATCAAAATAAGGTGTTAACGGCCATGAATTTGCCAGCAAATTAATTTGCTTAAATTCAATCATTGCTCTGAGTTCTTTTCTAACTTTTGCCTGCCCGGCATTTTTTCCAACACCTTTTAAAAAAAATATTTTACATTTTTCCGGAGAAACCTTATCCAGTTTATCCATAGAATAAATACCATTTTGAGCTTTAGCTAATACTTGGGTATCTAAATCAGAAGCAATAATTTGAACATCAGAATTAAAACGTCCATATACTTCTACCGCAGTCATTGCCAGAGAATAAGGCTCTTCACCGGTACTTGAAGCGGAGCACCAGATACGGACCGGGCCGTGCAATTTATGCAACTGATCTGAAAGCATTTCAAAATGATGCTTTTCTCTAAAAAAAAAAGTCAAATTGGTTGTCAATGAATTAGTAAATTGCTGCCATTCTTCATGCTTGGGATCTGCTTCCAGAAAATTCAGATAATCGCTAAATTTTGCTAAATTCAAAGCTCTTAAACGCCGTGCCAAACGACTATAAACCATAGGTTGCTTACTTTCATTCAATCGAATTCCCGCCCGAGCATAAATAATACTAACCACACGACGAAAATCTGTATCAGTAAATACAAAATCTTGCTCTCGCTCATTACTCATATTGGCAAACTCATTTAATTACCACGGAATACCAAGCCCGCCATTAGCACGGCCTCATTCAAATAAATACGAGACGCAACAGGCAAGCAAAGCCAGACCTGGCAGATCTGGCTCTTAGGCTAAAAACTGATTAAAACTCTTCCCAATCACCATCATCAGCAGTAGGACTAGATAGTTTTTTACCGGTACTTCCCGATCTTTGCACTGCGATATGGCTGATATGAGGTGCTCTGGCGGCGGGTACACTGCTACGAGGTGCTGCCAGCTGTTTAGTCCCCCCCCGGCATGCTGATGAGCAGCCCCCACTTTGAAGATGGCAATTGCATCAGCAAGACTGCCTGCTTGCTCTTCCAAGCTTTCTGCTGCTGCTGCTGCCTGTTCAACCAGCGCAGCATTTTGCTGGGTATTTTCATCCATTTGCACCACGGCCTGGTTCACTTGCTCGATACCGGAGCTTTGTTCAGCACTGGCTGCAGAAATCTCGCTCATAATATCGGTTACACGCCGTACTGCAGTAACCACCTCCTGCATGGTCCGCCCGGCCTCATCGACCAGACGCGATCCAGACTCAACTTTAACAACCGAATCACCAATCAGAGATTTGATTTCCTTTGCAGCAGCGGCAGAGCGTTGCGCCAGATTACGCACTTCGCTCGCCACAACTGCAAACCCCCGGCCCTGCTCACCTGCCCGTGCCGCTTCAACGGCGGCATTAAGTGCCAGAATATTAGTCTGAAAAGCGATACCATCAATCACAGAAATAATATCGACAATCTTCTTGGCGCTGCTATTGATTTCAGACATAGTTGAAACGACCTGTTCAACCACACCGCCACCCTTCACCGCAATATCTGATGCACCAATGGCAAGCTGGTTCGCCTGCCTGGCGTTTTCTGCATTTTGTTTCACAGTTCCAGTTAATTCTTCCATGCTGGAGGCCGTTTCCTCAAGGCTGGCGGCTTGCTGCTCAGTACGGCTGGATAGATTATTATTACCTGCTGCAATTTCTTGCGATGCAGTATTAATCAGGCCAACTGAATCTTTAATTTGCATGACGATTTCAGATAAGCGCTCACCCGTTAAATTACAGTCGTCTTTTAGCTGCCCCAGTGTGCCTTTGTAATCATCATTAATCGTTTCAGAAAGATCACCACGTGCTAAAGCACCCAGCACCCGCACTACATCCGCCAGACCTTTTTCATTAGAGGCCATTAATTGATTCATGCCCTCACAAAGCTTAAGGGTAAAGCCCTCTTTACCTTCCATTTTGGCGCGTTTTGAGAAATCGCCGTGAATAGCGGCAGCCTCAACAATTTCAGCAATTTCAGACTCGACCGCAACTTCCAATGTGCGGTCAAGCCACTCGACAACGGTTCCCTGACGGACGCCATGCTCATCATTTACCGGATTTGCAACCAGTTTAAAGATATGCCCTCCCACCACAATCTCAGCGGTATAAGTGCTGCGTAAATTTGACAACATATCACGCTGATGTGCCGGGTTTTTATGGAAAATATCGACATTCTGGCCCACCAGTTTACTTACATCGAATTGTGGCAAAACTTTGCGCAATTCATTTTGCGCCGCGCTTAACATATGACTTACCGATTTATTCATATAAATAATTTCACGATCATTATTTGCAATCATTACATTGGTAGTGCAACCATCTAAGGCCGCTTTAATTCGACTATTATCGGCACTAATTTTACGCTCTGTTTCCTGGCGTTTTTCTTCTGCAGCTTTAGCCTGCAATTCAGCAGACAAATCCTGCCATTCCACGACCGTACCTAGACGGTTATTTTCTTCATCCAGCACAGGGGAAGCAATTAAGCCAAAAGTGCGTCCACCTACAATAATCTGTGTTTTATATACGCTGCGCAGATTAGCCAGCATATCTTTTTGATGCGCAGGATTTTTGTGGAAAATATCAACATTTACCCCGCCAGCCTGAACCTGCCTTGCACTGAATTGAGGCAAATCTTTACGGATATCCGCTTCAGCAATAGAAAGCATATCCACAACCGCTTTATTCGTATAAATGATATTTCTGTCATTATCAGCAATCATCACATTTGAAGATACACTATCTAATGCAGATTTAATTCGTGAATTACTTGCAGCCAACTGGTTCGCCTTATTAGCCAAAGCTAAAGATTCAGTTCTATCCTGCCACTCTACAACCGTACCGACTCTGACTTTGCCTACCGAGAAAACCGGAGTCACTAAAAGATTAAAAGTTCTCCCACCTAACTCAAGCTGGGTTTCATGTACCGAGTTTAAATTTACCAGCGTATTACGTTGAAAAGCCGGGTTTTTATGGAATATATCAATATTGCTGCCTAATACTTTAGATGCTGAAAAAGCCGGTAAATCTTTACGTATATCTAATTCAGCCTTATTCAACATTCCTTCCATAGAGGCATTAGTGTAAATAATATTATAATTTTCATCAGCCATCATTACATTAGTTGAAGCAACATCCAGCGCTGATTTCAAGTTGGCACTTTTAACCGCATCTGTTACATCAGAGGAAAATTTAATCACCTTATAAGGTTTACCATTAGCATCAAAAACAGGATTGTAACTCGCCTGAATCCAAACTATTTTTCCTCCTTTACCAATTCTCTTATAGATTCCTGAATCAAAATCACCCCGCCTCAATTTATCCCAAAAAGCGATATATTCTGAAGACTGTCTTTGAACAGGATCAACAAACATACTATGATGCTGATCTTTTATTTCACTTAACCGATAACCCAAACAGCTTAAAAAATTTTCATTTGCAGTTAGTATCTTGCCATTTAAATCAAATTCAATAACCGCCTGTGCTTTTTCAATGGCATCAGATCTGGCTTTAAGTTCCTGCAATTCAGCCTGCATGCTTAATACTTGTTTTTTACTAGCTTCTTCTTTAGCGGGGTCTGAAAAGAGATTGAACATGGTATTCTCCTTAAATCATCGATTAAACTGTTCCGGCAACATGATCGACCAATGACATATCACTACTGGTCATTAATTTCTCAATATCAACGAGGATAATCATGCGCTCCTCTAAAGTGCCTAATCCCTGTATATAGGCAGTATCGAGAACCGCACCAAATTCCGGAGCCGGTTTAACGTGATTAGCCGCCAAAGTTAAAACATCAGAAACACCATCAACTACAATACCCACGGTTCGATTAGCCACATTAAGAATAATCACAACAGTGAAATGATCGTACATAATATTACCAAGGCCAAATTTAATTCTTAAATCAACAATGGGGACAATATTACCGCGCAAATTAATAACGCCTTTAATAAATGCAGGCACATTGGCAATACTTGTTACTGCATCATACCCGCGTATTTCCTGGACTTTAAGAATATCAATGCCATATTCCTCATTGCCCAATGCAAAAACCAGAATCTCACGAGCAGCATCCGGGTGATCTAAACCATTATCCATCTCCAGTCCTCTATTAAATAAATGAGATTAGAAATATTTAAGCAACAGCCCGGGTCAGGCCCTGACTAATATGCACCAGCTGAGCCACATCCAGAATAAATGCAACGTGCCCGTCTCCCATAATAGTGGCACCCGCAACCCCTGGTACTTTTCGATAATTTGTTTCCAGGTTTTTAACTACTACCTGATGTTGCCCCAATAAATCATCAACAAACATAGCTACTTTTTCACCCTCCGCTTCTAATATAATAACCAATCCTTCATGAAACTGAGTTACTTTGGGTGGTACATTAAAAATTTCATGTAATGCAATTAAAGGAAGATATTCGCCACGCACATTAATAACCCGCCCCTTACCCGCCATGGTTTTTACTTCATCAGGTCTTGGCTGCAAAGATTCAATAATAAAAGCAAGGGGAATTAAATAAATTTCTTCACCAACAGAAATTGACATTCCATCTAAAATAGCCAGAGTCAGTGGTAATCGAATACTCATTGTCGAACCAATTCCATACATCGAACTAATTTCAATTCTCCCCCCCATAGATTGAATATTCCGGCGAACAACATCCATCCCCACTCCGCGGCCAGATACATCTGTCACCTGTGCTGCGGTAGAAAAGCCCGCTTCAAAAATCAGCAGCCATACTTCGCTATCTGTCATTGAATCACTGACCGGAATATCGCGCTCACGCGCTTTAGCCAAAATACGTTCACGATTTAACCCTGCACCATCATCAGCAACCTCAATAACAATATTTCCGCCTTGATGAAATGCTCTTAATGTTAAAGTACCTGTCGGCGACTTACCCTTAGCAATGCGCTCATCAGGTAGTTCAATTCCATGATCCAGGCTATTTCTGACTAGATGCGTTAATGGATCAGATAATTTTTCAATAAATCCCTTATCTAATTCGGTGCTTTCACCTATCAGCTTTAATTCAATTTTTTTATTTAATTTTCCTGCCAAATCTCTGACTAAACGTGGGAATCGGCTAAAAACAAAAGAAATAGGCATCATACGAATCGACATAACCGATTCCTGTAACTCTCTGGTATTACGCTCCAGCTGCCCGACACCTGACAACATATTTTCATGAATGACCGGGTCAAGATTGAGTGCCGTCTGCACCAGCATCGATTGCGTAATAACAAGCTCTCCAACCAAATTCAAAAGCTGATCAACTTTCTCTACACTCACCCGAATCGAGGTATCTGCTGCCGGTGCCAAGGACTTTGCTACAGCCCCTGAAGTGACTTTAGATTTTGCCGCTTGCGGTTCAAGCTCTTCAACTTTAACTTCCATCGTTTGCACAAGTGCTGATGAAATAGCTGCTCCCGTCAAAACTTTAGGCCTCGGTTCGAAAAAGCCATAACCCTCTCCATCAGCCTCTATATCGGCAGGTGGTGGCGCACTCTCTGCAATATCTGTAAAAAAACCGTAGCCTTCTCCATCTTGCGAAGCAGAAGCCACAACCGGCTTGTCATCACTAAAAAAACCATAGCCTTCACCATCGCTGGGCTTGTCTCCCGACAACATATCCTGTGGCAGGGTAATCCGAATTCTTGAGTGCTCTATAGCAAAAGCCAAAGTATCGGTAATTTTTTGCGGCGATGCCTGTGTTATAACTTGATAAACCCAGTCATTTTCTGCTCCGCCCTCAATGCTGGAGCATAATTCTCCATAGCTCTCCAAGGCATGAACAATGGCCTGATGATCAAAGCTCTCACCGGCAGCAACCGTAATTAGCAGACCATCATGGCTATTTTTAATTGTATTTGCAGCGAGTAGCTCTTCAGCAACAGATTCATTAGCAAATTTTTCAAGCAAGCTGGTAATTTCTTTTGCTGCATCTAAATCGGCAGTGCTACCATCACGGTGAGCAGATAAAATATCTTGTAAAACATCACCGCTACGCAAAAACACATCAATCATATCCGCCCGAAGACCGAGCTCATTTTTACGAATTCTATCCAGCAGGTTTTCTAATATATGAGTTACCCCTGCTAAATCTGTAAAGCCAAAAGTGGCAGCTCCACCTTTAATTGAATGAGCTGCACGGAAAATAGCATTTAAATCTTCGCTGTCCGGCTCATCTAAACTGAGCTTGAGCAAAATGGATTCCATCGTGGCAAGATGTTCTGCAGCTTCATCAAAGAAAACCGCAATAAACTGGCTCATATCAATTGCCATACCCCCCCCCCTTTCAACGGCAAGCTAGGTTTTGCAGCTAACCGATCACTTTTCGTACCACTTCCAGTAATTTTTGAGGGTCAAATGGTTTAACAAGCCAACCTGTTGCTCCTGCCGTTTTTCCTTGCATTTTCATTGCATCACTGGATTCTGTTGTCAGCATCAGCATGGGGGTCGATTTATATTGCGGTGTCGCACGCAATGTTTTGATTAGCGTAAGTCCATCCATACCAGGCATATTCTGATCCGTTAAAATTAAGTCAACCTGAGTCTTCTTAGCCTGCTGAACACCTAAATTTCCATCACTGGCCTCGACAACATCGTAACCTGCACTTTTTAGAGTAAATACCACCATTTGCCGAATTGATGCAGAATCATCAACAGTCAGAATCTTTTTAGCCATATCCCCTCCAGCTATATATAAAGAGCCATACACTTATTAAAAAAATAAGCACTCAACTTTTTAAATAAAACCCATACAAAAACAGATATAACAAATGAGCTATTACCTTTTAATCATCAAAATAAATCTACACCCCCAGTGCTCATGCTTTCCTGTGCAACAGGATTACTATGCATTGCATCAGCAAGGATGAATGAGCGCTCTTCTAACTCTTGAAATTCAACAATTTTTTCATTCCAGGCCCGCGCCTGGTTTTTCTGATTTGCAATATAGTCATAAATTAACGCCAGTGCCTCCTGTATTTCTGACTGAGCAGCAACACGGCCTTTTGCATGTAATAAAATTTGATTCACCAAGTCTTGAAACTGCAAGCCCCTTACAGCATTAGAAACACCACTTTCAATCTGTACTGCAATTTTAGCTAATTCATTCACAACTGATTCAACATTTTTATTTATTTCACCAATGCTAAGCATTGTTTTTTCCACTTGCATTTTTGACTGCATTGATTTACTCATATCTTGAGAGGCTAATTTCATAATAGCCTTTTCAGCAATAGCTACTGAATCATAAATTTGCCTGATGTTGCCGCGAATTTGCCTGCTAAAGTGATTAGTGCGCATTGAAAGTGATCTAACTTCATCAGCAACCACGGCAAATCCACGACCGGCCTCACCCGCTCTAGCTGCTTCAATTGCAGCATTTAATGCCAGTAAATTAGTTTGCTGAACAATTGATTCAATCTCATTTAATACACCTAACACCTCTTCTACTACTTTCCCTACCTGCTCCATTTGATCCACCAGGCCCATGGCGGTGTAAGAATTAGCAACAATACTTTCCACAAAAATCTTTAAAATTTCAGATGTTTCTGTAACAAAACTTTCAAAACCAATAGTAGTTTCATCTGTGGTATGTTTAAACAATGATTCTGCCATTTCTTTTTGTAAGCGTGATTGATCAGCAATTTGAACAAAACCATTTAATAATGCCGGAATGGCATCAGCAAAAATTTCTATTGCACGTTTTATTTCATCATCTGCGACCTGCAATTGTGATGCCGAAAAAAGACACATATCTGATTGCTTCTGTGGTGAATCTCCCATATGCTGAAAATTTTGAAATAACCTCTCTTCTCTGTCGACTAAAGGAGCCTGTTTAGTAAATTTTAAAATCAGCAGCGGGCCCCAAGCTGCAACGAATCCACAAATAATTAATTGCCAGAAAGAAACATTAAACCATGCAATAACCAACATCACCACACTTACAATCAAGGCAAATAAAGTTAAAATAAGCATGGATTTTTTAGGCATAAAAAACCTCAGATTCAACATATATCATCAATAGTAAAATGCCTCCTGCTGCATTTAATAAAGATAGCTTATTTTGCTAAAATTGAAACCAAAACCATACCTGGCTGTAAATAAAAAAATGGGAATGAAAGATATTTAAAGTAAAAAATATAAATTAAGAATAAAAAACAAGGCAGCGTGCAATTTCATTGATTGCAGCTAAGTGAAAGCAGGCTTTACTTATAGAAAGGTAAATATAAAGGAGAGGGAAAACTAATTATACGGCTTTAGTACGGGGAATATAATAAGCAACGACTTCATTACCTGTGCCATGATATTGCGCAGAGGCGCAGAGTGATCTTACTAATGCAATTCCACGGCCAAAAGCCTGCTGATGATCCAGCCCGGAATCACCAATATAAAGCTGGGACCAATCAAAGCCAGGCCCGCTATCTTTTACTCTAATTCTTAAAACATCTTTACCTTCATGATGTAAGCCGGTTAAATCAATTTCAATTCGGCCTTCAGTTAACATCTCTAAACGGTTTGCACGTTCGCACAAATACTGCTCCATGCCATCCGCACCACGTTTCATTGCCGAGTTCAAACCTAATACACCATGATCAAGTGCATTTACAAACAACTCGGTCAAAATCAAAAAAACATCTGACTGGCTATACACAAGTGAGCGTACCCCTCCAATAAAATTCATCATGAAAGGAACAGTATTAATATGCCTGATTTCATCCACACCAAGAGCAACACTATACCGCCACGCACTTCCCCCAAGAGCTGCAAAAGTGGAGACATTAACCTCTTCCACTACCGGAGCCACCCGCTCCTTAGACAACGCTATCGGCCTGTCACCAAAGTAAGCCAGCACAAGGGAAATATCATCGTGATGAGCCTCTCCATCTAAAAAGAGCCCCAAATCACTTTTTGCATGATGCAGGCGCTGCTCAGCGGGCACTTCCGCCAGCACCCTAAGTAGGCGCCCCAGGCCATAATCCCCTTTTACCGAATGTCTGGCTTCAATCAGTCCATCTGAGTAAGCAACAAGACTTGCTGGCTCATTAAAATAATAACGGTCTGTCGTCACATCCATGGCATTTGTTGGCACAATACCCAGTGGCAAGTGTGAAGACTTCCAAATATGTTTCACCTCTCCATGAGGAGACATAACATGTACAGAAGGCATGCCTCCATTCCATACTTCAATGCAGCCCGCTGACTCATCAATCGAAATAAGCACCAGGGCAACAAAGCGCCCCACCGGTAAAACTTGCCTGACCTTATTATTCATCTCAATCAAAATATCCGAGATGGTGTAGCCTTTTTCAGTCATCGTGTAAAAAGGCTGAGTCAATGGCAAAACATTAAGCGCAGCGGTCAGCCCGTGACCAATACCATCAGCCAGCATCAAATATAAAGCCTGCCCGGGTGTTCTGGCGGCTGCAATCAAATCACCGGAGAGGCTTTCAGCAGGAGACAAATAGTACTCAAACTGGGGATCATAAAGTAACTCCGCATTAACCATCTGCTCCATCAGATGGCTGACTACACGTTTTTCTTCTTCTGCACGATCATAGTAATCAGCCAGCTTAAGGGATTGTTCTCTAACTTTTCGGTTCAACTCCAGAGTACGGCTAAAAGCCTTTAATTTAGCTTCCAGTACACGAAAATTAACAGGCTTGTTGATGTAATCATCCGCTCCCTGCTCAATCGCCTCGGCCAACTTATTTTCTTCACCCACACCAGTAACAAAAACAATCGGCACCCATGTTTCATGAGCCTCATGCTTGATTGCCACCGCGGCTTCCAAACCGGTCATGACGGGCATAATCATATCCATCAAAACCAAATCTGGTCTTTCGAGCCGCCAAATTTCCAGAGCCTCCAGCCCGTTGCGAGCCTGAATAGCCTTATGACCCAATGCCTCTACAAAACGAGAGATGAGTAAAAGCACAGATTCAGTATCATCAACAACCAGAATTTTCATTGCAAGCTTCAACGTATGATGAAAATCTTGCCAAAGCAGGCAATATCTAGCACCTGCTTGACCGAATCCCTACAATTGACAAGGGCTAAACTTTTACTGGCCGCACCAATTTTTTCCTTAAGTAATAACAGCATGCCTAGGGCGGAACTGTCCAAGTAGTTCACATTTTGAAAATCGATCAATACCTCTTTAATTCCAGGGTTACTAATCAGCGTTTCACAAACCTGGCGAAACTCACGGTGGGCGCTGAAATCGAACTGTCCGGAGAGGACTACACGGCCCACATCCCCTTCAATCTGCACAGTTGGCGTCATACAAACCTCAATTCCATGAAAGTTACATGTTTAAAATTACAACAAATAAATAAGATATGAGAAAGCTAAATAAGTACTCTTGCTTTCATACCTTAGTCGGGCAATACAAAACTGGCAACCGTATCGTAAACGAACTGCCGGTTCCAAGGTTGGAATTTACGCCAATCTCTCCGCCTAAGCGAGCCAGCAGATTACTGACAATAGCAAGCCCTAACCCTGTCCCCTCTTTTCTGGTGGTAAAAAAGGGTTCGAATAAACGCTCTTGCACCTCTAAAGACATGCCACAGCCATGATCCTCTACTTTCAGCTCAGCCATGTTTTCTTGTGCAGATAAATAAATGTTAATCACATCGCCTGACTTGGAAGCTAGCCTTGCATTATCAATCAGATTGGTGACACAACCCAAAAGCTCTTTATGATTCGCATTCACGACTAAACACTCATATTCTTCAGGCAAATTTAAAAAGCAACACATCCCTAAAGCCTGTAATTGCGGCGACATTAGCTGCTGAGCCTCCCGCAATAGCTCGGACAAAAGAACAGGCTCGGCCGGCACGTCATGCCCGCGCACAAAACTCAGCATATTCTGAATCAATGCCTCCAAATGCCTGAGACGTACTAAATTTTTTTGTCCAAATTTTTGCCGGTCAGTATCACTTAATGCAGGTTTGGTGAGGTGTGTTGAATACAATAAAGCCGTAGCCAAAGGTGTGCGTAATTGGTGGGCCAATCCAGCAGCCATTTCTCCCATTGCCGCGAGCCGTTTGTGTTGCGTTAATGCACGCTGTAATTCCCAAGTATCACTAATATCGTGCACTAGCATGATTTTCCCAGACTCACCGAGCATATCGTTTACAACAATACTTAGCCGCCGCTCCCCCTTCGGTGATTGCGACAACCACAGGTCAGGCACATTTGCCGGAGATAAAAATGCACTGACGTATTCATGCCACACACAGCCTAACTCCAAACTTTGCATCATAACGTGCGCAGCAGGGTTAAATGCCACCACCACACCGTACTCATTTAATTCGACCACGCCGCCAGGCAATTGCTCCAGCAATAAGGACAAACGTCGAGATAATGCGGCTTTTTCATCCAACTCCCGGCGTAAATTGCCATTGGCAATTTCCAATTGGCCAGTTAATGAAACAACTTGCTGCTGCAAATCTGCGTAAGCAAGGCTAAGCTGATTCGATGCTTCAGTAAAAAGCGAAAAAGCACTTTCTAGCTCCCGAGGATCAATAGCCATTTTGGAATCAGGCATAATAACAACCTTTCTTGTTACTTTTTTGTTTTTACATTATAAAGTGACTAGACAGTTGAGCAAAATAATGATCTACCCATAAATACATAAACTCAGTCATAATATTAGTGAAAGTTTATTTAGTTCCTGTCTTACGGCTATAATCGCTTTTTTATTGTGTTTGTACAGCTGCTTCCTAAATGTTCCACCCCTACACACAGTCGGTTAAGAATACTTAAACGCAGCTTGGAGCCACTCCGTGTCTGACTTATTAAAAAATATTGATGCTCGTACAAAGCTTGCAGGTACCAACAAGCTAGAAATTCTGTTGTTTACTCTCGGGCAGGATGAGCGAACCGGCCGAAGAGAGAATTTCGCCATTAATGTCTTCAAAGTTCGTGAAGTCATGCGAACGCCTGACATTACTAAAGCGCCAGATATGCCCCCATCCATTGAAGGCATGGTCAGCTTACGTGGCACATTGGTCCCTGTCATTGATCTTGCACGTTATGCAGGTATAGCCACAGCAACGCGTCCGGAAATCATGATTGTTTCCGAGTACAACGGTCATACTCAAGGTTTCTTAGTTGAAGCGGTGGATACAATATTACGTCTGGACTGGTCGCAAATGCGTGTTCCCCCCGATATGCTAATGTCCCAGATGGGTGGGTTGGTTGTGGCAGTCACCGAGCTTGAAAACAACAAGCTTGTTATGATGATGGATGTTGAAAAAGTACTTGCAGAGTCCATTCCAGGCACGGACAAAATTGACCCCGATACCATCATTCAGGACAAAAGTCTCTCATCAAAAACCGTTTTCCTCGCTGATGACTCAGTCGTTGCCCGGCGGCAAATTGAAATGACACTTGACGCAATGAAAATCAAGCACATTTCAACCATCAATGGAAAACGTGCATGGGATGAATTGCAACGCATTGCTCAATCAGCAGATCTGCAAGGCAAAACAGTTAAAGACATGGTGCAGCTGGTTCTCACTGATGTGGAAATGCCAGAAATGGACGGCTACATGCTTACTAAACTAATTAAGAGCGATCCGCGTTTTTCCGGCATTCCAGTCCTGATGCATTCCTCATTATCCGGCGCTTCCAATCAAAAACTAGGACAGTCCGTTGGCGTTGATGGCTATGTTGCAAAATTTGAACCCCACCGATTATCTGAGGCGATCGCCAACTTCCTTCTCACCGAATGAGCAGGTTAACACGCAATATTAAGGAGGCCCTTCATGTCCAGTAATCAAACTAACTTGCTTGAAAGCATCGATGCCAGAACAAAACTGGCGGGCTCGAATAAAATGGAAATCCTGCTGTTCACCTTAGGCACTCGTGAAATATTCGGGATTAATGTATTTAAAGTGCGTGAAGTTTCACAAACACCAAAAATTACCAAAACACCTAATATGCCTTTAGGCGTAGAAGGCGTGCTTTCTTTGCGTGGTAATATCATTCCCGTGATAGCGCTGGCAAAATTTGTAGCTACACAAGAAACTCCCTCGGCAGATGCCACCAGCACAATGATTGTCACGGAGTTTTCCAAACATACTCAGGCATTCTTGGTTCACGAAGTAGATAGGATTATCCGAGTGGATTGGGACAAGGTACGGGCCCCCGAGACCATGTTAGCCGGTAATCAACAACTCATTACTGCATTAACCGAACTACCCGATGGCAAACTTGTTTCAATCTTAGATGTAGAGCAAATTTTAGCCAGCGTTATTGGCGAGCCCATCATCCCGGATCTGCAACGTGCCGCGATCAACCCCGAAACATTTATGTTTTTTGTGGATGATTCTATGGTTGCACGCAAGGAAATTATCAGCGTACTCGATAAAATCGGCGTGAAATATCACCAAGCCAATAATGGCCGGGAAGCTTGGGATAAATTACAAAATTTAGCGAATCGTGCCACACATGACGGTGAACGCCTGCGCGAAAAATTGAAAATGATCTTAGTTGATGCTGAAATGCCCGAGATGGATGGTTATGTTCTGACAAAATACATTAAATCTGACAATCGATTCCAAGGTATTCCATCGTCATGCATTCATCATTATCTTCAAATGCAAATAGAGCAATGGGGAGCAGTGTTGGTGTAGATGCATATGTAGCAAAATTCGACCCAGTTATTCTAGCCGACACAATCACCCCCTTACTGGTTGGTTAGTTTTAGTTCAATAAAAACAAGCCGTTTACACACCAAATGTAAGCGACATGGAGTAACACATGGCAGATAGTAACCTGCGTATTTTAGTAGTGGATGATTTTTCCACAATGCGCCGTATTGTGCGTAACCTTTTAAAAGAGCTAGGCTTTTCCAATGTTGACGAGGCCGAAGATGGGCAAGTTGCCTTGCATAAACTGAAAAATGGCTCTTTCGAATTTGTGGTTACAGACTGGAATATGCCAAATATGACAGGCATTGAACTGTTGCGCGCAATTCGTGCTGATGCACAGCTCAAGCACTTGCCCGTAATGATGGTGACAGCAGAAGCGAAAAAAGAAAATATCATCGAAGCGGCTACGGCAGGCGCCAACGGATACATAGTAAAACCATTCACAGCGGCTACATTGGATGAAAAACTGAAGAAAGTTTTCACCAATATGAGCAAGTAGAACAAGAACCTGACAGACGCACCGGAGGCGACTGTGAACGATCATGCACTAAATAGCGGAGATTCCGCGGACCTAGAAGCACTTTTCGATAGCATCGCTCATTCCAGCCAGGATAGTGAACCCACGGAGCCTGTGCTGGCTGCTGCTGCTCCTGTCGCAACCAGTGCTGCGCCTGCGCTGACTGCTGAAGAGCTCAATGATCCTGCCCGTGCAATGTTTGCACATATCGGGCACTTAACTCGAAAACTACATGACACACTCAAAGAACTCGGACTGGATAAATCACTAGAAAAAGCGGCGAATGATATACCCGATGCACGTGACCGCCTTTCCTACATCGCCACACTGACTGAACAAGCTGCAGATCGCACACTCAATGCTCTAGATGCTGCAAAACCTATACAGGATAAGATCAGCGACGACGCAAAAGCGCTGGGCGGACAGTGGGATAAGCTCTTAGCCAACCAGCTCTCCGTAGATGAGTTCAAAGCTCTAGTTGAAAAAACCCGCACACATTTAAATGAAACAGTTGTAGGTTCCGATCAGATCGGTAGCAAAATGCTGGAAATCATGATGGCTCAGGACTTCCAGGATCTAACTGGACAAGTCATCAAAAAAGTACTGGATATGTCCAAGCAAATGGAAGCTCATCTGATGGACTTCTTACTCATGTTTTCCCCTCAGGGTAGCGTAAAAATAGAAGGGCTCAGGCCGGATGAAGAATCGTCCCTTCTCAACGGCCCAGTTATCAACCCTGAAGGCCGGACAGACATCGTTACAAATCAGGGACAGGTTGATGATTTACTTGAAAGTCTAGGTTTCTAAGCAGCAATTAAATTGAATGAACGCAACCTTTGGGGAAGCGAAGATGAGCACTGACTTTGGCGGCATGGAAGATCTGCTGCAAGATTTTTTAACAGAAGCGTCTGAGCTCCTGTCAGAAGTCGACAACAAGCTAGTTGAGCTTGAAAAACGGCCTAATGATAAAAATCTTCTGAATGATATTTTCAGAGGCTTTCACACCATTAAGGGCGGTGCTGGCTTTTTAAATGTTGACGCAATGGTTCGCCTTTGCCACCGGACAGAAAACCTGTTTGACAAACTCCGCACTCTGGAGCTCGTCCTTACGCCGGAAATCATGGACACCATCATGGCCGCCACTGGTGTGGTTCGGGACATGTTTGGAGCTCTGGCAAAGGGCGCCCTGCCTAATAATGCCCCTGAAGAGCTAATTGCAGCCCTCGATGCTGTACTTGAGGGGCGACCTCTGGAAACAGCAGTAACGACGACTCCAACCCCAGCAGCCCCAGCAGCTGTCGTTCAGCATGCTGCAGAAGGCCCTGACTGGAACAACCTTTATAATGCCTTACTTGGCCAAGAAACCCTCCCTGGAGCAGCCATTGCTGCGCCTGTTAATGTCATACAGCATGAGCCTGCAGCCATGGAACAAGTTGTTTCTGACCCAATGAATAGCCTGAAACCCGCTCCTGTCGCCAAAACTGCAGTGGCCCCCGCAGCGGCGCCTCAACAACAAGCAGCTACTGCACCACAAGAAGCAACGATCCGCATTGATACCGTGCGACTGGATCAAGTACTCAATCTGTCTGGTGAAATTGGCCTAACCAAAAACCGCCTAACCACACTGCGCACCGATATCATGGCGGGCAAAATGGATGGCAACACCCTCAAAGCGATGGATGAGGCCATCAGCCAGCTTGATCTGCTTGTAGGCGATTTACAAAATGCGGTGATGAAGACCCGCATGCAACCCATCGGGCGCCTCTTCCAGAAATATCCCCGTTTGGCACGCGATTTGGCACGGCAACTGGGCAAAGATGTTGAACTGGTTATTTCGGGTGAAGAAACTGAACTTGATAAAACCATGCTTGAAGATTTAAACGATCCACTGGTTCACTTGGTTCGCAATGCAGTCGATCATGGCATAGAAACCATGGAAGATCGCAAGACCAGTGGAAAGCCAGCAAAAGCTATTGTTGAATTGTCCGCCACCCAGGTAGGCGATCATATTCTGATTTCAATTACTGACGATGGCCGTGGCATGCGCCCGGATGTGATCCGCAAAAAAGCCGTCGAAAAAGGCTTGATTGATATTGAAACCGCCAACAGTCTGGATGATAAACAAAGCCTGCAACTGATCTTTATGCCCGGTTTCTCGACTAAAGACCAAGTTTCCAGCGTCTCCGGCCGAGGGGTGGGGATGGATGTTGTGAAAACCAATATCCAGCGCCTAAATGGACGCATTGATATCCAGTCAATTGTCGGCGAGGGCTCACGCTTTACCATTTCTCTACCCCTCACACTGGCCATTCTCCCCGTGCTTGTAGTACGCGTGTGTGGTCAGCCTTTTGCTGTGCCACTTGCCATGGTGCGGGAAATCATCCCGATTCGCCATGAGCAAATTCAAGAGGTATCTGGGCGTGCTACGATTGTTGTACGCGATGAAATTCTGTCTGTCCGCTCTTTAGCCAGCCTGCTTGGTTGGGACGAAGTACAACTTCCTCAATTTGGTGTTCTGATGCAATCCGCAGAGCATTCATTTATTCTGGCCGTAGATAGCTTTATTGGCCGGGACGATGTAGTCATCAAACCACTACAAAACATTCGCCCCAAAGGTGTTGCGGGTGCAACGCTATCTGGTGACGGCTCTGTTGTGCTTGTGCTCGATATGGAAGACTTGTTGGGGGCTGTCGATGCAGACAACGCGGCTATCCGCACTTCTCGTTTCCTTGAAAAAACGCTTTAATCTTTCATTAAATACTCGGGATATGCACATGTCCCGAGTGCAATCTGATACTATTTTCCGATGCGAATGCCAACTCGACATCGCGCACAGGGTATTTCAAAAATATGACGCAAGACCACGCATTTATCGGCAGACAACCCATCCTTAACCGCCAGCAAGAAATTATTGGCTACGAGCTATTATTTCGACTCAATAAAGAAGCAATCACCGCTAATTTCTCCAGTGATATGCAAGCTGGCACCAATGTACTGGTCAATACCCTAAGCAATATGGGAACAGATTGGCTGGTTGGTAATAAACTGGCCTTTATTAACGTTGCAGAATCCATGCTCGAAAGTAATTTTCTTGAGCTACTTCACCCAGAGCGCGTTATTTTAGAAGTAGTTGAAACTACTGAAGCCACGCCACAATTACTTTCACGCCTGCAAAACCTTAAAGACCTTGGCTTTTCAATTGCACTTGATGACTTTGTTCTCACTCCGCAAACAGCACCTTTTCTTGAATTTGCTGATTATATCAAGCTTGATATTCAGCTATTAGGTATGACTCAGGTCCCGGCCCTATCTAAAGAATTACGTTGTTCCAAAGCACTGCAGGTTGCAGAAAAAGTAGAAACAAAAGAAGAATTCAAACACTGCATGGAATTGGGCTTTGAATGCTTCCAGGGCTATTACTTCGCCCACCCGGAAACACTTGCCGCAAAAGTCATTAATCCAAGCTACGCCAATATTCTAAATTTATTGAATATGCTGCGTAACAATGCCGAATTAAAAGATATAGAAAACGCCCTCAAACGAGACGTAGCTTTATCATTCAAATTACTGCGTTACATTAACTCAGTTGGATTTGGCCTATCGTGCGAGATTCAGTCTTTCCGCCATGCCGTCACAATACTGGGTTATCAAAAACTTTATCGCTGGCTCACCCTGCTATTAGTAACTGCCGGTGCGGATAACAGCTCACCTCCCGCATTACTTAAAACGGCAATTACTCGTGGCCGCTTAGTTGAGTTACTCGGTGCCCATTTGCTTGATGGGCAAGACAGGGACAACCTCTTTATTGTTGGTGTATTTTCCTTACTGGATGTATTGCTTGATATGCCAATGGAAAGAATCTTGGAAACACTGATTCTGCCTGAAAATGTTAGCGATGCGCTCATGACCAGAACAGGGATTTACGGGCCATTTCTAGCCCTTGCTGAGGCCTGCGAAGATCCAGACATGTCAGAGGTTCCCTTCCTTTGTGAGCAGCTGCATCTTACCCCGGATATGCTGAACCGCTCCCATGTGCAAGCACTTAAATGGGTTGAGGATTTAGGCGTATAACTATACCAAGCACTAAAAAAGCCGCGAAATTTGAACTTCACCCCAAAAGTTGGACACTCGTCCATATTTTTGGGGTGTTTTTATGTGTAGAAGTTCAGACCTGATCTGACAGTCCCCATTTTGATTGGTGCCGGATTGTCAGATCAGTTTAGATTGTCGACCTTCTCCTTCCAGAGCGATTTGCCTTCTAACAACGTCTGCAGCGGTGTCCTGCCGCAGCACATTTCCCCTTGATGCGTACGTTGGTGGTTGTAGTAGTCCGGCCATGCGTCCAGATCCGTTTGCAGCTCGTCCAGTGACTGATACAGCTTACGCCTGAAGGGCACTTGGTAAAACTCTTGCAGAATCGTTTTATGGACGCGCTCGCAAATGCCGCTCGTTTGTGGATGCCGCACTTTAGTTTTGGTGTGCTCAATCTCATTGATAGCCAAATACAGCTGGTAATCATGTGTTTCGGCTTTGCCGCAATACTCCGTGCCACAGTCGGTCAGAATGCGCAGCATCCCCATTTCTTGTTCGGCAAAGAACGGCAGTACCCGGTCATGGAGTAAATCAGCCGCTGTGATTGGCGTCTTAGTCGTATACAGCTTGGCAAAGGCCACTTTGCTATAGGTATCGACAAAGGTTTGTTGGTAAATGCGCCCCACACCTTTGATCGTACCGACATAAAACATGTCTTGCGAGCCCAAATAACCAGGATGAGCCGTGTCAATTTCACCCTGTGCGACATCGTCATCCTGCTTGCGCTCCAGTGCCGCAACTTGAGCCTCACTCAGTATGATTTGCTGTTCGGCAACCTGCTTCTCCAGTGCCTGCAACCGCTGTTTGAACGACGCCAAATCATGTCTGAGCCAAATTGAACGCACACCAGAGGCAGAGACAAAAACACCGCGCAACCGCAGTTCGTTGCTGGTGCGTACTTGTCCATGGGCGGGTTGCTCAGTGGCATAGGCAATGACGGCGGATTCTATTGCCTCATCGACTCGGTTCTTGGGATTGGGTTTGCGGCGATTGGAGTCGAAGAGTGCTTCGACGCCACCGTCTTCAACCGCATGTTGATAGCGATAAAAGGTATCGCGCGACAGTCCCATCATTTTGCAGACTTTGGATACGTTGCCCAGTTCGGTAGCGAGATTAAGCAGGCCGATTTTGTGCTTGATGAAGTTTTGGTTTAGATTAGCCATGGGGTTACTCCTGCGCTTGCGCGCTGTTTTGAATAAAGATTCGCACCTCTATCAAAACGGGTAACCCCACCTGCTGGCAAGACCTACTGCCAGATCAAGTCTGAACTTCTACACTGAGCAACTGGAGCAAGGCCTCGTGGATTACATCCATTACTATAACCACAACCGAATCAAGTTGAAGTTAAAAGGGCTGAGTCCTGCGCAATACAGAACCCAGCCCTTGAGTACCTAGTTTTTAAACTATCCAACTTATTGGGGCCAGTTCATTTTTCGCGGCTTTTTTAGTGCTTGGCATTAAGCCTTATCACTCACCCAGAGCAGCAAAGAGCTGATCACGAATGGCTTCAACTTGCCCTACACCATTAACTTTAACGTATTTAGGTGCAGTTGCATCACCGTTTGCAGCCATTTCACCATAATAACCAACCAGTACTTCAGTTTGCTCGTGATAAACCGATAAACGCTTTTTAACAGTTTCTTCTTCATCATCAGCACGTTGAATCAGTGCCTCTCCTGTTATATCGTCTACCCCTTCAACCTTAGGCGGGTTGAATTTTACATGGTAAGTACGACCTGAAGCCATATGTACACGACGGCCAGCCATACGATCTACAATCGCTTCATCGGGCACATCGATCTCTACAACATAATCAATGACTACGCCAGCTTCCTTCATCGCATCTGCTTGTGGCACCGTGCGTGGAAAACCATCAAACAAGAAGCCATTAGCACAATCAGCATGAGTAATACGCTCTTTCACCAAACCAATAATGATGTCATCACGTACCAAACCACCTGCATCCATGATGGATTTTGCTTCCAGACCCAGCGGAGTGCCTGCTTTTACAGCGGCACGCAGCATATCACCGGTAGAAATTTGTGGGATATTGTATTTTTCTTTGATGTAAGTTGCTTGCGTGCCCTTACCGGCGCCTGGTGCACCCAGAAGAATTAATCTCATTATTATTCCCTAGTGGTTAATGTTTTTTAGATTTTGGTTAAGCGGGCAAAAGCATCACGTACACGCGCCAGATCTTCGGGGGTATCGACACCCGCGAGTGGAACATCAGCTGAAGTATGTACACCAATGGTGTAACCATGCCACAGCACACGCAGTTGTTCCAGTGCTTCGATAGATTCGATGCAAGATGGCGACAGTTTTTGGTAAGTACGTAAAAACTCTGCACGATAGCCATAAATACCAATATGGCGTAATGCTATAAGCCCAGCAGGTAAAGCAGATTGATCCTGCATGAAAGCATCACGGGGCCAGGGAATAGCAGCACGGCTAAAATACATAGCCCGCTGCTTTGCATCTAAGACCACTTTCACAACATTCGAATTCAGAAAATCAGCTTGATCGCTAATGGCATGGCAAGCCGTCGACATGGACAGACTGCGGTCAGCAATAAGTTTAGCTGCCACGGCATCGATCAAAGAGGGGTCAATCAGCGGCTCATCACCTTGCACATTCACAACTATCGCATCATCAGGCAGACCCAAATGCTCAACTGCCTCGGCCAGGCGATCCGTTCCGCTAGGATGATTGCTACGCGTTAAAATAGCAGCATAGCCAGCGGCCTCTACCACAGACTTGATCTGCTCATCATCAGTGGCAACGCAAACCTGGTTCGCCGAAGATTTAAGCGCTTGTTCAATCACCCGTACAATCATCGGCTTACCACCAATATCAGCCAGAGGCTTATTCGGCAAACGGGTAGATTTAAGCCGCGCAGGAATAAGCGCTACGAAACTCACTGCACTTCTTCCGCAGAATCAAGTTCACGAGCCTCTGTCTGCAACATGACAGGAATGCCATCTTTAATGGCAAAAGCCAAGCGATCTACTTTACAAATCAGCTCTTGGGCGCTTTTTTCATAAACCAGTGGCCCCTTACAAGCCGGGCACACTAGAATTTCCAATAACTTTGTATCCATTATTTTCTCACTCAATTTAATCTATTCATCAGCTAACGCTCCCCAAGCTTTGCATCTACCAAAGGCTGACGCTAAAGCTCAGTTATTTTGGCATCCAGCCACGCAGCCAGATCAGGTGCCAGTGCCGCACTTACGGGCAAAACCCATATTCTAACATCTGCGAGCACAGCGAGTTTTACCGCATCTTTTTCAGTCACCACAATAATGTCAGCATCAGGCAAATCGGCGGCACTAAACACATGATGGTCAGCAAAAGCATGCCTGCTAAACACTAAACCCAAAGCATGAAGAGTGGTAAAAAAACGCTCCGGGTTACCAATACCACAGACAGCAGCCACCCGCAAACCTTGCCACTCAAGCCGATCGGCATTCACCGGTGAATAAAAAAAACCGGGCTGTAAGGACATTTGAAATAAAAATGGGTGGTTTACCGAATCATCACGGCCATTCACAATCACCGCATCAACGGTGTTTAGCCTGGATACAGGCTCGCGCAACGGCCCTGCAGGAATCAAAGCACCATTACCAAAGCCACGCTCACCATCAATCACACATAGCTCTATATCACGCTGTAAACGATAGTGCTGCAGCCCATCATCACAGAGCAAGATATCCACATCAGGACATGCAGACAGCAGAGCCAGGCCTGCTGCTGCGCGATCTTTACATACATACACAGGCACACCCGAGCGAGCGAGCAAAATAGGCTCGTCTCCACAAAAACCGGGGTCGCTATCGCTCATGACACAAAATGGCTGCAGTGCCTTACCACCATAACCACGAGACACAATACCGGGACGATAGCCAAGTAATTGCAATTGCCTGGTCAAATAAAGCGTAAGCGGCGTTTTACCTGTCCCGCCCGCTGTTATATTGCCAATCATAACCACCGGAACAGGCAGGCGCACACTTTCTTTTAGGCCCGAACGAAACAAAGCACGCCTAAGCGTGCTCAAACCGGCAAAAAGCCAGGCCAGCGGTCTAAGCAAAAAAGCCAGGGGGTGGCGGGACGTATACCAAATCCGATCAATTAACATCCCCCCTCCCGAGCCCCCTGCTTACTTGGCATTCGTTTGCGTAGCAAAGGTCAGCTTGCCATAGCCGGCCAGGCGCGCAGCCTCCATCACATTAACCACACTCTGATGAGCACTTTGTGCATCAGCATTAACGATGACCATCGGGTCCTGCGTTTCGCCTGCGGCACGACGAAGCAGCAGGGCAAAATCATCTGCCGTACTAAATGTAGCCGCATTACCATTAACGCTATACTGACCATTTGCCGAGATAGCCACGTTGATTGGCTTAGGCTGATTCTCTGCAGTTTTCTCAGCATCAGCAGTTGGCAGGGTAATTTTCAACTCGGCAAACTTGGAATACGTTGTCGTGGCCATCAAAAAAATCAGAATAACCAACAGCACGTCAATCAACGGCACAAAGTTAATTTCTGGCTCTTCCCGGTTACGGCCTTTACGAAAATTCATGACATACCCTTAATTTCGATCACCGTGCACAATTTCAACCAGCTTCACGGCCTGCTGCTCCATTTCGACCAGGTAGCTATCAACTTTCGAGCGGAAAAATCGGTAGAAAATCAAGGCAGGCACAGCCACTATAATCCCGAAGGCTGTATTGTAAAGAGCAACGGAAATACCATGCGCCAAAGCAGCGGGATTAGCAGCACCTGTTGGCGCTTGCGAGCCAAAAATTTCGATCATACCGATCACAGTACCAAACAGACCCAACAGGGGTGTTACAGCAGCTAACGTGCCCAACATCGGTAAATAGCGCTCCAGCTCGTGTGAAACCGAGCTGCCTACTTCTTCAATGGACTCTTTCATAATTTCACGAGAACTGCGCACATTTTTCAAACCGGCTGACAATACACGCCCCAAAGGACTGCTACTTGAAAGCTTCGCCAGCATTTCTGCGCTGACACCACGACTGCGATACTCTTGTACAACACTCGCCAGCAAACCTTTTGGCAGGATCTGACTTTGACGCAGTGTTAACATGCGCTCGATGATGATGGTAACGGTGGCAATAGAAGCGGCAATAATCAGCCAGATCGGCCAGCCGGCCGCTTCAATAATAGCAAGCATGATAGTTTAATCCTGAGAAGCGATTAGAAGCGCGTCACTTTAACGGGAATCAAGAGCTGGGGGAAGCGCCATACTCAAGAGTAAAAAGCCAACCAGTCCTGTCACCTTAAAACAAGCGGCCCCTGATGGTGAGTAAAAAAGACCATTATACGAGTGAACAGAACTTTAAATCTTACAAAAACAGCAACCCGGCCCGGCCCGCAAAAAAACAAGAAGTGCATTTTACCAGCAGTCTACAAACAAGCAAAAGCAAAGCCTAAGCCTGTGATCCGAAATGACTTTTTATTTATTCATATACTGTGGATAACTTTGTTTACAAAATGCTTAAATAACGAGTCCACCTCTTTAAACAGGGCTTGTATACTCACCTGAGCAAGCTACACAATGATTCATTAATATACATTAAAATCAATAAGTTACACAACACTTCTCCACTACAACTCTCAATACCTAACGCAACTCGTTAGCCAGAGCCATTTTGTGGATTAAATAGAGCCGGATAGAGATCATCATGAGTTTGTCAAGTACAAATAGCGTCATTTTAACCGTCACAGAACTCAACCGCCGCGCCAAAACTCTACTGGAAAGTAGTTTTCCTTTGTTGTGGGTGGCAGGTGAAATTTCAAACTTCAAACGCTATGACTCTGGGCATTGTTACTTCAGCTTAAAAGATGGAAATGCCCAGGTAAGATGCGTGATGTTTAGAAACAAAGCTGCCTTAATCAATTTCCAGCCTCGTGAAGGGATGCAACTTGAAGCACGTGCGCTGGTTTCCCTATATGAGGCACGGGGTGACTTCCAACTGACCATTGAAGCACTACGACCAGCAGGGCTGGGCGCACTTTTTGCCGCCTACGAAAAACTCAAACAAAAACTGGAAAGTGAGGGTTTATTTGCAAGCGAGCATAAAAAAACACTCCCCGTTTTTCCGCAAGCAGTGGGTATTATCACCTCCCCCGCCGCCGCCGCACTTTCTGATGTAATCGCAGCACTAAAGCGCCGTATGCCCGGCCTGCCCATCATCCTTTATCCCTGCCCCGTGCAAGGGCTGGACGCCGCACCACAAATTGCCAGTGCCATCAAAAAAGCAAGCACGCGAAAAGAAGTCGATGTTCTTATCCTGTGCCGCGGAGGCGGAAGCCTGGAAGATTTATGGGCTTTCAATGAAGAAGTTGTTGCCCGTGCAATTGCAACCTGCACAATTCCCATCGTAAGTGGTGTAGGCCATGAAACCGACTTTAGCATTGCCGATTTTGTTGCTGACGTACGGGCTGCCACCCCCACTGCAGCAGCAGAATTGGTCAGCCCCAACCGTAGCGAATGGCAAACCAAACTTGCGCGCCAGCAAAGCCTTTTGCATCGGGCCGCTGAGCGCCAGCTACAAAGCAAGATGCAAAGCCTGGACGTCCTATCAAGACGTTTACAACATCCCGGAGAACGCTTACGCCAGCAAAAAAGTCACTTGCAAGCGCTAAGCCATCGCTTACATCTGGCACCGATTCGGGTACTGGAAAAAAACAATTACCGCCTTAAGCAGCTCTCACAAAGCCTGAATCATCTAAAACCAAGCCCCGAACGCCAGCAAGCACACTTGCAACGCCTATCCCATCAGTTTTTGCAGGCCATGCCCCGGCTGCTGGAACAACGCAAACAAAAACTGGCCATGCTGGCAGCCCGGCTTGAGCCATGGAACCCGCAAACCGTATTAGCCCGCGGTTACGCGCTTGTAAGCCGCCCTGATGGCCAGCTTGTCCGCCACGGGGCACAGCTCAGCCATGGCGAACCGCTATCACTGCAATTTGTAGATAGCGCCGTCGACGTTCGCGTAACTAAAGACTTGGGTACACAGGGAACGCTAGAAATTTAAGCGCCCTCTGCTTGGGGGGGCCCAAAGTCGCCCCGCTTTTACTGCACATACTGTTGGCTCCCTTCGACGAAAGAATCCAGAGCCAACAGATCCCGACACTTTCAATTTATAAGCCGCAGTATTCACGCCAAAGGGGAGCCAAGCCAAGTGTTGCTGTAAAATGCGCCAATCCAGGGCCAAATCTGAAAAAACTATGCGCAAAACAACTCATGTTGCAGCCGGTATTTTATTACGAGCCAATGGCTCGTTCCTGCTCGGCAGCCGGCCTGCAGGCAAACCCTATGCCGGTTACTGGGAATTTCCCGGAGGCAAGCTTGAAAGCGGCGAAAGCGAGCTGGACGCACTAAAGCGCGAATTAATCGAGGAAATGGGGGTTGAAATTATGTCCGCAACGCCTTGGATTGTACAAAATTTTGACTACCCCCATGCCAGTGTGCGCCTGTCTTTTTTCCGCATTAGCAACTGGAAAGGTGAAATCACCGCACATGAAGGCCAGGAATTTGCATGGCAGACTCCTGGCAAACTCAATGTTTCACCAATTCTGCCCGCCAATGGCCCAATTCTGCGTGGCTTGGCACTGCCTGATGTGATGACAATTTCCAATGTGGGCGAACTAGGGGAAACCGCCTTTTTAGAAATACTCGCAAAAAAGCAACCAAGCTGGCTGATTTTGCGCGAACCACAGCTCAATACTACGCAATACCGCTTACTGGCAGAAAAAGTACTGCATATTTGTAAAAACCAGCAAACCCGCCTGATGCTGCATAATGCCGCCGAACTTGCACTGGCTCTGGGTGCAGATGGCGTTCACCTCTCCGCACACAGCCTGCTCAAACTAGCCAAGCGACCTGCGCTCGATTGGGTTGGGGCATCCACCCACAACGCTGCCGAACTGGGTGCAGCCAGTGCACTCTCACTCGATTACGCCCTGCTTGGGCATATCAGCCCAACCCCTTCTCACCCCGATGCCGCACCGCTGGGCTGGAACAGCCTTGGTTCACTGCTAAAACAGGGCTGGCCGCTTCCTGTCTATGCTTTGGGCGGAATGAAACACAGCGATCTAGCCACCGCCATGCAGCACGGTGCTCACGGGATTGCTTTAATGCGCGCAGCTTGGACTTAAACCAATGAAAACATGGATTATCAAACTTGCCGTCGGCCATCTTGTTGTTCTAGCGCTTATTCTGGGCGTAATCGGCAGTAAATTTGGCTGGTTTACACCGGAAAATGAGCCGGAAGTACGAATCGACTGTCCTATTTTTAGCGAAGGTTGTTTATTTAGTCTGGATAAAGAAAATTACCAAGTAAAAAGCCAGGAACCGCTTAGCGCCAATAAGCCAGTGCAATTACTTGTTACAGGCAAGGCAAAAAGCATCCACGCTAGCTGGCAAATGCAAGACATGGAAATGGGGCCCAATAACTATCGCCTGCTAAGCCATGATCAGCAACATTGGCACGCCCAGACCGCTCTGCCCTTTTGCACAAATAAGCGTCAGGACTGGCTATTAAAACTAGATATTGATGGCCGCCGTATCAATATCAGTACGGTAAGTAGTTAAACTTCTATGAATCAGCTTAAATATTTAGCATCCTACCCGGGCACAATTCAAACTCAGATTCAGCAGTTATTAGATCAAAATCAACTTGCTGGCATTATTTTAAAAAAATATCCGGCAGTCCACGATATCAGAACTGATAAAGCCCTCTATGATTATGTACTCGATATTAAAAATGGCTATTTACGCAAAACCGAGCCAGTCAGCAAAATCACTTTTGATAACAAAATCCATGTTATCAACCATGCACTGGGCCTGCATACCAGCATATCACGGGTGCAAGGCAGTAAACTTAAATCCAAACATGAAATCCGCATTGCTTCGATATTTAAAGAAGTACCTATCGAATTTTTAAAAATGATTGTAGTACACGAATTAGCACACTTAAAAGAAAAAGAACACGACAAAGCTTTTTATAAATTATGTGAACATATGGAGCCACAATACCATCAGCTGGAATTTGATTTGCGTTTATATCTCACACAAATCGAGAGATACGGTAAATTATTTTAATAAAATATCTGGATAAACAGTAATACTGTACTAAATAATTACAATAAAAGCAGCAATTATTTGACATCAAGCACACTTTACGTCTTCAAAGACTAATCCGCTAACCACTTTAGTTTTTCATGCAGGCATACGACCTCGCCGATAATAATCAGCGCAGGGGGTTTAATGCCCAGATCAACCACCTTTTGTGCCAAATCACTTAAAGTCCCCACCACCACCCGCTGCTTCGAGAGCGTGGCTTTTTCAACCATTGCAGCCGGAGTTGCCGGATTTCTGCCGTGCTTAATTAATTGTGCACAAATTTTGCCGACCTGCGCCACGCCCATATAAACCACCACGGTTTCTGTTGGGCTAACAAGACGCGGCCAATCCAGCTCCACTTCACCATCGCGGCGATGCCCTGTTACAAAAGTCACTGACTGGGCATAATCTCTGTGAGTCAACGGAATACCTGCATAGCAAGAGGCACCCGCTGCGGATGTAATCCCCGGCACGACCTCAAAAGCAACCCCTGCTTCTGCCAGCTCTTCGATTTCCTCGCCACCGCGGCCAAAAATAAAAGGGTCTCCCCCTTTTAGCCGTAAAACTTTTTGCCCTTTTTGAGCATATCGCACCAGAAGCTTATTAATTTCTTCTTGTGGCACAGCGTGATTATTTGATTTTTTCCCCACATACACCCGCTCCGCATCCCGGCGAACCATATCCAGAATCGGAGCCGACACCAGATTGTCATACAGCACCACATCAGCCTGCTGCATCAGGCGCAATGCACGAAATGTCAGTAAATCAGGGTTACCCGGCCCACAGCCCACCAGGTACACCGCACCTTGCCGCGGTGCATCCGTATCAGCACTAAGTGACTCCCTCAATGCCTGGCGCGCCGCCTCGTACTGGCCGGCAAACACCATATCCGGGATAGGGCCAGCAAGTGTTTGCTCCCAAAACTGCTTTCGTGTGCCTACCGTAAGTAATTTGCTTTTTACTTCATCCCGAAAATCTGCCGCCATTTTCGCCAAATCACCATAAGCATGCGGAATCAAAGCCTCCAGCTGCGCACGTAAGTTGCGTGCCAGCACCGGCACACCTCCCGATGTAGAAATCGCGATCATTAAAGGGGAGCGATCAACAATTGCAGGTGTAATAAAACGACAACTGGCCGGATCATCCACCGCATTCACTAAAATACCGCGCGCTTCACAAGCTTCAAAGACCTGACGGTTCACTTCTTCGCTATTAGTTGCCGCAATCACCAGGCGGGTATTTTGTAATTGTGATTCATTAAAGCTTGCCGCCAAATGAATCAGCTTACCATCAAGCACAGCCTGTGCCAGCTCCTCACAAAGCGCTGGAGCCACGACAGTCATTTTTCCACCGGCAGCAGCAAGTAAACGGATCTTGCGTGCTGCAACATCCCCGCCCCCCACAACAAGACAATTTTGATCATGTAAATTTAAAAAAAGTGGAAAGTAATTCATTTGCCAATAACCTTAAAATCAATTTTTATCTAGTTTGAACGAGCATTCCTGTGAATGCAAAATCACTCCCTGCTATACATATGTGATCTAAATCAAATATAGTAAAGCACCACTTATGTTTAACTGGCGGGGAAGTCATGCTGCCTGCATTTTTTATTCACTTTTAGCCTCCAAGGAATCAGATATGAAAAAAGCTCTGTTATTGCTCTGCCTGTTCGGCTCCAGTAGTGTTTATGCCATTGCACCTGCGGATCTGGCAAAAGAAAAAAATTGTTTTGCCTGTCACACCCTCGACAAAAAATTAATTGGCCCTTCTTATAAAGAAGTTGCCGCCAAATATAAGGGTGATGCCGGTGCTGTAAGCAAACTGGCAGACAAAATTAAAAAAGGCGGTAGTGGCGTATGGGGCACAATGCCTATGCCACCTAATGCAGTAAGTGATGCAGAAGCAAAAGATCTGGCAAAATGGGTATTGAGTACTAAGTAATAAGCCCCGGCTGTGCATAACTAAGTATTCACGCAGAAAGAAAACAACTCAAACAAACCAATGAGTAATTTGCCTGCTACTACATCTCTGTGGATAACGGTAGACTTCGGTCTTGTTTCTGCTAAATATTTAGGCTCCCGCCCGATTTTAATCTGGGCGGGAGTTACCTGTTTTGGCTCAAATGCTAAACAAGAAGCATGATTTTTTACTTTCAAGAGATTTTTATGCGAGCCCTTTTTCTATTACCCCTCCTTATTGTGCCCATTCTTGCTGAAGCAACTGTACTAACCCCTGGCGCCGCAATCAATACTATCGGTAGCCAGCGCATGCTGACTCAGCGTATTGTTAAAGCCTATTGCCAGCAAGGCAGAGGTGTAAACCCAAACGTTGCCAAGCAACAAATCAGCGGCTCGATCAACCAGTTTTCAACTCAGCTCACTAACCTGCTTGAAAGTGCAACAGTGCCAGAGAGCATTGCTGCCGTAAAAAAACAGGAAGCACAATGGCAAACTTTTCGCACGCTAGCCCAAACGCCCCCCAAAGCAGATACAGCCAAGCAACTTGATGAGATTGCGGAAGGAATGCAATATGACGCAGGCGAATTAGCCAAAAGCCTGGAGGCCGCCATGGGCAAACCTCAGGGAAAATTAATTCGTATCGCAGGCAGGCAGCGCATGCTAAGCCAGCGCCTGGCAAAAGCAGCCTGCATGCAAAGCTGGCACGCCAGTCCAACCCTTAAATCACAGCAGTCCTTGGCTCAGAAAGAATTTGCAGCAGGCTTAGTTACTTTGCGCACCTCAGCACAAAATACACCCGCGACACTAAAGCAGCTTGATCTGGCACAGATGCAATGGGTATTTCTGGAAAATGCACTCAGCGGGCTGGATACAGCGGCAGATAATAATATCGCCACAACCAGCGAGCGTTTACTTGAAGTCATGGATAAACTGAGCAATCAATACGAAAGACTTGGCAATTAAGCCACAGGCTTAGCCAGATTACGCAGAGGTTGCCAAAGCACTTTTAGCATATTCATTTTGCCCGTACCGAGCCGCCAGTTTCTGCTCTGCCGGGCCACGCTTTGCAATCTCTGCCTGGGCAGACTGGGCCATAGTGGCAGCGGCTGCAGCAATGGCGCGATCCGCCCCGCTTGGCTCGGCAGGCGCTAGGGCGGCAGCCTGAATGATCCTGGCCTTACTCAGCGTTTCTTCCGGTGACCGGCCAGGGCTGACATCAATCTTCACTTCTCCACCCATTGCATACTGTTTGCCATCAGGCCCCGTCTGCATCGAGTAAGTTGCCCCACTTGTTGCCAACCCACCTGCCGCGGCCAAATGGGCCAGCTCATGCTGGCGCACCTCCCGATCGCGTTTCGCCATTTTTTCTATTGCGGCAAGCTCGGATTCACTAAGCGAACTACCATTTTCAGCCGTTTGAGCAGACCCGGGCTTTACACTTAACTCTGACGAATTACGCTCAGCAGTGCCGACTCCACGGCCCAAATAAGATGCACTATTTGATGCTAAAGAAACTACGCCGATATCGTTCATGACAATAATGGCCTGAATCTATGCGATATAAATAAATTATACCCCGGTAAAAATGTAAAATCCCTAGCCTTTAATCAGCCAGCGCTTGCAAAACACCGTAAACTTTGGTTGTAAGAAACCAAAAAATTTACACTAACCATCACTTGTATTGCAACACGCACCTAAATCTCTTTGGATCCGGCACAAAACGTCAGCAGCTGCTAAACCTTCAGCAGCATTTCCCGTCCCGGCAACCAGCGATCCAGATGCAGCAGCGCGGTTGGCATATGATGAGCCAGCAGATCTTCGGCCACCAGCCGTGCTTCTTCCAGTAAATCAGCGTCTTTTTCCAAATCGGCAAAGCGCAGCATGGGTACCCCGGATTGCCGCACACCAGCCAGCTCGCCAGGGCCACGGATTTCCATATCCTGACGGGCGATTTCAAAGCCATCGGTGTTTTCATAAATCACCCGCAAACGGGATTTGGCCAGCTCCCCCAGTGGCGTGGTATAAAGCAGCACGCACAATGAAGCATGCGCGCCACGCCCTACCCGGCCGCGCAACTGGTGCAATTGCGATAAGCCCATGCGCTCGGCGTGTTCAATCACCATCAGGCTGGCATTAGGCACATCTACGCCAACCTCTATCACGGTAGTGGCCACCAGAACTTGTACCTCGTTTCTTAAAAAAGCCGCCATGACTTCAGCTTTTTCAGCCGTTTTCATGCGGCCATGCACCAGCCCCACCACCATGCCCTCTAACTCTTCGGTGAGCTGCTGATGGGTATCCACCGCAGTCTGCAATTGCAGCGCTTCAGACTCCTCAATCAAGGGGCAAACCCAATACACTTGCCGGCCTTCTTCCACCTTAGCGGCGATGCGCTGGATAATTTCATCCCGCCTTGCATCGCTAACCAGCTTAGTCACAATTGGCGTACGGCCCGGTGGCAACTCGTCGATCACGCTCACATCAAGATCTGCGTAATAACTCATCGCCAGAGTGCGCGGAATCGGAGTGGCACTCATCATCAGCTGGTGCGGGCTGCCGCCTTTTTCACGCAGTGCCAGTCTTTGCGCCACGCCAAAACGATGTTGCTCATCGACAATCGCCAGGCCCAGTTTTGCAAAGGTGACGCTGGCCTGAAAAATAGCATGTGTTCCCACCACAAGCGGGGCAGTACCGAGGGCTGCGTCCTCAATCGCCAGCCGCTTGGCCTTAGCCCCCAGAGAGCCGGCAAGCCACACCACTTTGATACCCAGCGGTGCAAACCATGCAGATAATTTATTAAAATGCTGCTCGGCCAAAATCTCGGTCGGTGCCATTAAGGCAACTTGATAACCCGCTTCAATCGCCTGGCATGCAGCCAGCGCCGCCACAATGGTTTTGCCCGAGCCCACATCGCCCTGCAACAAGCGCTGCATAGGATGAGGCAGAATTAAATCATGAGTAATTTCTTTTAAAACTTTGCCTTGAGCACCGGTTAAGGCAAAAGGCAAACTTGCCAGCAATTTTGCTGCCAGCTCGCCTTCAGGTGCAATCACCGGAGCCGTGCGCTCCCGCCTTGCGGCATGGGCTGTGCGCAGACTAAGCTGCTGCGCCAGCAGCTCGTCAAACTTTAAGCGCTGCCAGGCCGGATGCGTGCGCTCGGTCAGTAAACTATGAGGGATATCCGGGGTGGGTGAATGGAGCAGCCGCACACTGGAGGAAAAATCCGGCAGGCTCAGCGGTTCAAGCACTCCCGCTGGAAGGGTGTCACGTAAATCGCAGTGCTTAAGCGCGAGGCGAATCAACTTAGCCAGTTGTAACTGATTCAAACCCGCAGTGGTCGGATAAACCGGCGTTAACGCTTCGTTCAAACTCTGCTCATTAGCGGCACGTATTTTAGGGTGTACCATTTCGTCCCCCAAAAAACCACGCCGGATCTCACCATAAAGCCGCACCGTTTTACCCACGGCCAGTTGTTTGGCGACGCTGGGATAAAAATTAAGCAAGCGCACATTCAACGATCCGCCTGCATCGCTCACCCGTGCAACCAGTTGCTTACGCGGCTTATATTGCACCTCGCACGATTCCACTGTGCCCTCCACCAGCACCGGCTGCCCCATTGGCGCGTCCACCATGGGATAAAGATGTGTTTCGTCTTCGTAACGCAGTGGTAAGTGCAGCACCAGATCAAACGGGCGTATCAGCCCTAACTTGATAAGGCGGCTTTTAAGTGCTTCGGGTAAGGCGGCTAGGTCCATGGCTTTTTTTGAACGATCGTTCGATTGAACGCTACTTTAGGGCATAAGACGCGTAAGGGAAAGAGAAGATATGCGTTGGCCCGTAATTTATCCGGCTCCGGATACATATATTTCTGAAAAACCATCAATCCGAATCAATACCGTATTCCTGCAGCTTATACATCAAAGTTCGTTTACATACCCCCAGGGCCTTGGCAGTCATTTCTCTGTGCCCATGATTTTCCCTTAGGGTATTCTCAATCAATTCCCTCTCAAAATTCTTCATGCTGTCTTTCAGGTTTTTGTTGGCAAGCTTCCGGTTGGCAAAAACAGAAGCCACCTGGGAATCCTGTTTTTTTGACTGGGCGATCTGCTCGGGCAGATCCTCAGGGTAAATCAAAGCCCCGGCAGCCATAATTACAGCCCGCTCCATTGCATTCGATAACTCGCGAATATTACCTGGCCAGGAATAATTATTTAGAACTTCGATGGTATCAATGAAAAAATCCAAAACATCCTTACCATTTTCAGCACAAAACCGTTGCACAAAATGGTGGGCCAGCAACATGATGTCATCCGGCCTTTCCCTTAAAGAAGGCAGGAAAAGCGACATCACATTCAGGCGATAAAACAGATCCTGCCGGAACAATCCCTGATCCATCATCTCTTGCATATTCCGGTTGGTGGCTGCAATCAGACGAAAATCTGTTTTGATTGTTTTACTGCTGCCAATCGGTTCGAACTCCCTCTCCTGCAAGACTCTCAATAGTTTCACTTGCAAGCCGGGCGACATTTCTCCCACCTCATCTAGCAGCAAAGTCCCGTGATTGGCTCGCTCAAACAAACCAACTTGGTTACTTTGCGCTCCTGTAAAAGCACCTTTAGCATGGCCAAACAAAGTACTTTCCAGCAGGCTTTCAGTTAAAGCACCGCAATTCACTTTGATAAAAGGGCCACTCTCACGCTTACTGTGATAATGAATAGCTTTGGCCACAAGCTCTTTCCCCGTACCGCTTTCTCCCATCACCAGCACGGATGAGTTGGTCTGGGATACCCTGGCAATATTGCGGAACAACTCCATCATATTGGTGCTATTGGTCAGCATTTTTTCATGCTTGTCATAGCCATTGGGCAGCTCCACCTCGGTAAGGGGGATGTTTTCCCGCTTCTGCTGCTTGATAAAGGCTTTTTTAACCAGCAACTTCAGATCATCCAGGTCAAATGGCTTTACAGTGTAATCAAATGCGCCCAGTTTAAGTGCCTCAACCGCCGTATCCACCCCTCCATAGGCCGTCATCAGAATAATGGGAACCTCGCTATTGGCCTCTTTCAAAATTTTAAGTGTCGTCAGTCCATCCATCTTGGGCATACGGATATCCATTAGCACCAGATCGAAAGCCTCTTTGCCAAACAGATTAATCGCCTCCTCGCCATCTGCTGCGCAAATGACCTCGTAGCCTTCTTCCGTAAACACCACCGAAAGCAGTTTACGTAAATTGATTTCATCATCGACGATAAGCACTTTATGACTAGACATACTGTAGCTCTTCTTCCCTGTAGGTAGCTCTACAACATAGGCAAAGTAATCGTAACAACTGCTCCGCCTTCTTCATGATTTTCTATCGTTATACTCCCGTTATGGGAAGCAATAATTTTGTGGGCAATTGCCAGACCCAGCCCGGTTCCTGAAGGTTTTGTTGTAAAAAACGGGCTAAAAATCTTGCTCTTCAGCTTTTCATCAATACCATGACCTGTATCCCATATTTTAATCCGCTGGTATAGCCCATCCTTGGATAACGCCGAAACAATCGTGATCGTTCCTCCGTTATCAATGGCCTGTACGGCATTGATCAGCAGATTAAGCAGCACCTGTTTGATCATTTCTCTATCCAAATAGATATCCTTCAAGCTCTCATCCAGATTCAGCACAAACCGAATGGTAGATGAGCTATTGGAAGACTTGATCAGAATCAGGGTGTCATGAACCAGCTGGTTCAGGGATGTGGCCGAAAAAAAGTTTTTGGGTGGCCTGGAAAAATCAAGCAGCTGCTGGATGACTTTGTTGATCGAATCCACTTCTTTTAGGATGATCACAATGAACTCATCCTTCTCCGCCTTGCTGGTGTCCTTCTGAAGATACTGTACAAAACCCCGTACTGCCGTAAGCGGATTACGTATTTCGTGGGCAACCCCGGCCATCAATTCACCGATTGCAGCCAGCCGCTCTGCCTGCTGGACAATCCGCTGCATCTCCTTCTGTTCAGTCAGATCCTTGAAAATCACCACGGCTCCGATTGTCTCGCCGTGGCTGTTTTTCAAAAGACTGGAACTTGAGCTCAATTTACAAATATTGCCCGAAACAGGAAAATCAATTTCCACACTGATATGCTCTACCCCGCTCCGCAGCGTATCTAGCAAGGGGCTTTTGAAATTCTGGTCATCAATGATGGTCTGGTAAGGCTTACCCAGTACCTTATCGGGATCACAGCCGGTAATACACTGGGCTGCCGGATTCATCGTGGTAATTGCACCATTTATATCCACGGTAATGACCCCATCAACCGTGCTCTCCAGAATCATCTCATTCAGTGTTTTGGCCTGATTCAAAGAAAAAGCCAGGTGGTTCACCCCATCCACAATATCGTTCATCTCTCCTTTCAGGGGAGGAATTTTATTGTGCAGATCAAACTGCAACTCCCGCAACCCTTCCTTGATATTGTCAATATCGGAGCTAAGACGCCGGGATAGTAAAGAAGTCAGAAACAGGCTGACGATGATGCCAAACAGGCTGACTATGAGAATATTTTTATCCAGCGCCATGGTCTGCTGGTCAATATCATCCATCAATTCATTGGCCCAGATATAACCAAGAATCTGCTTATCCCGAACGATGGGGATCATGGCATTCATGATATTACCCCGGACCAGTTCACCACTCTCTACCACTGGTGCCCCCAAAGCCATTACCTTGCGCCCCGGGTGGTGTTTTGTAATACGGACCCCGACCTTATTGCCGTTTTCCTTCTCCGGCGCATAAACCACGATTGCATCCAGAGCGTTATTGTAATAACCCACCCCCACATTGGGCATGCGGGTTAGCAAAGCCTCTATTCTGGGGGAGAGCAGATGATTAAAATACTTAATCTGCTCCTCGCGGGATCGCGTGTTATTGCGAGGATCAAAGGTATTGCCCAGCTCCAGATCTAGCATGTAAGTAAAGGCAAAAAGCTTACTTTCCTTTTCTTGAAGCAACAGGTCTTTCCCCTGTTTTTCTACAAGGTAGGCAATCAAAATGGTCGGGATGCAAACCAGGCTGATAGCCAGTAGCATCACCTTGGTTCGGAATTTTTCAGGGTAAAATTTTGTTACCAGCACGATCAGTTTTCTCAGTTTTAATTGTAAAAAATTAGAGAGACCCAAAATGTTAAGCAGTACAAGGCACACCTCAGCCTGCCACTGATTCCTTACCAATTAAATCGCCATGATCCGAAACCTGTCCTTTAATTTAAAAAAACAGTATCAATGCCATCAAAAAAATCCCCGACGGCTTCTTTAAGGGAAGCGTGTCGGGGTAAAACGATAGGGGATGAACCCGGATTACGGGAGAAATAATCTCCTCACTGCATTACATCCGTTCAACAACAATAGCAGTACCTTGACCGCCACCAATACAAAGAGTCGCCAAGCCAAGCTCCACGTCCCTTGCCTGCATTGCATGTAAAAGTGTAACCAGAATTCGGGCGCCACTGGCTCCGATAGGATGGCCCAAAGCAATAGCACCACCATTCACGTTAACTTTATCCATATCGAAATTCAAGGCTTTACCCACAGCAAGAAACTGAGCAGCAAAAGCTTCATTCGCTTCAATCAGCCCGATGTCCGAAACTTGCAGCTTGGCCTTGGCAAGGGCTTTTTGCGTGGCGGGAACCGGGCCCAGCCCCATAACGGAGGGCGCAACACCGGCGCTGGCATAGCTGCGGATACGAGCCAGAGGCTTAAGCCCAAGTGCCCTGGCCTTGCTTTCGGACATGAGCACCAGAGCGGCAGCACCATCATTGATGCCAGAAGCATTACCAGCCGTTACAGTACCATCCGCCTTAAAGGCAGGCTTAAGTTTGGCAAGCTGCTCGGCACTGGCATCTGCTTTCGGGTATTCATCCATTGCAAAAACGGTTTCTCCCTTGCGAGACTTCATAACAACCGGCACGATTTCCCTGGCAAAAACACCTTCAACAACCGCACGTGAAGCTTTTTGCTGGGACAGCAATGCAAAAGCGTCCTGCTCTGCGCGGGTGATACCATATTGCTCCGCCACATTTTCAGCTGTAATGCCCATATGGTATTGATTCGTAGCACAAGTAAGGCCATCCCCCACCAGCGTGTCATACAGCTGGCCATTGCCCATGCGATATCCCCAACGGGCCTTGCTGTCGAGCAGGTAAGGGGCCTGACTCATGTTTTCCATACCACCGGCGACAATAATCTCGGCGTCTCCTGCCAAAATAGCCTGGGCGGCAAGTTCCACGCTCTTAAGGCCGGATCCGCATACCTTGTTCACAGTAAAAGAAGGTACGGTATCGGGAATGCCGGCTTTCAATGCCGCCTGACGGGCCGGATTCTGACCAAGACCTGCCTGAAGAACATTACCCATGATGACTTCTTCTACCTGGGCACCTTCAACACCTGCACGTTTCAGAGCTTCGGCAATCACAATATTGCCCAGCTCCACAGCACTGACAGAGGCAAGGGAGCCGTTAAAACTCCCTAATGCGGTGCGCGTGGCACTTACGATGACAACATTTTCCATTATTTATTATCCTTACAATTAGAAAAAATAAAGGCCGATGATGAAAATCGGGGCCGTAAATATCAGAGCAGTCATACAAAAGCCCATAATGTCCCGTACGCCCAGACCGGCAATGGCCAGAGCAGGCAAAGCCCAGAAAGGTTGTGCCATATTCATCCACTGTTCCCCATAGGCAATCGCCATAGTGGATTTACCCAGATCGGCTCCCAATGCCTGGGCAGCGGGGATAACGAACGGCCCCTGCACCACCCAGTGACCACCACCAGAGGGAACAGCGAAGTTGATCAGCGCAGAGCTGAAGAAAGTCATTAGAGGAAAGTTATCCCTGTTGGCGATGTTGATAAACAGCTCGGTGATGAGACCACCGAGACCGGAGTGCTCCATCATCAGCTGAATACCCGCATAGAAAGGAAACTGAACAAGAATGCCGGCCGTACTTCTGGCAGCGTGAGAGATCGCACGCATATAGGCCATCGGGGTTTTGTGCAGCAAAATACCAGCAACCAGAAAAATCAGGTTAACCGTGTTGATGGTGATGCTAAAACCCTTATTGTAAAAATAGATACACAGGTAGCTGATACCCAGCAAACCAATGACGTAGGAAAGCGCGCGACTTTCTTCTATCCTTTCGGCAAATACGGCATCCGGGCCCAGTTGCTTCTGAAAACTAGGCTCAGGAGCCAGCAGGGCAGGATCAATACTCTTCACATTACCGTCTTTAGGAAACATCATGCGGGTAATCAGCGGCAGAGTAATAATCAGTGCCAGCATGATGAAGATGTTGTAGCCGGTAAAGATGGTATCGGTAATAGGAATAATGCCATCAGGGTTGGCTTCGGTCACCATGTAATGGGCGATAGGATTACCCGGCGTTGCAGCCAGCAGAGGCATAGAGCCGGAAAAACCACCACCCCAGGTCATGAATGCAATATAAGCACATGCAATCAGCAGAGGATAATCGGAGCCGGGGATCTTCCTGGCCACTTCACGGGCAAACATAGCCCCCACCACCAGACCAAAACCCCAGTTAAGTGCGCAGGCAATAGAGCCGACAAAAGTGACCAGCATGACGCCCTGTACCGGTGTTTTGGCAATAGAGGCTGTGGTGCTGAGCAGACTCTTGACCGGTTGCGAGCTTGCCAGAGCGTGGCCTGTAACAACAACAAGAGCCATCTGCATCCCGAAAGCAAGCAGATTCCAGAAACCATCACCCCACATTTTCACCAGGCTAACGGGAGTATTGTCGGTAAGCCCCCAGGCGCTAAAGAAGGTGATAATGGTGAGCAGCAGAGCAAAAATTAACGGGTCGGGAAGATATTTGCTCACGAAGGCCGTCATAAAATTAGATAGACGATTAATCATGATCAGAGTCCTTTACTGCTGATTTGCATCGGTTTCAGGGTTTCAGAAACAAGAAAATCTGCTTCGGTTTTGCTTGTAATGGTGGCTACATCAACCCCTTCAGCATGCTCTTCCAGGTACAGGGTGCCATTTCGGAATTTAAATACGGCCAGCTCGGTAACAATGACATGAACCTTGCTTTTTGCAGTTAATGGCAGAGTGCATTTTTTTAGGATTTTGGAGGAACCATCCTTGGCGCAATGCTCCATCGCAATAATGACTTTACGGGCACCGGTAACCAGATCCATGGCCCCCCCATACCGGGAACCATTTTTCCCGGCACCATCCAGTTAGCCAGGCTTGCCTCCTGGTCGACTTCCAGACCACCTAGTACGCAGGCATCCACGTGGCCACCTCGGATCAGGGTGAATGAAAATGCACTGTCAAACATCGCAGCACCGGGCATCATGCCGCACAGCTGACCACCGGCATTCACCAGGTTGGGATTAATTTCGGTGACAGGGCCAAGGCCAAGAAAACCATTTTCGGATTGCAGGGTGATATTGACGCATTCAGGCAAATAATTTACCACCTGTGTGGGTAGGCCAATGCCCAGGTTAACCACATCTCCATCATTCAATTCCAGCGCAACACGGCGGGCAATCAATTCTTTTGCATTCATTATCTGGTTTCCTTAGGGATATACGATGAAGTCGACAAGGGCTGCAGGCGTCATGACGTGATCTGGATGGATCTGGCCAACTTCAACCACTTCATCAGCCTGAACAATCACTGTGCCCGCTGCCGTGGCAACGATAGGGTTGAAATTGCGTGCAGAAAGCTCGTAGCACAGGTTGCCAGACGTATCAGCTTTATGCGCCTGAACAATAGCCAGATCGGCCTTAAGCGCCACTTCGAGCAGATACTCGACCCCAGCCAAGACAATCTTCTGCTTGCCTTCTTCCACAACGGTGCCAACACCAGTGGGAGTCAGCACCCCACCCAGACCGGCACCACCACAGCGAATCCGCTCGACCAGGGTCCCCTGGGGAACCAGCTCGACTTCCATCTCGCCGGCAATCATCTTTTTACCGGTTTCAGGATTGAGCCCGATATGAGAAGCAATCACCTTTTTGACGCGATTATTTGTAATCAGAGGGCCAACACCGGTCTCGACAAAGGAGGTATCGTTGCCGATGATAGTCAGATCTTTCACCCCGGAATCCAGGATGGCCTGAACAATCCTTGCGGGAGTACCCACCCCCATAAAACCACCGAACATAATGCTCATACCGTCATGCAAATGAGCTGCAATGTCCCCAATCTCTAGTTGTTTTGTCTTCATTTTGTTTATATCCAAGGATGATTACTGGTGTCTCCTTGGTTAGCAACATCTATGCCAACGAAATAGAGCCGCTATCTCATTGAAAAACAATGAAATTAATTTGCACACAAAGGCAATTAGGTGAAAAATTTTGCACCTTGAATGCAAAGTTTTGTGCTTAGATTGAATAAACGAGGGCGTGGCATCAATGGGGCAGCCACAAAAAAAGAAGAAGCTGCGTCGCTGCTTGAAAACAGAATACGCGGCCAGGTGGAACCTGATAACAGAAGGCTTTAATTCAGCAGTTCGCCAAGCAACAGCTATCGTAGCTTGTTAAAAGCATACCTGCGTCTGGTGAAATCCATGCAATTGATAAAATCACTCGTTTTCAAGCTACGCAGCCCGATTACCGGCCAGACCAAAACAGCGGCCCTGCCGGAGCATAATACTTTGCCAAGCCTTGAGCATTCGCAAAATATTCCCACCGTTTTGGGCTGGATGTATATCACCGAAGGCTCTAGACTCGGCGCGACGATTTTGTAAAAATGGCCAGAGTAATTGACATATTCAAAATCTTTGGTCACTGCCATTGCGCTGATGTGCCCGAAGGCCGCGCTAAAAACCGGCGCGAATTGATTGCGGTGGTTAACGGTGTACTACTCTTCAGAATAAGTGTTCCTAGCCAGCAGAGCCGCTCCCACCCGCATGAATAATCATTTAGATCAGGTGTATTAATGCATCAAGACCGATTGCACTCACCATTACGCTGGGGCTATACCCTACTGGGTTGGCTGATGGTGGTGCTCGGCATTATTGGTGCAATCCTGCCTGTCATGCCCACTACCGTCTTTTTACTGATAGCACTGGCCTGCTTTAGCAAATCATCACCCAAGTTCGAGCAGTGGCTACTACAACACCCGTATTTTGGCGCATCACTTCGTGCCTGGCGATCCCACCGCCTAGTACCCAGGCGAGCCAAAATATCAGCTTGTACAGGTATGCTGCTTGGGCTCATCATTCTAGCCTTCACATCCACGCCCTCTTGGGTAATAGCAGGTGTAGCAGCATGCGAGCTGCTTGTTGCCATTTACCTGATCCGCCACCCCTCTACCATTGAAGAATCCGGCAGCAGACCCATATCCTGCCAGCTTACACCCCGCCGCTTGGGGATCAAACGCAGCCTGGTCATCAGCCTTTTACTGCATATCGGCCTGCTTAGCTATTTAGCCAGTAACTGGAGCAGCCCGCCCATCCTCCCGGCACCAGAAAGTGAACAAATAATGGTCACCCTTATCCAGCCTGCCACGCCAGCACTTCCGGCCAGGCCAACCGAAATCAAACGCATCACGGCCCCTAAGCAAACTCCTACTCCAAAAGACAACAAACCTGCACCACAGGCACTGCCCGGCATAACAAAAGAAACACCCGCCGAATCTATCCCTGACACACCCTCCCAGCCAAAAACATCTGAAACGGCCATCAGCAAGGAAGCTGGTCTGCCAACTGCCACCACCACGGCACCATCTGCAGCTATAGCAAAGCCAATCTCTAATCCCGGCGGCGCCAGCTGGGAAGGCAAAGTGCTGACACGCCTGGAACGCTTTCGCCGCTACCCTGCTGCTGCCCGTATCCGCGGCGATGAGGGCGTGGCCTATTTACGTATTCTGATCAACCGCGAAGGCCAGGTACTCTCGGCCAGACTAGAGCGCAGCTCCGGTGTGCCCGCGCTCGATAAAGCAGCCATGGAAGCCCTCAGCCGAGCAGCTCCCCTGCCCCGCATCCCGCCCGAGCGCCCGGATGAGCTGGAACTACTCGTGCCATTTGAGTTTTTTATTTCACGCTAACCCAATCTGGCCTGAACAGGTTCCGATTAAGGTTTAGCAAATCAAAACGATTGCAGCCTGCTGCAATTGCAACCCGGTTTTTTATTAATTTAACTGCAATTCAAATCAAGGCAAAGAGTAATAACATTTATTGCATCGAGTATTTTATTAAAATAGCCATAAAATAGTACTTCCTTACATAACATGCAAATGTGTACTTTATAACAATATAAGTTTTATTTTTTAAATTGAACAACCCTGCATTTATATATTGTTTCACTGATCATCTGTACGGCTCTTTACGATCACCTGTTCTATTGGCGGCAGCTAAACAAATTTGAAAAATTTTCCACAAAAAAGTCTGTTAAACCCAACATCCAGTGATGTCATAAAAAAAATAATCTATTATTGATACGGGCATACCGGGCAAGATTAAGAAAGAAAACCGTTAAAAAAATACAAATTTTCCTGCATAGGGTGATATCATAAGCTTAATATTTTAATCAAATAAAACTCGCACCCAGCTTAATGGATGCACATATTGAGTCAATATGGTTATTTATAAAAAAATATATTGTGTATTTTTTATTTTATCACTCAGCTTTCATTCTTTTGCGGCAGAGCAGCTTAATGCTTTAACCGAATACCTGCCTCCGCTAAATTTTGAAAAAAATGGTAAAGTAACCGGTTTTTCAACAGAACTGCTGGACTTAATTGCCCTTGATGCAAAAGTCACCCTAAAAAAAGAAATGCTCCCCTGGCCACGGGCCTATAGTCGCGCGCAAAAAGAATCAAATACGCTAATTTACTCCATAGCACGCACACCGGAACGTGAATCGCAATTTCAGTGGCTGGGGCCTATTAGCTCGCGGCGAATCATGCTTTATAAACTGGCAACACGCAAAGATATTTTAATTAAAAATCTGGACGATGCCCGCGCTTACCGCATCGGCGTGGTACGTGAAGCAGAATCAACCAGAAACTTAATTCGTTTAGGTTTTGATAAACTCGATTTAGCAACTGACGATGAAAACAATATGCGAAAATTCAAACATGGGCGATTTGATCTGCTGCTCGCACTCAATTGGTCTGCTGCATTCAATGCAGAAAAACTGGGCCTGAAAGATGAAATTGTCCCCGCACAATTAGTAACAGAACAGACCAACTACTGGTTTGGCATTAGCCTTCAAACCGACCCTGCACTGGTGCTAAAAATGAATCAGGCCTTGCATAAAATACGCAAAGATGGTCGTTTAGAGAAGCTCAAACAAAAATATATATCTGATTTTCAAAAATAATATTGTCGCCCTTTGAATAGACTCACGTGCTCAATCAATCTATAGACACCTGGGCTGGCAGCGGGCAGGTGTATTACTACAAGTTTTACTCCACGAACAACGTATAAGCATAGATTTCAAATCAATTTATATTTAGCTAATTTATTGAGAAAAAAAGCAAAGTATTCTTTTAAAAGCACAATCAATAAGGATTAACTATGCAGTGCCTATCATGCAATAGCGAAAAAACACAAAGTATATCCAGCCTTCACGAGGAAGGCATATCCAATATCAGCACATCATGCAAGGCTGAATTTGATCCTGATTTTTCAGGTCATTTTGCAAAAATATTCGGCATTTCAAACAATAATCCTGAGCATACATTCATTCACCAAAAAACATCACCTCCAACTAGGTTTCCTATTTTAAAACCCGCAATCATCATTTTTCTATTTTTTACGATACTAATTTTTTCAAACATATTAAATATTTACTCACTCAGTATTTGGGTGGCATCAACACTCGCATGGGCACTTATTGCAACCATATATAACAAAATCATGCTTCCTGCATTTATTGACGTTTGGAGCAATTCTTTCTACTGTCATAATTGCAAATACGTATTTGATGAAGCAAGCCATTTTAACAAGGAAAACACGCCTGACTGACTCACACTTTCTCATAAAAATTAATTAATAAACCTTTGTAACAGTGCGAAACAAAAACACACAGCCCTCTCTGCTGCCTTGCATCACAAGATGCATATAAACAAAAAACCCAAAAAAACTCCTGCACCAACACCACCCTAAAAATGACAAATAAAAAGGCCACCTTCGAGTGGCCTTTTTCAATACCTTAAGTTGATTATGAAGAGAGAAACCGAGCCTGAATCCCACAAAACCATATTCACACGCCCGCAGCAACTTACTCAATATAAATCTATTTTTTTACATTAAAACTCACTTTATTAAACAACCCAAATACATTTATTTAACCTTTAGCTGGCAGCGTATTTATTCATTGCCAAATGCACTTAATAAAATATACATCTGCCCATTTACCTTGCAAAACCGTGCCTAATGTCCTTTAGCACTACACCTGCCCCAGCCAGCGCAATTGCATATCAAGGTTGCTATACCAGGCGTAAGCGCACCAGCTGCCGATGGTGGTGTAGATGACGGGGAAAAGGTTGTAAGCAATCATGCTTAGCAGCGATTTAAACTCGGATTCGCCGCTTGCCACACGCAAGGCCTTAGGAAAGCGAGGCCCGTAGCTCAGCATCAGCGAGCCGTAATGCCCACCCGCGCCCCAGAATGCAAACAAGAGTAATTAACCCACGCTTATCATCATTGTAAGCACAGACATCAAGGTAAAAATCCGTCTTCGCATAAATCGCATGATTATCATCCACCTGCCCTGAGCGGCTTTCCCGCACATCGGTCTGACGGGCATCTGGATCATAAACTTCGCTAGGGTCTGTTGACGTTTCAAGCTAAAGTCATGCAATGACGGATGCAAACCCGCAGAATTCAGGTTCCTACACCATTTCCCCTGCAGGTTTGCGATGCCCCGATTAATGCTCAGTAACGAGCTTTGGTCGAAGCTAGAAAAGATTCTGCTTCAACACACCATTTACAACAAGCCTGATTTACGAATTACCGTCGAAGGAATGTTTTACCGCATGCGCGTTGGCTGCCCATGGCGGGATTTACCCAGCGCCTTTGGTGAATGGAATTCCGTCTATAAACGCTTTAATGCTTGGTCTGTAGCTGGGAAATGGCTCAATATTTTCAAAGCCTTACTGATCGACCCCGATTTTGAATGGGTATTCATTGATGGTAGCTATGCCAAGGCGCATCAACACAGCGCCGGGGCGGCCAGCGATCAATCTGAAGCGATTGGCAAAAGCCGTGCAGGGAACACCAGCAAAATTCATTTGGCGGTGGATGCTTATGGTTTGCCGATTGCCTTCGAAATTACCGGAGGCGAGATTAATGATTGTACTGCCGCCCCAGAGCTGATTGCCCAACTGCCTTCAGCCGAAGTAATCATCGCAGATAAGGGGTACGATAGTGAGTACCTTCGAGGACTGATTTCTGCGCAGGGTGCGCGATCAGTGATTCCCAGAAAACGTAATTCAATCAAAGGGAATGTGGATCTAGATCGTGGGCTGTATTGCTATCGACATTTGGTCGAGAATGCTTTTGCGCGATTGAAGCATTACCGCGCAGTGGCATTCCGATATGACAAGTTGAAGCGAAATTATGAAAGTGTCATAGCCATGGCGTGCGCATTTTTATGGCTACCGATGTGAAACGTCAACAGACCCTAGCAGATAAGGCCTTGCGCTTTTTTTCCTGCTCTTTCTCTGCAATATCTTTCTGGATCTGATCAACCCAGCTCCCCGAGCGATGCTTACGCCGCCCTAAGGCCGTGGTCCGTTCAAGAAAATACATATTAACTAACCCCTTTTACAGCGGCCTCTAATGCCGCCATTTCTTCTTCTGCGCTTGCAAAGCCCTTATCCTTCCTGTTTTTTCTGAGACAAAATTGATCACACCATGCTTCTAAATCATTATCGCTAAACAGCCATATAGCGATAGGTAAACCGATACGGTAATCCCCCCACAAAACCAGCTCATTTTTAAGTAGAATTTTCTCGCAGTCTTTGAGGAGCTCTACATGAAAGCAGCACGTTATTCCGACAGCCAGATTATGGCGATTTTAAAGCAAGCTGAAGCCGGTTCGACCGTTCCTGATCTATGCCGAGAGCACGGTATGAGTTCTGCCTCTTTCTACAAGTGGCGTGCTAAATTTGGCGGCATGGACGTTTCCATGATGACGCGAATGAAAGAGCTTGAAGATGAAAATCGGCGTCTCAAAAAAATGTACATAGAGGCACAGATGCAAGCCGACGTCATCAAGGAAGCCATGTCAAAAAAGTGGTGAAGCCATCTCAGCGTCGCGAGATGGCTCACTGGGCCGTTGAAACCAAGGCATTGTCTATTCGTGCGGCTTGCGCCAGCTTTTCAATTAGCACGACTTGCTATCGCTATATTCGTAAGTTGGATGTCGAAAACACCAAAATCGCCGATTCTCTGGTTCAGCTCACAGAGGAACACAAAAACTGGGGCTTCGGTCTCTGCTTTTTGCATCTGCGCAATGTCAAGAAAAAGCACTGGAACCATAAACGTGTTTACCGCATTTATTGCGATTTAGAATTAAATCTGCGAATTAAACCAAAAAAACGTTTAGATCGTGAAACGCCAGAGCCATTAGCAGTGCCTGAGGCAAAAAATGAAACTTGGTCGATGGATTTTATGCACGATCAATTAGCCGATGGACGTAGTATTCGCTTATTTAACGTGATTGATGATTTTAATCGTGAAGGATTAGGTATTGAGGTCGATTTCTCTTTGCCTGCAGAGCGAGTAGTACGCAGCCTGAATCAAATTATTGAATGGCGCGGTAAACCCAAACGAATCAGGTCTGATAATGGCCCTGAATACATTAGTCACATATTAAAGAATTGGGCAGAACAACAATCGATTGAATTGGCCTATATCCAGCCCGGCAACCCGCAGCAGAATGCGTATATTGAACGCTATAATCGCACTGTTCGATATGAATGGCTGGCTTGTGATGATTTTGAAAGTATTGCGGAAGTACAAGAAATCGCAACGCAATGGCTTTGGAGTTACAATAACGAACGCCCACATATGGGATTGGGTGGCATCACCCCGAAACAGAAACTGGCATTACATGCCTAGCCTCTACTTTTGAGTGAGCTTAAAAATGGGGGGATTACCATACCTATACCAGTAAAAAGACACACACCTCTTAATAGAAGAAAACTCATCTGCTCCGCAGCAAGCCAAGCACTTCTATCCACCATAAATTTTAAAATGGCTTTAGCAAAATCACTTTTTTATTTTTTTAGCAACCATTCAAAAAATGGCCCAAAGAAAACCGGGGACAGAACAAAATTAAATCCTACTAATGCTTAATTCAAGAGCCAAAGAAAACGGATTTAACTTGATGCTGACCCCAGGTATTCAGTTATTTCCCGTTGGCTCAGTCAGAGTCAATTTTTATGAATCGCAGAAAAATTCACCATTTTTTTGGACATAATCAACGACATTTATACTTTTATTCAAAGGATAAATCCTCAACCCCGAGCTAAGCAAAACAGCCAGGTGATTACCATCTGGACTAAACAACAATTGGTGTGGTTCTTCAGATAGCTGATATACCCCAACCATTCTCCTACTCTGCCTGCTTATTAAAATAACCTCACCCAATGCGGTATCTCGATAAGCCGCCATCCATTTGCCATCAGGGCTAACCGACATCAATTTTGTATCATTGGCATTGCAATATGCATAACTAGCTAGAGATTCAAAGGATGGTAGTTTATGCTCTAGCAGACCTTTTTCTGAAGGGAGCCAAAGTATGTTCATCTTGGTATCGGTTAAAGCAAAGCGTACGCTATTGGGTATATTTAAAGGAGGCGTAATCATCTTTCTCGAAGCTAAATCTATCCAGTCCAAGCGGCTCAAAGATGCGTTGCTAGCTAGTAATCGCTTGCTATCGGACGAAAGTAAAAGTACTGGGTTCATCCAATGTTCGTAGCGCCCTTCAGCGCCGCCTAATGGCAGCGGGTCTCCGTCAACCTGACGTCTTGCCATATCCAGAACAGATAAGGAGTTATCTGCCTTGTTAATTACATAGGCATGAAGGCCATCATGGCTAAAAACTGCTGTGGCAGGCCGATTGCCTGTCTTAAACATATGGACAATAGCACCTGCCTGAATATCTATTAATGCAACAGAAGAGATTGCCATTGATGGCACAAGCGCCCATTTTTCGTCGGGACTTATTGCCACAGACTGAGCCCCTATACCACGGCAAGTTTTATCGCAACCATCGTCTGGGATTTTTAGTTCGGGCCCTTTGATGACTTTTATTACTTTTCGAGTATTTACATCTACAACCGTTAGGGAGTTGGCCTCTTGATCTGTTAAATACAACCGTCGGCCATCGGTGCTAAATACAGGGTTCTGATAACTATTTGATAGTATTGGCTCCATCGCCAGTACTGAAGCCTCCTCAGCAGAAACGGGCTTAGGTCGAGCCGCCAACTCAGATTTGTGAAGCAAATCTCGCTGCTTTGTCACAATTTCCAGTTCTTTTTGTTTACGCATATCCTTTTGCTGTTTACGAACTTCATCTGCCAAAAGTCGCAACTCTTCAGACTCAGAGCCTTGAGTAGCTTTAAATACACCGGCTGTTGTTACTGCAACAATAGCAAAATACACCACGCTTCTTTTCCAGGACACTCGATTGAATGCCAAAGCGATCAGCCCCATGGGAAAGCCATAAAGCAACCCGCCGATGTGACAGGCTTGATCAACACCAGGCACAATAAAGCCTAAACCTAAGTTCAATAACACGACCTGCCCAAGCTTATTTGACAGTGCATCCCCCTCTTCATGCTCATTAATAGAGGACTTCCACACACAAACCGCGACGGCCAACCCCATCAGGGCACCGGAAGCTCCAACACTGGCGACTAAGCGAGTAATAGGCATCCCAAAAATATTTGTTTCTTGACTCAGGGCATACCATGAGGCGCTTACAAAGCCAGCGACGAGCCCTGCGCTCAAGTAGATTGAGATTAAGCCCAAATTACCTAAACGCTTTTGTGCCAGCGGCCCGATAAACAGAAGCATGGACATATTAAGCAGCAAATGAATAATACCGCTGTGAACAAACATGCTGGTTAGCAAACGCCAATACTCACCAGTCAGTGTGAGCGCTGCAAGATTAGCCCCCCAGTCCAGCAGCATCATGGGTTCAGGGTCTATCCAAGGCACTCCTTTGGCCCCCATCCAAACATATACTGCGAGGTTAATTGTAATAAGTAGGGCTGTTGCCCACTGTGTTCGCAATAAACCAAGTGGGTTTATTGGAGCTATTTTGACTAATTCATTCAATTTTACGACTCCGCCTCAATTGAAAGACTATTTGAATAGCCTGTCGCTTTTTGGCATCTAATTACCATTTTAAAATGGAGTTTTTAAACAAGCCAGCTTGAGACCTAACCCTCTTAAGCCTCAATAAAATTTCTTCACCAGCTAATGATAAAAATCAAGCTACGCAAATTATGATTTAATAAAATAATCAAACGGCAATAGTTAAACTGATACCTATTCCAGTAAATAGACCCGCTCCTCTTAATAAAAGAGAAGCCATCTGCTCCGCAGCAAACTAGGCATAGTTATCCACCATAAATAATCAGTTTTTGATTCATTTAGCAACCATTCAAAAAATGGTCCAGAGAAAGTTGGGGACAGATACGGTTAATTATTTAATTAACTGTATCTGTATTGTATTCCTATACCCAACCCAACCAACGCAATGGTAATTGCATATCCAAATCTTTATACCAGGCGTAAGCGCACCAGCCGCCGATGGCGGTATAAATAACGGGAAAAAGGTTGTAAGCAATCATGCTTAGCAGCGATTTAAGCTCGGATTCGCCACTTGCCACACGTAAGGCCTTAGGAAAGCGAGGCTCATAGCTCAGCATCAGCGAGCCGTAATGCCCGCCCACGCCCCAGAATACAAACAAAGGTGTTAAAGCGATACGCAGCCATAAAAAGGAATGGCCTAAATCAAAACCACCGGGCAGATTTAAACGGGACACTGCCAGAATGCTGGTCAATGGATTGGGCCATTTACTACGCAGGCGCTTTGGCATAGGCACGGCATCTGCACCGTCTTCCATAAAACGGCGGATATATTCCCAGAAGGAAAGCAGCTGTCCAAAATCACGGCAGGGATTGCCAACAAAAGCAGCATCAAGGCCAATATTACTATGAGGATTCTGTGTGTCCGCCGTCTGGAAATACAACATCAACATTCCTCCTATACCCTCATGATTTTCCATATCTTTAGGTACGGTCGCGCCAATATCCGCCCAATCATAAATAACCGTACCACCTAAAAAAGAGGGCCGAAGAAAATAAACCTGGCGGGTTTTACGATTAAAGCGAACGATAAGCCGCCGCATAGTAAAAGCTTCCAGCCTCCAGAATTTAAATAAATAGCGAAAGAAAATATAGGTAAGAAAAGGTAAAGCTAACAGATCAATACCAATAACAGCAATTGCTTCGCCATCTATAAGTGCCCCATCAGGCTGCAACCCTGTCAATAAAATTGAACTCGTATATTCAAAAACACTTAGCCACCAAGGAATGATGCCATATAGGAAGCAGAAGATAAGAGGGGTAATTAATCCACGCTTATCATCATTGTAAGTACAGACATCAATGTAAGAACCCGTCTTAGCATAAATTGCATGATTATCATCTACTCGCTCAGAGCGACTTTCCCAAATCTCCGTGTCTTTAATATCCTGATATTCCACCCCTTCAGCAATTGCTTTGTTCCGTTTCTCTTCTATTTCTGCATAGGCATTTTTTTGCGCTACATCCGAAGCAGAACCAGGCTTATGCTTTTGCCGACTTTGTGTATTAATCCACTCTAAATAATACATGATTAACTCACCTCTTTCACAGCCGCATTCAACGCAGTCATTTCTTCTTCTGCACTATCAAAACCCTTATCACTCCTATTTTTTCTTAGGCAGGATTGATCACACCATGCTTCTAAATCATCATCACTAAATAACCATATAGCAATGGTTAAACCGATACCAACAACAGTAAAAAGACGCGCACCTCTTAATAAAAGAAAACTCATCTGCTCCGCAGCAAGCCAAGCACTTCTATCCACCATAAATTTCAAAATGGCATTGGAAAAATTAGTTTTTTATTTATTTAGCAACCATTCAAAAAATGGCCCTGAGAAAACTGGGGACAGCCACGGATAAATATTTAATTAACCGTGGCTATATTGTATTTCTACACCCAACCCAAGCAACATAATTGAAATTGCATGCCCATATCTTTACGTTAAGCGTAAACACATCAGTCACTGATGGCGGTGTAAATAAAGAGGATGAAACTGTCAACAATCCAGTGTACAAACAATTCAATATTAAAGCTCCACAAAAAACATATTCAGCACGGGCTATGTAAATAACACACCGGCAACAGGGCTACTGCCCCTTGCCGGGGTGTTTATCTATGAATTTTATTTGCTGCTTCTGCAACCAGTTTTAAATGACTTAGCTCAAAAAAATCCTTTTCCGGATTTTCTTCAACAAGCGTCATAATACGGTGGTTTAAATAATGCCTGCTGTAAACAAAATCATCCCAGGCACGCTCTATTGGGCTGTCTGCCATTGAATCATGAATATATTTTTCAAATAATTTTTTTGATTCGCCCAGATTACTGGCACGATTATTTTTCCACATTGCCCATAGTTTTTTTGATTCTTCATCAAGCACACCTGGCTCTAAGGCTGAACGTGCGCTTCTGCGGGTCATGCTATCAATTTCATTTTTCAGCATTTTATAACGCGCGTTTTCTAAATTAGTGCTTTTACCTGCTTTAAATGATTCATACCAGTTTTTTAACCACGCCGTATGCATGGCAATATGCCCAGCCAATTCTGCTTTTATATCGGCAGGTAATTGTTTTTTTGTATGTGTTTGCAAAGAGAGCTGAGCACAAGCCAAACCGGTATCGCTATATCCCTGTCGCAAAGATTTAATGGCCAGGTCAGACGTAACCGTTTCTGTTGTAGAAGCCAGCTCACGTGCACTAGCCCAGTACTGAAACACCAATTCGGAAACCGCACCATCTAAGCGAAATAATACAAAAAGATCAGGATCTACAGTTTGCATTTTTTCTAACTTCATAACCGGTACACCATTACGCCACGCCCTGTTTAGCATCCATTGCAGGGGCATTCGCGCTAATTCCTGGCTTAAGCCCTGCTCTTTATCTGCATAGCCGCCAATCACATCCCCTTGATCCCCCGGGAATAATCGCTCCTCTAGCCTGCCGCCATGCGCTCTGGCACCACCAATAATCGATAATGGCTTATAAAGCCTGTATTCATGAGCAGCCGCATAATGCACCACTTTTTCAAGAGACTTAGGAAGTTTCAAGTCATCTTTTACTGAATTAGCTAAAGGCAAAAAGCCTGTTAAAAAATTATCGTCAAACCGCGCACTGACACAATCCAATAAACCCATAAAACGAAAGTGCACCTGAATACCATCATATTTACCCCCATCACATACTTCATCAACTAAATGATTGGCAAAAGCTAATGCCAAAGCCCCGCCAAAATCAGCGCCAAAAATAGCCACATTAATATGTTTAATCGTGCCCAATGTTTGTCCATACCTCACACCCTCACGAAAATCATATTCAGCCTGCTCCAGCCTGGTATCTACCCCGGTATTAAACAGGGCGGACACCCATTTTGCATCCCGTACAAAACCAATATGCTCAATAGAATGAGAGGCGGCCATTTTGCCAAGCTCATTACGCGCCATTTTGTGAAATTGTAAAGGGTTATGAATCAGATCATTTGCATAGTCCAGCCAATCGTGCGTTACACGCTGTATAAATCGCGCCCGATGATTAGGCTTCCATACAATATCCCACCAAGGCTTATAAGGATCTAAAGCCGCACGTCCCCCCTGTTTACTTAAAGTTTTAACCCTATCCCACCAGCCCGGTCTATTCTGCACAACCTCTTTGCCTGCCTTATACAAAAAAGGCACCGTCGCCATAACAGCTTCTTTTAGCTTTTCCTTTACCGCATCAATAACACCTTCTTCTGCCTCTTTTTTAATTTTGGCAGCTTCCATTTTGAGCAACACTTTTCGCTCTGGCTCAAAACGTGCACCTAAGCCCGAGTAATAGTTAGAGAAAATACCTTTACTTTTTTCCTTAACAGAAGCCCGCCATAATTTGCCCATATTAGAAATGGCAGCGCCATCATCATCTTTATGATGGGCAAAGGCATCAAAATAAAATGACAGCCATAAAGTCTGATCACACGCCGGGCAAAGATCTCTTGCTTCTGCTTTAATTCGTTCGGCTTTATCTGTTTTTGCATTACTCATGCGGAGGTCCTGTTTAAATCAAGGTGCATTCATCACTGTACTTGATGTATCTTTTTCAAATTAATATTTAATCAATATGATCTTTTAACTTAACAACCACATGATGATCAGGATAAATATGCACCTGAAAATAGCGTGAACTACGGGACTCTGCCTTGGGCATAGGCAGAGTCACTTCATGGGTTTCTGGCGGCACACCTGCATCAATCTCAGCGACAGAATTTCTATTAAATAACCATTTCACTTTAACTTGTGGCCCACTTACCGACGCACCACAAGAGAATCCCCCGCCCCCCCCATATGCATAATCATCAGGCTTTTTAGAAATATTCCCACCACCCATACCATTGACGTAATACTCAGAAATAATCTTGTCGGTATAATTAAAGCCTTGAAAACAAACGCCATAGCTTTCTTCCTGTAAAAAAGAGCTCCAAATCCACCATGCCGCCAGTGAAAGCACCACCAATATGGATATAGGGCTAATTCTTTTTAGATTTTTTTTCATAGAAACAGATCCTAAAATTTATTATTAGTTTTACTTGTTAGAAACAATTAAAAAACCAAAAAACACTCTTTTTCTTCGGCTTTAATACTCTTGGTTTACCTTTTTTTCATTACTCATACCAACACCCTTATTTTATCCGTGGTAAATCAAACAGCTTTAGCTCAATATGATGATCAGGATAAATATGCACCTGAAAATAGCGTGAACTACGTGATTCTGCCTTGGGCATAGGCAACGTCACCTCATGGCTTTCTAGAATCACCCCCGCATCCATTTCAGCCACAGATTTCCAATCAAAAACCCATTTCACTTTAACTTCCGATCCACTCACCGACGCCCCGCAAGAAAAGCCCCCGCCACCTCCATAAGCATAATCATCGGGCTTGGGAGAAATATTGCCGCCCCCCCCATCCCGTTAACATAATATTCAGCCACATGCTTGTCGGTATAATTAAACCCTTGAAAACAAACCCCATAGCTTTCTTCTTGTACAAATGAACTCCAAATCCACCATGCCGCCAGTGAAATTATCAACAGAATAGATATTGGGTTTATTCTTTTTAGATTTTTTTTCATTCTCTATTTAGTTAAAATAATTAACTTTTTAAAAACCCCACGTTATCCCTCACACTCTTTAGTATGAATACTGATCAACAGCCATCAAAAAATATCAATTAAATCTACCTTTTTATTTTTCACCCTTAATAGATCTTGCTCTGTATTTTCACTAAAAACCTGTTCATCAGGCCAATCCAGTGTCATCGCGCAAAATATATACTGCTGATCCGGCTTACTTAACCCGGCTTGCTCCATCATCAGCACAGAGCGATTTACACACTGGTATAGCGCAAAATTTGCATAATTCAGATCCACATATTCATTAGCCATAAGCTGTGCAATCAGCCAATGAGAGCGATTTGCTTTTTCTAATTGATCAAGCTGGCTTTGCCTTAGCGTAATAGAGGTCCTGTTTTTTACAACAGAGGGTGCCGCCTCAATACAAGACAATACACCCTCCGGGTGAATAAATAACCATTGCTGCACTGGCGCAGTAAGCAGCTGCCATTGATGTGCAGTCAGCACTGTTTTTAATTGAAGCAATACAGATGCATCATAAAATCTGCACAAGCCACTGCGGCGTTCCGGCAAATGAATATGGCTTAAAGCACGCCAATAAGAATGAATTTGGCTAATTGGCCAATCACTATAAAACCATGTAATGCTGTGTGGGTAATGAATACTTAACTGCAGGGTAAGATCAAGCATCTCACCGGATGCATTAAATAACCATGCGGTTAAATCCGGATGATCTCCTTCGGGGCTGTCATCCAGCAAATTATGCCAGGCAGATGCAAAACCCGCCCAGACTGCCTGCTCTTTCAAAGGAATTTGTGATGCATCCAGCAGAGCAAACCACTTGCCCTGTACTCGCTGATCCGTGGAGATTTGCTCCCGAATTTGATTTACATATTGGCTCATGCCCGCTCTCCAATCGCTTGATGAGTTAAACCCATCTCCCGCATACACTGCCTGCAAACCGGAGGATTAAAAGCTGGCAAGCGCACATTCATACTCGCAGGCCCACTCAACTCATGACTCGCGCCTTTAACCGAGACCTTCCCCGGGCAGTGGATTTCGATGTTGCCGCCTTTGATGCGGATGTATGCCCCGCCGGCGGTCATCAGGATTTCGTCTTTGGCGACGACAGTGATGCTTTCTTTGCAGGCGGTGATTTTGACGTTTTTGTCGCCGGTGATTTCAATATCGTCACTCTGCGCCTGCAGCTGGATTTTGCCTTTGGCTGCGATTAGTTTGAGCGCGATTTTGTCTTTTACACCGGCTACAAACAGGCTGATGTGTGATCCCGCGTTATGTATCCAGCGGCGGCCGGAGGTTTGGTTGCTGTCTCTTTGCGCGACAAAATCAAGGTTGGTACCTGCAGTGAGCGTTTGGCTTTGCGGGCTGGTGATCGCTACGCCGTCCTCGCCGTGCAGCAGGATGATTTTTTGCTGGCCAGCCTGTTCTTTGGATTTAGTTTTGCCGTCTTTATCAGTGTTGCTGCCTGCTTCCAGGCTTTTGCTGGCATGCACGTGGTGATACAGATGACCGGTGCTGGCCTTGCTGCCTGCACTGTTGTCTGCCTCTACGGTTTTGCCTTCGTCGCCGGTTTCTATGGTGTCCGCAAGCTGATTAGTGGCTGTTTCACCCAGGCTTTGGGCCAGTGCCAGCGCGGATTCAAGCTGGCTTTGCGCGGGGCTGTGGTCCAGCTGTTTGCCGCTGGCGCCGCTTTTGGCTTCGGTGCTGATCAAGAGACCATTGGCGCGGATTGCACCTTGGTTATCGGTGCGTAATTCAAAGCCTTCACCGCGTGGCTCGGATTGCTTACCACCGGCTTCACCTTGGCCATCGGTTCTTGGGTGGATTAAATAGCCCAGGTTGAGCTGGGTTTTGCCGTGCTCGCTGGATAATTTAGTGCGGACTTCGCCCCTGGTATCATCAAACAGCAGCTCGCCATACTGGCCACCTTCATGCTCTTTAGTTTTGATACCGGATAACGTTTTATTGGCAGGCAGAGCGCCAGCGCCGCTGAATGTTGGCACAGGATGGCTGCCGTTATGAACCACGCCGGTGATGATGGGGCGGTCGATGTCGCCTTCGATAAAATCAACTAAAACTTCCTGACCGATGCGCGGGATGAACTGATGCCCAAAGCCAGCACCGGCACTTGGCATGGAGACACGCACCCAGCAGGATGACTTGTCATCCAGATTTGCGCCAAACTCAGGATGCTCTGCGGCACGCTGCCAGTGGAATTCTATTTTTATGCGCCCTTGCTCATCGGTGTGGACTTCTGATCCGGCAGGGCCGACGACGGAGGCGGTCTGTACGCCAAAGCTTTTGGGCTTGCTGTGTTCGATATGGGCAAAAGCGGGCACGGTCGGCTGGCCGCGCCTTTGGGCTGTGAAGTTAACTTCATAAGGTTTGGCTACATCAGCGGCCAATAGGCTTGGCGCAACCAGACCAAGTTGCTGGGTTAAATCAGCGGGCAAATTATTATTGGCGGTGAATTTTAGCTCGGTAACGGCAAACTCACGTTGCTCGGCGCTGTCCCATTCGTGGGCGGGATGATCTTCCAGGCGGAACCACTGCCCGGCCTGCAGGCTGCGTAAAGTACCAGAGCCGGTAAAGGATTTCTTTTTGGCATCCAATGCCTGCTGACGCAAGTTAGCATAGTGGCTTAAGCCTTCCGCGTCGCTGGCGTAATAGAGCGATTGCGGGTCATAATCTTCGAAACTTACCTGCAGCTGCTGGCCGCCATCACCCTGATCGATGCTACTTTCATCAAAACTTTCGTTGGTGTTGGTGGCTTTGTAATCAAAGCTGGCAAGCGATACACTGCTGCTGCCGATTTGCCGCTGGCTCTGCCATTCAGTCAGACTATCGCTCTCTTCCGTGGCGTCGGCTCTGTGAAATCTAACAAATGGATCTGCCGCTTCCGCAATTGCAAAAGCATCATCAAACACAAGCAACTGAACCTGAGGACTATCGCCCGGCAAATGATTAAATAACCAGGCTAAGCCTTCCTCCGCTAATAATCATGTCAGAAAATCGAAATCGGATTCGCGGTATTGTAAGCAATAGGATCGCGGTGAATGCGTGCCGGAGAGTTTGAAATCCAGCGTTTGCACCGAGGCAAAGACCGGATTTTTGTCCTGATACTCAGCCAGTACCTGTTTCACAATGTCGGGGACGGATAAATCCTGAAACACGCGGGAAGTACGCCGGTATCTGAGTAAGGCAAACGGCGGTTCTACTGTCAGCGCGTACTTTGCGAAGCCGCCATCGGAGCCGAGTAATTGCGCCTGGCTAATGACCCCACAGCGCTCAACCGCCTCGCCATCAGCATTTTCAATAGATAAAACGACTGGCAAACCCAGTAGCGATTTAAGCTCTAAGCCACCGTCGGGGGATAAGCAATCGACCTGGTAGCGGTATGCCTGATTGATGCCCTCACTCCCTGTTACGCGCTGGGGCAATAACTGCTCACCCCACACTGAGCCATCGCCAAGCTGAAGAGAGATGAGGCGCTGATCCTGATTAAAGGCAGCGGCGAAAGAGGCAAGGAGATCACTAGGGTCTGTTGACGTTTCAAGCTAAAGTCATGCAATGACGGATGCAAACCCGCAGAATTCAGGTTCCTACACCATTTCCCCTACAGGTTTGCGATGCCCCGATTAATGCTCAGTAACGAGCTTTGGTCGAAGCTAGAAAAGATTCTGCTTCAACACACCATTTACAACAAGCCTGATTTACGAATTACCGTCGAAGGAATGTTTTACCGCATGCGCGTTGGCTGCCCGTGGCGGGATTTACCCAGCGCCTTTGGTGAATGGAATTCAGTCTATAAACGCTTTAATGCTTGGTCTGTAGCTGGGAAATGGCTCAATATTTTCAAAGCCTTACTGATCGACCCCGATTTTGAATGGGTATTCATTGATGGTAGCTATGCCAAGGCGCATCAACACAGCGCCGGGGCGGCCAGCGATCAATCTGAAGCGATTGGCAAAAGCCGTGCAGGGAACACCAGCAAAATTCATTTGGCGGTAGATGCTTATGGTTTGCCGATTGCCTTCGAAATTACCGGAGGCGAGATTAATGATTGTACTGCCGCCCCAGAGCTGATTGCCCAACTGCCTTCAGCCGAAGTGATCATCGCAGATAAGGGGTACGATAGTGAGTACCTTCGAGGACTGATTTCTGCGCAGGGTGCGCGATCAGTGATTCCCAGAAAACGTAATTCAATCAAAGGGAATGTGGATCTAGATCGTGGGCTGTATTGCTATCGACATTTGGTCGAGAATGCTTTTGCGCGATTGAAGCATTACCGCGCAGTGGCATTCCGATATGACAAGTTGAAGCGAAATTATGAAAGTGTCATAGCCATGGCGTGCGCATTTTTATGGCTACCGATGTGAAACGTCAACAGACCCTAGGGTTCATGATAAATCAACGATGTATGGCAACTATGAAATAGTACACGAAGCCCTATCACAACTTTTTTCTAAATCCGCCAATTTACTTATATTTAACTAATCAATTACCCGAACACTACAAGCATAATAATTTATCTGTTTAGACCTATTAAAATGGAAACTAAAAAAAGATAAAAAATAGTTTAATTTGCAATGGATCACCACCGATTTTAGTATGGTAAGGCGTATCGGTAGCAAACCCGTTAATCTTATCCAGCAACCCATCATGTCCCATCTGGCAAGCATAATGGACGCCAGGCAATCCTCCTGCTTTTAAGTACATTTAAAAATAAAGCTCAGGCCAGACAAAGAGCAACTTGCAAGCAAGCACCTCAAAAATGGCGGGAAAATTCCACTTAAAAATGTACAGACTTTGCCAGGAGGATTACCCGATAACGATTACCAGATTCTAAAAAATGTTATTCATAAGTTAAAACACACGGATGATACCGGTGAGCAATAAACCAATCACACCAAAATCGGTGTCACCAAAAGTAGTGCCAGCAAAGCCGAGGGAGCCAAGGCTACCCAGCAACAGTGCAGGTAAAAAACTGATCAGCAGGCCATTTACAAATGAGCCCAGAATTGCACCGCGCAGCCCCCCCGTGGCATTGCCATAAACCCCGGCGGTGGCACCGGTAAAGAAATGTGGAATCAGCCCCGGTACAATCACCGCCAGGCCAATGGCGGGGGTAATAAACATAGCAATTAAGCCGCCAATAAAGCTGCATAAAAAGCCAATCACCACAGCATTAGGAGCAAACGGGAAGATAGCCGGGCAATCTAGTGCCGGTTTGGCATTAGGAATCAGCTTATCCGAAATGCCTTTAAAGGCAGGCACAATTTCGGAAATCAGTAATCGTACCCCGGCCAGGATGATATAAACCCCGGCTGAAAATGTCAGCGCCTGCTTAAAGCCATACACCAGAAAATTAACGCCGCCAGAGAGCTCCCGCTCAATAAAATCACCACCAGCTGCCACCGATACAGCAAAAAACAGAATGGCCATCGTTAATGCCATCGAGATGGAGGTATCGCGCAAAAAGCTCAGCGAAGCTGGAACTTTGATATCTTCGGTAGAGCGTCCCTTTTTACCAACTGCAGAGCCAATCAGGCCGGCGGCCAAATAACCAAAGGAGCCAAAATGCCCCAGTGCAAAGCTGTCATTGCCAGTAACTTTGCGGGTAAAAGGTTGCAACAACGCAGGCATCACCACCATTAAGCCGCCCAGCAACGCACCGCCAGACAACACCAGAGTAACATTATCCATCCCTGAAGCATGCAATACCGCCACAATCAGGCAAGCCATAAACAGGGTATGGTGCCCGGTTAGAAAAACATATTTAAGTGGAGTGAAACGGGCCAGAACCAGATTGAACACCATGCCCAGAATCATGACATAAGCGGTCTGCGAGCCAATTTCTTTCAACGCCAGTGCGGTGATCCCCTCATTATTAGGAATGGTTCCCTTCAGGCCGAAAGCATGATCGAACACCAGACGAAAAGTGTCCAGAGAGCCGATCAGAATCTGGGCACCAGCCCCCAGAATTACAAACCCCAGAATGGTTTTAATCGTGCCGCCAATCACGTCCGACACTTTGGCTTTTTGCAGCAACAAGCCACAAAGGGCAAAGAGCCCGATCAAAATGGCCGGATCAGACAGAATATCAAGGGCAAATTTAATCATGGTACGGCTCCTTAATTCAGGTAAGGCGTAATGGCTGCCCGGACTTCTGTTTTATCCATAATATTGCGCACACCTGCCAGCTGGCGCACACCATCATTAAGCCCGCTGACAATTTCCGGTGCGCCCAAAAAGAGATCTGCGATTTCGCTTTTGGCCGAGAATAAATCGGTATGCCGTACATCTGCACTCACACCCATTTCTTTAAGCACAGCATTTACCGTCATTTCCAGCATCATGCTGCTGCCCAAACCATTTCCACATACGATCATAATTTTTTTCATTTCAAACCTCACTGTGAAACGCTGTTAATCAAAGCAAACACTTCCGCTGCCGAGCTGGCTGCAGCTAGGGCGGCAAATTTTTCTTCATCCATAATCAGCTGTGCCAGCTGCTTTAAAGCACGCTGATGACTGTGGCTATCGGTAGCAGAAAAAGCAAATAATAAGCGGGCCTGCTGATCCGGCTCCGGGCCAAAAACCACGGGTTCTTCCAGCTTTAGCAAAGCCATGCCCATCGCCCGCGCACCGGCTTCGGGGCGGGCATGCGGAATTGCCACATCAGGCGCAATCACGATGTAAGGCCCCAGCTCATTCAGATTACTAATAATGGCATCAATATAAGCTGGCTCAATCGTGCCGCGGGCGAGTAATGGCTGGCAGGACTGGCGCACAGCGCTTTGCCAGTCGGGGCAGGACTTCATAAAAATAATACTGTCCAGGGGCAGAATTTCATTTAGCACGGGTAATTCCTCGGTGACATGGAGCGGTTTGCAATGAAATTCATGCTACGCCAAAGAAAAACCTGTGAAACTTTAAAATTACCCATAATTGATACATTTTTTATTTTGTATTTAATTTCAATTCCAGCTTTTGCCCAACGGTAGAGAATTAAAACTAAGCTATTGATTTTAATATAATATATGTAATTATTTAGCTTATTAATCTAGCCACTATATTTAAAAAAGTACCTACTATATAATTTATGCATAATTATTTATTGAAACATAATTCATGTCTGGAAATCTGCATTGGCACTACCCAAGAAATGCCCTGGCACAAACCCTGTTTCAACTATGGGAAAACGAGCTAACCGACAGCATTACCCTCACCGCCCCGCCACTTTCCGGAAAAAGCCAGTTTCTACAGGAGGATCTGCTTCCCCTGCTGGAAAAAAAAGGCTGGCGGGTGAGGTATTTTGCCTGTAGCCAGGTGCCACAAAAATATCTGGAGACCCGCTTACACGAAGTACTGGTAGATTTTGCAATGGGAGAGCGCTGGCTCAGCCATCAGTTACGGCAATTCATGGGCACCAGCACGACAGCAAGCCCGCTGGCAGCTTTATTTTCCCAAATGCGCAAAGGCCACAAACCCTGCGTGCTGCTGCTGGATGATGCCGGGCTGCTGCTCAAAAAAGATAACAGTACGGCACTATTGAAAGAGTTATTTAATGCCATGCAAATTAACGGCCAGCAGATTAAATTACTGCTGGCCAGTACCGATCTGAACCCCTTGAACTGCCCCACTCTATTTACCCAAAATAGCAGCCGCGTCACTCTGCCCGATATCGGTAATGAGTTTATTGACCATTTGCTTGGCTTATATAGTCAGCTAACGCAAAGCGTGGCCAGATCCGGCCAGATCAATAACAGCTACGAAGGAATTACCTGGGGCCAAATGGATCACGGATCTTTAATGCAGGCATTTAAAACACTGCAGCGCTCCCCTGCTGCCATGCGCTCGCTAATTGAAGAACTGGTGCTGGATCCGGAAAAATCCCTGCCCGTAGCACTAAAACGTCAGATTCAACTACAACAGCGCCACAGCATGGCTGACCTGGACTGGGAAGATCTGGGGCGCTTGGGCCGGCTTTTACTACTGGCCATTGCCGAAGGACGGCAGCAACTATACGGCAAGAGCTACCGGGACTGGCTAGCAGAACAAACAGGAAAAAGCGCCATCAGCGCCTCGCAAATTCAGAGCTGCCTGAAGAAAATGCAGCGCAACAAGGTCATCGCACTAGCTGCCGACCACTGGCATATTGTCGATGCCCAGCTAGCCCGCCTGCTGCGCCACCAACAGGAAAATAAAATCTAAGTAAAAACTAAGCAAACGGCAAACATACCTGATCTGACAGTCCCCATTTTGATTGGTGCCGGATTGTCAGATCAGTTTAGATTGTCGACCTTCTCCTTCCAGAGCGATTTGCCTTCTAACCCCCTTGTGTCAGGATAGTTGAGATACTCCCTTTTCAGGGATTCCAACTTACTCAGGGGGCTGGTTACTTATCATGTCGCAGATTCCCAAGGCTCGTAAAGATGCCATTTTAAGCAAAATGCTTGCTCCTTACCCGATCAGCATCCGGCAGTTGGCGCTGCAAGAAAACCTCTCCGAAGCCACGTTGTACAATTGGCGAAATCAATTTCGCCAGGAGGGCCGCCCCGTGCCCGAACATCATCGCAGCAGTGAAAACTGGTCTGCTCAAACCCGCTTTGCCGTGGTCGTTGAAACCATTGCCATGTCAGAAATCGAGCTGAGTGAATATTGTCGTGCCAAGGGTTTATTCCCGGAGCAAGTGAAACAATGGCGCGATCTCTCCATTCAGGCCCAGGGCCAGGCTGAAGTCAGCACGCCGGAGCAGGCGCAGGAAAACAAAACGCTGCGTAAGCAAAACAAGCAGCTGGAGCGGGAAATTTTGCGTAAAGATAAGGCACTGGCGGAGGCGGCCGCATTGCTGATTCTGCAAAAAAAGGTGCGCGCCCTTTGGGGCGAACCAGAGGAAGACTGACATCACTGGATCAACGGGAACGGCTTACCGCGTGGATCAAACAGGCGTGTCATGCCGGTGCGAGCTTATATCGCGCTTGCGAAACCATCGGTATTTCGGTACATAGCTGGTATCGCTGGCAAGCGGCTGGTAAGGTAACCGCGGATCAGCGGCCTTTGATCAAACGGAACAATCCATCGAACAAGCTGAGTGAAACAGAGCGTCAGGCGATTTTATCGGTGTGCAACAGCCCGCGTTTTAACAGCGTTCCGCCCAGCCAGATCGTGCCGATTCTGAGCGATGAAGGCCGCTATTTGGCTTCTGAATCAACGATGTACCGCCTGCTGCGGCAAGCCAATCAACTACAGCATCGTGGCCGTGCCGCCAAAGCGGTACGCAAAGCCAAACCAACCAGCTTCACCGCCACCGGCCCAAATCAAGTCTGGATGTGGGATATCACCTGGCTGCCCAGTCAGGTGAAAGGCGAGTATTACAAGCTGTATATGATCGAAGACCTGTTCAGCCGCTATCCAGTAGGCTGGGAAGTGCATGCGGAAGAAACAGGGGAATTAGCGGCCGAATTATTGCAACGCAGCGTGATGGCCCAGCGTTGCAGTATGAATCCACTGGTATTGCATTCAGATAATGGTGCGCCGATGAAAAGCTATACGCTGAAAGCCAAGCTGGAGATGCTGGGGATCGCCTCTTCATTTAGCCGTCCCCGCGTCAGCAATGACAACCCCTATGCGGAGTCATTGTTTCGCACGCTGAAATACTGGCCCGCCTGGCCGCATAAAGGCTTTGCCAGTCTGGATGAAGCAAGGCAATGGGTGAGGCGCTTTGTGGATTGGTACAGCCATACGCACCGGCACAGCGGCATTCAATTTGTCACGCCATCACAGCGGCATCAAGGGCAGGACAAAGCGCTGTTAGAAAAGCGCCATGCGGTTTACCAAACCGCCCGCTTGGCGCGGCCGGAACGGTGGCGCAATACGACACGGAACTGGAGCTGGCAAAACGAAGTGCAATTGAACCCGGACCGGGCCATTGAGCCTAAAACAAGCGAGGAATTACAGGCAACTTAAATCGTAAAAACATCTCAACTACTTTGACAATTGCCGTAACAACGTCTGCAGCGGTGTCCTGCCGCAGCACATTTCCCCTTGATGCGTACGTTGGTGGTTGTAGTAGTCCGGCCATGCGTCCAGATCCGTTTGCAGCTCATCCAGTGACTGATACAGCTTACGCCTGAAGGTCACTTGGTAAAACTCTTGCAGAATCGTTTTATGGACGCGCTCGCAAATGCAGCTCGTTTGTGGATGCCGCACTTTAGTTTTGGTGTGCTCAATCTCATTGATCGCCAAATACAGCTGGTAATCATGTGTTTCGGCTTTACCGCAATACTCCGTGCCACGGTCGGTCAGAATGCGCAGCATCCCCATTTCTTGTTCAGCAAAGAATGGGCAGTACCCGGTCATGGAGTAAATCAGCCGCTGTGATTGGCTGTCAATTTCGCCATGTGCGACATCGTCATCCTGCTTGCGCACCAGAGCTGCAACTTGAGCCTCACTCAGTATGATTTGCTATTCGGCAACCTCCAGCGCCTGCAAACGCTGTTTGAACGACGCCAAATCATGTCTAAGCCAGATTGAACGCAAACCAGAGACAGAGACAAAAACACCGCGCAGCCGCAGTTCGTTGCTGGTGCGTACTTGTCCATGGGCGAGTTGCTCAGTGGCATAGGCAATGACGGCGGATTCTATTGCCTCATCGACTCGATTCTTGGGGCTGGGTTTACGGCGATTGCCATCAAAAAGCGCTTCAACGCCACCGTTTTCAACCGCATGTTGGTAGCGATAAAAGGTATCGCGCGACAGTCCCATCATTTTGCAGGCTTTGGATACGTTGCCCAGTTTGGTAGCGAGATTAAGCAGGCCGATTTTGTGCTTGATGAAGTTTTGGTTTAGATTAGCCATGGGGTTACTCCTGCGCTTGCACGCTGTTTTGAATAAAGATTCGCACCTCTATCAAAACGGGTAACCCCACCTGCTGGCAAGGCTGACTGTCAGACCAAATCTGAACTTCTACAAATTACTCAATGGCAGTCGCGCCCGCTGGATACCATTTACCCCATCATTTACCTTGACTGCATTGTGATTAAAATCCATGGCAATTTACACGTGATCAACAAAGCGATTTACTTGGCTTTGGGCGTGAATATGGACAGGCACAAGGAATTGCTGGGCTTATGGATGTCCGAAAATGAAGGTGCTAAATTCTGGCTATCCGTGCTGACTGAGCTAAAAACACGGGGAGTGCAGGATATTTTGATTGCGTGTGTTGACGGATTAAAAGGCTTCCCCGATACAATTGCGGTTGAATTCCCGCATACGCGGGTTCAGCTTTGCATCTTCATGGCACGCAACAGCTTAAGATTGTTTCCTGGAAGGATTATAAAGCGGTTACTACGGATTTGAAACGGGTTTACCAGTCCGGCACGAAAGAGCAAGCGTTGCCGGAATTGGAGCATTTTACGCAGGCTTGGTAAGCCAATTATCCCTTGATTTCCAAGCCATGGACATCGAACTGAGCTCAGTTACGCACGATTGTTGAATATCCGCCAGAGATTCGCAAAGCAATTTATACGACCAATGCTATTGAGTCCAACAGCGTGATCCATTCCGCGACGAAGCGCCGCAAAGTATTTCCAAGCGAAGAATTGGCGAAGAAAGTGATTTACCTTGCGATCGAACAGACATCAAAAAAATGGTCGATGCTGATTCAAAACTAGCGTATGGCACTGAATCGTTTTGTTATAGAGTTTGGTGACCGGCCACCAGTAATTCCAAAGGCATTTACACAGAAAGATTTACAGGCTCCTGTAGTACAAAGCCCAGTACACATAAAGAAAAAGCCCCTCAAAAGATGGGCTTTAATCGCTTAATAAATGCCACTTTATTTAGCGGTGTAATACTTTACGCTATTTGAAACTAATGCCGCGGCAGGCACAACAATGGTTGAATCAGCAGGAAGCCAAATAGTATTACCTGTACCAACCATTTTAAAATCACTGACAACCACACCCTTACCCATTACAAGCGTGTTGGTATTGCCATTTATATCAATAAGCGCCACCTTAGAGCTGTCAGGAATTTTAGCGTTATTACTGTTACCTGCAATAATAAGTGAGCCTCCGTCTCTAACTGCAGCAATCATATTTTGATTGCTGGACTCCATTTTTATACTCATCGTGCTCAGATTGGCCCCAACAATCACAGGAGGTTGCTCCGCAGCAATAGGCCTGTTACCTATATCAACTGGAGTTGTAGGAACAACAGGGGTTGGTGTAGTCCCTATTGCCGTAGTTGTTGGACTATCATCACCTCCGCCGCCACATGCAACAAGGGTAAAGGATGCAATCAGACAAGATAGCAACATAGGAATAGCTTTTTTCATTCACGTATTTCCCACAAAAAAAAAGAGCATAGTTAGACTCTAACTCTTTGAATATTATAACCACATGCAATAGTCATAAACAAATAAGGCAATTAACTTACCAGCCTCAACCTCATTAATCTGCGCAAATATTGATGCGCCAATGTCCGGAATCAAACTTATTAATGCCGAGTTTGATAACGATATCGTTTTCAGAAAGCAACAGCACAAAAAAACCTGAACGGATACTTAACATTGCAAACTTTAACTAGGCTGTAACAAATGTCCCGCTGCGCGCTCCTCTATATGGCAAGTTGCTTCTGTCAGGGAGTAAGCAAAAAGTCGCTTAAATTCACGAAGCAAATTAGTATTGGTGGCGCGCATACAGATGAAGAAGTGACAGAGGGTTATATCAAGCGAAGGGAAACGCCTGTAAGCGAGATTGTGTTGAAACTGCCGGAAAAGCCCTGCCCCAATGTCCGAAAAAGCGACTTGTAAGCATGTAATTTTTTACTTAATTTGAGTGAATTTTTAAAATCATATTAGAAGATCTTCTAATCTAGCATAAAAAACAAAAGGGTTAGCGTGCGCTAACCCTTTGTTTTTATTGGTCAGAATGAAAGGATTCGAACCTTCGACCCCTTGCACCCCATGCACCGGCTCAAACGCATGTAACCAATTGATTTAATTAAAAAAAGTAAAATACCTTCTAATATAAAAACCTGATTTTGCTCTGATTTAGGCCGATTTTGCCCAAATTCACCCCTTTTTTAATTAGAAGAAAACACAAAATCCACGCGTCAAGAAAAAACCAGCATGGTTTTATCTTCAGATTCACGCATAACCAAACACGCTGTGCATTAATTACGTCAGCTTATCCAGAAAATACTCCCTATCTCTTATTGTGAATAGAGTAAGCAAAGATTAAGGTTAGCAATCTAATCTTGGTCCCTCATAGGCAGCATTAATGAAAAGAGTAATACGTTTAGGCGACCAAACCAGCCACGGCGGTGTCGTGGTAAGTGCTGCATCAACAAGCAATATGTTTGGCAAGCCTGTTGCTCTTCTTGGGGACAAAGTTAGTTGCCCTATTCCTGGCCACGGTGTTTGCCCCATTATTGAGGGAGACCCCTCGTGGAATGTTGGCGGTAAACCCGTTGCATTGGAGGGGCATAAAACTTCGTGTGGGGCTGTTCTAATATCATCTATGCCGGAGGTCGGGCGCTCGTATGAAGGCAGCGGTGCAGCCTCTTCAGGAGCATCCAGCAACGCAGGTAAGGCTGTAGCAGCAACTCAATCCCCCGAAGATGAATTAGAGTATTACTTCATGGCTGTAAGTGAAGACGGCACACCATTGAATTTCGCATACCGAATCGATTCAGGAAAAGAAAAGCTCCACCAAGGGCTGCTCAATGCCGATGGCGTTACATCAGCATTTCCAATGGAATCAAAAGGCGATGCCACTTTCTGGATACCTCAAGCATGAGCCAATTAGACGAAAATACAAAAAAACTAGCAGCGATTGCCTACGGTGAAGCTTCCGCATTAAATTTACCAGCAGAAATTGGAGGCATAGCCTTTGCTGTAGCAAATCGAGCAAGAGCTTGGGGAGGAAAAACAGTAAATCAATTGCTATCAGCTGACCCTAACTATACATATGCCATTTCAGACGGAAACCCACGATTTAAACGTCTAATGGAGGCCACTCCTGAGGCAATTGGCAAAGATACGGGCATGGCCTTAGCTTTAGATTGGGCGACTAAAGCAATAGCCAACCAAGGGGATGATCCATCTAATGGGGCGTATTGGTGGGATGGCGTTGATTTTAAAACCAATTACAGAAATCATCCCAAAGTAAAAGACGGTTTCCAGTTTGGCGACCCTGCACATAATATTTTTAGCGTCGAAGAAAAAAGCAAGCCTGTGACTATTTATTGGAAAGTTAGAAATAAGAAAACACGCAAAGAAGTGAACTCATCAGTTCGTGGCTCATACGAATACGTGTGGAAATCAACAGCAGCACATGGCAAAACTATCTTTTGGACACACAACGAAGAGTACCTAACAGCAACGGGAGGCAAAGAGTACCGATGAAACACAAAGCCACACTAGCCTGCCTATTACTCTTGGCATCTTTCGCAAACGCTGGAAATACTTATGATGGATATGAGAGCTACTACTCCACCTTATCCGGCGCTATTTTTAAATCAGCAGATAAGCATGAGCTGGAAGCATTTAGCACGCCACCTAGTGCAAATATAAAATTCTCATGGAGCGGAAAAATTAAAGGCCAGCAGCGCCATGTATCAGTCAGTGATGGGTTAATTAAAATTGATGGCAAGCCTTTGAAAATACCTAAAGCAAACGTATTTCCGGGCGAAATAGCAAACATCGAAGATCTGGGAAGAAATGCCGGCATTTACTTATCAAAAGACTATGCCTGCTTTGAAAGTGTCCCCCCCTCTGCCAGTGGAACAGCGGTAAGACATACATCCGTTTATTTAATTAATCAAAAAACAAAGCCTGTTGTATTTTTAAAACTACCAAGCCTTTTCGCATCTTGCACTGGAATTCGAATTAATCCACAAGGATTAATTACTTTTGATAAGGTCGAATATCAATACGAAAAAGGAGAAGATTACCCTAGCGGCGTAAAATTCACTGAGTACACAAGCTTTAAACAACAATTTCAAAAATCAGAAAAAGAAGTCGCAGGCAAGTTTATTGAGCCAGATAACGTATACAAATTTATTATTGAAAATAAGTAATATCTTATCGCCGGTTAACATCACACAAAGCAAAAATTATAAATAATTTTTGCTTTGTGTATTTATATAGTCTTGCACCCCATGCGTGATGGGCGCATATACAACACATAAAATCAAACACTTAGAATTAAGTCACATTGACGCACATCACCACAAATCGCAACAGAGAAGCACCCTGCCCCGCAAAAATCCCGCAGAAGTAATATGACCAAGACGCTTCAGTCAGCTGTACTCATCACACTGAGCAGTCCGGGCAGGATGATGCTGTCAAGACTTTAGGCTAACCAAGCCTGTGGGTCAGATAAGTGTTCCTGTCCGTTTTTCGTTCACAAAGTCCGAACGGTAACTTAGGCCCTCGTCCAGTTTTATCGTGACAGTGAGCCTGCATACGAGGAAGGTCAAGAGCGATGAATGAAGCTGTCTGCTCCGTAGGCGTTGATGTTTCCAAGCGTAAGCTCGATCTCGCCTTATTGTTAAATAACAAACTCAAAACCAAAGTCGTTGAAAACAGCCAAAGCGGTTACTCACAATTACACCAATGGTTGTTAGATCGGGGGGCTGTAATTGAATCCACCCATATTTGCCTGGAAGCCACCGGGCCTTATTCCGAAAGTGTTGCTTTAGCCTTGGTTGAACTCGGCTGGACCGTCAGTGTGGTCAATCCTGCCCGGGTCAAAGGTTTTGCTCAAAGCGAACTTAGTCGCAACAAAACTGACGCACTGGATGCGGCTTTACTGGCTCGCTTCTGCGCCGCTATGCACCCAGCGCCATGGACACCACCGCCTGCCGAGTATAGAGAGTTGCGGGCCTGGGTGGATCGCTTGCAAGCCCTTAAAGGCATCCAGCAACAAGAGAAAAATCGCCAGGAAGCCTATGACGCCAGCGGCCAAAGCGCCTTGGTTGCTTCGGTTCAAGTCCATCTGGATTGGTTACAGCAACAAATCAGCCAGCTAGAACACGATATTGATGATCACATCAATCGTCATCCTGGGCTAAAACACGATGCGACCTTGATGCTGAGCATTCCCGGCATTGGCGATACCACGGTCGCCAAAGTGCTGGCATATATTGGGGATGTTCGACGCTTTGATTCGGCCAAAGCCTTAGCTGCCTTTATTGAGGTGACTCCACGGCAAAAACAATCGGGAAGTTCTGTGCGCGGCAGAACGATGATCAGCAGAACAGGTCACTCGGCCTTGCGTACAGCGTTGTACATGCCCGGTCTAGTGGCATTGCGCCATAATCCGACGTTAAAAGCCTTTGGGGAACGGTTAAAAAGTAACGGCATGGCCCCCAAAGCAGTCGTTGGGGCGGCCATGCGCAAACTAGTGCATTTGATTTATGGAATTGTGAAGTCAGGCGTACCGTTTGATGCCCATTTCGGGGCTAAAAACCTTGACTTGCAAGACGGTATCTGACCCCATTACTTTATTCAGTTTGATAATGCTTTTGTGACAGCATGCTTTTGTGCTTTTGTGCTTTTGCATGCTTTTGTGAAGGGATCACCATGTAATTATGCGTATGTGTGTTGTTTTTACCGCAGTTAATAAGACAAGAGTACAAATATATGCTAGTATTAACTCACCTACTCTATGTTGAATCTAAGTAGTTGCACTTTAATGTTTGCAACTTACTCCGTAGATTTAAGGGTAAATTAATATTTACTTTAGGTAATAGTATCTCATCGTGTACACAACCTGAAAATGATGCTTAATATCGGGTTGCGTCAAAGAGTTATTAATCATGACTCTAATAAGCGAGAGGCTACATAATTTTGTGCTTTCTAAGTTATGTAGCTGGTGTCATTTGGTTAGAGGTCAGGCATTGTTGGATACAACCCCCTGACTTGATCAAGGCATCAGTAGACATTGATGATGATTATAAGCAAGAACATTAAATAAACGCCTATATTATTTAGGTAAATAAGGGCTTGGATTATATCCAAGCCCTTTTCAATTTCATAAAGAAAATAATCATCATCTAACAAAATCATTTGGTGAAATATTTAAATGTGGATTTCCAGTTTTAATTTCCTTTAATGTATGACACCCATATACATGAATACTCAAGGGTAATATTTTTTCTTTGCTACAATCATAATGAAAGGATGCATCATATGGTGCCCCTAATCTAAATCTACCATTTAAAATGCATGTAGTAGTATGCTTATCTGTTACATTTTGAAATCCATGCCGAGCCTTACCCGGTGAACGAAATACAATACCTCTGCTATCTAAAAATGGTGAAGGCCCATTACTTTCTTTCAATGGTATGTGCGACTCTTTAAAGTTTTTTATGTACTGTTTCAAAACACCTTCTTTATTTTGACTCCACGGAATTTCTTCTTGTAATTTCTGCAAAAAACGACAAAAAAAACTAGATTTAAAGTTTTTCAATGGTAAAAGCATTGGTGTTTTATTTGCCCGTTCAACAACCTCAGACTTAAATATATTAATAACTTCCTTTGCTGATTTAACTGCTTTCATTAACCTATCCATAAAAATTTTAAAATCAGCACTTTCCGGATTAATATTTTCTTCTAAAACAATAGGAATTGCCAGTATAAAAGGAAAGAATGCATTAATAAAGTCCTGGTCAGGCTCTACTCCGGGTGACTTTACATAAATTATTACATATCCGACATCAAAGGTATTTTTTTTTAAATCTAATAATTCATGATTCCTGAATTTATCTAAAAAATATTCAGCATATTTTTTATTATACATAATACTACTATCAATGGGCTTTCCAAAGTAACAGCCATTATCTTTTACTATAATAGGCATTTTACTTTCCAATCTTCTGTACACCTCTTTTTTTACCCCTGCAAATCCAATTACATACTTCATGATTAACTAGCGCCCCATGAGTTTTTTTATAACATCAAGAGGAAGTACAACTCTAGATAATTGTTCTTCTGAAAGAGCAGATATAATTTCATGCATTAAACTTTCATTGTTGTTAATGTTATTTTTTGACCGTATGTTTTCTTTGTAAGGAGGTAAATCTGGCCTCACAAAAAGTAAATTAGGGTCAACATTATTTGAATTTGCCCACTCAAGTACTTTCGAAAGCAGTTCCTCATCACTATCTGTCTTGTTAATTAATTTAGCATCAATATCTCTTTCACTTTCTTTATTTTCATAATCATGCCCAACATTTCTATATGAAACTTTATTTGCCACATTTAAAATTCTCTTTTTACCCTCTGGCAAATCCATTTCAAATGCAATTTTTACTAAATTCCTCAAATAGTTAAACTCTAAAACCTTTCCATTTTCATTAGCGGATGAACGCAAGTCACATTTAATTTTTTTTTCATTTTTTCCAGGAAAAACATTAACACCATCCAATTCTTCATCCATACCTACAGGAACAACAACACGTATAATTTTATTTTTTGGTGAAATTATTATTTTTACACATTTATTCATTTCATTATTTATAAACTCAGACAACTTAAATTTATCTTCGGATTTATTTAAGGAGAAATTTTTCTTTACTTCATCTCCTAATTTAGAAAGCAATATTCCATTTTTCTTACTCTCCCATTCTTTTTTTACCAAGTCCTCAATAAACGACTTCAATTCCTCATTAGAGTATGCAGTATTCATTCAATTCCCTTTGTTATTTATTTTATACTTCTCAACGAAGCATCTAAAATAATTTCATAATAAAAAAACAATCTATTTTTATGTTGAAAAATATTATTTTACATAGCATCAATAATGCTATGGCTCAGAATTCATCGGAATCGTTTCATTTGCCGTAACCTTGGATACCATCGCCTGAATTGTTGCTGGAGCACTTAGTCCTACAGAGAAAGCAAGAAAAGGACGTAACGACGAACCATCGAGCGTGTACAGACAAACCAGCCCAGCTCCTGCTAAGGGCCAAAATACAAAAAAAATCCAGTACAAACTATCCTTTGGCACTCGCTCAGCTTTGAGTTTTTTACTATCCTCCCATAAATTCACCATATTTAGGACTAGTCCCCCGGTACCCGCAATTATTGCCAACATAATTAGGTGAGTAAGCGCAGCTTTTTCCATTTTATTACCTACTCACTTATTTTGTTCGTTAGTGCGCCAATAACACGCATTGCCAGAGAAGTTTCGGACTTATAGCGTTCCTTGGTCGTATAAAGTAGCTCCCCTCTTGCATTACCTTTACGAGCACGAATAAATGCATCAGACTTATCAAGCACATCAAGAACCTGTGCAATTACTAATCCTGAATCCTTAGAAATCCCCCGAGCTGTTCTCCAACGATATTTAGAAGATGCAATTGCAGAGATCATTTGATCTCTCGCATCTTTTTCATTCACCTTCCTACTCATCTGTATGACTTCCTGTTAATTAATAGCACGATGATAGATAACATTGACGAAAACGAGCTAAGCTTACGACAACTCACACTTCCATTTCAAACTCTTTCGTTAATATTTCTTGTTAAAAACTAACACCCCAGGCTTTATTTCTTTATTCTAAACAACCACATTGATATGCAAGTTATCAACATCTATCAAGTGTTCCAGTTTTTATATCGGTAATCCCCCCTCAAAATAACACTAGGTAAAAGTAGAATTACGCCCCCATTGGTAGTTCAATAGCAGGTATTTCTGACCTTGCAATAACAGGCAATAAACACGCGAATTATGCAAGCTTTTGTAGGGGCACTTTTTACCGTTTAGGCCCATATATGGCGCGGCTTCAGCCCTCCTCATGCAGTTGCATAAAAAATAGCACGTTAAGTGGGCAGGCGTGGCGGGGTCACGAGGGCGCGCGCCGGGGGCTGGCCGCAGATTTTCCTCAAAATCCAGGCGTAAAAAAGCCCGCACTTGCGGGCTTGCTTCTTACTTGGGTTTGTTTACGACAACACGTAAGGATTGAAGCGAATCACCTCCACCCCCAACCAGTCATTCAACTCTTTCATGCGCTCCTGCAAGGGCTCAATCTCGTTATAGGCAAACACCGTGGCAGCCTTCTCTACGTCACCTAAACCGCCGGCATTACTCGGAATAATCCCCATCAGTTGCGCCGGTACACGGTGGGCGCTCAGCTGATCGTCACGGGTTACGTTCTTGATATTCCAGAAGTCATCCTTAGCCGCCACTTCAGAGATGGGCAAGATCTGCATGCCATCCTTCTTGCCGCCAGGCGCGTACACCATCAGATTTTTAAAATTACCGGGGCCTTTGCTGCCTTGTAATGCGGTGCGCAAATCATCGATATAGCTTTCATTTTGGGCGGCGTCAGTCATGTACAGGATAAAACCGGCGTGGCTGCCGTTAGCAAAGTAGCGGCGGCGAAACAGCGTGGCCGATTCATTCAGCCAGGTTGAATTCAGCGCCGACAGGTATTCAGGCAGGCCGTAAATCTCCTGATTAATATCAGGCTCTAAAAGGTGGAAGATGGCACCCGGCGGGAATTGGTGCTCATTGGCGTAATCAAGGATCTGAAAATATTGCTCTTCTTTCAGCCCTACCCGCATATATTTAGCCAGGGCATGCTTCAGGCCCAGCACCTTGCCTGTGCGGCTGGTGATCTTTTCAAAGTATGAATTGCCAAAGATCAGGTAATCGAGTGCAAATTTTGAAAACTCCGACCGGCTTAATAGCGGGTGCGGGATAAAAGTTTTTAACAGGATATTGCGCTTTACTTGCAGCGGGCTGGAATGGTGAACGGTGGCGCGGTAGGTTTTAGCCAGGCCGTCAAATGACAGCGGCGGCTCATACCATTTGCCATTGTTTACGCACTCTAAAAAGTCCAGCAGCTCGCGGCGATCGAGCACGGCGGAAGGCTCGCCAAAGGTGAAGGCCACCGAGTGATCCGGTGCTTTTGCTTCTGGCGTGAGTTTGTTTTTTGCTTGGTAGTGAGCGTGTTTTTTCATTTAATAGATCGCCATAAAGCTGGAATTAGTGGAAGTCGAGCCTTCGAGCGGCTCATTGAGTAGCGCGTGCATACATGCCCAGGCGAGGTCGGCGTGGCTGAGTTCTTCGGAACGGCTGGCCGAGTAAGTCATATGCCGCCCGCTGGCGGTCATGGTTTTTTGAATGGCCATAAATGCGCCGGCAAGATCCGTCCAGCCCGCGTCAAACTCCAAGCGTCCTTTGCGGATTACGTCTTGAGCCTTCATGACTAAGCGGGCTTTCATTTCAACGCTGTAATTGATGGCTCTGGCCGCCGGGTAAAACTGTTTAACCAGTTGATAAACGCCCTGCCCGATACCGGTGGTATCAATGCCGATATAAGCCACGTTGTATTGGCTGCAGAGCTGCTTAATCCCTTCGGCCTGCGCGGCAAAATCCATGCCTTTGTATTGCCGTTTCTCCAGCGCCCGGAACTTCCCATCGGGCACCAGCGGTGGGGCCAGTACGATCAAGCCTGCACTGTCCCCTGATAAAGCCGGATCGTAGCCAATCCATACAGGCCGGTAGCCAAAGGGACGCGGGGCAATGGCTTTGAAGTCTTCCCATTTTTCCCAACTATCAACCATGCACTTTTGCAATTCAGAGAAAGGAAAGATGCTGGCGCTGTCGTCGATAAACTCGCACATCAGCAAGTTTTGATAGTCGTTTGGGTTGTATCGTTTTTTGATCTTGTCCAGATCAAACAGATTACACCCCCCTTCAATCGCGTCTTCAATGGTCACGACTTGCCGCCACTGATCGTCCTCACAGAGGCGACCTTTTGCGAGGCTGGCGGGTTTAACGTCCAGCAGAATGCGGTCGGCTTTGGCGCGGCCTTTATTGAAAGCATCGCCAGACCAGAATGGGTATGCATCGTGGTTCAGGCTGGAAGGTGTAGAGAAATAGGTTTGCCGCCAGTGCGAATGCAGGGCCATACCCGAGGCGACTTTCTGGAGCTCCTGAAAGCGCGGAATCCAGAAGTATTCATCGACGTATAGATTGCCGGTGTAGCTCTGCGCGGTGCGGGCGTTGGTGCCGAGGAAGTGCAGCGTTGCGCCGTTCGGTAAGACGATGGGGTCGCCTTTTAACTCCAAATCGGCGGCTTCTTTAGCAAAGGCGATGATGTATTGCTTGAATACATGCGCCTGCGCCTTGCTGGCGCTTAAAAAGATCTGATTGCGGCCCGTGGTCATTGCATCGAATAGCGCCTCCCGGGCGAAGTACCAGGTGGCGCCAATCTGGCGGGACTTTAAGACATTGCGGAAGCTGTGTTTCTTGCCTGCCTCAAACCAGCCGTGCTGATAGGCAAACAAAGAATCCATAAAGGCGTCTTTGATTAAATCGACGTGCTCGTCGTTAAAATCGTTCTTCGTGGCCTTCTTGCGCTCTGCCTTATTGCGGTTGGCGATGTTCGGATTCAGGTCGGCTTCATTACCACCGCCATTGTATTTATTAATCCGCGCGACTCTTTCCATTTGCCGCGAGAGCAAATCAATTTCTTTAAAGTCGATCCCTTCTTTTTTGTCCTTATTTAAAAGAAAGATATAACGGGATTCCAGCGACTCTTCGACGCGTTCAATGAGGTTTTTTTTATCCCATTCATCGCGCCGCTTCCAGCTATGCACTGTGGCAGGTTTTTCTCCCAATGATTCGGCAATACGCGAAATACGCCAGCCTGCCCAATACAGCTGGCGAGCTTGGGCGCGGGGGTCTTTGCTTTGTGTGTTTTCCATAGCCAAAGGCTAAGGCAATCAAAGGCAGCTGTATTTTGTTGGCTTTTGTGATGAGGCGATTCACACAGAAAGCAAATTGATAGCCCTTTCTTTTGTGGTGATAGTGAGGCCTTAAGCAATTGCCCCCGCTATTCAATCAAACCGCAGAAGGCTCTATGGACAAAAAATTTAAATCATTTCAAGTGGCCACTGAAGGCTCTACAACGGATGGCCGCACCATTACCCGTGAATGGCTCAGCCAAATGGCTAAAAACTATAATCCTAAAAAATTCGGTGCCCGGATCAATATCGAGCACATCAAGGATCGTTATCCAAACAGTGCATTTAAAGCTTATGGCGATGTCATCGCGCTGGAAGCGAAAGAGATCGACGGCAAGATGGCCCTGTTTGCCACGATTGACCCCACACCCGAGCTGGTCGCTCTGAATCGCTCACGGCAAAAAGTGTTTACCTCGGTTGAGATCGATCCCGACTTTGCAGACAGTGGTGAGGCGTATTTAGTTGGCCTGGCTGTCACAGATAACCCTGCTAGCCTGGGGGTTGAAATGTTGAAGTTTTCAGCGAGCGCGGGCAAAAACAGCCCTCTTCTTGCTCGCAAAACAAATCAGGCCTGCCTGTTTACTGACGCAATTGAATTTGCTCTGGAAGAAGAAGGAGCGCATGCCGTGTCGATGCTGGAATCAGTAAAAAAGATTTTTTCTAAAAAAGAAGAAAAAGAAACGCTGCAATATGCCGACATGCAGCAAGCCATGGAAGCCATTGCCGAGCAAACAGCAAAAAACAGCGATGGCTTTAAAACCATGCAAAGCCGTATTGATGAATTGAAAAGCGAAGTCACCGAATTGCGAGAATTCAAATCAAAAGTTGAAAACGAACCCAGCCATTTTTCAGGCAATCGCGGCAAGGCCACCGGCGGCGCGGTTGAATTACTCACTGATTGCTAATTAATTTTAATGAATTGGCTGAATTGGCTCATTGCTAATTAAAAATAAATAAATAAAAGGATTCTATTTTATGCGTAATGACACGCGACTGGTTTATGCAAAGTTTGAAAAACAAATTGCCATGTTGAATCACGTAGGTGATATCAGCAAGACTTTCTCCGTTGATCCATCGGTGCAGCAAAAGCTTGAAGAACGTGTTCAGCTTTCCAGCCTGTTTTTAAGCAAAGTGAATATGCCGGGCGTCACCGAGCAGGAAGGTGAAAAGCTGGGGCTGGGGCTGAGCGGCACGATTGCTGGCCGGACCAATACCAAAAAAGGACCGCGCAAGCCCCGCGATATCTCCGATTTAAGCTCTGGCCGCTACCGCTGCGTACAAACCAACTTTGACACGGGTATTGGTTATAACAAGATTGATATGTGGGCCAAGTTCCCTGATTTTCAGGCCAGGCTGCGCAATATGATTGTGAACCAGCAAGCATTAGACCGGATCATGATTGGTTTGAATGGCGTATCGGCAGCCGAAGAAACCGACCGTGAAAAATTCCCCTTACTGCAAGACGTCAACAAGGGCTGGTTACAGCAATACCGAGACAATGCGCCAGCCCATGTGATGGCTGAAGGAAAAAAAGCGGGATCAGGCAAGATCACCGTCGGGGCAACCACGGTCAGAGCCCAGGATGGCACGGTAAAAAAGGTAGAAGTGGGCGATTACCTCAATTTGGATGCCCTCGTCTTTGATGCGGTCAATAACCTGATCCACCCACAGTTCCGCGAGAACCCGCAGCTGGTGGTGATCACATCCAGCGAATTACTGGCCGATAAATACTTCCCCAAGATCAATAAGGATCACGCACCGACTGAAGAAATGGCCATGGATATGCTCATTAGCCAGAAACGGGTTGGTGGGATCTCTGCAGTGACGGTGCCTTTCTTTCCGAAGGGGGCGGTGATGATTACGCCACTTTCAAACTTGTCGCTGTACTGGCAAATCGGCGGCCGCCGCCGTCATGTTAAGGAAGAGCCGGATTACAACCAGATCGCCAATTATGAAAGCTCAAATGATGCTTACGCAGTGGAAGTGTACGAGGCCGGTTGCCTGATTGAAAACATCGAGCTGCTGCCCTCCGAGCGCACCGAAGCCCAAGGCGGTGGCTAATTAGCCCGGCCAAAGCCCACTTGTTGCGAGTGACTGCCGCGCAAGTATCCACTCACGACCCGCTGGCCCATGCCAGCGGCTACGAGTTGATGCTTTACAAACTTGCGGGCGACAAGCGACGGCTTAAGCAGATCCAGTCCCTACGCCGCAAGATCGAAGCCAAGCGCGAAATGTTGCCGGATTATGCCCCCTGGATCAGTGGCGCTTTATCCGCCCGGGGCGGCGGGCAGGATGAAGTGCTGATGACGGTGATGGTGTGGATGATTGACACCGGAAACTTTACAGATGCGCTGCCGATTGTGCGCTATGCAATCAGGCATAAATTGGTTCTGCCGGATCAGTACCAGCGCACCTTGGCGTGTTTGGTGGTTGAGGAAATGGCCGACACCGCCATGAATGGCCGGGCATTGGGCGAAGTCATCGACGTCGCCGGGCTGCAGGCCATCGCTGAAATCACCCAGGCCGAAGATATGCCCGACCAGGTGAAAGCCAAGCTGTTTAAGGCCATCGCTTACGGCTTATCAAACAAAGACAAACCCGCTGCTGCCGATTATTTCCGGCAAGCCTTAGCACTGCACCCCAAGTGTGGCGTGATGAAGGATCTGGAAAAACTGGAGCGGGAAATGAAGAACATGGCTGCTTTAAAGTAGCCGACCGGGCGAACCCCGCAGCGAGAGGCAGGGGGAGGCGAAGCCTTTTAAGGTTTTTCAAATCCCCCTCCACCTCTTCTTCAAATGGCCGAAGGGGCAACATATGGGATTTATTGCAGCACAAAAAAGCGGCGAAATTTTAGAACCGCTGATTAAAAACAGCGGCTTTTGGCCTGACATCGATATGACCGACGCACAGATCAGCATGCGCATGGATGGCACCGTCACGCCGCAGCGCTTAAAAATGGCGCTGATTGCTGCGATGGCCAGCGCCAATCAAGACCTGCGCAAATACAAGGCTAGGCAGATCGGGCTGGGGGTTAGCGACCTGATTGACGTAGACAGCGAAACCATCGACGGCCGGAGCGTTTTAGTCGGGCATTACATCCGTGCGGTGACTGCTTAGCCAAAGCCAACCTGACCGAGCGTTACCGTGATTTTGACAGCACTGGCGACGGCCACAATAAGGCTGACAAGCTGAACGATCCTATCGAGGATTTACACCGCGATGCACGCTGGGCAATTCGGGATCTGATCGGTAGCGCCCGCGCCAGTGTCGAGCTGCTCTGATGCAGGTGATTGCAAGCCAGGGCGACACGCTGGACGCGATCTGTTTTAGGGTTTACGGCAAAACGGCCAGCATAACCGAGGCGGTGCTGGCAGCCAATCACCGGCTGGCCGAAATGGGGCCGGTGCTCAGAATGGGGACCGTGATTAATCTGCCCGATATCAGCCCGCCTGAATCTCAAAAAACCATCATTCAACTATGGGACTAAACCAATGACAGAACCAATTACCGGCAGCGCCGCCTCTTCTACCGTCTTTTTACTTACGGTTGTGGGGTTGTTTTCAGGAATTCAGGCCGAGGTTTTAATGGGCAGTTTTGCGGGGGCTGTGGTGTTTATCATGACTGCGCAAAAGCTTAGTGTTTTACAGAAGGTTGTTTTCTTTCTGACGGCCTTTGTGGCTGGTTGCGTGGCCGCCAAACTGGTGGCGGATCTGATCGCTATTCCCCTGCCCGCTTCGATTGTGGTCAGTGAAGGGATCGGTGCACTGATTGCCGGGGCGATCAGTATGAAGCTTTTGCAATGGCTGATTGCGCGGGCTGAACATCCCGAGGATTTACTCAAAATAAGGGGTAAGAAATGAATGTTTATCTACTGATCAGCGTACTGGCCAGCATGCTTGCCGCGCTAAATATTGCTTTATTCAATCGAAACAGCAAAGCCCATAGCTTAAGAATTTGCGTGTTTGCTTATGGCTTAACCGTTTATTACGGCCTGATGGCGATTCGCCTTTTGATGGGGCTCACGCCAGCCAGCGGACCGATGACCTTTTTACTGCTGGTGAGCGGCGTTTATTTCTGCATGAAGCGCGGCAATGTCAGCGATTTACTGGCCGCTTTGATCTGGCCTATTCGTAAATTATTAAATCACCGCTACTTTAAAAACGGTATCCATGCTGGCTTTACTCTGGATCTGAGAGATACCGCAGTAAGTGAGAAAGCCATCAGCGACTTGCTCGAAGCCATAAAAAAAAGCAAAGACACTAACCATTATAAAAGCCTGGTGGTGTACGTACCTGACGACAGGATATTAAACAAGGAGCCTCACATTGAACACCTCAGCCCTGCTCTCCCCACACTTCAGCCTGAAAGAATTCACCGACAGCGCCAAAGCCAAGGCGCTAAAAATCGACAACAGCCTGCCCGACGCGCTCAGAAGCAACGCGGTCCACACCTGCCAGCAGCTCGAAAAAATCCGAGCAATACTCGGAAACAATCCCCTCATTATTACTAGCGGCTGGCGTAGTCCTGCGCTGAATAGGGCTATTCAGGGGAGTCCCCGCAGCGATCACTGCACCGCCCGCGCTGTGGATATCCGCTGCCCGAAGTTTGGCACGGCCAGAAGTGTTGCCAGGGCTTTAGTTGCCTCAAATGTCGAGTTTGATCAGTTGATTTTAGAGTCCCCCACGCTGCCGGGCGCTTGGGTACATATCGGCTTTCGTAAAGGGGCCAACCGGCGGCAAGTGCTCACCAAGTTTGCCGGGGATAAAACCTATTACGCGGGGGTTAAATGAGCAGAATCACGACCATCGCTCTTGTTGCTTTGTGCTTTATGGCCGCACTGCTGCTTGCCATTAATTTGCACCAGGGCCAGAAGCATAAAGCAGAACTGCTGCAACTGGAGCTCACCGCCAGCGAGCAAGACAAGGCCCAGCAAACGGCCTTACTTGAACAGCTTTACAAAGTCAGCAGTGACAACGACGCCGCCCAGGCTGATTTACGCAGCAGCATTGAAAGCGTCAACACCGCGTTACTTAAAAATAAACGTGCTATGGAGCAACTTAAAAATGAAAGCAAAGAAGTCAGGGATTGGGCTGATACTCGCCTGCCTGCTGATGTTGTCCGCTTGCGCCAGCGCCCCGATATCGCCAGTGCCGCAGCTTATCGGGATTGGCTGTCCCAGCGTGACGGCCTGCCGTCTGCCAGCGAGCCAAGCCCAAACCAATGGCGAGCTCAATCAGGCAATTGATGATCTGGAAGCCGCGTGGCACAGCTGCGCGGCGCAAATTGACATGGTGCTGCAGTGTCAGCAGGCTGCGAAGGCCACCCCATGATGAAGCCCGCCGACCTGCGCGAGCACCTGTCTAAAACGGTGCGCCACCTTGCTATTAACCCCGATAAGCTCGCCCTATTTATTGATGAAGGCAAACTGATTGCTACAGCGGGCAAGTCGCTTTCTTTTGAGTATCAATACACGCTCAATCTGATTATTCAAGACTACGCCGACCATCCTGACACGATCATGGTGCCGGTGCTGGCTTGGGTCAGCACGAACCAGCCCGAGCTGTTTAGCAATGTCGATAAGCGCCAGAACGGCATTACTTTTGAAGCGGATATTCTGAACCACGACACGATTGATCTTTCGATCAAGATCAATCTGACCGAACGCGTGGTGGTGCGCGAGGTAGACGGCAAGCCAGAAATCAAGCATTACGGTGAGCCGCCGCTGGATGAATACGCGGGCCTGAATTGGGCTTTATTCTTGCGCGATCAGCCGTGGCCAGTTGAATGAGCGATAACGTCCATCAGCTGGAAGGCTGGGCAGCGGCTTTGTTGGCCAATAGCAGCCCCAAAGCATTACGCGCCATGAATAAAAAGCTGGCGATCGCGCTACGCAAGCGCCAGCAAGCCCACATTGCCGCTCAACAAAGCCCGGATGGCACGCCTTATGCGCCTCGCTTGCCTCAGCTGCGTAAAAAAGGCGGAAGAGTGAAGCGTAAAATGTTTACCAAGCTGCGCACGGCCAGCCACCTTAAAGTGCAAAGCAACGCCGATGCGGCCACCGTGCATTTTAGCCCCAGCGCCAACCGGCTGGCCCGTGTTCACCATTTTGGTTTAGACGATGCCGTCAATACCCGGCGCGGGATCAGGCATAAATACGCGGCGCGTGAATTGCTGGGCTTTAACCAAATCGATGATGAACTGATCGCCGATACCATCCTGAAGCAAATCAGTCTTTAAAGTTAAATTAATATTACACAAAAAAATATAGCCCATATAATCGACAACATTACTTAATTAGATGTTATCAAAATGAAACCATATTTATTACTATTAGCCCTTTGGGCTCCTATATCTTGGTCGAACCCAGCGGCCTATCTTAACGTTAATCAGGAACGTGCTCCTTATATCTGGAAATTGGCCGATGGTACTTTATTAAAAAAGGGCCTAAGTGACAAACAAGGAAATGTGCCCTTAACAGAGAAAGAAGGAGAAACACTTTATGCACTAGAGATGATGTACGGTGAATTCAAACTACATATCCCGAACAAATGCTGGAGCGTTCAAAATAACCAAGAGTTTGGCTCTTGCATCACAATTTCACCCCGCGAAGACACCGAGAGTCAGAAATTACAACAGAAACAATTAGAACAAACAAACAAAGAAGAAAGTACCGCTCGAAAGGCCAGCACCTCATGGGTTACAAAAACACTAAATGCAGAACAACAATTGCATACCCTTGAGCAGGCTTTTATCAAACATAAAGAATTAATTCCATCTTTTGGAGACTTATCAAAAACGACATTCAGCTGCAAAAAATTGACACTCCCACAACCATCAGCACAAGCATTACAAGCATTTGAAGAAGCAAGCAATCTTCCTTCCGGCTCGGAACAAACCATAGCCTATGCCAAGGCCGCTAAGCTTGGATCTTGGCGTGCTGCAGCCAGGCTAGCTAGCATTGCTCTCGAAAACGAGATTTGGGAAGATGCAAAACCCTCCATCGCTTGGCTTTTACATCACAAAATCCCTGCCGGGCACAATAAATTGGCTGATTTATTAGCAACTGCGGGTGGCTATGATGGCGAACAACTAAGCACAGAAGACCAATTCACAGTGATAACGCTCCGTTTGCGTGCTGCCCAACAAGGGGACCCGGTCGCCCAGATAAACATGGCCCGCTATTTTAAAAAACAAGGGCAACTAGACTTAGCACAATCATTTCAGGATTGTGCTAAGCAACAAAATCCTGATTTGAAATAAATTAAAATTCAAATTGTTTGTTTTAGCGTTTAAATATATTTAATCATTGTAAAAACCTGTCTCACACCCGCCCGTGCGTGAACATCGCGCACCGGCGCGGCACTATGGCCGGATGAATCCAACCGCCGAACATTCCCGAATTTTAGAAAGCATGATCCGTAACGGCACCGTGGCCGAAGTAGATTTGTTGCCTCTCCAACCCCTCTGCCGGGTGCAAAGTGGCGAGCTGCTGACCGACTGGCTGCCATGGTTTACCGCCCGAGCGGGCAAGGTGCGGATCTGGAGCCCGCCCAGTATTGGCGAGCAGGTCATTTTATTTAACCCCTCCGGCGAAGTCGGCGCAGGCTTAGTGTTACCGGCGCTATTTTCAGACGCCTTTCCACCGCCCAGCCATGACGCCGCAGTCACTTGCGTGGCCTTTCCGGACGGGGCGCTGATCCGCTACAACCATGCAAGCGGCGCACTCAGTGCCACCGGGATCAAAACCGCACTGATTCAAGCCTCTGTCAAAATCACCGCCCAATGCCCGGAAACCGAAGCCACCGGCAATCTCACAGTCGGCGGAAATTTGAGCGTGAAGGGCAACAGCACTTTTAAGGGTAAAGCCGATGTGATGGGCGCGTTTAGCTACGCCGCAGGTATGAGTGGTAAAGGCGGCGCAGGGGGTGGTGAAACGACGATCACCGGCCCGATTACCCAAAGCGGTGGCGCGATCACCAGTAATGGTGTCGTCTTGCATACCCACAGCCACGGCGGTGTGCAGGTAGGCGGTAGCAGCACAGGCGGGCCGAAATAATGGCGGGCCTGAACAGACACAGCGGCTATGCGATTGATGATCTGGCCCATATCCGGCAATCAGTGGCCGATGTGCTGACTACCCCGCTGGGCAGCCGCCTAATGCGCCGCGACTATGGCTCTGAAATCCCCGTGCTGATCGATCAGCCTTTAAACGGCGCTACCCGCTTACGGGTGATGGCCGCCACCGCCACCGCGCTGAAGAAGTGGGAGCCACGTATCCGCGCCCAGCGAGTCACTTTGGCACTGGGCGATCAGCCCGGCTCCCTCCGTGTTGAGCTGGAAGCCGAGCGCATCGACGGGCCACGCGGCCAGCAGCCGGTGGCGCTTTCTATTCCACTACGAGCCTAAGCGATGAAAAGCCAAGAAGTAGACCTCTCCCGCCTGCCCCCGCCGAACGTGATCGAGGCGCTGGACTTTGAAACCATTTTTAACGAACGCAAAGCGGCGCTGATCGCACTCTATCCTGATGCGGCCGCCGTGCTGAATCTGGAATCTGAACCGCTCACCAAGCTATTGCAAGAAAACGCATACCGTGAAGTGATCCAGCGGCAACGGATTAACGAGCGCGGCGCGGCTTGTATGCTGGCATTTAGCCAGGGTGAAGATTTAGACCATCTGGTGGCTAATTTTAATGTGCAGCGTTTTGTGATTACGCCCGCCAATCCCAACGCGGTACCGCCCACTGATGCGGTTTTAGAAAGCGATGATGCATTACGCGCGCGCGGCCAGCGGGCTTTTGAAGGCTTAAGCGTGGCGGGGCCAAGGTCGGCGTATATCTTTCATGCTTTATCGGCGGACGCCCGTGTGGCTGATGCCAGCGCGATCAGCCCCCAGCCTTGTGAAGTAGTGGTCAGCGTGCTGGCTAATCATGGCGATGGCACGGCCTCAGCGGATCTGCTCACTCAAGTCAGGCTGGTGTTATCGGGTGAAGACGTGCGCCCCGTCGGGGACCGGCTCACCGTGCAGTCGGCCAGGATTGTCAATTACGCCGTGACAGCGGTTTTATACCTTTACCATGGGCCGGAAAAAGGCCCGATTTTAGAAGCCGCCCACACCCAGCTTAAAAAGTACATCAGCACCCAGCGCCGCATGGGGCGCGATATCCGGCGGTCGGCGATCTTTGCCGCGCTGCATGTGGAAGGGGTGCAGCGGGTCGAATTAACGTCACCGGCCAGCGACGTGGTGCTTGATGAAACACAGGCGGCACATTGCACCGCTGTCACGCTCACTGTTGGCGGGATGGATGACTAGAACATTACTGCCCACCGGCTCAAGCAAGCTGGAACGTGCCCTTGCCGAGAGCTGCCAGTCAGGCCAGGAGCTGCCGATTCTGCTGGCAGCACTCTGGAATGCCGACACCTGCCCGGCGGCGGTTTTGCCTTATCTGGCCTGGGCATTCTCGGTGGATCTCTGGGATGAGAACTGGAGCGAGCCGGTACAGCGGGAAGTGATCCGGCAGTCCTTCTTTGTGCACCAGCACAAGGGCACGATTGGCGCATTAAAACGCATCATTGAGCCACTGGGCTATCGCTTAACCATCACCGAATGGTGGGAAGAAAAACCCATCGGCCCCCGCGGCACTTTTAAGCTGGAAGTCAAAACCGTAGGCCAGGGGATTACTGAAGAAACCCAGATCGAGCTGAATTATTTAATTAACGAAGCCAAGCCCCTCTCGCGCCATATGATTGAAATGAATATCAGCGTCGAGCCAAGCGGCCTTATTTATATCGGCGTCGCGCACTACCAGGGCGAGGCCATTCATATCTACCCAAAGGCAGTCGATCAATGAGCCAGAAATATTTTGCGATTCTCACCCAATATGGCGCGGCCCAGATCGCCGAGGCCACCGCCCAGAAAAAAACCATTCGTATTGAAACCATGGCCGTGGGCGATGGCGCGGGCAAAGATACGGTGCCCAGTGCGGCGCAAACCAGGCTGGTCAAAGAGAACTACCGTAGCGCGTTAAACTCGCTCAAATCCGAAGCGGGTAAAAACACGCTGATTGCCGAGCTGATCATCAAGGAAATCACCGGCGGCTGGTGGATTAGGGAGATGGGGCTGTATGACGACAAAGGCGGGCTGATTGCGGTTGCCAACTGTCCGCCCAGTTACAAGCCGAAGTTAGCTGAAGGCTCGGGCAAGGTGCAAACTCTGCGCATGGTGTTTGTGGTCAGCAACACTGCTGCTGTCACGATCAGCGCAAGCCAGGATATTGGTATCGCCAGTATTGAGCTGCTTGAAGAGACGATGAAGAAGCATATTGCCGGAGACGATCCGCATTCAAAAGATTATTACAATAAAAAAATCACTGATAAAACCAATGCGGACCTGAAGAAAGAACTGGCCGCCACCGCAGTTAAAGAGGGGAGCCGAGGGCGCGATGAAGCGAAGAAATACGCGGACGATCACAAGGTCGCCTTAACTGGCAATCAAAGCGTTGCAGGGAATAAGACTTTTAGCGGCGATATGGTTGTCAAAAAGATCACGGCCAAAGAAGACGTTGTTTCAGAAAACTCTTTTATCGCCCTGCGCAACAATGCCACGTATGCGCCCTCCGTCACACTCAGCAATAAAGCCATTACCAGAGCGGTCAGCGATGCTTTAGCCGATGGCAACTCGGTGCAGGTCGCAGCATATCAGGCTTATGCAGCAGATGCCGAGGCCAGCGCTTTACGAAAAGTCGGCTCTTTGGAATTCAGAGTGGATAAGGAAGGACTGACCCGTGCCATGTGGCTGGTGAATCACCGCGACGGCTCATGGGGTGCGGTCGTCCTGGGCAAAGGCAGTTGCACCTTTCCGGTACCGATCTCTGCACCTGATCCGGCTCAGACGGCCAATGACTCGTTTAAAGTGTCATCAAAATGGGTGAATGACAAATTAAAGCCCTACCGCAAGGGTGTACAACCTCTGCCCGCTAATGTGAACTTAAACGACTACCGTGAAGACGGCGTCTGGTATCAACCTTCCAATGCGAATGCCATTTCAGGTCAAAACTACCCTGCCCCCTTCGCTGGTGTACTGGAAGTTTTTACGGCAGGTTCACAAATCTGTATTCATCGCTATACCCTCTATCACGACGGGCGAGTCTTTACCCGTGCGGCTTACAATAATGTCTGGAATGCCAACTGGGCACTCATCATCACGGACCGACAAGGCACGGCATATGACGCGGCACGATTAGGCGGCAAAGTTGCCAGTGAATACACCATTAAAAGTGAAGCCGACGAGCGCTACCCGATCCTTACCGACTTAGGGGGCAAAGGGCTGGCACTGAAAGGGTGTGTGAACTCGGAAACAAAAGGTCAAGTTTCGAATGCGCTAGGGCATGACTGGATACAGGGTGTTTTTAACAACAACACTCAGCCTGCCGCGCTGGATAACAAAACCGCCTGGCTTACTTCAATGTCCACTCAATACAGCAAGGGTTATGCCGTTATCAGCAAAATCGGCACTTATCGCAGCGGCTTTGCCTATGGCGCGTCGATGGTGTTTCAGATGACGGGTGAAAAAAACCTCCCTTTGGGGCTTTGGGAGATGCGGCAAGATGGCGCGTTTATTTCTCAATCCATCAAGTCGAGAGATCCAGCGGCCAGCATTGCGGACAAGGCCAGAGATTACGATGGTGTATCGAGTTTGATCCGTTGGAATAAATATGGAAATGGGCATGTCATCATTGATGCGAGCGCGGGCACCTCTCCAGCCGGTACCAGTATTAGCAATATTGATGCTCAGGTAGGCTGGTCGCCGGGCTACCCCACTCTAATGGGGTGGAATGGCGTAAATTCTTTTGGCTTACGGGTTGATTCAGCACGATATGCTGAAGGGATGGCAGATGGCTCTTTCGGGGTTCCGGTCGGGGTTCCGCTGCCCTGGCCGCACAACACCCCGCCCGCAGGCTGGATCTTTTTACAGGGCCAGAGCATTAATCCGAATGAAGCGCCTATTTTAGCCCGCCTCTATGGTGCAAAGCTGCCCGATATGCGCGCCATGTATATCTCAGGCTGGGATGCCGGGCGCGGCATTGATCCGGGCCGGAATGTGCTCAGCTATCAGGCTGCCAATGTAGGGCAGCACGAGCATATAACCAATATTGGCTATCGTACATTCAGACCACGAGGTGCCAATGACTGGCCTTTAGTGGGGATCGTCGCACAGGAAAACAACACGACGAGCGGCGGGCCTTCCGGGAGAACCCGCCCCGACAATATCGCTTTCAATTACATCGTTCGCTGGGGCTAAATCAATGCTTAACAACACCGTTAAACCCAAAACCAAACCCGCCCTGCCCGTATCCTTTGGTCAGGATGGCTTTGCCAGTCATGACGGCCTGGTGCCTTGCTTTTGTCACGATACCCACACGCTTGAGTACATCGGCACAGCCGAAATGTGGGTTTCTAAAAGCTGTGGCTTGCCTGCCGGTGCGGTGCTGGATGCGCCAGAAATCAGGCCCGCCAAAAATAAAGCGGTCATTCGGGATACTGCCAATCAGCGCTGGGTACTGATTGAAGATTACCGACACATGCTCGCTTGCCAAACGAGTGACGGTGCGGCGCGGTTGATTGATACGCTGGGGCCGATTCCCGAAGGTTTTACGCTGCAGCCGTACTTTGAAGGGGCGATATGGAGCGGTACAAAATGGCTGCCAGGGGATCAGCCTTTGCCGGTGGCTCAAGCAGAAAGCGAACCTGACCCGCTGGCGGTTTTACAAGACAAAATCGACCGGATGGAAACCCTGCTGGCTCAGGTTTTAAGTGAGCCAGTGCTTTGATGGTGTCATTTCCTGTTTCACAATCTCCAGTAAAAGCCAAGTAAAACAGAATCGCCCATGATGGACCGGTCTATCTACACCGAGGAAATCATGAGCGATCAATTCCACCATGGTGTGCGTGTCATCGAGATTAACGAGGGTACGCGCACCATTCGAACCATTAGTACCGCTGTTATTGGCCTGATCTGCACTGCAGACGATGCAGATGCAAAGTTTTACCCACTCAATAAGCCGGTACTGATCACCAACATTCAAAAAGCCATAGGTAAAGCAGGCACACAAGGCACCATGCAGCGCACGCTGGAAGCCATTGCCAAGCAAACCAGCCCCATTATCGTCATGGTGCGCGTCGAAGAGGGCGCGGATGAAAAAGCAACCGAAAAGAACATCATCGGCGGCACCGATGAAGCGGGCCGCTTTACCGGCCTGAAGGCACTGCTTGCGGCCAACAGCATTGTGCATGTGAAACCGCGCATTCTGGCCGTGCCAGGCTACGACACCTTGCTGGTTGCCAATGAGCTGGCCACGATTTGCCAGAAGCTGCGTGCCTTTGCCTATATCAGCGCACGCGGCTGCAATGACGTTGTTGAAGCCATGGAATACCGCACCCACTTCGGGCAGCGTGAGCTGATGATGGTCTGGCCTGATTTTAAGAATCCAGGCTGGTCGGGGCGGGATGATCAGTGGCTGGATACGGATCTGGCCGTGGCTTACGCCGTGGGTTTGCGTGCCAAGCTGGATAAGGAAGTGGGCTGGCATAAGACGCTTTCCAATGTAGTGATTAATGGCGTGATGGGCTTAACCCGTGATGTGTTCTGGGATTTGCAAGACCCGGACACCGACGCGGGCCTACTCAATAGCAAAGACATCACCACCATCGTTCGGGCGAAAGGCTTTGTATTCTGGGGCAACCGTACCCTGTCTGCAGATCCGCTGTTTGCGTTTGAGAACTACACCCGCAGCGCCCAGGTGATTGCCGACACCATGGGTGAAGCGCATATGTGGGCGATTGATCAGCCGATGACGCCAAGCTTAGCCAAAGACATTCTGGAAGGGATCAATGCCAAGGGCCGCGCCTGGGTTTCAGCGGGCTATTTAATGGGTTTTAACGCCTGGCTGGATATCGAAGCGAACAGCAAGGAGGATCTGAAGGCGGGCAAGCTGACCATTGATTACGACTACACCCCCGTCCCTCCTCTGGAGAACCTGGAGCTGCGCCAGCGCATTACTGATCAATATCTGATGAATTTTAGCGCCAGCGTCGGCTAATCAAGGGGAATCAATATGGCGTTACCAAGTAAGTTAAAAGCCTTCAATTTATTTATTGATGGGCTGAATTTTGCGGGCCAGGTCACGGAAGTCACCTTGCCTAAACTGAGCCGCAAAATGGAAGAGTACCAAGGCGGAGGCATGAGCGGCACGGTCGATATCGATCTAGGGCTTGAAAAGCTCGAAATGTCGGCGACTTACGGCGGTTTTATGCGTGAAATCTTTGCCCAATTCGGCGCGAGCACGCACGACGCGGTGCTTTTGCGCTTTGCCGATGGCTATCAGCGGGAGGATTCGGAAGCGGTTGATGCGGTTGATGCGGTTGAAGTGATTGTGCGCGGTCGGCACAAAGAAATCGATATGGGCAGTGCCAAGCCTGCCGAGGATACCGAATTCAAAGTGTCCAGCTCGATCAGTTATTACAAGCTCATTATCAACGGCAGAACACTGATTGAAATTGATACGGTCAACATGATTGAAATCATTGATGGTGTAGACCTCCTTACTCAATTCAGGGCCGCGATTGGCCTCTAATCACAGGATTTAAACCCAAATGAATATCACAGAAAAAACCCCGAACACCATCGAGCTGGACACCCCCTTGATTCGCGGCGAGCAGACAATCAGCAGTATTACTTTGCGCAAACCTAAAAGCGGCGCATTGCGCGGGGTGAAGCTGGGCGACTTGCTGCAGATGGATGTGGAAGCGCTGACCAAAGTGCTACCGCGTATTTCGGAGCCGATGCTCACCGAGCAGGATGTCAGCAATCTGGACCCTGCTGACCTGCTGCAACTGGCGGGAGTGACGGCAGGTTTTTTATTGCCGAAGGCAAGCATACCCGATTACCCGCAAGCGTAACTTCAGCGATGGCGGATATCGCCATGGTGTTTCACTGGCCCCCTGGGGCCATGGATGACATGGCGGTATCCGAGCTGATGGAATGGCGCGAGGAAGCGCGTAAACGTCACAACCCAGAAAAATAGTACATGAAAAATAAACTCCATAGCGGCGACAGCCTGCCCTTTTTAGAATCCCTGCCTGCCGCCCTGGTTGATGCGCTGATCACTGATCCGCCCTATGCTTCGGGCGGCTTACATATCGGCTCTAAAAACCGCAGCACCTCCGACAAATATCAAAACGGTGGCACAGCCCGCAAATATCCCGAATTTACCGGCGATCACCGCGACCAGCGCACCCACCTGCGCTGGATGACACTCTGGCTGGCTGAATGCCTGCGCGTCATGAAAGACGGTGCGCCCATTTGCTTATTCACTGACTGGCGGCAATTGCCACTGACTACCGACGCCTTGCAAATTGCGGGCTTTACCTGGCGGGGCATTGCCGTATGGGACAAAGGCGAAGGGGTGCGCCCACAAATGGGCCGCTATCGTAATCAGGCCGAATACATTGTGTGGGGCAGCAAGGGCCAGATGCCGAACGAGCGTGACGTGGGCGTATTGCGCGGTGTTTACAAAGAAGTGGTCAAGCAAAAAGACAAATTCCACGTCACTGGCAAACCCACCGATTTAATGCGCGACCTGATCAAGATCTGCAAGCCGGGCGGTTTGATTCTGGATCCTTTCGCCGGATCAGGCTCGACCCTGGTGGCGGCACAAATGGAAGGCTACCACTGGCTGGGTTGTGAATTAAGCGAGGAGTACAAAGCCATTGCCATAGAGCGATTAGCACAGCTGAAGGGGCACTCATGAGTACGGCGCGGAATTTACGACTGGAAGTGATATTAAGGGCGGTTGATCAATTTACCGCGCCACTCAGAGGGGTTCAGAATCAAAGCCGGGCGGTCTCGCGGCAAGTCAGCGAGCTTAAAAACAAGATGAAAGAGCTGGATAAAACCCAGGCTAATATTGATTCATTCAGAAAACTAAGCCGCGATACGGCCCAATCATCCCAGCAAATGAAAGCCGCCCAGGACCGCGCCACCGCGCTGGGCAGAAGTCTGGCCGCCACGGCCAATCCGACCCGGCAAATGAGCGCGGAATTTAACCGCGCTAAAAAAGAAGCGGCAGAGCTGGCCGCGCGGCACGCTCAGCTGGTTAACCGGCAGCAAAACCTGCGAGCCTCTCTGAATGCGGCGGGGATCTCTACCCGCAATCTGTCCCAGCATCAGCGGGAATTACGGCAAAACGCCGCCAGCACAACGGCCGCACTACAAAGAGAACAACAGCAGCTTGAACGCTTAGGCCGACAGATGCGGCGCCAGCATGCGGCCAGAGCGGCTTACGACCGCAGCATGAATACCCGGAACAATCTGGCGGGAGCCGGTGCCGGTATGGCGGTTGCGGGGGGCGGTGCGCTGTATGCAGCCAAACGAGTCATGGCCCCAGGCTTAGACTTTGACGCGGAAATGTCCAGCGTACAGGCGCTGACCCGGCTGGGTAAAAACAGCCCACAGCTTGCGGAGCTGCGCAAACAAGCACGGGAATTAGGCGCGGCCACCAGCTTTACGGCCAATGAAGCGGCACAGGGACAAGGCTTTTTAGCGATGTCAGGCTTTGACCCGACCGCAATTAAAAAGGCGATGCCGGGTGTACTCGATTTAGCCAAGGCCGGACGGGTAGAACTGCCCGCCGCTGCCGACATGGCCTCTAATATTTTAACCGGCTTTAAGTTGAGTGCCGGAGAGATGAGCCGTGCGGGCGATGTACTGGTCGGCACCTTTACCCGCTCGAATGTCGATTTAAGAATGCTGGCTGAAACCATGAAGTACGCGGCACCGGTCGCTGCCGGTCTGGGCGTGGATCTGGAAACTGCCGCCGCCATGACAGGCAAGCTGGGGGATGCGGGTATTCAGGGCAGCATGGGCGGTACGGCCTTACGCGCCATTATGTCCCGCCTTGCCGCCCCGCCAAAAATGGCCGCAGACGCAATGCAAGAGCTAGGACTGCAGGCAAAAGATGCCCAAGGCAATCTGCGCGACTTGCCGACAATCCTTGCCGAGCTGGAAGCAAAAACTAAAAACATGGGGAACGCCCAGCGGGCCGGATACTTTAAGCATATTGCCGGTGAAGAAGCTTTTAGTGCCTTGAGCGTGCTCACTACACAAGCCGGTAGCGGCAAGCTGCAAGAACTGATTGCCACCCTCAGACAATCCGCCGGAGAAGCCAGTAAAAACGCAGCCACCATGAGCGACAACGCGGCGGGCGATATCAAGACGCTGCAATCGGCTTGGGAAGATGTGGGCATTGAAATGTTTGAAGGCAATAACAGCCCACTGCGCGAGCTGCTGAAAAGTATCACCGACGTGATCCGCAAAGGTGGCGAATGGATGAAAGCCAACCCCGAACTGGCCGCCACATTGGTAAAAATCAGCGTATCTGCTGCCGCCGTAGTGGCAATCTTAGGCGGCTTAACCTTAGCCGCAGCCGCTATTCTGGGGCCGTTTGCCATGATTAAATTGGCCCTGATGACGCTGAATATTCAAATGGGGATCGGCTCAATATTAGCCAAAGCCGCGGTATGGAGCTATGGCCTATTAAGCGGCGCTTTAAGCATGGCCGGCAAAGCTGCGCTGTTTATGGGCCGCGCCCTGCTAATGAATCCGGTCGGGCTGATCGTTGCCGGCATTGCCATTGCTGCATTGCTGATTTACAAATATTGGGGGCCAATTGCAAGGTTCTTTAATGAGCTATGGGCAGCAATCAAAGAAAAAACGAGTGCGTTCTGGGAATGGCTAAAAACATCAATCGCGCCCGTAGGTAATGCAATTACCAAGCAATGGCAAAGCCTAAAAGAAGGGACAATTGCTATATGGGATAGCCTAGCCGTTGGCGTAGCTTCAGTAGCTCAAGGCATTATTCGTTTCTTTATAAACTGGACGCCCGTTGGTATTATTGTCGGGCATTGGGAAGATTTAAAGAAAATTACCCTTGCCACCTGGAAGCTCATTAAAAACGGAATGATCACGGTGGCTGATAGTATCGCCGCCTTCTTTATGAAATGGTCGCTCATCGGCATCATCATTCGTAATTGGGATAGCATTTGCGCCGGTGCAGATACCGCTTGGCAATGGGTAAAAGATAAAGCCATTGCCGCTGGCCAAGGCATGATCGACTTCTTTATGAATTGGTCACTCATCGGCGTCATTGTTAGAAACTGGGATAGCATTACCGCCTTTATGTCGGGCTTAGTCACTTCATTTGTGACCATTGGCGGGCAAATTATGGACGGCCTTATTCAAGGATTTACGGGCGGGATTCATTATCTGAAAAGTGCCATTAACGGCGTAGGCGAAAATGCCATCGGCTGGTTTAAAGAAAAGCTGGGCATTCACAGCCCAAGCCGCGTTTTTGCCGAGCTGGGCGCTTTTACTATGCAAGGCTTTAGTAATGGCTTAACAGATACGCAAAAAGAGCCGCTCGCCGCCATCCAAGGCATTACCAGCAAAATAATCAGCGCGGCCAGCGGCCTGATTATTGGCGGCACCAGCTTAGGGGCCATGGCCGACGTTAAGCTGGATCAGCGCCAGCCGATGGCCGCCCAAGCCAACTATGCCCCAAGCCCGGCACCATCCATCCAGATCACAATCAATGCTGCACCAGGCATGAACGAACAAGCACTGGCAAAACTGGTTGCGCAAGAAATCGCCAAAGCCGACCGCCAGAAGCAGGTGCGCAACCGCTCACGCTTAGGAGACAGTGACTGATGATGATGGTCTTAGGCATGTTTGTATTTGAGCTGGCCAGCTCGCCTTACCAAACTTTAGAGCAATCTAAATCATGGCGGCACGCAAGCCAGGCGCGGATCGGCATCGGCCCTGCTAATCAATTCTTAGGGCCAGATGCGGAAACGATCGCACTCAGCGGCGTGTTGTATGAAGAACTGAACGCGGGCGAGGTTTCTTTGCTGGCGCTGGAAGAAATGGCCGATACGGGGGAGAAATATTTTTTAATTGAGGGCACCGGCTGGATTTACGGCGAGTACGTGATCGAATCCATCAAAACCACCCGCAGCCTGTTTTACAAGAATGGCTCAGCCCGCAAGATTGAATTTAACTTAAGCCTGAAGCGGATCACCTCTGACCCGCTCGAAACCATCATGGGCCTGTTGCAATGAACGAAGGCCACAAATCCCCACGCTTTAAAATCATGGTGGGTAGCAAAGATATTTCTAAGCGGGTGAACGATAGGCTGGTATCAGTTAGCCTGACGGACAATCGCGGCTTTGACGCGGATCAGCTGGATATTACGCTAGACGATAGCGACGGCCTGCTGGATATTCCGCCACGCGGTGCCATCGTCAGTGTTTCGCTGGGCTGGTCTGATAGCGGCTTAGTCAATAAGGGCCAATATACGGTGGATGAAATCGAGCACAGCGGCGCACCGGATCAGCTCACCATCCGCGCCCGTAGTGCTGATTTACGCGCTGGATTGTCGACCAAGAAAGAACGCTCATGGCACCAGACCACCGTGGGCGCGATTGTGGAAACCATCGCCAAACAAAACAAGATCCAGCACCGGATCGGGCAAAGCTTAGCCGGGCAAACCATTAGCCATATTGATCAAACCAGCGAAAGCGACGCCAGCTTTTTAAGCCGCCTCGCTCTAATGTTTGACGCCATTGCTACGGTCAAAGATAACAGCCTGCTATTTATGAAAGCAGGCCAAGCCACCACGGCCAGCGGCAAGCCATTGGGTAAAGTGCTGATTACGCGCCAGTCAGGGGATAGTCACAGATTTAGCATTGCTGATCGAGGTGCGTATAGCGGCGTAAAAGCCGCATGGCAAAACACCAAAACAGCCAAAAAAGAAACCACCACCATAAAACGCAAACCCAGAAAAGCAGCTGGCCCAGGGCAAGGCGAAGTGATCCAGGGGGCTGACGATAACGTAAAAACCCTAAGACACGTTTACGCCAGCAAAACCACCGCCGAGCGAGCCGCAAAAGCAGAATGGGAAAAACTACAGCGCGGCGTGGCTCAATTCTCAATCACCCTCGCCTATGGACGCCCCGAACTCTTTCCCGAGCTGCCCGCCAGCGTTTCAGGCTTTAAGCCCATCATCGACAAGCAAGACTGGATCATCAGCCGCGTCGTGCACAGCTTAGGCGATAGCGGCTACAGTACGGCTTTGGAGCTGGAAGTGAAGGCTAGTGAGGTGGACGTGTAAACAAAAAACGGCGACCATCTGGCCGCCGTTTAACAGTTAATTTTTTAATGCAAAGTTTTACACTGGCGCAAACCAATAATAATGTATAGAATTTTATACATGCGAGAAGATAAAGAAATAAGGTGGGTGGGATCATCATTTGACGACCTTATCCGCTTTCCAGAAGGCCCACGTAAAGAAGCAGGCTACCAACTTTCAAAAGTTCAGGCCGGTTTAGATCCAGATGATTGGAAGCCTTTTGATGATGTTGGCCGGGGAACAAAAGAGGTTCGGATTAAAGATGCAGCCGGTATCTTTCGCGTAATGTATGTGGCCAAGTTTGAAGAGGCCATTTATGTATTGCATTGCTTCCAAAAGAAAACTGAAGCTACCGCAAAAAAAGATAAGGACATTGCCGAAGCACGTTATCGGGCCATCATTCAATCAAGGAAAACAGAGCCATGAATAATATTGACACCACAATCCAGCATATCACCCCGGCTGGTGGCAACTTGTTTGCTGAGCTTGGCTTTGCGCCGGAAGAAGCACAGCGCTATCACGCCGAATCACAAAAACAAATTGATACTACCTTAATGCTCAAAGAGCAGCTTATTGCAGAGCTAGGATCATGGATCGAAAGCAAACAGCTCAAGCAAGCTGAAGCGGCAGCAATACTCCATATTTCGCGGCCACGTGTTTCGGATGTAGTTAATAAAAAAACCAATAAGTTTACGATTGATACGCTGATTTCTTTGCTGGGCCGTGCAGATAAGCCAGTAACCATACATATTGGCTAGATCATAGGCCAAACTAACCAAGCCCCTTTTTATAAAGAGGCTTTTCTTAGGCTTAGTCATGCTGATGTCTTTGCATGCAAATTTCTATTTGAGCAAATCACACAGATGGGCGTGTCGTCGTTCGACACGACTTTGGAGTTGGAAGTACAGCCAGTGAAATAGCCGGGTAAAAACCAAACTAAAGCTTAAATCAAACATGTGCTATATATGTATAGCAAACTCTAAAGGACGAAAGCGATGTTAGCAATCAGACTGCCTGCCGAGATCGAAAGCCGCTTAGACTTTTTAGCGAAGAGTACCGGCAGGACTAAAACATTTTACGCCAGAGAGGCAATTATTCAGCACTTGGATGATTTAGAAGACCTCTATCTGGCCGAACAGCGCTTGTTAGCTATCCGCTCTGGGCAAAGTAAAACCTATAGCTTAGAAGAAGTGGAGCGCAATCTTGGCCTGGCTGATTAAACTGGATGAAGAAGCTCAGAAAGATCTAGCCAAGCTAGATAAGCAAGTAGCACGAAGGATTACAGCTTTTTTACGGGATCGGGTCGCAACGCTAGAAGACCCACGCAGCATAGGCGAGGCCTTAAAAGGCTCTAAGCTGGGCGAATTCTGGAAGTACCCTGTGGGTGATTACCGACTTATCAGCAGCATAGAAGATGGAGCCTTGCGCATCCTCGTTGTGAAAATAGGTAATCGACGTGAAGTGTACAAATAGCTTTAAATCAAACCAAGCCCCTTTTTAGTAAAGGGGCTTTTGTTTACCTGCGATCTATACCGCCGAACTCGCATTGATTGTCAGCACAAGTGAATCAACCTTTTGCTCTGCCATAGTTGCCTTCTCCTCTAGAGAATACCGAACAGGCAAGTAGTCCCTACCCGTCACCACACCCAGCGCAAAAGACAACAATATGCAGGCGACCAAGAGTAATCGGGGTGAAGCAGCATAGTGAAAATGCTTGTGCTCAATCTTTATGTTTTTAAATGCCACCATACCCACTTCACCCAAGAATGATTGATCTTTCACTTTATTTAAACCATAAAAAAACCCGCAAAATTGCGGGTTTTATCGCTTCAACGGCAGCGCTTACGATTAAGTGACTGCTATTCACTCAGTCCTTCATATTTAGAATTTAAAAGTTTGCTTACCTTTTATCTTCACATCACCTTCAACAACCTGCCCTACCTTGCCCATGAATTTGGGGTTTACGTCTTGTGACTTATCTGAGGCAGATGCATCGGTAACAGGGACAACTTGAAGCATAGCCAAGATACCAGCTTGCACCGGCTGAGGTGCAGAACGGAAGGCGGAGATAAGCTGCTGTTCAGTATCTGGCAGCCGTGCCGAGCTGCGCTCACCCGTGACTATGTACTGAATATCTGCGCCTAATTGATAGAGCGGCAATAGTACCCAAACAAGTGGTGTCACTTGGTTTCTTTCATAAGTCCCAAGCGAGCTAATCGAGACACCAAGCGCCTTTGCAGCATCTTTCTGGGATAAACCTAAGCGCTTTCTTTCCTCTTTAAAACGAGTAGAAATATCCAACATGTCACACTTTACTGTTGACGACGCAGCAGGTGTTGTAGATAATTGATCCATAGATTCTGATGTATCGCTTAATGACACTCTAAATAACCTTAATGGTAACTTAAACAATGATAGAAAACGAGGCAGGCGACCAGACAATGCCCAGAGCGCCGCGCGGCCTGCTCAGCCGCCGAGGCATCAATTTACGGTTAACAACAATTGAGCACCCCATTGTGGGTTCAATCGCAAAACAAGAATCAAGGTCTGTTGCTTCTATGTGCCGATTGCTGATCTTGGAAGGCTTGGCTTTTCGTGGGATTGAAATCCCAGCAGAAGAGCTTAAAAACATAGAAGACATAGCTCTTACCGAGATAGAACAAGCCGCTGTTGCTTAAGGCGCGACTACGTTTCGTAGAGAAATATAAGCGCTTTGCCCGACGAATGGTAGTCGTTTGTGGCTCTGCCTTTTGCTTTTGTAATTTTTGTTAGCTTTGGAGTAATCATCATGGCCGTAGAGATTCATTGCCCATACTGTAATTCTAAAACGCATACGCGAACCAGCGTCCGGATTACTCCAACCGCCACCACCGCTCAAGTCGGTTGCCGAAGTTGTGGAGCCAGGCTAAAAGTCGGCTTTCAGATCACCGAGGCAAGGGTCGCAAAGTACAGCGAAGATCAGGAAGTATTTAAATGGACAGACTTTCCCCCATCTAACGATCCGAAATTTAAAGAACAGCAACTCCCCCTCGCGCTTTAACCTGAAGTAATCCCCCCCTTTTTATCTAAGCCTTCCCGCGCCTGTTTAACAACCGCAGGGGCTTTGTCACGTCTGGATAAAACATGGCCGCTCTCGCAAAGCAGTTGCAAACAAAGATTGATCTACCTGCCAGCGCTTTAGAACCTAAGCGCTGTGTGGCGACAAAGATCAATGTGGATGCGCGAAGCCGTGTTTTAGCCATGGTCAGAAACGCCCCGGCCATGCCCGTTCCAGATGTAAAACAAGAACGCCCTGCCTTTATCTATGCTGACGACGGCGAAGAAGTCCTTGCTACTCTCAAGCCACAGCGCAAACCTTTGCCGATATTAAATCAGGCAGAAAACCAAGAGCTGGCCGATTTACTCGCCTGGGCACAAAAAGCCGACGCGGCCATCCATGCCCGCATGGCCCGCCTGAGTCAATTTGATTTACCCCGTGAATCCGCCAAGCTGAAACAGATACGCGGCTTGCTGGGTAGCGTCATCGCAGAAGGCGAAACCACGCTGCAAAACGCTTGGTATGCCAAGGCGACCGCGCAATGAATCCCAAATTCAATTTGCAGGCATGGCTTGAAACCGCAACAGATAGCGAGTGCCGCTCCAAGGCGAAAGAATTTGCCGTTCGTTGTTCAAATATCGAAGCACCGCTGGAGTTGCTAGAAATGGTGGTGGCTCGCGGCTGGATTGTATTGCCTGAGCACGGCGTTAAGCATCTCGATTACCAAAAAATGAAGCCGTCCCAGCGCCGTTATGTGCTGGAGCTGGCCGCCCGGATCAAGTCAGATAAATGGTGGAGCAAGCGCTTGCGCACGCTCGCCATCCGCGCCGCCGAAGCCCGCGCTTATTCCTACGGTATCGGCATGGGCAAAGACCAGGCTTATGTCAGCCCGTGGAATTTAGAACGGATGGTGATCCGCGCCCAGCAAAGCGCGGTGGCCATGGCCGAAGCGGTGGCTATTTCGCCCGATGGTGAAGTCATCGATATGGCTGATGTACTGGCAGGCAGTATGGCCAACGGCAAGAACAAGCGCACCGAGTTAATTGTCCGCATGAAGGGCATGGCCGAACGAGCACAAGAAATCGGCTACCGCGCTTATGCCATCACGCTGACGGCACCAGGTTGTTATCACCGCTGCACCAGCGTCGGCGAAAAACCGCACTTAAAGCTGATCCTTAATAAAAAATGGAATGGTTTTAGCCAGCAACAAACCGCCAGCTATTTGACCCAGTGCTGGGCGCAATGCCGTACCCAATTTAGCAAAGCCGAAATTGATTTTATGGGGCTGCGCACTTTAGAGCCGCACAAAGACGGTACCCCGCACTGGCACTTAATCTTTTTTGTGAAGCCGCAGCACGCCAGCGAAGCCCTGAAGATCATCCGCGATAAGTATCTGCAAGCCGAACCCGATGAAAAAAACGCCCAAAAAGTCCGCGTAAAGATCGACCCCATCAAGCCACGCAAAGGCCAGGACATGGTTTATGCCGCCGTGGCTTATGCCATCGCCTACATTGCAAAAAATATCGACGGCTACAAAGTAGACGGCGATACCGAAGCCGGTATGGATGCCATCAGCGGCGCACAACGTGCAACTACCTGGGCGCGTATTTTGGGCCGCCGTCAGTTTCAGATGTTTGGCACCGCTCCGGTCACGCCTTACCGCGAATCCCGCCGCGTGCGCAAAGACGCCGAAACCTTGTTAGAGCAACTTATTGCACTGGATAAAGAGCCTGCCATTGCTGAAGCCGCCAAGGGATTAATCGACGGCAATTTGCAGCCCTGCATTACCGAAGCCATGAAGGCGATGCGTTCTGGCCGCGCCGATGTGCTGGCCCCCCTCACCGCTTTACGCGATTTACATCTTGATGGGCAGATCATTTGCCCTACCCGTATTTTGGGCAGCGCATGGGACGCCGCTGATAAGGGCGACTTCAGAGCGTATATGGTCGCCATGGAAAACGACCCGCTGGAGCTGGTAAAACGTGAACAAATCAACGGCTATGGCGAAGTGGTTGCAGTGATTTGTGGCGTAAAGAGTCAGCGCGGCCAGGTACTTACCCATAAGGAAGGCTGGAAAGTGCAATGGGGAGCCAAAGGCAAAGCGCGGCTAGGTAAAACTTGCCAAGCGCAAAAAGGCCCGTTTAAGGGTGCATCGCATATCGAATACAGCCCGCACGAAGTGGCCGAAATGAAACGCGCCCAGAAGCAGAAACAAGAAGCCGTGTTTTTAGGGGTGGCCTTTGCCGCTGAAGCGAAGCGCAAGCGTCGGGAGAGGGCGAAGCCTTCGACCCTAGGACATGTGGCATTAACTGTTTCCTGCACTTTGGATCAGGCACTTAATGATAAAGGCATAAGAAGAGAAGCTCCCCCACCGGATCTAAGTGAACGAGCAAGAATTAACGCTCGAAAGTACGGTGCTCAGGCTTATCTCGACGCCAAAAACAAAATTTAAAGCACGACCAAGGCCCTGCTACGCCTGCCGCATCCAGCCTGACGTAAGCAGCTTAATCATTCATCGATCTGAATAGGAATCTGAACCATGAGCGACAAGATAGACCAAGCCAGCGACGTATCCGAGCTGATGCGCTGCAACGCCATCGCAGCCCACTACGCCAATGCAAAGCTAAGCAAAGATAAAACCCCTCAACCCAGCGGGGAATGCCGCTGGTGCAGCGCGGTCGCCGTCAATGATGCAGTGTTCTGCTGCGAAGAGTGCGCCAGAGACTGGCAAGGGCATAACGCCACAAAACAAAAAGCCCAGCGTATTGCAGGCCGATAAAAGGACACTCCTATGCAAATCCTCCCAAGGCTTATCCGTAAAAGCGATGCCCCTGCCTATCTGGGCATGAATAAAAACGAGTTTACAAAGACAGTCGAGCCTAATGTTGTCGCCGTTCCTATCGGTATTCAAGGCGTCGCATTTGACCGGCTCGACTTGGATGAATGGGTAACCCAATACAAACAAGACGTCGGCTTTCAGCGTATCAATGGCTGCAGAGTACCAGCTGCCAATATTCCGAAAACCGGCCCCGTAGAAAGACAACATAAAGAGATCTCAACATGGCAAGAAAGAATATCACCGGTCTTACGCTCCGGTCAGGTGCCTGGCACATCGACAAACAAATTAAGGGGTACGGACGACTTTGCGAAAGCACTGGCACAGGCGACAGGGAAGAAGCAGAAAGCTACTTAATCCACCGGCTGGAGGCAATCCGTAATGCCACGGTTTATGGCATTCGGCCAGAGCGGATCTGGCGAGAGGCCGCAACGAAATACTTGCGGGATAATTTGGAGCAGCCTTCTATTAAATTAACTGCCCTCATTTTTTCTCAGTTGGATCCATTTATTGGTAATTGCCCATTAAATAAATTACACGACGGGACATTAGCCGCATTTATTGAGGCCCGCCTATTACAGGGGGTTAGCCATCGCACCATCAATATGGCCTTAGAGAAAGTTATCCGGGTATTAAATCTAGCCTCTCGCAGTTGGCGCGATGAGCACGGGATGACATGGCTTGATTCACCCCCAATGATTGCCAAGCTAAATGAAAAAGAAACCGCCCGCGAGCCCTACCCTCTTAATTTTGATGAACAGCGATATTTAATAATGGAACTGCCAGAGCATTTAAAAAGAATGGCATTGTTTAAAGTGAATGTTGGAGTACGGGAACAAGAGGTCTGCAAATTGCGCTGGGAATGGGAAGTAAAAATCCCGGAATTAAATACCAGCGTTTTTGTAGTGCCTTGGAATTTTGGCGGAAGAGATGGCGCACGCGGTGTAAAAAATGGAGATGACCGAGTGATCATTTTAAATGAGATGGCAAAACAGGTTATAAGCAATCAGCGCGAAATTAATGAGGAATGGGTATTCCCATATGAAGGCCGTTGCCTTGCGAGAATGAATGATCACGCCTGGCGTAAAGCAAGAAACAGGGCAGCAGAACGGATGGCAGAAGAAACTAAGCGCCCTTTCTGCGAAGGACTCGCCAATGTGAGGGTGCACGACTTAAAGCACACCTTTGGCCGACGCTTACGGGCGGCTGGTGTAAGCCATGAAGACCGGCAGGTGTTACTAGGCCATACAAATGGAAACGTCACCACACACTATTCTGCGGCTGAATTAAGCCAGCTGATAGATGCCGCAAACAAGGTGACAGAAGACCCGTCCCGCAAAACTCCCGCACTGACCCTTATCAGAAGTACAAAAAGAAAAAAGGCCACTTAAAAAGCGGCCTTTAATCAAGTACTTAAGTTGGTCGGAATGAGAGGATTCGAACCTCCTACCCCTTGCACCCCATAAAGGTAAATTCTTATCCAATACACTCCAACAGCTACCAGCAACCATACAATATCACCTTTATTTTCAACATCATACAGTTGCATCACATCGGATAAAGTCCGATAATCTCCGACAACAACCGAATATTTTGTCGGGGGAAATGTCGGGGGAAAAATGGCAAGCACAGATAATCAACTCAAAGTTTTAACGTTAAAAAATATAAAACCCACACAACATGGCGAAGTACTACGTGACGGGGGAAGCTTATCTGGAAAAGTTAATGTTAAACGTGATGGCTCGGTGAGCGTAAGTTTCAGCTTCCAATTTCGCGTCGGTAACAAACGCAGAGAAAAACACTGCGGTACTTGGCCTAAAACGGACCTTTCATGCATTCGCAAAAAACGAGATGAACTTCGTCTGGCTAGCAGCGAGGGGATAGACCCCATCGAGGCCGAACGCAACAAACGTCAAGCACTCGTAGCAGCCAAATTACAAGCGGAGGACGAGCGCCAACGTGAAGAAACCGAAATCGCTCAACAAGCAGCACGAATGACCTTTGCCAATTTATTCGAACGATGGGCCAAAATTCAACTAGCGGAACGCAAAGATGGTGGAGCTGAAATTCGGAGAGCTTTTGCAAAGGATGTATTACCACTACTTGGTAGCTTATACGCTGATGAAATCACACGCCAATTAATCGCCAAAGTATTAAACGACATCGTAGAACGCGGTGCAAAACGCATGGCAAATCGCACGCTATCCGATTTACGTCAATGCTTTGGTTTTGCCATTGGCTCTGGGCTACTGGAAAACGATCCTACGAGCCATCTTAAAAAAACAGCCTTTGGCGGTAAAGAAACTGAGCGCGACCGGATCTTAGATGAAACGGAATTATGTGCACTCCTCGTAAGCGCACTTCCCTTATGTAATTTATCACTAAAAGCAAAGGCAGCAATACACGTGTTGCTAGGTACCGCGGCACGAGTGGGAGAGCTACTGCGCGCAAAACGTCACCACTTTGATTTAATAAATCGCACGTGGCAAATTCCAGCCGATAATGCAAAGAATGGCGTTCCACACACAATTTACTTATCAGACTTTAGTCTCTCATCAATCAAAAAATTGCTTTCAATTATAGATAATCCTATTTGGTTGTTTCCCAATCGTAGTGGCGAAACACATGTTTGTGTCAAAACACTAACAAAGCAAATTACAGATCGACAAAGTACCAGCCCGATGTTTGGACGTAGCAAAGATACACAATCCCTGATGATGCTTGGCGGCAAATGGACACCACATGATTTACGCCGAAGTGCTGCGACATTAATGGGCGAACTCGGCGTTATGCCACACATTATTGAACTATGCCTAAATCACAAAGAAGAAAACAAGGTCAAACGCACCTATCAACGGCAAAGGTATGAAGAAGAACAACGAAACGCATTTATACTACTAGGCAACTATTTTTCAAACATTGTTCAAGTGCCATCGCACAGACTCGCTAGGGAAGATCGGGCACATAATGAAAGCTTGTCTGATTTTGTAGTTGATAAGAAACAAGCACAATCAATAGCGGAAACCGTTAAATCTATTAAGTAAAGCACCTAATTAATTGTAGAAGTTCAGACTTGATCTGACAGTAGGCCTTGCCAGTAGATACCGTCTTGCCGGTCAAGCATTTTGATACTCAGCTTGATACTTTTTCTGTGTTTTCAGCACGCCGAAGCTCAGGTGTACCAGTTTGCGCATGCAAGCGCCCAAGGCAGACATTTTGCTCTTGCCTCGGGCAAGCAAACGTTCAAATAAGGCTTTGACGTGGGGGTTGTATTTTGTGGCAACAATAGCGGCCATATAAAGTACTGCACGTATTTGCGAAGGGCCAGCTTTGGACAGTTTAGCGCGACCTAATAGTGACGAACCTGATTGTCGCTCGACCGGCACCAAGCCCAAATAGGCCGATAGTTGTTCGGCTGTATTGAACTGATGCATGTGCATCACAGCCAACAATTGTGTCCCACTTTGCGGTCCAATTGCAGGGATGCTTTGTAGTAAATCTAGGTCATTTTTCAGTCCTGGATGGCGGTCGATGTGATCGTCGATTTGGCTTTGCAGCTTTTTGAGTTGCGCGTTTAGAAAGGCGATGCTGTCGTTAATCGACTGATGAATCAGCTCTGGTGTAACAGTCGACTGTGCTTTTTCTTGGCGATTTTGTTCGCGCAGCAAGTCTTGCAGAATCGCTTCGCGGCGGGCAAGAAACCCTTTCAAAATGCGGGCTTCGGGCGGCGGAGGCAGCCACGCGGCAGGGTTAATCATGGCGCAGTAACGTGCCAGCACTTGGCTATCAACGCCATCGGTTTTGGTGCGAACAGCGAGGCCTTGGCCAAAATGTTTGACCTGTGCGGGATTGGCAATCGAGACGCACACGCCAGCATCATGTAGCAGCGTAGCGGCTAATTCGTGATACACGCCAGTGGCTTCCATGGTGACGTGCAACTGATCATGAGGGATGTGATTTTTAGTCAGCCAGGCCAGTAAATCGGCGAGACCTTTGGCGGTATTGGTAACGACTTTGGCTTTGCCTTTGAGCGGGTCAAGCTGGGTTAGCAAATAACAATCGAGTTTAGCTTTAGCCACATCCATACCAAGATAAAACATGAGAACTCTTCCTGTAAAAAAGCCTAATTCGCCCACTTGCCTTGTGCATACAGGGTCAGCGCCCTTGGCTACCGTTCAGTGTCTGATTTGGCGAAAGAAGAGAGGCGAAGGGTTTGATCTACAAGAGAAGGTCAATGCCTTAAGGTTGGGCCCAAACTCACTTTGCCTCGTGTGGTAGTAGCTAACCACCACAGGGAACAAGATACAAGGTGGGGTGGTAATCCCCCCTACTTCAAATAGAAGAAGTGCTTGTTAGATAATGCGCGCTGATTGTGCTAATCCATTGCATAAACACCTGCACTCGTTTGGATAAATGTCGGCGTTGTGTATAAAGCAACGAAATAGGTAAAGATGGTGCACAGTACTGCGGCAAAATTTCGCACAATTGCCCACTAGCTAGCAAATGTTGCACACCAAGTTCTGGCACTTGAATGAGCCCCAACCCCGCCACACAGGCTGCTTGATATGAATCGGTATGATTCACCGTAAGTAGGCCGCCCATTTGAATCTGTTGCACGCTTTGTCCGTCGTGGTATTCCCAGCCCAGCACTTTATCACCAAGGTTGGGCTGGTAGTGGATCAACTGATGCTGTGCCAGATCCGCCAGCTGTAGCGGTGTACCATGTGCCGCCAAATAGGCAGGACTGGCGCAATTGATTTGCCGCATTTGTCCTAATGGCCGAGCGATATAGTTTGAGTCGGCCAGCTGCCCAACGCGAATCACACAATCAAAGCCATCCCTGACCAGATCAACACGTCGGTCCGTGCTACTGAGCTCGATCTGTAATTGCGGATGCTCTGCCATAAATTCGGGTAAACGCGGCAATACCATCTGCGTCGCAATACCCGCTGGCATATCCACTCGCAATCGCCCCTTCAGGGTGGCCGAGGTGTGCTGAAACAGGTTTTGCAATTCATCCATATCCGCTAACAAATCTCGGCTGCGCTCATAAAAAGCCTGCCCATCGGGAGTGATTTGCACTTTACGGGTTGTACGTAGCAATAGCTGAACCCCCAACCAGCTTTCCAGCTGCTGCACGGCACTGCTAACCGTGGCACGAGGCTGAGCTAGCGCCTGAGCTGCCAAGGTAAAACTACCTAGTTCCGCGACCCTGATAAAAATCTGCATGGCTTCAGTTGGATGCATTAATTCGCCTTATTCCCTTTTCGCCCTGGTTAGCTGATTGTTCTATTTTCATGGATAGTGATGCCATTATAAGCCTGTTTATCTATCAAAAAATAGGCAATAGACTTGCTTATGTTTTTTTAAATCCACCAAGGAATCCTGATGAATACCAAAATTGCATTAATTACCGGCGCTAGCCGTGGTCTCGGTAAGAATACCGCTCTGCAGCTTGCAGCTAGTGGTGTGGATATTATTCTGACCTACCATAGTCGTACCGATGAAGCGGCTACGGTTGTGGCACAAATCGAAGCGCTGGGGCGCAAAGCCGTTGCCCTACAACTCGATGCAGGGCAATGCGCTCAATTTAGCGATTTTGCCAGTCGCGTCGAGGCCGCCTTAGAGCAGCACTGGCAACGCAGTCAGTTTAATTTTTTGATCAATAACGCAGGTATCGGGATTCATACCGGTTTTATTAAAACCACCGAAGCACAGTTTGACCAACTTATGAATTTGCATGTGAAAGGCGTATTTTTCCTAACTCAGCAGCTACTTCCGCTACTAGCCGATCAGGGGCGAATTATTAATGTGTCTACCGGGCTAACCCGCTTCGCTTTGCCCGGCTTTGCTGCATACGCCACCATGAAAGGCGCAGTTGAAGTACTTAGCCGCTATTTGGCTAAAGAGCTAGGTGAGCGCGGTATCCGAGTTAATGTGATTGCACCTGGCGCAATTGAAACCGATTTTGGCGGTGGTGCGGTGCGCGATAATGAACAATTGAATCAGTTTATCGCTAATCAGACCGCACTGGGTCGTGTTGGGTTGCCCGACGATATTGGTGGTGCCATCACGGCACTGTTGCATGATCAAAGCGGTTGGATCAACGCACAACGTATTGAGGTGTCAGGCGGGATGTTTGTCTAGTATAGAGGGATCACAAACCAGCCTTGCATTCATCCACCATTTTTCGAGATTCAATACCATGCGCACAGTCATGATCCTTGCCGTTGGAATGCTGTTACTGTTGGCTACAGTCTTATTTGGTCGGCTTTTTGTGCCGTATTACTCGAACGCAATGATATGGACGCTGGGCTTTTTTCTCTCGCTGTGGCTACTTGCTACAGGATTCAAGCTGTGGGTTGGTGTTCCGCACGCTGAAATATTGGCCCGCCTGGCCGCATAAAGGCTTTGCCAGTCTGGATGAAGCAAGGCAATGGGTCAGGCGTTTTGTGGATTGGTACAGCCATACGCACCGGCACAGCGGTATCAAGGGCAGGACAAAGCACTATTAGAAAAACGCCACACCCTCTACCAAGCCGCGTGTCAGGCGCGACCGGAACGGTGGCGGAACGCGACTCGGAACTGGAGCTGGCAAAACGAAGTGCAACTCAACCCAGACCGGGTCATTGAACCTAAAACAAGCGAGGAATTACAGGCAGCTTAAATCGTAAAAACATCTCAACTACTTTGACAATTGCCGAGTTTTGTAGGTTTTAGCATCAAATGCGCTTAGTAAATACACATAATAAAAGCCCGGAGGACAACCTGTTTCTACTTTTGCTGCCATGACAAAATACTTATTCATTTTTGCAACCTAAACTTAACCTAGCTAGGTATTGCCATAGAAAAAATATGCTGGCTATTTCATAGGAAGTTTAATATTCCTAATTATGTCTTTTGCTCCGGAACCCTTGATTTAGCTGCTTGCACAGCATAGCTGCTTCGGATGGTTAAATGGGCGGAACGCCCTTATTCCATGCGCACTTCACTCAAGCCGGACAATGGCCATATGGGGACTTGACTGAGCAAAAGACATAATCTGGTTAATATTTATAAAGAAATTAGACCTCCTCATTTTTTTCTGATCTAACGACTCATCGTGTAGATTGCTTTAATTATTAAGATCCTAAATATTTATATGTTAAAAATAACTCGTCATCACGCTCAATAAATTCTAGATGAAGGATCGGTTCAGCGATTTTCCCATCAACAAACAAAGTACACTCTGCTCCCCAAAAAATATCATCATCCATTTTATAGAAATCAAAAAATGTTTTAGGATTTCTAGATAAAAAAGCGGTTTCAATAGAGGGCAAAGAGATAGGTGGAATACCGTCAAAAAAATACTCGATCTCTTCATATATTTCATCTAAAACTGCTTGGGAAACACTAAATTTCTCCTTCAATTTTTCTTTGTCGTTTGTGTTTATCGCATCAATAAATTCAACAGCAAGCATATAAGCTTTTTCTTGAGCAACCTTATTCGTCATTTTTTTCCCCTTTTTGATGGCGTTACCGTACTTGTGCCTGAACTTGCACCAATTCCTTTAAAATAACCTCGCGCTTTTAATGTCGCACATTTTGCCGCCTGAGGACTAAGTCCAGCAGCTCTTAAAGACTTATAGGCCACAACAGTTTCACTACCTAGCAACCCAGCCGTAGACGCTGAATCTTGAGCTCTATTTGCTTTATAATGTGGTGTTCCTCGTGTTGTGCCATCTGCATTTCGGCCTTGTAAACTAATCGCTGGGGCATCGTTATAGTTATAGTTTGCAATGCCATTGACGGATGCATCTTGATAAATATGATGCGAATCCTGTAAACCACCAATCTTCTTTAAATCACCAATCTTCTTTAAATCACCATGGCGGCCTGTTTTAACGCCTTCCTGAGCAAGAATCTCTTCACAATCACATAAACATGGACTTAATCCAGTAGGATCAGTCCACCTTGTTGGATTTGGCGCATAAGCATGGGTATTTAATCCCCCCATTAACCCAATCGGATCACTACTAATAAACCGCCCAATCTCCGGATCGTAATAGCGGTGGCGGTTGTAGTGCAAGCCGGATTCTTCGTCAAAGTATTGGCCTTGAAAGCGGATTGGGTTATCGATTCCGGCTTCTTTTGCCGCTTCGCTGATGACGACCTGCGCTTCGCCCCACGCCTTGTACTCTGCGCTCCATGCGATTTCGCCGTTTTCATCGCTAAGTGTTTGCGGTGTACCAAGTTGATCCACATGGTAGTAGGCGGTGTGTTCTTGTTCGCTGTCGTTGGTGGAGACGATTTGCGCCAGCGGTATAAAGCTGTTGGGTTCAAACAGGTAATGGCGTGTTTGTTCGGCAGTTTTTTCCAGGGCGATGACGTCGCCGTCCCAGATGAATTCTGTTTTGCCTCGGGCGTTTTCTTTGCCGATGCGGCGGCCGAATACGTCGTAGAAGTATTTGGTCTCGCCCGCTTGGCTGCTGATTTTACCCAGGCGGTTAAAACCATCCCAGCTGTATTGGGTGATCTGCTCACCTTGCTGTTTTTCAATCAGATTGCTGCGGGCGTCGTATTTGTAATGGGTTCCGGCGTATTGATTAAAATAATAGGAGTCGGAAAAAAAATTAAATCCTCTTAGAGCAAAAGAAAGCAGAATTAAGTTTACTCTGACCCCAGTTATTATGTTTTTGCAGCGCCACAGCATGGGGGCATTTCTGTTCTCATAATGCGTGCTTAAGCACTGCCAGCCACGCTCCGCAGCCACTGCTTGTACCTTTCAAAGTATGACGCCCTCTGTCATAACAAACAGGACAAAAGCCACCACGCAATATAGTGCGGTCATACGACTCCCAGCGATGCCCTTTGCTACAGCGAAAAGACAATTTAACGCTGCTATTTATGTACTCCTCAGAAAGGCATTCTCCACCCCATGCCTTTGCAACCGCTTGCAATACCCGCAAACATTGCCGCTTACCTATAGGGCTTCGACGCTTACCAATAGCAATAGGAATCCAGCTTTGGGCCGCTTCTTTGATCCCGGCAGGAAGGCTCTCAAGCCGTAGTGAATGATCTGATTTTCTTGGCATATTTTATGCTAAAAATAAAATAACGTCTTTTCTGATCTAATTATGTTGCCTCAATTATTAAAATAAAATCAGGATTTCAAAATCTTCTGCGGCAACATTGAAGTCCAAATTAAAAAATCAAATCGCTTCGAAGTTCCAAAAGGTAGAGCAAGAAAATGAAGATAAATCAACGAAATTAATCCCGTTATCAGCATTGGCAAGTTCTAATTCATTTTTTAACTCTTCTGAGCAAATTAATGTTTGACTCCCGCCTAACATACCTTTTATTCTAAATAAATCGCAATCAAACTGTGGAGAAAAAGAAATTTTTCTTATTTTTGTTATTCTTCCATATTCATTCTTAATAAATTCAGATGATCCAGAGTCAACTTCTTCCGCTGTAATAGGTGTAAGCCGAGCGACACAGTACTCTTTATTAGACGTTTTTTGACCATTCGCATCACAGATGACAACCTCTCTTATATCATCAAATTGAATGGAAAATTTATTAATAACTTCAAGCGCATTTTTACTTATTACAATAAAATAATTTCCTGGCTCTGCTCGTATATCAAAATCGACCTCACCTCCATTGTAGATTAGATGGATGTTTTCAGGAAAATTGTCAATTTTACTTTCCCTGTTTTCAGCATACCAAGGGTAGTACCCATGTTGAATTTTTTTTGCTTCTTTTAAAGGATAGTACTTATCATACAAAACCCAATTTATATAACCGACAGGGCAACCAATTTGGTTTTTCCGCGCAAGTGCAAAGTATTTTTTCATTATTTTCTACCTAATTCTAATTGGTGATTTTCCGCCACTAACGTTCAGGCCTGTTCGTAATCTGTCTTGCAGTGCGGAAATTTTATTTGCAGCTTCCGTGGAGGAAATATCACCATTTTCATATTCATCTCTAATTTTTTGGACCTGATTATTTACAACAGCAGAATATCCAGCATGAGAGCCGCAATGGTAAAAACGTTTTTTCATCTGTCGAGCTTTTTGTGCACTATCAGGAATCAATAAGCCATTCGCTGCATCATCACGTTGTCCGCTCATTCCAACTTTATTAAGAAAGCCCTCATGTTTTGCCCATATTTCTTCAGGTATTAAGCGATGGGCTTGCTTGTTATCTCCAACAGTCAGGCGTACCGTTTGATGCCCATTTCGGGACTAAAAACCTTGACTTGCAAGACGGTATCTGACCCTACAAATTTTTATTTATCAAATACAAAGTTTATTAAGCTATCGTTAATAATGTTCACGACATTCTTATTTAAACATTGAAAAATCAATAAATCTTATTTTTAACTTGGAATCCGAACAAAGCTTACGAAAGCGCTCAGTAACAAAGTAAAACTGCTCATTTTCAGAATCTCTAATAATAAAATCATTTTCACTGGGCATGAATTCATTCCTAACTTTAATTGCGTACTCTCCCTCTCTTACAAAAACAGGCTTAAAATTTAAAATTCTTCCAGCAAATGCCTTTACAAATATACCATTAATAAATATTTCACAAGGTGCAAAATCAATATCGTTCGTGCATGCTTCAATAACTTCTTTTGCGTGACAAGAAAAAACAGGAAATGGCATTGTTGGCTGAAAGAAATCGCAATCTTCAATATTTTTTAGATTAAAAAACTTTTGGGCCTTTAGCTTTAAACTTACTCCATTCTGAAATTTACTAACATCAAGTCCCAAAACGAAATGTTTTAATACGTCGCCATTTTGGTCTTTCAGATCAAGAAAAGATCTCTCGGTTTTACTGGTGTTTTGCATTGTAAACATTTGGTTTTCTTTTTATTTTTAGCTGAAGCGAAGATCTATTTACCTGAATTAAAACATGCCCTAATTGTTCTTTGTAAATTTGTTTTTTAACTTAGTCTTGATGAACTAAAGGAACAGGTTTTATATTTTTTATGAAATGTAAGACCTGCCCCCATTGCTCTTTAGCGGAATTTAGCTTCTTTAAATGCAATTTGCATGTTATTTTCTTTACAAATATTGACCATTGACTCAGATGCAAAGTAGCAGTACGCGTATTCTGGCGCTACATCTTTTGCTAATAAAAATGGAGTAAACTTAGAATATAACTCAATCATTGCTTTTCCATTTTCATTTGCGCGTAAAAATTTTTCACTCCGTAAAAATTTAGCCAAGTAAAAATTGTATGCTTTCCCTTCTCCGCGATGGGCAATAACTTGAATAGGATGAAATATCACTTCAGTTTGCAATAGCTCATGGAAAACTTTAAAAAAATTCTCAGAAAATAATGCATAAGGGCCAAGCACTTCCAAATAATCTAAATGGGTTAATTCAACATCTGTGAGTCCTTCTTGTGCATAGAAGTAGAAACTGCTGATCCAGTCAGGCCAGTTGCATGAATCCTCGGAATATAAAAAACGATATAAGCTCCTCTTGTTGGGCGAGCTTAATATCGCATCAGGCATATAAGCATAGCAAGCATCCTTCTTTGACTTAACTACAAGATCATAAACTTTCATGGCCATGTTTTTTTTCCTTTTCTTAGGTCTTGTCTCGTGCTGGACTGCAATTTCTCAATCTCTTGCCTTATTTGTGAAGAGTCCCAATCATTCTGATCTGCTTTTCTAGAAATTGAATCCAGCTGTTGCCGCATATGCTGGTCATAGTTTGCATGTTTATCATCACCAAGTTTAAAGCAGGAATGACGCGTTCTATTTGTTGTTGTACTTGTGTTGCAATGTCTTGGAAGATACATCATATTTTTTGCTGAATTGATATCTAAGCCTGCATCTCTCATTGCAGGATGGTCACGCAAATGATACGGAATGACATGATGGCGTTCTGTACCTGCTATTTTAGGCATTACATCTGTTGCTGGATACGATGATTTTGGATCACGAGCCAATCCCTGTGGATCGATCCACCCCGTCGGATTCGGCGCATAAGCATGAGTATTAAATCCCCCCATCAAGCCAATCGGATCACTACTAATAAACCGCCCAATCTCCGGATCGTAATAGCGGTGGCGGTTGTAGTGCAAGCCGGATTCTTCGTCGTAGTATTGGCCTTGAAAGCGTATGGAATTGTTGATTCCAGCTTCTTTTGCCGCTTCACTGATGACGACCTGCGCTTCACCCCACGCCTTGTACTCTGCGCTCCATGCGATTTCGCCGTTTTCATCGCTAAGTGTTTGCGGTGTACCAAGTTGATCCACATGGTAGTAGGCGGTGTGTTCTTGTTCGCTGTCGTTGGTGGAGACGATTTGCGCCAGCGGTATAAAGCTGTTGGGTTCAAACAGGTAATGGCGTGTTTGTTCGGCAGTTTTTTCCAGGGCGATAACGTCGCCGTCCCAGATGAATGTTGTTTTACCTTGAGCGTTTTCTTTGCCGATGCGGCGGCCGAATACGTCGTAGAAGTATTTGGTTTCGCCCGCTTGGCTGCTGATTTTACTCAGGCGGTTAAAACCATCCCAGCTGTATTTAGTGGTTTGTTCGCCTTGCTGTTTTTCGATCAGATTGCTGCGGGCGTCGTATTTGTAATGGGTTCCGGCGTATTGCTTTAATAAGTTGCCGAGCACAGCGGGCATGGTGGGCAAGCTGCTGCTGGTGCCAGCTTTTGTATCGACTAAGTTACTGGCTGGATCGAAGGCGAAGGTTTCATGGCCGAGGCGGCTGTTGGCAGCGATAAGACGGCCTACTGGATCGTATTGATAGCTGATCTGGCCGCTGCGGCTGTCGCTGATGCCCAGCAACTGGCCGACTGGATCGTATTTGTAGCTGCGGTTGCTGCTGGTTTTACCGCTGAGTGTTTGCTGGGTAATGCGGCCCATTTTGTCGAAGTGGGTGTGTGCAGTCAGTTGATTGCCCAGCGTTCGCTGGGTTTCGCGGTGCAGATCATCACGCTCAAAGCTGGCGATTTCTTGTTTATTCCACAGCATGCCGTGCACGTGGCCACTGCCGTAAATCAGCCAGTCGGTGCGCTGGCCATCGGGGCGGATGCTGGCGATGCGGTTGCCGAGTTCGTCGTATTCATGCTGCCAGTTGTACTGCTGTTGCTGGCCGAATAGCTTGTATTCGTGGCGCTCGGTGATGAGGTTGCCGACGGCATCAAAAGCAAAATGGCATTCGCTGTATTGGTTTTTAGCGGCGTAAATCCGGCCTAATACGTCGTATCTAAAGCGCTCGCTGCTTTGGCCACTCTGCCTTGCTGTTAAGCGACCGGTTTCATCGTAGGCAAGGGTGGTGATTTTCCCAGCTTCGTCGATTTGCTGCAGGCGGCCCGTTGCTGCTTCGTACTGGTAGCGGGTGCGTTTATTGCCGAAGTCGGTTTCTTCCTGCAGGCGGCTGGCGGCATCGTAAGTAAAACGATAAGCCTCGTTATTTTCATTAATCAGGCTGAGCAGGCGGCCTAGCTTATCGTACTGATAATTCAGGGTTTGATTGGCGGCGTCTTTGCGGCTACTGACTCGGCCTGCGCGGTCGTAATCAAACTGGGTTTTAGCTTGTAGCGCGTCGGTGTGGCTGAGTAAGCGGCCTTCGGCATCGTATTGCAGCAGGCTGTGCGTGCCGTCAGGATTGACGACTTTAGCCAGCTGTCCATCGCTGCCGTAGTGATACTGGCTGGCATTGCCTGCGGCATCTTGCGCCACAATCAGGCGGCCACGGGCGTCGTATTGCCACTGACTGGTTTTGCCAGAGCAGTCGGTATAGCTACTGAGCTGCCCATTGGGCAGATAGGCGAGTTTTTTGCTGCCGCCTTTGGCATCTTTAATGGCGACCGGCAGGCCCTGCGGGTTATAGCTGTATTGGGTGCTATGGCCCAGCGGGTCGGTTTCTTTGGTGAGATTGCCTTGGGCATCATATTCGCGCAGCCATTCATGGCCGCTTGGATCGGTGATGCGGATTAGCTGGTCTTTATCGTCATAGGCCATCAATACCCGAGTTTGATCCGGACGGATATGCTCGATCAGATTGTCTTTGTCGTCATAAATAAAGCTTTCTGCCGTACCATCGGGGTGGATGTGTTTGGTCAGGTTTTTAGCTTCATCCCTGAAAGCCCATTCTTCTTTGCCATCTGGGTAAACCGTGCGATACACATAGCCGTCGATATCAAAGTAATAGTAAGTCTCTTGCGCCAGCGCATCGGTGGCGATGGTCAGGCGCAGGTCAGGTACATATTCGAGCTGGATGCTGTTGCTGCCGTCGTCAGCGTATTCACGAATCGCTTTGGATTTGGCGTCTGTGCCGTCCCACTCGATATTCTGCCCCCGGCCGGTGCGGTCGGTGTAGCGGGTAATCAGATGGTGTTGGTATTGGTACTGCCAGCGCTGCTGGTCTTCGTCGCTGGCGCTTATCAAATCGCCCGCATCGTTGTACTGATAGCTGGCGAGTTGACGAGGGGGCGTGCTGGCTAAGCTAATGCTGCTGATTCTGTTGTGCGCATCGTACTGCAGCTGTGCCCAAGGCGATTCGCCATTTCTCAGGCGGCTCAGGCGGCCCTGAATATCATAATCCAGCACAATTTCATTACCTGCCCGGTCGCGCAACATGGCCAGTAAATAGCTTTCGCCATGACGTTCAAAGATCTCGAGCAGCTCATGGCCATGCGCCACGGTGAGCAGTTTGTCGCTCAACTGGCTGAGGGTTTGGCCTTCGCTGCGGTCTTGGTGGTGTTCGCCCACTTTTAAGCGGGGATAGGGTGTTTCGCGTCCCTGATCGTCGATATACACCATGCCATCGTCGCTTAGATCAAAGCGGGTGTGGAATGGCGTCAGCCAGCGTGCGCCCTGGTTGCTTTGGTCAAAACGGGCTAAGCGGGAGTTATACGTACGAGCCCAAACTATAGGCATCACGCCTTCTAATACAAAATCAGTGTGGCTGAAGCTTTCTTCGCCAAGGGCAAAGCCAATCGAATGGGCGGTGCCACCAGTAATCGGGCAGCTTTTGCAGCTATTGGGGGCTTTTTCTGCTTTTTGAAGTTTACGGGATTTTTCAACCTGCTGTTGGGATACGCGGTATTTAGCTTCAGACTTCACCCCTGGCGTGGCAGAACCCTGGGTTTTATTGGTTTTTTTATGGGCCAGATGTTCTAACAAGGTTTTGAGCAGCTGAGCAATGCTGCCTTGTACTTTGTCATCGCCCAGATCTTTCATCTTCGCTTTCACCAGCGGTGAAATTTTATGCTCTAAGTGGTTTGCAGCTTGCATTAACCATGCTTTTTGCTCCGTAGAGAGCACCAACTTGCTAATGGTATTGATGACCACATTTCTGGCACTGGCACAGATCTCCAGCAGAGCATGGAAGATACTGGTCTTGGTGGCTTTGGCATCACGGAAATTAGTACCTTTGTTGTAAGCAATACCTGCAGGAACCGCACGATACTTACCCAGCTCTCCAGTTGATAGTTGCCTGAGGAATAAAGCGAATTGATCAATCAGGCCCATGATAAACGTCGCTACGTTTTCCATAATCGGCTGAATGGCTTTGCTCAGATCTTGAACCGCTGTTTCTACGGTGGCTGCTACCCGCTGATCGGCCATGATATGACTGGTAATCACTTCAACCACAGCAGAAGCCACTGCGCCTTTATTAACAACTACCGATTGCTTCACGGCGGCAATCACCGGGCGTAAAGTCATTCGTAGCGGCGCCAAGCCCGGTGGCAGTGGAATTACGCCTATCGTATCGACCCCAATACCAAACCAATCCATCACCTCGGGTTCAGTTTGCTTTTGCGTTAACTCATACAAACCAATAATCACATCGCTGGCCGCAATCAGATTGCCAATCACGGGAATGCCTGCCAAAACCATTTGCAAATCATTCAGCGATAACTTGCCGCCCGTTAGCTCCTGAATCCACTTATCAAACTCCCCAACATTACTTTGCACATCTTTAGACAATTGCGCATCCAGCGGCACCAGAGCGTATTGCTTCATTACTTCGCTCACTAGCTCGGCACGCTCGCCGTATTCGCCCTTTGTTTCTGAGGGCTTAGGGTTAAGGTATGGAATAGAGTGTGTGACCATGTTTTATTCAGCAATTATTAAAGCCCAGGGATGACGCCAGGCGGGGTTATAGGAGGCGTTGTTTATTAGCTGGCCAGGCTCAAAGTATTTTTTTTCTGGCTTGATCGAGTAAGGCCTGCGCTTGTTCCGCCTTGGCTTGAACTTGTTTCAGCTGATCCAGCCCTTGCTGAACTTTCGCTAAGCCTTGCTCTGCCTGCCCCAGCAGTGCTTTGGCAGAGATGAGTTGTTCAGCAACCAATGGTGCTGCAGACTGAGTCGCTAGCTGGGCCGCTTTAGCTCCGGCCTCAGGAATTAACCCTTCCAGCTGGCTTAAAGCTTGCGCCTCCTCGACGGTCTTGTTGGCAGCTAAAGGCGCTTGGGGCCATTTAGGAATATCGAATTTACGTTCCTGACTTTTAGGTGCTCGCGGGTCCGCCTGAAAGGCAACGCTGATTGCGCCCATCGGCAAGCCACTCACCAGCGCTTTGCCCTCCGCATCCAGCGCCCCTTCATGCTTATTTCCATTGAGATCCAGTAAGGTGTACTTGCCGCTTTTAATCCCTTCCATATTTTCATAGAAATGATGGAGCTGAATATCACCCACGGCAGCTGCCTTGCCTGCAAATGCTGGCAAAGGCGGATTTAAACTCGCTGGCCCGCTCCAATCATGGCTGCCGCCTTTAATACTCACCTTTCCCGGTGCATGCAGCTCGATCTTTCCATCTTTGATGCGGATATAAGCCCCACCAGCAGTGAGCAGAATTTCCTGTTTGGCGTTAAAAAGGCCCTTGCCTTTAATCGCTGTGAACTTAGCGTTTTTGTCGGCGGTGATTTCGATATCGTCGCTTTGCGCCTGCATTTGCAGCTGGCCTTTGGCGGCGATCAGTTTTAACGCAACTTTATCTTTTACCCCGGCTACAAACAGACTGATATGCTGGCCGACGTTATGAATCCAGCGGCGGCCGGAGGTTTGATTTGTATCACGCTGGGCAATCAAATCCAGGTTGGTGCCTGCGGTGTGCGTCTGGCTTTGCGGGCTAGTAATCGCTACGCCATCCTCGCCGTGCAGCAGGATGATTTTTTGCTGGCCTGCCTGCTCTTTGGATTGGCTTTTGCCATCTTTATCGGTGTTTGACCCAGCTTCAAAGCTTTTGCTGGCGTGCACATGGTGGTGCAGATGGCCGATGGTGGCTTTGCCGCCGGGGCTGTTGTCGGGCTTGATGGTTTGTTCATCGTCGCCGGTTTCAATCGTATCGGCAAGCTGATTGGTTGCTGTTTCACCCAGGCTTTGAGCCAGTGCCAGGGCGGATTCCAGCTGGCTTTGCGCGGGGCTGCGATCGAGCTGCTTGCCAGATGCACCACTCTTGGCTTCGGTGCTGATGAGTAAGCCATTGGCGCGGATTGCGCCTTGTTTATCACTACGCAGCTCAAAGCCTTCGCCGCGTGGCTCACCTTTACCGTCGGTACGCGGGTGTATCAGATAGCCGAGGTTCAGCTGGGTTTTACCGTGCTCGCTGGATAGCTTGGTTCGGACTTCGCCCTTGCTATCATCAAACAGCAGCTCGCCGTATTGGCCACCTTCATGCTCTTTAGCTTTGATGCCGGATAACGTTTTATTGGCGGGCAAAGCGCCTGCGCCACTGAATGTCGGCACAGGGTGGCTACCGTTATGGACCACGCCAGTGACAATCGGCCGGTCGATGTCGCCTTCGATAAAATCGACTAACACTTCCTGACCGATGCGCGGGATGAACTGATGCCCAAAGCCAGCACCTGCCGATGGGTAGGCGACACGTATCCAGCAGGATGACTTATCATCCATGTTTGCGCCAAACTCAGGATGCTCTGCGGCACGCTGCCAGTGGAATTCTATTTTTATGCGCCCTTGCTCATCGGTGTGGACTTCTGATCCGGCAGGGCCGACCACGGTGGCGGTCTGTACGCCAAAGCTTTTGGGCTTGCTGTGTTCGATATGGGCAAAAGCGGGCACGATCGGCTGGCCGCGCCTTTGGGCGGTAAAATCGGCTTGATAAGGGGGATTATTCGCGGCTAAAGCCGCTCCTACGAGTAAGCCGGGCGCGACTAAGCTAAGTTGCTGGGTGAGATCCGCTGGAAGGTTATTGTTTGCGGTAAATTTCAGCTCGGTAACGGCAAATTCACGTTGCTCGGCGCTATCCCATTCATGTGCGGGATGATCTTCCAGGCGGAACCACTGCCCGGCCTGCAGGCTGCGTAAAGTACCAGAGCCGCTAAAGGATTTCTTTTTGGCATCCGCTGCCTGCTGACGCAAATTAGCATAGTGGCTTAAGCCTTCCGCGTCGCTGGCGTAATAGAGCGATTGCGGGTCATAATCTTCGAAGCTTACCTGCAGCTGCTGTCCACCATCACCCTGATCGATGCTACTTTCATCAGAGCTTTGGTTAGTGCTGGTGGCTTTGTAATCAAAGCTGGCCAAAGACACACTGCTGCTGCCGATTTGCCGCTGGCTCTGCCATTCAGTCAGACTATCGCTCTCTTCCGTGGCGTCGGCTCTGTGAAATCTAACAAATGGATCCGTCGCTTCTGCAATTGCAAAAGCATCATCAAACACGAGCAACTGAACCTGAGGGCTGTCGCCCGGCAAATGATTAAATAACCAGGCTAAGCCTTCCTCTGCTAATAATCGTGTCAGAAAATCGAAATCGGATTCGCGGTATTGTAAGCAATAGGATCGCGGTGAATGCGTGCCGGAGAGCTTGAAATCCAGCATTTGCACCGAGGCAAACACCGGATTTTTTTCCTGATGCTCAGCCAGTACCTGCTTCACAATGTCGGGGACAGATAAATCCTGGAACACGCGGGAAGTGCGCCGGTATCTAAGCAAAGCAAAAGGCGGCTCTACTGTCAGCGCGTACTTTGCGAAGCCGCCATCAGAACCTAAAAGCTGTGCCTGACTAATGACCCCGCAGCGCTCAACCGCCTCACCATTCGCATTTTCAATAGACAGAACGACTGGCAAACCCAGTAGCGATTTAAGCTCTAATCCACCATCGGGGGATAAGCAATCGATCTGGTAGCGGTATGCCTGATTGATGCCCTCACTCCCTGTTACGCGCTGGGGCAATAACTGTTCACTCCACACTGAGCCATCGCCAAGCTGAAGAGAGATGAGGCGCTGATCCTGATTAAAGGCAGCGGCGAAAGAGGCAAGGAGATCGAAAGTCATCATAAACCAAGGGTTTAGAGGTGATTTTTGATATTACATGAGGCTTTGTTTATGCTGTATTAGGTCTTCAGTTGATAAGGAGCCATTTCTTCCAATTAAGAAAGGGTGAATTTGGGTAAAAGCGGCAACTTGGCGCGGCAGTTCAGTGAGATTGATGCGCTGATTTTGGACGAACTAGGTTGTCTGCCGTTTCCGGCATCTGGTGGTGCCTTACTTGATGGGTGAAAAATATTGGATGCTGATTGACATTCTAAGCATCAAATAGTGCTTCTCTACCAAGAATGACATCTGAAAATTTGGCTGCGCCTTCAATAAGCTGAACTGATGATTCAATAGGAATCCCTAATCTCAGCACTAATCAGCTCTGTCTTTACAAGAAACCACTTGAGCGCACAAAAAAAAAGCCCAATTCAAATCGGGCTTTTTCAATACTTAACAACTAATCATCAAAAAAACTCCCCAGCAATTTCAGCGCACCATAGCCGATCAATGAGCCTGCAATCGCAGGAAGAGCAATTGAGCTTAGCGTTGTTGCCGTGAGCGTTGAAATAACGCCTGTGCTTATGCTCGCAGAAGTAGACATGGCGGCGGCAGTGCCTAGCGCGGTTGAAACAGCAGGTACTAAATGCCTTGTTGTACCTTCTTTAGCGTGCTGAATCGCCAAGCCAGAGATCATTTCAACCACGGTTGTTTCCACCGCATCATTAAGAATGGCCTCGCTAACCATAATGCCATCAATCACGTGATTGACTTGCGAGCTGGAGTGCAGCCCCAGAATGCACCACGTCACAAAGTGCTCGCAGTTATTCAACAGCACGTTGTACCAATCCTCCCCCAAACGCGATTTAGCACGCTCAATGCTGGTTTCACGATCGTAAATACGGAAAGGGTAGCTTCTCACGCTATAGCCGTTCCCCTGGCAAAAGGTTTCCAGATCAATGATTTCAATCACTCCCGTTTGTAATTCTCCCAGTGAAGAGCCTGAATAATGAATCACGCGATTGCGCCCGATATAAAGGCCGTGATGCGAGTAGCCAATGCGCTCTGACACTAAATGATCGCCTAGTTGCATGATGTTTTTTCCTTTGTGATCGATACTTACGCGCATAAAAAAGCCCCAGATTAACTGGGGCGATATGCCGTGTTTTAGGCTGCTTTCGATTCGGGCTTGTTGGCCGTCCCCAGCTTTTGGGTCAGCCTTGCCGGGCGCACCAGCTGAGTAGGTTTGGGTGTAGGGAGTTTAGGGGCTTGATCAACAGCTAAAGTGGCCTCGCTGGTTTCTGCTTCTGGATAGAATTCTTCCAGTACCAAGGGCATTTCTTCTTCACCGTCTTCAAACTGGCCATTCTGTAAAAGCTGTCTGGCTGCAGCCTCTAATTGCGCTGTTTCTACCCCTGCCTCTTGGTAACGGATGGCTTCACTACGGGCAAAGCACACCGCTTCAGCCAGGCTGTCTTCTTCCCTTAAAGTGAGATCGACGTAGAACACCGGTGTTCGATACGATTGCGTGGTGCTTTTTGCGCGTAGCCTCAGCAGTAAAGGCAGATGGCGGGTATTGCCACCACTGACCGCTTCAAAATACTTTAGCCTTGCTGCCAGCGTGCGTACCGAGTTATAGCCGGTGGTGCGAAACACAAACGAGCCCAGTTCATCGTTCTGCCCCTCGATCTGCACATTCAAGCGGCCAAACAGCTTGCAGCCTTTCTCTTGAGCAAAAGCGCAACGCTCTGGAGTAAGGCAAGCTACCTCGTCTATCCCTTCCCCACTAACGCGCTTGGCTTTTTCCCCATCACCCACACAAAGTGGCCTGCCCGTAGTGCGATCAAACGCACTAAATTCAGCACGTAAATTCAAATTACTATCGTTAAACAAAACCCGCACCGGAATCATGCGGATCTTGCCGTTATGGCTGCTGTCAGCGTATTGCTGGTGCAGGGGGTGCAGCATCCAGCCGTCACGGTTTTGCACTTGGGTGGTGAGCGTAAAGCTATCGTCTTTCTCAGGGATCAGCTTGTCGTTCTTTTTAATCAACTTGCCGATGCTAATGCGCCCAATCACGGGCGGAGTAATGGCTAATCCTTTAATCATGATGCGCTTCTCCTTTCGGCCTGAACCACAAAGCGGCGTGAGCCGCTGACGGGCTTGGTGTATTGCTGGATTAAATCGGGATAGGCTGCGGTGAGGCGATCTAAATCAGGAGCCAGCCGGTCTTTGCTTTTCTTCCACGTAACACGGCCCTCTTGAAAGACTGCCGTGCTGGCATTGCCAAGGGCATTTTGGATTTGCTGGCGCACGCTGGCCTCTTGTGCTTCAACGTCTTCTTTGCTCTGACGTAGCGAGAGCAAAGTGCTGAAAAGCTGATTAAATTCAACGGATTCAGAGAGATCTAAAGTTTGACCGTCATCCCTTGGAAATAGCCATTGCAGGGCCTTGGCGGCATCCTCAGAGCCATCGGGAGTGGGTTGAGTATCATTCGTAATGTGTTGCCAAAAAACGCTTACCAAGCGGATTAAATCGGCAATCTTGTCCTCATCACGCTGGATGCGATAAATCCTAAAATCTTGACCCCCTATTAACACCGCCACGTCAGCCCAGGCATGCCCAGTCACAGCAAGCTGATGTAATACCTGGCATTGATAAGCCACCGGGATACCATCTTCCCATTGAGGAGCAGAGAAATAACTGGCCGTTTTGATTTCTAAAACACCCGTACCATCGGGGTGGCCTAATACCTCCCGATCTAAATTTGCCAACATAAAGGGGTAATCAGGATCTTGTAGCACCGCGTTAACTTTGCGTACTTTTAAGCCGGTTCGCTGGGCGTAGACCGTTGCTAATACTGGCTCTAAAACCGTACCCCAGATCACCGCTTCTTTTTCTGATAAATCATCAGGTGGCCTGCGATGTGTTTTTTCCAGCCACAGCGAAAGCGGGCTTTTGTAAGGCGATAAACCAATCGCTGCCGCAGCATCTGACGAGCCAATGCCTAAGCCACGAATACGCAACCACTCTTCCCGGGGCAGATTTACCGTTGACGCCAAACGAATGGCACGTCCATATTTTTTGCACATGATTCAAACTCCAGACGGCATAAAGCCCTGCCGGTTAGCAACCAGACAGGGCTTTATGAGGGGGTAAAGAAGAGGATTCAGTTCAGTAGGGCCAGCGCCGTATTTAAGGCTTTTTGCTTGAGTTGTGCCCCTTGCCCAAACCATGCGGAATCGAGGCGGTAGTCTTGATTGCGGGCGCGTCTTTGGTGATCCACAAACTCCGTCACTGCATTGAGTAAGCCCCAGGCTGTACCACGGCTACTGGTTAGCAAGGAGCCCATCCCCGCACCGCTATACAGCGCAATCACCTGCTGCATGGCACGAGAAACCTGTGGCTCTTCTGCTTCAGAAGCTTGCTCACTCAGCACTTCGCCAAAGAATTGAGCCACTTCAATTTCAGAAACTGAACGCTGGGAAAGCTGTTTCATATTGCCAATAAAGAGATCCCACGACGACAAGCCAATACCAAGCGATTCTTTAATGGCCTTAGGATCAAACTTAGTGGAATGTGGCACCTTGACTGCGCCGGTAGCATCGCCCACGGCCATTTGCAGCGTGTTATTACAAACCACCCGCACCGAGGTAAATTGCGCCGTTGTGCACATCGAGCCATCACAGCTGGTCGCCAGAAGCAGATAAGCTTTAACGTTATCTTTGCCTTTCAGCATCGCCTCTTGACCAGTGCGGGCTAAAGCCCACAGCTTCTTGCCTCCCTTCAATACCCCCGCCGTTTCCAGCTCAAAGCCTCCAGCGCTGACCAGATCGTTATAAAACTGCAGCACGTCATGCGGCTGCACCACGTTATAGCGACTAGAGACCACCGAGAGCGGCGCTAAGGTATCTGATCGATACAGCACCTTTGAATCGCTGTGCGAACGTATGTGCATGCCGCCAGGTGCAACATTGAATAACACGTCACTTTGATCGATAGACCAATTCATTCCTGCCTCCGCCTGCCAAATTTCTAAAGGCTGCTGTGCAGTTAATTTACTACCCAAACCATGCCAGGGCTCTTGGCCTACAAAAGCCATTGTTTCTACGAGATGTGCCATTTGATTTCTCCAGACGTAAAAAAGCCCGAGACAAAGCTCGGGCTAGATATTCAAAGGTAAAACGATGGTGTTTCTACGTGAGTGATATAGATTTGAAATTTTTTTGACTGTTATAAAAATTTGAATTCTATTTTTTTGAATTTTTAATCGTCTGAGGTGGCCATACCCCTGCTATTCCTGCTATTGATAGCAGGAATAGCAGGGGTGATTATCTAGGAGTAGGCATATATGCGGTGGCAGTAGATAGTTTCGTATAAAAATAGAATTTAGTGGAAAACGCTGAGAATGACTTTGTTGCACGTTAACAACGCGGCTATAGGTATTTTATGCCGCAAAGCGCGGGTTTTTTTAAACACGCCCTTCAGGCAATCGGTGTGAAATTCATTACGCTTGATACCTAAGCTCAAAGTGTGCTCTTATATTAAGGCTCATTTATGGGCTCAATTTCAAAGGAAAAATGATGAGTAACATTAGTTGTTCAGTTGGCAATGATGCCGACAAGCACTTCTCACCAGAGGAGGAAATCGGACAATTGTTGTGTGGCCTGAGTGAAGTAAATCTGGGGCTTAATACTACACACGCAAAAATTGTCTTGAGTAGTGAAGTGATCATGCACAAGTTGACAAATACTTTGGCAGAATTGAAACGCATGCTTTCAAAATCTAGAACTTATGTGTTAGCTACAACACCTAGTCGTGCTAAAACCATTTCGGCAAGAAAAATAACTCGCAGTGTTCGTAAATTCACTTCATCTTCTTCGGCTAAAGCTGCTTCTGGCGGAGATTCCGACTCGGATGGAGAGCCCTATTCACATAACCAAGCTTACTACGCAGCATCTTCCGTTTTTCCTCTGCAGCAAATCTCGTACTTCCCCTCTCAGCACCTTCAAGCTGAAACCTCAAATATAAATATATTCACTCTGATTTTTCAATGCATCAGCGTCTTACGCTTCTTTATTTTGTTATGCGTTGCAGATTTTCATGTCTGGAAATTGAAGATCGCTAGCATTTCATCAAAACCGAGAACGCTTCGTCGTTCTGTGTGGGGCTGCGTGCTAAATCTTGAAGTCTTTGCTTTAGAAGGAGCGCGCAATGTCTGAACTCAATTCGCCTCCAAATACGATTCTTCGGCTACCTGATGTACTTGCACGCACAGGTCTGTCGCGCTCATCGATTTACTCGAAGATGGATAAACACAGTAAATACTACGATCCATTTTTCCCTAAGAAGATTCAAATTGGGGCCAGAGCAATTGGCTTTATTGAGTCAGAAATAAACAATTGGATTGCTTCATTGGTAGGCCCGTAAATTAAGTGACGTTTTGTAAAGTTGAAAAAGTTAAAAAGAGCGACTGTTGCCAGTGAATTGTTTGTCAACGGTTGCTAAATAACAATTCAAAAATATCAGTTAATACTTTAATAAAGTGAGAGGCAAATTAAATGATTGAATCTACTATGAAAAATAGATTTTATACAGAAGAAGATGCACGAAGGGCTAGAGAGAAGCAAGAAAAAAAACGGCAAGAATATGCGGATAAAAATACACTATGTGAATATCCAGTTGAATACTGGCCGGACTTTGGTAGGAAGTTACTTAATGAAGTAGCCTTTAATTTAGGAGTTCCGACTAGTGCTGTTGCGCAGGGCATTCTTACATCCATAGCTGCAGCTCTTCAAGGAAATCTTCGAGTAACAGGTTATGGTGAGAATGATATTAATGTTGTTATAGCAATGCTTAATGCTCAAATGACCGGTACTGGCAAGACTAGAGTATTACTAAAATGTCTTGAGCCGATAAAAAAGTTCGAAAATATGCTTAAAGACAATGCTGAGAAGGAAAAGAATGAATTGTACATTGAGAAAGAGTTGTGGAAGTGTAAGAAAAAGATAATCTCTAAAGAAATGGATAGGAAAAATGATGAGGCCACAAAAAAAGAACTTCTAAGTGAGATGAAGTTTTTATTGGAAAATAAACCAAAAGAAGGGGCGGATATTCAAATCATATACCACTCATGCAATCTTGCTGCATTAATTGGCGGTATGATTAAATATGGTAGATCGGCTATTGTTGCCAATGATGAGGCATTTAATGTTTTGAAATATAAAATTTTACCAAGCTGTGATTTAGCCAATACCATGATAGATGGTGGGGACTACTGTTCTATTGGGGTAACGAAAGGTCGAGAGGTGTTGAAATCATTTAGGCTAAATTTTAACCTATCGATTCAAAACTCACTACTAGCTAGTCTTATTCGAACAAATGGCAAAGTCATGCGGGAAAGCGGTTTTAGCTCTAGATTACTTTTTTCATACTCTAACGTTAGTGGTTGCAATAAAAAAAACATAGGCAAGAAGTTGAGCCAGAAGTATTTTGAAGAGTTTGAATTTAGAATCATGCGTATTGCAGAAAAATTTCATTTAGATAGGGTAATACAAATTGGAATCACTGCTGACGCTATGAGAGTTTTAAGTCAGTTGAATACCAAGTGCCATGACTCTACTAGGTATGGTGGTGAATATGAGAAATGTACTGACTTTATTAATAGAGTTCCGCAACACACCATAAAAGTAGCAGCATTAATGATGATGCTGGAAAATCCGGATGCAGAAGAGATAAATTCCTCGGTTATGGAGTCGGCCGTGGAGGTAATAAGTTATCATGCTGATGCATATTCTTTAATTTTTGAATCTGAGATTAACTATAATAAAGTAGGTATTGAGCTTGAGTCTAGAGATTTACTTGAGGTAATTAAGAATAAGCAAGATTTTTTTGGTTTACGAAAAGTATGGTTAATGCAAAATGGTCCGAAGGCATTAAGGCCAAAAAATAGGCTTGACTTGGCGCTAGAGTACTTAGAAAACTCAGGGCTGGTTGAAATTCGTGAATATAAAAATATAACTCATGTACGTGCAATTTTAATTTAAATAGATGTAGTGAATTATTGCTGTGTCAATCTATGATTAACTACGTACACTTTATTTTAATTTTCTCTTTAATTTTTACAATATTTAATCAACATTTTATCCTTAAAATGGTGTTTTTTTGTTGTAATGCATTTACGGTTCTATTTGTTATCTATTTCAATATATTTTAGATTAATAGCAAATGAGCTGTAAGTAATGAAGCGTAACTAGATGTGGCCTTATCCTTAAAATAAGGCCACATTTTATTTGGAGCTTAAAATGGGATTAAGCAATAAGTATTCTGAGCATTTTTATGCTATTGAATCTATTGATTGCAATGAAAATGGGAAATCAGTTATTGATATGAAGAAACTAGTTCATGACGAAAGTGAGCTGAGTGCAGCAAACGATGCCAATGAGCTAGATCAGCTTTGTCATATTGAGAGTCTATGCCAAAGAATATTATCATCGAATGAATTAGGGTTTGATATTAATACGAATAAAATGGGGCGCCTGCAGATACGCCCCAAGAGCTTAGGCCGTTTAATGGCACAGCTCTCATGCTTACCAAGTTTACCGCAGCTTCAGATACAGTTCCCTAATCAAGAAATTAGTCCTTTTGTTCGGTTACTGCTCAATATCATCGATGGCCAGGAATGGCGTCATGTACCACCATTCTGTGTTATGTCCGATGGTCATTGTGCTGGTGAACACTTTAATCGTGCATTATTAAAAATACGTAAAAAGGCAGATGATAAAGGGTTTAAAAAAGAGGCCAGTATTTGGTCGGGTATGTACTCAGAAAATTTCACTGGAACGATGAAGTATGTTGATTACTTATTCTCCCGCTATAGCCGTTTATTAGTTGTACGGCTAGATCTTAATTTTAAAGAGGATTACCACGCTAGGTATGACGCTGCTTTGTGCAAGCGACACTTAGACACTTTTTTAAACAACAGACGGAACAACAGTCTATTTGAGCATTGCGTTGGGTATGTCTGGCGTATCGAGTATGGAAAAATAATGGGATTTCATTGCCATTGCATATTGTTCTTTAACGGTAATAAGGTGCAGCAGGGTATTAATTATGCGGACATGGTTGGGCAGTATTGGAGTAAGAAAATTGTAGGTGGATATGGTTCGTATCACAACAGCAATAAAAATACTGATGTGCTCAAGCAGCTAGAGCGTTTAGCTGTTGGCATGATTCATTATTCGGACGTAGGGATGCGAAAGAATTTGATGCGTTATGTGGTGAGTTACCTGACAAAAATCGATGAGCTGATCAGACTGCAAATCCCAGAGAATATGCCAAAGTTCAGAACATTTGGACGTGGAGAAATTCCAAAGTATCGCGAGGTTAAAACATTAGGAAGGCCACGTGTAATTGAATGCGCAGATACAGTATGAATTTTGGCAGTCAGTGGATTTTAGATGAAGTGTGGGGATGGGGAGGGAGTATCTCAACTATCCTGACATAGGGGGTCTGCATCGCTCTTTAGTAATCCTTTCTTGGGTTGAGTTATGTGTAGGGGGGGCTTCAAAAGATAAATTTAATTATCCTTACACTGCCCTTAGGGTAAAATGAGCCATGCAGAAAAAATGGCTTATTTCTTGGATTGGCGAGACTGATCACAAAGCAGCAGAAGGTACATTGCGCGATGGCGTAGGCCCGGTTGCCAATGCGCTGATGGATAGCAGCGTCAAATACGATTGCATTCATCTACTCACTAATTATCCGCATGAGCGCAGCGTGCAGTTTTGCGATTGGTTAGAGCAAAAAACAGGCTATGTAGCGGTTAATCTACAAGACGTTCACTTAGCTGGCCCAACCCATTACGCTGATATTTACCTGCAAGTCAGCCAGTTTTTAACCGAATTAAAACTTCCTAAAGACAATATCGAGCTCACTTTTCACCTCAGCCCAGGCACACCAGCGATGGCGGTGATTTGGATTATGCTGGCCAAAACGCGCTTTCCTGCGTCTTTGATTCAATCATTGCAAAGTAAGCTGGATGATGGCACGGTCACTTTTGGTATCGAAAAAGTCGATTTTCCCTTTGATCTGGCCAGTGATTTTCTGCCTGAATTTTTACAGCGCAGCGATCAGCGAATCGAGCGACTGGCGGCTGCGCCGCTCAGCCATGCCCCTGAATTTGCCAAAATCATCCATTGCAGTGCCATGATGCAAGAGCAAATTGATCTCTCTCGCCGTGTTGCCATACATAATGTGCCCATTTTAATTTTGGGCGAAACCGGTACGGGTAAAGAGCTGTTTGCGACCGCAATTCATGAAGCCAGCCGCCGCAAAGCGCAGGCTTTTATTGCCGTGAATTGTGGTGCCATTCCTAAAGAATTGGTTAATTCAGAATTATTTGGCCACAAAAAAGGCGCGTTTACGGGGGCAGATTCTGCACGTAAAGGCCATTTTCGTGAGGCGGATGGTGGCACGCTATTTTTAGACGAAATCGGTGATTTACCCCTTGATGCCCAAGTGCGTTTATTACGCGCTTTGCAAGAAGGCCAAATCACGCCTGTTGGCGAAACGAATCCAATCAAAGTGGATGTGCGCATCATCGCCGCCACGCATCGGGATTTGATGGCGGAGGTGGCCGCCGGGCGCTTCCGTGAAGACCTGTTTCATCGCTTGGCAGTAGGCATTATCCATTTACCACCGCTGCGCGATCGTTCTGAAGATATAGAACTATTGATTGAGCACAGCCTTGCCCGAATTAACAACGACAGCCGCGATTTGCCTGAGTGGCAAAATAAAATAATTTCTGTTGGCGCAAAAAATATTCTGCTAAGCCATTCATGGCCGGGCAATGTGCGCGAGCTTTACCACACCCTATTGCGCGCGGCGATCTGGTCACGGCAAGCAGAAATAACGGCTGCCGATATCAGCCGCAACCTGCTGCAAATGCCTGCGAGCACAAATCAGATTCTTGATCAGCCGCTACACAAAGGCTTTGATCTGCAAGCACTTTTAGACCAAGTCGAGCGCCATTACCTGCAGCGGGCCATCAAAAAGTCTGCCGGTAAAAAGAAACAAGCCGCTGAATACTTAAACATTAGCAACTACCAAACACTCAGCAATCGTATGGAAAAACTAGGCATTTCCAGCGGCGAGCAAGCTGAATAAAGCTGCTGGCATGCTTTTCGCTACTATGCAGCCATCGCAACAAAATACATACGCTGAGCATCTCACCGCTCCAGCATCACGCAATACGTAGTAAAGGAAAATAGATGTTAACCGGCAAAATTCGTAATCAAGTAGACCAAGTATGGGAAATGTTCTGGACTGGCGGTGTCGCCAATCCGATCTCGGTGATTGAGCAAATCTCTTACCTGCTGTTTATTCGTCGACTGGATGAATTGCAACGCACCGCTGAACTCAAGGCCAAAACCATCGGTGAGCCGCTGATTAACCCCACTTTTGCTGCCGATGAGCAAGAACTGCGCTGGTCTTACTTTAAAGACAAAGACCCCGATGCCATGCTCGACATCGTGCAGAACAAAGTTTTCCCCAAAATTAAAACGCTGCAAAGCCAAGGCAGCTTTGCCGAGCACATGAAAGATGCGATCTTTATGATCCCATCGGCCAAATTGCTCGACCAAGTGGTGCAATTGCTCAATGGCATCGACATGAGCGATAAAGACACCAAGGGTGATTTATACGAATACCTGTTGAGCAAATTGCAGCAATCGGGTGTTAACGGTCAGTTCCGTACGCCGCGCAATATCATCAGCATGATGGTCGAGCTGATGCAGCCTAAAATTAACGACACCATTTGCGATCCGGCATCGGGTACCTGCGGCTTTTTGATGGCCTCGGTCGATTATGTGAATCAACATCACGCCAAAGAGCTGAGCCAAGCCAAAAACCGCCAGCATTTTAATAGCACCATGTTTAGCGGTTTTGATTTCGATCGCCACATGCTGCGCATTGGCGCGATGAATATGCTGTTGCACGGCATTGAAAACCCGACCGTGCATTATCGCGATAGCTTGCAAGATCATGGTAGTGACAATATCAGCGAAGCCTACAGCCTGATTTTGGCGAATCCACCCTTTAAGGGTTCGGTCGATTTTGACATCGTCGCCGATGATTTGCTTCGCGCCTTGGGGAAAAATCCTAAGGCTGCGAAAACCAAAAAATCTGATACCGACGATGAAGGCGGCAAAGTTAAAGGCCCTACCGAAAAATCAGAATTGCTGTTTCTCGCGCTGATTTTACGCATGCTCAAAGCCGGTGGCCGCACCGCCGTGATTGTGCCGGACGGCGTACTGTTTGGCTCCACTAAATCGCATCTGGCGATTCGTAAACAAATCATCGACAAGCAAAAACTCGAAGCGGTGATCTCGCTGCCATCGGGGGTGTTCAAACCCTACGCGGGTGTCAGTACCGCGATTTTGATTTTCACCAAAACCAATTCGGGTGGCACCGATTGGGTGTGGTTCTACGATATGTTGGCCGATGGTTATTCACTCGATGATAAACGCACGCCGTTGTTTAAAGAGGGCGAAACGCCAACGCACGAGCAAAGCAATATTGCCGACATCATTCGCCGCTTTGCTTACCTGAGTGAGTCGCCGAATCCTGAGCTGCTGCGCAAACGAACCGAGCAAAGCTTTATGGTGCCGCTGAGCGATATCGTTGCGCAAAACTACGACCTGAGTCTGAACCGCTACAAAGAAACGGTGTACGCGGAAGTGCAATATGACGCGCCAAAAGTGATCTTGCAGCGCATTAAAGTCCTACAGGAAAAAATGGCGGAAGGGATTGCTGAGTTGGAGGACTTGCTGTGAGTTGGCCGAAAGTAAAGCTGTCTTCGATTGCGCAAGTCGTCACAGGTTCGACACCAAGTAAAGAAGATGATTCATATTTTGGTGGCGATATTCCTTTTGTAACTCCTGGTGAGCTAGACAATGGTTTTGTTTTAAATGCAAAGCAAACGCTGACTCAGAAAGGGGCTAACGTTTCACGACTCCTTCCTAAAAATTCTGTGATGGTGTGCTGCATTGGATCTCTTGGGAAAGTAGGAATTTCAGGAGTTCCTGTTGTTACAAATCAACAAATAAATAGCCTCATTCTTGATGAGAATAAAGCTGATCCAATGTATGTCTATTTTTTCTGCCAGACCTTAAAGCAAACTTTGGTAGATATGGCACCAAAAACAACTGTGTCGATAGTTAATAAATCAAGATTTTCTGATTTGGAAATTCCTCTCCCTCCGCTTGAAACCCAAAAGCAAATCGCGGCGGTGTTGGAGAAGGCGGATCAATTGCGTAAAGACTGCCAGCAAATGGAGCAAGAACTCAACAAGCTCGCGCAGGCAGTATTTATCGATATGTTTGGTGATCCAGCAACCAATCCGATGGGGTGGCCTATAAAAGAAATCGGAGATACCTTTGAATTACTAACAGATTACCATGCTAATGGAAGTTACGAAGTTCTACAGCGTAATGTTGAACTTCTAAATGAAAGTAATTTTGCATTGATGGTTAGAACTACTGACCTAGAGAAGAACAATTTTGTAGATAATGTCAAATATATTTCAGAGCATGCATATAACTTTCTTGAGAAAACAAAAGTTTATGGTGGTGAGCTTTTGGTAAATAAAATTGGTAGCGCGGGGAAAATATACCTTATGCCTAAGTTGGATAGGCCTGTTTCTTTAGCGATGAACCAATTTATGATTAGATTCAAAAAAAATGAGGCTATTTCTGTTTTTATATATCATCTATTAAGCACAGAGTTTGGTGCCGAAGAAATTAAAAAGCGCGTAAATGGAGCGGTAACAAAAACGATTAGGAAAGACGCTTTACGTGAAATAGCTCTACCAATTCCCCCTGTTGATAATCAACTAAAGTTTTGCCAGTTTATTGATGTATTAAATGTGCTTAAAAATAATCAAAGAACTATTTCGCATGAAATTAATGAGCAGTTCGATGCATTGTTGAAAAATGCCTTCAACGGCGAACTCAATCTCAAAGCGGCCTAAGGCCAAAAGGCAATGATGACAGCGGTTTCAACCACCTCTAATTTCTCTTTTTTGGCTTGCTGGGATGCCTGCGCCGAATTGCAACAGCGCGCACAAAAGGCAGAAGCACATATCCAGAGCGACCCACGAGTCAGTGCATTTTATGCTCGGGCTTGTGTTGAGTTGATGGTTGAAACCGCGTTTGATATCGATAAATGGCTTAGCCGCCCCAAGCACGATGTGACCTTGATGGGGCTGATCCATGAGAAAACCTTTAAAGACAGCTTGCCACATCAATTGCTGGGCAAGCTCAAACTGATTATCAAGATTGGCAATGAAGCGGTACACGGCAAAAGCGCGCCCGAAGCTCGCGATGCGCTGCAGTCGGTGAAAGAGCTGCACCATGTACTGTATTGGTTTGCCCGCTCGTACACGCCCGATCTGGATCGCACAACGTTTAACGTGGCGGCATTTGATGAGGGCTTAATCCCGCATCGTCTGTTGGTCGATGTCGCCGATGCATTGAGCACGGCCAAGAAAATTCAAGCGCTAGAAAAGCAGTTGCTTGAAGGTGACCAAGCCAAACGCGCAGAGCAGCTCAAGCTATTTAAAGAAAACAGTGATTTAAAAGCCGAAAATCTGGCACTGATCGAGAAAATTGCCCAGGCAAAAATCGACTCAAGCAAAGCCACCGATCACCATGAATATCATGAAGCGGCAACGCGGCATTATCTGATTGATACGCTGCTGCATGAAGCGGGATGGAATTTGAACCTGTTGGAAGCGCAAGATCGCGCCGCAGGCCTGAGTGACCGCTGGCGTGAATTTCTGGTGAGCAGCATGCCAATATCGACCACCAATCCGCAAGGCAATGGTTTTGTCGATTATGTGCTGTGGGGCGACGATGGTAAGCCGCTGGCGGTGATTGAGGCTAAGCGCACCAGCCGCCGCGCTGAAGACGGGAAAACCCAAGCCAAACTGTATGCCGACTGCTTAGAGAGAGAGCTGGGTATTCGCCCAGTGATCTTTTATACCAATGGCTACGAGACGATACTCTGGGATGATCTGCAATATGCGCCGCGTATTGTGCAAGGGTTTTACACCAAAGACGAATTGGCTTTGATGATTAAGCGCCGCAGCGAGCGCAAAGCGTTTTTCGACGAGGAAGGCGTCGCCGCAAAAATTGATGCCGACATTACCGACCGCCATTATCAAAAAGCGGGCATTACGCATATTTTGCAGCATTTTGAGCAGGACTGCGGCCGCAAGGCGCTGCTGGTGATGGCCACGGGAACGGGTAAAACGCGGACGATTATCAGTTTGGTGGATTTGCTGAGTAAACATGATTGGATCAAAAACGTGCTGTTTTTGGCCGACCGCAATGCGCTGCTGTCGCAGGCGAAAAAGAATTTTGTCAAACTACTGCCACGTATTAGTTGCTCGATATTATCGTCAGGGATGCGCAAAGGCAGTAGCGATAGCCGCCTGTATTTTGCAACCTATCCCACAATGAAAAACTTGCTCGACCGAGCTGCGGCGGAGCGCCCGTTTGGTGTGGGGCATTTTGATCTGGTGATTATCGACGAGGCGCATCGCTCGGTGTATCAAAAATACCGGCAAATTTTTGAGTACTTTGATGGTCTCTTGGTCGGCCTGACTGCGACACCAAAAGATGAGCTCGAAAAGAATACCTACGATATTTTTGATCTTCCTAACGGTCTACCGACCTATGCCTACGAAGACACCAGCGCGTATGCAGAAAAGTATCTGGTACCGCCGACCAAGATATCCGTACTAACCAAATTTGTACGCCAAGGGATTAAGTACGCCGAGTTATCCGAGGCAGAAAAAGAAGAATGGGAAAGCAAAGAAGAGCTAGAAGACCGCGAAGAAGTGCTGCCGTCCGAATTGAACCAATTTTTGTTTAATGAAAATACCGCTGAGCTGATGTTTGCGCAGCTCTTGAGCCAAGACGAGCACGGCGGGATTCATGTGGAAGGTGGCGATGTAATCGGTAAGACGATTATTTTTGCGGCGAATAATGACCACGCTGAATTTTTACAGCATGTGTTCGATAAGAACTATCCCAAATGGAAAGGCAAACTGGCGCAGGTGATTACCTACAAAAATCCGTATGCGCAAAGTTTGATTGATGAGTTTTCGGTCGAGGGGAAACCTTTTGACGCGAAAAACCCTGACCTGCGGATTGCGATCTCGGTGGATATGCTCGACACCGGGATTGATGTGCCTGAAGTCGTCAATCTGGTGTTTTTGAAAGTGGTTCAATCCAAAGTTAAATTCACGCAAATGATTGGTCGCGGTACGCGTTTGTGTCCTGATTTGTTTGGCCCTAACGATCATAAGACCACGTTCAAAATATTCGACTATTGCCAGAATTTTGAATTTTTTGATGCGTTCCCGCAGGGCGCACCAGTCAGTGTTGCTAAACCACTTGGCCGACAAGTGTTTGAAAAGCGCGTGAAGTTGAGCACGCTCATCAATGCCGCGCTAAAAGCCCAGCCCAACCCAGCCTTGGCGGCGTTGAATGACTATCAACTTGATTTATTGCACCATCAAGTGCAAGGCATGAATCTGGATAATTTCATTGTTCGCCCGCAGCGTCAGCACATTGAGCCATTTTTGCAGCGCGATTATTGGAACCAGATCGACGATAGTAAATACACCGCACTAGAAACAGCCGTCTCGCCCATGCCAACAGAAGCGGTGGCGATGAATTCAGACGAAGACAGCAATGAGCTGGGTAACCGATTTGATAATCTGGTGTTGACCATGCAATTGGCTTTGCTGGAAAAAGGCCAAGTACCCGAAACCGCACGGAGTAGAGTCGTTGAGTTTGCGCAGCAATTAGAGGCAAAAACCAGTATTCCTGCCGTGCTTGCCCATCTGCAATTGATTCAAGATGTACAAACGATTGAGTTTTGGCAGCACATCGATTTACCTACACTCGAAAATGTACGGCGTAAATTCCGCAATCTGATGTTTGCTTTAGACAAAGCTGAGCGCGAAGTGGTGTACACCGATTTTGAGGATGAAATCGTCGGGATAAAGGATGTAACTAAGCCGATCGCGACCCCAAGCTTGGATTTGGCGCAGTACCGCAAAAGAACTGAGCTCTACATTAAAGAACATCAAGATCAACTGACGATCCAAAAGTTAAAGCGCAATAAACCGATCACCCAAAGCGATTTGGACACCTTGGAAGAGTTGCTCTTGAACGCCAGCGGCTTGGCCGACAAACAGCTGTACCGTGAAAAAGTCTTGGAATCAAAACCCCTGGGCAAGTTAATCCGCGAGCTAGTTGGCCTAGATATGAGCGCCGCCAAAGAGGCCTTTAGTGATTTCCTTGATGAAGGCGTTTACAACGGCCAGCAAATCGAATTCGTGAATCAAATCATTAATTATTTGATGAGCAACGGCACTTTAGAGATGCGCCAAATTTTCGACCCGCCTTTTACCGATCTGCATGATGAAAGCGTGTATGGCTTCTTCGATGAGGGCAAGGTGGTGGAGCTGCTGAGTCGTATTAAAAAGATTAATGCCAATGTGGCGATCATGGAAGAGATGGTGGCTTAGCTGGATATTGTTATGCAGGCTGATAAATATTTTAGTGACGGCAATCGATCACAGAGAATTAGATTGGTGCATAACATTTAGATATGCATCACGCCGTAAGTCATTGAAGTTAATTATTTGATAAATAAAAAGGTATTGAAATGAAAGAAACCTTATATCAAAGTGCTGAGGGTCTTTTTTTTAAAAGTGACGCAGCACCAGATGACAATGAGCTCGCTCGCATTGTGTCAGGTGAGTCTTTTGAGAAATGGCGTTTGCGCTTGTTTGGAAATAATGGGGTAACAGTTCATTTTTTGCAGTGCTCTTTTGTTGCTCCTGCATGGTCAAGGTCTGATAAGCATATTTCAAAATGGGCGCGGGAGCTAACTGATTCAATTGATGTTCTCGAATTTGTTAGAAATAACTATTTTGATGAAATTAACAAATTATTGCTTGAGAAATACAAACTTGTTAACGAGTTCAGCTCGGGAAAATTAGTTTTCCCTATTTGGACTGCGCATTATTATGGACCTTCAATTGGAATTGATTTTTTTAATGGCAAGTTCTGTCAATGGTTTCAACCTCTCTTAAGTAGTGCGCTTAAGGAGAAGGAGAGAATCGAGCTTGAATTTCGGATGTTAACTGGGCTTGATCTTGAAAATTACGCGACACTAAATGTGACTGATTTAGTTGATAGCATCAACGGCATTTTGTGTTTGATGGATGAGCTTGCTGATGACGACAGTGTGGAAAGTCGCAGGTTGTTAGAACAGGAATTTAATAATGCGTTCGAAGATGAGGAACTTGCTTTTAAACTAGGCCTCGCTTATGTAATTGATGCCGATGAAATCGAGCAGATCATTTATGGGGAGGTTTTTATTCCAAACCTAGAGGGGACATTCTCGAGTGAGATGATTGATGTGCTGGCAGGTCACCCCGTTTTTGGTAGGGAGTTTGAGCTGGTTAAGGCATGGTCTGCGGTTGTGAATTATATCGCTAGTTTTGGCCTCAACATTGATTCGCTAGAGGATCTGAATACCTTGTTCGAACAAGGCCTTAATCCGTAATGCTTTTGTAGGGTGTCAATAAGCGAAAGCGCATTGCACCGATTCGCGATGAATGGCACAAGGCGCATCGCTTTTAATGCCCAAGCCTCTTTAATGCTGCTACTTGCTTAGACTAAAGCTTTATCAGCCCTTGTAGGATGTGGTGGAGCGAAGCGATACCCATCGACGCAGAGGCAAGATGGGTATCGCCAAAAACCGGCTCCACCCATCCTACGAAACCCATTCGTAAGCCATTTATATTAAATGCTCCACGGCAATACCCTTTAATCATAAGGATGGCTATGCTCCGCCCCGACCTACCTGCCGATTACGCCCCTTGGCTGACTGAGCTAAAGTCCCGCATTCAAGCGGCGCAGCAATGCGCCCGCAACATTGCCAGTCCAATCAAAACCGCCCTGATTGTCGTACGCAACTGGAAGCTGATTCGCGAAACGTCAAGTGGCAGCAAGTGAAGTACCGCTGATTATCAATCATCTAAATTTGATGATGCTTTAATCCATGTCATACCCAATCCCCGAGCTACTCGCCCTGCCCGAAATGTCTGGCTCCTCCGGCCAAAAGCTTTTTAGCGTTCGAGTCAAGATTAACGGCCAATTTGGGGGCGCAGTGCCCGATCGTGAACTGCCACTGGCGGTGATTCTCAATTTACTCAGCCAGACCGATGGTTACAATTCAGTATCACTGCAGAGTTTGATGAGTTTTGACAACTTTACGTTTGAAATCAGAAAATATGAATTCGACCCAATCAAACAGCGCCTCATTATCCACGCCCGTGATGTGCCTGAAGCGAGGAAAAACGAAGTGCTAGAACGTAAGGGTATTGGCCAACTAGTAAGTCGTTGATATTAAATGCTCTTCGGAGCAATCCCCTTCAACCATAAGAATTGCTCGGCCCCGCCCCGACCTAACTCCCGATTACGCCCCATGGCTGGCTGAGCTAAAGTCCAGCATTCAAGCGGCGCAGCAACGCGCCCGCATCATTGCCAGCCAAGCCCAAACCGCCGTGGTGATTGTGCGCAACGGGCAGCTTCACCGCGAATTCCCTAGTACGCCAAGATAATGATCTTCAACTTATCTGTGATGCAATTGTTGGGATGATGTACGGCGTAATGCTTTTTCTGGGCGTCAAAAGGTAATCCCCCACAAAACCAGCTCATTTTTAAGTAGAATTTTCTCGCAGTCTTTGAGGAGCTTCTACATGAAAGCAGTACGTTATTCCGACAGCCAGATTATGGCGATTTTAAAGCAAGCCGAAGCTGGTTCGACCGTTCCTGAGCTGTGCCGTGAGCACGGCATGAGTTCCGCCTCGTTTTATAAATGGCGCGCTAAGTTTGGCGGCATGGACGTCTCGATGATGACGCGAATGAAAGAGCTGGAGGACGAAAACAAGCGCCTTAAAAAGATGTATATCGAAGCCCAGATGCAAGCGGATATCATCAAAGAGGCCATGTCAAAAAAGTGGTGAAGCCATCTCAGCGTCGAGAGATGGCTCGCTGGGCCGTTAAAACCAAGGCCGTGTCTATTCGTGTGGCTTGCGCCAGTTTTGTAATCAGCACGACCTGCTATCGTTATGTGGCCAAGCTGGATGCAGAAAATGCCCAAATCGCTGATTCATTGGTCCAGCTCACGGAAACTCATCGCAACTGGGGCTTTGGCCTTTGTTTTCTACATCTGCGCAACGTCAAGAAAAAGCGCTGGAACCATAAACGTGTTTACCGGATTTACTGTAATTTGGAGTTAAATCTGCGGATTAAGCCTAAAAAGCGCTTAGAACGCGAAATGCCAGAGCCATTAGCAGTACCAGAGGTAAAAAATGAAACGTGGTCGATGGATTTTATGCACGATCAATTGGCCGATGGCCGCAGCATTCGCTTATTCAATGTGATTGATGATTTTAATCGGGAAGGATTGGGCATTGAAGTCGACTTCTCTTTGCCAGCAGAGCGCGTAATACGCAGCCTGAATCAAATTATTGAATGGCGCGGTAAGCCCAAACGAATCAGGTCCGATAATGGCCCTGAATATATTAGCCATCTGCTAAAGAATTGGGCAGAGCAACAATCGATTGAATTGGCTTATATTCAGCCTGGCAATCCGCAGCAAAATGCATATATTGAGCGTTATAATCGTACCGTACGTTATGAATGGCTGGCATGTGATGACTTTGAAAGCCTTGCCGAAGTGCAAGAAACTGCAACGCAATGGCTTTGGACTTACAATAACGAGCGCCCGCATATGGGATTGGGCGGCATCACCCCGAAACAAAAACTGGCATTACATGCCTAGGGTCTGTTGACGTTTCACATCGGTAGCCATAAAAATGCGCACGCCATGGCTATGACACTTTCATAATTTCGCTTCAACTTGTCATATCGGAATGCCACTGCGCGGTAATGCTTCAATCGCGCAAAAGCATTCTCGACCAAATGTCGATAGCAATACAGCCCACGATCTAGATCCACATTCCCTTTGATTGAATTACGTTTTCTGGGAATCACTGATCGCGCACCCTGCGCAGAAATCAGTCCTCGAAGGTACTCACTATCGTACCCCTTATCTGCGATGATCACTTCGGCTGAAGGCAGTTGGGCAATCAGCTCTGGGGCGGCAGTACAATCATTAATCTCGCCTCCGGTAATTTCGAAGGCAATCGGCAAACCATAAGCATCTACCGCCAAATGAATTTTGCTGGTGTTCCCTGCACGGCTTTTGCCAATCGCTTCAGATTGATCGCTGGCCGCCCCGGCGCTGTGTTGATGCGCCTTGGCATAGCTACCATCAATGAATACCCATTCAAAATCGGGGTCGATCAGTAAGGCTTTGAAAATATTGAGCCATTTCCCAGCTACAGACCAAGCATTAAAGCGTTTATAGACTGAATTCCATTCACCAAAGGCGCTGGGTAAATCCCGCCACGGGCAGCCAACGCGCATGCGGTAAAACATTCCTTCGACGGTAATTCGTAAATCAGGCTTGTTGTAAATGGTGTGTTGAAGCAGAATCTTTTCTAGCTTCGACCAAAGCTCGTTACTGAGCATTAATCGGGGCATCGCAAACCTGCAGGGGAAATGGTGTAGGAACCTGAATTCTGCGGGTTTGCATCCGTCATTGCATGACTTTAGCTTGAAACGTCAACAGACCCTAGTCTCTACTTTTAAGTGAGCTTAAAAATGGGGGGATTACCTAGCGATTTGAGCTCTAAAGCGCCATCGGGTGAGAGGCAGTCTATCTGATAGCAATAAGCCTGATTGATCCCCTTGCTGCCTGTTGCGCGCTGGGGCAAACAGATCACGAGGATTCATAATAAATCAACGACATATGACAATCGCAAATATTACATGAAGCTGCACCATAACTTTTTTCTAATTTACCCAATTTACTTGTATTTTACTAAGGAATTACCCACACACTACAAGTGTAATAATGTACCCACTTAAGCGTATTGGGTGAAAACTCAAAGAAATAAAAAAACAATTTAATATCAATAGTGGAATACGGAATTAAACCCGAATCTGTATTTGTGGAAAAAATAGATTTTGATAGAAATAGAATCTGTATTGCGAAGGATTAAATCGGATGCACAACTAAATGTGTAATTCAAAAACTGACCTGCAACTGGCCATCGATCCTATAGCGGTGAGCAGTACCCACATCATTAATGGGAACATGACTATAAATACGAAAAGCCACATACTTACCCGAAGCTGGGTAGATGCAGCGTTTTTGAGCATCAATAATAAACCAGCGATCATTTACAAAAACCTCTGCCCAATTATGATAGTCCTGTGGCTTGGGTGCCAAATCATGATCCGCCACATAACCCCCGATCACTTTTGCAGGAATTTTATTAACTCTTGCCAAAGCTGCAACAAGATATGCATGTTCAGTGCAATCACCTCGTCGATTTTCCAGGGCGTAACTTGCGCCAAAATCATCAGGTAAAAATCCGGCGTATTCAATATTGTCGGAAACCCAACTATAAATTGCCTCTATAGTCTGTCTGTGAGACTCACGTCGCAATTGCTTAGCGAGACTAATAATTAGCGGAGAGTCAGACTCGATAAAGCGCTCATTTTTAACCCAGTCTAAATCCTTCGACAGCGCTTTTGGGAGCTGTCCCTCATTGAATCTGACCACGATATCTAATGTAACTATTTTTTGAAAATAACCCGGCACCTCATCAAAGCTAAGCTCCAATATTCGGTGGCCGAAATAATCAGTTTTTAACCGATACGGCATCGACACTTCGATCTCATGAATACTTTGTCTTTCCGATTCCAGAGGCATGTAACACCAGAACTTTTGATTTACCAATCCATGAGCAAGAGTATTTTGGAGGCCTAATCTAAAGCGCAGTCTGCGCTTTAGATTCACATTCTCCCCCCTATCTGGCAAGGGAATTGCAAATAAAATATTTGGGAAAAAAACAGTACTCGCAATACCAAAGCATGTCCCAACAAAAAAACGTCTACCGTGCTGAACGCTCATAGCCCACAACCAAGAGTTTTTGGGCCACGGGCCTGGGCAGAAAAAACAGCCTTTTGTTGATCAACAAATGTACGATAATCAAGCTCCGTACCGGTATAGACCAGTAAAGAATAAGGCAATGCAGCCTGATGAAGATCACGAAGCTGCTCTTCAGAAATTGTTGAAGAAGTTACAAAAATCAACCCCATTAATGGTGTAGATTTTTGTTTTCCTCCCCTACTGCTGCTAACGATAGCCCGTACCATGCTAATGGCATTCACATTCAATACAATCGCACTGGGCAGCAGCGCACGCATTGAGATACGATCAGCATCCAACAAAATACGGTTTTCCACAAATTGGGCTCCCGCCCACAACTCTGCTGATGTGATTTTAACTGCATCAGAAAGTTTGACTGCATTTCCCCGTGTGGCGTATCCATGTTGCATCCAGCCGAGAATTCCACCTCGAACCATAAATACCTGGCGAAAACCAGCGTGTTTCAAACGTGAGCAGGCAAGATATATTTCCGACTCTAACCTTCCATCCCCCATAAGCACAATGATGTTATTTCGTAAATACAACTTGGTTAGAATATCAGACAATGTAAGGTTTGTAGAATTAGGAACATGCCACACACGGTAATCTGCTGCTGACCTCAGGTCGATTAAACTGCCTTTTGATTGTGCAAGTATTGGCACCAAGTCCTGTGCTGTTTTTGCGCAGCTCAAATCCAATTTCGTTGTTTCTTTAGAAAACTCACCATTTATTAATGAAGCAAAAGTATCATCCTGCCGACAAACACCACCTGCTGACGGAATAGCATTAAGAACATCCGGAAGCTCATAGCCCGACTTCAAAGTTTTTAGCTCTTGGGCCTGAGCAAGCGATCCGGCCAACAGCGCCAACACAAAACCTAACAATACCCCAAGCCCTGCAATGCGGCCCATTTGAGTGATCAAGGTATAGCCTCATTCAGGATAGGGGAAGAAAGATCTTGCTTGAAATCATCACCATCACTAGGCTTTAACAACAAATCCGACGGATAGGCAAATATCCAATCATTATATTTTTTTGCACCCTGCAAATATTCAAATCCGACCTCAAAATTTGCCTGCTTGATTGGGGTTTTCTCCGACAAAGAATAAACTGCGACAATTCGACCGGCAATGCGTTTAAATCCCCACTCTGCCTTTCCTGTTATCGGATCAACAAATATTTCTCGCAAATGGCGCTTAATTCCTGGGTAGCGCGGATCTTGCAATAAATCATCTAAACTAGCTGGATACTCTTTTTTTCCACCCGGATGTTGACTTTCATAATAACTTCCAATAGCTCTCTGAAATTGACGGCCTATTGCAAGCAATGATTTTTCTCGATCACGCTGTGAGATAGTTTGATCTACTTCAACCGCTAAAGTTAAAGCTACCCCCATAAAAGCCACTAATAGCAGAACCCACAGATAGGTAAACCCACTCTGGTATTTTAAAGATACTAATCTACAAGACATCGTAAGCATACCCTTCCTGACTCAGACCTGAGGCACCACTTTTAATATCTGAAATACCTGGTGTATCAGCATCGCGAGCAGGAATGAGTATCCAGGAGCTTGATGATTCCGTGATAGGGTCTATTGGAATAGTCTTAAGATAACGATACTCAACCAACTCACCTAAAGTTTGCGGATAATGCCCTTTATCTGAATAGAATCTATCAAGGCTCAATCGTAATACCTTTAAATTTTCTTGCAGAGCGACATCCTTAGATTTTTCAAGCGAACCAAAATAACGAGGCAGTGCAATTGTCAAAAGCAAGGCCACAATAGCCATGACAATAAGCATTTCAATTAAAGTAAACCCTTTGGGCAATGGCCGCATTCGCATTGTTTACCACTCTCTGTATGGCACGCCATTCAAACCAAGTTTGCCGGAACGCGAATACACATCGAAAACATCCTCTCCTTCTGCAGGTGCATCCGCAGGTGAGATGTAACTTCTCAGCCCCCAAGTCTCAGCGGGGTGAGACCGAGCTCGTTCTACCATCGGGTCTGCTGGTATACGGCGCAAAAAAAAGAGTTTTTGCCGATTTGGACTACGCTGATCCACAACCCCTTCGACTAGCTGATTCAAATTTTGCGGATAACCGGATTCTCCAACCTGTACAGCGATTCTTCCTTGGTCTGCTGCCCTTTTATAAGCATCAATGGCTTCGCGAATTTCGATCAAACCTGCACGCAGATCACGCTCTTTTTGTCGTTGTAATCCGATTTGTACCATCGGGACTGCAACGGTAACCAGTACAGCCATAATGGCCAGCGTTACCATCAACTCAACGAATGTAAAACCCTGTAGCCGCCCAAGCTCCCATGATTTTCGCATCATGGTACCACGCGAATTAATTGTTCAATTGGCAGTGAAATGGGCGAGGATAAAATGGGCTCCGGGCTGGCAGAAAGCAGCTGTATACGGGTCGAACTTCCAGCCCTGATTGCTTTAAAATTAACGCTTACTAAATTACCTGTACCGTTAATTCCAGTATCGTGGGCATTTGTCGTTTGCCTGACTAAAGCAGCAAACACCTTACCTTGAATAGGGTCAACGCGTTGACTAAAACTGCTCTGCCCATTATTTTGTTTGAAAAAATCACCTTCTTGAACACTGACAACTTGCAACACTTGCGGATCAAACCCCAGCATAACCGGAAGGCCACGCAATGCTTGTGCACTGTTAACACGAATCACTGCACTAAACTGCTCCCCCACACGAACCTGTCCAGGAGCCTGCCATGCCAGTATCACAGCACCGGTCGAGCCCACCGAATGAGGTATTGCTCCAGGATCCACGCCCGGTGTCAGCGAGGAGGCATTTCGTGGCATCGTATTGTTATCGTTACCCCTTGTTTCTATAGGAGGGGTGATAACCTTATTACTTAAAGCTCCATTACTTGAAGTGACAGATTGATTTTCACTTGCTTCTGGCTCTATTGTTCCCAGCCGCAAAGTCTGTGTGCCAATACTACTTTCAGTACCTGACTCGAATTCGGCCTCAAGCATATCAGGACGTTGAATGGAGCGGACAATTCGTGGGGTAATCGACAGCAAAATTTCACTACGCTGCGCATCGTCTTTTTGGCCACCAAACAAGCGGCCAGCAATAGGCAAATCACCAAGACCAGGTACCTTATTAGAGCTTGTTCGGTCTTCGTCGCTGATCAACCCAGCTAGAATCTGCGTTTCACCATCTTTGAGGCGCAACACTGTATTAGCTCCACGTGTGCCAATCTGGTAGGACAGCGTGCCTGATTTGCTTAATACCTCACGCACCAAATTAGACACTTCCAAATTAATCTTGATTGCCACCTCTTCATCCAAATAGATATTCGGTTCTACCTCCAGTTTTAGCCCTACATCAATGTAATTTACGGATTCAGACACAAATCCCGTTGATGTAGAAGTCGTCGTAATAATCGGAACACGATCACCAATCTGGATTTTGGCTTTCTCCTTATTACGTACACGTATCCTTGGATTGGCTAATATATTGCCATTTTGATTTTCCTTACGAGCATTGATCACGACACTGCCAATAGTTGCCTGCGTAGTTGCCTGCGTAATGTTTTTCAAATCATCTAAAAGTAATGGAACACCCCCAATCTGCAGCGGGGACAGTGTTAACTGACTTGGCCACTGAATTCCTAATTCAAGCAACCTTGAACGTTTGATCTCCATAATCTCAACTTCCAGCATCACTTCAGGATCACTTAAATCCTGCAAACTTACAATACGTTCAGCCATGCGAATGGCCTCAGGCGTATCACGTATAATAATGATGCCCAATCGTTCATCAATCACTATATCTTTGCTCTTAACAATAGTCTTAATCGAATTTGACACTGCCTTGACATCAGCATTGGTAAGATAAAAACTCCGTACCGCCAAGGTTTGATAGTCCTTGAGTTTTTGAGGTGTACTCGGATAAATCAGAATAGAATTCTCATTAAGAATTTTTTGTTCCAATTGGTTAGTCACGAGCAATAAGCGCATGGCATCCTCAATCGTCGTATTCTTTGCAAAAATAGTTGCCTTCAAATCTGGCCGAATATCCTTATCATAAAAAAAGTTCAGCCCAGAAACTTTAGCAATAACTTCAATTACTGATTTCAAGGGTGCATCACGAAATTCCAGCGAAATAGGCTTACGAAAAACAGAAGCCAATTTTGTTTCTGAACGAATTAACTTAGCACGTTGCTCCTCAATACGAGCCTTGAGGTGAAGTGCCGCTTTATGGCCTGGATTTTCAGAGAAAACCGGGCGAAGTTTCTCCAAAGCCTCAATCAGGTCGGGCAGGGTTCCCTTTTTAAGTAGGGACTCAGAATCAGTTAATACGAGTTGATGACGTCTTGCTTTCGATAAAGCATCCAACCCCTGACGAGCCATTACATTTTCTGAATCAAGTGACTGCACTTGCCTATACAACTTCTCTGCATCACTCAGGTGCCCTTCCCTGCGAGCCGACTCACCACTTACGATCAAACGGTTAATAACAGATGCCCGGCGGCTAGCCAGGGCGATGCGGTATTCAATGTTTTTAGGATCCAGTTTGACTGCTTCTTCAAGTTTAGCTAGGCCCTGTTCCGTTTTCCCTTCAGCCAGCAAAGCATTACCGTCTTTAAAAGCTTGTGTGCTGGCGCACCCTGATAACAGGATCAGCACAAAAACACTCAAAAACAAATATCTGAAGGCTGCATCCATTAAGTTTCGCTTAAACCACAAAACCGAGCTACTACCATCTACCGCACATAAGCACCATCTTTGTAAAAATTCATATTCCGTTCGCATATTTATCTCATTCATTCTTCATGGTGCAGCACCGATTTCCAGTACTTGTACTTCATTCAACGGTAGATAACGCAAATGAATTGCGTTAGACGCAATACGCTCTGCCTTATATGTTCCGGCAAAGGTTTCACCTTCACGTACAACCCAGCTCTGATCGCCCTGCAGCAAAAATACGACGCTTTTTCCACTCTCTTCGTAACGCCCCATAACTCGAAACGGTAGTGCAGGAGCAACCGGTACAGGTGCTAACGAAGGAGAAACCGTAGGAGGAAGATTCATAGCTGGAGCCGGGCTGCCCCATGATGCTTTGGTAAACAAGGATGCCTCTTTATTCTCAAAACCACCTCGTTCACGAATTTTAAGTACTCCTAGCAAGTTTGTTGGTTTTTTGCCATTTCGCTGTCCTTCCATGCCCGTGCCAAAATTGGTTGGTAGCAAACTCACAGGCAAAGTATTTAGCTGTGAAGATGCAGGCGGGTGCTTAGCCACGCGTGAAGCTAATGAAACACCGTCATCTTTCGGCTCGGGAGCAAACCAGGCTGCCACTAATGTAACGACTAAGGCAGCTCCCCACCCCATTCGCACGCCGCGATTTTTTGTCATGGTCGCGCCTTCTTTCCCACAGCGTTCTCCAATGGAAGCCGAGTGAGCAATACCCACCGAACATTCGCCTCCATATCATCGGACTCCGAAGCCTCCCGTTTTAACTGAACACTTTCAAGAATCAGATTACGTTGCGCGTGCATAGCACCACGTAAATAACGATGAATAGATTCACTCTTTCCTTTAATGGGCATATTTATGCGATAGCGCATGAAGTGCCCACTCGTATCATCAGTAGGCCGGTAATCAGCACGTCGAATCAATAGACCCTCATCCTCAGCCAATCGTAATAAATCACCCAGTACCTGCGGAATGTTTTCATGAGGAATCAACACTCGCTCAAAATCTTGCAAGCGCTGTTTTGTCTCGGCCAAGGACAAGGCATCAACTTTAACCAATACTGCCGGTGAGCCGGACTGCGGATTTGCCCGCTTCCACTCCAAAATACGGACTTGAGAACGTAAGTGAACCGTAACTCCAATCGAAACCAAGGTAGAGATACAGGCAAAAATAAGGCACCACTCCCAGGCTCCGAAGGTGCGTATCAAAGCACGCCCGAGCTGCCGGGTGTTCCAAGCCCAACCGATCAAAATGATTGATGTCTGCTTTATCCATTGGACAGCAATGACCTTTGTGCTTAGTCCGCCCATTGTGCCTCTACCATAAAACGATAAGGTGCACGCTCTCCATCAGGAATTTCATGTCGAGTCAGGTAAGCACGCGTAAAGGGCTTATGTTCGGCGACAAAGGAGGCGTATCGTGTCATGTCTGCCCTGGTAGGAGCCTCTGCAGTAATCTTGATAGTGTTCTTGACACTCTCCATAGACTCAGAGGCCGTTTCCACCGCGAGAACAGCCACTCGAATATCATTCGGAGCTCGTAGAGCCTGCAAAACGGCTTCAATTGGTATATTAAGCTGACGAATCGCCGTGTTGACTGAACCTATCCGCTTCAGCTCTTCCTGAGTCCAAGAGATGTGTTGTGGCAACGGTTGAATGCTATTCTCAACAGCCAGTCGGTTGCGAATGTCTTGTGCCTTGAACGTCAAGTTTGTTATTTCAATCATCAGCGCAGTTACAATTAGAAGGGCAATACCCAAACAAACCCAAGACCACCAGCGACGACGGGTAAATGTTTCTATGGCATCTAGCGCATTGACCCCCACAAAATACTTCAGCCATTGTGGATTACGATTTAAGCGATACCACGGATCACTTACCCGGACAAAAGGAGGGGTACTTGGCACAATTAAATCCTGGGCAAGTGAAGCATCCAGAATTCGTACTTCTTTAACACCTTGAACCAGGTGGTGGCGCAATTTCCAGCGTTGCCACATCAACTCAGGAGATCGGTCATGGTTCAAACTCGTACGTGATGCCACCTTAACATCCAGTAAACGCACTCTACCCCACCGATGATTAATCATCCCCAATGCTAATGTCACTTTCTGTTCGCTAACAATTGCCGTAGCCTCTATGTCCCCTTGGCGCGACAAAACATCCCATACCAGGACAGAAAGAGGACGTATCACCATACTGCGAGCTTGTCCTTTTTCCGCAAGCCGAGCGATATGTGTCAGTAAATTGGCAGGATATGCAACTGCCAGCCTTGCAGAACCGTAAGGGGCATCACCCAGTCGAATTTCATCTACCGAGTCGAGCTCGAAACCTACCTGATTCAAACAATCTGCCGCAAATAACCGTGCTGTGTTCTGTTGCGCCAACATGGGGCTCCATGGTATACAAGCCATGTAAACCCAGGCATCGGCGACCACAACACGCAGCTCCTGTCCCTGTAGCGTGGCTTTATTTTTTTCTATTAATGTCTGCAAAGCCTCATACAAAGCAGAAGGCAAAGCACAGCCATCAACAGAGCATGCAATGTTAACTTCGGATAGGATTTGCCAATTCGGATTTGTGCGGCTGCCACTGAGCCGCCCGAATTGAACCTGACTCTCTCCCAGCCACATGAAAAAACAGGATGAGCGCCTCCATCTGAACCATGCTTTATCCCGCAACACGCATCACCTCCTCCAGTGTCGTATCACCCCGGGTGACACATTCCATGGCACTTTGGCGAAGATCCCGTAATCCGGTTCGCCCGGCTTGCTCCTTAAGTAAAGAAATCGGCGCACGTTGAGCAATCAACTCGCGCAAAACGTCATTGAGCAGGAGTACTTCTGCTATTGCTTTTCTACCCTTATAACCAACACCACGACAATGACCACACCCCTGGCCCGCGCGAAATTTCCAGCCTTGTACATCCTCCGGGCAAAGCCCTGCCCGAAGCAACAACTCGGCACCTGGGTCAACCCTTACACTACAAAGAGGGCAATTCATACGCAAAAGACGTTGCGCCACGATACCGTTCAATGCGGCGGCAAAACTATATGCATCCACCCCCATATGCAAAAAACGCCCCAAGACGTCGAATACGTTGTTGGCGTGCACGGTAGTAAACACCAGGTGGCCCGTAAGCGCTGCCTGTACGGCAATTTGCGCAGTCTCATCGTCACGAATCTCGCCCACCATGATCTTGTCAGGATCATGTCGCAAAATCGAACGCAGCCCACGTGCAAAAGTCAGGCCTTTTTTTTCATTAACCGGAATCTGCAATACGCGGGGAAGGCGATATTCAACAGGATCTTCAATCGTAATGATCTTGTCTCTGCCCGTATGAATTTCCGTGATGGCAGCATACAAAGTGGTCGTCTTACCCGACCCTGTAGGCCCGGTTACCAGCAACATGCCGTGTGGTTTATGTGCCAGCTGGCGAATAGATGCAATAGCCAGCTCATCCAAGCCTAAATTCTCTAACCGTAAAGCCCGTGCCTCCTCAGTCAAAGACTGGCGATCTAACAAACGCAATACTGCATCTTCACCAAAAATATTGGGCATAACTGATACCCGGAAATCTATTTCACGTCCATTGACCCGTACCTTGAAGCGCCCATCCTGAGGAATACGTCGTTCAGCAATATCCAATTCAGCCATAACTTTAACGCGCGAAATAACTTGCTCGGCCATCTCTTGGCCTTGAACCTCGGTAATTGGAACCAAAACGCCGTCAATACGATAAGAAACATACAAACTGCCCGAATCACACTCCAGGTGAATATCACTCGCCTGAAGTTTCAATGCATCATAAAGTGTTGAATTCACAAGTTTGACCACGGAACTCGTGTCATCGTTGATTGTTGCCAAAGTAATGACTGCCGCGACCTCCTCATCGCTGGCCGTGCGTGATTCAACTTCGAAGCCATCCATAGCCCGGACCTGACGCTCTTGCTGGGCTAAATAAACCTGTACATCATCAGGATGCGCCAATGCGACATCTACGACCTGGCTGTAGAGCCTGGTGCCTTTGCGTAGAGCCCATGACTCACTCACCTCGTCAAAAGGATCTGACAAAACTAAAGTGGCACGTGATGCCCCATCAACGAGCCAAATCAGACCACGCTGTACACATTCGGTATACGCTAGTATGTCAAAATCAGGGGACAGGCTCTGTAGTTCGGCCATGCCCAAAGATCGGTAGCCAAACTGCTGCCCCAACACTTTCATCAGAGCGTTATTATCCCATCCGGATAGTTCTTGCAAAGCACTGACCAGTGAAGTGTCTGCTGCCACACTTTGCATCCGTGCCTGATCCATAAGGGTGGCATTTAGCACAAAATCCGGCGGTGTTGTGAGCAAGGTACTCATTGTAAACTTCCCGCCAGCTCAAAAATTGGCAGGTACATCAATACAACGACTGTACCAATCACCACGCCAATGACAACCATCAAAAGTGGCTCCAATAGGCGTGAAGCCCAATCAATCCAACGTGCAAACTCTTCATCTGCAAAGGAAGCAGTCCGTTCCAGCATCTGCGTCATCTGGCCGGAGCGCTCTCCCACCTTGATTAGCGAATCTGCGACCGGCGTAGACAAGCCATTAGCCGCTAAAGCCACAGACAGAGACTGGCCCTGTTCAATGGCGAGACGGCTCTTTGCCAATGCCGCCTGTTGTGCAGGGCTTAGCAAGCCCGACACCATTTCCAGTGCCCGTGCCAAGGGAATGCCTGCTGCAAGCAGCAGACTTACCGCCCGGTAAAACCGGGCCAGCCGAAAGGCCCCAGCTTGAACAGACAATAAAGGCAAGCGCAAAAATTGGTTCAGTAGCCAACCCCTTACATTTTGCCGACTCAAACACCAAATCAAAACTGCAGTTACTGTTCCCAATAGCACTAGTGCCTGTGGCCAATAGGTATATATCCATTTGCCAAATGACAACAAGATACTCGATAGCCACGGCAAATCACGACCAGATGATTCATACACCACCGAAAAACGCGGTACCACATAACCCAAGAGAAACAAGGTTACCAAACCGCCAACGGCTAATAACATGGCTGGATAAATGGCCGCCGAGACCAGTTTTTTACGCAATATCTCAAATTGAATCTGATAAGCGATATAGCGAGATAACGCTTGTGGCAAGTCACCCGTTCGCTCCGAGGCGCGCACAGTTGCCACATACACTGCAGGAAAATGCTGAGCATGTATTGTCAACACATCGGAAAAGTTACGACCTTCTTGCAGTGTTTGTAATATTTGCTGCAGTACAGCCCGCGTATCAACCTGGCGCTCCTTAGCGACCAGAGTACTTAAAGCCTCTGTCAGATTCAACCCGGCATCCAGCAGCGCCATAAGCTCCTGACTGAACAGCAATAGCGGAAAAACGTATCGTCCAGTACTTAAGGATGTATTGGCGTTCACAACACTCATGGACTCTACAGCCAGCACCGTCAAACCACGGGCCGCTGCACGGCGTGTGGCCTCAGACAGTGAAATTCCCGGAAAATCCAGAGTCTGTATCACGTCGCCGCTCCCCTGAACTTTGAGGCGCAGAGTAGCCGTACCCAGAGCAGGAGGCGTTTCAGATTGGTGTACTAGTGAGCGGGGTGCTGGTGAATGGTGTAAACCGGTCATTTTGCTCGCCACCCGAACTCAGCGATATGACACATCAGCACCGTCTCCCTCACCCCCTGCTTGACCATCCTTGCTAAAAGAAAGCAAATCGAAATCACCTGTTTGGCTAGGTGAGCGATAAACATAGGGCCGTCCCCACGGGTCAGGGGGTACGGTCTTTTGCAGGTATGGCCCATTCCATTTGGGCTCATCGTTAGGCCGTACAACCAAAGCATTGAGCCCTTGCTCGGTGCTCGGGTAATAGCCAGTGTCCAAGCGGTACGCATCCAGAGCCTTGCCCAGACCCTCAATCTGCGCCTTGGCTGTACTGCGCTCAGACTTTCCCAGCTGAGCAAAATAACGCGGACCAACATAGGCAGCCAGTAAACCAATGATGACAATAACCACCAGCAACTCAAGCAGTGTAAACCCGCGCATATACACTGGTGTCGAACCCCTTTGGTGTTTCAAACTCATTTTTTTCATGGCTGAACCACTATATCCCATTTGAATCCTATTCCCAGTTTAAAAATTGCAGCAGAAATTGGAATACGCGTACGCAATATCACCGTATCGTTGGTCTTGGCAATATCGCCTTGCCCCACTGCACCGAATACCAAGGTGTTATCAAGCATTTGGATTCCAAAAGGAAGCTGCCGCAATTGAGCCGTGATGCCGCTAACAGCATGCCCCGAATTAGTCAGCTCAGCCCGCAAGGTATATTCCCAAGTCCGGGCATCGACCTTGCGCTCACTAATCTTGCTCAGCCCGCAGATATGCAGATTACGGTTACTTGTTGTAGCGGAGAAATCAATATTGTCGGTATTGACCACATTTACCGACCTACCTGACAGGCCGATATAGTCCGGATCCACCGACTGTGCTTTTCCCGAGAAGACCTGATAGGCTTTGCTACCATCCGGTGCACAATCATTCTGGCCAGTAACCGTCACAGCCTGATTTACTGCCCAGTTTTGCGGAGTAAAGGTCAGGTCAGCAGGCGTGGCAACACCCTCGCGCGCGCTACTGGTGGACAAGGGAATAACAACCTTATCTTTTGGCGCTTTTCCCAGACGGATATTAAACGCCGTGGTTCGGCCATTTTCAGAAGTACGCAGGTTATTACCCGCGGTCACCACAATGCTACCTGCCTGTTGCGCACTTGGGATAACCACTGCACCAGGTGCATAAGCTTTGCCTACACCCTTAGTATCGTAAATGACCGCATACACATGGTAAGCACCCGGTGCTAAATTGCTCACATCCCACACATAGCTGCCAGACTGTGTGCCAGCGTTCTGACGCAAGCCATCGACGATCAAATTCCCTGCAAAACCACTATTTGTCGCACTCCAATAAAGCGCAACTGTAGGCTCGATATTAGGATCTGTACCTTCCCAACGTAGCGTCACCTGCTTACGGTGACCCGCTGGTGTATTGACGACTTCTGGAAGCATGGGTATTGCAGGCTCCGTCAGCGCAATAGTGGGGTCCTGGTACGGTGCGGTGCTCACATACAGCACCGCTGGCAAACTCCAGGCACTGCCCGCATTATGCAGATCAACAGCTCGCACACGCCACCAGTGAGTTGCTTTATCCAGCAGTACAATCGGCATGATCAAACCTGTATTATTTGAAGTGCCATCTGCAACTTTGTGCATTAACCCCGCATCTTTGTACACCTCAAACTGATAGCGCACAGCTTCGCCTTCAGGGTCTGATACAGGATTGGCCTCCAAACTGGGCTGCTGAGTTGCCGTCCAAGCACCATTACCTGGATTCTTTATAGTCGGGGCTGGTGGTGCATCGTTTGTGGCATTCATCAAGAAGTCACCCACCACCCAAGCTGATTCGGCACGAGCATCCTGCGCCTTGACGCGCCACCAATAGTGTTTGTTCTCAACCAGCGGGGTTGTTATCCAGCCGGTTCCAGCCCCCCTTGAATCACGGGGCCCGAGCTACGTTTATCCGCCGAATCAAAGGTATTGACAGTATCAATTTCAAATACATAAGTAATCAGATCATTCTCGACATCACTGCTGTTTTGTATGCTGAGCAATGTATTGGTGCTGCTGCTTTGTCCGCCCGCTACCGGGTTTGCCAGTACAGGTGAAGTAGGCGCCGTATTGCCTGTGTTGACAACAAAGGCACGGGCTACTGTCGGCGTTTGTGCACCCAGGGCATCCTTAGCTATTACACGCCAGTAGTAAGTCACATGATTACTTAATGATGTACTCAGCACCCAGCTTGTACTACCACTGGAATCTTGAACCAGATCGTGATCCTCAGCCACCAATTCGGTCAGCGCTGCATCTTTGTACACCAGCACGTTGTAACTAACCGCATCGCCGTCTTTGTCCACACTGTTGGTCCAGCTCAATATGGGCAACAGGCTGGAAACCTCGGCACCAGGTGCCGGGCTGGTCAAATTAAAACTATCTGGTGGGTCATTGAAGGTATTGACAAAGAAACGGCCATTCGACCAGGAGCTGTACAAGGTGCCGTCATAAGTACGAGCTCGCCACCAATAGGGCATGTTGTCAGTCAAATCTGCAGGTACTCGCCATTGGGTGGGCATAGCCACAACATGACCATCCGAGCTTCCTGCAGCTGCCTTAGGCACTGTGGCAGTAGCTACAAGTTGGGTCTCAGCCTCATCGGCGTATAACTCAAACTGCACCTGTGTGGAAGGATCCTGTGCACTGCTTGAAGTCCGTACAGACAGGTTAGGCTTCAGGCTGGTGACCTGTGCTCCAGATAGAGGCGAGTCAATCGTGGGAGTACCTGGTCCCGGCGGCGGGGTATCTACTTCCACTTTGACAGTAGCCGAACGCGCCGCACTGAGCGTGCCGTCGCTGGCGGTGTAAGTAATCAGATAAGTACCCGCACTTCCTGTGGCAGGCGTCCAGTCAAAAATGGCACGGCGCATACCCGGGCTAGCCACATCAACCGCTTGCAGAGTAAAAGTGGCTCCTGCTGGCAATGGGGCTGCGGTCAAATTAACTGCACGGCTATCAGGGCTGCTGGCTTCCGCCAGGAAGGACACTTGCTTGCCTTCCTTGACTACACGATCAGGGATGAACTGCACCACTGGCGGCAAGGCCACCGGCGGTGGGGCCTGGAATTCGCTGTCGTACTGGCCCGTGGTGTTCACGTCAAAGAAGTTGACCCAGTATTCCCACTGTTTAGTTTGTTCATTGCGGGTTTTAGAGAGCCATACGTTTTCAGGCAGCAACTGCTTTGCATCCGAGCGTACGATTCTACCCAAAGCCTTATTGCCTTTGAAGGGATCAGGCAAACGCACATAGGCAAACCCAGCCGTGGCAGGAAAGCCTAATTTGTAACTAACATTACCATTATTACCAGTGCCTGCTGTAAGCGTAGCTACACTGCTGCGATCAGTCACCTCAGTATCGGGGCCATCCGATTCATATATGCGGATCACATCACCATCACGCGCCAAAAAGTCACGGACGTAGTCACGCCCCGGCAAGTCCACGCGCACATCACGAATCAAAAAATGTGCATTAGTGGCCTGCAAAATCGAAGTTAGTGCCCCCCCCAGCTCATCGGCATGGCTAAAACGGGCGGTAAATTCGGTGAATTTGCCCGCTAAAGTGGTTTCCATATTCCAGCGCCCCATCTTGCTGGTGCCTGAAGCAATATCACCAAAGTTAATTAACAGAGTGTTTTGCGCCGGGGCATCGTTGACGTAGCTGCCGGTAAGCAGAAAATTAATCAATAAGCCCTGATTGTTTTCAATAATCTTGGGTTGAGCAGAATCAATTTTGATATTCCTTGCCGTGGCATGACCATTATTTTTAATGCGCACCCCCAGCGTAAAGGGTTCGATAGGTTCAATCGTCGTAGTCAGCGGATCGTCAGCCCATACATCCTGAGTCAAGAAATAGTCCAGACTCAAGAGAGGCAGTGGCTTAACTGTAATGACATCGGGGGCCACATTAAGCACCGTTTCCTCGCCTCCGAACTTGTACTTGAGCGTGGCCCCCACCAGGTATTTTTTACCCAAAGGGTTGATACCCGCAGAGCCCGGAGCCGGGATGATGAGCCAGTTGATAGTACTGGTAGTCTTGGGATTGACAGTACCGGAGCCATCCACTGCCGCAATATTCTGTTTACCGGACAAACGTACAAAAAATTTGGCAGACAGATCATTAGGGTTGTCGGTGACAAGCACTGGTGTTCCTGCCTCATCGGTAATCCTGACTTCGACGGCCACATTTTCAATCACCCCGGTATCCGTGGTGTTATTAATTTTCATTTCAGCATCAAAAGCCTGACGCTCCAGCGTGAGCTCCTGCTTGATTTCGATTTTTACCCGCGCACACACGGTTTCTTGCGCCCAGGCGGGCGATGTGGACAGCAATGTGAGCAGCGACAGCACACCCCAGCTCCGAGCCCATGCGCGATGCCAACCATGACGCTGTGTGTTACCGAAGCGTTCTTTGTCGGCGGATAAGGCATAGGTGCTGTGCCCTTGGGGACTCGCGTGCTGGCTCAGCGCGGAAGTAGCGTCATTCATGCCTTCAGTCATCGTGTGTTTCCTTCATGCACATTGCATCAACCCCGCAATGCCGCTAAAAATTCATCGGAGTCAAACCCGTCTTTCATGTGGCGCTCTTTGCCGCCGCGCCGGATCACCAGAAATGGGGTGCCATCGGCACCATAGGTTTTGAACTCGACCTCGCAGCGCGGATCGTTGCTCATGTTGCATTCGGTGAAGGCAAAGCCGTTTTGCGCCAGCCAGCCTTTGGCTTCTCTGCAATGCGGGCACTCGGTGGTGCTGTACATAACCACTTCTTCGGCTTTGACGCTGGCGGCAAGCTGCTGGATTTGGGTAGTGGTCAAGTCTGATGAGGCACTATCGCGGCCCCATTGTTTCCAAGCAATGTGGCTGGCGAGTAGGATGACCAGAGTCAAGCCGATGAGGTTTTTCATGCGGAATCGTCCTCAAATTTCTCTTCCAACACATCCGGGTGTCGGCTGCAAGAAACCTGAAAGCACAACTGCTCTGAGGCTGCATGTTCAATCATTAAAGCCTTGATGCAATTTGCAGCCTGGACTGATGGAACATTAATAGCAAGGTATTCAGGAATCGGGCCGATCTCAATAGTGCAACCAACAGTTAGCAACGCTGTCTTGACGATGGCCAATAGTGGTGGATTAAAACAAAAGCAGTGCACCGTCGAGTTTGAGCTTGGCTCGCGAACGCATATAAATACATGTTCATTGCTTTCGGTCTTGAATTCAATCAAATCACCCAAGGCCACATTACAAGCAAAAAATGGAACATTCCTCAAAACGGCCTTACGTTTTCCTTTTGGCTCTCCCCAGATTGACTCTTTTTTGAGTTTTGGCAGTGGCCCATCCCCTGTATCAACGGAGAAAACCACTTTCAACAAACTTTCGGAGCCTAGTGTCATGGTTTTGCTCCTTTCGCCAAATTACATTTACGGCAAAGCAATTGGAAGTTATCCAAAGTATCCGGGCCACCCAATGCAGCAGGCTCGATGTGATCGCCATGTGCTTCATTATCTGGAGGGCGCTCCCCTTTTTTGTGGCGCTTAGGTAGAACGCACTCAACCCCACATTGCTCACATTGATAACGGCCATATGTATCGTAATTTTCTTGGCGACCTTTATTTTTTACGGGTCGTGGAAACATGCCGTTATGCACCAACACCCCCTCCGCCCCCACAAAGAAAGTATGCGCATTGGCCACTTCCAGGTTGTAGGTGGTTTGGGTCTCGGTGCGGTGGGTGACGCTGGTAATTTCCAGCATTCGATCTGAATCAACATCGCCCTTGAGTGTCAGTTTGTCGCCCTTCTTCAGCATCACCGCGTCACGCCATCCCTCGGGCGTATTGAACGGATGCCCTTGGGTAGCAGTAATGGTCTTACCGTCTTGCAGGGTGATGTCCACCCACTTCTGCTCTTGGTTGGGTGTACTGATGATGTCGGTAATGAGCTCGTAAGACAGATTCTCGCCTTGTGCCTTCCACTCGCTCTTGGCCAGCACTTTGTCGCCCAGCTTCAGACTGGCAATTGGTTTGAGCGTGGCCTGACCATGTTCATCCAGGGCATGAACCAGGGTGTCCGGGGTAAAGCTATTCTTACCGCCACCGCCCATCAGACATTCGCAGGGGTTGCTACACTTACGGATGCGTTTTGGGAGCCACTTGAGCCGCGGAATCCACTTGGGCATTGGGATAAGACGCGTCCAGTCAATACAACCCGTTTCTTTGTATTGTTGGTATTCGGTGTAGAGGTCGTATACCGTCATCGCCACATTGATGACCACCCACACCCATTCGCCTTTGGGATCGAGTTGATTGGCCGGGTCGCCATTGGCGTAGTCATAGAGGTTCCAGCCGCCTGCTATGCCAATCGGATCTTGGGTAATGTAGCGCCCAGCAATAGGGTCGTAATAACGCCGAGTGTTATAGTGCAGGCCGCTCTCGGTGTCAAAGTACTGACCAGCGTAGCGCAGATTGTTTGTAAGACGATTATCAGGTGAAAGAGTAGCAACACCTAAGCTACTATGCTCAGCACGCCAGACAAGTTCGCCCGCCTGATTAGTGGCACGCAGTGGGGTGCCCAGGTGGTCGTTGTGGAAGTAGGCGTAGGCAGTTTGCGCCGAATTGCCTTGCGTACCCAGAATGGTAGTTTTGATAAAAACGGGATCGGTGCTCCACTGCCCATTGGGCTTCCAGCCATATTGGGTGGTGACTTGAGCTTGGGCATTGGCTTCGGCGATCAGCCCGTCATCGCTGTACAGATAGTGAATGCGCTTGGGGGTAGCCAGCGGCTGACCGGTTTCGTCACGGTACAGGGTTTTGACCAGACGCAGATCGAAGGGGTCGTACTCGTACTGCGCGACCAATTGGTCTGCGCCATCACGGATAGCGATGAGACGGTTGAGCGGGTCGTATTGGTATTTACGAATGCTGCCGATACTACCGCTACTACCCGTAGTTTGTTGGTTGAGGTTACCGTTGGCATCGTACTGGTAGGCTATGGCATTGCTGCCAGTACCGCGCTGAATCAGGCGGTTGTTAGCGTCATAAGTGAGTGTACCATTGACCACGCTGTGGCTAGTGCGATTGCCTACGGCATCAAACCCAAAGGTTTCAAGGCTTTGCCCGAACAGACCACCCATGTCGCGGCTCACTTGGGTCAGGCGTTGCTCATCATCGTAGCGGTATTGCTGGGTCAGGGTGTTGCTGCTGATGCCCGTAGCATCAGTGAGTGCTTTCTGGGTAATTTGATCGCGCTTGCCGTATTGGTTGGCAATTTCAAAGATGGTCTGCTGACCTGGGTTCTTGACTTTGAGCCCGGTCATTTTAAGCAGGCCGTCATGGCTCATTTCTCGGGTACTGCCGCCCGGGAAAGTGAGCTTCTTGGGCGCGACCCAGTTCCATTCGTTGACGCTGAAGTTGCCTTCGCCGGGGATACTGATGCCGCCCAGCTCGCCATGGGCGTCAAAGCTGTAATCGACCTGTGTGCCATCGGGATAGGTGAGGCTTTTGACGTAGCCTGCCGAGGTGTAGGTGTAAACGTAGCTCAGACTGACACTGTTACCGTAGTTGACGGTTTCCCCAGTTTTGCGGCCCGCGTCGTCGTAGGTATAAGTCGCGCTTTTGGTGCCATCACTCCAGCCGGTGAGCTGGTCGTTTTCATCGTGGGCGAAGGTGTAGGTGAGGCTGGCACTGTTGGCTCCTGCAACAAAAACCTCCGTCTTGGTAGGACGATCCGCTGCATCATAGCTGTACTGGGTACGGTTGCCTGCCGGATCAGTAACGCTTTGGCGGTTGCCTTTGGCATCAAAGGTATAGGCCGTCACCTGGCCGAGCGGCAAGGTCTCTTTGACCAAGCGGTTGGCGCGGTCATATTCAAACCTGGTGGTGTTGCCTTTTGCATCCTTGACTTGAATGAGGTTACTGCGCACATCCCAGGTGAGCTCTACCGACTCGCCTAGCGAATTAGTGAAACGTGTGGTGCGGCCATAGGCGTCGTACGCAAAGTAGTTGGTCTTGCCGTCAGGATTAGTGGTCTCGGTGACGCGCCCACCCTTGTCGTATTTATTGGTGTTGATCAGCCCTTCAGTACCCAAAGGGGTAGGGTTGAGTATGGTGTGACTGGTCAGACGCTCACCAGCATCAAAGCGTTTTTGCTCGGCATAAGTGGGGTAGCGAGTCTGCGTGGGAGCAAACAAAGACCCCATAGTACCGCCGCTACCATCGGCCAAGGTGTATTCATGACTCGTGATATTGCCTTTACCATCGATTTGCTGTGTCAGGCGCTGAAAGTTGTCGTACTCAATCTGGTTACGCCGACCATCCTCGTCGGTTTCTGCAATTGGCAATCCTTGGGCGTTGTATTGCACCTTAGCCACCCCCCCAATGGGGCTGGTGCTTTGCAGACTCCGATTCATGGCATCAAAAGCCATCAACGTGGCTTTGCCACGGGCATCGGTCTCACTGATGAGATTACCAACCTTGTCGTAAACATAGCTGCGGCTATGCCCCAGTGGGTTAGTCTCTTTAATAAGGTTGCCGTCTGCATCCACCTCGTACCGAGTAACCTTACCTAAAGGATCGGTGTAAGCAATTAAATTACCAGAGCGATCATACTGATAGCGCCGGACATGCCCCTCAGGGTCAGTGGTTTGGCTAATTTTGCCTTGAGCGTCAAAAGTAAACTGCCAGGTGGCATCTGCAGTAATAATTCCGTTGGTCTCAGCACGACCTTTGCGAGAGATACTAATAGGTTGCCCCAGACTATTGCGGGTGTATTCAGTAATACGCTCATCAGCTTTTCCTGCACCTTCGACCTTTTTGAGCAAATTACCGCGTGTGTCGTACTGGTACTGGGTCTTGATGCCGAGCTCGTCGGTTTTCTCAGTCATACGCAAATGCAACGCCGAATAAGTGTGTTTTGTAACTGCACCATCCGGATGGATTACTTCTGTGATCTGATCAAATTCATTAGTGGTAGTACGTGTCACAAAACCACGGGCATTCGTTGCAATTTCGGCATGTGCGCCTGTATCGTAGCGCACCTCAGCTTCCGTGCGTCCGTTAACAACTTGCCGTACCAGCTTGCCCACCCTGTTATGAGTAAAATCGTCCACACGCCTGCCTGCTGAGGTTTCAGGCCCGCTAATCTTGCTAACAAACTGTTTGTTAGTATCGTCGTAATCAAATATGTAATCGGTCACCCCACCATCAGGTGCGATGCGCTGCTTGACAGTGTCGCCACTGTAAACCAGTTGCTCCACCCGGCCTTCCGGATCAGTAACCTTAGTGATACGGTTGCCAGCATCGTAGTCATACTGGGTGACATTACCGCGCACGTCAGTGACCTTGATAAGGCGATTTTTGTCATCGTACTGATATTTAACACTGCGACTGGGTAAATCACCCGTAATGCCACTGGCTGGATAGTCTTTAACTTCGGTAAGTAGTTCTCCCGTGTAGTGCAGGCTCCAAAGTACCCTGCCATTAGCATCCACCACGCCTCGCAGGATGCCATTTGTGTCGCGAAACATCCAAACGGTATTAGCATTACGGTCTCCATAGGCTACTACCTGGCCTTGGGTGTTGTAGTCGATCCAGTCCCCTCCCCGATCAACCCATCGAAAGCCTTTGTGATTAGTCTGCGCACTAAGCGTGACGCGCCCGCTGGCCAGTTGGCTATATGCGCTAACTGCTGGGGAAGTGGACAGTTGCTGCACAGCACGCTTTTCGAGAATGCTGCGATTGTTGAAGGCGTAACGCCCGCTGTCTCCCAGATAGAGTTCATTGATACGACGGATACCTTCAGTATCCCTAAAACTATTACTCCCACTAATACTGGAACCTGCGCAGAGGCTGGCGTAATCTACACTGACGCGCTGAACTGGCGGGTAATCCACACGGGCTTCGCCCATTAGCCGGTTAAACGGAGTAGTACGTGCCGCCAGCATGGGACCCGCTTCGGGGATGCCCCCAATCAACACTGTGCCGCCACCGGACGAGGGTTGCCAGTCTTCATCTACCCAAACCCAGCACCCTCCTCCAGAGCCGCTCCCCGAAGACAAAGCAGCCATCCCCCCACTGGAGACAGTGCCTGCTGTGGTGTCTGCGCTTTGGCTGCCGGTAAGATTTTTCCAACTCTGCGAGAGGCTTTCCCATTGCGGTTGGAATTTCCATTCCTGCCCGTCCCACATCCGCACCCAACGTACTTCACCAGTAGTACTCATCAGGCGCATGGATTGCGGACTAATATTGGCGTAGCCATTGGGTAAGCTCACACTCACCCCCATACTGCTTGACGGAACGCTCTGGGCTTGAGTGAGAACAGGACCTATGGCAGCAGTAAGAAAAAAAACGAGTGCCAGTAAACGCTGGGAGCCGTATTTCTTCATTTTGATACTCTCAATCAGTCGCATTGCATTCCACCCTTAGGTACGTACACGCATTTCTTATTTTTCATCAGGATCGTTGTGCTGGATCCACCGCCGCCAAAACCGCCCCCTACTCCGCCACCGCCACCGCCTCCGCCGCTACCAACCCCAGCTCCACCACCACAAGAGCTATTGCTCACCGAAAACCAGCTGGTAGATGCACTACAAGATGATTGCACACCATTGGCACATACAAATTCGCAAGTAACGGCATAGTTATTGCTGTAGCTGTGGCAGCCGCCCCCCGAAGCTGTACCACTGTTAGCCGCAGTCTCCAGAGATTGCAGTGCAATAACCCGATAAGGAATTGTGACGCGTTGTTTGGCTTCCAAGGTAGCTGGTACATCAACCAAAAATTCGTAGCGGAAATAAGCGTCACCCTGTGGCAGACGTTGCTTAACGTTGTCTGCGCGAATCAGGCCATAATTGGTGAGATTCAACTCCCCGTAGAACACATCGCCTGCGGCCATCTTGGGCAAATTAATGCCGGTGGGTTGCATCACAACCACGGCAGCAGGTACATCAGTTTCAAAAGTGGCATTGAGTGTGATCTCGTAGCGATCCTGAATGGTGATCTCACGCACGCTCCACTCCACAGAGATGAGGTTGTAATCCAGAAACACGGGTTGATTAGCCGTAATGCCCGGCTTAATGATCAGGCGCCCGCCAATTTCCTGGTGGTTGCTGGCTTTGGCACGGAATTTATAGCGACCTGCAGGCAGATTCTGAAATAAGGCCTCACCCAGTACATCAGTCACCAATTCCTGGCTCACAGTAGGCACATCCTCGTTTTGCAGTGTGATGCTGGCCCCCACCAGACCGGGGATAAGTTTGCCGTTTTTACCAATGGTTGCAGTGTAAATATCTGCGGCCTTGAACAGCACACTACCCTGTCCGCTTTGCGTAAGGCTCACATAGACATTGAGACTTTGGCTGGGCACATTGTCGCCACTGACTTTAAGTTTGAACTCATAAATACCTTCCGGAGTCCCCGCTGGCGGTGAAAATGCCAGGTCAATGGAGCGGCTTTGCCCAATAGCTAAAGTACCATTTGCAGCGCTGCCAATACTGGCCCACGCGGGAGCTGGGTTACCATCTGTTTTACTCAACATGAATTGCAAGTTAAGTGCATCTTGCAAACCATTGTTTTTAACCGTAACGGATTCCACCTGACTGCTGCCTTGCGCCAAACCGGTTTCAATCAAACTAGGCGTACTAATTAAATAGGGTTTGGCTTCGGACAGAGTGAAATCAACTCGAACTTGAGCAATTGGTGTGCTGGCGTGCTCATCGCTGAGCACATCAAAAATTAAGGTCCCCGAAGGCTGAGCCTCGTTATTGGCAGTAAATTGTACTGGCAGATTGAGCGTCTGCCGCTCAGCCAGACTCAGTGGTGCTGGCAATTGGACACTGACACCTGCTGGGATTTGTCCAGTAGGCTGAGATGCCGCATTCAATATCAATCGTAGATTTGTGGCTGATGTACCCACACCTGCGCGAGCAGTAAAGGGAATCATAAACGGGTAATTTTTAGGTACGTCCAATTTATAGGGTGTAGGACCCACTATAACCCGGTTAATCGTGAAGGCTTTTTGTTCAGGCCGGTCCGTGATCTCAGGATGCACCGCGCTCACTTTATAGAGCCCGGCATCTGTGATGGAGGGTTTAAAAGTATAAACAAACTCGCCCGATGCATCAGTCAGCACGTTGAAATTACGCTCAAACCCCTGCTGATTCAAAATAAGCTTCAAGCGTGTATTAGGCAGAGGGGTGTTACTGGCCCGATCCGAGGCGTGACCAGAAATGACGATATCCTGATCACCAAAAGAGGTAATAGGAGTAACTTGGGTGACTTTCCCGAAATAAGCAGTATCCGACAGAGAAACGGTTCGCTCTGATCCTCGCCCGGCGATCTGTACCTCGTCTTCCTGCCCACTGTGGTAACGCAATTTATCGACTTCCAGTCGAACACGGATACTATTGGGGCTGGCGGCTGGCACATTCAGGTTAAACGTGTCGGAAACGTACGTGCTCCCAGCAGGAATGCGCGCAACAGTCTGACCATTGGTTAATGTAACGATATTGGCACCAAAGACCTGTTTATAGGCTTGGGTTGCCAAAATATTATTATCAGCATCCAGCAGTTTGAATCGCAGCTCGTTGGACTCGTTGGCACCGTTGTGTGTTGCTGTCAAAAGCTCTATATCTACTTCACTTGTGTTTTCAATAGTAAGTTTAAGTTTACCTGTACCTCCACGAGTAAATTCGTCGCTAGCCATACCCACAACCAGCGCACCTTCTACCACATTGACTGTCTGGTTACGGACTACTTTGACCAGCTCTCCTTCGTTAGCGGCAATCTCTACACCAACTTGTGCAGTAGGCGCTCCCGGCAGATCAGCATAGCCACCAACAATTACAGGCACCAATAAGGTTTGATTCGGAGCAAGTGTGACGGGCTCTGATTTGTGATCTTTGAATTGAATTGCATCCCGGTCAACAGGCAATCGTACAACTGCGCGCACACCACCTATGCTCACCGCCGAGGTGTTAGCAACTTGTACTTGCAACTTATTCATGATGCCACGCTTGATTGGTAAGCCTGACACGACCTGGCTACTGATGCTGGGCAATAGAACGGTACGCGGCATCTCCACACCATTAGCATCTATCGAGGCAATCGTGTAGCGCCGCTCACCTGAAGTAAAGCCTGTGTCAGTGATACGTGTACTAGTGACTGGGTTAGGGCTTAGCCTGGACTTGCTGGCATCCGGGCCGACATAAACCAGATAACCACTGACATTGCCATTAGGCACCGTCCAACTGATTACCGGTAGATTACTGTCTAACTGCTCAATCTGCACATCACGCACAGGTAATAAGCTGGCATTAAGATAAGCCGAATTTGAAATTGCCGATTCATTACCAGCCGCATCCACCGCTGTGACAACATAGGCCCCCTGCTTAGGTGATGGGCTTGTGTCATAGATTTGAGCAGACTTGATACGTACCTTAATTGGCGTTAACCCTTCAATATTACTAATAGTGGTTCCATTGGCCCGGTACAGATTGTAATAGTCCACAGTGCTGGATAGAGGGGGTTGCCATGCGGCATAAATCCCCTGCCCTGTCAGATTCAGAGTCAGGTTGTGGGGAGCTCCAGGTGCAGTAGCGCTGGCGAGCACCTCAATGGCAGCCGTTTGTGCCGACAGAGACTCTTGACCATTGGCTTGCCGCACCGTAGCAATCGCGTAACTATATCGTCCGTCAGCTGGCGTCTGATCAATGTATTCAATGCCAGCTGTGCGAGTTAACGCTTGTAATGTGCCACCCGGCGCTTGCCGGTAGATCTGGTAGCTACCTGCTTCGCTCACAGCCTGCCACATTAACTTAACCTTACCACCTGCCAGGGCTTTGGCACCAAACCCAAATGGTGCATCCAAGGGAGGGAGGCTGCCCTGATAGACCTGATGGCGATTAAAAGCGGGCACCTTGGTCGAAACATTGTCCAGATCATCTTGGCTTTGATGACTGAAGCTCAAGGATTCAGACCCGCCCAGACCAGCGTCAGAAGGCAGAGAAAAACTAGCTGTATAAGTGGTGTTATTAGTACGCGTCAGATTGGCCACGGCGACCGAAGAACGCAGGGGCCCGGAAAGCAGGTATTTGATCTGTGGCGTTAGAGCTGGTGACTTACTAAAACCGAACGTTGCCTGTACCAATTGTGCAGAGTCATTTTTGATCGGTGCCGCCGGATTCAAAGTAATACTGGATAAAGTTGGCCCTTGGGTATCGATATGCAAGGTAGCGCCAGCAAGAACTTCTGTGCCACGATTACCCACCATATCTCTTGCTGAAAACAGCAGGTTGGCCACCCCAGAAGGGGTATTAGCATCAACGAGAAAATTGCCGTTGTAGACTGTTTCACTCACCTTTTGCAATTCGACCGGAATAGGTGCCCCACCCTGAGGTACTACTGAGAGGTAGGGAACAGTTTGCAGTGCTTCGCTGGTGGTCAAAACCAGATTGACCCTCCCTTGGCCATAGCGACCTGTGGCAGCATCGACCTTCCCCAAGGATGTATAAGTGATGGACAAGGCTTTAGGCACAGCATTGTCCGCCGTTGCCTGTGCTGCATTAGATAGCTTGCTATAGGTTCCTAGCTGATTGACCGATGCAACCCGGTAGTAATAGTTACCATCAATTGGTGGCATGTCTTCAAAGCTAGCACCAGCAATTGGAGAGAGCGTCAGCAATGTTCCCTGTGCAGGCGCATCAAACGCACTGATAGAACGCCAGACGACATGACCAACAGAAGCGGCATCTTGAGATGGCATCCACGCTAGCCTTACCTTTCCTTGCGCTAATGAACTAGCGGTCAGCCCGGAGGGGCCATTAGGTTTAGATGTATCAAAGATAGTACTGAGCCCATTGCTTGCTGTACTGATTCCACGGTTATTGCGCACGACGGCCGTGATTGTGTTGATGCCTTCGCTTAAAATCAGATCAGCCTCAAAAATCTGGCTAATAACGGGAATCCAGGAAGATTGCGCAATGCCGTTCAGATAAAACTGCGCCTCTGCACCTAGAGGGCTACTGCCCCGAACTCGAACTGAAGCTTGATTCGTTTTTGCAGGAAGCACACTGCTCAGTGTTGGTGCGCCAGGAGGTGGTAAATTAATATTAACGGGTACGTTAAGTGTTGTAGTGTTACCTGCCACATCGTTCACAACAAGAGAGAGGACATAGTCACCATTTGCATACTGCAGGGGATCGATGTTGAACTGGTAACTGCCCCCTCCCAGGTTCTGCAATGCCACAGCTGATCCGGCCATCTCGGCACGAACCCCATCCACACCGCTGGCATCCGAAACACCAAAATAGATCGTTTCTGCTTTTTGAATGAGCACCGTGGACGAAATGGGTGCGCCATTGATCGTTGGCAGGTTTATCACTGGTTTTGTGACATCAGGTGTAACCGTGATATCTTTGCTGACCTCAGTAGACCCGCCAAGCCCAGATGCTCGCAAGATGACGGCATAAACACCCGGCTGGGTATAGCGGACACTTGGATTTGTAGTACTGCTGCTGCGGCCATCCCCAAAATTCCACAGATATGCCGTTGCCTCACCCGCAGAGGTGTTTTGAAATGCAGGCTCCAACGGTGCTTCACCGGTAAGGATATTTGCGGTAAAGGCCGCTTGTGGAGGTGGCAATATTTGAACGTCGCTAGAAATACTTGGGTCTGATACATTGCCTGCAAGGTCTGTGACGATGATCCGGCCAAATAACCGTTGCCCCGCAATGGCAGCCGCATAGTTATAGCTGGTTGTAGAGGCTGATAGTGGCGTATCCAATAGCAAATTGGCAAACGAAGCGTCAGAAGCTATTTGTAGCCGTAGCCGCTCCACCCCGCTGAGTGAGTCAGTAGCTGAAAAACGCCACTCCACAGACGAGGGGCCAGTCTGTGCCGCAAACAGCATTCGACCCTCTGGAGCAGCTTGATCGATGGACACCGGCTGGCTCAAACCCGACCAGAGCTCCCAAGTGCCCCCCCGTTAATACTGCCTCGAATGCGTGCGCGATAAGTCACGCCGGAAACAAAACCATCCGCCCAGGAAAAACTGCCTACGTCCCCTAATGTTTGAGTAAAAACTGGCTCGCCCGTCTCCTTTTGAATCTCAATTTGGTAGGTATTTAAATCCGGAACCTTGGCCCATGCCCACTGAGGGGCGGTGTTGGTATATCGGCGTGCTGCGAATGGCGGGTCAGGCGTCAATCCGGATATGTCGATGAACTCATAAGCGGCGGCGGTGTCAACCACGTAATTGATCCCGCTTGCATCCGGGCTAAATAAGATAGCTTGTTGTGCAGCAATCACATCTGTTTTATTGCACCCGATAGATGCGACCTGACTGGCAGGGCCTTGGATACCTATCGTAGCACTGCCCCCGGTACTCAAGGCCTCGCGCAAATAACGATATTGCAATTTGATCTGATTACTACCCTCGTACAGAATTGCCTGAAAAGTCCCCATTGGCAAATTGGATCCATAGAAATACTGATTCGTCCACTGAGCAATAAGCTGCCGGCTAGGGGACTCTCCAATCGTTTCATACTGAATTTTTCCGTTCGGCTGACCAGGAACATCTGTGCGCAAGTCATCCCAAAATACAAAAATGGTATTTGCCAATGCAGGCAAGCAAGAATTGGAATAAGCATTGGTAGAAGAAGAGAACTGAATCAGGCCATTAGTCGTTATGTAGAATTGAGTAACGGGCTGACCATAATGATTAAAGGTAAACCCTATAGGAAATGGCCCAGCTGCCACATCATCGCCAACCAAACCAGTATTGATTCCGGCATGCGCAGGCGCGACGCATATCATGAAGAGGCAAATTGAAAGAATGCGCACGGCGTAGGCAAAGGCACCGGACATGCATCCAGCTAAATGCCCGAGAGGAAGGCGACCACCCAAGTGATGCTTCTCAAATGACCACTTGGTGATAAAACAGATAACCGCCGCCAACTTGGAGAACCCCGATCCCGTCATGATGATCCCTCTGTATGTAACCATCGCACCAATTCATTCACTCGTCCCGCAGCAGTGTGGGCATTCACTGCGATATGAGCTAAACACAAAAAACGTCGCCGATCGTAGTGCAACTCAGGCAATTAACTAATCCAAGATGCCGCCTAGTCTATCGGGGCTCACCAAAGCTTACTTACTCCTGCTTCAAGCAATGTAAGGAGCATTACAATGAAGGGGCATTGAGAGTCTGAATCATGCGTGGATTGACTGTAAATATTGCGTAATACCTATTTATCATTTCAGACCACACTCATAACCCCCTTCTCAATGCCTGTTGCCAAACGTGATAGATTTGATCAGAGAAAAAAGCGTAATGGCTACGCCATAGGCGAAAATGACACAAAACTGGTCAGTTTGGCTTTGTAGAAGACGATAAAATAAAAGGAATGCCAACCATGAATTCTGCATTTAGATCAAAAATGCAGGATTATTCGTACACTTACGACATACTGACATACAAAATTTGGTTTGCCTTAAAAATGTGCGATCAGTGCGACTTACTATCGCTATATTCGTAAGTTGGATGCCGAAAACGCTCAGATTGCTGATTCATTGGTCCAGCTCACGGAAACGCATCGTAACTGGGGCTTTGGCCTCTGCTTTTTGCATTTGTGCAACGTCAGGAAAAAGCACTGGAATCATAAACGGGTCTACAGAATTTACTGCGATTTAGAATTAAATCTGCGAATTAAGCCTAAAAAACGTTTAGATCGCGAAACGCCGGAGCCATTAGCAGTGCCAGAGGCAAAAAATGAAACCGATGGACGTAGTATTCGCTTATTCAATGTGATTGATGATTTTAATCGAGAAGGATTAGGCATTGAAGTTGATTTCTCTTTGCCGGCAGAGCGTGTAATACGCAGCCTGAATCAAATCATTGAATGGCGCGGCAAGCCTAAGCGAATCAGGTCCGATAATGGCCCTGAATATATTAGCCATCTGCTAAAGAATTGGGCAGAGCAACAATCGATTGAATTGGCTTATATTCAGCCTGGCAATCCACAGCAAAATGCATATATTGAGCGCTATAATCGCACCGTACGTTATGAATGGCTGGCCTGTGATGATTTTGAAAGTCTTGCCGCAGTGCAAGAAACTGCAACGCAATGGCTTTGGACTTACAATAACGAGCGCCCGCATATGGTATTGGGCGGCATCACCCCGAAACAAAAACTGGCATTACATGCCTAGCCCCTACTTTTAAGTGAGCTTAAAAACGGGGGGATTACCGGGTCTTTGGCGGTCAAACACGGCCGCCACTCTCCTTTTACTGAACATGATTTGATTGGAAAAGAATTGCAATCAGTAAACTTGATTATATCTTCGTAGACAGTCAATTAATTCACCGTCAAACAAGCCATCATACCAACCAAACCCACTACAATACCATTCATCAAGTATTCTGAACTGTGTCGAAAGCAAATACCAGAATCAACCAACAATCTCGCGGCGTATCTCTAGTCGCTTACTGATATGTTGTAGAGCACTTATAGTTCTGCTGGATGTGTGAAGTTGATATTAGGATTTAGACGTTTGATCAATATGTATATGGATTTTAACCAATGAAATTGGTCAGCAATTTTGGACCGGATCGCGTCTAGGCTTGGTACGACCTTGGCTAAAGCCTAATCACCAGCTTGATGTGGTGTCGCCGTCATTCTCTTTATTTTCCTTTGCTGAGGTTTGGGCTGAAACACCCAAATTATCGCAAGTCAGATTGCTAGTTCCACAAGAGCTTGCCAATGGCAAATCAAATCACGGTCGAGTCAACGCTTGGGCTAAGCGAAAATAGCCACTCCGGGGGCTATTTCAGGTTGAACACTCAAGAACCAGGCAAAATATAAGCTAACTTTTTATCGAAGTGAATAAGCTAATTATTTTGTCGGGGGAAATGTCGGGGGAAAATCATTAAAAGCATAAGCAATAAAAAATGAGCTACAACCGAAAGGCTGTAACTCATTGTTTATTTTGGTCGGAATGAGAGGATTCGAACCTCCGACCCCTTGCACCCCATGCAAGTGCGCTACCGGGCTGCGCCACATTCCGAACTCAGGAACGCATTATACCTTACGTCCTCTTGCCTGGCTAGTCATCCAGCCAGGCAAGTAATGCTTCCAACTCATGACGCAGTTCTGTCACTGTGGGGCCCTCGCCTATGCCATCAGCATCATCCCGAAGTACTGAAAGCTGATTACGGGCACCGCTGATGGTAAAACCTTGCTCATAAAGCAGGGAGCGAATTCGCCGTACCAGCAGCACTTCATGGTGCTGATAGTAGCGTCGGTTTCCGCGCCGCTTTACGGGCTTTAATTGCGTGAATTCCTGCTCCCAGTAACGCAGCACATGTGGCTTTACACCACAAAGCTCGCTAACTTCACCAATGGTGAAGTAGCGTTTTGCCGGGATAGAGGGTAGATCACTGGTCGGTATGACGAGGCTGATGCTTTGCATAGTGACTTTCGACCATTCCCTTCAGCTTCTGACTGGCGTGGAAAGTAACCACGCGCCGGGCGGAGATTGGGATTTCTTCACCTGTTTTAGGGTTACGCCCAGGACGTTGTGGCTTGTCTCTGAGCTGAAAATTGCCAAAACCGGAGAGTTTTACCGAATCGCCCTCGGAAAGGGACGTGCGGATTTCCTCAAAGAAGGCTTCGACCATGTCTTTGGCTTCACGCTTATTTAATCCGACCTTATCAAACAACATATCGGCCAAGTCAGCTTTAGTAAGCGTCATCATAGTAGTAGGGGTGTACTGCATTAGCATTAGACTCTCAGCGTCGCACCGTTTGCTTCGGCAGCACGAATTATATCCGCGACGACGGCGTCGACTTCCTCATCAGTAAGAGTTTTGTGAGTATCTTGCATTAACATCTTGAAAGCAAGGCTTTTTTTACCTTCTGGAACACCTTTTCCACGGTAGACATCAAATACTTCTGATGCTATGAGGAGCGGGTTTTCCAATTTAGCAAATGCAGCTTGTAGTGTTGCCACCGATAAGCTTTCATTTGCCAGTAAAGCAAGGTCACGGCGAACAACTTGCAGCTTGGATACTGGCTTGGCTGTAAGCTTTTCAACACTTACAAGCTCTTCCACATCCAATTCAAACAAGACTGGCGCTGTGCCTAAATCGTATGATTGCACCCATTTAGGATGCAGCTCGCCAATCACTCCAACCACGATACCGTTTAGTAAAATTTCGGCAGCGCGGCCGGGATGCAGGGCAGGATGATCCACACGACGAAAATCTGCTTTACGCGGAGCAAGCAGTGCTTCTACATCGGCTTTTACATCATAAAAATCAACGTGTTGCTTGGCTTCGCCCCATTGCTCGGCGCTGCGGCAGCCCCATGCCAGGCCAGCGATTTTCTCTGGCTGGGCATCGGCAGCAGTGCTATTAAATACGCGGGCCAGCTCAAACAGGCGTACGCGTTCTTGCTTACGCTTTTGGTTGCCTTGCAGGGCAGAGATCAAGCCACCAAACAGACCGGAGCGCATTACGCTCATTTGGCTGGCAATGGGGTTTAGCAATTTAATTGGGCTGGTATTGCCCAAGAAATCGACTTCCCATTTTTCTTCGACAAAAGCGTAGCTGATAGCTTCGAAATAGTCACGAGCCACCAGAATGGATTTGAGTGCAGCCTTTTCACGACGATCACCCCGCTGCGGCAGCATCACCTGACGAGATACAGACGGTGCAACAGGAATATTGTCGTAACCAAACAGACGGGCAATTTCTTCGATCAGATCTTCTTCGATTTCGATATCAAAGCGAAATGATGGCGGCATTACCGTAATCACATCACCAGCCAGGGAGGTTGGCAGAGCCAGACGCGCCAGTAAAGCAAGAATTTCATCTGCAGATAATTGAATACCCAGTACTTTAGCCACACGCGATACACGCAGCGCTACAGCCGGGCGAGCAGGCAGATCGGCTTGTGCTTCGGTAACCGGGCCAGCTTCACCACCGCAGATATCCAGGATAAGCTGTGTGGCACGCTCAAGTGCGTTCACTACATTGGCAAAGTCGATACCGCGCTCAAAGCGGTGCGAGCTATCCGAGCTAAAGCCCACACGACGTGAACGCCCTGCAATCGTGCTTGGTGCAAAGAAGGCGGATTCTAAAAAAATATTGCGTGTACCAGTCACTACAGACGACGCTAAGCCCCCCATAATACCCGCCAGCGCTAAGGGCTGAGCAGCATCCGCAATCACCAGCATATCCGCGTCAAGCGTCAGCTCTTTTTCATTCAGCAACGTAATTTTTTCGCCCTGCTGAGCAAAACGAGCCTGAATACCGCCTTGCAGCTTATCCGCATCAAAGGCGTGCATCGGCTGACCGAGTTCCAACAAAACATAGTTGGTTACGTCAACAATCGCCGAGATTGAGCGTAAGCCTGAACGCTCTAAGCGCTGTTTCATCCAATCGGGCGTAACGGCAGCTTGATTTACGTTTTTGATCACACGGCCAGCATAACGCGGGCATGCTGCACCCGCATTTAGCGCCACTGCAATCACATCGTCACAAGCTGGCACGGCAGCTTTAATTTCAACCGGATGAAGCACAGCACCGGTTAAAGCCGCTACTTCGCGTGCGATTCCTTTAATTGACAGGCAATCAGTACGGTTTGGAGTGAGCTTTAAAGTCAGTAAGCGATCATCAAGCTGCAAATATTCGCGAATCGGCATACCAACAGGCGCATCGCCTGGCAAAATCATCAGGCCATCAACATCGCTTGGCATACCTAATTCATCACCGGAGCAAAGCATCCCGAAGGATTCAACGCCACGAACCTTAGCTTTTTTAATACTAAAATCACCAGGTAAAGCAGCGCCCACGCGAGCGCAAGGCACTCTGATACCGGGGACCACATTTGGCGCACCGCATACAATCTGCAGCGGCTCAGCTTCACCTACATTTACGCTGCAAACATTCAATTTATCAGCGTTTTCGTGCTTGGTAACAGACAACACCTCTGCCACAAACACTTGGGTAAACTCAGGAGCAGCAGGATCATTTTCTTCTACTTCTAAACCGGCCATTGTTAATAAATGGGCCAGCTGCTCAGAATTTAGTGCTGGGTTTACCCAGCTGCGCAACCATTGTTCAGAAAATTTCATCACTCGCACCTACAGATGCGCGGACGATACAACATCCGCTGTAGAAAGCCATTCCAAGCAAATATCTATGCCTGGAATGCACACTTTTCAACTCGTTACTTGAACTGTTCGAGGAAGGAAATATCGTTCTCGAAGAAGAGACGCAAATCGTTTACGCCGTAGTACAGCATCGCGAAACGATCCAGGCCAATACCAAAGGCAAAGCCGGTGAATTTTTCGCTATCGATACCCACATTCTTCAGCACATTGGGGTGCACCATGCCGCAACCGCCTACTTCCATCCAGCCCTTGGACCACTTTACGTCGATCTCAGCCGAAGGCTCGGTAAAGGGGAAGAATGAAGGACGAAAGCGCACTTCCAGATCATCACGTTCAAAGAACTGACGTAAAAAGCTGACAATCACGCTTTTTAAATCTGCAAAGGAGACATCCTGATCAACCCACAGGCCTTCCATTTGATGGAACATCGGCGCATGTGTCGCATCAGAATCAACACGGTAAACCCGGCCCGGCGCGATAATCTTAATTGGCGGCTCATGGCTTTCCATGTAACGCGCTTGAATCGGGGAAGTATGTGTGCGCAACACTTCGCCACCTTCTACATAAAAGGTGTCTTGCATGCCGCGGGCAGGATGATCTGGCGGCAGATTCAAGGCTTCAAAATTATAAAAATCTGTTTCGATTTCGGGGCCATCGGCCACGGCGAAACCCATAGAGTGGAACAATGCTTCGATACGCTCACGCACCTTAGTCACCGGATGCAAACCACCAGCAGCGAGACCTCGGCCAGGCAGGGTGATATCCAGAGCTTCAGCCGCCAGCTGCTTTGCTAATTTTTCATTAGCAATGGCTTCACGACGTGTATTAAGTGATGCTTCAAAAGCTTGCTTAGCCTGATTAACAATTGCACCAAAAGATTTTTTTTCTTCAGGTGGCAAGGTGGCTAACTGTTTTAAGAGCGCAGAAATCTCGCCCTGCTTACCAATAAATTGCGCCTTGGCATTTTCAAGTTCGTTCGGGTCATTGGTTGCATTTAATGCAGCCAGGCCTTTTTCCAGAATCGCTTGTACGTTATCAACCATGATCTTGCGGCAATCTCAGGCAAATTGTTTTGCTTTAAACCAACACTTCAACTGAGAAGGTCAGAAAAAGCCCCCCCTTGGAGAAACCAAAGGAATAAAAAAGGGAGGCCAGAAGCCTCCCCCTCTTGTCGACCAGCCGATTAGGCGGCTAGTTTCGCCTTAGCAACTTCAACAAACTGAGCAAAAGCCGGTTTGTCAAAGATAGCCATATCGGCGAGAACCTTACGGTCAACTTCAATACCCGCTTTCTTCAGACCGTTCATGAAACGGCTGTAGGCCAGACCGCACTCACGGGAAGCCGCGTTGATACGCGCAATCCATAGGCGACGGAACTGACGTTTTTTCTGACGACGATCACGGTAAGCATATTGACCTGCCTTCATGACAGCCTGTTTGGCTACACGATAGACATTTTTACGACGACCACGGTAGCCTTTGGCCAGAGCGAGGATCTTTTTATGACGAGCACGAGCTGTAACACCACGTTTAACGCGAGGCATGAGTCTTTTCCTTTAGTTATGCGTAGGGCAACATTGCACGGACAGAAGGCATGTTCGACGCATCGACCATACTTGTACCGCGCAGCTGGCGCTTAGTCTTAGTGGTTTTCTTGGTTAAGATGTGACGCTTGAAAGCGTGACTACGCTTAACGCCACCACCACCGAGAACCTTGAAGCGCTTTTTAGCGCCGCTCTTGGTCTTCATCTTAGGCATGATGAACTCCTACTACTGAGTTAGATAGGGCGACAGGCGCCATAGCGGCTGCCCGCTCTGCACTTAATACCTGCCACCACGCTTTTATTACGGCTGCTAGCTAATTTTAAATAAACAACCAGCCTTACCAGGCGCAGCCGCTAGCCCGGTCGTTTTTACAAAAGGGAACTAAGCCGCTTTCTTTTTAGGAGCCAGCATCATTACCATTTGACGCCCTTCCAGACGCGGATATTGCTCAACCACAACCAAATCGCCCAGATCAGCTTCAACACGTTTCAGCTGAGCCATACCGATTTCCTGGTGAGCCATTTCGCGACCACGGAAGCGCAAAGTAATCTTTGCCTTATCGCCATCGGCGAGGAAGCGGGTCAGATTACGCAGTTTGATCTGGTAATCGTTCTCGTCCGTACCCGGACGAAACTTGATTTCCTTGACCTGGACCTGCTTCTGGTTCTGCTTGGCGGCGTGTTTCTTTTTCGCGTCCTGATACTTAAATTTGCCGTAATCCATGATCCGGCAAACAGGCGGCTGTGCTGTCGGTGCTATTTCCACCAGATCAACATTGGCCTCTTCGGCCAGAGCCAAAGCCTCGGAAAGGCTGACGATACCAAGCTGCTCGCCATCCACACCCTGCAAACGCAACTCACGGGCGGTGATTTCACCGTTAATCCGTGGTTCTTTATCCTGAGAAGCTATTGTGATTCTCCAAGTCATTCAAAATCAAAACCGCGCTACCGCCTACGACTAAACCTTTGGCATTTCCGACTGCAGACGCTCAACAAGCGCCTCAATCGTCAGCTGACCAAGATCTTCACCAGTACGGCTTCGCACGGCCACTAGGCCTGCCTCTTTCTCTTTATCACCAATAATCAGCTGATAAGGAAGACGTTGCAGACTATGTTCGCGGATTTTATAGGTAATCTTCTCATTTCTCAAGTCCGCTTGAACTCTAAAGCCCAATGACTTGAGTTTTTCGCACACTTCTACGGCATATTCACGCTGTGCATCCGAAATATTCAAGACCACAAGCTGCGTTGGCGCAAGCCAAACGGGGAATGCACCCGCATGATTTTCAATCAGAATACCAATAAAACGTTCCATCGAGCCCAATACCGCACGATGCAGCATCAAAGGACGATGTTTTGCATTATCAATCCCGACATACTCAGCACCAAGGCGCTCAGGTAAATTCGGGTCAATCTGTAAAGTGCCACATTGCCACACGCGGCCCAGACAATCTTTTAAAGAAAACTCAATTTTGGGCCCGTAAAATGCACCTTCGCCTGGCTGGTACTCAAAAGCCAAGCCTTTTGAATCCAGAGCCGCTGCCAGTGCCGCCTCGGCATGATCCCAGCTCTCTTCTGTACCAACACGTTTTTCCGGACGAGTGGATAGCTTAACCAGAATTTCATTAAAACCGAAGTCGGCATAGACTTCTTGCAGCAAATCAATAAATGAAGCGGCTTCCGATTGAACCTGCTCTTCAGTACAGAAAATGTGCGCATCATCCTGCACAAAGCCGCGTACCCGCATAATACCGTGCAGAGACCCTGATGGCTCGTTACGGTGGCAAGAGCCAAACTCGGAAAAACGTAATGGCAAATCACGGTAGGAGCGCAAGCCCTGGTTAAAAACCTGGATATGCCCAGGGCAATTCATCGGTTTTACGGCGTAATCACGTTTTTCGGATTCCGTAGTAAACATCGCATCATGGTAGTTCTCCCAGTGACCCGATTTTTCCCACAAAGAGCGATCCATTACCATCGGGGTACGAATTTCCTGGTAACCATGCTGATCAAGCTTTTTGCGCATATATTGCTCAATTGATTGCCAAAGTGCCCAGCCCTTGGGATGCCAGAACACCATACCCGGCGCTTCTTCTTGCATATGAAACAAATCGAGCTGCTTACCAATCTTACGATGATCACGCTTTTCCGATTCTTCAAGCATATGCAAGTACTGCTCAAGCTCATCTTTCTTTGCCCAGGCCGTGCCATAAATACGGGTCAGCATTTCATTATTGCTATCACCACGCCAGTACGCACCTGCAACCTTCATCAGTTTGAATACTTTCAACTTACCGGTAGAGGGCACATGAGGGCCACGGCAGAGGTCAGTAAACTCACCTTCGCGATATAAACTTAAAACTTGATCAGCCGGAATCGATTCGATGATTTCAGCCTTATAGGCTTCACCAATCGATTTAAAGTAAGCCACCGCCTCATCACGCGACTGCTCGTAACGCTCGACGGGGATATCTTTTTTCGCCAGCTCAACCATCTTCTTTTCGATGGCAACCAGATCTTCTGGTGTAAACGGGCGCTTATAAGCAAAATCGTAGTAAAAACCATTTTCGATTACAGGACCAATCGTAGCCTGAGCATCGGGAAACAGCTCCTTTACCGCATAAGCCAGCAAATGGGCCGTGGAGTGGCGAATGATCTCTAAACCATCTGCGTCCTTATCCGTAATAATCGCCAGCTGAATATCACGATCGATGAGGTAACTGGTATCAACCAGCTGCCCGTCAACCTTGCCCGCCAAAGCGGCGCGAGCAAGACCCGTTCCGATACTGGCTGCTACATCACCCACGGTAAGCGGGGCGTCGAATTGTCGTTCAGAGCCGTCTGGCAGGGTCACGATAGGCATGGTTTATCCTGTGCTGCGCGTTTTAGATAAGGTTAAAAGGCTTTCAAAAAGAAAACAAACAGTAACAGATGCTGTAAAAAATGAACGAAAAAAAAGTGCAGCTTATGCCGCACTTTTTATAAATCAAGCCCCACGCACACGCCGCCAGAATTATTCAGCAGTGGTGCTAGTTCGACTCATGGGGCTTAACTCCGTGAAATAAAGGCATGACCTTCGATCAGACCTTACAATTTTATGGTAGGGTTGGTGAGATTCGAACTCACGACCTCTTGGATGTCGACCAAACGCTCTAACCAACTGAGCTACAACCCTAACGCCTTTTCTGACTTGATGCTTAACATCAAGATCAGAGAGACAGCATTCTAAATGAGATTGCCTAGCCGCACAAGCCAAATGTAGAAAAATTTTTCATTTTCTCATTCAGTAAAACTAAAAGATAAAACACAGGCAGCTGGATGTAAAAAACTTAATAAAAAATCGTAAGCATATTTGCTGCTTTATCCACATGAGCAAGCATCAGCCATAAAAATTTATCAATTGATTTACACTCCCCAGGCAAAATACTTACCGTGGGAACGACCGGCTTTACATACGCAGCAATATCGGTTTTTTTCAGACACCGGATTTTCGCCAGAAATACCGCCAGACCAAACCTGGCCAGGCAAAGACGATAAACATTGCAAAGGTAGTGACAAAAAACGGCCAATTTTGCTCGTGCACCGGAGATAAACGCCCTTCCAGTACCCGAGCCAGCAACCCCAGTGCCACATACAGGATGACCAGCTCTAATAGCCGCCAGTGAAAACCCTTAACCTTTTTTGCCGGAATGCAAAAAATAATACGCTCAAAGAAAAAAGGCAGGTTGGCAGCAATTAGCGCCAATCCACAGAGCAAATAAACATTATTCATTACATATGCACAAGTGATGAGGTAATGGCTTGCGAGAGTACTGTTATCAGGCGATCAGGCATCAAACCCATCACCAGAAGCAAGATGCAGTTAACCGACAACACCAGCCTGGTGTCAAAACCGGCAACAATTGGTGCCGTATCGGTGGCTTCGTCAAAGTACATAATTTTTACAATGCGCAGGTAATAGAATGCACCAATCAGCGAGAACATCACGGCAATCACCGCCAGCCACACATAACCCAGATTGACCACCGCTTGTAAGACCGATAATTTGGCAAAAAAGCCAACAAAGACCGGAATACCAGCCATAGAAAACATCACAAACATCATCATGCAGGCAAACCAGGGGCTGCGCGTTGCCAGGCCTTTGAAGTCATCAATCTTATCAGCTTCAAAGCCTTCACGAGACAGCAACATCACCATACCGAAACCTGCCGCGGCAGTCAGGGCATAAACCATGGCGTAGAAAAATGATGCAGCATAACCAATCGGGCTAGCCACTAAAATACCCAGCAGCAAGAAGCCCATATGCGAGATGGTTGAATACGCCATCATACGTTTCATGCTGGTCTGGGCAATCGCAGTCAGGTTACCAATACCCATCGAGAGTACCGACAACACCACCAGCATGCCGCGCCAATCAAAGGCGTAGCCTTCCATACCCTGCGCAAGCAGGCGAATCACAAACACAAAAGCCGCCAGCTTAGGAGCAGAACCAATCAGCTGAGTCACTGGTGTTGGCGCGCCTTCGTACACATCCGGAACCCACATATGGAACGGAACAGCTCCCAATTTAAAGCCAATACCGGTTACCAGGAATACCAAGCCAAAAGCTGCAAGCATACGGTTTGCTTCACCACTGGCAATCTTGCTGGCGATAACAAAAACATCCAGCGAAGCAGTTGCGCCATAAATCATCGACATACCATAAAGCAACATCCCGGAAGCCAAAGCCCCCAGAATAAAGTATTTCATGGCGGCTTCTGTAGACTTCACCGAATCACGTTGCAATGCCACCAGGGCATACAGCGACAAGGACAATAGTTCCAGGCCCATATACAGCGTTAAAAAATTAACGCTGGAGGCCATAATCATCATGCCAGCCAAGGCAAATAAGGTCAGCGTAAACAGCTCGCCACGGAACAGACCGCGCACCATGCTGTAATCGCGGCCATAAATCAGCACCAGCGCCACACCCAGGATCATGCCGATTTTGGCAAAATCTGCAATTGGATCACTAATGAATAAGCCATTAAACGCCAGGCGTGGTGACGCCTGATAGCCGTTCACAACGAGAAAAGCCGTGATGGCAAGCACAAGCAGTGTCAGCACATAAGTAATATGACGCTTGGCATCTGACACAAACAAGTCAATAAGAAGGAGTGCACAGCTGGCAAACAGCAGGAAGATTTCCGGCATTGCCACCCAAGCATTAAGGCTGGTCCAGGTCATTATTCAACCCTATCAAATAATAGTATGGTGGTCCAAAGGTGATCTCTACCTCTGAATAAAATCAGGCATTCAAAGTGAGCACCCGATTATCGAGTATCAATGCAACTTGCTTTGTGATACATGCCAGATCAAATCATTCACTGACACGTGCATTACATCTGCAAATGGCTTCGGATACAGCCCCATGCCAAGCACGGCCACGGCCAGAACAGCAAGGATCAGGAATTCGCGGGCATCCACATCTTTCAGATGCTTCACGTGATCATTGGCTACCTCGCCAAATAACACACGTTTGTACATCCAGAGTGTATAAGCAGCGCCAAAAATCAGTGTTGTTGCACCCGCAAAGGCGTACCAGAAATTAACTTGCACGGCCCCCAGAATCACCATAAATTCACCAGCAAAACCAGAAGTACCCGGCAAGCCCGAATTAGCCATTGCAAACAGCATCATAAAGCTGGCAAAAATCGGCATCTTATTAGCCACGCCACCGTAATCGGCAATCTTGCGGCTGTGCACACGGTCGTACATCACACCAATACAAAAGAACATTGCGGCTGAAACAAAGCCATGCGAGATCATTTGCAATAAAGCACCTTCAACCGCGTATTGATTTAGCTGTGTACCACCGGCAAACATAAAGAAGCCCAGCGTTACAAAACCCATATGCGAGATAGAGGAGTACGCCACCAGCTTTTTCATATCGGTTTGCACAAGCGCAACCAAGCCGATATAAATCACCGCCACCAGTGATAACGCAACAAACACCCATGCATATTCACGTGCGGCATCCGGAGCAATCGGCAGAGCAAATCGCAAGAAACCATAAGCCCCCAACTTCAGGGTAATTGCTGCCAACACCATCGAGCCACCGGTAGGCGCTTCAACGTGAGCATCAGGCAACCAGGTATGAACAGGCCACATTGGCACTTTCACGGCAAAAGCAAAGAAGAAAGCCACCAGCACTAAAGTCTGAGCGGTCATACCCAATGGCAGACGCTGGAAATCAGCAATTTCAAAACTACCGCCAGTGAGTTGATACAAGTAGATAAAACCAACCAGTGTCAGCAAAGAACCCAGCAAGGTGTAAAGGAAAAACTTAACTGAAGCATAAACACGGCGCGGGCCACCCCAGATACCAATAATCAGGTACATCGGGATCAGCATGGCTTCAAAAAACACATAGAACAAGATCGCATCCAGCGCCGCAAATGCACCATTGATCAAGCCCGACATAATCAGAAAAGCAGCCAGATATTGTGCAACGCGCTTTTGAATAACTTGCCAGCCTGCCAGGATAACCATCAGGGTGATAAAGCTATTTAAAATCACAAACAGCATCGAGATACCATCAACCCCAAGATGGTAGTTGATATTAAATGAGGCGATCCAGGGCTTCATTTCTTCGAACTGCATGCCGCCATGTAAAGACTCAAACTGCGTGTACAGCGGAATGGTTACCAAAAAACTTAGCAAAGCGCCTGCCAGCGCCAGCCAGCGCGCAGTATTAGCGTTTTTGTCCCCGCCTGTCGCGAGCACTACAAGGCCTGCCACGATCGGCAGCCAGATCGCGAGGCTTAGAAGATTACCCGTCATAGTCAACCTACTTGTTATTTTCATCCGAGGGGGCAATGCCCCCCGATCCCCGGCGGTAAGCCGGCCTTTCCCTTAAGCCAGCAGGCCAGCAATCCACCACGTCATCAGGCCAATTGCACCGATAATCATGGCAAAAGCGTAGTGGTAGATATAACCCGTTTGCAATTTACGAGACAACGCTGCAAACACGCCCACCAGCTTGGCCGTGCCATTAACAAGCAAGCCATCGATGATGAAGGTATCCCCTACTTTCCAGAACAAAGTACCCAGTACACGGCCACCTGCAGCAAAACCATTGATATACAGATGATCCATGTAGTACTTCTCGTCCAGCAGCTTTTTAATGCCGACCGATGTAAAGAAACTCTCCAGTGCTGCGGGGATGCTTGGCTTCACCAGATAGAAGTACCAGGACACCACCACACCTGCCAGTGCAAGCATGAAGGGCAATGTAGTCAAGGAATGAATCCCCATGCTGATTGCACCGTGAAATTCCTCTTTCATCACTTCCATAGCAGGGTGAGCTTCATGATTTACAAAAATCACACCCTTGAAGAAGTCCCCGTAAAGCATAGGATCAATCGCAAAGTAACCAATCACCAGCGATGGAATAGCCAGCATCACCAGTGGCAAAGTCACAACCCAAGGTGTTTCATGCGGCTTTTGCCCCGGAACCAGGCCGTGATGGTGCTCATCAGCATGTGCATGAGCTGCATCGTGACCGTGGTGATCATGCGCCTTACCAAAACGCTCTTCACCGTGGAACACCAGAAAGTACATGCGGAAAGAGTAGAAAGCCGTTACAAACACACCTGCCACAACCGCAAAGTAAGCAAAACCAGCGCCTGGCAAGTTTGAAGCATGCACCGCTTCGATAATCGAATCTTTAGAATAGAAACCAGACAAGAACGGTGTACCGATCAGGGCCAGAGAACCAATCAAAGAGGTAATCCAGGTAATTGGCATGTATTTCTTCAAGCCGCCCATATTGCGAATGTCCTGATCATGGTGCATACCAATAATCACCGAACCCGCAGCAAGGAATAACAAAGCCTTGAAGAAAGCGTGTGTCATTAAGTGGAATACCGCTACCGAATAAGCCGATGCACCTAACGCAACCGTCATATAACCCAGTTGCGACAAGGTGGAATAAGCCACAACGCGCTTGATATCGTTCTGGATAATCCCGAGAAAACCCATAAACAGCGCTGTGATTGCACCAATCACCATCACAAAATTCAGCGCAGTATCTGATAACTCAAACAATGGCGACATACGTGCCACCATAAAGATACCTGCCGTCACCATTGTTGCCGCGTGAATCAGCGCAGAAATCGGCGTTGGGCCTTCCATCGAATCAGGCAACCAGACATGCAGCGGAAACTGAGCCGATTTACCCATCGCGCCGATAAACAGCAAGATGCAAGTGACTGTCATCAAAGACCAAGTCACATTCGGGAATAAGCTAATCGTTGCATCTTTCAGCGCCGGCGCTTTAGCAAATACATCCGCGTAATCGAGCGAGCCAAAGTAGGCCAGTACCAGACCAATCCCCAAGAGGAAACCGAAGTCACCCACACGGTTGATCAAAAAAGCCTTCATATTGGCAAACGTTGCCGTTGGCTTTTTGAACCAGAAACCGATCAAGAGGTAAGAAACCAAACCTACCGCTTCCCAGCCGAAGAAAAGCTGAACAAAGTTATTCGCCATCACCAGCATCAGCATCGAGAAGGTAAACAGCGAGATATAGCTGAAAAAACGCTGATAACCCGGGTCTTCCGACATATAACCGATGGTATAGATATGCACCATCAGCGATACAAAAGTCACCACGCACATCATCATTGCGGTGAGCTTATCAACTAGAAAACCAACATTGAAATCAACACCATTAACAGTCAGCCAGGTATAAACCGTACCGTTAAAGTTATCGCCACCTGACACCAGATGGTTTAAAACATAAGCCGACATCAGAAACGAAGCAGCAACACCACCAATAGTTACGATATGCGATGCACGCCGCCCGATTGCCCAGCCAAACAAGCCTGCAACCAGCGCGCCAAACAGGGGCGCCAGCGGGATTAAGAGATAAATCGTTTTCATATCCATATATAACCCTGTCCCCTTAACCCTTCAGGCTGTCGAGATCTTCGACGTTGATTGAGCGCAGATTGCGAAATAGCACAATCAGGATCGCCAGCCCAATTGCAGCTTCAGCCGCGGCCACCGTCAAGATAAAGAACACGAAAATCTGCCCTGCTGAATCGCCGAGGAACTGCGAAAAAGCAATGAAATTCATATTCACCGCAAGCAACATCAACTCGATCGCCATAAGCAGCACGATTAAGTTTTTACGGTTCATAAAGATACCGAAAATACTGATGGCAAATAAACAAGCCGCCAGCACAAGATAATGCGTCAACTCAAGCATGAAATATCTTCCCTCAGGCTGCTGGTTTATCGTCGCTGGCAGGCACATCTGCAAGCTCTTTAACGGTGGCTGCCATCTTCACGATGCGCAGGCGATCACTAGCTTTAACACGAACTTGTTCAGCCGGATTAATGTATTTACTGCTCTTACGTTTACGTAACGTCAGCGCGATGGCGGCAATCATCCCCACCAACAAAATTACCGACGCCAGCTGAAATGGCAGGAAGTACTGGGTATAAATCAGGCGGCCTAGCTCATGCACATTGCTATAACCCAAAGGACGCTCAACCAGCATTGCGCCTTCCAACTGACTTGCTCCGTGAGTAATGACCAGTACCATTTCCACCAGCATCGTGCCAGCAACCACACCGGCAATCGGAGCAAACTTCCAGAAGCCTTTACGCAGCTCCTCGAAATTAATATCGAGCATCATCACCACAAACAGGAACAGCACCATGACTGCCCCCACATAAATCAGTACAAGGGAAACAGCCAAAAACTCTGCCTTCATTAACATCCACAGCATGGCTGCGGTAAAGAAAGACAAAATCAGCAGTAATGCGGCTTGTACCGGATTTTTGGTACTGACTACACCAAGTGCAGAAGCCAGCAGCACCAGGGCAAGGAAACTAAATAGTGCAATTGTCATTGGACACCTATCAATATTTGACCTTTAACAGTCGATAAAAAGCGTAGCGAGAAATCCAGGAGCAAGACAAAAAAGGGCAAAAAACCGGGGTTTACTTTAGTAAACGATGATTTTGAGTCATTTTTTAAAGCAGCCATTGAAGTTCGCAGTAGTTTTGTATCGGGCTGTTAACGGTATTTGGCATCTTGTGCTTTCCGTTCAGCAATTTCGCTCTCGTACTTATCACCCACCGCTAACAGCATTGGCTTGGTGTAGTAGAGATCGCCCCGTTTTTCGCCGTGATATTCAAGAATATGCGTTTCCACGATGGCATCCACCGGGCAAGCTTCCTCACAAAAACCGCAGAAAATACATTTGGTCAGATCAATGTCATAACGTGTGGTACGTCGAGTACCGTCATCCCGCTGATCCGACTCGATCACAATCGCCTGAGCCGGGCAAACTGCTTCGCAAAGCTTACAGGCGATGCAACGCTCCTCGCCATTTGCATAACGACGTTGTGCGTGCAGACCACGAAAACGCGGGCTGTACGGAGTTTTCTCTTCAGGGAACTGCACTGTGATCTTGGTCTGGAACATATGGCGGCCGGTAAGCATCAGGCCTTTTACCAGTTCCACGAGCAAGAACGTTTTAAAGAAATAAGCAATCTTTTCCATAGCGGATCCTGTTTATTTCCAGAGTGACAGCGGCGTTTGCATCCAGGCGCCCACTACCACAATCCAAATCAAGGTGACCGGGATGAAAATTTTCCAACCCAAACGCATAAGCTGATCGTAACGATAGCGAGGAAAAGTAGCGCGGAACCACAAGAAGCAGAACAGCATAAAGGCTACTTTTAGCACCCACCACAGTACCGATGGCGCGCCCAGAATACCCCAGCTTACAGGGAACGGGCTTAACCAGCCGCCAAGGAACATGATCGATGTCATTGCTGAAATCAGAATCATATTGGCGTATTCAGCCAGAAAGAACAGCGCAAAGCTCATGCCCGAATACTCAACCATGTGACCCGCAACAATTTCTGACTCACCTTCGGTGACGTCAAATGGCGCGCGGTTGGTTTCAGCCACACCAGAAATAAAGTACACAATAAACAGCGGCATCAACGGAATCAGATTCCATGACAAAATCGACCCCCCGGCCATGCCCTGACCTTGCTGATTCACAATTTCAGTCATATTTAAGCTGCCCGAAACCATCATCACGCCAACCAGCGCAAAACCCATTGCCAGCTCGTAAGAAATCACCTGAGCTGCAGCGCGCATCGCACCAAGAAAAGCGTATTTGGAGTTAGATGCCCAGCCCGCCAGAATCACGCCATAAACGCCCATCGAAGTAATGGCCATCACGTAGAGCAAACCAACGTTCACATCTGATAACACATAGCCAGGATAAAACGGCACCACGGCCCAGGCTGCCAGAGCGGGCACCAGAACCATAATCGGCGCCAAAAAGAACAGGCCTGTGCTGGCAGCAGATGGAGAAATAATTTCTTTCAGCAGCAGCTTTACACCGTCGGCAATCGGTTGCAGCAAACCAAACGGCCCCACCCGGTTCGGGCCGATACGAATCTGCATATAGCCAATTACTTTGCGCTCAGCCAGTGTCAGGTAAGCCACCCCACCCATCAAAGGCGCAACGATGCAAACAATCTTGATTAAGGTCCAGAGGACAAACGCGATCTCTGCGCCAAACCACCCTTGTAACATTTCCATATTGGGCGCCCTTTAAGCTTTAGAAACCGAGAGACTATCAAACATGCCAGCGAGCTGACGCGTCGCAGCATGGGCAGCAGTCACACGAATCACGTTATCTGCAAGACCCGCATCCAGCTCAGCGAAGAGCGATACGGCTTGACCACCCTGCTCTACCCGCGCCAGATCATTCACCGCCAGACCTAAAGCCGCCAGAGTGGCAGCATTGGCTTTCAATGCCGGAGCAGCCTGAGTCGCTTGCAGGCTAGACGCACGACGAACCAAGGCGTCCGCCTGATACATCGCCACTTCGCCTAATCGAGACAAACCGGACACAGCCTGAGCTTTAACTGCTACAGCAGCCACCATTGAATTATTCAAGCGGGCAGCAGTATCTCCAGGCAAGGCTTCATCACGGATCTGTTCTGACGATTCGTAATCAAAGCCATTAAAGCCAAGCACATTGCCTAAAACGCGGAATACTTTCCAGGCCGGACGCGTTTCACCAAGCGGACGAACCACGCCGTTAAAGCTCTGTGGTTTGCCTTCCATATTGACGAAGGTGCCGGAGGTTTCTGAGAACGGAGAAACGGGCAGGATTACATCAGCAAAATCCAGTGCACAGCTATTAAATGCCGACATAACAACAACCATTTCAGCCGCTTTTACTGCGACCAGTGCCTGTGCGCCGTTATGTGTATCAAACTCGGCTTCAGCATTTAAAAGCACATAGGCTTTTTTAGGCACAGCGAAAACATTGCCACCTACTGTTGCACCGATCAGCTGAGCGCCCACAGTATTGGCCGCTTCGCTCATTACACCCAGTGTTGCGCCGGTCAACTCGGCCAATGCCGCAGCCGCAGAGTGCAACTCAGCAGCACGAGGGTTATGCATTGCAATATTGCCTAGCAATACAGCAGATTTACCAGTCAGCGTTGCAGCAATCGCACGAGCAGAATCAGTGGCTTCAACACCGGCTAAATCGATGTTTGCAGGAGCCGTCTTGCTGGTGTCGACTTCAACAACAGCTTTAATCACCGCCAATACGCCTTCCACCAGCTGATCAGGGCGAACAACAGATTGTGCAGCGACTTTAGTCAGCAAATCATCGCTATGCACATTCACTAAAGAAAGCTTCAAGCCTTTCTTAACCGATTGACGCAAGCGTTGTGCCAGCAAAGGCTGCTCTTGGCGTAAAGATGAACCAATCACCAGCACCGCTTCAGAAGCAGCCAAATCAGCAATAGACTGACCTAACCAAGTTGCACCCGTCGTATTCAGGCTGAAGTCTGCATTGCGTAAGCGAGTTTCGACGTTTTCTACGCCTAAACCTGCCATTAGTTTACGCAGCATAAACAGCTCTTCAACTGTACTGTTTGGTGTAGCCACAGCAGCAACAGATGCAGCACCGTGGTCTGATACCACTTGCTTCAGGCCATTGGCCACGTATTCAAGCGCTGTTTGCCAATCGGTAACCTGCCAAACACCGCCTTGCTTAATCATCGGCTTTTGCAGACGATCCGCGCCGTTTAAAGCTTCATAAGAGAAGCGATCACGATCGGCCAGCCAGCATTCATTAATAGCTTCGTTTTCCAGCGGCAATACACGCATTACCTTGTTGTTCTTCACTTGCACCACAAGATTAGAGCCAAGGCCATCATGCGGGCTGACAGACTTACGACGGGATAACTCCCATGTGCGGGCCGAGTAGCGGAAAGGCTTACTGGTCAATGCGCCAACCGGGCAAAGATCGATCACATTGCCGGAAATTTCCGATTTAACCGTCTTGCCAATAAAGGACATGACCTCGGTAAATTCGCCGCGGCCTGCCATACCCAATTCCTGGAAGCCAGCGATTTCTTCGGTAAAGCGAACGCAGCGGCTGCAATGGATACAGCGGGTCATATCAGTAGAAATCAGCGGGCCAAGGTCTTTATTGACAACAACGCGTTTTTCTTCTGTATAACGGGAGCCGGACTGACCGTAGCCTACTGCCAGATCCTGCAGCTGGCATTCGCCACCCTGATCGCAAATCGGACAATCGAGCGGGTGATTTATCAGTAAGAATTCCATCACCCCCTGCTGCGCCTTCACGGCCTGATCAGAATGAGTCCACACTTTCATCCCGTCAGTAACGGGAGTTGCACAGGCAGGTAAAGGCTTAGGTGCTTTCTCAACCTGAACAAGACACATACGGCAGTTTGCGGCTATAGACAGCTTTTTGTGATAGCAAAAATGCGGAATATGTACGCCAACCGAATTGGCTGCGTCCATTACCGTGCTACCACCTGGCACTGTCAGTTTCTTACCGTCGATTTCAATTTCCAGCATGCTCTACTCAATGGCTATTGAATCAAACCCAAGCCTGCAATGCAGTCTTGTGTTCGATAAGGTATTCGAATTCGCTACGGAAGTGTTTTAGCATTCCGCGCACCGGGAAAACAGCTGCGTCGCCGAGAGCACAAATGGTTCGCCCTGCGATGTTATTACCGACACTGTCCAGTAGCTCCAAGTCTTCCGGAACGCCGTGGCCCTGTGCGATACGATGAACAATGCGATACAACCAACCGGTCCCTTCACGGCACGGCGTACATTGGCCACACGATTCTTCGAAGTAGAAATAGGACAAACGCTCAAGCGCCTGCACCATATTAACGGTTTCATCCATCACGATCACCGCCCCCGAACCCAGCATCGAGCCCGCTTTAGCGATCGAATCGTAGTCCATAGTGCATTGCATCATGATGTCAGCAGGCAAGACCGGCGAAGAGGATCCCCCCGGAATAACCGCTTTGAGTTTTTTGCCATCACGCATACCGCCGCATAATTCCAGCAGCTCGGAAAACGGCATGCCCAGCGGCACTTCGTAGTTTCCAGGGCGATTCACATGGCCAGAAACCGAAAATAACTTCGTACCACCGTTATTAGGTTTACCCAGCTCAAGGAATTTCTGCCCGCCTTCGCGGATAATGTAGGGTACGGAGGCAAACGTCTCCGTATTATTAATCGTGGTTGGCTTGCCGTAGAGGCCATAGCTCGCTGGGAAAGGCGGCTTAAAGCGAGGTTGGCCTTTTTTGCCTTCCAAGGATTCAAGCAGTGCTGTTTCTTCACCGCAAATATAAGCGCCATAGCCATGATGGGCATGCAGCTCGAAGCTAAACTCTGATCCCAGAATTTTATCGCCTAAAAAGCCTGCCTTGCGTGCTTCTTCGAGCGCTTCTTCAAAGCGCTGATAAGCTTCAAACACCTCACCATGGATATAGTTGTAACCCACGGTAATGCCCATGGCGTAAGCACCGATAATCATGCCTTCAATCAGCGCATGCGGATTAGACACAATAATGTCCAAATCCTTAAAGGTGCCTGGCTCGCCCTCATCGGTATTGCATACCAGATATTTTTGCCCAGGAAAGCTGCGTGGCATAAATGACCACTTCAAGCCGGTGGGAAAGCCCGCACCGCCACGGCCACGCAGGCCGGAAGTTTTCATTTGCGCAATGATTTCGTCCTGAGTGATATTTTCGCTCAGAATTTTTTTCAGCGCTGCATAGCCGCCACGCTTAACGTATTGATCAATACGCCAGCAATTTGGATCTTCAAAGTTGACATCATCAAAAATGACACCAGTTGCATAGACGGTCATTATTCAAGCTCCGCCAGTTTCTTATCAATCGCCTCAGGCGTCATATGACTACACATGGCGTGGTTATTCACCAGCATCACCGGTGCATAACCACAGGCGCCCATGCACTCCCCTTCCTTAAGCGTAAATTTGCCGTCAGGCGTGGTTTCATTAAAACCAATACCAAGCTTTTGCTTGATGTAATGTGCTGCAGTATAACCGCCAGAAAGTGCGCAAGGCAGATTAGTACACACGGTGATCTTGTGCTTACCAACCGGCTTTAAATCATACATATTGTAGAAAGTAGCTACTTCGTAAGCCATCATCGGCGCAATGCCAAGATAGTTAGCTACAAACTCGATCATGTCATTGCTAAGATAACGATGCTCAGTCTGCGCAATACGCAGTGCGCCCATCACGGCAGAGCGCTTTTGCTCTGCAGGATATTTCGCTACTTCACGATCAATCAATGCTAGGGATTGAGTAGTTAACATCAGCGATCAATCTCCCCAAATACGACGTCCTGTGTACCGATAATTGCGACCACATCGGACAACATATGACCACGCGCCATTTCATCCAAAGAGGCCAGGTGAGCAAAACCCGGTGCGCGAATTTTCATGCGGTAAGGCTTATTTGCGCCATCGGACACCATATAGATACCAAACTCGCCCTTAGGATGCTCAACAGCAGCATAAGCTTCGCCTTCTGGAACATGCATGCCTTCGGTAAAGAGTTTGAAGTGATGAATCAGCTCTTCCATATTGGCTTTCATGCCACCACGTGAAGGAGATGCCACTTTATGGTTATCCACAATCACCGGGCCAGGATTCGCTTTCAGCCACGCAACGCACTGTTTGATAATACGATTGGACTGACGCATTTCTTCCATACGAACCAGGTAGCGATCATAACAATCCCCATTTTTACCGACCGGAATGTCAAAATCCAGGGCACCGTAAACTTCATACGGCTGTTTCTTACGTAGATCCCACTCTACACCAGATCCACGCAGCATGGGGCCAGTCAGCCCCAAGGCCAGAGCACGTTCAGGTGTAATGATGCCAATACCCACAGTGCGCTGTTTCCAGATACGATTATCTGTCAGCAGAGTTTCGTATTCATCCACATAGGTCGGGAAACGGTTAGTGAAGTCTTCGATAAAATCGAGTAAAGAGCCTTCACGGTTACCATTTAATTTTTTAATCGCGGCAGCATTACGTACCTTAGAAGCCTGGTACTGCGGCATTTGATCAGGCAGATCACGGTAAACACCACCCGGGCGATAATAAGCCGCATGCATACGTGCACCTGACACTGCTTCGTAGCAGTCCATCAGATCTTCACGTTCACGGAAAGCGTACAGGAAAATAGTCATTGCACCGCAATCAATGCCGTGCGCACCAATCCACATCAGGTGATTCAGCACACGGGTGATTTCATCAAACATCACACGGATATACTGGGCACGAAGCGGCACTTCAATGCCGATCATTTTTTCAATCGCCATGCAATAGGCATGCTCATTACACATCATCGACACGTAATCGAGCCGATCCATATAAGGCAGGGATTGGATATAAGTTTTTGATTCCGCTAATTTTTCGGTACCACGGTGCAAAAGCCCGATATGCGGGTCTGCCCGTTCGACCACTTCGCCATCGAGCTCAAGAACAAGGCGAAGAACGCCGTGAGCCGCCGGATGCTGTGGTCCAAAATTAAGCGTGTAGTTACGGATTTCAGCAGCCACCGTAGTTCTCCTCGCGGATGATACGCGGCGTTGTTTCTCGCGGATCGATAGTGACAGGCTGATAGATAACGCGGCCCTGTTCGGGGTCGTAACGCATTTCTACGTAGCCAGAAAGCGGAAAATCTTTGCGGAAAGGATGACCGACAAAACCGTAATCGGTCAGGATACGACGCAAATCAGGATGCCCCTGAAACATAATCCCGAATAAATCGAATGCTTCACGCTCAAACCAGTTTAGGCCCGGCCAAACTGATACAACGGACGGCACGACAGGGAAATCATCATCAGTACAGAACACCCGCACACGCAAGCGCACATTGTGTTTATAAGACAAGAGATGATACACCGCCGCAAAACGATGTCCTTCCCATACAGCATCTTTATAAGTGCTGTAATCAACACCACAGACATCCAGACAGGATTCAAAGTGCAATGCGGCATGATCACGCAAAGCCAAAGCCACTTCGGACCACACTGCTGCGGGTACTTCGATAGTGACTTCATCCAGAGCACAGGTCAGTTTGGCGATGTTTGCACCACCGGCCTCACCCAGAACCGCCTTCAGACTGTCCATCAGGACGCTAAGTTTACGATCCACTGTTTACCCTCTCACTCGCCAATACACCTGAACGCGCAATCGTGTTAGTACGCTTGATCTTATTCTGTAGCTGAATAATGCCGTAAAGCAAAGCTTCAGCAGTCGGTGGACAGCCCGGCACATAGATATCAACCGGCACAATACGATCACAACCACGGACAACAGAATAAGAGTAATGGTAGTAACCACCACCATTGGCACAGGATCCCATCGAGATTACCCAACGAGGCTCCGGCATCTGGTCATAAACCTTACGCAATGCTGGCGCCATCTTATTGCAAAGGGTACCCGCAACAATCATCAGATCAGATTGGCGCGGACTTGGGCGAAAAACGATACCGAAACGATCCAGATCATACCGCGCCGCACCTGCATGCATCATTTCTACTGCACAACAAGCCAGACCAAACGTCATTGGCCACAAAGAACCCGTGCGTGTCCAATTGATCACAGTATCAAGCGATGTCGTTACAAATCCTTTTTCCGAGGACCCAGCGCCTTCTAAGGATTGAGCATTCATGTCATTACTCCCATTCCAGAGCACCCTTCTTCCATTCAAAGACAAAGCCCACCACCAATACCGTGAGGAAAATCATCATGGTCAGAAAGCCAGTCATTCCGAGCTCTTTGAGCACAACGGCCCATGGCACAAGGAAGGCCACTTCGAGATCGAACAAAATAAACAGGATTGCGACAAGGTAGTAGCGCACATCAAACTGCATGCGCGCATCTTCGAAAGCTTCGAAACCACACTCGTAAGGCGAGCGTTTTTCAGGATCAGGCCGGTTAGTCCCGAGAATCTTGCCCACCCCCCAGCCAAGAACCAGCGGAGCGACGCCCACCAAGAGTCCTACAGCCAGAAACATCAGGATGGGGAAATAGTTAGCGAGCATGGCACTCCCCAGATTTGAAAGTTAAGGATATTTTTATATATTGTATTCGCCCACATTGCGCGGGCGTTTTGTAGCTGGTACCGACAGAGAGACTCGAACTCTCACAACCGAAGTCACTACCCCCTCAAGATAGCGTGTCTACCAATTTCACCATGTCGGCGTTAAAACTAAACAGCTGATATCCCGAAGTATTAAGGCTTACTCAGGAATTTTACTCGGTTGAGCAGGTTGCTGAACAGCAGGTTTTTGCGTGCCCATCACACCCAGGTCTGACTTTTTAGCAGGGCTTACCAGTAAAACGAGTGCAAGGCAGCTTGCAAAAAACAACGTTGCCGTTACTGCTGTAGTGCGGCTTAAAAAATTAGCCGAGCCTGACGAGCCAAACAGACTGCCTGCTGAGCCACTGCCAAAAGCTGCGCCCATATCGGCACCTTTACCATGCTGCATCAACACTAAAACGATGGTAGCAATTGCTGAAACCACGTTCAAAATGAGCACGAGTGATTGAATAAGTTCCATTTAATTCTCATTTCATATGCGGCGCGCATTCTAGCCGTTTTTACTTACTTTGACTAGCGCGCTGCCATGCAGATTTCTAAAAACTCGGACGCTGATAAAGCAGCTCCGCCAACAAGTACACCATCTACCCCATCCACTGCCAATACCTCTTCCGCATTACTGCCTTTTACACTACCGCCGTACAACACACGGGTGCGAGGTTCTAAAGTTTCCTTGATAAATGCGTGCATTTCAGCGATTTGCTCGGATGTGGCAATCACGCCAGTACCTACTGCCCATGACGGCTCGTAAGCAACAGCGTAAAGCCCGATCGGCAAACCGCGTAATACGGCTAATTCTGCAGCAATAATTTCTTTGTGCCGGCCACTGGCACGCTCTTCAGCATCTTCACCAACACAATAGACTGGAAAAAGGCCTGCATCCAGGCAAGCACGCAACTTACGCGCCGCATTTTCACTGCTTTCGCTAAAATAACGACGGCGCTCGGAATGCCCGACAATCACCAGCTCGCAACCAATATCAGCCAGCATAGAAGCAGAAACTGCTCCCGTATAAGCACCAACATGATACTCGCTGACATCCTGAGCTCCAACCTGAACCTGACTATCTTTCAACAGGCTCTTAGCCAGCATAACATAAGGGTAAGGAAGACATACCGCAACATTAGGGCCCAGCTTGGAGCGAGCCAGTTCGGGCAATACCGAACGGACCTTACCGATGCTGCCATGCATCTTCCAGTTACCAATTACAAGCTGTCTTGTCATACGACGAGAAGCACCTGTTCCAAAAGTCCCAGATTGTATTCCCACGCCTACCCCCAGTCAAACCGAGCCCTGTCGGTTTATTGATTTTTAAGACAAACCCACCCACTCTGGGGGACTTGTAATATTTTGGCAACAATCAGCAGCTAGCATAGGCGCTATTCCTTTCGCCCAAACCTTTTAGCCCTTTGGAGTTTCTAAGTAATGCTACTTGCACGCAAACTGATTGTTACCATCGGCCTTACTGCCGGCCTGTTCACACATGCTATCGCAGCAGACATTACAGGTGCAGGTGCGACCTTCCCGTATCCTCTCTACGCAAAATGGGCGGAAATGTATAAAGCAAAAACGGGAATCGGACTCAATTATCAGTCAATTGGCTCAGGAGGCGGGATCAAACAAATTCAAGCCAAGACAGTTGATTTTGGTGCTTCAGACATGCCATTAAAACCAGAAGAATTGAACAAGCAAGGCTTGATGCAATTCCCTACCGTTATCGGTGGTGTTGTTCCTGTCGTGAACTTGGTAGGCGTAAAACCAGGTCAGTTGAAGCTGAATCCACAGGTTCTAAGCGATATTTTCCTAGGCAAAATCAAGAAGTGGAATGATCCGGCTATTGTCGCACTTAATTCCGGCCTCGCTCTGCCAGAGCAAAACATCACCGTTGTTCGCCGCTCTGATGGCTCGGGCACCACATTTGTTTTTGCCGACTACCTGTCAAAAGTATCTACAGAATGGAAAGAAAAAGTAGGCGCCAATACCTCGGTTCAATGGCCAGTTGGTGTGGGTGGCAAGGGGAACGAAGGCGTTTCCAACTACGTACAACGCATCAAAGGTGCAATTGGCTATGTTGAGTTCGCTTACGCAAAACAGAGCAAACTGGCTCACACCTCACTGCAAAACCGTGATGGCGCTTTTGTGGAGCCGTCCGAAGAAAGCTTTATTGCCGCAGCAGCAGGAGCAGACTGGAAAAACGCACCTGGCATGTATCTGTTGACGACCAACTCGGCAGGTAAAACATCTTGGCCAATTGCCAACCCGACCTTTATCCTGATGCACAAAAAGCAAGATAAACCGGCACAGGCTCTTGAAGTATTAAAATTCTTTGACTGGGCTTACGGCAGCGATGCTGACAAAGTAGCGCTTAATCTGGATTACATCCCGATGCCGGACAACGTTGTGAACATGATCAAGGCCAGCTGGAAAGCCCAGATAACAGATGGTGCCAACTCTGTCTGGAAATAAACCCGCCACGATGGTGGCAATGATGTTGTTACGTGTCATCTAAACACAACAGGAGCCATGGTGCTCCTGTTGTGTTGTTGTAAAGCCTCGGTGGAATGGAGATTTTAATGCCGAATCAAAATAAACGAATGAAACAGCAGCGCTTGCAAGATGCTCTGTTCGTCGGTAGTACACGTTTTTTTGCTTTTTTTGTACTTGCTTTATTAAGCGGGATTATTCTTTCTTTATTATATGGTGCACTTCCCAGCATCAAACACTTTGGTCTAAGCTTTATTAGTTCTGAAAGCTGGAATCCGGTTACCGAAGAATTCGGTGCCTGGCCCTCTATTCGCGGTACATTAATTTCTTCATTTATTGCCTTAATTATTGCTGTTCCGGTGAGCTTTGGTATCGCAATTTTTCTGACCGAATTATCCCCTACCTGGCTGCGTCGTCCGCTGGGTATAGCCATTGAATTACTGGCTGGTGTTCCTTCCATTATTTATGGCATGTGGGGCTTATTTGTTTTTGCTCCATTATTTGCTGATCATGTCCAACCCTGGATTAGTGAAGTAACTGAAAACTGGCCATATATTGGAGAATTATTCGCAGGCGCTCCGATGGGTATTGGTATGTTTACTGCCAGTCTAATTCTCTCCATTATGGTTATTCCATACATTACTTCTGTTATGCGGGATGTGTTTGAAGTTGTACCACCGATGCTTAAAGAATCAGCCTATGGCCTGGGTGCTACTACATGGGAAGTAGTCTGGAGTATTGTTGTGCCCTTTACTAAAAATGGAATTATCGGTGGTGTAATGCTTGGCCTGGGCCGTGCCTTAGGTGAAACCATGGCGATTACCTTTGTCATTGGTAATTCCCAATCAAAAGTAAACTCCTTATTTGACCCTGCCACTACTATTTCTGCGACCTTGGCCAATGAATTTACAGAAGCAAATGGTGAGCTTTATATTTCATCATTAATTGAATTAGGCTTACTGCTTTTCTTTATCACCTTTATCGTACTCGTTCTTTCCAAATTATTATTGTTGCGTTTGCAGCGTAATGAAGGCGCAAACTCGTGAGGCACACTATGAATATTTATAATCGCCGCCGCGCAATCAATTATTTAAGCCTGACCCTTTCCATTATTGCTATGGCCTTCGGCCTATTCTGGCTATTTTGGATTATGTTTACCCTGTTTAAAAATGGTTTACCCGGTTTAACCATCGCTACTTTTACTCAAACAACGCCCGCTCCAGGCAGTGCAGGCGGTTTATCCAATGCTATTTTAGGCAGTTTGCAAATGTCGGTAGTGGGCGTGGCTATTGGAACACCGATTGGCATTTTGGCCGGCACCTATATGGCTGAATTTGGCAATAAGGGCTGGCTGGCACCTACGACTCGTTTTATTAATGATATTTTACTTTCTGCCCCATCAATTGTAATTGGCTTATTTATTTTTGAAATGTATGTAGCCCATGTTCAGCACTTCTCTGGCTGGGCCGGCTCTTTTGCCTTAGCCATTCTCGTCATTCCAGTCGTATTAAGAACTACCGAGAACATGCTGCGCCTAGTGCCAACCGCCATGCGCGAAGCCGCTTATGCTCTGGGTGCTCCTCAATGGAAAATGGTTTTATTTGTAACCCTGCGCGCAGCAAAGGCAGGAGTTGCAACAGGTATTTTGCTGGCCATTGCACGTATTTTGGGTGAAACAGCACCATTACTCTTTACTGCACTGAATAACCAGTTTTATTCAAATATGAACCAGCCGATGTCTAATTTACCGGTGGTTATCTTCCAGTTTGCAATGAGCCCATATGAAGAATGGCATCAATTAGCCTGGACAGGTGCCTTATTAATTGGTCTGTTTGTACTCGGTTTAAACATTATTGCGCGCGTCATGCTGCGCGAGCCGAAACAAAACTAATAAACAAATACGGAATAGCTTAATTATGATTACTAAAAATACAGCAAAACTTGCTATTAAAAACCTTAATTTCTATTACGGTAATTTCCATGCCTTAAAAAATGTAAATCTGGATATTCAGGAAGGCAAAGTTACTGCGTTTATTGGTCCTTCTGGTTGTGGTAAATCAACCTTACTGCGCACATTTAATCGTATGTATGATCTTTACCCTAAATTACGTGCCGAGGGCGAGATCATTCTGAATGGCAAGAATATTTTGGATAATGATGTAGATTTAAATATGTTACGTGCCAAGGTTGGAATGGTATTTCAAAAGCCCACGCCATTTCCAATGTCTATCTATGACAATATTGCTTTTGGCGTCAAATTGTACGATAAGCTGCCTAAATCAGAGATGGATGATCGCGTCGAATGGGCTTTACAAAAAGCTGCACTTTGGAATGAGGCAAAAGATAAACTAAAACAATCCGGTTTAAGCCTTTCCGGCGGTCAGCAGCAGCGCCTTTGTATTGCCCGTGCTATTGCTGTTAAGCCTGAAATTTTATTACTGGATGAACCAACTTCTGCTCTTGATCCAATATCAACTGCACATGTTGAAGAACTGGTACATGAATTAAAACAGGATTACACCATTGCGATGGTAACGCATAATATGCAACAGGCAGCACGTGTCTCTGATATCACAGCCTATATGTATTTAGGCGAACTAATTGAGGTGGGTGAAACCGATAGTATCTTTACCACACCTAAAGTAAAAGCAACTGAAGACTATATTACCGGCAAATTTGGTTAAGTTAATTCAAGCATAAGAAAGGCAGCCTAAGCTGCCTTTCTTATTTGCCATAAGCCCAATTAATTCTTTGGAACAATATTATTAAATACGTAGCGCACGCCCTTAACCTGCTCTGCAACATTACCAGCATGTGCCATTTGTTCACCCTCATCAACACTGCCTTCAATCGTTACATCTGCTTCTTTGCCTTTTACTTTCAAATTGAATTTTTGCAGTGTTAAATCATTATCCAGATTACCTTTAACGGCGGCAGCTAATGCATCACCAGTCAATACCGAAATAGCAGGTGCATCTGCAGCACTTACTGTACCCATAACAAAAACACTAAATACCAAAATCAGACGGGCAAATTTCATGAAATTATTCTCTCAGATTGTTGTAACAACAGATAACCCTGTTGCGGGCCATTAACTAATGGCAATTCTAAAAGAATAAAGTTACAGAATTGTTTAACTACCATGACAAATCATTAAAATAGTTTTCTTACATTTCAAAAAAATCAGTCATATTTAATTTTTAACAGGGCAAATCATCCGATCTGCCCCGCTCTTTTCTTACTCGGCGTTTGCCTCAGCGCTCACCACCTTCGCTATCTGCTCAGCCCAATCGCGAGCAATCGCTGCATCGGTATGCTCAACCATCACCCGCACCACAGGCTCGGTGCCGGAAGGGCGCAACAAGACCCGGCCATCTTCGCCCATCGCAGCTTCAGCTTTACTCACTTCGGCCTTAATTAGCTCAGAAGCATGGCAATCAAAGCCCTTAGCAATACGCACGTTTTTAAGTACTTGTGTCGAGAGCAGCAGATCATGGCAATACTGGGCCAGTGTCTTGCCACTTTCTTTTAAAGCTTGCAATACTTGCAGAGCCGATACAATGCCATCCCCCGTGGAATGCTTATCAAGGCAGAGTAAATGCCCAGAGCCTTCTCCTCCGACCAGCCAGTTATTGGCCAGCAGTTTTTCCAGCACGTAGCGATCACCAACCTTGGCCCGCTCAAAACCAATACCCCGCGCTTTCAAGCCATTTTCAACGCCCAGGTTGGTCATCAGAGTGCCAACGACACCGGCCCCTAAAGTGCCTTTATCCTGGCGGTAGCAGGCCAGTGCGTAGAGCAATTGATCTCCATCGACGATCGTGCCATCCCGATCAATCATAATCAGACGGTCACCATCACCATCAAGCGAAATCCCAAAATCCGCACCTTCGGCCAATACTGCTTTACGTGCTGTTTCCGGGTGTGTTGCTCCAACATCTTCATTAATATTGTAGCCATTAGGGGCAACACCAATCTTGATCACCTCCGCCCCCAGCTCATGAAATACGTGCGGGGCGATGTCGTAAGTTGCACCATGAGCGCAATCGACCACCAGCTTCAGGCCGCGCAGATCCAGCTCATTTGGAAAGGTCGATTTGCAAAACTCGATATAGCGACCAGCAGCATCATCCACACGCCAGGATTTTCCAATCTTTTTGGGTGAAACACAGGGCTGCATTTCATCAATTGCAGCTTCAATTGCCAGCTCGACATCGTCAGCGAGCTTTTTGCCACCTGCACCGAAAAATTTGATGCCATTATCGTGATAAGGATTATGCGATGCAGAAATAACCACGCCTGCAGACAAACGCAGCGCACGGGTCAGATAAGCAATACCGGGAGTAGGCAAAGGCCCCGTAAGATAAACATCAACGCCAGCAGCATTCAAACCCGCTTGCAGCGCGGCTTCCAGCATATAACCCGATACGCGGGTATCTTTGCCAATCAATACTGCAGCATGATCCCCTTCGCTGCGCTTACTTTCTGCGGCGAGCACTTTACCTGCGGCATAACCCAGCTTCATTGCAAACTCAGGGGTAATCGGGTATTCACCCACCAAACCACGCACACCATCCGTTCCAAAATACTTGCGACCCATTATTCACCCCGATTATTAACGTGCATTTTGACTCATCCTAAGCAAAAGAGTATTGCTTAACAACAAACCACTAGCTGGTGGTTATTGTAAGGCATGCCAGATTTTTAAAGCATCCACTGTTTCCACCACATCATGAACACGAATAACTGCAGCACCTGCCTGAGCCGCCAGCAATGCAGCAGCCACGCTGGCTGGCATTCTATCTGCCACTGCCCGGCCAGTAATTTGCCCCAGCATACTTTTACGCGAAACCCCAAGTAGAAAAGGCGTTGCCAGCTGTACCCGCATGGCTGGCAGCGCTTTAAACAGCGCAATATTGTGCTCCAGTGTTTTGCCAAAGCCAAAACCCGGATCAAGCAATAAGCGATGATGCGAGATACCTGCAGCCAAAGCCACATCGCGCCTTGCCGCCAAATAGGCAGATACCTCGGCCACCACATCCAGGTAAGCGGGCATGGCTTGCATATTATGCGGATCGCCTTGCATATGCATCAGGCAAATTGCCGCATTACTTTTGGCAACGAGCTCCAGCGCGCCCTTATCTTCCAGTGCTGAAATATCATTCACCAGATCAACCCCTGCATCCAAAGCCGCACGCATCACCGCTGATTTTCTCGTATCAATTGAAAGAGGCACATGAAAGCTTTGCAGAGCCTTAATCACCGGAATGACCCGGCTTATTTCTTCTTTTGCAGGAACAAAGGCTGCACCGGGCCGAGTTGATTCACCACCAACATCCAGAATATCCGCACCATCGGCCAGTAATTTTTCTGCATGAGCCAGCGCAGCATCAACTTGATGGTAATGCCCGCCATCCGAAAAGGAATCAGGCGTAACATTCACAATCCCCATAAGCAGTGGACGGTTTAAATCCAGCACAAAACGCCCGCATTGCAGTTTTTGCATCTTATTCCTTATTGTTAATTTGTTAGCTGCAAGAGCCAGAACGCTTATTTAGTCTGTTTAACAAAAAAAGGCGGCCCATAGGCCGCCCATTTTAATGGATTACGATCAGCAATTAAGATTCTGTTGCTGGCGTTGTAATCACGGGTGTTGCGGGTGCTTCACCACTAGGGCGATCGCCATTGGGTGAATTAGGCTTTACAGGCAAAGCTTTAGGAGGCTTTGGTGTGCGACCTTGCATAATATCTTCAATCTGCTCTGCATCAATGGTCTCCCACTCCAGCAAGGCAGCTGTCATAGCCTCAACTTTATCGCGATTGTCTTCCAGCAAACGACGGGCCAGGCCATATTGCTCGTCAATAATGCGGCGAATTTCAGCGTCAACCTGCTGCATCGTCGCTTCAGACATATTCTTGTGCGTTGTTACCGAGCGGCCCAGGAATACTTCGCCCTCGTTTTCGCCGTAAACCATCGGGCCTAAAGCATCAGTCATACCATAACGGGTCACCATATCACGTGCTAAGGAAGTGGCACGCTCAAAGTCATTCGATGCGCCAGTGGTCATCTGGTTCATAAACAATTCTTCAGCAATACGACCACCAAATAAAATTGCAATCCGATCCATCAGATAGCCACGATCATAAGCATAGCGATCGGCTTCCGGCAGCTGCATGGTTACACCCAGCGCACGGCCACGTGGAATGATGGTGACTTTATGCACCGGATCAGACTTGGGTAAAAGCTTAGCCACTACAGCATGACCTGATTCGTGATAAGCCGTGTTCTGCTTCTCTTCTTCACTCATCACCATGGTACGACGCTCAGCACCCATCATGATTTTATCTTTAGCCGATTCAAAATCATCCATATCAACCAGACGTTTCACGCGGCGGGCAGCAAACAGCACCGCTTCATTCACCAGGTTAGCCAGATCAGCACCGGAAAACCCTGGTGTACCACGCGCAATCACCTGTGCATCCACATCGTTAGAGATTGGCACTTTACGCATATGCACGCCAAGAATCTGCTCACGGCCACGGATATCCGGCAAGGACACCATGACCTGGCGATCGAAACGACCCGGGCGCAGCAATGCAGGATCAAGCACATCAGGACGGTTGGTAGCTGCAATCACCATAATGCCGGAATTACCTTCAAAACCATCCATCTCAACCAGCATCTGGTTCAGCGTCTGTTCGCGCTCATCATTGCCACCGCCCATGCCGGCACCGCGCTGACGACCTACCGCATCAATTTCATCGATAAAAATAATGCATGGTGCATTTTTCTTCGCATTTTCAAACATATCGCGGACACGGGCAGCGCCCACACCCACAAACATTTCAACGAAATCCGAACCTGAAATACTAAAAAATGGCACTTTAGCTTCACCAGCAATGGCTTTTGCCAGCAAAGTTTTACCAGTACCCGGAGGGCCAACCAGCAAAATACCGCGTGGCATACGGCCACCTAAGCTTTGATATTTACTAGGGTCACGCAGGTAATCAACAATTTCGGAGACATCTGCTTTTGCTTCATCGCAGCCGGCAACATCTGCAAAGGTAATCACATTGGTCGCTTCATCGAGCAAACGCGCCTTTGATTTACCAAAGCTAAATGCCCCGCCTTTGCCACCGCCCTGCATCTGGCGCATAAAGAACACCCACACACCGATCAGAAGCAGCATCGGAAACCAGTTGATGAACAGATTCATCAAAAAGCTCGGTTCCTCTTCAGCTTTGGCCGCAAACTTCACGTTGTGCTTGATCAGCGTATCAACCATACGAAAATCAAATGGAGCCAGTGTAGAGAATGCCGTACCGTCGTTACGCTTGCCTTTAATAATCTGGCCACGAATCGGGTTTCCCTCGATTTCTGCGCTCGCAATACGATCAGCTTCTACATCAGCCATGAATTGTGAATACGCCACTTGCCCGCTGGCTTCTTGCTTACGGGAAAACTGATTAAAGACCGTCATCAGTACCAGACCAATGACGAGCCAGATGGCGATGTTCTTGCCGAGATTGTTCACGGCGCTACTCCTGATTATCCCAAAGGGGGATGAAAGAAAAAATTCCACGCATTTATGGCTGGCAGTCCGTTTTAGCTTAGCACTGCCTGCTGCAGGCACTTAAATCCAACAAGCTATATCAGGCTTTTTTCTGCTTACCGAGCAAATAAGTTTCATTGCTGCGATCACGCGAAGCCTTAGGGTTACGAGTTACAACACTTGAAAATGTCTCACGCATGGCTCTCATATACTCAGTAAAACCATAACCTTGGAATACCTTGACTAGAAAATACCCATTTGGTTTCAATTGTTCACGAACAAATTCCAATGCCAGCTCACATAAATACATACTGCGAGCCTGATCCATCACCGCGTTACCCGTTATATTGGGGGCCATATCGCAAATCACAAGGTCTACCTGACGCCCAGCGAGTAATTCTGTGTACTGAGCCAGCACTTCCTCATTTCCAAAATCACCCTGAATAAAGTCCACACCACGAATCGGCGTCATCTCCAGCAAGTCTAGCGCAAAAACGCGCCCAGATTCACCAACATACTGACTTGCTACTTGCGACCAGCTTCCGGGTGCAGCTCCCAGATCAGCCACCCACAGCCCCTGTTTGAATAATTTGTCTTTTTCATTGATCTCAAGCAGCTTGAAAGCTGCGCGCGCGCGGTAGCCCTCTTTTTTTGCCTGATGAACATAATGATCATTGACGTGTTCCTTCATCCACGCATTACTGGAATTGCTACGAGCCATGAGGTAAAATTGCCTGTTTAGTCAAGGATTTGAAACAATGGAACTCACATCGGATCAGCGTCGCCATCTGAAAAGCCTGGCTCATCATATCGATCCAGTCGTGATGATCGGAAATAATGGCCTGGCAGACGCGGTAATCCGCGAAATTGCTGTTAATTTAGATGCACACGAACTCATTAAAATCCGAGTACTGGGCGATGATCGTGCCCTGCGTGAAGAATACATGCAAAAGATCTGCTCTGAACTGGGGGCATCTGCCGTTCAACACATCGGTAAGCTACTCATTGTTTACCGCGCATCGAACAGTGACAAACCACGAATCGTACTACCCAAGGCAAAAAAAGCCAAATAAGCGGGTTTTATATGCATTAGGGCAACTTAGGTTGCCCTAATTTTTTGCATTTAACGATCACTGTCAGACCAGATGTAAATTATACCAAACACACTTTGCAGCAGATAAATAAGACTTGAAATCGTATGCCACTGCGCCAAGCCACCACCAAACACACCTTCTGCTGCAGAACTTACCACAGGCTTTAAGCTGGCAATGAGTGGGAAAATAGCAAACTGATTAATCAGTGTGCATAGCAGCATCCCCATCACCAGCCAGAATTTACCGCTTCGAAATCCACGCATGCCCATTTGCCAGACACACCAAATGGCCAGATACACACCCGCTACAATCCCCACCCAGCCAATCGCATGAAAAAGCTTTCCTGCCACCATGCCTGCTGTTGCTTTATCTAAGCCGGCAAATAAAGCGGGAGCTACGATAACGCCGATGGTCCACATACCACCAATCCACAGCACGGTGAGAAGGTTTTTCAAACCCGAACCTAAACCCATTGCATTCCCGCAGATAAATTAATTGGTTAAAAACAGAATAAAAAATACCTGGCAAAAAATGACAAAAAACCATAATCCACCAAGGGTAAATAAGATTTTATGTCATTTCTTCTACATACGACAAAAGCAAGGTATCGCCCTCATCCGTGCTTTTAGATGTATTTTACATCCAGCACTTCATACTCACGAATCCCACCTGGAGCCATCACTTCAGCCACATCACCGGCATATTTGCCAATCAGCGCACGCGCAATCGGGCTAGATACGGAGATTTTAAATTCTTTAATTTCAGCTTCTTCATCACCCACGATCTGGTAGGTGACTTTATTACCGGTTTCCAGGTCTTCCAGATCAACTGTCGCACCAAACACCACCCGGCCTTCGGCTGTTTCAGCAAGGCTGGCAGGCTCGATCAGCTGCGCATTAGACAGCTTGCTTTCCAACTCAGCAATACGGCCTTCAACAAAGCCCTGTCTTTCTTTCGCTGCATCATACTCAGCATTTTCCGACAAATCGCCGTGCGAGCGTGCTTCGGCAATCGCTGCAATCACTGCCGGGCGCTCTACGCTCTTTAGGTTTTGCAGTTCGGCTTTCAGTTTTACCGCACCTTGTACGGTGAGCGGAATTTTTATCATTTCTTTACAGTCTCCATCCAAAAAGAAGAGCCGCCGTCACGAGTGGACGGCGGCTTTTACTTAAGTTTCTGTAAATGCTATTTCAATTTCATCAAAATAAAACATCATTCACGAATCTTAGGGCGTAAATTATCAGTGTTTGATCGTACGATGCAAGCCCTGCAGATCATAAACTCGCATTTCACCCAAATCACGCATACCAATACATGCCGCTTTTGCGCCTGCAATCGTTGTAAACACAGGCAGGCGGGCCTTCATAGCCTCATGGCGAATCGAGTAAGAATCCTGAATAGCCTGACGGCGCTCGTCGACCGTATTCACAATCATGGCAATTTCACCATTTTTGATCATATCAACAATATGCGGACGCCCTTCAGTCACTTTATTCACGCTTTGCACCACAACGCCTGCGCCATTAATTTCGGCAGCGGTCCCCTTGGTTGCAAATACCTTAAAACCAAGATCTATTAAAACTTTAACACACTCAACCGCACCCGTTTTATCGCCATCGCGCACCGAGATAAACACATTACCCTGGGTAGGCAAAGCAACACCCGCAGCAAGCTGCGATTTAACAAATGCTTCAGCAAATGTGTCACCCACGCCCATCACTTCACCGGTTGATTTCATTTCCGGGCCAAGAATTGAATCAACACCGGGAAATTTAATAAACGGAAATACCGCTTCTTTCACCGAGTAATACGGCGGAATCACTTCCTTGCTTGCCCCTTGTGAAGCAAGACTTTGACCGGCCATACAACGCGCAGCGATCTTCGCAATCGGCAGGCTGGTGGCTTTAGACACATAAGGAACAGTACGAGATGCACGTGGGTTAACTTCCAGCACAAACACCACCGCATCATCCCCCTTGCCCTGAATCGCAAACTGCACATTCATCAGGCCAACAACATTCAGACCCTTAGCCATCAATACCGTCTGACGGCGCAGCTCGTCCTGAATTTCTTTAGACAAGCTAAACGGCGGCAGGGAGCATGCTGAATCGCCTGAGTGCACACCAGCCTGTTCGATGTGTTCCATAATGCCACCGATCAAAACATCAGTGCCATCACAAATCGCATCCACATCCACTTCAATGGCGTCGTTCAGGAAACGATCAAGCAGCACCGGGCTGTCGTTCGATACCTTCACGGCTTCACGCATATAGCGCTCTAAATCAGACTGCTGGTGCACAATTTCCATCGCCCGCCCGCCCAGTACATAGGACGGACGAACCACCAGTGGGTAGCCAATTTCGGCAGCCAGAATCAAGGCATCACGCTCATTACGGGCTGTGCGGTTAGGCGGCTGACGCAGACCTAATTCATGCAGCAGTTTCTGGAAACGTTCGCGATCTTCCGCAGCATCAATCATATCAGGGCTTGTGCCGATAATCGGTACACCGTTAGCTTCCAGTGCACGGGCCAATTTCAATGGCGTTTGGCCACCATACTGCACAATCACACCTTCCGGCTTTTCGATATTCACGATTTCCAACACGTCTTCGAGGGTCAGCGGCTCAAAATAGAGGCGATCCGAAGTATCATAATCCGTGGACACGGTTTCCGGATTGCAGTTAACCATAATGGTTTCAAAGCCATCTTCACGCAGTGCCAGTGCGGCATGGACGCAGCAGTAATCAAACTCAATTCCCTGCCCGATACGATTTGGACCACCGCCTAAGATCATGATTTTACGCTTATCTGTGGGCGCTGCCTCACACTCTTCTTCGTATGTTGAATACATATACGCAGTATCGGTAGAGAACTCGGCCGCACACGTATCCACACGCTTGTATACAGGGCGAATCTTCAGGGCATGGCGCGCTTTACGCACCGCGGCCTGATCGGTATCCAGCAGTGCAGCCAAACGGCGATCAGAAAAACCTTTACGCTTTAAGCGGCGCATCGTTGCGTAGTCGATCGTCTCAACTGCTGTGCCACGAATCGCGTTTTCTTCCTGAACCAGATCTTCAATCTGGCGCAAAAACCAGGGATCAATCTTAGTCAGATTGAACACTTCATCCATGCTCATGCCAACGCGAAAAGCATCAGCCACATACCAGATACGCTCCGGGCCCGGTGTTGCAATTTCTGCTTCAATCACGCTTCGATCGGTCGTCATTTCATCAAAACCGGACATGCCGGTTTCCAAGCCACGCAGAGCTTTTTGCATGGATTCCTGAACGCTGCGGCCAATTGCCATTACTTCGCCCACCGACTTCATTTGTGTCGTCAGTTTATTATTGGCTTGCGGGAATTTCTCGAAAGCAAAACGCGGGATTTTAGTCACAACGTAATCAATCGAAGGCTCAAACGAGGCCGGCGTCTTGCCGCCTGTGATTTCGTTTTGCAATTCATCCAGGGTAAAGCCTACTGCCAGCTTGGCAGCCACCTTAGCGATCGGGAAGCCTGTTGCTTTAGAGGCCAGAGCTGAAGAGCGGCTAACGCGCGGATTCATCTCGATAACGATCATCTCGCCATTTTCCGGGTTGGTGGCAAACTGTACGTTTGAGCCCCCCGTATCCACACCAATTTCACGCAATACCGCCAATGAGGCGTTACGCATGATTTGGTATTCTTTGTCTGTCAGCGTTTGCGCCGGGGCCACGGTGATTGAATCACCGGTATGCACGCCCATCGGATCGAAGTTTTCGATTGAGCAGATAATGATGCAGTTATCGCTGCGATCACGCACCACTTCCATCTCGTACTCTTTCCAGCCCAGTACCGATTGCTCGATCAGCAATTCGTTGGTTGGGGACGCTTCAAAACCACGATCACAGATTTCCAGGAATTCTTCGCGATTATAAGCAATACCACCACCCGAGCCACCCATGGTAAACGAAGGGCGAATCAGCGTTGGAAAGCCAACCGAAGCCTGCACCGCCAGTGCCTGCTCCATATTATGAGCAATGCCCGATTTTGGCGTAGACAGGCCAATCTTGGTCATAGCGTCTTTAAACTTACCACGATCCTCAGCCTTATCAATGGCATCAGGCTTGGCACCAATCATTTCTACATTGTATTTTTCCAGCACCCCCTGACGCCACAAATCCAGCGCGCAGTTCAGTGCAGTCTGCCCGCCCATGGTTGGCAGCAGCGCATCCGGGCGCTCTTTCTCAATAATTTTTTCGACCATCTGCCAGGTAATTGGCTCGATGTAAGTCACGTCCGCCATATTCGGGTCGGTCATGATCGTGGCAGGATTACTGTTCACCAGAATAACGCGGTAACCCTCTTCACGTAGCGCCTTACATGCTTGCGCGCCGGAATAATCAAACTCACAAGCCTGGCCGATCACAATCGGGCCAGCACCAATAATCAAAATGCTTTTTAAATCTGTACGTTTTGGCATTGCTCTACCCTCAAACCACTATTCGCTAAGCTGTGCAGCCAGGCCCGGGCCACACAGTACGCCCTTTAAACGGCTGCCTTTTGCTCGCGCATCAAGCCAATAAACTTATCAAACAGGTAAGCCACATCGGTAGGCCCAGGGCTTGCTTCCGGATGCCCCTGAAAAGAAAACGCAGGTCTGTCAGTCAGTGCAATCCCTTGTACTGTGCCGTCAAACAGGGAGCGATGCGTCACTATCACATTTGCGGGCAAACTGGTTTCATCCACCTGAAAGCCGTGGTTCTGGCTGGTAATCATCACATGCTTACTGGTTAAATCTTGCACAGGATGGTTTGCACCGTGGTGACCAAACTTCATTTTGCTGGTTTTAGCACCACTGGCAAGGCCCAATAACTGATGACCAAGGCAAATACCAAATACCGGCAAATATGCCTCCAGAATTTCTTTAATCGCACGAATAGCATAATCACAAGGCTCAGGATCGCCAGGGCCATTGGATAAAAATACACCATCAGGTTTCAGGGCCAAAACTTCACTGGCGGGCGTTTGAGCAGGCACAACGGTTAATTTGCAACCGCGTTCGGCCAGCATGCGCAAAATGTTGTACTTAACACCAAAATCGTAAGCCACCACGTGAAATAGCTGATTACTTTGCTCGGGATAAGCAGCGCCCAGTTTCCATTCGCACTGAGTCCATGCGAACGACTCTTTACAGCTCACCACTTTAGCTAAATCTTGCCCGGCCATCGAGCCAAACGACTTGGCTTTTTCAACAGCGGCAGCTGCATCAATATGCTCGCCAGTCATAATGCAACCTGGCTGAGCCCCTTTGCTGCGCAAAATACGGGTAAGCTTACGAGTATCGATATCTGCAATCGCCACCACATTATTCGTAAGCAGATACTCGCCAAGGCTCATATCGGCACGAAAATTAGAGTGTAAAAGCGGCAGATCACGGATGATCAGACCTGCAGCAAACACGGACCCAGATTCCACGTCTTCCGGGTTTACGCCGTAATTACCGATATGGGGATAGGTCAATGTGACCATTTGTTTGGTATACGATGGGTCTGTCAGGATTTCCTGATAACCGGTCATCGCCGTATTGAACACGACCTCACCAATGGTTGTGCCATCGCATCCGATGGAAACACCATGAAAGAGGGTGCCGTCGGCAAGCGCAAGAAGGGCTGGTTTTGACACAGGCGGCTCCTGGGCGTTGCGCCCACAAGATTGAGTTCGGATATTTCTGAGGATGGCAAAACGGGATAGCTTCGCTATCCCGCCCGCACAAAATTGAGCCGTATTCTACTGTAAAAGCCCTTATTCATCAACGTAATAAGGCAAACCCATCAGCAATAGATTTCAGGCTTACAACAGTTTTTCAATCTCCGCACTCAGATCTTCCGGTTTTGTCATGGGAGCAAAGCGATCTACCACCTTACCTTGCTTATCTAGTAAAAATTTACTGAAATTCCATTTCACCGCCTCAATACCCAGTAAACCCGGCTTCTCCCCTTTCAGCCAGGTAAACAGCGGCGCTGCGTTTTCGCCATTCACATCCACCTTGGCAAACAGAGGAAAACTTACATTAAATTTAGTTGTACAAAAATCAAGAATTTCCGCTTCATTGCCCGGCTCCTGCGCACCAAACTGATTACACGGAAAGCCCAGCACCACCAGACCACGATCTTTATATTGCTCATAGAGCGCTTGCAAGCCTGCATATTGCGGCGTAAAGCCGCATTGACTAGCCACATTCACCACCAAAACCACCGAACCTGTGTGCCGGGCCAAATCAACCGTTTCCCCGGATATGCCTTGCACGCTAAAATCACCAATATTGCTCATCAATTTTTACCCTTTAGGACAATATGTTATTTAACCCATCCCGCGATGAAGCCCGCCGCTTTTTTATTCAAGCCTGGCAAAAGCATCAGGCACATGCACCACTGGCCGGCATCGAAAAAATAGTCGCGGGCATCTTGCTGCATCACCCCGAATATCAGCCCATTCTAGCCGAAGAATATTTAGATAAGGACTGGCCGCCAGAATACGGCGAAACCAATCCTTTTTTGCACATTAGTATGCATCTGGCCATTGAAGAACAAATTTCGATCGACCAGCCAGCAGGTGTTAAAGCTTTATACCAGCAGCTCTGTGAGCGCCTGTCGCAAGAGCATACCGCCCTGCACGCCATGATGGATGGTTTAGGTGAAATGATGTGGCAAGCGCAAAGAAACAACACCCCGCCTGATCCTGAAATCTATTTGGAAATACTGCGTTTTAAAGTGGGGCAGTTAAAATAAGCACCTGTCCCGTCATTTAAGCGGTATCTGTAATTGCTTCAGCTCTTTTAAACGCGCTTCAATCGCCGATAAGAGATAAAAATCACCACTACCTGCATTTTGCGCCTGCTGTAGTTGCTCGATAGCGGCGGTATATTCGCCCAGACGGCTGTAATATTCGGCCTGAGCCTGATGCTGGCGAACCGCATCGCCCCGTGCATTTTGAATTTTGGAGACGCGCTGCCAAAGATAAGCATCAGAAGGATAGAGCTCGATTGCGTATTGAGTGCTAGCTAAAGCTTCGCTCAGCTGCTGATTTGCAATTAATGCATCAATTTCACCATAAACCAGCGCACGGCTGGCAGGAAAACGTTTACTGGCTTCTTTAAATATTTGCAACGCATCCCCTGGTCGCTTTTGCGCCAGGCGAATGCTGCCTGCCAGATATTCCAGCGAAGAGTGCGTTTTACCCAGAGCCTGCTTAGCCTTTTGCAAAGAAGCCCATGCTCCTTCAACATCAAACGCCGCTAGTTGAGCCAATGCCAGGCCATAAAGGTGCGAGGGCAGATGGGCGTATTTTTTTTCGTTCAAAATTTTTCGGTAATAATTTAACGCATCCTGCTCACCCATCTGTAAGAACCGTGCTTTTTCACGTACAAATAAAAAATCTAAAGAATCTTTAACCTGCACATAAGGTTTATCTTTTAAGCGTGCCTGCGCATCACTAATCCGCTTATAGGTTACCGGGTGAGTGCGTAAAAACTCCGGTGCATTGCCCTCCCCTAAACGGGTGCTTTTTTGCATACGATCAAAAAAGATAGGCATGGCCGCCTGATCCAGCCCCGCTTTTTGCAAAGTCTGCATACCAATTCGATCAGCCTCTTGCTCGAACATATAGGTGTAATCAAGCTGGCGCTGAATCATATAGGCTTGGCTGCCCATCAAGCCCGCCATCGCTACATCGCCTTTGCCCGCACTTGCGGCCACAATGGCCAAACCCAAAGCGGCCAAAGTAACCCAAGGAGCCATTTTCTGCCCCTCCAAAAGCCGGGCAAAGTGATGTTGAGTAACGTGGGCAATTTCGTGCGAGAGCACGGAAGCCAGCTCTGATTCATGCTGGGCCAGCACAATTAAACCGGTATGCACCCCCACAAGACCACCAGGAATAGCAAAGGCATTGATACTGCGATCGAGCATCGGAAAGAAAACAAAATTAATTTCGGTTTCACCACTGGCATCAAGCAAACGCCCGCCCAGCTGCCGTAAATAGGCAACAAGCTCCGGGTCTTCGCTCATGGCACCGCTACGCCGCAGCTCGCGCATAGCCGATTCACCAATTTGCCGCTCCTGCATGGGGCTTAAACCTTCTTCCGAAGACTCGCCCAAATTAGGCAGCTGCACTTCGGCCTGCAAAGGCGCAGAGATCAGGCTTGCTGCCAGAATCAATGCCAGTAAACGTCGAGACAAATTAAACTCCTAGCAGCCTTTCGGACTTAAGTATTCGTGGTCAGGGGAAGTTCGGTTTGAATCAGATTTCATGCATTTTTGCAGCAAGCAGCTGTTTAACGAAAAAATGCGTAAAACACGAGCAAAACCAGTGTTAATTCCGCAAATGTTTCAAGCCCAGCGGGCTGACAACCAGCCAGCCGCTCCTACAAGTATCAGATAGCGTGCAGCTTTACCCAATATCATCCACAACGCAACTTGCCGCCAGGGCCAGCGTAGCCAACCGGCCACAGCGCACAAAATATCGCCGGCCACCGGCAGCCAGGTTAGTAATAAACTGATCGGGCCAATTCGCTCTGCCCAGGCAACAGCCTTACCTTTGGGTGCTGCAGGCAGACGGCGCCCCATCCATACCGTAAGTAACCCGCCCAGAGTATTTCCCGCTGTAACCACCAGCAAAGCGGGCATAACGCCTTGGGAATTAAAGTGCAGGTAGGCCAGCAGAGCTGCTTCGGAATTACCCGGCAGCAAGGTGGCCGATAAAAAAGCCGAGGCAAACAGACCCGACAACCACACAGGTTCAATCATCAAAAGTGAAAGTCTTCCCGGGCATGGGCGCTGATTGCTTGGCTTAAATCAGCAAAAAATTCACCCGCTTCACGGGTGCTTTGCCAAACACCTTCAGCCAAACGGTAGTGATAACCTCCCGAGCGTGCAGCAATCCACAACTCCTGATTGGCTGCATGACGGTTTACAATGATTTTGCTGTGATCTGCAAACTCGATCTCCAATACATTGCCAGAGAGTAAGGTATCTACGTCCAGCCCACTGTTATCCAGTGCCGCCTCAATTTTTGCGAATACACTATCGCTGAGGTCCAGAAACTCGGACTCGGTCATTCAATTGATCTCCTGCATGCTAGAATTGCGATTCTGCCACTAAATACTGACCAGTAGCCAAAATGATACGTGCGCTGTTATTACTATTGACCATCACCACCCTTGCAGCTTGCGGATTTAAAGGTGGCCTGTATCTGCCCAAAGCGCCTGCAAGCAGCACCACGGCCAGTGAGCCTGCCACGGCTAAATAATACCGCATCGGCAGAATAAACCACTGTACCTACCCTAAATGATAGAGATACTCTTCCCCAGCACATGGGTGGTTAAAACAATGGCGGTGGAGGTTGAGCCAAATACATTCAGCTCATCAATAATGCGCTGCAGATGCTCTACATCTCTGGCCAGCACCCGCATCACCGCGCCATCTTCGCCAGTCACCGTATAGCAATCAATAATCTCCGGGCAATCCGCCACAAATTGCGCATAAGGCCTGCCTTGCTGGGTGGACAGCCGGATCATGGCGGTAATCTGATACCCCAAAGCCTTGGGGTTAATATCTGCCCGATAGCCGCGAATTACATTGCTGCTCTCCAGCCTTTTAATCCGCTCCGAAACGGCTGGCTGGCTTAAGTGCACTTGCCTGCCGATTTCTGCATGCGATATGCGCGCATCGGTTTGCAAGATTTGCAGGATTTTCTGATCAAAAAGATCGATTTTCGGATTCATAGGCATACTCGGCTTATTTCCAGTGATACTCAGGGTGAATCCGGCATTTACTTATGAAATGCCCTGTATTCCACACAATTAGCTTGCTAGTATAAGTCCATTATATCTACTTAACTGCCCCTAGCCATGATATCAAATAGTCAGATTGCCCAGATTGCCGAGCAGTACTCCACCCCCTGCTGGGCCTATGATGCGGCAACCATCCGGGCGCAAATTGCCCGCCTGCGCCAATTTGATGTGATTCGCTTTGCGCAAAAAGCCTCCAGCAATATTCATTTGCTTAAACTTATGCGTGAAGAAGGCGTGCTGGTCGATTCGGTTTCGCTGGGCGAAGTAGAGCGTGCACTCGCAGCAGGCTTTGTGCCAGACAATAGTGCCAAACATGCGCCGATTGTGTTTACCGCTGATTTGCTAGATAAAAAAGCATTAGCCCGCGTGGTAGAGCTCAATATCCCGGTGAACTGTGGCTCGCCGCAAATGCTGGAGCAACTGGGGCAGGCGCACGCGGGTCATCCGGTGTGGCTGCGCATCAACCCCGGTTTTGGTCATGGTCATAGCCGTAAAACCAATACCGGTGGCGAGCAAAGCAAGCATGGTATCTGGTTTGAGCACCTGGCCGAAAGCCTGGCCATTATCAATCAATATGGTCTGAAGCTCATCGGCCTGCATATGCATATTGGCTCCGGCGTTGATTATGATCACTTGCAAAGCGTTTGCGATGCCATGATTGCCCAGGTCAAAACCTGCGCTCAGGATTTATCGGCGATTTCGATTGGCGGTGGCTTATCGATTCCTTACCAAGCTGGCGAAGCAATCGTCGATACCGATCATTATTTTCAGATTTGGGATAAGGCGCGTCAGGAAATCGAAGCGCATTTAGGCCACAAAATCAGCATGGAAATCGAACCGGGCCGCTTTTTAGTGGCGCAATCGGGCTGCCTGATTTCTGAGCTGCGCGCGCAAAAACAAGTGGGCAGCAACTTTTTTGCCCTGGTTGACGCAGGTTTTAATGACTTAGCCCGCCCTGCAATGTATGGCAGCTACCACCGCATCAGCAGCTATGCCCCCGATGGCACACCACGCGGCGGCGCACTTCGCCCCACCGTTGTGGCCGGGCCTTTATGCGAATCAGGTGATGTATTTACCCAGATTGAAGGCGGTGAAGTCACGACTCAGGATTTACCGCATTGTGAAATCGGCGATTTGCTGGTGTTTCACGATACCGGCGCATACGGCGCCAGCATGTCGTCCAACTACAATTCGCGCCCACTCATCCCCGAAGTACTGGTTGATAGCGAGCAAATCACGCAAATCCGCCGCCGCCAGACGGTGCAAGAATTGATTGCGCTGGAGATGTAAGCAGCTAAACAGCAGGCTTAATTTCCTCTGTTTGCTCTGCGATAATCCCAGGGTGGCACAGGCCGGGCCTCTTGCCAAAGTCCCAATCTGCCCTGCCTGGCTTGCTGCTCTAGACTTTGGTAGCGCTCAAAATCAGCGCTGCTTTGCTTGCCCTTGGCAAAGTGCTGATAGTGCCAGGCAAAGCCCGCCTTGATTTGCTCGCCATTAATATCTGTATTTCCCAGCTGCAACACCACCACGCGGCGCTGATAGCGATCAGTATCCACCACCTGCGCCTGAACATGCTTCTGAGACACCCAGCGATCCAGATTGCGCCTTGCCTCGCTGCCAAAAGGCTGGCTGTATTCCGGTGCATCGATAAAAGCCAGGCGCAGCTGCCGCTCTTGGTTTTGATCGTCACGAATCACCAGAGAATCCCCGTCCTTTACCTTAATCACAACGCCATTGATGAAGGGCTGACTGGGCTCATCAGCTCTACAAGCGGTGAGTAAGAAAAACAACAAGCACAATCTGAACATCGCCCGCCCTCTGCTTGCAAAATTCTGTATAGCAGCTGCACTTTACTTCGCCCTTATCGCTCGCCACAACAAGCGTGGCCAGTCCTGCCAAATTAAGACAGGCCGATGGCGGAACACATCAGGCTGTAGCTTCAGCTTTTCTAAAATCGCATCGCCCCCCAGGATGGTAAGGCGGATTTCTAAGCCGATCCGGCCCGGTAAAATTTTGCCCAGTGGCGCGCCTGCGTGCAGCATTTTTTGGCTGCGCCGCACCTGGAACGCCATTAAGCGCCGCCAGTTTGCATTCACGTCTCCTGCTGCGATCTGCACTTCGCTTACCCCAAAGCGCTCTAAATCCGCTTGCGGTAAATAAACACGGCCATTAGCCCAGTCTTTTTCTACATCCTGCCAGAAATTAATCAGCTGCAAAGCACTGCAAATACCATCTGATAAGGCCAGATTACGCGGCGTAGCCAGGCCAAAAATATAGAGCAAAATACGCCCAATAGGGTTAGCAGAACGTCGGCAGTAATACATCAGCTCGCCAAAATCGGCAAAACGATGCTTCGTCACATCCTGCGTAAACGCATCAAGCAGATCGTGATAAAGCTCAATGGGAATCTGATATTGGTGGGTCGCCACGGCAAGGGCCTGATAACGTGCGGTAAGCGGCGTTTGCTTTGCAGCAATTAAATCTAACTCTGCCCGGCATGCGGCCAGAGCGGCCAGGCGCTCTTTCGGCGAGGCATCACCTTCATCTGCCAAATCATCGGCATGACGGGCAAAGTGATAAACCGCTGCCACCGCCTTACGATATTTTCGAGGCAAAAGTAAAGAGGCTACGGGAAAATTCTCGTAGTGCCCAACGACTTGTTCGGGAGTAATTGCAACCATAGCTGAACCTAATCTGACACGAAAAGCACACAATAACAAGGCATGCTATACTCGAGTAGCATTGCCTCAGTTGGGGCATTGAGCCCGTGTTCTTATCTTTTATAATTAAAGGGAATCTCATGAAAAAATGGCTTATTGCCTTACTAAGTGCCTTTGCTCTTAGCGGTATGACTCTTGCAGCTGTAGATATTAACACCGCCAGCCAGGAACAACTGGAAGCGGTTAACGGGCTTGGGCCAGCAAAAGCCAAAGCGATTATCGAATATCGCAGTAAAAATGGCCCGTTTAAAAGTGCAGAAGATCTGAAAAAAGTCCCCGGTATCAAAGATGGTGTTTTTAACAAAGTAAAAGCTGAAGTATCGGTAGGCGGCAAAATGGCAGCGCCTGCAGCAGCAGCCAAAGCAGAAAAAATGGAAAAACCAATGAAAGCTAGCCAGGCAGCAAGCAAAATGGAAAAAATGGACAAAGCAGTAAAAGCCAGCATGCCTGCTAAGAAATAAGCACTAAAACCTTAGAAAAGGCACCTTAGGTGCCTTTTTTTATACCTGCTTCTATTTATGTACGCCAAATCCTCAATATTTGTCACACTCAGCCCAAATCACCCGAAACCATTTTTAACTTGAACCAGACCCGCTCTCGTGGAATGCTGTGTAATCTTTTGCACTTAAATGATCACTCATCATGACTGATAGCCGCACTTGGGTTGCCCGTGCGATTCGCACTATTGAAGCTGATTTCAACCGCTCTGCGGACACCCACTTAATCCCGCTGGATCTACCGGGGTTTCCCGATATCGATTTCTACTTAAAAGATGAGTCCAGCCATCCAACGGGTAGCTTGAAGCATCGCCTGGCCCGCTCACTTTTTTTGTATTCTCTGGCCAATGGCTGGATTAATGCCACAAGCACGGTGATCGAAGCATCCAGCGGCTCCACCGCGATTTCCGAGGCTTATTTTGCACGGCTACTGGGCCTGCCCTTTATTGCAGTGATGCCTGCGTGCACCAGCCCAGAAAAAATTGCAGCGATTACTTTTTACGGCGGGCGCTGCCATTTGGTAGATGATCCAACCACGCTACATAGCGAATCGCTCAGGCTTGCCGCAGAAACCGGCGGCCACTTTATGGATCAATTCACCTACGCCGAGCGCGCCACCGACTGGCGGGCCAATAATAATATTGCCGAATCTATTTTTGCCCAGATGGCACTGGAACCTCACCCAATTCCTCAATGGATAGTGGCAAGCTGCGGCACAGGCGGCACGTCTGCCACTCTTGGACGCTATGTACGTTACCGTCGACACAGCACAAAAATTGCCTGTGTTGACCCGGATAACTCAGTATTTTTTGATGCATTTTGTAGTAAAGATCGCAGCTTAAGCCTGCATTGCGGCTCACTCATCGAAGGCATTGGCCGCCCTAAAGTTGAAGCATCTTTTATTTCCTCGGTCATCGACAGCATGTTCCAGGTGCCTGACGCACTCTCAATTGCGGCGACACGCTGGCTGGCTGAAAAATTAGGCCGCAGGGTAGGCGGATCAACAGGCTGTAATCTGGCAGGCGTACTAGCATTAGCACTGGAAATGAAAGCCGCAGGGCAAAAGGGCAGCATCGTAACCCTGCTGTGCGATAGCGGCGAGCGTTATGCGCATTCTTGCTACAACGACGCATGGCTGGCAGAACGAGGCATTGATATTGCCCCCTGGCTGGAGCAGCTCAAAGGCATTACCGAACGAGGTGAAAAACTGAGTTTACGGCGGGCAGATCAGGGCTAAGGAGGGGAAGTAGTTTCAGCAGCTAATACATAGCAGTGAAAACGCCACCCAGCATAAAACCCAAATCTTAAACCACGGAGAAAAGGGAGAGCACGGAGGGCCACGGAGAAAAACATACGGGAAAGCAAAGTTTTCTCCGTGAAACTCCGTGTTCTCTGTGCCCTCTGTGTTTCAATACTTGGGTTTTGGATAGCATTTTCGCGGTTATTTATCCGCCCTAACTCCCATCAACCAAATCGCCCTTGGCGCATCCATTTAGTTGCAATCCACTTCTCGCCTTTAAGCACAGGGTTGCCACCGTGCAGGGTTAAAGGGTCAGTCTGGCTCTGGCTATTACAGTATTCAAAATAAACTGCTGAGCCTTTTTTGGGTGCAATGGTAAGTCCCAGTTCAGGGAAAATTGTTTCACCGCCTTCATCCACATCATTTAAGTACATCACAAGAGTGGACACCCGCTGCCCGCCATTTTTTAAATGAACCTGACTTCCCTGATCGGCAACAGGAAAATAATCAAAGTGCGGTTTATATTCCCCGCCAATTTTATAATTTAAAATCTGCATGCCTTCGCCGTTTTCAATCGGCCAATGCATCACTTCGGCAATCCGGCGATCCAGCCTGGCAATAAATTCATTTTCATTCACCGTAAAAAACGTGCCATAACTACTGCGATCATCAATAACTTCTTCAGTACCAGTTTGTGGATCAACAATCGTTGAGCGCTTTAATTTATTTTTAGACAGATGCACTAGCTCATCGCATTCTTCAATCGATAAAACATCATCTAAAATGGCCACAACCGGCTTATTCACTCTGGCGCTTACCCGAACTGCACGATCATGCGTTTGAATCACCCCACCTTCCATCGGGAACCGGGGTCGCTCGGCCATGTAGGCTGCGGCGGGGACCCGGGCCACCGCCTGAGTTGATCCATTTGAAAAATGAAAAACAATTGCATTGGCAAAAATAGGGTCAAAGCCTTTTCCCGCCATCACCTCGACCAGCGATTGCGGCGCACAGCCCCTTGCCAGATTATCGATAATCCAATTCTGCCAGTCTGCTGTAATCTCTGTCTTCATTGCTCCACCCTCATTTTAAATTTATTTTGTAATGATACTCTTACAAGACAAAACCCTTACTGTCATCCTTATTTGTGCAGCCGTTGTAAACAGGAGAAGATGAACACTCGGGCAATATTTTACTAAGCTGATCAAATACTTAATATTAAAGTAGGGCAGGGATAATTTCCCAGGCAGGGTATTAAACATAATGCCCATCCCCTGCCCGCAAAAGAAGAGCCGTGGCGTTTTTTTGCACCTTCATTTATTCAGTCAGCGCAGTTTGCCAAGAGCGCCGGGCGTGGGCTGTGTTAAAATTGGCACCTTGATTTTTGTAGACGTGAGACTTGGCTTAGAATGGAACTTTCAGCCCTTACCGCCCTATCCCCGCTCGACGGTCGTTATGAAAAACAGCTCGCCGATTTACGTCCACATTTTAGCGAATACGCACTGGTTAAAAACCGCGTTGCCGTTGAAATTGCCTGGCTAAAAGCCCTCGCAGCAGAAGCTGCCATTGAAGAAATTAAGCCTTTCTCTGCCGCCACCATTGCCGAACTTGATGCAGTTGTCGCCCAGTTTTCACCAGAGCATGCGCTGGAAGTAAAAACGATTGAGCGCACCACCAACCACGATGTAAAAGCCGTGGAATACTGGATGAAAGAACGTTTGTCCGGCAACGCCGAAGTCAGTGCAGCCAGCGAGTTCATCCATTTCGCCTGCACTTCGGAAGACATCAATAATCTGAGCCACGCCCTGATGCTAAAAGGCGCGCGTGACACAGTTATGCTGCCCAAGCTCAAAGAAATGATCGCTAAACTCAAAGAGCTGGCTCACGACTTAGCCGATGCGCCCATGATGAGCCGCACCCATGGTCAGCCGGCAACGCCGACCACCATGGGCAAAGAAATGGCCAATGTGGCTTATCGCCTTGAGCGTCAGCTGGTTCGCATTGAAAAAACCGAGCTACTGGGCAAAATTAATGGCGCAGTAGGCAACTACAATGCGCACATCTCCGCCTACCCGGATTTTGACTGGGAAAGCTTCTGCCGCCGCTTTGTAGAAAGTCTGGGTATCAGCTTTAATGCCTACAGCACGCAAATTGAATCACACGATTATATGAGCGAGCTATACGACACATTTACCCGCACCAATACGATTCTGATTGATATGAACCGGGATATCTGGGGTTATATCTCGCTGGGATTTTTTAAACAACGTGTCAATAAGAACGAAATTGGCTCTTCCACCATGCCACATAAGGTAAATCCGATTGACTTTGAGAACTCCGAAGGCAATCTGGGCATGGCCAATGCGATGCTAACTCATCTATCACAAAAGCTGCCTGTCAGCCGCTGGCAAAGAGACCTTACCGATTCTACCGTATTGCGTAATATGGGCGTTGGTTTAGGCTACAGTCTGCTTGCTTATGTAGCTTGCCTAAAAGGCCTGAATAAACTGGAAGTCAATCGTCAGGCCATGCTTGATGATCTGAATTCCAACTGGGAAGTACTGGCCGAGCCAATCCAGACCGTGATGCGCCGTTATGCCGTGCCCAATGCCTATGAGCAGTTAAAAGAGCTCACCCGTGGCAAGAGCGGTATGACGCGCGAAGCACTGGCGGTATTTATTGATGGTTTAGAAATTCCCGAACCAGAAAAAACCCGCCTGAAAGAGCTGACGCCAAGCAGCTATATCGGTAAAGCAATAGAGCTCGCACAACGGATCTAAAATCCAATCTGAACGGGCGCCTCAAGCGCCCGTTTTTCTGCCAAGCCCGCATCAGACTTTGATGCACAAAGCACGATATTGAATGTCGGAGACAATGGTGAAACGTAAAGTATTATTGGGTAGTGCAATCACAGCCATCATCCTGTCCACAGCCTATATTGGCGGTGCCTATGTATCTGGAAAAGCGGCTGAAAAAACACTGCAAAAGCAGCACGAGTGGCTAAGCAGCCTGCCCTACTTTATTGTAAAAAATCGTGAATATCAGCCAGGCTGGTTCAGCTCCAGCGAAAAAACCACCCTGCTCCTCAACCCCGAACTTTATCGATTTTTTATTGAGCGTGCAGACACTGAATTACCTAAATTTGAAGTGACCTACACCCAGCGTATTCAGCATGGGCCGCTCCCGCTGCTTAGTCGTTTCAATTTGCGTCCCTATAAAGCGGTAGTTGAATCCGAATTTGTGTTTTCTGCAGAAACACAAAAATTTCTAGGCCAATTTTTCGGCACACAAAAACCAATCCATATTGAAAACCGCATCGGCTTCAATGACGATGGCGTTATTTTAATAAAAGTACCGGGTTTTAATTATGAAGAAGCCATTTCAGGTGTAAAAGCCAAATGGAAAGGCTTTGATGCCACCCTGAATTACGGCGGAGATTTTAACAGCATCAAACTTATCGCCAATGCACCAGGTTTATCTGGCGAAGCCAAGGACAAACTCGCTTTTGCATTCAACGATTTTACATTTGGTTTTGACCATGTGCGTGGCAAAACAGGCATCATGCTGGGCACAACCAATGCCAGCCTGGCTAGTTTTAATATGCAGCTATCAGAAGGCACACCAATTCAGCTCAAATTGGAAAACCTGAAATACGCAGGTGATATTGCCGAAAAAGGCGAGTTTATTAATGGTAATGCAAATATTAATCTAGCTAAATTAATACTCGACAACCAGCCTTACGGCCCGGCTGAGCTACAAGCAAGCGCAAGCCACTTACACGGCCCGACGCTAGCCAAGCTGGCCGATGAATTCACTGCATTACAAAAAAAGCAGCTAAAGCGTGATGAGTTTTCGGCAGAGCTTGTTAAACTGGTTAAAACCCACGGCATGCCCCTGCTCACGCACGACCCGCTGCTGGCGATTAAAAAGTTTGATATCAAGCTGCCAGATGGCTCGATTCGCTTCACCACCGAAGTCGGCCTCAAAGGCTTCCTGCCCAGCGATCTTGATAAACCAGTCGAATTTGTAAACAAGCTCCATGCCAAAGCCGATTTCTCTGTCCCGCGCAAAGTCATCGAAACCATGGTGATGTGGCAAGCCCGCAATATGTTCGGCGGCCCGGATAGTGGCGTCGCTGCAGATGATCTTGACTATCTGGCAGGGCAATTTGTAGAAGGCCAGATCAATAAGCTAACTGACCAAAACCTGATCCGCAGCGAAAACGGCCTGCTCTCGGCCAAAGCTTCGCTAGAAAAAGGCATATTCTTACTTAATGACATTAATGTGCCACTCCCCTGGCAAGAACCTGTGGCAACACAATAAACTTCACCCATAAAAAAACCGCCATCATTGGCGGTTTTTTTATGCTCAACATCACCCGGTTCTGAAGATGCCTCATCAGGCAGGTTAAGCAGGGCAATCAGTGCAGCTGCGGATTGACCTCGGTTATCCCGTGCCCGATAAAGAGCTGGGTCACGTCCACCTGGTCAAACTGGTATTTCTCATTACAAAATTCACAGCCCACATCCACATGGCCATGCTCGGCAAGCAGGCCTTCAATTTCGGCTTTACCCAACATTTTCAGCATGCCACCTACGCGCTCACGTGAGCAGGTACAGGCGAAGCTTGGAAATACAGGATCAAAAATGCGAACTTTTTCTTCGTTATATAGGCGATAAAGTGTCTCGCGCAGCGGCAAAGTCAGCAGCTCTTCGTTTTGAATTGTTTGTGATAAAGCGCTAACACGATCCCAGCCATCCGCATCACCCTGACCTTCTGGTAACTTCTGAATCAGAAGACCACCAGCCATTTCACCGTCAGCAGCAAGCCAGATACTGGTGTCCAGCTGCTCTGAGCGCTGCATATAATTTTCGATGATTTCAGCTACGCTCTGACCTTTTTCGAAACCCACAACCCCCTGCCAGGTTTCACCATCTTGCGGGTCAATCATAATAGAAAACTGCCCCTGGCCAATTAGCTCGGCAAGAGTTGCATCACTGGAAATCAAACCTTCCCAGCGCGCAGTAGCCCGCATAGTCATTTCACTGGTGCATTCCACCACCAGCATTTTCAGCGGCCCATTACCGCGCAATTGCATGACTAAAGTACCATCAAGTTTAATCGTTGCAGTCAGTAAGGCAGCAGCTGCAAGCAGCTCGCCAATCCGCTTTTGCAATACAGGCGGATAGGGGTGGCGGGTAAGCACTTCTTTATAAGTACCATCAAGCTGAACAATTTCGCCGCGCACCGGCAGGCCATCAAACAAAAAACGCTCGAGTGAATCTTTCATTTTTATTCTCAACTTAAAAAGCTGTAGCAAGCGAAACTTAAGCCACAAGTATTATTTTCCAGATTTCGACGTGCGTGCCTGCACGCATTCAAGGGTATAGCTGGTCATCGGCATGGACGAGCTGACATCAAAAGCACAACCGGCTTCAACACCAATACGCGCAATATCAGCGGCGCTTAAATCCGGATTGTCATAAACAGCATTCATCGCACCAATTGCATAATCACGGCCACTACCTATGCCCCAAAAACGCTGGTACTCATAGACTTCACGCAGACTATAAACAGCAAAAATACCGTGGGGATTGGCCAAAAGAACAGTCATCTGGCTGGATTCGTACGGATCGTCTTCTTCTTCATCTACTTTAAGAAAAAAGTCATCTTTAAGCTTGGGGTGAAGCTTTCTAAAGCTATCAAAAATGGCAGCTCTATCACTGAAACCCAGATTTTTTACTTTTTTAAGCGCCGCTTGCAAAACCAGATCGTGTGCAGCGCTGCCTGCAATCGAAAAAAAGCCACCCTGCGCTGCAAAAATTTTATTCCAGCATGCATCATCACCCGCACCCAGCCGGGTATCGCCAAAAGTGGACTGGCTATCCGCCGCAATAGCGATCTGATCGCCTTTTTTAACGACAACTACCGTGGTCATTGATTTTCCTTTATTATTTTTTAGAGTTGTATCACTCTTGCTCTTCAATCAGCTCAATCAAGCGAATCAAGGCATGGCGCACTGTTTGCCTGCGCACATCAGCCCGATCACCATCAAATAATTCCTGCTCGGTAATAATCCCCGCCGGCCCCGCAAAAGCAAAGCAAACCGTACCAACCGGCTTTTCCGCACTGCCACCGGAAGGCCCGGCCACGCCGCTCACGGCAACCCCCCATTCAGCATTCGCAAAACTGCACGCACCTTGCACCATCGCAGCAACAACAGGCTCGCTCACCGCGCCCAGCCTGGCGATAAAATCCGGTGGAACGGCCAGCATATCCATTTTGGCTTTGTTGGAATAAGTAATATACCCACGCTCAAACCATGCCGAGCTGCCTGCTACATCAGTAACCGCACCGGCAATCAGGCCACCGGTGCAAGATTCTGCGGTTGTTACGCTCTGGCCGCGAGCCAGCAGCAAACGGCCAAGCTGAGTTGCCAATACCAACATGAGGGTGACACCTTTATATTTCAAATATAAACAAATGGGCAGAACAAAACCTGCGTATTGATTCGATATTGCTCGCAAGTTTCACCTGCCCTGCAGCATGCGCAACATGGCATGGACTTTAGCAATGCCTATCGGCGCAATATCATGCCTGCCTTACATTTCCTAAGCCGCAACCGGGCCCGCTGGCTGGCGAATAAAATTTTCGCGGTAAAACTTCAGCTCATCGATCGATTCCTGAATATCTGCCAAAGCAGTATGTGCGCCGCGCTTTTTAAATTGCTTGGCAACCTCTGGCTGCCAGCGTTTGCACAGCTCTTTTAACGTGGATACATCCAGATTGCGATAATGGAAGAATTCTTCCAGCTTAGGCAGATATTTCACCAGGAAACGGCGATCCTGATGCACCGAATTGCCGCATAGAGGCGATGCGCCCTGAGGCACATATTCTTGTAAAAAGGCAATCAATTGCGTTTCTACTTCGGCCTCTGTAAGGGTCGAGGCTTTCACTTTAGCAATTAAGCCTGACTTACCATGGGTATTTTTATTCCAGTCATCCATGGCATTTAAAACGCTGTCATCCTGATGCACCACAAATACGGGGCCTTCGGCAATCATATTTAGATTACTATCGGTGATAATGACGGCAATTTCGATCACGCGCTCTTTCTCGGGATCAAGCCCAGTCATCTCCATATCAACCCAGATGAGGTGGTTCTTGTCTTGTGGCATACTTGGCCCTATTCAATCACACAAAAATGCTATTTTACCCGCAAATGAACGCTAATCAGTTCTCCCTCCTCTTTCTGTTTGCTTTAACGGCCAGTGTAATATTGCAACTCTGGCTGGCGATGCGCCATATCAACCATGTAAAACGCCACCGGAGCAGTGTGCCCGCCGAGTTTGTAACTGAAATCACCCTGGCCTCGCACCAGCGCGCCGCCGATTACACTGTAGCAAAAACACGTTTTGGTATGATCGTTACCCTGTTTGAAGCCATGCTTTTAGGCGCGTTTACTTTAGGTGGCGGAATTGAGTGGCTGAATCATCTGATATCAGGCTGGTTTAGCTCATCACACTGGGCCGGAGTCGCTTTAATTGCAGGGATCACCCTGCTGCATAGTTTCATTACCCTACCATTTACTTTAATTTCCACTTTTAAAATTGAAGCTGGTTTTGGCTTTAATAATATGAGTGCCACATTATTTATTGCCGATACGCTTAAAACCACAGCCGTAGCGGCCGTGATTGGCTTGCCACTTTTGGCGGGCGTATTGTGGCTCATGGAACAGATGGGCACATATTGGTGGCTATGGGTCTGGGCCGTTTGGGTGGGATTTTCACTCTTATTAATGTGGGCATTTCCAACTTTTATTGCACCTATTTTTAATAAATTTGAACCCTTATCCGATCCGGATTTAAAAGATCGTATCGAATCGCTATTAAGCCGCTGTGGTTTTAAAACCAATGGCATTTTTGTAATGGATGGCTCCAGGCGCTCCAGCCATGGCAATGCCTATTTCACGGGGCTGGGTAAAGCCAAACGAATTGTATTTTTTGATACCTTACTCAAACACCTGAACAGCACAGAAGTTGCTGCGGTATTAGCCCATGAATTAGGCCACTTCAAGCATCGCCATATTGCCAAACGCATGCTTTGGACCTTTGGATTAATGCTGGGCATGCTGTGGGTCTTAGGGCAATTAAAACAAGAGTTATGGTTTTATCAGGGCCTTGGCGTGAGCAATCATTCCACCGCCACAGCACTTTTATTATTCTTTTTGGTAATGCCTGTATTCACCTTTATTTTTGCCCCGATCAGCTCAATGTCATCGCGTAAACATGAATATGAAGCCGATGCCTACGCTGCAGCGCAGGAATCATCCGTTGATTTAATTAATGCACTGGTCAAGCTTTATCGCGATAATGCTGCCACGCTGACTCCAGACCCATTACACAGTATGTTTTACGATAGTCACCCGCCAGCAGCATTACGGATCGCGGCATTGAAAAAACTGAATTAGACTAATTCTAATTATTTGATCATTTCAAAGAGAGAATGGAATATGTCACTCAGCACTGAAAACTGCCAGGATGGTGCAACAAAACTCAGTGAAGTAGAAGCAGAAATGCTCTCTACCGATCTGCAAGACTGGATCGTGAGCGAAGCCTACCTGGAAAAAACATTTCGCTTTAAAAATTTTTACGAAACGATGGGTTTTGTCAATGCAGTGGCCTGGATGTCCAATCAACAGGATCATCATCCAGATTTAGATGTAAGCTATAGCCGTTGCCGTGTGCGCTGGAGCACACATAGTGCAAACGGAATCAGCCGCAATGATTTTATCTGTGCTGCCCGCTCGGATACACTTCATAAGAAAAGCTAGCCATCTTCCGGGGCGCAAGCCATAGCGCCCGCCCCGGCTCCTGTCTGTATTTATGATTTATCTGCGTGCCCCCCTTGAAACGCCCTCACTTTAAAAAGCAACTTCATGACTGAAACCGCCCGTATCGTCGCTAGCCACGGTAAGTCCTATATTATTGAATGCGCAGGTGGCAAGCGCCTTCGGGCCAGTACCCGTGGTAAAAAAACGGATTACTCCTGCGGCGACTTAGTCGATATCCAAATTTTAAACGATGAACAAGCCGTCATTGAGCGGGTACTGGAACGCAAAACACTGCTGTATCGCTCGGACGCCTGGAAAAGCAAACTGATTGCCGCCAATGTAACGCAACTCATTATTGTGGTGGCTTCAGAACCCAGCTTTTCAACCGAACTGATCAGCCGCTGTGCCATTGCTGCCGAAGCCGGTGGAATTCAAACACTAATTTGTTTAAATAAATGCGATTTACCGTCGGCTACTGCCGCAAAAGAACGGCTGCAATACTTTGTAAATCTGGGCTACAAGCTAATTGAGATTTCAGCTTTAGAGAATATCGCGCCATTGCGTGATTCATTAGCCGGGCATATTTCTGTACTGGTTGGGCAATCAGGGATGGGTAAATCCACCATTACCAATGCCCTCTTGCCCGATGCCAATGCACGCGTGAATGAAATCTCGGTAGCGCTTGATTCAGGTAAACACACCACCACCAACGCCACCTTTTATCATCTGGACACCGAGTCAGCGCTAATTGATTCACCGGGCCTTCAATCTTTTGGCCTGGCACATATTACCGCACAAGATTTACCCGCTTATTTCCCGGAGTTAAAAGAGCGTATTGGCACCTGCCGCTTTCATAATTGCCGCCACCGCCAGGAGCCGGCTTGCGGCATGCGGGCGGGAGTTGAAGAAGGCACAATCAGCCCGCAAAGGCTTGCCCTGCTGCATCGCTTACAAGATGAATTAAGCTCCGGCAGCCGCTACTAATAAACCCATCTTCCATGCATATTTAAAAAATGCACCACCCGGCCAGGCATAACAATTAAGCGATTAAAATAGCGCTGTATCAGCCCCTATTTTACTTTGCAAAAAGCCTGGCTTCATCGAACAAGCCGGGAAAATACATAAAACAATGAGCATGAAGACCTGATATCCACCCTGTAAAAAAACCAATCAAACTCACCTCATATAAGTAATATGATTGATTTAGTTTATGATCTGTTTGTTATATGCAAAAAACAGCCCTATTTCTCGATAAAAACAAGAAATTATTTACAATAAACACAGTTCACACTATGACTCGCCACGCAAAGTAGGCAAAATTAGCGTCTAATTTTTTGTAGTGATTCAATATGGTTGCTGTTACCCGCCCACTTGCCCAATCCATCGCAGAAGCGGCAGATCCCGACCGCTGGCTTAACGCTTTAACAGAGCGTTATCCGCCAACAGATATTATTCGCCTGCGTCAGGCGCTCGACTGGGTGTTTGAGCAATACGGCCAGCGCACTCATATCGATACCGGCAACTCGCTTTTCCAGCACGCCGTAGCCAGTGCTTCCATCGTGGCGGACTTGCGTCTTGATGCCAATTCGGTCATTGCCACTCTTTTGTTTGCACTACCCACCCAGCTTAATCAGCCTATGGAGCTGGTTAATACTCACTTTGGTGCCGATGTCACCCGCCTGCTTGATGGTGCCAGCAAGGTCAGCAAATTACGCAGTCTGGCCCATCCAGCCAGTGGCAAGGCACAAGATGCCGCCCAGCAAATTGAAGCCGTGCGCAAAATGCTGATTGCTATGGTAGAAGACATCCGCGCTGTACTGATCAAGCTGGCCTGGCGCACGCAAACCATGCATGAGCTGGCCCGTGCACCGGACGATGTACGCCGCCGTATTGCCCAGGAAACGCTCGATTTATTCGCGCCATTAGCCAATCGTTTGGGCGTGTGGCAAATCAAATGGGAGCTGGAAGACTTAGGCTTTAGATACCTTCACCCGGATACTTATAAAAAAATTGCCAGGCTACTGGATGAGCGCCGTGTCGATCGGGAAAAATTTATTGATGAGGTGCTAAGCACCCTCAGAATTGAGCTCAATAATGCCGGAGTTAAAGCCGACCTAATGGGGCGGCCCAAGCATATTTTCAGCATCTGGAAAAAAATGCAGAAAAAAAAGCTCGATTTCTCTGAGCTTTACGATATCCGTGCCGTGCGTATTCTGGTTCCGGATTTAAAAGACTGCTATACCGCGCTTGGTATTGTTCACAATCTGTGGCAACCGATTCCAGGCGAATTTGACGATTATATTGCCCATCCTAAAGGTAACTCCTACCGCAGCCTGCACACGGCAGTCATTGGTGAAAATGATAAAGCTGTTGAAGTGCAAATCCGGACCACCGAAATGCACGAGCACGCCGAATATGGTGTTGCCGCACACTGGCGCTATAAAGAAGGCGGCCAGGGGGACGCACGCTACGAAGAAAAAATTGCCTGGCTGCGCCAGCTCCTGGACTGGCGTGAAGATATGGCCAGCGAAACCCAATTTGCCGAGACATTCAAAGCCGAGCTCTTTGACGACACCATTTATATACTCACCCCTGCCGGGCGCGTCATTACTTTGCCCAAGGGCAGCACTCCGGTAGATTTTGCCTACCATGTGCACACCGATCTTGGCCATCGCTGCCGTGGTGCCAAAGTAAACGGCCAGATTGTGCCGCTCTATACCGCACTTGAAAATGGTCAGAGAGTAGAGATCTTATCTGCCAAAGAAGGCGGCCCCAGCATAGACTGGCTGCATCAGGGTTATGTAAAAAGCCACCGCGCCGCAAGTAAAGTCCGCCACTGGATACGTCAGCAGCATCAGGATATTGCCATTGAAGCGGGTCGCTCTATTTATGATAAGGAAGCCATCCGCTGCACCGCCCGAGACGCTAATCAGGACAATATTGCCGCTAAATTAGGCTGTAAACATATTGAAGAGCTGTACGCTGCACTAGGCCAGGGAGAAATCTCCCAGCGCGAGCTAAACCACGCATTCAGAGAAAGCCAGGCCCCTGCCGAGCCGGCCCAGGAGCAGCCTAACGACTTCATTAAAGCAGCAAAGGCCAATGGCAATGGTGAGGGCATTCTGATCGAAGGGGTCGATAAACTAATGACCCTGCTTGCCAAGTGCTGCAAGCCGGTTCCTCCCGACCATGTTATGGGTTTTGTCACCAGGGGGCGGGGCATTTCCATTCACCGCAGTGACTGCAGTACGCTCAAACGCTTAGCCAGCGAGGCACCGGAGCGCCTGATCAATGCCGACTGGGGCATTCAGCGCGGCCATGTTTTTGCCACGGATTTACTGGTTGAAGCGCATAACAACCGTGGAACTTTGCTGCGTGATTTAAGCGATATCATGGCTCGTGAACGGATCAACGTTACCGCCGTTAACACACAAAATAAAGATCAGCGTGTATTAATGCGATTCACATTAGAAATCAGGGATGCCGAACAATTACAAAGAATCCTAACTAAATTACAAGATGTGAATGAAGTGATTCGTGTTATACGCGGATAATACCCGGACCGGCTTTGTTGCAAGCATCGCGTGGTAGATTTTCTGGTGGTCATGGAGCCAGGTTTGCTTATGCAGCTATTTTAACGACAGTGAGGCTTCGCCAATACCCGCAGCAGAGCCTGTCAGGGATATCAAACATCATCATAAAAATGATGTTTTATGGTTTTGACTATTAAAGCGCATTAAAACTCATTCTATATGTATTTGGCGTCACGCCAAGCCGCTTGCTAAATACAATACGCATACGCTCTGCAGTCATAAATCCACACTCAAAAGCAATGGTCTTTAACGGCAGATTGCTGCTTTCAAGCAGACGGCGTGCATTATCAATACGAATCTGATCAATAAATTGGTGTGGCGTAATTTGGTTAAGCTGAACAAATAATCTGGCAAAATTACGCGAACTCATACCTGCAATTGCGGCGAGCCTGTCAACACTAAACTGCTGCTGAAAATGATTCATCACAAATTGCTGCACCTTGGCCATAGGTGAGTGCTCATCTATAGGTGCAATCAGATAGGGGCTAAACTGGGATTGCCCGCCCCGGCGTTGTGCAAAGACCAGTAAGCGCTTGGCTACTGTTAAAGCAATCCCGGCACCGTGGTCTTCAGCCACAATCGCCAGAGCCGCATCGATGCCTGCAGTGACCCCTGCAGAGGTCAAAAGATTGTCATCCCGAATGTATATGCTGTCTAAATCTACCTGTGCTTCAGGAAACTGCTGAGCAAGTTGCGGTGCATTTTGCCAGTGCGTAGTCACCCGTTTGCCATTTAATAAGCCTGCCTGGCCTAAAACAAACGCCCCCGTACAAATTGAGCCGTAACGCTTACACAGCGGAATAGTTTTAATTACCCAGTCAATCAGGTTTTTACGGGGTGGTGCAACGGGTAATTTCGGGCCGCCAGCAATAAGTGCGATGTCAAACGATCGAACAGCATCTGCATAAGTAAGATCTGCGACCAGCTGCATACCGTTAGAGGCCCGAATGGGGGCTTCGGTCGAACCAATGAGGCGTATTTCATAGCACTCGCTTTGTGCCACAAACTGATTTGCTTCCGCAAATACATCGACTGGCCCTGCAACATCCAGTGCTTGTACGTCAGGAAAAATAGCAATAGCAACCGAACGCATGACTAGCCTAACTCGCACATATTGTACCTAAGCATAATCGGCAGAAAACAGGGGGCTTTTGGCAGTAAGCAGGGCAAGCTTTGCGTTGCCCGCATTGCCAGATCTAACATAAAGTACATTGCAGTAAACAACAGTACTTAACACTTCCGAATTATACATTATTTGAATTGGAGACTACATTATGGTCAAGATCATCGCTGGAATTAAAATCCCTGACAGTCAAATGGCAAGGGATGCCACTCAGCTGGTAAGAGATACAGAATCAGACTTGTTATTTAATCACTCAACCCGTGTATTTTTATTTGGCGCATTAACGGGTGAGCGCAAAAAAATGGACTGCAATTTAGAGCTGCTTTATATCGGCGCAATGTTTCATGATATGGGTCTGGTTTCACCATACAGCAGTAAAGGCGATCGCTTTGAAGTAGATGGTGCCAACGCCGCCCGTACATTTTTACAAGGCTATGGCATCAATGACAGCGAAATCGAGCAAGTCTGGGATTCAATCGCTCTGCACACCACGCCTGGCATTCCACAGCACAAAAAACCCGTAGTTGCTTTAGTGACAGCAGGGGTTGAAATGGACGTGCTGGGGCTTGAGTATGATAAATTCAGTACAGAGCAACGAGAAGCCGTTATCAAAGCCCACCCTAGGGAAAGCAATTTCAAAGAAGGTATTATTGATGCCTTTGCACAAGGCACCATGCATAAACCAGAAACTACATTTGGGAATGTAAAAGCCGACGTTCTGGCGCTCAAACTACCTAATTACCACCGGGTAAATTTTTGCAGCTTAATCTTGGGCTCAGCTTGGAGTGACGGCTGCAAGACAGCTAACTGCCTGATACATGGCAAAGCATAGACTTAACAATCATCCAGCCCCTGCAAGAGACAAAAAACGTCTTCTTATAGGGGGCTGGCCTGCTTTATAAACAGAAATATCCCCAGTTTTAAGCTCACTGAAACATCAGGCACGTAACACCTAAAAGCTAATTCCGCCCAGTCCCATATCTGGGTGCTCGTTATTGTAAGTCCAAAACCATTACTGTTTCTTGCGTTGCTGCGGGTTATTAGGCCGAATGTGGGCTAGTTCAATTGATTGTTGTTTGCCCAATTATTAAGCAGATGACTCATAGCTTATTTTCGCTCTCTGACTTACGCGTCATCATCAAGATATCCATACCGCTAAATTGAGCTCGTCACTTATAAATTGATCTTGGCTTTCATATAGAGCTCCTTAAAGACTGTGAGAAAATTCTGTTTAAAAATGAATAGGTTTTACGGGAGATTACCCCATTGACAATGTAATAAACTGGCGGGTAATCTGCACAATATGGAAACGTTACCACAAATAGCTAACAGCATTCGTGAAGTCGCAGCCCTGGCGCAAACCTCAGTATCCACGGTTTCACGGGTGCTCAACCAGTCAGGCTACGTCAGAGCCGAAGTGCGCGAGCGCATTGAGCGCGTGATTACGGCCACCGGCTTTGTACCCAGTGCCGTGGCTAAGGGCTTGCAGCGCCGCCAGTCTTCGCTGGTGGGTGTGGTCATTCCCCGTATCGATTCCTACAGCATCAGCGCAATGGTGGCCGGCATCTCCACCGTACTGGAAGCAGCTGGCTACAGCCTGCTGCTAGCACATACCGACAATCAGGTAGAACGCGAACTCAAGGCTCTGCAGCTATTCAAGGAGCAGCGCGTCAATGGCGTGCTGCTGCTGGCCGCTGAGCTTGGCGAACAGCATCGTCAGGCCTTTTCCCTGCTGAAGCTGCCACTGGTGGTGCTGGGCCAGGATGCATCCGGTCTGGGCATCAGCTGCGTATTGCAGGACGAATGTGCCGCCTCCACTACCCTGACACAGGCGCTGCTGGCACGCGGCCATCGCCGCATTGGCTATATCGGAGTAAATGACCGCGATATTCAGGTAGGTGGCGAGCGCAAACGCGGTTATCAAACAGCCTTGTCTGCTGCCGGTATTGCTGCAGATAGCACACTGATAACCGCTGGCGGCTTTGATTTCGCCAGTGCCGCCCTGGCTGTGGACCAGCTGATGGCCCTACCCCAGCCTCCTACAGCCCTGCTGGCCGCTACCGACAGACTGGCCATTGGCGCAATCAGCCGGCTGGCCGAAAAAGGCTTACACGTACCGGACAATATATCGGTAGTGGGCATGGGCGATATTGATATCGCGGCCATGATGCAGCCCCGGCTCTCCACCGTACATTATGATTACCAGGCCAGCGGCAGCCGGGCTGCACACCTGCTGCTAGCCCAACTGAAGCAAGAAATAACGGCCACCAGCAAGGCCGTGATGCCGTTTACCATCAAAATGCGCGATAGCACACGGCAGTTGGCCCCTTGAAAAGGCGGGTCTTTTTAAAACGCAAATGTGGTAACGTTACCACGCGGAGAAGGCAATGAATTACCAACAAATTGCAACCGACATCCTGCCCCTGATAGGCGGTACTGACAACATTGTCAGTATTGCTCACTGCGCCACACGCCTGCGTCTGGTGCTAAAAGACCAGCAGCTCGTTAACAAACCCGCACTGGAAGCACTGGACAGTGTAAAAGGCTGCTTCACCAATGGTGGCCAGTTCCAGATCGTGCTGGGCCAGGGCGTGGTCAACCACGTTTGCGAAGCACTGATCGCAAACACCGGCCTGAACGAAGCTAGCACCCAGGAAAGCAAAACCCTGGCAGCGGCACGCCTGGGGCCGGCGCAACGCCTGGCACAAATGCTATCCAATATCTTCGTCCCCATCATTCCGGTCATTGTGGCTTGCGGCCTGTTGATGGGAGTCATCGGCACAGCCAGAACACTGGGTCTGGCTGCAGACACGCCGTGGTTGCAAATCCTGGACATGTTCTCCAACACAGCCTTTGTGTTTCTGCCCATTCTGATTGCAATATCCGCAGCCCGTGAATTTAATACCAACCCGTTTCTGGCCGCAGCGCTGGGCGGCATTATGATTCACCCTGCGCTGCAAAATGCCTGGACTGTGGGCGGAGGCATCCATGAATACTGGACCTTATTTGGCCTGCATATTGCCAAGGTGGGTTACCAGGGCACAGTGCTGCCCGTTTTACTGGCGGTATGGATGCAAAGCCATATCGAACGCCAGCTGCGCCGTGTGGTGCCCAATAGTCTGGATTTGATCCTGACACCTTTTCTAACGCTGATGCTTAGCGCGCTGGCAGCCCTGCTGCTGATCGGCCCGTTCGGACGCATGCTGGGCGATGGCATTTCTTTAGGCCTGATGATGGTTTACCAGCACGGCGGCGTTCTGGCCGGGATGCTGTTTGGCGGCGCTTACTCATTGGTGGTGATCACCGGGGTTCATCACAGTTTTCATGCCATCGAAGCGGGCCTGCTGAGTAATCCCGCCATCGGCAAGAATTTTTTGCTGCCCATCTGGGCGATGGCCAATGTTGCACAGGGCGGTGCAGCGCTGGCGGTATTTTTCCGTACGAGTGATGCCAAGGTCAAACAGATTGCCCTGCCCGCAGCGCTCTCCTGCCTGCTAGGGATTACCGAGGCGGCCATCTTTGGCGTTAACCTGCGTTTTGTCCGCCCCTTTGTGGCAGCGGCGATAGGCGGGGCATTGGGCGGGGCCTGGATCGTATTTAACCAAGTGTTTATGACCGCCATTGGCGTAACGGGCCTGCCAGGCATCGCCCTGGTACCGGCAGCTGGCATGCTGAACTATATAGCAGGCCTGATGATTGCCTTTGGCAGCGCATTTGTCGCCAGCTGGCTGTTTGGCTTAAAACAACAGGAAGCCAAGGCATGAGTAATAAAGCCATTGCAGCAGCCCACTGGCGGCCAGCTTTCCACCTGTCGCCAGCACAAGGGCTGATGAACGACCCGAATGGTCTGATCCATTTTGCTGGCCACTACCATGTGTTTTTCCAATGGAATCCGCATGCCTGCACACATGGAGCCAAGAGTTGGGGGCATGCCAGCAGCCCCAACCTGCTGGACTGGACCATACACCCGCCCGCGCTGGAGCCGGGTGACTGGTATGACAGCCATGGCTGTTATTCCGGTTCGGCCTGGGTAATGGATGGCCGATTGTGGCTGATTTACACCGGCAATGTACGTGAAGGCACAGAGCGCAAAAGCTACCAGTGCCTGGCCGTATCTGACGATGGCATCCACTTTGCAAAACAGGGCCCCACCTTACATCATCCACCGGCGGGCTATACCACCCATTTTCGCGACCCCAGACTGTGGCAAAACGAAGATGGCTTTCACATGGTAATAGGTGCCCAGCGCAACAACGGCAGTGGAACGATACTGCATTTTCACAGCCAGACACTGCAAAACTGGACACTGTGCGGCGAGCTGCTACCCGATAATAAACATGGCTATATGTGCGAATGTCCTGAGCTGTTTACACTGCAAAACCGGCAGCTACTACTATTCTGCCCGCAAGGACCAGAGGGTGAGAGCTGGCCCTACCCTAATGCCAATGCCAGCTGTTACTGCAGCATGGACCAAAATGATAGCGGTTTTGCCAAGCCGCAACTGCTGGATTACGGACCAGACTTCTACGCTGCGCAAACCATGCAGGACCTGGATGGCAAGCGCATCATGTGGGGCTGGATGGGGCGGCCAGAACAGCCTCACACGCCCAGCGTGGCCGCAGGCTGGACCCACTGCCTGAGCGTACCCCGCGTACTAGACTGGCATGACGGTCAACTCAGCCAACAGCCCCATCCGGCACTACAGGCGCTGCGCGGCGACTGCTTGCAGCTGGCCAACCAGGCGATCAGCGGCCAATGGCAACACCCCGGCGTGCATGGGGAGTGCTGCGAGCTGGACATCACTCTGAGCACCACCGATGGCAGTGCCTGCCACATCATGCTGCGCCAGGGCCCTCACTGCCACACCCGGCTGAGCTGGTTACCTGCAATGGAAGAACTGGAGCTGGACACCCGCCACAGCGGTACTGGCGACGGCCGCATCAGCCGTGCTCCGCTACCAGCGTCCACCCGTATGCACTTACGCTTGCTGCTGGACCGCAGTTCGCTGGAGATATTTGCCAATGATGGTAAGGTAGTTCTATCTGCCTGCCTGTTTCCGGACCGCGGCGCAGAAGGCATCAGCCTGTTGGCCGACGGCAGCGCCCACATCGAACATCTCGCGTTCTGGCCCATCAAGCCCATGAATGTACATATAGCTGAAACAAGGGAGGACCTGGCACCATGAACCATCCGCACTATCTGATCTTCGGCGAGGCACTGACCGACTTCATCTTGCAGGAAGACGGGCGCTGGCTGGACTGCCCGGGCGGCTCCTGCTGGAACGTGGCACGCGTGGCGGCACGACTGGGCAGTACTGCAGCCTTTGCCGGTGCAGTCAGCCAGGATCGTTTTGGCTCTGCGCTCTGGCAACTGGCCAGCGAGGCGGGCCTGGACATGCGCTACACCCAGCAGCTGCCCTACCCGCCACTACTGGCCATGGTGCCATCCACACAACCACCGCAATACTTTTTCATTGGCGAAAACAGTGCCGACCTGCATTTTGATCCAAACCACCTACCAGCAGGCTGGGCCGAACATGTACGCATCGCCCACTTTGGCTGCATCAGTTTGGCACGTGAACCACTGGCCAGCCGCCTGGTGCAACTAGCCACACAGCTGGCGGCCCGCGGCACACGCATTGCCTTTGACCCCAATTTCCGTAACATAATGGCCACCCCGGCCTATCGTGCCCACTTCACGACCATGCTGGGTCTCGCAGACGACATCAAGGTAGCGGATGACGACCTGGCCGGCTTGTTTCCCGAGCTGAACAGCCATGATGCCCTGGCCACACTGCGCCAATTGGCACCACACGCCAGAATATTACTGACATGCGGTGCCGCTGGCATGACCCTGCTGACAGGTGAACAGCTCGTACACCAGCCGGCTTTTGCTGTCACCGTGGCTGACACGGTAGGCTGCGGTGACACGACCATGGGCAGCTGGATGGCCCACGCCCTCGAACACCCGCATGCCCCGATACAGGAAAGCTTGCGCTTTGTCGCCGCTGCCGCTGCTTGCACCGCCAGAGTCCATGGTGCCTACGCGCCGACACAGGCCGAAGTGGCACAGCTACTGGCTGGCGGAGGCTGACTCGAACGATCGGATGGTGTAACGCTCAGGGCCCACGCCGCATCAGAAGCATCTAACCGGATGCTGGAATGCATGCAGCTCCCAAGCTTGTGGACTGTTTCATTAACCGGGGGCCTCCGGCTAGGTTGCATCATGGGGCGGTAGGCCGGGCCTTTCTTGAATCGCTGGCCCATGCGGACCGGGCACAACTTACCCTTCAATTGCGGGAAGCGCTGAATAAATTTGCGCTGGAATGTGTGCCGCCGGCTGCATCGGGCCAAGTACGCCATGCCGCCCAGTATTTTGCCTTGGCGGCCTATGCAGGGGAGCTGGCCAGCAGTTACAACCTGACCGGCTGGCCGCTGGGGACCGTCTGGAATGCGGCTAAAGTCATGCTTGCCGACTGGCTACAGCACCGGGGAGGTTCGGATGATGAAGAAAACAAGCAAATCATCCGCCTGACCCGTTACTTCTTTGAACAGCACGGCATGTCCCGCTTTCATCGCTGGAATGATGAAGTGAATACAGTGATTGACACCCACGGCCCTAAAACGCTGGGGATGTGTGGTTTTGCCAAGACCATTGATATAGCTATCAATGGCCAGTTTGCCGATGCCAAAGCCTCGGAGGTCACCTATTACGTTTACCGCGAGTCATGGGCCAATGATGTGCTGAAAGACCGTGATTTAAAGCGGGCCAATAAGCTGCTGCTGGATATGGGGGTACTTACCCCGGCCAAAGACGGCAAGGCGTCTCAGTCCAGGAAGTTGCCGGGCAGTGGCCGCTCTAACGTCGGAGTCTATGTGGTCAATCCTTCCATGCTGTACGGAGGAGGACCGGAGGATGAATAACGCCCTCTCTGCCCAGCCAGAATGCGGCTTAAGCGAGAATCCACCGGCGGGCGCTGCGGCACTGGCAGCGTTCCTGTCTGCGCCCGCTCAGGCCCTGCCACCGATTCAATTAAAACCAGCCTTCTTACTTCCCGGCCACAGCCGGGAGGTGCGGCTGGTGTGGCGGCAAGTGCTGAACAACGTAGCGGAATTTTTAGCGTGTTCACATGAGGACAAAGTGTTTCTGTTTGCCCAAATAGATAGAAGACCCCGGCTTCTTATCGGCGATGCTGGTGATTGCAAAGGGCTACCAACTAGCCCCGGCTAGATCATTGGCAATGATAGAGCCGCCCATTCATTAATCCATATTCCCGACGCTGGGGCCTTTGGGGTAACGCATAGAGTAAGCAAACGGATGCAATAAGACCATAAACGTAAAAACCGCTCAGGCTAGAGCGGTTTTTTAGGTCTGTAATACGGCCGGAGGAGCCATTGATCCGAGTCGTGGGCAACGGCTGCTTTACACAAATATCCGGACCCGCCCGCGTATGCGCTAGTTCTGTCAGCCAAATCGAAGTGCTAACGGCACAGGATTGATGTGAGATACTAGCCCGTATGTGTGAATCAGACGAATGGCTTCAGTAGTCAGAAATCCTCCTTCTGGAGCGGAGGCTTCAAGGCGCACATGCAGGGCCCACTCTGTTTCACTTATCGGTTGTTCGCGGATAGATGTAAATGCTGCCCTCAGCTGATCAATACTCTCGGCATCGTTACTTTCAGCTGTCTTCACGAACATGTGAATGACGTCGCGCACTTCATCTCTATTGAGGGGCTCCTCACTTCGCTCGTTTGAGTCTGGCGGACATAGAAAAACCTGAACCGTGCTCAACTCCGTTGGAATGTGGACCAAGGCAGCCTGCGGATCTTCCGCCCGCGTGTGGAGCTTTCCCCAGATTGCATCCATATGACAGAATGGAACTGACCCGGTCAGCGACGCGATAAATAGTCCTGTGTCAACACTGAATGCCTTATAAAGCATTAATTGTTCGTTGCTCCGCTCCCTCGACAATGGTTGGAGAAGCGTCAGTGGATCTTCATCCATTTGCTTTCTCAGATGAACGGCAACCTGTTCCGCCATAAATTGGCAGATATCGGGCATAGTTTGTTTTACGAATGCAGGAAGCTTGTCAGCGTGAGCGCGCAGGGACCATCGCATATGGTCGTCTTCCCACATTGCCGCCGCATAATTCTTGTCGCGGTCGCTAAGCGTCACATCATCCATCGCCCCTTTCGCTGAAGCCAAGATCTCAGCGCGATAGGACTCGTCCATATCCATTGGGTCAGGTACGAGATGGATTCTTCCGGACCGAATGAATCCCTCAAGCTCAAGCAGTATGAGCACGTTCCTCAAGGTCTGGTCTCTATAGAGCGAGGGAGACTTGGTCGGACTGGCTTCAGCTCGCAGACCAGTGGCATTTGGAAATGGGTGCGGCAGGACTAGCTCATCGAAGTAATCGAGCCAAGGTACAACCACCAACTGAAGTGATCGGACATCTAAAGGCCCCAAAAAAACGGCCCGAGTAATGCCGCGCCTAGGACGCGGGAGTAATTCCCGTAATAACGTGTCAGTTGGCCACAAGTACTCGTAAAACTCGTGAATGCGCTGGACATGATCGTCGTTGAGTTCTCGACGAACATCGTTCCATTCTTTACCCTCGTTCAATCCAAGGATGTCGGAAACTGCATTACAAAGAGCGATGTTTCGCTCGCGTATTCCGAGGGTTGTCCACGTCGGTCGTTCTACAAAGGGGAGTGATAGGCAGCAATCCACGTAACGTTGTGCGCTTCCGCATGGGCAGTGCTCATCTGGAGCTGGCTCGCTTTCTGGCGGCGTCTTCGCCAAATACTCATGAGCGCGCGATGTCCGGCCGAAAGCATCTTGGAAGTGGGATGTCCCGTCATTAAACGTCATGACCATCTCGCCACCAAACCGCCAAAGTTCATCCCGAGGCAATAAAATCTGTTCGATATCGCGCCAGTTTAGTGAGTTAGTGCTCTCAGGGTAGAGCCATTCGACCTTTGCTGCCGCAATGTACTTCCTTGCGCGTGCCTTGAGGACATAATTAATCGCCGTTACTTCTTCTGTCGACAGATCACGGGTCCGAATAAAGGAATCAGTCCGGACGTAGCTATGTCCCCTGAAGCGTGCGTGGGTGCGCATCGCTAGGAGATCGGCGGATGAAGGGGCCTTGGCATACTCCGTATGGGTAAGTATAAGGCAATGGTCACCATCCAGCGGGTAGATTGTTTGTGAGCCGATCAATTCAATACCGGGGTCGTTGGGGTACGCACAGCAGCTATGATCAGGGGCAAACTCGCGGTGATAAATCGTAACGGGATGATCCGAGACTATGAATTTCACATTTGAGTTCTTGGCTGAGACGACTTCGCGGACGCCTTCCGTCCAGATGGTGCAATGCATTGCGCGTAAGCGCTGCATTTCGACCATTAGCGCGGTTTGTCCTATTTGCCCGTAACGTTCTAGAAGAAAATCGAGCCCCTTCGGCGTTCGCAATTTTTGCGTATCAAGGAAATCGAATAGGGCTTTGAAATAGTTGTGCATCCGCCGAGGATCGTTTCCCACAATAGCTCGAACGGCCTCAGCCCCGCTCTTGTCGATCGGTCCGAATAGCAGTCTTTCGACCTCGTCGTTAAGAAGTTCTCCAAGGCAGGTCGTATACAAATCATGTTCTACGAACGCGAGCTTTGGCGAACACTCACACAACGGGGAACCAGAGATAGCTTTTCCATTTGATAGAATCGTTTCGAGGTCGAGTACATGCAGTCGGGACTGCGGTGGCGTCAGGAAGCCACGTTGGTACCACTGCGGCACATAATGATTCTTGCGTGTTAGTTGATTGCTCATGTTGCACCTATTTCGCCAAGAGTCGAGGTCAATTCATCTCATTTACGAAATATTGCCAATTCCCTCTCGCCCAAGCAGGAATATTGCTGGATTTCGGTGAGTATTGTGGCATGGGGGTTCTTGTATGGATTGCTTATCGGAGTCTAACACCATCCCGCAATTGCCTATATTTACCTTGAAGTGGCACACTGATTTAGGCCAGCGACACAGAAGTTTTGACTGTCCGCTATGGCCGAGGTGCGGACGCTCAGCATAGGACACTGTGCGGCCAGCGGACCCGCTTTGAAAACCTTTTGGGTGTCTGCTCCCTACCCAAAACAGACAGTGAGGCATGCTGGGAATAACGGACACCTTCAATCCTGTAAAATCAGTGTATGGAGGTCGTGATGAGCAAAATACCGAGAGCAAAATATACCAACAATGGAGAGCGGCTGTAGGGGGTATTTGGCGCACTATGGCGGAAACAAAAAACCCCGCAAGCGGCATGTTTGCAGGGTTTGTTGGACTTACACGAACTAGACTGAACTGGTGCCTGGTATCCCCGACAGGAATCGAACCTGTATCTAGCGCTTAGGAGGCACTTGTACTATCCGTTGTACTACGAGGACGAAGATCACAGCAGCGGGCGTATTATACCTGTCATCTGCCAGGAGTAAACGTTTAAGTGCGTTTGAAAAAATTTCCCTGCGCTGCTGTTTTTTCTGTTGCCCAAATAAGAAAAAACACGCTGAACGCTCAAAAATGTTTACCCGGATGATTACATTTGAATATGCAATTTTTCAAGCAACGGCTTTAGATCCTCCGGCAGATATATTCCTTCACCCGGAGTAGAAAAAACCTCCAGTTTTCCATCATGAATCAAACCGACTTCCAGCTTTCTATTTTCAATATCAATCAAAAGATAAGCCTGCCCCTGGGTTTCATCTTGCATGCTACCCAAGATGTAGAGCACCTTATCTTGCAAAACCGGGCCGGATTTTGCCATGTACTGTTTAAAAATATCCAGCTGGGAGCCAAGCAACAGGCGCAGCGCATGCTTCAGAGGCGCTCTTTCCCACAAATTAATATCTTGCGGGTTCTGGCTAACAAACTGTAGCAGGCTGTTCCACTCGGCCTGATTTTTCTTAAAAAACAAATCTGGGGTACTGGCTTCACTCTTTGCTGCCACATTCTCAGGGGGCGAACTATTGTCCTGGCAAGCACTCAGTAAAATAGCCATGGTCAAGATAGCAAAACGGGGCAGCATAAATAATCCTTGGCAATCAATCCTTATTAGGATGGCTCTTAGCACCAAAGTTCATTTAATCTTAAATGTAAATGCTACGTATTTGCCCCGCATCAGCCTAAATGCTTACTCCCAAAGCTTTTTCCAGCCCGCATGGCCCATGCTGCGCAAAGTGGCAATATTGCGATCAACGATAACATCCGCATCCGGAAATGCCTCAACCGCCTTATCAATACTATCTTCACGGAGTAAATGCAAAGTGGGATAGGGGCTGCGATTGGTGTAGTTATCGATATCGTCCGGCTTGCTCCCTTCAAACTGATATTGCGGATGGAAGCTGGCAATTTGAAAAATACCATTCAGATTAAGCTCTTCTAAAACCGAATCAGCAATTTCAAGAAAATCGTTATATGCCAGAAAATCTCCCAGGACATGGGGATGAATTAATAGCGTCATTTCAATCTTGCCAGGGTCGGCGTCGCTCAGCAATTCCAGCTCTTTAATCAGATGCTCAATCAACACATCAATATTACGAGCATCACTCACCCTGTAGCGTACTTGTTTTTTAACATGCACCGCTTTGGCAAATGGGCAAAGGTTTAAACCAATCACGGCTTTTTCCAGCCAGCGTTCGGTGTCCAGAATAATTTGTTCGTCAGATGACATCATGATCTTTACAAAGGAGGATATTTAATTGCATTAAAAACCATTTTTTGTCGAATGGCCTGCTCTATATCAACATTTAGCACATCAGCAAGCCTGATCATATAAAGCATTACATCGGCCATTTCTTGCTCAACCGCTTCGCGCTTTGCCACATCCAATTGCAAGGATTCCTCTGGCGTAGCCCATTGGAAATGCTCAACTAATTCAGCCATTTCCACCGACATCGCCATACACAAATTTTTAGGTGTGTGATAACGCTCCCAATCGCGGTCCTGTGCAAATTGGCGAACATCGAGTATCAATTGATTTAAATCCATAAATGGGCAACTCTTTTTTTATATGTAATAGCCATCAATGGCTGGCAGGCATAAAGACTTATCTGCCCTACATTATTTAAATGGTTTTAAAACGGTAAAGTGCGTTTCAATAGATTGGCTATTATCAGCCAGCCAAACCTGACCATCCTGAATGGTGCATTGCAATTGCATATTGCGATTCGCTAAAGTAGCTAATGTCTGTGTCATTTCTACCGGCACATTAATCACTTGCAGATTATCTAAACGCTCTAATTTACTGGCAATGCCTTTCCACCAGACATCCGCACTATTGCCGCTATAGGTAAACACCAATACTTTTTGTGCTTTACCACAGGCCTGGCGAATGCGCTTTTCATCGGGCTGACCCAATTCAATCCACAATTCGATCGCACCGGTAAAATCTTTTTGCCAGATATCCGGCTCATCGGTATCACTCAAGCCTTTAGTAAACGCAAGCGTTTCGCTGGCATGCAAAGCAAATGCCAATAGGCGCACCATCATGCGTTCATCATTTTCAGAAGGATGACGGGCAATCACTAAAGAATGAGTAGCATAGTAATGACGATCCATATCTGCTATTTGCAGATCAGACTTAAAAATAGTTGCCTTCAGGGCCATAGCGGATCACGATAAAAATAAATTAAGCCCGCATCTTACCCTAAGTTAAACCTGGAAACGGCACTTGAACAGAGTGAGTGATCTGGAACGTCGAGCGCTCAGCTGCCGTTTCCAGGTTAAGGCTCAATCCGCCCTGCACTGCCGGGGATTTTTAGTATGCTCGGCTAAATTCAGCATCTTATGATGTATATCGGTCAGGCTTTCCAGGCAGGCACTGCGAATTAGCTCCTGCTCACCATGGTGAGTAATACGGAACAGGCCGTACTCCATAGCTTCAGGCTCACTCACCGGCCAGATAGGGTGGATGACAAAAGTGCTCATGATAAACATCCTGATGATCAAATGTTATCAAAAGACTATGCAAGCATCATGCCAAAGAGCCGAAAGCCTGCAAGCCACATGAACAGATCATCGGCGGAATATCAGCGTGCTTTAATACTGCTGCCAGGCGGCATTTTTTGCCGCATGGCGGGTACGATTATCTGGACAGCTGAGTGATGAGGCTTATTCAATGCCCAGATCAAGGCATATCTTTGCCACTTTTTCTTTTAATTCAAATAATTCGGCCTCTAAAAGATCAACCTTCACTTGCAAGGCCGAATCAGACCCTCCTTTAACCACAGCGTCATTAATCACCGGCTCACCCGATAATAAATGCGCCCAGCGGCACTCTCTGGCCCCCGGCTGGCGCGGCAGTTTTACCACCAAAGCACCGCTGCTTCGGGAAGCAAGCTCTTCTAAAAAGGCCTCTACCGCTGAAATATCCGCAAATTTATGCAGGCGCTCACAGGCTAAACGCAGCTCACCCGCCGTTTGCGGGCCTCGCAACATCAGCACCGTTAAAATGGCTACCGATTGCGATGGCACTTGAAACACAGCAGCAAAGCGCTGTGAATAACGCGCAATACGCCCCCCGAGATGTGAAGATTCAACCAGCTTTAATTCTTTTAAATGCACCAGTGCTTCATCTGCTTCGGTGTCATTAATTGTCATGACAGGATCACGGCTGGATTTCTGATTACATCCAGAAACAAGGGAATTCAAAGACAAAGGATAAGTATCAGGAACCGTAATTTGCTTTTCGATTAGCACACCCAAAATGCGGGTTTCAAGCAGGGAAAGAAGGAAAGTCATAAATCACCGGCAGATCAGACAGATGGGTTTATTATGCACTGAAATGATACAAAGCTTACTAACAAAAATACAAGATGGGCACAGCGCCTTACCGTGCCCACGTGATTCATCGGCAATATAAATGTTACGCGTGAACACAAAAGCGTGCCCACCCGGCACTTTATTGCAAGCTTTAATCCTTAACTAATACTCATCAAACTGGCATTACCGCCTGCTGCTGCGGTATTTACGCTGATGGATCGCTCAGCCAGAAGCCGGGCCAGATCGAAATCTTCACCGGCGGCAAGGGCTTCGCTGGATAAGCCTTGTACTTGCAGGATAGGCCCGGCGATTACTGCAACCTGGCGGTTGACCTCAGCAAGTGCATCGCTGTCGCCTTCAAACAAGACGGCTCCAACCACACCCGCTTCGGTAATGGAAAGCTTCACGGATACTCCGCCAGACAATGCTTTTGGCAAGCCGTCAACCATCGCTTTTACCGCAGGATGCGCAATAAACACCGCAGGATTACCACTGGCTAAGGCCGCAGCAAATTGCGCTTTTGCTCCCAGCTCAGTTGCTGCAATGCACAGCACCGGGCCACGCGGATGCAGCAAGTAGCGGTTGCTCTCGCCGGTAGGTCCTGGCAAATCAATATTTGCACCAAGACCAGATCCGGCCAGATAGCGGCTGCAACGTGCGGCTGCATCGCCTTCCTGACGCGATTGCAAATACTCGTGATAAGCCAGCAGCGGAGCAAGTGCCGCTTGGTCCCCTGGCAGGGTTTGCACCGGGCGACGGGAAAGAAGGCGTGGCAGGTACAACGGGCCACCAGCCTTGGGGCCAGTCCCCGACAGGCCTTCACCACCAAAAGGTTGCACCCCGACCACGGCACCGATCACATTGCGGTTAACATAGATATTGCCAGCCTGAACCTTGGCCACGACATGAGCAATGGTTTCATCAATACGGGTATGTACACCAAAGGTCAGGCCAAAACCGGTGCCATTGATCTCATCAATCAGCTGATCCAGTGCTTCACGGCGATAGCGAATCACATGCAGTACCGGGCCGAAGACTTCTTGCTTCAGCTCCGACAAGCTATTGATTTCGATCAGCGTTGGCGCGATAAACGTACCATGCTGGCAGAGCGCAGGCAGTGGCAGCTCTGATACCTCAGCACCACGGCTCTTGAATGCGGCGATATGCGCGGCAATGTTTTGCTGCGCCTCAAGATCAATTACCGGGCCTACATCTACGGCCAGTGAATCGGGCTTGCCAATATTCAGCTCCCGCATTGCGCCTTTCAGCATATGCAAGATGTGATCTGCAGCTTCTTCCTGCAAGCAAAGTACACGCAGCGCCGAGCAGCGCTGGCCGGCCGAATCAAACGCCGACATCAGCACATCACCCACCACCTGCTCTGCCAGTGCCGATGAATCGACAATCATGCAGTTCTGGCCGCCGGTTTCGGCAAGCAAGGGAATCGTACGGCCATCTTTATCCAGACGCTGCGCCAGATTGCCGGCAATTAAGCGTGCCACCTGGGTAGAGCCGGTAAACATTACACCGCTGCAACGCGCATCGTTAATTAATGCGCTACCTATAGTTTCACCACGACCCGGCAAGAGTTGCACCGCACCTGCTGGCACACCGGCCACGCGCAGAATGCGTACTGCTTCGGCGGCGATCAGCGGGGTTTGCTCGGCGGGCTTTGCCAGCACCGGGTTACCCGCAGCCAAAGCTGCGGCCACCTGGCCAATAAAGATCGCCAGCGGGAAATTCCACGGGCTGATGCACACCACGGGGCCAAGCGGACGATGGCTATCGTTGGCAAAATCCTGCTCAATTTGTACGGCGTAATAGCGCAAAAAATCAACCGCTTCGCGTACCTCAGCAATGGCGTTGGGCAGCGATTTACCCGCTTCGCGCACAATCAGCCCCAAGAGCGGCTGCATGCCGGATTCGAGCAATTGCGCGGCGCGGTTCAGGCAGGCGGCGCGCTCGCTCACCGCAGTTGCTTGCCAGATCGGGCCGATATTTGCGGCATGCATAAAGGCGCTGGCCACATCCTCCACACTGGCTTCAATCACATACCCCACCACATCCTGATGGTAGGCCGGGTTTTTAAGCGCCTGCTTGCAGGCACTATCCTGCCCGCCTGCCACACCTAACATCGGAGCGGCCAGCCATTCGGTATTTGCGCCAGCCAGCAAAGCTGCAGACAAGGATGCCAGACGGTGCTCATTGGATAAATCCAGGCCACTGGAATTTAAACGATTTGCACCAAACAAGAGTCGTGGCAAAGGGATTTTATCGTGCGGAGCAAAAGCAGGAACCACCGCCAGAGCCTGAGCAATCGGATCAACAATCAGCTCTTCAATGGCCACATGTTCGTCGGCAATACGATTTACAAACGAGCTATTGGCGCCGTTCTCCAGGAGGCGGCGCACCAGATAGGCCAGCAGCGTTTCATGGCTGCCCACAGGCGCATACACGCGGCAAGGACGGCCCAGTTTTTCACGCGCGGTGACTTCCTCGTATAAAGGCTCGCCCATGCCGTGCAGGCACTGGAATTCATACTGGCCGGGATAATAATTTTGCCCGGCAAGATGGTAAATCGCTGAAAGCGTTTGCGCATTATGTGTTGCAAACTGCGGGTAAACTGCATCAGGTGTGGCAAGCAGCTTTTTAGCACAGGCAAGGTAAGAAACGTCGGTATAAACCTTACGCGTATACACCGGATAATCTTCCAGGCCATCCACCTGCGCACGCTTGATTTCACTATCCCAATACGCGCCTTTCACAAGACGGATCATCAGGCGATGGCCACTGCGACGAGCCAGATCAATCACATAATCAATCACATGCGGCGCGCGTTTTTGATACGCCTGAATCACAAAACCAATACCGTTCCAGCCAGCCAGCTCTTCGTCAAAGCATATCGCTTCCAGTAAATCGAGCGAGATTTCCAGCCGATCTGCTTCTTCGGCATCAATATTTAAACCAATATCGTAGCTGCGGGCCAGACGTGCAAGTGCAATCACACCAGGCAATAATTCTGCCGTCACACGGTCTTGCTGCGCGCGGGAATAACGCGGATGCAAGGCTGACAACTTGATCGAAATCCCCGGGCCTTCATAAATACCACGCCCGGCTGATGCCTTACCAATGGCGTGAATAGCCTGCTCGTAAGCAGCGTAATAACGCTTGGCATCTTCCGCGGTAGTAGCCGCTTCACCCAGCATATCGTAAGAATATCTGAAGCCACGTGCTTCAAATTTGCGGCTATTGGCCAGCGCTTCGGCAATGGTTTCGCCGGTAACAAACTGCTCTCCCATCAGGCGCATTGCCATGTCCACGCCCTTGCGGATCAAAGGCTCACCACCCTTACCAATCATACGGGTCAGCGCTGCGGATAAGCCTGCCTCGCTATTGGTGGCAACCAGCTTACCCGTGAGCATCAGCCCCCAGCTGGCGGCGTTCACAAATAACGATGGCGATTGCCCCAGATGAGCATGCCAATCCCCCTTGCTGACTTTATCTCTGATCAATACATCACGCGTGGCTCGATCAGGAATACGCAGCAGGGCTTCGGCCAGGCACATCAGCGCCACACCTTCCTGGCTGGATAAGGAGAACTCGTGAATCAGCCCTTCAACCCCGCCGCCAGTACGCTTGGCGCGCAATGCCGCCACCAATTTATAAGCAAGCATCTGAATTTGCCCGGCCATTTGCTCCGTTGGCATTTTGGCCTGCTCAAGCAGCACCGGCAGGCACTCGGCTTCCGGGCGGCGATAAGCCGAAGTAATGGCAGAGCGCAAAACACTTTGCACGGCAATGCTTTGGGCCAGCTCCAGAAAAGGAAGATTGGTTTCAACGCCATCGGCCTCATCCGACACAGGCAGCGCTTCGCCATCTTGCGCCAGCTCCAGCGGGCGGGCGCCCTGTTCAACCTGCTGCAAATAGGCAAAAATGGATTGCTTAATCAGCCAATGAGGCGTTCTGTCTAATTGCTGGGCTGCGGCTTTAATCCGCGCCCGCAAATTATCATCAACTTTAATCCCTAGCGTTGTGCTGGCCATTTTTTGCGTTCTGTTTAATCAAGATAAGCCATTATAAATTGGGTTGCACCTTAAAATGTCAGGATTATCCCTAGGGTTGCACCTGTCAGGTTATACCTTGTAAAAGTCAGAATTCCATGAGCAGATTCTGTAGCCTGCTTTATTAGTAATGCCGCCCGCCACAATAAAATATTGCATATCACCGGAGCCTTTAATCAACGGATAAAGACACAAGCGAGAAGGGCTAATCAGATGCAAACTCAGCAAAAGAGTGGCGGATATCAGGAAGGGAAGCTGCTTAAAAGCAGCATGAGCAAGGGCCGATTCAACCACCACCCATGCTGCCAATCATGCAAAGAGCCCGGTACTCAAGCCGGGCTGCTTTGCTATGCATCGGGTATCAACATGCCTTACGGGCGTAATCCTTACTTCACCAGCACCTGCCCCATCATCCCCAGGCCTTCATGCTCCAGGATATGGCAGTGGAACATACGCAGGCCCCTGTGTTTCTGGGTAATTAAAATGCGGGCGCTTTGATAGGGCTTCAGGTTAAAGGTATCTTTATGTGCCCGCCACGGAGCAGATATGGTTTTGCCTTTAAGCGTCGTATCCAGAATCTCGAACTGCGTACCATGAATATGAAAAGGGTGATCCATATGGGAGTCATTCACGATTTCCCATAGCTCAGTCTCACCAACACGGCTGGTCAGATCGACCCGCTTCATATCGTAGCCTTTGCCATTCACCAAGAATTGCATGCCGTGCTGACCGCCCTCCATACTCATGATTTCGCTGAAAACCACACGTTTTTTGGCCACAGGTTTAATTTTTGGCGGCAGGGTGCGTAAGCGCTCTGGCAGTTTGGCAACACTATCTTGGGTAAATTTTATGCTTGCCAGCTTCATGTCGCGCTCGGGTGCTACCTTGCCCATTTTACTTCTGTCATAAGCCAGCGCCATCAGACTGGCGTCACCTTCCGGCCCAGCTACAATCCATTCGGCACGCTCGCCCGGGGCAAGCAGCAGCTCGTCCACGATTTGCGCCCGCTCTAAAAGGCCACCGTCGCTGCCAACCAGAATAATTTTTCTGGAAGGAACAGCAAGGCGTAAATAACGGGCACTGCATGCATTCCAGATACGCCAGCGTTGCACTGCACCCACCGTAATCACAGGTTCCCGCTGGCCATTAACCAGGGCAAACTGCCCTTCACGACCATTCATCCAGTCGTTCCTGTCGTTGTCTGGAATACTGACATCACTGTCCAGCCGCAAATCTGAAATCACCAGATGCTGCTCGGCCAAATGCCTCAGCACATCATCTTTAGCCCGCACAATAAAGAGCCCCGCCAAGCCTCGGTATACCTGCTCGGGCGTGTCTCCATGCGGATGCGGGTGATACCAGTAAGTGCCTGCCGATCCAGCAGGCAAAGTAAACCGGTACAGCCGCTCGCCCCCTGGCGGCACAGCGTCTTGCGGATTACCATCCTGATCGGCGGGTACCGGCATGCCGTGCCAGTGTATGGTGGATGCCTGCGCCAGCTTGTTAACAAAGCGAATTTCTACCGTATCGCCTTCAAAAGCCTCAATCAGCGGCCCGGGAATATTACGGTTATAAGCCCAGACCACCGTTTTTTTACCCGGTACCAGCTCTGCTTCAAATGGCTCGGCAGTGAGCGTTGCTGCAACCACGGCAGTTTTTGGACTGAGATTAGGCAAGCGAAATAAAACAGCATGTGGGTTCCCGGCAGGCAGGGCTTCTACAGCCAGCAAGCTGATATTTTCTGACATTATTTTAAGCGGCATAGCAGGTGTAGCTGAGGCATGCCCCGCATGCGCGCTGTGATCCATCGCAGCCCAAAGCGGGTTAGAAGTGAAAGCAAAGCCGGCAGAACCTAAGGCCATATGTAAGAAATGTCTGCGATTCATAATTTTTACACCCTATTCGACAGAAAATAATTTAGGCTCAGCGGCATTGCCCAGTTGATAAATCTTTAAAGTGCCTTTAACTTCCGGCCCCATACCTGGTGAATTTTGTGGCATACCGGGTGCGCTAATTCCAACAATAGCCGGTTTTGCACGCAGCAGCTTTTGAATTGCAGCCACAGGTACATGGCCTTCTACCGTGTAATGAGCGATGCGGGTAGTGTGGCAGCTGGCCAGATTGGACGAGCCAAACTGCTTACTCACAGCCGACATATCGCTGCTATTGATGGCATTGACTTTAAAGCCATTTTTTTCCAGATATTTCACATACTCATCGCAGCAGCCACAAGTCGGGCTTTTATACAAAGTGGCATTAATCGCCGCCATTGCAGGCTGCGCCAATAGTGTTAAAGCAAAGATAAATAATAATTTTTTCATGACAAGATCACCCGATCAACCAGCCGCGACAAAGCCGCTGGCCAAAGCAAGAATATTTCAAAAAGTAGAGATACAGTTTGGGCCTGAATCAGGCCAATTGCGGTGGTTTATCGGGAGAATCAAGGGAGGGATCAGGCAATAGCTGCGCCGCCACGCGATTAAACACGGGCTGCATGGTAAGCGGTTTAGAAAAACTTAAAACAACAGGAAACCCAGGGTAATGACTCAGGCAGGATTGCAGGCAATCAGCCATCAATGGCGATTTATCTATATGGCATTTTTCGGCAGTAGACATCTGCATCGTGTGGCAAGCTTTGCTAGGCATAGGCGCAACCCACCCCGCCATGGCCGTATTCAAGGCCAAGACTGACACCAACAAAAAGAAAAGCCACACTTTTTTCATGAAACCAATTGTATCACTGCAAGGTTTGATCGCTCGCCTAAAAAGTTACAGGCAGCAATTCTGTTAATTTGGGACTCGATATCTTCCACAGGCTCAGCTTCAGCTGCAAATATTTTGACAATTAAATTTTGCTGCTGACATTTGTGTTTAAAAAACCTGCAGCAACACTTTGCCAATATTTTTATTCTCTGCTATGTATTGATGGGCAGCCGCCGTGTCTTCCCAATTAAAACTGCAATCTACAGTTATTTTTAATTGCTCGGTATTTAAAGCAGGTAAGATTTTATCCCTTAATGCTGCAGCTACTTGTGCTTTTACTTTTAACGGCTGAGCGCGCAGGGTGGAGCCGGTCAGTCGCTGGCGCTTCATTAAGAGCTGCCCCAGATTAATGTCTGTGCTCACTCCTCTTAATAAGCCAATCAATACAATTTGCCCGTCAGTATTCAGGCAAGCCTGATTTTTAGCCAGATAATCTCCGCCCACGCCATCCAGAATCAAATCCACTCCACCCGCTTCTTTGACCACTACGGCAAAATCCTGCTGCTGGTAATCCACCACCAGATCAGCTCCCAGCTGGCGGCAAAATTCAGTTTTCCTGGCTCCGCCTGCAGTCGCAGCCACCCAGGCCCCCAGGTATTTGGCTAGCTGAATACTGGCCGCTCCCACGCCACTGGCCCCTGCATGGATCAGCACCCGCTGGCCAGCTTGCAGCTTGCCAATTTCAACCAGATTAAGCCATGCCGTCATCCACACTTCGGGCAGGCTGGCTGCATCGGTAAAAGACAGATTCGCTGGCTTTTTAATCGCAAGCATGGATTCCAGCAGGCAAAATTCGGCATAAGCCCCGCCCCTCACCAGCCCAAGTACCTCATCGCCCACAACAAAATCAGCCACGCCCTCGCCCAGCCCAACCACGACTCCCGCCACCTCCAGACCCAGAATATCCGAATCCCCTGCCGGTGGCGGATAGCGGCCTGCGGCTTGAGCCAGGTCAGCACGGTTAATTCCTGCGGCGTGCACACGAACTAACAATTGCCCGGCAGCCACTTTTGGCAATGCAGCTTCTCCCAGCAATAAAGTTTGTTTTTCTTGAATTACAGCGCGCATGGCAACCTGCTTAGTAAGGTGAAAAAGTAGAGATCAATCATTTCTCTTTCCGAAATGGTGACGAAAGCCTGAAAATCAACCGCCAACGGCCTGTCAGTTTTTCACTCCAGAAACCAAGTTCCAGCGACATCAGAAGCCAAATCTTAAGGCCCGGGAGCACAAAGAGACTGGCCACTTTAAAATAAGCCCTGTCTTTTAAAATATTAAGTCTCGCTAATTCCGGTCAGCTGGGTCGCAATCGACTGGTGCGGCAGCGCCAGATATTGCTCAGCCTGCATTTCGGTTAAACGGCTGGCCGTGCGAAAAAATTCGCTGGCTTGCATGCCTTCCTGATACAACTCGTCCACGGCGGCTTGCGCCGAGATAATCAGTTTTACACGATGATCATAAAACACATCCACAAGCCAGGTAAAACGCCGTGCTTCAGCAGACTGACTGCTTGCAAGCCTGGGGATATCAGACACGAGCACCGTGTGATAGGTGTGCGCAATTTGCAAATAATCAGCCTGGCCGCGTGCATCGCCACAAATTGCAAAAAAATCAAACCACACCACACCCGCAGCCACCCGCCTGGCTTTAATAGTACGGCCTTCAATTTTTAGCTGTGGCGAGCTGTCTTTACTGGTCGCTATCGCAGAAAACAGGCGGTCCAATTCTGCCGCACTTTCCGCAGTATTGGGTGAAAGGTAAGTTCTGGCCTGGGTCAGCGTGCGCATACGGTAATCATTGCCGCCATCCAGATTAAACACACCCAGCGTGCGGTTAAGCAAGGCAATGGTTGGCAGAAAATTATTACGCTGCAAGCCATGTGGATACAGCCCATCCGGCGGGTAATTGGATGTGGTAACCAGCACCACACCACGCTTAAATAAATGCTCCATCAAACGGCCTAAAATCATGGCATCAGCAATATCGGAAACATGGAACTCATCAAAGCACAGCACGCGCACCGCTTTAGCAATTTTACTGGCCACTGCCGCCAGCGGGTCTGTTTCACTTTTTAGCTGACGCAACTCATGATGAACTTCTTGCATAAACTGATGAAAATGCAGCCTTTTCTTACGCTTATATGGAAGGGCTGCATAAAATGCATCCATTAGAAAACTTTTCCCTCGCCCCACTCCGCCCCAGAAATACAAGCCACGCGGCAAATCAGGCTGCGGCAGAAGTGATTTGCCAAACAGCCGGCTACGCTTGGTTTTAAATTGCACAAGCTGATGATAAAGCGCATCCAGCTTATCAATAGCTTCAGCCTGTGCCGGATCGGCAATAAAACCGGGGCTGGCACTGAGGCCCTGATACCAAGCCTTAGGGCTGGTTCCTTGCGTGGGAGGAGCAATTACATGTTGGGACATTACTAAAACCTGTCATAGAATAAGCCTAGATTATAAGGCCCACACACTATTTGGCTATTTGATTCTGTATTTAAAACATAGTTTCTTTTCACTACTTGATAAACAAAGCTCAAACACAAAAAATAAATGCCGCTCGACAGGGCAAACTGATAAACGCAGCTTGTTTTCCTGTGTTTACGGCTTACAAATCTCCTATAAACACTTTAAGCGCTACAACACAACGGTTATCCGCTTTTAATATTTATGAAGCAGGTGTTCAATAAATAGTATCACCATTGCTTTGGCAAAAGGATTTTGTGATGAATAATATGCGCGTAAAAAACAAACTGTTTCTCGGCTTTGCTATGATTTTAATCCTCCTGGGATTTATGGCCTTCCTTAGCTTAAAAAACATGAGAGAAATTGATGATACAATAGTAGATTTAATGGATGATCGTTACCCAAAAATAGCCATTTCCAATGAATTAATGCTTCTTACTTTAGATAGTGGCAGGCAAGTTCGTAATATCGCCCTATCCACAGACAAAGAAGACAATGCCAAAGCAATCGGCATCCTGAATGACAATAGAAATAAAACCAAAAACAAATTACTCGATTTAGAAAAAAGGCTGAATACCTCAAAGGGTAAAGAATTGTTCCAGATAGTTAGCCAAACAGGGGACGTTCTTGATACAAAACTCGATGAATTTTTAAAAATTGCTGATGACCATAATGCAGCATGGCCATTTATTAAAACTCAGGTTGCTCCCAATAACAATACCTATATCAATGCCTTACACGAATTAACCTCTTTTCAGGAAGGGCTCATGCAACAAGGTAAAAATGCTGCCTATGAAAATTATACATCAGCAAAAAATGTCATTATTTCTGCCAGCCTGGCAGTACTGATACTGGGGATAATTATTGCTTTATATACAGCCAATTTAATTACTAAGCCTTTATTACAAGCAGCCGAAGTAGCCAAGCAAATAGCTGCTGGCGATCTTTCCTATAACTGGAAAAATATCATTATATATAAAGATGAAATTGGCCATTTACAAAATGATATTAAAGAGATGCAAAGCAGCTTAGGTGGCATTATTCAAATGATGACCAATAATGCTCAATCTGTTTCATCTACGGCCAGAGAACTGGCATCCGCATCACAGCAAGTTTCTGCCAGCACCGACCAGCAAACCTCCTCGGCCAGCTCAATGGCTGCCGCGGTAGAAGAAATGAGCACCAGCATGGACAGGGTGGCGTCCAACACCGAAGAAGTTGGCAACCAGGCCCATAGCGCAGGCTCTTTAGCCGAATCAGGCAGCAACGATGTACAGGCAGCAGCCAAAGAAATGGAGCAAATTGCCACCGAGGTAGGCAGCGCTTCCAAGAAAATCGAATACTTAGGCAAGCAAATTGAAGAAATTGGCAGCATTGTAGTGGTGATTCGTGAGGTCGCAGACCAAACCAACTTGCTGGCACTGAATGCCGCCATTGAAGCGGCCAGGGCGGGAGAGCAGGGACGCGGCTTTGCGGTAGTAGCCGATGAAGTTAGAAAACTGGCCGAGCGGACCACATCATCTGCAGCACAAATCACCACCATGGTCAGCGCCATTCAACAAGGTGCACACGAGGCCATTGACAGCATGCAAAACGGCCACCAACGCGTAGACGACGGGCTCACTCTTACCAATCAGGCACGAGAAAGCATTCTGAAAATTAACAACAGCAGCCATCATGTAATAGGGTCTGTTAGCAGCATCACAAACCAAATGCAGGAACAACGCGCCGCAGCACGCGAGCTGGCACTCAGCGTGGAAAGAATCGCCCAAATGACAGAAGAAAATGCTGTAGCAGTGCGCAGCATGAGCTCATCAATTATGGATCTTGATGGTATGGCCAAGCAGCTAACCGCTTCTGTAACACGCTTTCGTTTGAGCTAATCTGCACGGGGTGAGTGATCCTCCCCCCTGCTGCTACTTACTTTGCATCCCGGTATTTGGCCATCAGCCGCACATAATGTGCCGCAGAATAATTAAAATTGGCCAGTTCTGCTTCATTAAGTAAACGTTTTTTCTCTGCCGGGCGGCCCATATACAGCCAGCCCGATTCAAGGCGGCGGTTTGGCGGCACCAGTGACCCGGCCCCGATCATCACCCGCTCTTCAATCACCACTCTGTCCAGCACAATAGTACCCATACCGATCAGGCATTCATTGCCAATGGTACAGCCATGCAGCATCACCCCATGCCCAATCGTGACCCGCTCGCCAATCACCAGCGGCGCGCCTTCAGGATCATCAGGACGCTTATGGGAGACATGTAAAACAGCGCAATCTTGCACATTACTGTCTTTACCGATACGAATGGCATTTACATCTCCACGAATGACTGCACCCGGCCACACCGAGGCGTTTTCACCCAGCACCACGTCGCCAATCACTTGCGCCGAATCGTGTGCCCATGCACCCGGTTTAACTTCGGGCTTAATACCCTCAAACAGGCCAATTGCCATAATTTGTATCCCCTGAAAAAAGCTTATTGTAAGTGATCACCTACAATATATTTACAATTAATCATGAAGAGACACTCAGGCCCACAGACTCTGGCCTGAAAAGCAAAGCATGAATTTGACCGTGCATGATCAGTAAATACGAGGCAAACATCTTATGATGCCTTGAAATAAAGGCGAATCGCTCTCATCTACTCAGCAAACCCCCACCCCACTTTATGCGAGTCTGCTTAAATGACTAATCCACTCCTCAATCTGAGCGGTAAATTGCCTGATTACCCCGGTGTTAAACCAGAGCACATAAATCCGGCTCTTGATACGCTACTGGCCAGCTCAGCAGCCGCCGTTAGTGCGGCAGAAAAAGTAAACAACCCAACGTGGGCGAACTTTGTAGAGCCTCTGGATGCTGCTCTGGAAAAACTTGGTTTGGCCTGGGGGGTAATTGCGCATTTAGAAAGTGTTGTCACCACGCCTGAGCTGCGTGAAGTTTACAATGCTAATATTGCGCGCATCTCCAATTTTTATACCGAGCTAGGCCAGAACGAACTTCTGTACGCGCAATACAAACTAATTGCTGCAAGCAGCCAATTTGCCAGCTACAACGCCGCCAGAAAAACCATTATTGAAGACACGCTCAGGGATTTTCGCCTGAGCGGCGCTGAGCTGCCCCAGGCGCAAAAACAGCGCTTTGCCGAAATCGCCGAAGAGTTATCCGAGCTAACAGTTAAATTTGGCCAGAACGTGATGGATGCCACCGACGAGTGGAGCCTTTATATCGAGGACATCACAGAGCTGGGTGGCTTACCGCAAGACTGGCTGTCTGCCGCCAAATCCGCTGCGACCACCGATGGGAAAAGCGGCTACAAAGTCACCCTAAAGCAGCCTAGCCAGGGCCCGGTGATGCAGTTCTGTGGCAACCGTAAACTGCGCGAAACGGTGTATCACGCCAATGCCACCCGTGCCTCAGAATTTGGCCCGGCAGAGCGCGATAACGGCCCGCTGATTAAACGTATTCATGCCTTACGCCTTGAAGCGGCTCAGTTACTGGGTTTTAATAATTATGGCGAAGAATCGCTGGCCACCAAAATGGCTGATACACCTGCTGAAGTCGCCGCCTTTCTGCGTAATCTGGGCCACGGTGCCAAGCCTTTTGCCGCCAAAGATCGCACAGAATTAAAAGCATTCGCTAAAGAGCATCTCGGCTTAGACGAGCTGGCCGTTTGGGATTACGGCTTTGCAGCCGAGAAATTATCCGAAGCCAAATATGCGTTTTCGGCCCAGGAAGTCAAAGCTTACTTTACCGAGCCAACCGTTTTATCTGGCCTCTTTAAAGTAATTGAATCCTTGTACAGCCTGCGCTTTGTTAAAGCCAGCGCGCCAGTGTGGCATCCGGATGTCAACTACTACGCCCTGCAAAACCTTGATGGCAGTGCCGTGGGAGGCTTGTATCTGGACCTCTATGCACGCACCGGCAAACAAGGCGGCGCATGGATGAACGATGTACTCAGCCGCAATCGCAAAGGCGATGACTTACAAAACCCTGTTGCCCTGGTGGTCTGTAATTTCTCTGCCGGTGTAGATGGCAAACCGGCGCTCTTGACGCATGACGATGTGATCACCCTCTTCCACGAATTTGGCCATGCCCTGCATCACCTCTTAACCGAGGTGGATGAATCCGGCGTATCCGGCATCAATGGCGTGGAATGGGATGCGGTGGAATTACCTAGCCAGTTTATGGAAAACTTCTGCTGGGAATGGCAGGTCTTGCCTGATCTGACCCGCCATGTAGACAGCGGTACAGCCTTGCCACGCGGGCTGTTCGACAAAATGCTGGCAGCCAAAAACTTTATGAGCGGCAGCGCCATGGTGCGCCAGGTCTTGCTCTCGCTATTTGATATGGAGCTGCACGCCAGCACCGATGTCATCGATGCTGCCGCACAAAATGCCGCGCTGGTGGCTGAATTCGAAACCCCGCTCGCCCCAAGCTATAACCGCTGGTTTAATACCTTTAGCCATATCTTTGCCGGTGGCTATGCAGCAGGTTATTACAGCTATAAATGGGCAGAAGTGCTGTCTGCCGATGCCTATTCTGCCTTTGAAGAAGCCGCCGCTACAGGCAAATCGATTCTGGACCCCACCACCGGCGCACGCTTCAGAAAAGAAGTGCTCGCTATGGGTGGCAGCCGCCCGGCGATCGACTCCTTCATGGCCTTTCGAGGCCGCAAACCAGAAGTGGCGGCTTTACTGAGGCATAATGGTTTGAATTAAACACCGCAAGGGTGGGCACGATTTTGTGCCCATGCGGAAAAATCAGTACTTATATGAGCCTTTCCCATGGGTAGAATTAAACTGTTTTACCCATCCCGCAATTTGCCTTTAAAAACCCAGGAGAAATATCCCATTCTTTCCCTGCCCTCGCATATTTTTTGCAGACAGCGGCTTTATTTTTAGTTCATCATTCATGCTGTAATGCCCATACTGCTTATCACCCGCAACAAAACTCCCGTATATTTTTAACTGCAGTGCCCCGCCCTTTACTGGATAATCCCCTCTTTCCCTAGCTCAGCTACCTTGCATGCATACACTTTCACAACTTCGCTCAGGTGAGCTCAAAGGCATTAAACGGCTGGATTTATCTTGTGGCCTTACCACGTTCCCGGAAGAAATTTTCTCCCTGGCAGACTCCCTAGAGATTCTGAATCTATCCGGAAACGCACTCTCCAGCCTACCAGAGCATTTGCCTCAACTTAAGTTTTTGAAGGTGATTTTTTGCTCAGACAATCAATTCGATCACCTGCCAGAAGCATTAGGGCACTGCAGCAGGCTTAGTATGGTGGGATTTAAAGCCAATCAGATTCAAACCATCAGTGCAGCGGCTTTACCACCAGAGCTACGCTGGCTAATCCTTACAGACAATCAAATCAGCCAGTTACCTGAAAAGCTAGGCCAGTGCCAGGCTTTACAAAAACTAATGCTGGCCGGTAATCAGCTACAGTCTTTGCCCGAAGCACTGGCCGCTTGTCAAAATCTGGAGCTGATTCGCATCTCTGCAAATCAGCTTTCAACTTTACCAGGCTGGCTCTTTAACCTGCCCAAGCTGGCATGGCTGGCTTTTGCTGGCAACCCATTCTGCCAAACCACCAAGGAGCAATATTCTCAGCCTATCTGCTGGCAAGATCTCAGCATCAAAGAAAAATTAGGCGAAGGGGCTTCTGGCGTCATTTTTAAAGCACACTGGCAGCATGCCAATAATTTACCTGTTGCCCTCAAAATATTTAAAGGGACGCTCACCAGTGATGGCCTGCCCCAAAGTGAAATGGCCGCATGCATTGCTGCTGGGCAACATACTAATCTCATTGGCGCAATTGGCAAAATAACAGATCACCCCGATCATGCTGCAGCTCTGCTTATGCCATTTATTGACAAAAGCTTTCACAATTTGGCAGCGCCCCCTGACCTTGGATCATGCACACGGGATATTTACGCCAAAAACCAACGTTTTAAATTACAAACTACATTAAATATTGCTTTTAGTATCGCAGATGCAGCAACCCACCTGCATTCCTCAGGCATTTTGCATGGCGATTTATATGCCCACAATATTTTAATTAACGGGGAAGGTGAAACAAAGCTGGGAGATTTTGGAGCAGCGTCTTTCTATACGATCGAACAAAAATTACTGCAGAATATAGAAGTACGTGCATTTTCTTATCTACTTGAAGAATTAATCAACCACACAGACAGCACAAATTTAAACGCATTAAAACAATTACAAATAGACTGTGCACATCCAGAGCCGGGTAAAAGACCCTTGTTTGCATCCATTAAAGAGCAATTAAACAATATGCTTTTAATCCTCCAGCGGCAAAATCTATAAAAGAAGCAAAATAATCATCACAAACTTAATGATGCTCTGATTCATCATCTGAAAATAAAACCGAAATATCAGGAAAAGAACATTGAATTCGTAATAACGCTTCTACAACAGTAGGATCAAAGTGAGACCCAGCGCCTTTTACAATAATACTAATTGCTTCTTCATGTGAAAGAGCCGGTTTATATACCCGTTTGGAAACCAGAGCATCATAAACATCAGCAACGGCCATTAACCTTGCAGAAAGTGGAATCTCCTCTCCCTTTAGTCCCTGAGGATAACCACTACCATCCCATTTTTCCTGATGGCTATAAGCAATCTCACGCGCAAAATGTAAAAACTTATCTTCTTTTGTTCCTAAATAACTCTCCACCGAAGTAATAACATCCCGCCCGTAAACCGTATGCATTTTCATTAAATTAAATTCTTCATCCGTTAATTTACCCGGCTTCAATAAAATATGATCAGGAACACCCACCTTGCCAATATCATGCATTGGTGCCGATTTATATAACCACTGTATATTGGCTGATGTTAATTCATTACTAAAACGAGGATTTTCCGCCAGCTCCAGAGCCAACAAAGCCACAAAGTGCTGTGTCCGCCGTAAATGTTTACCCGTTTCGTTATCACGTGTTTCAGCTAAAGAGGCCATTGCCAAGATTGTTGCCTGCTGCAAATGAGCCAGTTCACGTGTTCTTTCCTGAACTAAATATTCCAGGTATTGATTCTGATTTTTTAAAAATACTTGTGCGGCCTTTAATGCAAGCTGTGTCCGCACTCGTGCCAGCAAAATAGAAGAGATAATAGGCTTACTAATATAATCTGCCCCCCCCACAGAAAACCCCTCTTCCTCATCTTCAATTGCCGTTTTAGCAGTAAGAAAAACAACTGGAATATCTTCAGTTTCCTTATTCGCCTTTAGCTTTACGCATACCTCATAGCCATTCATATCCGGCATCATGACATCCAGCAAAATAAGATCAGGCCGTGGATCAGTAAGCGCCAAACGTAAAGCAACCTCACCATGATTAGCTACTTTAACGCGATATTTATCCCTCAACAGGCCATTAAGCAACATTAAATTATCAGGTGTATCATCAACAACTAAAATTGTTAACCTGTTTTCCGGCATATGCTGCTGTTCCATATTTACTCCTTACTTCCTGAGCATTTTGCATTAAATCAAATCGGAAACTTATTCATCCACTCAAGTGCATCATTAAATGCAAACTGGTTAATAAGTCTTAACAAGTCATGACTGCGCCCCCGCCATAAGCATTCAAATCCCTGTTGATTTTCTTCAAAAAACTCAGCAGCAGAAGCATCCCCCTCCTGTAATAAACCCTTCAAGTTTTCAAACAGTTTTTTCTTTTCATCGTAATCCAAAGAAAGCTCATTGCCCCACTGAATAGGTTCTGCTGGAGAACTATCATATTCCTGATTAAAATAAAATGACCTTAATCCATCAAGTAGCTCCTTGATAGGCTGAGCAATCTCATGATACGTATTGTGGACCAACTCATTAATCTCACCTTTACTCAGTGAAAACTCAAGATCTGCAGATACTTTTTGTAATGTATCTGCCCCAATCGTTGCTGCAATTCCCTTTAAAGTATGTGCATGCCGCTTGGCATCTATACCATTTTTAGCCGCAATTGCATCCATTAAGCCTGACTGAATTTTAGGTATTTCATCTAAAACTTTAATTAATAAACGACGATAAAAAACCGGATTATCCATTGCATATTTAAGGCCAATATCTGTATTTAAACCAGCAATAAAAGATGGAAGCCCATCTATTACAGAATTATCATCAGCGACCACTTTTACGGCAGGCAGAGCCAGCTCTCCTTTCACTTCCGGCAACCACTGAATCAGTTTTTCGATTAATAAGTCAGGATCTATTGGCTTAAGTAAATGATCACTCATGCCCGATTCCTTACACATTTTCTTATCATCACTCATCGCCAATGCAGTTAATGCAATGATAGGAATGTCATTTAAAAACCGACCCGCACGTATTATTCTTGTAGCACTCCATCCATCCATAACCGGCATTTGAATGTCCATAAGAATCAAATCAAAGACTTCTTTTTCTACAATATTGACCGCCTGCTGCCCATCACTCACCACGGTAACTTGCATTTCTGCATCAATTAGTATTTCACTTGCCACTTGTTGATTTAACGAATTATCTTCTACCAATAAAATACGTGATCCACGGCGGCTGACTAAAGCGTGACGTTGCTGATCCTTTAATACAGCAAGAGGAACATCACCCTGTTTATTTTTCTTTAAAGGAACACAAAACCAGAAACAGCTTCCTTTTTTTTCTTCACTGATTAATCCAATTGTGCCATGCATCAAACTCACTAATTGCTTTGCAATAACCAAGCCTAAACCTAAACCACCAAATTTTCTTGTCGCAGACGTATCAGCCTGACTAAATGCCTGAAATAACTGCGCTTGCTGCTCATCACTTATACCAACACCCGTATCTAAAATAGAGAACTTCACGACTACACCATCAGGGCTTTCTGATTCAAGGTCAACAATTAATTCAACCTGACCTTGAGATGTAAATTTCACGGCATTTGCAACCAGATGCAGTAATACTTTCTCTAAATGCTTTGCATCACCCATTACTGAAGCAGGTAATGATGGTGAAAACCTAGAAAGTAAAGCCAAACCCTTTACTCTTGCCTCAACACTTAAACGATTAAGTACATTATCTAAAATAGACTGCAAATGAAATGCTGAAAACTCTAATTTAAGCTGCCCCTCTTCCATTCTGGAAAAATCAAACATATCATTAATGATACTTAACAAATGCTCGCTCGATTTTTGAATAACTTCAATATAATTCTGCTGCTTTACGTTCAAATCTGTTTTTAATACCAAATGAGTCATGCCAATAATAGCATTCATCGGCGTACGAATTTCATGGCTGATATTCGCCAGAAAATCCCGCTTTATTTTCAAAGTTTCATCTAATATTTTCTTAATTCGACCCTGCTCTCTAATTACACCACCAGCCAGAGGGTTTGCAGTAATTAATAAACAGATAATTGGCCCATTTTCACTCTGATAAGGAAGCAAACTTAAACACATTTCAGCACGAAACATTTCACAATTTAAATATTGCCAAGAAAAAATAGCCCCGTCACTAAGATGCCCACCATCGCTCATAAGCATAAAACTATCTAGCTGCTCCAGAAATAATTTTCTATCATCCTCTACCAATAACTGCTCAATATCCACACCTAGAAAAGAAAACGGCGTGGATGAAAACAAAATTGCAAGCGCTTGATTTACCCAGATAATTTGTCCTTCAGCATTAATCAGCAGCATTGCCTCGGACGAGAAATTTAAAATACTCTTATAATTAGCATCTATTTCCTGTTGTTGCTCTTTACTTTTTTCTAAGGCACGAAGATACAAACCAGAAATCTCAGCCAGTTTTTGCTGAAATTCTAATGGAGCCTCCCCATCCGTAAGTAATTTTATTTGAGTTCGCACGCAGCCCCCCACACTCATCAGATCCTCCTCCCAATACCCTCTAACATAAGCACCAAGACAATAAGACACCACTCACTCTTACAGTAAGATGCAGGCACAATGAATTCTAGTTCAAAAATTTAGATAAATCTGGATTTGAAACCAGCCATTTTTTGAAATATAAAAGAACAAACAAATACAAATTGGGCTAATTTCTATAAAAACTAAATAGCATTGCTCATCAGAATAAGAAACTTAATTAGTCAGAAAAGTTGGAATATGTAAGATTTAAATCACCTTACCAAATCAGGCTAAGCTCTGCTTTTCTTGCACGCAAAGCAAAACCCCCGCCTCTTTCGAGTACGGGGGTCTTGTTTACGGCTTAGGGTGTCTGGCAATGACCTACTTTCACACAGGTAATCTGCACTATCATCGGCGCTAAGGTGTTTCACTGTCCTGTTCGGGATGGGAAGGAGTGGGACCACCTCGCTATGGTCGCCAGACTTTAACGGGTTAACTCGTTGTGTGTATTGCTCCACAACGCGTTCAGTTCAATAGAAGAAGTAATATGTACTGCTTGTTGCTCTCAAATCTAACTCTAATCTGGGTAGATTATATACCGTCGCACACACGCGTCTCAGGTTATAGGATCAAGCCTTACGGGCAATTAGTATCGGTTAGCTTAATGCATTACTGCACTTCCACACCCGACCTATCAACGTCCTGGTCTCGAACGACCCTTTAAAAGGCTTAAAGCCTTGGGGAAATCTCATCTTGAGGCGAGTTTCGCGCTTAGATGCTTTCAGCGCTTATCTCTTCCAGATTTAGCTACCCGGCGATGCCACTGGCGTGACAACCGGTACACCAGAGATCTGTCCACTCCGGTCCTCTCGTACTAGGAGCAGCCCCCCTCAAATTTCCAACGCCCACTGCAGATAGGGACCAAACTGTCTCACGACGTTTTGAACCCAGCTCACGTACCACTTTAAATGGCGAACAGCCATACCCTTGGGACCGGCTACAGCCCCAGGATGTGATGAGCCGACATCGAGGTGCCAAACTCCGCCGTCGATGTGAACTCTTGGGCGGAATCAGCCTGTTATCCCCGGAGTACCTTTTATCCGTTGAGCGATGGCCCTTCCATTCAGAACCACCGGATCACTATGTCCTGCTTTCGCACCTGCTCGACTTGTCTGTCTCGCAGTTAAGCCGCCTTATGCCATTACACTATCAGTACGATGTCCGACCGTACCTAGGCGACCTTCGAGCTCCTCCGTTACAATTTGGGAGGAGACCGCCCCAGTCAAACTGCCTACCATGCACGGTCCCCGATCCGGATAACGGACCAAGGTTAGAACCTCAAAGGGGTCAGGGTGGTATTTCAAGGTCGGCTCCACACAGACTAGCGTCCATGCTTCATAGCCTCCCACCTATCCTACACAAACCACTTCAAAGTCCAATGCAAAGCTACAGTAAAGGTTCACGGGGTCTTTCCGTCTAGCAGCGGGGAGATTGCATCTTCACAAACATTTCAACTTCGCTGAGTCTCAGGAGGAGACAGTAGGGCCATCGTTACGCCATTCGTGCGGGTCGGAACTTACCCGACAAGGAATTTCGCTACCTTAGGACCGTTATAGTTACGGCCGCCGTTTACTGGGACTTCAGTCAAGAGCTTGCACCCCATCATTTAATCTTCCAGCACCGGGCAGGCGTCACACCCTATACGTCGTCTTTCGACTTTGCAGAGTGCTGTGTTTTTGATAAACAGTCGCAGCCCCCATTTCTCTGCGACCCATTTCTGCTCCATTCGCGAAGAACTTCACATACTCTGGGCTCACCTTCTCCCGAAGTTACGGTGATAATTTGCCGAGTTCCTTCTCCTGAGTTCTCTCAAGCACCTTAGAATTCTCTTCCTACCCACCTGTGTCGGTTTGCGGTACGGTCAATATAAAGCTGAAGCTTAGAGGCTTTTCTTGGAAGCATAGGATCAATCACTTCAGTCCGAAGACTTCGTCGTCACGTCTCAGCGTTATAGCAGCCCGGATTTGCCTAAGCCACACGCCTACTCGCTTAAACCACCTATTCCAACAGATGGCTGACCTACCTTTCTCCGTCCCCCCATCGCACTTTATATCGGTACGGGAATATTAACCCGTTGTCCATCGACTACGCATTTCTGCCTCGCCTTAGGGGCCGACTCACCCTGCGCCGATGAACGTTGCGCAGGAAACCTTGGGTTTTCGGTGTGCGGGCTTTTCACCCGCATTATCGCTACTCATGTCAGCATTCGCACTTCCGATACCTCCAGCATCCTTCTCAAGACACCTTCGCAGGCCTACGGAACGCTCCTCTACCATATGTACCATCGGCACATATTCGCGTCTTCGGTTATCAGTTTGAGCCCCGTTACATCTTCCGCGCAGGACGACTCGACCAGTGAGCTATTACGCTTTCTTTAAATGATGGCTGCTTCTAAGCCAACATCCTGGCTGTCTATGCCTTCCCACCTCGTTTTCCACTTAACTGATTATTTGGGACCTTAGACGGCGATCTGGGTTGTTTCCCTCTTGACCATGGACGTTAGCACCCACAGTCTGTCTCCCATGCTCGCACTTGACGGTATTCAGAGTTTGCCATGGTTTGGTAAGTCGCGATGACCCCCTAGCCATAACAGTGCTTTACCCCCGTCAGTGATACATGAGGCACTACCTAAATAGTTTTCGAGGAGAACCAGCTATTTCCAAGTTTGTTTAGCCTTTCACCCCTATCCACAGCTCATCCCCTAATTTTGCAACATTAGTGGGTTCGGACCTCCACTGCGTATTACCGCAGCTTCATCCTGGCCATGGATAGATCACTTGGTTTCGGGTCTACGCCCAGCAACTATGCGCCCTATTCGGACTCGGTTTCCCTACGCCTCCCCTACTCGGTTAAGCTCGCTACTGAACGTAAGTCGCTGACCCATTATACAAAAGGTACGCAGTCACCCCATTTTTCAAGGGCTCCCACTGTTTGTATGCATCCGGTTTCAGGTTCTATTTCACTCCCCTCCCGGGGTTCTTTTCGCCTTTCCCTCACGGTACTGGTTCACTATCGGTCGATGATGAGTATTTAGCCTTGGAGGATGGTCCCCCCATCTTCAAACAGGATTTCTCGTGTCCCGCCCTACTTGTCGCATGCTTAGTACCAACCAATCTTTTTCGTGTACGGGGCTATCACCCACTGTCGCCAGACTTTCCAGACTGTTCCACTAAAGTTTGATTTATCACATGCAGGCTCTTCCCATTTCGCTCGCCACTACTTTGGGAATCTCGGTTGATTTCTTTTCCTTCGGCTACTTAGATGTTTCAGTTCGCCGAGTTCGCTCTACACCACCTATGTATTCAGTGATGAGTGACCCATTCGGGCCGGGTTTCCCCATTCGGATATCGATGGATCAAAGCTTATTTGCCAGCTCCCCATCGCTTTTCGCAGGCTAACGCGTCCTTCTTCGCCTATCATCGCCAAGGCATCCACCAGATGCACTTAGTCGCTTGATCCTATAACCTCAAACACGTATCAACAAAGTTAATACAATTCGAAGTATCTGATTTCGCTTTGTTTGCGACATCGATTATTCAGTTCTGACTTCGAATAATCGATTTTTATACAATCTACCCTTATTTATTTCTAAACTTGAGTATTACTTCTTCTATTTTTTTAAAGATCAAAGATACATATTGCTGATTTTAGAAATCAGAAATAAAACATCGTCCCAAGCTTTAAATCTCTCTTGAGACAATATGTTATTTCTAGTTTCTTACTTCATTCCACCACTCAAAGGAGTGGTGGAGGCTAACGGACTCGAACCGTTCACCCCCTGCTTGCAAAGCAGGTGCTCTACCAGATGAGCTAAGCCCCCAGTTACTTCGCTATACTTCGTCACTCAATCTCTCGTTTACCTTAGTAAACATCGAGATTTTATTTCTCGTCTAGCTCGCAATAAATTATTGCAATTTAAAATCAAGTTGCCTGCTCAATAAATTCATTAAGCAATCACCTCTCTGGCCGCAATAGTCAAGTGAGGCTAGAAATAAAATAACGCAGTGTACGTTTCAGTACACAAATTATTTTATGACGACGCATCACGCAGGCTAGTGCGGATTAGAATGGTGGGTCAGACAGGAATCGAACCTGTGACCCCCGCCTTATCAAGACGGTGCTCTAACCGACTGAGCTACTGACCCATTTCAGAATATTCAGGTAGCTAATCTACGCCGCCTGAGCAACTGAGCAATCTGATTTTTACGAAAACTTCTCGTATCTTCTTTTCTACAGTCGATGAGTGTGAGTACTCAATCCAAAAGTCTTCTCTTGAAAGGAGGTGATCCAGCCGCAGGTTCCCCTACGGCTACCTTGTTACGACTTCACCCCAGTCATGAATCCCACCGTGGTAAGCGGCCTCCCGAAGGTTAGCCTACCTACTTCTGGTGAAACCCATTCCCATGGTGTGACGGGCGGTGTGTACAAGGCCCGGGAACGTATTCACCGCGACATGCTGATCCGCGATTACTAGCGATTCCGACTTCATGGAGTCGAGTTGCAGACTCCAATCCGGACTACGATCGGTTTTATGAGATTAGCTCCACCTCGCGGCTTGGCAACCCTCTGTACCGACCATTGTATGACGTGTGAAGCCCTAGCCATAAGGGCCATGAGGACTTGACGTCATCCCCACCTTCCTCCGGTTTGTCACCGGCAGTCTCCTTAAAGTGCCCAACCAAATGATGGCAACTAAGGACAAGGGTTGCGCTCGTTGCGGGACTTAACCCAACATCTCACGACACGAGCTGACGACAGCCATGCAGCACCTGTGTTCAAGTTCCTTGCGGCACCCCCCAATCTCTCAGAGGTTCTTGACATGTCAAGGCTAGGTAAGGTTTTTCGCGTTGCATCGAATTAATCCACATCATCCACCGCTTGTGCGGGCCCCCGTCAATTCCTTTGAGTTTTAGCCTTGCGGCCGTACTCCCCAGGCGGTCTACTTCACGCGTTAGCTGCGTTACTAAGGAACGAATTCCCCAACAACTAGTAGACATCGTTTAGGGCGTGGACTACCAGGGTATCTAATCCTGTTTGCTCCCCACGCTTTCGTGCATGAGTGTCAGTATTAGCCCAGGGGGTTGCCTTCGCCATCGGTGTTCCTCCGCATCTCTACGCATTTCACTGCTACACGCGGAATTCCACCCCCCTCTGCCATACTCTAGTTCACCAGTTTGCAATGCAATTCCCAGGTTGAGCCCGGGGCTTTCACATCACACTTAATCAACCACCTGCGCACCCTTTACGCCCAGTAATTCCGATTAACGCTTGGACCCTACGTATTACCGCGGCTGCTGGCACGTAGTTAGCCGGTCCTTATTCTTCCGGTACTGTCATCCCCAAAAGATATTAGCTCTTAGGATTTCCTCCCGGACAAAAGCGCTTTACAACCCGAAGGCCTTCTTCACGCACGCGGCATTGCTGGATCAGGCTTGCGCCCATTGTCCAAGATTCCCCACTGCTGCCTCCCGTAGGAGTCTGGACCGTGTCTCAGTTCCAGTGTGGCGGATCGTCCTCTAAGACCCGCTACAGATCGTCGCCTTGGTGAGCCTTTACCTCACCAACTAGCTAATCTGATATCGGCCGCTCTAATAACGAGAGGTCTTGCGATCCCCCTCTTTCCCCCTCAGGGCGTATGCGGTATTAGCTATCCTTTCGGATAGTTATCCCCCATTACTAGGTACGTTCCGATATATTACTCACCCGTTCGCCACTCGTCAGCGCTGCAAGCAGCCTGTTACCGTTCGACTTGCATGTGTAAAGCATGCCGCCAGCGTTCAATCTGAGCCAGGATCAAACTCTTTAGTTTAATCACTAAGCTAGTACTTACTGGCTTACAAAACTCAAGCCATTCCGAAAAATGACTCTTACTATGCAAGCACTTGTTTCGCTTCCGAATCAAGCACTCACACTCATCGACTGTATTTTTTTAAAGATCGTTTCGCTTGCCCAAACACTGTGTTGCCGTGTGTGCTGCAGCGAGAGGCCGAACTATACCGGCCAGGCCTTATTCGGTCAACCCTTGTACGCAAGCTAAATTCATTTAACACGGTAAGCAATTGATTTAGAAAAGCACAAACTAAGCAACGGCGTCTTTGATCGCTTTAAGTGGCGTGTACTTCAGTGCTTTCTTCGCAGGGATTTGCACTGGTTCGCCTGTTCTTGGGTTGCGGCCAACGCGTGCATCGCGGTGTTTTACCGCCAATTTACCAATCCCTGGCAAAGTGACTTCACCGCCGCCCTTCAAAGTTGCACCAGTCACATCACCCAGTGCTTCTAAGGTGGCTTCTACTGCCTTTTTAGAAATACCCGGCAATTCGTACTCAGCAACTCTGAGTACAGCCTCAATGAGCTCTCTCTTATTCATAGTTAAATTCCAGATATTGAAATAATTTAGAGCCCATTGTGCCAGCCATTATTACTTTATGTCTGTTTGAAATTGAGAGAAAGATTATTTATTAGGCTTTGCTGCAACAGTTATCCCTTTAGCATTTTAGTTCCCCACTTAGGAACAACAACAATTGCGATTCTAAATATTTACTGAAAAAATAAGCAAATGCCTCTTACTCTCAACTCTCCTGCTATCCAAATAGCGGTGCTGCTTTTATCGCCAGCACCACTACTCAGCATTGCTGGTATTGATACCGTACTGGGATTGGCCAATACAATCAGCGATAAAACCCTATATAGCCTTCAGTATTATTCCCTAGATGGTGCCGCCATTCCCCTGCCCACCGGCGGGTACTATCCCCATCTGCCCACTTTAGCCGACACCAAAGCGGTTGACGTCTTACTCGTCACTTCCCAGACCCCGCCTTTTGCAAACGATCCGCGCCTTGCTCTGCTTAAGCCACTACTTAATGACCCCTCTTTAGTAGGCGCGATTGATTGTGGTGCATGGTGGCTGGCAGCCTGTGGTCTACTGGATCATCACCGAGCCACATTGCGCTGGCCTGAGCTACGGGCTTTTGCTGCAACTTTTCCCCATGTAATTTGCACCCAAAACCTATATGAGTTTGACCGCAAATATTTTAGCTGTGGCGCAGGTGCTGCAACACTAGATGCCATGCTGGCTTTAGTTGCCAGGCAGCAAAACCTTGCTCTGGCCGAGCAGATTGCTGAATCTTTATGTATTGAACACCTGCGCACGCCCGATACCCGCCAGCGCACTTCGCATGCAGTGCAACTTGGCCAGCGCCAGCCGAAGCTCAGCGCCGTACTAGAATTAATGGAAGCTCATTTAGAAGATCCCATCAGTAGCGACGAGCTGGCGCGGCATGTGGATTTATCCCGCCGCCAGTTAGAACGTCTGTTTAAACAGCATTTAGATACCCTGCCCGCCCGCCACTATATGCAATTACGTTTAGAACGGGCTCGTACCATATTGCAACGCACGGGGATTTCTGTGGTGCAAATTGGTTTATCTTGTGGCTTTTCTTCGGGTGCGCATTTTGCTACGGCCTACCGTGCTCACTTTGGCCTGTCCCCCCGGGACGAGCGTGCCGCTTTCTCTAAGCAATAAACCTGCGGCTTTCCCTAGGTAGTAAAGGTGTAAAGCTATAGCTTTATGTCGCATTTCTAGAAGCTTGATTAAGGGTGCCTGTTCTACACTGGATGGACTTTATCCCGTTTGCAGGATCTCTCTCCCATGCCTACCGTAAATCGCGCCACCTTTGATCAAGTTATGGTTCCCAACTACGCTCCGGCGCCGTTTATTCCGGTAAAAGGCCTGGCCTCACGCTTGTGGGATCAGGAAGGCCGCGAGTATGTAGACTTCTCCAGTGGCATCGCCGTCACCAGCCTTGGTCATTTGCACCCGGAGCTGACGGCCGTATTGCACGAGCAGGCCGATCAGCTTTGGCATTTATCTAATGGCTTTACCAACGAGCCAGCACTGCGCCTGGCGCAACGCCTGATTGACGCCACTTTTGCCGAACGCGTGTTCTTTTGTAATTCTGGCGCAGAGGCCAATGAAGCAGCGCTAAAACTGGCCCGCCGTTATGCTGTAGACCATTTTTCCAGCGATAAAGACCAGATTATTGCCTGCGCCCAATCCTTCCACGGCCGCACCCTGTTTACTGTATCGGTAGGTGGCCAGCCCAAATATGCAGAAGGCTTTGGCCCAACGCCTGGCGGTATCAGCCACGTGCCGTTTAATGATCTGGCCGCGATAGAAGCCATGATTAGTGACAAAACCTGCGCGGTAATTGTGGAACCTGTACAGGGTGAAGGCGGCGTAATCCCTGCCACGCAAGAATACCTAAGGGCCCTGCGTGCCCTTTGTGACAAACACAATGCCCTGCTGATTTTTGATGAAGTACAAATTGGCGTAGGCCGCTCAGGCTCGCTCTATGCTTATATGCACTATGGCGTCACACCCGATATTCTGACTTCGGCCAAAGCACTGGGTAATGGTTTGCCAATTGGTGCGATGCTGACCACGGCCAAAATTGCCAGCGCCTTTGTCGTTGGCACGCACGGCTCCACTTATGGCGGCAACCCGCTGGTCACCGCCGTGGCCGACAAAGTGATCGAGCTGATTAATACGCCAGCTGTATTAAATGGCGTAAAACACCGCAATAAGCTGCTTGTAGATGGCTTAAATCAGATCAATGCCAAACACAGTGTGTTTAAAGAGATTCGTGGCAGCGGCTTATTGATTGGTGCCGAGCTGGCCCCGGTATTGCAAGGCCGCGCCAAAGATGTAGTGACATTAGGTGCAAAGCACGGAGTGGTGCTCTTGATGGCGGGCCCGAATGTGTTGCGTCTGCTGCCATCTTTAGTGATCTCAGAAGCCGATCTGGCCGAAGGCCTGCGCCGCCTGGAGACAGTGATTGCCGAGCTGGTACCGGCGACTGTTGCAGCTTAGATTTATAAAATATTCGAAACCCACACCTTAAACCACGGAGGACATTGAGAGCACGAAGTTTCACGGAAAACAACAAATTCAACACAGGCATGTAAAACCAAATGGTTTTCTCCGTGTAACTCCGTGTTCTCCCCAACTCCATGGTTCAATATTTGGGTTTTAAGCTCCACCATCCACCTCCACTCGGATCGCCCCTATGCTTATCGTAAGACCAGGAAAACTGTCCGACCTTGATCAATTGGAGCGCATGGCGCGCTCTAAGGGGCCGATTTTGCATTCACTGCCGCCGGATCGCTCACGCCTGCAAGAGCTGATTTTAAGCTCGATTGACTCCCTGGAAAACGAGATCGACTACCCTGGCGAAGAAAGCTATTTATTTGTATTAGAAGAAAACGGCGTTTTATACGGATCCGCCAGCATCGTTGCCCTTGCCGGGCAGCACGAACCTTTTTATGCTTTTCGCAATGAAGTGGTGATACACGCCTCGCGTGAGCTGCATGTCAATCACCGGATTCACGCCTTGGTGATGTCGCACGAGCTAACCAGCTGTACGCGGCTGACCGGCTTTTATATCGAACAAAAAAAAGCCGCCTATGCCGATTTACTCTCCCGTGCGCGGCTACTATTTATTGCCCAGCACCGCCAGCGCTTTAGTAAAGATATTTTCTCTGTGCTGCCCGGCATTGCCGATGCGGATGGCAATTCGCCTTTCTGGGAGAGCGTGGGGCGCAAATTTACCCGCCGTGACTTTGCTGAAATGGAGATAGAATCGGGCGGGCGCAGCCGTGGTTTTATTGCCGAAGTGATGCCGCTTGATCCGCTGTATGTGCCGTTGCTCTCAATCGAGGCCCAGCGAGTGATGGGCGAACCTCACACCAGTGCCCGACTGCCTTATCAATGCCATCTGGACGAAGGGTTTGAGCCGGATCGCTTTATCGATATTTTTGATGCCGGCCCCGTGCTTACCGCCACGCTCGACGCCTGTTATTCGCTACGCCACAGCGCCTTACACCGTATTGCTTACGAATCCAACGTCCACGGCACAGCCAGCTACTTGGTTTGCAATACCTCCAGCAGTGAGTTTCGCTGCATTAAAACGCATTTACCTAAGCAGCTTAGCCAGGATATCTCACTGCCAGCGACCTTAGTCAGCCTGTTAAATGCCGATCTTGGCAGCGAAGTACGCTGCGTAAAGCTGAACCACTCAGGGGCTGCATGATGAAAGAGCTCAGCTCATCCCTTAGCAATCACCATGGAGTTGCACTATGAAAATTGTGCGACTTTGTCAGTTTAGCGATGTAGACAAGCTGGTCGAGCTGGCACATAAAGCCGGCCCCGGCATGACCACCCTCAAGCCCGACCCGGGTGCACAGGCTGCCAGAATCGACCGCGTTCGCCGCACTTTACAAGGCAGCGCAACGCTGGCTGATCAGGGCTATCTATTTTTAATGGAAGAAACAGACACTGGCGAGATTGTCGGCGTGTGCGGCATTGAAACCGCCGTAGGGCTGGAACAACCATTTTACACCTACCGTATCGACACTACAGTTTACGCCAGCCGCGAGCTGGGCATCTGGAGCAAGATGGACAAACTTTCCATCTCGCACGATCTGACCGGCTACGCCGAGCTTTGCTCATTATTTTTAGACCCGCTGCACCGCGTGAACTGCAATGGGGCGCTGTTATCTAAATCCCGCTTTATGTTTTTGGCGCAATTTGCTGAGCGCTTTGGGACTCGCGTCTGTGCCGAAATGCGCGGCGTGTTTGACGAGCACGGTGATTCGCCCTTCTGGCGCGCGCTAGGCAGCCATTTTTATCGTATCGATTTTCATGAAGCAGACCGATTAGTGTCACTAGGCCAAAAGTCTTTTCTGGCCGAACTGATGCCACGTTTTCCGGTGTATATCGATTTTTTACCTGACGAGGCCAAAGCCTGTATTGGCACTACCCACAAAGACACCACACCAGCTCGTCATCTATTGGAAAGTGAAGGATTACGGCTGGAGCGGCACATCGATATCTTTGAAGCCGGCCCCGTGCTGGAAGCCCGTATCGACAGCCTGAGAGTAATGCGGGAGAGTAGCTTATGTAATGTGGTGATCAGCGACGCACACACAAACCCAACTGCGCCACATTTAATTGCTACCAGTCAGCTTAAAAAATTCCGGACCGGACTCATCTACACAGCTCCGAAGCAAGGCCTGATTATATTAACGCCAGCAGAAGCCAAGGCATTGCAAGTTAAAACAGGAGATCAGGTCAGAATGATGGAAGCTTATCCACGGAGAGTGGCGTAGCACCAAACATAACAATTGAAACCCAAACCTTGAACCACGGAGGAAAAAGAGCACACGGAGGGCCACGGAAAAAAACAAGTAACTTAGCTCAATCAAACTTATCACTCCCGCTCGGTCAAAAATCCAGTATTTACGCGGAGTCCCCAACAAAAACGCTCGGGGATGACGACAATGGCTCCATAGGGTTTCTCCGTACAATTCCGTGTTCTCTGTACTCTCCGTGGTTAAAGATTTGGGTTTTGATTTTGAATCAGCAAACATTCTTAAAGGATGACAACATGGCTCAACTGTTTATTAATGGCCAATGGCAAGATGGTACGGGTAGTGAATTGATTTCTACCAATCCGGCCAATAACGCCGTGGTGTGGCAGGGCAACAGCGCCAGCAGCGACGATGTAAATCTCGCCATGCATGCTGCCCGCAATGCTTTTCCGGCCTGGAAGCGTACATCGTTAGAAGCGCGGATTGCCATTGTGCGCCGCTTTGCCGAGCTGCTTGGCGAGCATAAAGAAGACCTGGCTCATGCCATTGGCTTTGAAACCGGTAAGCCTTTGTGGGAATCGCGTCAGGAAGTAGCGGCGATGGTGGGCAAGATAGAGATTTCTATCCGCGCCCATGCCGAGCGCACCGGTGAGCGCAGCAGCGCCACGCCGGATGGCAACGCCGTTTTGCGCCATCGCCCACATGGCGTAGTAGCGGTATACGGCCCCTATAACTTCCCCGGCCATTTGCCCAACGGCCATATTGTACCTGCGCTCTTGGCGGGCAATTGCATTGTGTTTAAGCCGTCCGAGCAAGCGCCGCTGGTGGCCGAAAAAACGGTTCAGCTTTGGCAAGCCGCTGGCCTGCCTGCCGGGGTGATGGCACTGCTGCAGGGCGAAAAAGAAACCGGCATCGCGCTAGCCAAACACGAAGACCTGAACGGCCTGCTGTTTACCGGCAGCTCCGGCACCGGGGTGGCGTTGCACAAGCAATTTGCGGGTCACCCCGATTTTATGCTTGCTTTAGAAATGGGCGGTAATAACCCGCTGATTATTGCTCCGACCGAAGCACTGGATGCGGCTGTCCACCACACCATTCAATCAGCATTTTTATCTGCCGGCCAGCGCTGCACCTGCTCGCGCCGCATTCTGGTGCCCCATGGTGAGTTTGGGGACCGCTTCCTAAATCGCCTGATTGAAGTGGCTGGCAAGCTGTCTATCGGCCATTTTGACGCTGCCGAGCAGCCTTTTATGGGCTCAGTCATCTCCTTAGCCGCCGCCCGCCAGCTGATGGCGGCGCAAGACAAACTGATCGCTCAGGGCGCTGTGCCGCTACTGAAAATGCAACACGCCGATCCAAGCAACGCCTTCGTCACACCGGCGATTCTGGATGTCAGCAAAGTAGCAAATTTACCTGACGAAGAATACTTTGGCCCGCTGACGCAAATCATTCGCTACAGCGATTTTGCCAAGGCGATAGAAATTGCCAACGATACGGCTTATGGCCTGTCCGCTGGCCTGTTGGCCGATGACCCGGCACTGTGGGATGAATTCAAAACCGAGATCAACGCAGGTGTGGTGAACTGGAACCGCCCAACCAACGGCGCATCCTCTGCTGCGCCATTTGGCGGCACAGGCAAATCTGGTAACCACCGCCCCAGTGCCTATTACGCGGCCGACTATTGCACCACACCAATGGCATCCATTGAATCGGCGATGCTAATGCTGCCTGCACAGCTATCGCCAGGAATTAGCTTGTAAATACTTGAGCACACAATAAAAAACGGGAAGCCTAAGCTTCCCGTTTTTTATTGTCTTTACTTAAAATAAATAAGTAAAAGTGCAAAATCCTTCAAAACTTACTTTGCAGACTGAAGCTTACGACGGCGTGAAGCCAGCAAACCTACCAGGCCCAAGCCCATCAGCGCGTAGGTTTCTGGCTCTGGAACAGGTGAAGGCATCTGTGTATCCAGCGAAATATTGTCCAGGGCAAAATCATTACCGTACGCAGCAGTAACAAAATTACTTATATACAAACTAGCTACCGTGTATGAGCCTGAATTCCAAACACCGTAAAACTTTTTCCAATTGCCATCCGTTGTTACAGTAAACGGAGCCTGAACTCCTTCGGAGAACGAATCCAGCTGTTCACCATTAATAGTAAACCCAAGCTTCGCCGGATTATGAGAATCAAGCGAAGCCACCCAGGCCGAGAAATAGTAATTGGTGTTTTCCGAAACACTTACCTTCTGCCCCCAGACACTCACCTTATCATTACTACTACCCGGAGCAGCATAGGCACCATTCACCATCATCATCTTATTGTCAGAAGCAAACGATGCCTTATCCTTATTATCAAACCACGGGTTCCCAACACCAACATCAGAGCCAACCAAATACGCACCCTCATGCCAAACCCTCTTACTATCATCAAGCTTGCCAGCCTCGCTTAAATCCTGATCCCCCATTGATGTATATTCACTCCAAAACCCAGTATCACCAGCTTCAAAATCGCCATTAACTACCAGATTTTCAGCGTAAACTTGTGGAGCAACAGAAAGCGACGCCAGCGCCAGCCATGTTAAAAATTTTAGCTTCATTACTATTTAACCCCTAATTATTTATATTTATTGACGTAAAATAAACCATCACAATCACGCAACTTAAGAATATTTAAATAAACACACCAATAAAAACCAATAAATTCAATAACTTAAATATCTAAAGCTGTTTGACGCCGAGATAATAACGTACATCTATAAAAAAAATACATACATACTTCAGCGTAGTCACAAAACATTTTTATTTTGAATACATTTAAATTAAAGAAATCCGCATTTTATGTACGACAGTATATTCATAAGTTTTCAATCACAGATTGAGCTTGCTAACAGACAGTTCAATTCGGATAATGTTCTATCCAGATAATAACACCATAACGCTGATAATAAATATAAATTGTAAATTCAAGGTGTGAAAGTCATCACAATAAAAATTACCATTTACTAATAGTTCTAAATACTTTCAAAATACACAAACGATAATTAATCGCTAATATTCTAATGTATAATTAATTGCTTATATATTTTTCATCAATAAAGACGCCTACCAAACGTTATGATTTAACGATAGAATGCGCGCATAAAAAACTAACATTGAGCGCTGGCAAAGTACAAACATAGCCACGTCTATGCCCTTTCGTAGCACCCTCATTATAATCAAACAATTATTTTTGACATTATGGGAAATTAGATGTTCAAAATTAAACCCTTATCCGGATTAATTGCGCTCGCGATTACAATGGGCACAATGGCATCAGTCAGCTATGCAGATGAGCAACCCAAAGCCCTTAGCACTGCCGATTTACTGGATAAACTATCCTCACCAAATAGTACAAAACCCAAACCAAGTTTTGATGCCAAAGAATTTGCAGATACAGGCCACCAAAACCCGTCTGCAATAGAAGCCGGACCATTTTTTATCTATCCGACATTAGATATTGCTCTGGGCAGAGACAGCAATGTTGCCAGGACAAACAGCCGGGAAATTTCATCGGCAGCCACATTGCTTAGCCCTTCGATTGTTGCAGATTTATTAAATAACGGTGATCGCTATGTGCTTGGCTATAAGGGAAAATTTCTTCGCTATGCAAACAGCAAAGATAACAATACCGATAGCAATGAATTGCAATTTCAGGCAGAAAATACATATAGCGCACGCTTAAACACCCAAGTATTGGGCAATATACTTTATGCAGAAGATGCAAATGGTACAACCGACAGCGGCTCAAGCACACCGGATCGCTATCGCTCTCTAAGCTTAAAAGGCCTGCTTGGCTACGGGGCAGCAGAAGCCACCGGCCGTATTGAACTAGAAACAGGAATACAAAATAAACGCTACTTAAATAATCAAAGCGTAACGCGCTTTTTTGACCAGGATTCACTCTCGGCAGCCGCACGCTTTTTTTACCGCATCACCCCCCGTACCCGCCTGCTATTTGAAGCACGGGTGCAAAATTTTGATTATGTAGTGAACCCAGATCTGCAAAACAACAAGGAATATCGCTTCTACACAGGAGCCGCCTGGGATGCCAGTGATTACTTCAGCGGCACGGTTAAGGTTGGTGTGCTTAACAAAAATTACGATACAGGCCCAAAAGACGATATCACTAAATTTAGCTACGAGGCCCTGCTGCATTTTACCCCGCTTAGCTATAGCAGCATCGAGCTAAGTGCACTACGCACTCCATCTGAAGCCACCGGCTCGGGCAACTTTCTGCTTGATGACCTATTTAATTTGCAATGGAATCATGCCTGGAATAACTATTTATCTACACGCAGCTACCTCAACTATGTGCAAAGTGATTACTCCGGCATCACCCGCAGCGATGACACCTATGCAACAGGGCTGGCTGTTGATTACAAGCTAAGCCGCTGGTTAAAAGCAGGTGTGGAGCTAAGATACGAAAAACGCAATTCAAATATTACAATCCAAGACTACCACCGCAATATATTTATGGTTAATCTAAGCGGGTCATTGTAATTTTTGCTTACAATTAACCCAGCGAGAAATGCCACTGATGCCAACTAAACCGTTGCTATCAACCTCGAAAGTACAGAGCAAGCTATGTTTTCGAGGTTTTTTATCTTTCACCACTCTGCTTGCCTCTGTGCTTTTAACCACAAATGTCAATGCCTCCATCTTTGATACGCCGCAGGCCAGCGTAGCGCAAGAATTGCCCAGCCTTAAACCGGCCAGTACCCTATCCAACTACAAGCTTGGGGCCGGAGATATAGTAACCATTCGTGTATTTGGCGAAGACGAGCTAAGCCGCGAGCGTGTAAAACTCACCGATGCAGGCACATTGCAATACCCGGTGCTGGGCGAAATTGTAATCAAGGACATGACCACGGGTGATTTACAACGCCTGATCACCACAGGGCTGAAGGGCCGCTACCTAGTAAACCCGCATGTCGCGGTCTTTATCGAAGAATATCGCCCCTACTATATCAATGGCATGATTACCAGTGCAGGAGGCTATCCTTTTCAGCCCGGATTAACCGTGTTAAAAGCCATTGCTTTAGCCGGAGGATTTAAAGAGCGGGCTTCCAAAGAAAAAATTTTTGTAATTCGCGCGGATGACCCAAGCCAGGCACAACAAAAAGTAGATCTGAATACGCTCATTTATCCAGGTGACATCATCACCGTACAAGATAGTTTTTTCTAACTGAAAATTAAATCAGCCATCATTGATCGGCAAGGCAAGGATTAGGCAATATGAATCGAGCTCCACATCCTGCAGGGCTAACGCCGGCACAGGAAACTGCCCCGCTTCTTGAGTATTGGCGCAGTATAAACAAACGAAAATGGCTAATACTTTTTTTTGGTATTACCGTAGCTGCAGTTGCCACTGCAATTGTATTTTCTATTGCTCCCACTTACCGCTCCACCAGTACCCTCTTGATTGAATCCAGCCGGCAAAAAATTCTATCTGTTGAAGAAGTTTATTCAGGAGTGTCCGCCAATCGAGAATATTTTCAAACCCAGGCTGAAATCTTGCAATCCAGAGATTTGGCAATTAAAACCATCAAAAGCCTAAAGCTCTGGGAAAAACCGGCTTTTGACCCGCGTATCGTTAAAAAACCTTTTTGGTCTTCTTTCTTAAAAACAGATGAATCCAAAACCAACTGGACCGAAGACAAACTTGCCGCCGCTATTTATCCCGGCTTTGCTGCAAATATTAATGTTGAATTGGTACGCTTAAGCCAGTTAGTAAAAATAAGTTTTACCAGCAGTGATAAAGAACTCGCAGCGGCAGTGCCGGATAAGCTGGCTGAAATGTATATTGACAGCGACAGAGATGCCCGTTTTGCCATGGCACAAAGTGCTTCGCAATGGCTCAATGTGCGAGTTGATGGATTACGTGAAAAACTGGATAAATCCGAATACGCTCTACAGAAATACCGGGAAACCAACGGAATTATTTCTTTAAGTAAAGAAGGCCAAAATGGCACCGGCACACAAATTGCGGATACCAACCAGCAATTGATTGCCGCCAAAATGAAACGGGCCGAAGCCGAAAATGCATACCGGCAAGTTACGGCCGTTAAAAATGGCGATTACAGCAGTGTGCCTGCCGTCATTACCAACCCACAGGTATCTGACTCCAAAAGACAAGAAGCAGAGGCCGAAAGAAAAGTTTCCGAGCTGATCCAGCGCTACGGAGAAGACCACCCAAAAATGGTTCAGGCCGAGGGAGAATTACGCTCTGCCAAAATCAATGCCAAACGCCAGGTGGACGCCGTAGTAGGCAGCCTGCGCCAAAGCTATGAAGCCGCACTGGGTACAGAGCGGGCTTTAGATGCTGTATTAAGCCAGGCTCGTGGAGCGGTATCTAATTTAAACCGCAAGGAAGTGCAGCTTGGCGTATTAGAGCGTGAAGCTGCAGCAAATCGACAGCTATATGAAAGCTTTATTGCAAGGGCAAAAGAAACAGCGGTATCACAAGACCTGCAATCAGCAATTGCCCGTATTATTGATAAGGCCAGTGTTCCCAATTTACCTATCAAACCAAAAAAATCACAAATCATAACCATAGCAACATTATTTGGTTTATTACTTGCCGCAAGTGCCGCCGTTTTATTAGACCGCATAAATAATACGATTAATAGCAGTGATGATGTAGAACGCTTATTAGGCTACCCATTATTAACCAGCATTCCGCTACTTAATAAAAAACAGGCCAGTAATGCCGGAAAATTAGTTTCAGATGATCCAAAGTCGATTTATTCCGAATCAATATTCACGGCCCGTACCGGCGTAGCTTTATCTTCCATTGATGCGGTACGGCGCACCCTGCTGATTACATCAAGCCTGCCTAATGAAGGTAAAACAACGTTTGCCAGTAATTTAGCTTTGGCATTAGCCGGCACACGCCGCACATTAATCATTGATGGCGATTTACGTAAACCCGGCTTAGCGCGCAAATTGGGCCTAAATCCAACGCACCCTGGCCTGAGCAATCTGGTAGCAGGCACAGCTACTTTGGAAGCATGCTTGCAACATGTGGAAAACACCCGTCTTTATTGCATTTCCACCGGGGATATTCCGCCAAGCTCTTTAGAAATATTAATGTCTAAACGCTTCAGTGAATTATTAAAACAATTATCAGCCACCTTTGAAATACTGGTTATTGACGGCCCGCCATTAAGCCTGGTCAGCGATCCGCTTATTTTAGCTCCACTTTGCAGCGATACTCTTTTTATCACCCGCGCCCAGGAAACACCTCACCCGATTGCCCGCAAAAATCTTGCGCGTATTTCACAAGCAGGCGGACGCATTTTAGGTGTAACCCTCAGCCACCTGGATTTTAAAAAAGCTGAACGCTACTACGGACAATACGGTGCTCAATCTGGAAAACCGTATGGTGTCACTTAAACAAATCATGTGATATAAAATAGGGCAACTTTATTCAAGGTGCCCTATTATTTTGGGTATAAGTATATTGTAAATAGAATCATCCAGGTATTCAGCACAGCGCAGATGCAAAAAAAGGCTAGACCCCCATCAGATAAACCTGGTTATTTAATTCCGAGCATTTACCTATCACAAGATTCAAATCCCCAGATATGCGATAATTAAACAGCATACATTTGATCCCCCTTAATACATCAATACACTAGGCCAAACCAAGCATCATGATTGATATTCACTGCCATATTTTACCTAGCATTGATGATGGCCCGGGGAATATGAAAATGGCGCTGCAATTAGCAGCAAAAGCAGTTAAAAATGGCATAAAAACTGCCGTATTAACACCCCATATTTTCCCTGCCCGCTGGGATAACCAACGTACAGCGCTAGAATGCGAAATAGCAATCTTTAAATTGCACTTAGCCAGTAAAAAAATCCCGCTGGATATCTACCTGGGCGGTGAAGTCCGCCTTGGCGAAGATATCTTGCCACTGCTGGAAAAAAACGAAGTCCCTTTTCTGGGAGAAGTGGATGGCATGAAAATTATGCTATTAGAATTTCCAGACCAGATGATCCCCGTAGGCAGCGATCAATTCATTCGTTATTTTTTAAACCAGGGTATTCGCCCACTCATTGCTCACCCAGAGCGTAATGCCGCCATCCAGGCCCAGCCGGATAAGGCACAACATTTAATTGATTTAGGCTGCTGGCTACAAGTCACAGCCGGATCACTATGCAACCAATTTGGCAGTAAGGCTCGCAAAACAGCAGACTATCTATTGGAAAAGGACTGGATCTATTTATTAGCCAGTGATTGCCATAATCTGGCTTATCGCCCGCCCAATCTGCATTTAGGCCATGCGGCCGTCATGGCACAATATGGGCAGGATTATGCCAATATGCTAACCATTGAACGCCCTCAGGGCATTATAAATAAGCGCAGATGATATCTGGGCAGAATACCCGGAAAAAAGGTGGAGCAAGCCAGAGTCGCTTCTGGAAAGATCTGAAAAAAATGGCCCGCAAGCAGGCCATATAAGGTAAAACAAGTAAGCTTTACTTATAAAACTTAAAAGGTGAGCTAAATAAACATTGCAAGGGGATCGACCCTACATATCTCCATATAATCATCGGTATAGAAACAGAAACGAGTAATCCTATTAGCAATAAAATATAAAAATCTTGAATACCAATAAATTTATTCAACACAATTCTTACGCCGCTACCCACAATCACATGAATTAAATAAATAGCCAGTGAGGCCTGACCAACTTTAAGAAGCAATGAATATTTATTATTTAACAGCATACAAAATGAACTAAGTAACAAAATACAGGATAATGCATATACAAACATCATGATTCGATTAATCATACCGGCTTCAAGTGTGCTTTTGGAAAAAATAAATGCAAATACGGAAAATACAAAATAGAGACCCAGCATCCATTTATTTAAACATATGTATTTGGTATATTGTTTGAATAATATGCCAAATACAAAAAAAACTAAATAATGTGCCGTTAAATCAATCGCAGCAATATACGTAACCGGAAAAAATAACAATACAAACACTGAACATATAAAAATTAAGGCAATATTTTTAATAATCCAGTCTTTTGCAAAAATACAAAATATAAAAATAAAGAATAATGCATATAAAAACCAAAAATGAGCCCTGGGGGACCAGAGCAAATTCAATACCGAAGCAATATCAGCCCCTGTATTTGTATACCTGCTTAAAAAAACCTCCACAGCACCTTGAATCAATGACCAAATAATATAAGGATATAAAATTGTATCCACTTTATTTAAAAAAAGCTTTTTACTCCCCCATTTTTTAGCTGACTGGGAAAAAAGACAACCGGATAAAAAGAAAAACAAGGGCATATGAAAACCATAAATGACCTCATCAACTAGATTTAACAAAGGCAGATAAATACCCAGGCCAGCTTTGATTAAACCACGAACTACATGCCCATAAACAACCAGCAGGATGCCAACTCCTTTGGCATAATCAACCCAGTTATCTCTATAATTGTGAACCATAAAACCTTATACAAAATAAAAAATACTGAATAAATTTAAAGGCGAAAAATAGATCACTCGTCTAAAACATATACACAATATATAATCAGAAATAAAGCGCTAAGTGAAATGCTTTTTACAACCAGGCCAACACCGGATGATATACTTATAAAAAAGAAAGCAATTGCCCAGTAAGAAATAATTCCACATTTACTTATTAGTATTTTTATTATTTTCCAGGTAAAATAAAATAAAATAAAACTTAATAATGCACCATAAGTTAATATCATTCCCACCCAGAATATTTCAACTCCATAAATGGTGCCGTAGGCAACCTGACGAGCTCCCAAAGATTTATGGATGTCGCCAAAAAACAATTCAAGATTTGATGCATCTGCCAGCATCTGTAATGCTAAAATACGGGAGTAACTACTACCATTATCATCTTGAACCCGATCAATTAACTGATCAAACACACCCAATTGAAATGCTGCTATCAAAATAGCTATAAAAGAAACAATTGTTACTTTAACTTTAATGACATTAAAGTAATTTCTGCCTTTACCAGTTAACTCCAGCCAGAAACGTACCAGGCTCATTAAAATAATAAACACAAAAGCCATTGCAATACTGGTCCGCCCGCCAAATAGTGGCAGAACAAGCAGACAATGCATCATTGTAAAAGACTGTAAACGTGTTGCCTGCCTAAAACAGATTAATGAAAAACTTGTTACCACATATAAAGCACAAATTAATGTAGATGCTAAAGGATGACCAAATAAACCAGATGCACGCCATTCCCCCCATTCCCGCATATCTAAAATCTCGCCTGTCCCCGTATAATCAATCAATATTGAAGGAATAAGCGGCGTGCCCATTTTATACTCAACAACTGCCATTATCGTATTAATAAACAGCAAGCCATGTATCAGATAGGCTAAATATTTTATTTGATTATTGTTTAATTGCAATAATAAAATCAGCAATAATCCAGGAGATAACCAGCTTACAATCAAGCCTGACACAGGCAGGCCTAATACAATTTGCGTGTATATGATTGACAGAAAACAAACCAGTAAATAAGAAAAAACACCAAGCCTAAACACACTGCGCCCTAATCTTTCTTCACCATTTGCGTAAGCCAAAAAAGCTAATAAAGATAGAATAAACGTTATAGTTGATGGGTGAATTTTTTCCAGAGCATTTCCACCTTCACCGGCATAGTTATAGCCAAATAAAGCCAGCATATTGCCTGAAGCACCTAGTAATAACAGGGTGGAAAACAATAATAAAAGATAAGGCCACTTTGGTAAGCCCTGTTGCTCTTCCTGCTGGCACAGGATTGTAGTATTTAAATGAAGCTTTGCTGTCATTATTTTTTGTGCCTCAAATAGTGCTGTAAACGGGCTCGATATTCGAATGCCAGAACAGTCAAATAAGCAATCATCCCAATTAGAATATTTCCTGCCAAATTCAATCTTATATCCTTCAATTCCGGTTTAAATAAAATAGCAATAGCCATGACAACCGTAGCAATTGCTATTTTACATGCATCTTTTACCGGGAAACGCAATTCGCGGCAGCCCAGTAAATAAACCAGTAATGCAATTACAACACAACTTCCTGCCAGCACCATGGCAATAACCCCGCCTACCAGGCCTAAGAAATGAATTAAAGGGAAAGATAAAACCAGCGTAAACAAAGCCAGACTGCCATCAACCATAATTAAAGGGCGGGTATTTTTAGTGACTAAAAAATAATGATTTAAGTAATTATAAACAAATGAATACAGGCCACCACTAAGCAATGCCCAAGGTAGAATTTCTAAAGTTACTTTTTGAAATTTCTTAGCTAAAACTAATTGTACTAAATCCGGACTCACTAAATACAAACCAGCCAGGCAAGGCAACATGGTAGCTAACAACAAGGCACAATTATCCGCCAATTGCTGCATGGCCGCTGAAAGACCAGATTCCTGCATACGCCGAATGGCCAGTGGTAATCCCGCCGCAGTAACCAGCATTGCCGTTAATCCCGCAGCCCGCTGACCCAAACCAAAACCCACCGCATAATCACCTGCTGCTGCAACCCCTAATTCATGATCAATAATATAGCGCGATAAATTACCAGCACCCCATGCCAGGGTGCCAGAAATGATTAAAGGCAGGCTATATATAAATGCCTGCTTTAATATTGAATGATCAATTTGCCAGCCTACCCAGCCCGTTTTATTTCGCACCAGCGAATAAATTAGACCAATGGCCTCACCCAAGGCATAGCCCAGTAAAGGATAGGCAGGATTATCCCCATACGACAATAAAATAATGCCAATACCTAAACCAAATACAGGCCCAAAAATTGATAATAAATTGTAATCCAGTGTTTGGCTTCGAACAGCAGCGATATTAACATTATGCTGATTAATACTGCGTAATATAACAAATAAAACCACCGACAGGTCCAGCAAAAAATCAGGCTCTGCAACCACAAAAAGACGCAATAACAATAATCCGGCAATTGCCTGTGCTAATGCTGCAAACAACAATATGCTATTTGAAGTGCTCTGAAATATTTTGGCACTACCATGAGTTTCACCAGTAAAACGTAAAGCATATTGTGACCACCAGGCCAGGAAAATTGTACGAATTAACTCTTGCTGCCCAGAAATCAAGGTAGCAATACCGATTGTTTCCGAGCTGGCAATATGCGTCCAGATAAGAATAGAAGCAAACTGAGCCAGTGGGCTCAATAATTGAGCGGGCAATAAACCTAAAGTTTTTTTGATTAACATTTAAACCGTATCATCTATTTTTATAATCGCAAAAAATTTTGGCAACTCCACAATATACTTATTATGGTAAACCACCTAAAATTGAAATTGGAACAATATTTCCAATACTAGTAAATAGCATTACTTTTAAACATTATATAAAACAACATATACCGCAGATAAAAATCTTAAATCAATTACCCTTATAAATTGCAATATTTATTTGAAACAGTCTAAATTTTTATTATCAATAAATACTGAAACTTCTTATACATATTAATTTTACATTAATAAATTTATTTTTCATTAAAAACTGCTCATTAAATACCCACACTCTGTATTATTTTATGTCGTTCATATAAAATATTAATTTGCTTACTTGCTTTAAAAGGCGTTACCTCGGCACTCACCTGCTCGGCTAATAATTTGCCTTTTTTCATATCCTGCCAATACACCATTAAAGTGTTTGCTAATTCTTCAATCCGCTCAGCGCTATCATCATTTTCAGCCAGCACAGTGCCACTTGTTTGTTCTTTTAATACCAGATGCATTTGTGGTAAATACAGCGAACAAACAGGCCGGCCTGCACAAAGTGCCTCTAACACATAAACCGGCATCCCTTCAAAAGTTGAAGTTACCAGACCTAAATGCCACAGGGGCCACAGTTCCGCAATTTGTGCCGAAGTTTTAAACCCATGAAGAGTACTGATTTTTTTAATCATATTAAATTCCGGAAATATCCCCGGATCCGCAGCACCCACATAATGAAAATGAGCACCTGTAGCAGATAATTCATTTATTCGCTTAATCACCTTAAACATCATACCGGGGCGTTTAACATGATCCAGCCGCCCGGCAAAAGCTAATTGTACCGGTCCATTTAAATTTAAATAAGCAGTCGGCTTAAATAGATGATCATCCACACTTACCGTCATAAACTCTGTTTTTATTGCTGCACCATTAATTTCTTTTTTAATCCTTTCTGTTTGCTCTTTATTTACAGAATACACATGGGCAGCATGCTTCACAGCATAGCGCTCATTAAAATAGTGAATATATGAATACTTTGCCAGTAATGAATCCATGGGCTGATCCGGCTTCATATCGCCATGTGTTGTCAACACATAGGGGCAGCCAATAAGCTGGCACAGCCAGGCATACTCATAGCGTTGAATATCAATCGATGTCGGCATTTCACGGCTTATTACGCGAATTCTGCGTAAATATCTAATTACACTCTTAAAAAAATTCAAAGTTAAAGACTGCGTTATTTTTTTTGCTACACTATTGGCAATTACCTGATTGCAATGTAGTACAGGCATAAACCAATAACAGCAACCATTTTCGGTAATTTCTGTTAGCTCCCCCAAGGGTAGCTTTCCTGAATCATCCACGCCAATAAGAATAATTCGAGTCCCTGCTGGCTGATAGCGAAGGACTTGACGCACATGGGTTTCTATCCCTCCTACTTTACTACCAAAAGGATCAAGGGCATGCAGCGAAATAATCGTATTTTTATACTGGGGCTGGCTAAATTTTATCATGTAGATTTATCTTTTTTATAATTAAGCAGTGTGATCCAGGCAATGCAGAAATAACTCGCTCGTTTCTTTTGCCGCTTTCTCCCAGCTAAAACGATCAGCATTGATTCTTGCCTTGATGGATATATCTGTAAATAAATGCTCATCTTCATAAAGACGCTGCATGCATTGAGCCATTGCCTCTGCATCACCTTCAGGGAAAAATAAAGCCCCCTCACCTGCAACTTCTCTTAATACAGGAATATCGGAAGCAATAATGGGCAAACCATATGATTGCGCTTCGATAATGGGCAGCCCAAATCCTTCAAAATGAGAAGGAAATGCCAGATAACGGGCAGTAGCATATAAATGCCCTAGTTTTTCTGCAGAAACATAACCCAAAGATGATGGGTATATTCCATTTTTTAATATATTGGCATGCGCGGCAAAGCGGCTATGATCATCACGGCCAACATGGTAAACAGGTAAATGAATACCTTTATTTTTTAAGTATGTCATCGCCGAAACTAATGTTTTAGCTCCTTTATTAGGGGACAGATTAGCCACAAAAAGCCCGGCCTTTTCAGCCGATCGCACAGGATGGCTGTCAATCACATCCAGGCAGGATGCCTCATGAATAACCTGCGTCTTTTTAACTAATTTCGGATGATAACGCTGCACGTCATTTTTAGTATTATTTGATACACAGATAATTGCATCTGCAGCTTTTCCTGCTAACGGAAAAAAAATATTCCAGGCCAGGCGGTGATGCCATTTATAAGATTGTGGTGATACATCAAAATATAGATCATGTGCAACAAATACTTTCTTTGCTTTACCGCGAGTACCCCCTACAGGATTGCAGTTAAAAACCAGATCAATATTATAATCACGGATTATTTTTGGCAGAATATAATTCTGATTTGCAATATTTACAGCCTGAGAATTAATGTATTCTTTTTCAATAAAAACAATATTTGAATCAGCTATTTCAGCAGGTAATTTATCGCGATGCCAGCAGGTTAACAACACCAATTCAAATTCATTTCTTTTAATTATGGATTCCATTAAAAAAAATAAATAATTACTAATCCCAGATAGTTTATTAGCCGGCTCAAGCAAATGGTTAATCAAAATTCTCTTTTTCATGTTATTCAACTAAAATTTTAAATACATATTTAAGAATATAGCTATTTAACTAAATTTAGCCAGGCCCACTCTATCCACTGTTCAGTATTCCTCTGTGTCCATCCATTTAGCCAATACCCTGGAAAAAACTAACTCTTTATCCTTCAAAACCTGAGCATTCCACATTTCAATAGCATTTTTTGCATCTCTGCCAGATGCTTCAAAAAACTGCCCATCGGCCAGCTTTGCTACAATAGCCTGGCATGCAGCCGCTTCATTGCTATTGCTAATTAATATAGATCTGGTATTGGCCGTTACTTCATTAAACACTGCAATATCAGATGCAATAATTGGAATTCCACTGTATAGCACTTCTAATAAAGGCAAGCCCAAACCTTCATCAAGTGAGGTACATAGAAAAAGGTGACTTGAATCAACCAGATTACGTAATTCATCCATAGCTAAATAGCCATGATATTGCACATGCGAATAAGGCTTAAGCATTTCTGGTACACCGCCCCAGCCTTCACGGCCAGAGATATGCAGCTCAACCGGCCGCCCCAATTGGGCAGACAATTGTTGTGTTATTTTTGCAGCAAAAAGATAATTTTTACGTGGCTCCAATGTACCTAGCATAACTATTTTAAGAGCGGTATTTCCCTCAGGCAGATAGCGCTCTTTAAACTCAAATTTAAATATATTTTCTGCCCGTGGCCTTAATTTATAAATTCTGGCATCGGGGCGAGCCACTTTAGCCAAGTGATCTGCTGTGGTCTGCGAGTTTACAAAAAATATTTTTAAATTTTTAATTGCATAAATAAATGATGGCCGCATATAAAGCCTGGCACGAATATTTAACTCTTTTGGTCGTTCCAGCAAAAACAAATCATGAATATATGGAACAACCCTTTTACCAAACAGCATGCTGATCAGGATGCTGGGGGGAAAGCCCGGAAACAATAACTGTGCTTGCGGGTTTTTACGTGCCAGCAAAGGAATATCCAGCCATTGCGCTTTAATCATGCCTAATGCAGTAGCAGGCCTGGTGTGCATCACATTAAATTGTTTTAGTACTGCAGCTGAAAACAACTCTTCGGAAATACGCTCAATGCCGGTTATTTTTCTCCCCATATGAGAAAAATCAACAATTACACTCGGTTTTTCCTGGTTTACATCCTTCATTATTTATTCCCATAACCCAATTTACGCTGATTCAACATTTCTTTACCAGCGTAATAAAAAAATTTCCACGAGTTAATAAGGTAGCGCTTTGCTAAACGGGTGGGCTCACATGCTAGCCGCCAAGCCCATTCAAGGCCGTTTCTTTGCATCCATAAGGGGGCTCTTATCATATTTTCACTAAAAAATTCAATCGCAGCACCAAAACAAAATACATGCATATTTTCAATCTGGTCCCGATGAAGATAGGCCCAAATTTCTGATTTTGGAGCCCCGACACCCATATATAAGTGAGTGCATTGCACTTCTTTTAATCTTTTAATAAACTGGTTTGCATATTCTTCATCTTTTTCAAAACCAAATGGTGGCACTTCAACCCAAACTTCTGATTCTTTAAAACCATGTTTTTCTAACCATGAATTTAAAAAAACCCGTGTAAATTCAGTTGCAACCATAAAACAGGGCCGGTGTTTTTCCGGATGCATAAGCTGCATTAATTTTGGAAATAAATCGGCGCCAGTCACCCGCTCAGGGATTCTCACCCCGACAAGAGATAAAAACCGCTCAACAGGAAAACCATCAACAGTCAGCAGCCACGCAGCATGGCACGCTTCTTTATAAATAGGGTTGTTATGCAGGGTTACAATATGATCAACATTAGGGGTAATTAAAAGCCGGGATGGAAAATGCTGCCCTATTGTATTGCATGTTGCCATTTTAACAACCTGATCAAGCGTCAGCATACTAAAGTTCAAACCGAATACAGCCTTACTTTTTATTAAATTTATAGTATCAGTATTTTGCATTCTATTGAAATCCATCTGCATTAAAGTCAATACACTTATAGGTAAGTTCACCACATAACGTAAAAATGGCATGCTTAATTAGAAAGCATTCTTATTAATAAAGCCTTTAAAAACAGTTAAAAATACAATTTTCAAATCAAAAAATAAAAACCAGTATCTTAAATAATGTAAATCGTCGCCATTCCGTATTTTTATTTTATCCGGCCTGTCGGTTTCGCCACATCAGCCATACAGTTGCGCGCAGCCAATTTCCCGCCCAGCATAACCATCCGGAGGCCACTGCGAAATGAGTTGTATACCGCACATGAGCTGCCCGCCAGCATTAGCTGGCTTACCAGCACGAGTGTGGCAATAACGAATATCCGGGTCTTTACCAGCCAGAACGCTATGTTGCCGCAATAAAGATACCAAGCCATGCAGCTAAATGGCTGATAGCAAAATCAGCGTTCTTTTCTGCATTGTTGTTACCCAGCTCACACTTTAACCGGCGCTATTAACTATTGTTTTTATTAATTTTTCATCGCCTCCATTGAAAAATAAGCCAATGAAGTACAGGAGCGCGAATTTAATTCCATTAACCAGCTCCCCAGCATCCGTGAATTTCGCCGTTTTGTGCTGGCTTTTAATGTAATTGAGCGGGTTCACCAATTTTTAAACCTGGGGCGGCGGCGGGCTGAGAAATATCGCCGCCAGGCATTAACCGATACCACTACCGGTCTCGATAATCGCCGGAATCTGGGTCTATGTTTGGAAGGTGTGTTCAAAAAATTACCGCAGCAACAGATCAGCCTAAGGCACACTGCTCCAGCAACCAATCCTTGAACACCTTCACCGGATAAGCATCGCGCTTACTGCTTGGGTGGACCAGATAATAGGCATTGCGGCTGGGTACGGGCCGGTCCACTGCCACGACCAGACACCCGCTGGCCAGCTCGTCCTGTACCAGAAATAGCGGCAGCACTGCCATGCCCAGCCCTGCTAAGGCTGCCTGAATCACCATATAAAACTGCTCAAACCTTGGGCCTTTCACCGCATTAATGCTGTGCTCGCCCACAGCTTCAAACCAGTCGGCCCATGCATCGGGGCGGGTACTGTGCTGCAGCAGGGTAAAACTCATCAAATCTGCAGGCGCTTTTAAGCAGCGGCCAGCCAGCAGGCTGGGGGCACAAATGGGTACGGTTACTTCGTTCATCAGATGGTGGTATTGCACGCCCGGCCAGGAGGTATCACCAAAGTGAATCGCCACATCGATTTCTTCTTTAGCAAAATCAAACGGCTTTAAGCGTGTCAGTAAATTAAGCTGGATTTCCGGGTAGCGGGTAGTAAAGCTACCCAATCTGGGCACTAACCAGCGCGAGCCAAAGGTGGGCAAGATAGCTAGATTAAGCGCGCCACTGGTGCCGCTATACGCCATCAGGGCCAACGTGGCCGCCTCTGCCCTGTCCAGCACATCCCGGATATCCCGCGCATAGGCTTCCCCTGCATCGGTCATAACCAAACGTTGCTTAATCCGGTAAAAAAGTGCCCTGCCTAAAAATTCTTCCAGTAAACGGATCTGCCGGCTGACTGCGCTTTGCGTGATATTCAATTCTATTGCAGCACGGGTAAAACTGAGCTGCCGCGCCGCTGCATCAAAACACTGTAAAGCAGCAAGAGAAGGAAGAATACGCCGCATAGAGTTCATGATTTTTAGGAATGATGTAATAAGAATACATCGCTTGAAGCGAAAACGAAATCATTCCAGACTGACTATGGCGCACTGTGCTTCGCTTCAAGTGCGCCCTACCATGCACCATACATATCACGCACTCGCCCACATTCTTGAAAAGGTCTTGCCAAAATGGAACAGAATGTCTTTGCCACATCCCAGCTTGCTCAATTACTGACTCGTGTTGCGGGTGAGCAGAAAACCCGGCAACTCTTTGCCATGATAGAAGTTGACCCGCGCTTACTGGGCCCTGGCGAGGCGCGCGTCAGCCGTAGCGTGCTGGCTCAGGCAATGAATATGATGTTGTTTGCACAAAACCTGGCGGCAGTGCCTGAGGGCGCTCGCTATGTGACAGAAAAACAGGCTGCGGGTGAAAAAGTATTGTTTGATCACGGTGCTTTGCGTACCGTCGATGCGCCACGCAATGGCGCTTTGCCGCATGGCGAGCTGGCATTTAAACGCATTCTGGAGCCACTTGGTTTTGCCGTGGCAAATGTATACCCGCTTAAAAAACTAAAAATGACCGGCCGCGCTTATTGCCATCTGGATTTACCCGAAGTCATTTCGCAATTTTTTGTTTCCGAACTGCATGTTGAACAATTCTCAATGAATTTCCAGATTGCTGCCGAGCGCGTAGTGCACAACTCGCGTGATCCGCTTAAACCCGAGCATTTAAGCCTGCTGGCACAATTAAGCGAGCATCACTCCTTAAGCTTTGACGATGCCATAATCCTATTGCCTGCCTTGGTCGGCTGTTTTGATGTGCAGCATGAAGTGCCGCATTGGGTGGATTACGAAACGCTGCTGGCAGAATCTGCCGAAATGGCCTGGATCAGCACCGAGGGCAACCGCTTTAACCATGCAACCGATCGTGTAGCCAACGTAATAGCACTGGCCGATGATCTGCGCTCTAAAGGCTACCCGATTAAAGACAGTGTTGAAATTTCCGGCTCTGGCGCAGTGCGCCAAACTGCACTGCGGGCGGCGATGGTGCAGCGGATTTTCCTTGATGAAAAAAATCATCCCGTTACCCGCACCGTGCCCGGCTCTTTTTACGAATTTATCAGCCGCGACAAACTCCCCGATAGCAAAGCGCTGGATTTACGCTTTGACGCATCCAATGCACAGGGGATCTTTAAAATGACGGCGGCGGCTTAGGCGGAGCAAACCCAAACCTTAAACCACGGAGTCAAGGAGAACACGGAGTTTCACGGAGAAAACCATGTAGGGTGACTGCAACCCCATACTCGCTAGGCAATTTGCTTTTAGCCTTAGCAAATCGCACAAAACAAATTGACCACGCTCTTTGCACGGGGCTTTTAGAGCCCCCTTGAAGCGCGCCGAAGCGAGGAACAAGCGGGGCGGGGTTTCTTTGATCCTGTTTGAGCGAGCGCAGCGAGTGAGTCCCGCAGCCGCCGCCTCGATTGTCCGCAGTGAGGGGTTTCGTGCTTCGTGGGGTCGCCTTCTTTGGCTTCGTTTCTTGGCGAAACAAGAAAGGAAGGCCCCGCAGTGGCTACCGCACCTAAATCAACGTGCCGAAGGCACTAAAAAAGTCTTTTCATATTTTGCTTAGCATATATGGTGCAACCCGCGTATTTTCTAAGAAAAGCTCGGCGGCTTGCACCCGCCCTACCTTCATCCACCAGCCAAGATCTATGATCCCTCGCCTCTCTAAAACGCCAGCACCACAATCCCTCTACCTCGATTTTATCGCGGAGCTACGTTTGCGTGGTTTTGCAGGGGAGATCACTAGCCGCCTTGCGGATCGCACCGTATTGGCGACGGATAATTCGATTTATCAGCTACTACCGCAGGCGGTGGTATTCCCAAAACACACCGACGATGTAATTCGTATCGTTAAGCTGGCAAGCGAGCTGCGTTTTAGCAGCATTAAGCTTTATCCGCGCGGCGGCGGCACCGGAACGAACGGTCAGTCTTTGGGCGATGGCTTAATCGTTGATCTGTCTAAAAATATGAACGCCATTCTGGAGATTAACGCGGAGCAGCGCTGGGCCAGAGTGCAAACAGGTGTGGTTAAAGATCAGCTCAATAGGGAGCTGGCCAAACACGGGCTGTTTTTTGCTCCCGAATTATCCACATCCAACCGCGCCACCATCGGCGGGATGATTAATACCGATGCCAGTGGACAAGGCTCCTGCCTTTACGGTAAAACACGCGATCATGTACTGGCGCTGGATACTATTTTGCTGAATGGCACGCTTTGGCATTCGCAGCCCATCAGCCCGGATACACTGCAGCAAGTCTGTGCACAGGATAATCTGGTTGGTCATGTGCACGGCCTGATCGCGCAAATTCATAAAGATCATGCAGCGCAAATTACAAGCACTTTTCCCAAGCTTAACCGTTGCCTGACTGGTTACGATCTGGCGCATATTTACAATAATAAAGGTCAGTTTGATCTGAACGCGATTTTATGCGGCTCGGAAGGCACGCTGGGGCTGATTGTTGAAGCCAAACTGAATGTGCTGCCACTGCCCAAATTCAGCGCGCTGATTAATATTCGCTACGCCAGCTTTGATGCGGCGCTGCGCGATGCACCGCATTTAATGGCGCTGGGCGCGGCATCCATCGAAACGGTGGATTCCACCATTTTGCAGCTCGCCAAAGGCGATTTAATCTGGCACGGCATCCGTGAGTTTTTCCCCGAAGATACAACGCCAACGCTGGGGATTAATTTACTGGAAGTGCTAAGCGAAACGGAAGAACATCTGGCCACGCAAATCGCCCATATCGAGCAAGGCTTGCAAGGTGACGCAAGGCTGGGTTTTACCGTGGCGCGTGGCGATGCTACGGTAAAACGCATCTGGGGAATGCGTAAAAAATCGGTCGGCCTGCTAGCGAACAGAGCCGGAAACGCCAAGCCTGTTCCCTTTGTAGAAGACACCGCCGTGCCGCCAGAAAATCTGGCCGATTACATCCACGATTTCAGAGCACTACTCGATCAGCACGGCTTGTTTTACGGCATGTTTGGCCATGTGGATGCAGGTGTTTTACATGTACGGCCCGCGATTGATATGAAAGAACCCAACGCGCTGATCATACTGCGCGAGATCAGCGATGGCGTGGCAGCGCTTACACAAAAATATCATGGCGTACTCTGGGGCGAGCACGGCAAAGGACTGCGCAGCGAATATGCACCGGCTTTTTTTGGCGCGCTTTATCCCTGTTTGCAGCAGATCAAGCAGGTGTTCGATCCGCACAATCAGCTCAACCCCGGCAAAATCGCCAGCCCGGATGCGCTAATCAAAATTGACGAAGCGCCCACCCGTGGCCAGTTTGACCGGCAAATCCCCATTCATATTCGCAAAGATTACGATGGGGCGCTGCATTGCAATGGCAACAGTGCCTGCTACAACTTCGACCCCGATGACGCGATGTGCCCATCGTGGAAAGTCACCAGGGAGCGCCGCCACTCCCCCAAAGGCCGCGCCTCTCTAATGCGCGAATGGCTGCGGCAATTAGCGGCGCAAGGGGTGGATCCCACGTCAACAAAACCCGCCACTTTATTACGCCGGGCTGTTAATAGCATGCTCAAACGTAAAAGTAACGAGCGCTCGTCAGAGCGTGGCGGCCGGAGCACAGGAACCGGAATGTATGGTTTATACATGAGGATTCCGAGCACCGCCCGACGCGCTATCACGAGATGCACAGCACTTTTACCAAGCGACTTTTCAGAGGAAGTGATGGAAGCCATGCACGGCTGCCTGGCGTGTAAATCTTGCGCGGGGCAATGCCCAGTGAAGGTGGATATTCCTGATTTGCGCGCTAAATTTATGTCGCTCTACTACGGCCGGTATCTGCGCCCCGCCAAAGATTACCTAGTCGCCAGCCTGGAAGCCACGCTGCCAGCTATGGCCAAAATGCCCAGGCTCTATAACGCGGCGATCAGCAATCCGCTGGCCCGCAATATCATACAGCGGCTTAACCTGATCGAAAGCCCTCTGCTCACCGGTGTCAATCTGCAAGCCACCCTGCTGCAACGTGGCTTTGCCATGGCTGACGGCCAATATCAGGCCAACGCAGTGATTATCGTACAAGACGCTTTCACCAGTTATTTTGAAACCCAGCTGGTGCTGGATGTGTTTGAGCTGCTTAAAAAACTGGGCTTTGCCCCGCAGCTTGCCCCGTTTAAGCCCAATGGCAAGCCGCTGCATGTGCATGGATTTTTAGATCGCTTTAAACAAGCGGCGACAGATAACAGCGCCATGCTGCAAAAGCTGGCCCAAAACGGTGTGCCGCTGGTGGGGATTGACCCATCCATGACGCTGACTTACCGCAGCGAATACGCCAAAACGCTGGCAAACCCACCTAAAGTGACGCTGCTACAAGAATGGCTGGCCGAACAATTTACCAAACGAGCACCCACGCTAAAACTTAACACTGCCGCCTTTACGCTAATCCCGCATTGCAGCGAAAAAACCAATGTGGCCAGCGCATTCAGCGATTGGGAGAAGGTATTTACTTCACTTGGCATGTCGCTCAATACTCAGCCCGCAGGCTGTTGCGGCATGGCCGGCACTTTTGGCCACGAGGCGGATCACAGAGAGCAATCAAAGCAAATTTACGCGCAAAGCTGGGCTAAAATTGTGGCAGAGCAAGGGGATAAACTACTCGCCACCGGCTACTCCTGCCGTTGCCAAGTTAAACTAATAGACAAAAAAAACCTCAACCACCCAGTGCAAGCTTTGCTGGCTTGCTTTTAATAGACTAGCGCTAAACTTACATGGCTAAACCTTGAACCACAGAGAACACCGAGGCCACAGAGCTTCACAGAGAAAAACACAGCAATTCATAAGCACAGAAAATCTGTAGGGTGGGCACCTTGTGTGCCCACGCAGCGAATGTCACACGAACGCGTGGGCAAAAAACTTGCCCAGCCAACATTGCTTAACTTGATACTTATGGGCTAGCTGCCAAGCTCAATAATTTTTTGAACGATTATGTTTTGCATTTCTCCGTGTAACTCTGTGCTCTCTGTGAGCTCTGTGGTTCAAGGTTTAGCTCACTCCCCCATCACCAGGAGCCCGCCATGCCACACACTCATCCTGTTCTTGCTGATTTCCTGAGTTTCACCTTACAAGATCATCCCATCGATATCGTCAAAGGCACGCTGGCCAGTGGAGTGCATTGGCATTACCTGGGCGAGGGTTTGCTGGAGTTTGTGCCGCATCATGGCAGCGATCAAAGCCTGGTTTTGTCGGCAGGAATACATGGCAATGAGACTGCGCCGATTGAGCTGCTGAATACCTTAGTTAAAGACTTGGCGACGGGGCAGCAGGCTTTGGATGTACGGCTTTTGGTGTTGCTAGGTAATGTGGCCGCGATGCGGGGGAGTGATCGCTATCTGGATGACGATCTCAACCGCTTATTTGACCACCGCCATACGCATCTGCCAGAAAGCCGCGAGGCGCTGCGTGCCGCGCAAATTGAAGCGGCAATGGCACAGTTTTTTGCCGGAGCCAGCGGTGCGCGTTATCACCTTGATCTACACACCGCCATCCGCCCTTCCAGCTTCACCCGCTTTGGCCTGCTTCCTTACCAAACTCGGCCTTATGATGCCCATTTGCTTAAATGCCTTGAGTGCTGTGATTTAGGCGCGCTACTGATTAACCATGCCCCGGCAGGCACTTTTGCTTACCATTCCAGCCAGCACCACGGCGCAGAATCGGTAACGCTGGAGCTGGGCAAAGTGCAGCCCTTTGGGCAAAATAAACTCGATGAATTCGCTGGCATCAACGCACTCATGCAAAGCATGGTCTCCGCCACCAAGCCCAACTGGCCCGCCCAGCCCTATCAAGTGTTTAAAGTGGTCGGCCAGCTAGAGAAACACAGCGAAGCCTTTAAACTGCACCTGCCAGACGACGTCGCCAACTTCAGCAGCTATCCCCAGGGCACGCTGATTGCATCGGATACCGGCTACGAATACAAAGTCAGCCACTCAGAGGAGCGCGTCGTCTTCCCCAACCCCAAGGTAAAACCGGGCGTTCGGGCAGGATTGATGGTGGTAGAAGTAAAGGATTATTAAAACATCCTTGAAACATAAGAAAAACCTAAAGTCTGTAAACACGGAGAAAAGAAAAATAATTGCCCTATTGAGCATCGGGCGATTCCGTCATTCCGAGTGTTTTTGTCAGGGATTCAGTGACGCTGCTGGATCCCCGACTAAAGCGTTCGGGGATGACGATCCAATCGGTATTTGCCTCGGCTTATGTTTTCTCTGTATTCTGCTTTTAAACTTAGTGCTCTCTGTGTCTACAGATCTTAGGTTTGAAGACCTCGCTTTTCGCTTACAATACCCTCCTGCATTAAATAAAGGTTTGGCCTGTGTTTCCCATCAATACCGATATCCCCGGCTATGGCGCTGATACGCATACGATTGAAAACTGGCAGTGGTTTCAGGCCGTTGGCCATCTGGTTGCAAGTGAGCTGCTGACAAAGCCGCGTGGTACGGTAGCCATACTGGCAGAAGAAGAGCGTGCTTACTGGCTGGCGCTCATTGAAGAGCAATACTATCTGGCTACTGCGCCGGTTATCGAAGGCGAAATCTACCTTGCCGCCGCAGCGCTGGCACGCGATTTAGTGGGGATATGTGGCGATGAGCTGGCCTATATGCGCAGCGGGCTGGCCAGCTGGCTGCTCGATCAGAGCACACTGCAAGTTGAAGCGCGGCAGCTACAATGCTGGCAAACACTGCCAACTTATGCAGGCTGGGATGATTAAAACAAACGACAATGCCTGAACGATTATTCTGCAGATACAAAAGAGCAGCTCACAGGAAAAATCTTTAAAACTTCCCCAGCATCATGATGCTTGTATCCCGGTGGCCTGCTTTTTTGCCGTGCACTGCACAATATCAGCCATGCTTACGCCAGTAAGCAATAGCTCATATCACTGGGATGATGATCCACCTGCTCGGCCAGCCAGCAGCTCCCCCCCAATTGCACCACCGGCTCTTCCGCCAGCTGCGCTACGGGTACATCTCGTTGATCCAGAATCAAGGTTACATCGCAGGCCAGGCTGTGCCCCAGTGCAAATTTAAGCAGCTCTCTTAAAGAATGTGCAGCGTCTGCACTAGGCTGCAGAGCTGAAAACTCTGCCCAGCGCAGTGGCCCCAGCCGTAAATTAAGCTTGGTCTGCCTATCCCAGATTCTGTCCCCGGCAAAAGCTGAAACACCCAGCTCGCAGGATGCGCCGCCCAGCTGGCTTTGCTCTTCTTCCGGTAAATTCATCCACTGGCCGGCAAATTGCACCAGCTCCGCCCTAAAGCCAAAAAAACCTTCGATCAGTGTAACCAGAGCCTGGCTGGACATCGGCTTCTGGCTTAACAGGCCTGCATAGTAAATAAACAGGTTTTCATTATGCAGTGCCCCCTGCCCCATCTGAGCCCGTAGCGCGCTCAGCCCCATTCCGCCCAAATCAAGCAAATTGCGGCTAAAACCATCAGGCTCGCCACTTTCGGCCTGTAACCAAAAGCGGTATTTCTTCCAGGCTCCATAAAATAAGGCAATGGAGCGATGGCTAAAAATATCCAGAAAGGCATGTAAGGTCGGGTCGCGATACTGCTGGCGACGCTCAATCAGCAGCTCGGTATAGCTCGTTGGCAAAACACCACTTGGCCCGGTTAGCCCCATAAAAGCGACTTCCAGCTCGTTCAGCTCGCCGTCTGCGGTTTGTACAGCGGTGTAACGCGTCATTTCACTGGCAGGAAAAGACAAATTAGCCAGGGTACGAAAGCGCAAACCGGCAGGCAAAGGCCCGCGCCTGTCCCCCCGCTTTTTCGCAGACAAACCCAGAAGCCGCACCGCCTGAAAAAATCCAAAGCCGGTTGGATTAGCCAGAAGCTCCTGATCCAGATGACGAGGGTGTTTAAAACTGACCATGCAGCGGCCTCCCGTTTGATACACAAAGATGAGCCATTAAATAACCAAAGCCTCACCCGCTCGTGCAGGCCATACCGCCAGCTCTTCGTGCTTGGTTTTTACCCGCAAACGGGTAAAGCTGTTTGGCGAGCAATACAGTGCAAAAAAGCGCTCCAGTACACTGGCAAACAGGTAAATACTCCCGCCCACGTAATATTCTTCATCCAAAGTCAGGGTGATTTCAGTGCCGCGTACAAAACCCGCAAAATCCCGGCCTAAAACACGGGTAACTGCCGGTGCACTGCTAATGGCACTAATGCCCTGAATCTGCCGGATATTCACAGGTGAATCAGTCTGGTTATAGAGCACAAGCATTTCCTGCAAGGCAGAACGCCCCGACTCGACCAACGATAAATAATTGAGCGATAAATGGGAAACCAGACGCCATTGCAAGCCACGCTTTTGCGGCGGGCGTAAGCTATTACTTGGTTTACGCAGCAGCTTCACCCGCTTCACTACCGAATGCCCCGGCAGGCTGAAATCGATATGCTGGCCGGACTGGCTGCCACCAAAAGGAATCAGCTCGGGCAGATCACGATTACTACAGAGCAACTCCAGGCTTAAAACCTCGGCACCGGGCCTGACAGCATTAAAATCCAGATCAACCAGATGCAGCTCTAAATCCGTGCCTTTATCATCCTGGCGTGGCGAAGCTTCGCGGCTGGCGTGCCAGTAAAATTTGGGGCCATCTTTGCTTACCCCGTGGCGGATCGCATAAAAGGGCAGGACTTCTTCGCTACTTTCCTGGCTGCCGGTTTTTTCTACCCGCACCACACGCCTGACCTGCATCACTTCAAAAGCATGCTGCTTACGTGCATCGGGCACAACGGGATAACTGGCTTTCTGATGGGTAACACGAATCGGCTCACCGGCCTGCACAAAGAGATTTACAATGGGCGTGCAGCCCAGTTTGAAATGCGAAGCCTGCAAATGATGCAAAAGGCGTGCATGGCGTTCTGTATCCGGCCAGCGTTGAATCATGCATTGAATCACTAACTTGCTGCCCCGGATGGTTTGCGCTACATCGCTGAGCTGCTGAATATCTACAAACAGAAACTTATCCGGGCAGCTGAAATACTCAGTCAGCAGGCGATAGCCCAGAAAAGAGCGCTCATCGTATTCCAGCACCCCTTCATCACGCCCAAAACCTACCGGCGCAAGCGCTGCGGCAGGTAAGAAACGGGTACAGGCCGGATCATCACTACCATCGCCCACGCGCAAACGCGTTGTGCCTGACAGTAGCAGCTCATACACCAGATGCATCAGCGCAGGCTCGCCATCCAGGAACAATCTGAGCGACTGCAAATTAATACTGCTGATCGGTAAATTGCCGTGAGTATTGAATTCCAGCGTTAAAACGGCCGCCGCATCGGGCGCGATGCGGCGCAGATTAGGCGAGCTGCTGCTTAACTCCAGCTTGGCATCTGACAAAGACAGTGGGTAAAGATCAACCGGATAGCAGGTTCTGAATTTACACGTTACACCCTGAATCGCCGGCGCATGCACCGGCTGGCCACGCTCGATCACATAGCGTTTGGCAATTTCGGGGCGCTGCGGATCACATTCAAACTGCACAATGCTGGACGATGGAATCGGCCGCAAATAGTGAGGATAAAGTACATCTAAAAAGCTGGAGGCGATTTCCGGGTACTCATCGTCCAGCTTTTTATGAATGCGTGAGGCAAGAAAGGCGAATGATTCAATCAGCCGCTCGGTATGCGGATCTTCACACTGATCCCCTTCCAATTGCAGGCGACCTGCAATTTTAGGGTAGCGACGGGCAAACTCGCCTGACAATTCGCGTAATAAGCTCAGCTCACGTTCGTAATACGGCAATAATGAATCAAGCATGAGGTACGGTCTTTCCGGAGTGAGTAAATATAACGAGCAAATTCTGCGTCAATATTAAATATACTATCGACCCATATTAAGCTGACATTATCAGGCAATACTGAGTAATAATGAAAGGAATTGTTACCCTATTTATGAATTTAAACCTAGGGTTAATGACAAACACTGTAATTAAAACACCATATTGACAGATTAAATATTTTTTAAAAGCGATGAAAACGCCATGACTACCCAAGAAAAACTGGCCACTTTGCTGGCCCCCATCTCTGCAGATCAACCCGCTGGCGAGGATTTGGGCTATTCCGCGTTCTTTGATCAGATTCGTGAAGCACGCCGTGCAGATGACCCCAGCCTATCCCAGGGTGACTGGGGCCAGCAATTAAAAACCGCCGACTGGGGTAAAGTGCTCCAACTCTGCAAACAGGCACTCAGCCAGCAAAGTAAAGATTTGCAACTTGCAGCATGGTATGGCGAAGCACTGGTCAAAACCGGTGGCTTTGCCGGAGCCCAGCTAGCCTTACAACTGGTAGATGGCTTACTAGAGCAATACTGGGAAACCTGCTACCCGGAATACGATCCTAATGATTTAGACGAGCGAGTGGGCAAGCTGGAATGGTTTAACAATCAGATGGGTATGGCGCTACGCGAAGTGGCACTTACCGATCCAGCCCACGGCGGCTACAACTGGCAGCAGTGGCAAGAATCGCGTGAAGTAGAAAATCTGGGGCTCAAAGACAGCCAGGCCAAAGAAGCCGCACTAGCCGAGGGCAAACTCGCCGGGGAAATCTTTGATAAAAGCGTAAACGCCAGTGGAGCCAGCTGGTTTAAACAGCTACACGCCCAGCTTGAACACACCCAACAGGCCTATCAGGTGCTGGATAAACGTATTGACGAGCGTTTTGGCTTTGCCGCGCCTAATTTTGCCGAATTACGTAATGCACTTAATGCCTGCTTTGAAGTCGTTACCCGCCTGCGACTGCAGTGGGGCGAGCCTGCTGCATCTGCTCCTGCCCGTAATGAGCCCGCTTCCGTGATTCGCCACGCCCCCCCTGTAGCCGGCCCTATACCCCACCAGCCAATCAGCCACAACCCGGCCCCAACGCATCAGGGCCCGTTACAAAGCCGTGCAGATGCGGTACGCCAGCTAGTTGAAGTTGCCCGTTATTTCCGCCAGCACGAACCGCACAGCCCCGTGGCCTTGCTAGCCGAGCGCGCAGCCAAGTGGGCAGAAATGAGCCTGGAAGAATGGTTGGGATCGGTAATTAAAGATGGTGCAACGCTGGGCCAGCTCAACGAGCTGCTTGATATTAAGCGCGATGACTAGGCGGTAACAAAGATACGGCAATAAATACAACTGCCCGGTGTACATTAATCAGGCAAATGTCATAAAACAGCCCCGTGTTTACAAACTTTAAATCATCACAGGGCAGTGAAACCCGCGTATTTAATCAATATTACCCACGGGCTTCACTGCCCTGTGATGATGCAAACCACAGCTTGATGCATACCGGGCTGCATTTGCTGCCAAAAATAAGAATTAGCCACCGATTTCCAGCTCTACAGCATGCTCTGCATCATCGGTGTTATAACGCAGGTTCATTTTCTGATCCACAATACCCTGGCTCACCAAAAATTTTTCTACATTGATCGCCCGTGCTAAAGCCGAATCCTTGGCATTACCGATATCTCTTTTACTACAGTAGCCACGCAGAATAATAGACTTTGCATCTTTCAGCTGAGGGGCCAAGAGAGTCAGGATTTCTTCCTGCTGGGGCGTCAGCTTGGCCGACATTTTTTCAAATTTAAGCAGGTAAGGCTTGCCCACGGCAACAACGGGGACCTCTAATCCTTTTGACCATGATGTAGCAGCCACTACTGCAGGGGGTTGTGTCGGAGTATCCACGCACCCTGCCATTATCCCTGCTATGAATACAGCCGAGCAGGCTAAAGCAATTTTTGATTTGTTCATCATTAAACCCTTTATTTACAAACAATCTGCCAAATCACCGATAGGGCAGACTGGTAATATTTAAAACAGCAGACAATCACCGGATAGGAACAAGCGATTGAGGCTCAAAGTGCTTTACAACTGACAGGCAGAATTTGACCACATTTTGAGCCTGTTTTTATTTATTACAGCCCATTTTTTAAAAATATTTCTTTCCAAATGTCATATTGGCAGTAACTACCCCTTACCCATCTCAGGCATTGAGGAAATCAGCGCTGCACCACAGGATGTTTTATGCCCTTCCAAAGCCACTGGTTTACCATCGACCAGCCAGCTGGAATCCCCTTCAACAATCGGACAAACACCATGGCCAGGAATAGGACAGCTAACCTTATCACCGAGTAATGCAACCGCTTTACCGAATAAAATAGTTTTGGAAGCACCGCTAATTACAACACCACCATGACTGCTCTGATCACCAATCCGAATTACTTTTTTCATACTACCTGCTCCTGCGGCTTAATCAAGGCCACGCTGAAATGTTCTGTTTCACCCTGGCGGTCAAATTCTGTTAACACGGTAGGTGCAGTTAAACGAGCGCTATGCACAATGGCCATGGCGGTTTGAAAAACAGACCTTGCCGAGCCCACATCACCCCATTCACGCACAAAATTACTAGCGTCATCAATCGGGTTTAATGGCACTGCATATTGCTGCAGAGCTGACGAAACCGCTGCCAGACGTGTACCACCCACATCCACATCACCACTATTGTGAACCAGCCATAAAATACTTTCTGCCTGATCCTTCGCTTCGTCTTTATCATCGCTGCTAAAAGGGTAATCACGCAAACCTGCGTTCACCAGCGCATTGTCAAAAAGGGTATGGATTTGCCTTGTCATAGGAAGCAGCTGTTTTTCACCGATACTAGCTTGCTCCCCCAGGCGCAGCTCGGCCAGAACAGGAAGCTGGAGAAGCGAGTTCTGCCATTGCAAGGGCACATTCCCCCAGCGCTCGTCCCCATAATGCTGCTGTTTTTCCCAGTAGGGCGTGTATGCATCCTGAGCATCTTCTTGTGAACTAAGCGGCTCTGGCACAGGAAGATTATCACGCAGAAAAATCATCGCAGTGGCGGCATAACCTGGCGTACCTTGCCATTTATTGATTTCACGCTGCTCGGGGCTTTGCTCATCCCATTCATCTTCCGGTACGCTACGCCTTAAGAGCGGTGCATCAGCAGCATAAACGAGCACACCAGGCAAGCTGGTATCTTGCTGAAAAAGCTGCTGTACACGACTCATCAACATCCCTGACCCCGGAAAGAAACGCGGCTCGGGCCTGGGTGAATCTTCTTCGAAATTCTGGCTGGCAATCACTTGCAGCTGGGCCTGTTTCAGCATTTCCAGCTGCTCACGCCCTTCTAACTCCGGATTGGCTTCAAAATAATGAGGCAACCAGGCGGCCCCTGGTACAGCCGCGTAAACATCACTAAGCAGCTGCTGCAAAGTTAGCTGAACATGTTTGCCAGCTTCTATGTCCGTACTGATTTCATCCCGCTCTAGCGTAGTCCAGTACACGCCATCAGGGATTTCTTCCAGCCACGCCGGCCCATCCTTTACAGGTAAAGCCTGCACCCAGACGCCACGGCACAGCGATTTAATCTGCCGCTCTGCCAGCACCGCATAATGCTGCTGCCTGGCCGCCTCGCGCTGGGCCTGCCGATCTGCCTCGGCGGCCTCCTGGCCTGCAGCCTGCGCCTGCACGATGCGGGATTCTCGTATTCTTTGCCAGATACGCCACACCACACCAAGAATAACGGGCGGGGCCAGATGCGTAAGCAGCATGGCCGTTGGGCTCATTTTCTGAAAGCTGATAGGCAAACCCCACCACAGCAATAGCCACCAGCCAGCAAAGAGCCCGCCAAACAGCCCCAATGTTCCCAACATATTGAATTCCTTAAACAAAACGCAGCAAAGGGAAGGCCTGCTATAAGCGGCCTTCCCCTGCCCCGCGTGATGGCTACGTGATTGAAGGTAACGCTGATTAAACCATCATTTCCGAATGCTCTTATCAGGGGCTTCTGCACAAATGCCAGCCTTTGCCCCCGGAAAAACCATTTAAGGGCAAGCTCTGCACGAAAATAACTCAGCCAATCAGCATTTCCCTATAAAAATAACACCTCGAAATAAAATCACTTATTCCTTTAGAGCGCTTAAAGCCCATGGCTTATACCCGCCCTAGATTTAAGTCCGGAACTAGCTAATTTTTACTTTTACTTCATCATTTTTCAATGACAGCACAATCTTTTTCACCGGCTTACCTGCCGACATTCTGGCCAGCAAATCGGTAGAAATCTGTGCCAGCACCGTGCGGGTCAGAATTGCATCGGCATTACGCGCACCGCTATCCACATCCATGCAGCGGTTAGCAATCGAATCAATCAGCCCGGCCGGGTATTCCAGCACTGCACCGTGATTTTGCGCAATACGGCGGGCAATTTTTGCCAGCTTAAGCCCCACAATCTTACGCAATACCTCATCTGAAATCGGGAAATAAGGCACGACAGTTAAGCGGCCTAAAAATGCCGGCTTAAATGATTTTTGCAAGCTTGGGCGCAAAACTTCGATCAGATCATCGGCCGTTGGGTCACGCGTAACATCTTCAATCGTTACGCCATGCTCGCAGGCACGCATCACCAGATCAGTGCCCGTGTTGGATGTCAGCAAAATAATGGTGTTTTTGAAATCGACTTCACGCCCTTCGCTGTCTTCCAGCAGGCCTTTATCAAATACCTGGAAAAACAGCTCCATGACATCAGGGTGGGCTTTTTCAACTTCATCCAGCAACACCACCGAATAGGGCTTGCGGCGCACGGCTTCAGTGAGCACACCACCCTCGCCATAACCCACATAACCCGGAGGCGAGCCTTTAAGGCCCGATACACTATGCGCCTCCTGGTATTCTGACATATTAATCGTAATCAGATTACGCTCACCACCGTATAAAGACTCAGCCAGAGCCAGCGCAGTTTCAGTTTTACCTACACCAGAGGGGCCAACCAGCATAAACACGCCCTTAGGCTTGCTTGGATCATCCAGATTTGCCTTGGCAATCCGCACACGCTCTGCGATTTGCTCCATAGCATGATCCTGACCAATCACTCGCTCCGCAAGCAGGCCTGCCAGCTTTTGCACCTGCTCTAATTCATTACTTACCATGCGGCCCAGCGGAATACCCGTCCAGCCGGAAATCACATCGGCAATCACGCTTTCATCCACGCATTCATAAGCCAGCTGATGCTGCTTTTGCAGCTCGCGCAGCTCGGTACGCTTGGCTTGCAGCGGGCTGATTTTCTTACCCTTAGCTGGCTTTGCCTCGGCTGCTGCTGCTTTTAGCGCTTCAATTTCATTAATCACCTGCTGCTGCACCGCCCACGCGGCTTGCAACTGCTGTAAATCAACTTCCAAGATTTCACGCTGGCCAGTCAGCTCGGCAATTCTTTCACCATGGCCTTCTTCGATTTGCAGCGCTTTGATTTCACGCTCGATATTGGCGATCAGCACTTCCACATTTTCGATTGGTGCCGGACGGCCAGAGCGTGACAAAGCCACACGGGCACAGGCAGTATCCAGTACGCTGATCGCCTTATCCGGCAGCTGACGGCCCGTGATATAGCGACTGGACAGATGCACTGCGGCAACAACCGCCTCATTCATAATCACAACTTCGTGGTGCTTAGCCATGGCATCGGTTAAGCCACGCACCATCTGTACTGCAATTTCTGGTGCTGGCTCGTCAACTTTTACTACTTGAAAACGCCGCGCCAGTGCCGCATCTTTTTCAAAATATTTTTTATATTCGGCCCATGTAGTGGCCGCAATCGTGCGCAACTCACCACGCGCCAAAGCAGGCTTTAACAGATTAGCCGCATCATTTTGCCCGGCCGCGCCGCCTGCACCAATCAGCGTGTGCGCTTCATCAATAAACAGAATAATCGGCACAGGGCTGGCTTTAACTTCATCAATCACCTGGCGTAAGCGGTTTTCAAACTCGCCTTTTACCGAGGCTCCCGCTTGCAGCAGGCCCAGATCCAGAGTACGTAAAGTCACGCCGCTGAGCACCGGCGGCACTTCACCGCTCACAATTTTAAGTGCCAGCCCTTCTACCACAGCAGTTTTACCCACGCCCGGCTCGCCGGTCAAAATCGGGTTGTTCTGGCGGCGGCGCTGCAGAATATCGATCATCTGGCGGATTTCTGTCTCACGCCCCAGCACCGGATCAATTTTGCCCAGGCGTGCCTGCGCAGTTAAATCAATCGTATATTTATCCAGCCCCGGGCTGCCACGGCGTTTTTCCGGCTGATCCAGATTCATATCCGGCGCATCGCCAGTTGGCAGGTTTTCTGAATTGGTCGCTGCCTCATTACCATGCTGGCGCAAAGCTACATAGCCCTGTAAAGCACGCTTGCCATCCATTTTTGCCAGCGTATCCGAGCTACCCTGCAAAGTAGCGCGCAGAGCATCATCCTGCACTAGTGCCAGCAGCAAATCCAAGGTAGAAACCGAATCCTGCCCCAGCTCTGCACTAGCCAGCAGCCATGCTTTTTCTAACCACTTTGGCAGCCAGCTAGACAGCACCGGGTTACGCGTATTGCCTGTGCGAAAGCGGTCTAATGCTGCATCCAGCTCTTTTTCCAGCTGATCCAGGCTCAAACCCAGGGAGTGCAAAGCCGCCACCCCCGCATTATCGTCCTGAGCAAGGATAGCCAGCACAACGTGTTCAATTTCAATCTCAAAATGAGTACGCGACAAAGCACGGCTAGCCGCCTCCTCCACCGCACGGCGGGCTGTAGGGGTAAGACGGGAGATGAGAGCTTTAAGGGGGGTAGACATGGGATAGGTCCCGAAGGGTTATAAGGATCAGAAAATAATTAGCATAATAAATACACATACTGGAGAAAATAAGCAATAATTTAATCTATTTACCAAGCATTGACGGCCATCATTTATTTACACTTTTAAGGGATATTTTTTAACATTCACAACAATCATAATGCACAGCCAGAGCTTAAATCTACCCAATTACATATTTTGCTTTAACCATAAAGCATTCAGATGCTAAATTTATTATTGTGATCTGCACAAAATTACGAACCTTAATAGAGCCAGATAATTCAGATTGTAAAGTTGTTTAAAAAATTAATTTTTAACCATTTTCAAAAAAATCTATTGATATATAACACCGTCAAATTTCATCATGAAAATATTAAAAATATAATCATCCACCAGTTTTGCAATGGCACAGAAAAATTTATTTTTTTCCATCGACGGAAAAGTGATAGCTTTCTCTATTCACATTTCTCCTTGTGCACTTTTCAGCAAATTCAAGTTTGAATGGCTCGATAGAAATAATATTCTTTACTAAGTCATCAGATAAAATTTTAAATTACGCTGCTGGCGTTAAATATGAAATGGAAGATTTAAGCCTATAACTTTGCAGCTAAAAATCAATTGATCACTGGTAATCCCCCCTCCAAACAATCGTCGTTTTAAGTAGAATTTTCTCGTAATGAATTTGGTTTGCACGCAGCGACTTTTAAACTTTCGGTATTTAATATAGGTAAAACAAAAGCAGGATTTATCCCCTGCCTTTATTTAAATTATTAACTGTGTATTTTTAAAGATATTAAATCTTAATAATAAGCAAAGATAACAATAAACCGTGGTCTACCCCCCGATTTACTATTCATCACTTTATTCTTTTTTAGTTATTTTATTTCCACATTTGAATTCAGCAGTCATGACTGAAACACCGCTTTGAAAGCTACATGTATTTACTTTCCCTCTTAAGCGGCAGCCAAGCCGTTTTAATGGAGGATCAATTTCCGAGAATCGGTACTCAATTTTATTATCGAGTACCAAGATAAAATTTGCATCTACTGGTAAGCGTGTTGACTTAAGCTCTGCGAAATCGATTTCTAAAGTAGGCAAATATTCTGGCTTAGGCTGATAAAATTTTATATTATTTTTTTCAATAACTGATTTTTTTATCAATAAATTTGCTGTCACCCTTGTATATTTGTAATTCTGCCTGTTTTGGCAATTCGCCAATCCAATGATCGATCAATATAGCAGCAGGCATAGACTCGCATTCACTTGCATGGGCAGCAAATGTCATGCTCATAAAAATACCTACTACGATCTTAGTTGCATGCTTCAATATGGTCATAATAGTTACTCGTAAAAGAGAATTATCATTTGCGCCATTGACTATAAATTTTCTATTTACGCTATTAACATTATAAATAAGTAACTCAAAATTACTTGCTTACCATTGTTTAAATTCTTAACCGTTTAATTTTAAATATTTTTAGTCCTAACAAGTAGAGATCAACAATAAACTGTGGACTGTCCCCGGTTTAAGAAAAACATTAATTAAATAATAATTTATATCTATCCATTCAGACTGGCCCTTAATGTTGCTTTAAATATTTATAAACACTTAGAACAAAAGCATATAATTACCTTTTCTTTTTTTATAAAAAAATAAATCAATTACATACACACATTTTTATAGTACTTATGTCTAGCACGGCTATTTTCATCCGTATAATTAAAAATCAGCCCACCTTTATCATCAAAAGTAGCCTCCATGCCAACATACATAACCGCTCTTGTTAGATCAAATTTCATATTTGGATCTGTATACGATATTTTTAATCTAACTTTACGACTGTAAATATTTTCTATGCTCAACCCCTTTTCAGTGGCAAGCAATACACATTGCTTATTAGCTTCTATTGCCAAAACCTGCTGCAGCGGGTTACTAAGGCCATTTTTAACATGATAGTAATACTTAATATTACAATCACTACCACAGCTTAAAACAATCTGTGCCAATGACGGATTCAACCAACTTATTGCAGGATATCTTGCTTTAATTTTACTAAGCAACTTCACCTCAGTTGCATGATTATCTTTAACCCAAAAATCACATTTAAAATCCACACACTTATAATGCATACTATGCATACCATCGCTAGAAAACACAGAATCATTCTCAACATCAGCAAATACTTGCGGTGTAAAGAATAATAAAATACAAAACATATAATTTTTAAACATAAAATTCGCTAATTTAATAAAAAATAAAGAATTAAAAAGCTTCAACAATATAAATTAAATTCCATTTCCAGACTCAACACTCAACATATACATAGTAGCTTTCTTTTCTGCATCCTTTTCAAACGTGACAATTCTCCCCAACTTTGTGCTAGGATCAATTCCAATTGAGTATGTACATGTAGAATATGTAGGTGTTTCTCTCGGAAATTTACACTTCCCATATTTACCAACGACCTTCTCATTTACCATATCATATAAATCTAAGCTTGTTACCAAAATAAAATCATTAACCAACTTCTTCGGAGTCTCATCATTAATTCCGATCAAAAATCTAACCTTATCAATTTTGCATGCATACGCATAGGAGTAACCATTATGTGAAAATGGACGAAGCATCTTTACCTCCCCGCGCTTGCAAGCATCTTCCAACCGATTATCTATTCGACCTATTTTGTTTCCAAGTATATTTTTATAGTTAATAAAATACCCAATAAAGTCTTCTTTATTCAACATATCAGCACCACTATCACCAGCTACAGCCAATGAAGAAGAAAAAACAAACATTAATATTAAATTTTTAACCATTTTCTACAGAGTCCAATGAGTTAGTTGGGTTGGTTAAATCATCCGGTAATCCCCCCGTTTTTAAGCTCACTTAAAAGTAGAGGCTAGGCATGTAATACCAGTTTTTGTTTCGGGGTGATGCCGCCCAATCCCATATGCGGGCGCTCGTTATTGTAAGTCCAAAGCCATTGCGTTGCAGTTTCTTGCACTTCGGCAAGGCTTTCAAAGTTATCGCAAGCCAGCCATTCATAACGTACGGTGCGATTATAGCGCTCAATATATGCATTTTGCTGCGGATTGCCAGGCTGAATATAAGCCAATTCAATCGATTGTTGCTCTGCCCAATTCTTTAGCAGATGGCTAATATATTCAGGGCCATTATCGGACCTGATTCGCTTAGGCTTGCCGCGCCATTCAATGATTTGATTCAAGCTGCGTATTACACGCTCTGCCGGCAAAGAGAAATCAACTTCAATGCCTAATCCTTCCCGATTAAAATCATCAATCACATTGAATAAGCGAATACTACGTCCATCGGCTAATTGATCATGCATAAAATCCATCGACCACGTTTCATTTTTTGCCTCTGGCACTGCTAATGGCTCCGGCGTTTCGCGATCTAAACGTTTTTTAGGCTTAATTCGCAGATTTAATTCTAAATCGCAGTAAATTCTGTAGACCCGTTTATGATTCCAGTGCTTTTTCCTGACGTTGCGCAAATGCAAAAAGCAGAGGCCAAAGCCCCAGCTTCGATTCGTTTCAGTAAGCTGAATCAGCGAATCCGCAATTTTTGCGTTTTCCGCATCTAGTTTGCGAATATAGCGATAGCAAGTCGTGCTAATTGCAAAGCTAGCGCAAGCCGTACGAATAGAAACGGCCCTGGTTTCAACGGCCCAGTGAGCCATCTCGCGGCGCTGAGATGGCTTCACCACTTTTTTGACATGGCTTCCTTGATGATGTCCGCCTGCATTTGGGCTTCAATATACATCTTTTTAAGGCGCTTATTTTCATCCTCCAGCTCTTTCATTCGCGTCATCATCGAGACGTCCATACCGCCAAACTTAGCGCGCCACTTATAGAATGATGCGGCGCTCATGCCGTGTTCGCGGCAGAGATCGGGAACGGTCGAGCCGGCTTCGGCCTGCTTTAAAATCGCCATAATCTGGCAATATAAATTACCCACGGCTTTCATGTAGAAGCTCCTCAAAGACTGCGAGAAAATTCTACTTAAAAATGAGCTGGTTTTGTGGGGGGATTACCGATGAACTGATGCCCAAAGCCAGCACCTGCCGATGGGTAGGCCACGCGGATCCAGCAGGATGACTTGTCATCAAGGTTTGCGCCAAACTCAGGATGCTCAGCCGTACGCTGCCAATGTAGCTGAATTTTTATCCGGCCTTGCTCATCGGTGTGGACTTCTGATCCGGCAGGGCCGACGACGGTGGCGGTCTGTACGCCGCGGCTTTTGGGACTGCAGTGTTCTGCATAGGTAAAAACAAAAGCAAGGCTACTCTCTTGCCTTTGTTTAAATTTTTAACTGTGTATTTTTAAAGAGCTTAAATATTAATAAGTGAAGAACAACAATAAACTGTGGTCTGTCCCCGGTTTAAGTTTTCTCTCATCATTAAGATAATAAAAAAAACACTAAGCAATATATTTTTCCCTTGAGTGTTTTTAGAAACCTCAATTGAAACTTTATTTTCACCCTGGGAATCAACCCAACTATGAATTGTTGGCGCAGCCATACAATTCATACTAACAAGCAAGAAGCAAGAGGCCAAGCGCTATTGATGCAAAATAATTTTTAAAAATAATCGAGGAGACTCCTTTTTTGTCATTTATTCCATTGATTTAAAAGTCTTTATTTACGCCTTTAACATTATAAATAATTAACTGAAAGCCACTCGCTTACCATTGTTTAAATTTTTAACTGCATATTTTTAAATAGTTTTGCTCTTAATAAGTAAAGATCAAAAATAAACTATGGCCAACCCCAGTTTATGTATCCAGTTTACGGTTTAAAATGCCCCATTCCACTCTTTTCGACCAATCACATCAGGACGAATATTAAACAATTTTCTCATTTTCAAATTAGTACATAAATCAACAGAATCATATTCACTATATGCACGCCACCGGCCACCTTCCTGAACCTCTGATTTACAAGCAACAATCCGTAATGCATTCGCCTCAACGGGTTGCAGGGTAAAATTTATACGGATAGGCTCAGGTAATTTTTTCGCTTTCCCTCGTAGTTTTCCAAACAAATTAATATAATTTGGATAATATTGTGTAGCTTGTAAAGTCCATCCTCCATTTTCATTACATGCCGTGGAATTAGATGATTCCGCTCTTATCGACAAAGTCTCATATTGATCATCAAGCCCATTACCAATTGTTCTGCTAAAAATCAATTGATCACTTTTTTTAATTAAAGCAACAGAAAACCCTAAAGTTGTTGCAGCCCATTTTGGGTCTGATCTTTTCAAACTTCCAAGCACATTTGTATGATTACCGTCTTTTCCTATCACACTTGCATTGTTATCAGTTACATAAACACCATCAACAATTGGTCCACATGCGGCTTCAGCAAAAAAAGTAACTGACAATAGCAGAGCACTACATGCAACTAGATGGATTGTTTCATAATTAAATTTCATGGTTGTGGGATCTCTAAGTGGTAGGCAGGCTCGCCTTTTACTTCCCCCGGGATAATAAATTTCTCTAATAATCCTTGGGATTTCAAATTCACTAATTTAGTCTTCATCGCTTTATGCAAAGACTGTGGAATAGTGCGGGGAGAAATATCAATAACGTTTAATTTGTTATATTGAGCTTCAGAAACACAATGCTTGGAAACACGCTGACCTTTTTCACTTAAGCTAATTATCTCTGCCTCCATTGCAGCTAAAATCTCACCTTTTGACTTACCTGCAGCATTCAACCGGACATAAACATTAACGATCGCATCACCAGTAGCAGCATACATATCTTTTTGTGAAGCAACACCTTTTTGCTTAATATTGTCATACATAGTTATAGCTTGACGCTTAGGAACGCGTAATCCACTCGTATATTTAATTTTTGAATCCCAAGTTCATCTCCAATTTGTTGTAATAAACTCTTTGTATGTGCGGAGATCAGTTCAGGCTTTAGTACATCAGGGATGTATTTCAACTATTGCCTTACCATTTGTACGAATAACAGGGACAACCTTAGGTACAGGCTTTTCTTTCGATGTTTGCGTTTCTTTGGGCTGTGGCTTTGAGGTCGCTGGTTTTACAGTCCTCTTGAGCGCTGTAATTAGCCTGAATAATCCCCCCTTTAGGTTGTACTACATGGCTGCGAACATATTCAAGTGCATGCTCATCAGCATAATCAAGCCCTAACGCACAAAGTACATCTGCAATCAAACCTTGTTCTGGTTTTCGACTAACAGGACGTGCAGGCAAGACCACTTCCTGACCAACTAATACTTTATTAATGTCTTTCATACTATTTTCTTTCGCAATAGCTTGGTAATCCCCCACCAAACAATCGTCATTTTAAGTAGAATTTTCTCGTAATGAATTTGATTTGCACGCAGCGACTTTTAAATTTTCGGTATTTAATATAGGTAAAACAAAAGCAGGATTTATCTCCTGCCTTTGTTTAAATTATTAACTGTGTATTTTCAAAGAACTTAAATCTTAAAATAATAAGCAAAGATAACAATAAATCGTGGTCTACCCCCTGATTTACTATTCATCACTTTATTCTTTTTTAGTTATTTTATTTCCACATTTAAATTCGGCAGACAAGACTGGAGAACCACCTTGAAAACTACATGCATTTACTTTCCCTCTTAAGCGACAGCCAAGCCGTTTCAATGGAGGATCGATTTCCGAGAATCGGTACTCAATTTTATTGTCGAGTACTAGGATAAAGTTTGCATCTACTGGTAAGCGTGTTGACTTAAGCTCTGAGAAATCAATTTCCAAGGTTGGCGGATATTCTGGCTTATATTGATAATTTCTTATATTATTATTTTCAATTAATGAATTTTTTTTATCGATAAATTTACCATCATCCTTGTATATTTTCAATTCCGCTTTTTTTGGCAACTCTCCAATCCAACCGTAAATCATAACAAATGCGGGTATAGACTCGCATTCACTTGCATAGGTGGAAAATGACATAAACATAGACATGCCAACTATAAACTTAGTTATGTGCTTCAATGTGGCCATAATGGCTACTCGTAAAGGAGGAGAATAAAATACCAGCACTTGTTTTTATTGGGTTACTTGCGTTTGAGTCTGGAAAATTTTTATTAATTGAGTACCTAATTCCAGTGCTAGGATCATATGCCCAGCTAAATACTTTAAATTTCACTCGTTGATTTGTTGAATCTTTTACCATGCCGCCTTCGTAAACAATCCAGTGCGATTGAGCAATATCGCCTAGCTTGTAGCCCGGAGTGTCCAATAGCATATCCATATCGATCATCATTAAGATTTGCTTGCCCTCGCGATAGCTCTTGTCCATTTCATCCAGCTTGGGCAAATCTTTTGCTGGGTCACGGCTATTGCTAAGGAATGCGTTTTGAATAAGTGGTGTAGCCAAATCAACATCTACGGCTTTAGTTTGTTTATATCCGCCAATTTTTTTGACCAAGTCTTCCATCATTCCTGGCCAATTAATTGCAGCAAATTGGTCCCAGCTACCCGACTCCAATCCGTGATAGCCCAAATTACTCTCCGAGCTGCGAGTACCGGCAAGCACAATCCAATCCACTTCCCACATTCTCATCCGTTTGTACCCACCATGATTTGCGGGATCAATTTCATACATTTTGGCGGAGGGTTTTATTCGAAATCCATCTATAGTGCATTCATCCATTCGATGCTGATCTTGTGCAATCTTTTGATAGCGATCGGCGCTATTTTTAATAGTGACACAATAAAGTGCGGCCATACCGAGCAAGCTGCTACGACCCTGATCAATTCGCCATCATTAATTGGGGGCAGGTCTTTTGTTTTTATTCAAAATAAAAGACCTGCCCCCAAAGACTTATTTGAAATTTTAAATATGTATTTTTAAAGAAAGTCAATCTAATAAGTAGATATCAACAACAAACCGTGGTCTGTCCCCAGTTTCCCTCTCGATCTTAGTTGCGCAATTCAATCTACCTATACTATTTATCATTTTTTCATTATTTGCTTACCGCATTTAAATTTCGCAGCCATGACAGGGGAGTTTCTTTGAAAACTACAATCATTTACTTTTCCGCTTATGGGGCAACCGAGTCGCTTTATTGGTGGCTCGATTTCCGAGAATCGATACTCATCTTTATTATCGATAACCAATATAAAGTCAGAATTTATTGGTAAACGAGTTGATTTTAGCTCTGAGAAATCAATTTCTAAGGTCGGTAAATATTCAGGCTTAGGTTGATAAAATCTTATATTGTTCTTTTCAATAGTCGACTTTGTTTTATCAAAAAATTTACTGTCGCCCTTGTATATTTTCAATTCCGCTTGTTTGGGCAATTCACCAATCCACTCATGTATCAAGATAAGTGTAGGTATGGACTCGCATTCGCTTGCATTAGCCGAAAATGTCATTAACATAAAAACACCCACTGCGATCTTAGTTATGTGCTTCAATGTGGCCATAATGGTTACTCGTAAAGGAGGAGAATAAAATACCGCCACTTGTTTTTATTGGGCAACTTGCCTTTGAATCTGGCAGAACTTGATTAATTTGGTACTTAACTCCAGATCCAGGATCGAATGCCCAGCTAAATACTTTAAATTTCACGCTTTGCTTGATTGAATCCTTTACCATACCACCTTCATAAACAATCCAGTGTGATTGAGCAATATCCCCTAGTTTGTAGCCAAGAGTGTCAGACAGCATATCCGCATCTATCATCATTAATACTTGCTTGCCCTCGCGATAGCTCTTGTCTATTTCATCCAGCTTGGGTAAATCTTTTGCAGGATCACGGCTATTACTAAGGAATGCGTTTTGAGTAAGTGGTGTGAGCAAATCTACATCCACGGCTTTAGTTTGTTTGTATCCACCAATTTTTTTGACCAAGTCTTCCATCATTCCAGGCCAATTAATAGCGGCAAATTGATCCCAGTTACCCGACTCCAACCCGTGATAGCCCAAATTACTCTCAGAGCTGCGCGTTCCGGCGAGCACAATCCAATCCACTTCCCACATATTCATTCGTTTGTACCCACCATGATTAGCGGGATCAATTTCATACATTTTAGCTGAGGGCTTTATTCGAAAACCATCTATGGTGCATTCACCCATTCGATGCAAGTCTTGAGCAATCTTTTGATAGCGATCGGCACTATTTTTAATAGTGACATAAAAAAGTGCCGCCATACCGCACAGGCTGCTACGACCCTGATCAATTCGCCATGGCTCGCTTTTTCGTTCCTGAATCTGTTGATCGATTCTTTTTTTATCAACCCAGTAAAAACGATGGTGAACCAGCTGTTTTAATTCGATAAATTTTTCAGGAGCATCGGTATACGCCTGAATTGAAAGCTCGCAACCGCAATAATCAATGTCATCAATCTCTAAGCCAATTCGCGCCCCTTGTTGTTTAAGTTCAAGGCGAATTTTTTTGCCTGGCAAAGAGGGAGAAATATACTCAATAGCCCATTTATAATTTTCGTTATTCGGTAGTTTTTCGCCATTAAACAGGCATACCTCAATATTATATCGATGATCATATAGCATAGCCGTTGATGTGCTACTACCTGACCCATCGTTGCCTGACCCTTTATCAAGCTCAGTCAGAAGTTGAATTTTCTTGGGCATGCAAATGGGCTTAATATTATCCTTACCATTGGCAGCGCCAAGAAAATCTGTTTGTTTGCATTCCAGATCCGCATTATTCGGCGTTGTCATTACTAATCCTCTGACTTTTTTCTTTTTTCGCAGGCGTTGCTACCACTTCAATTTGAATGCGTTCAGAGGTATCAGGGTTTTTAATCATATGAGTAAACCCATTGCCATCTGTTTTACCGAATTCCACTTCGCCTGTAGCACGCGTGATTTTAAATCGCTGATTAGCGAGTGGTTGTCCCGATTCTTCATCTTTGATTTGATATTTCCGCTCAAACTTGCTCACGGGCATTTCATTATAATTTTTTGCCAAGCTAGTAGGCCCACTCAACTCATGACTCGCCCCCTTAATACTCACTTCCCCAGGGCAGTGAATCTCGATATTGCCGCCCTTTAGCCGGATATAACCACCGCCGGAGGTGAAGAGCACTTCGTCGCCTGCGGCGATTTCTACTTTTTCTTTACAGGCTGTGATTTTTACATTTTTGTCTGCGGTAATTTCCACATCGTCACTCTGCGCCTGCAGCTGGATTTTGCCTTTGGCTGCGATTAGTTTGAGCGCGATTTTGCCTTTTACCCCGGCTACAAACAGGCTGATGTGCTCGCCCACGTTATGTATCCAGCGGCGGCCGGAGGTCTGGTTGCTGTCTCTTTGCGCGACCAGATCGAGGTTGGTGCCTGCAGCAATCGTCTGGCTTTGCGGGCTGGTGATGGCGACGCCATCCTCACCGTGCAGCAGGATGATTTTTTGCTGCCCTGCCTGCTCTTTGGATTTGGTTTTGCCATCTTGATCGGTATTGCTGCCTGCCTCGAAGCTTTTGCTGGCGTGCACGTGGTGGTGCAGATGGCCGGTGGTGGCTTTGCTGCCGGGGCTGTTGTCGGGCTTGATGGTTTGTTCATCGTCGCCGGTTTCAATCGTATCGGCAAGTTGGTTGGTCGCTGTTTCACCCAGGCTTTGGGCCAGTGCCAGTGCGGACTCCAGCTGGCTTTGGGCGGGGCTGCGATCGAGCTGTTTGCCGCTGGCGCCGCTTTTGGCTTCGGTGCTGATGAGTAAGCCATTGGCGCGAATGGCACCTTGTTTGTCGGTGCGTAATTCAAAGCCTTCGCCGCGTGGCTCACCCTTGCCGTCAGTTCTTGGGTGAATTAAGTAACCAAGGTTAAGCTGGGTTTTGCCGTGCTCGCTGGATAATTTAGTACGAACTTCGCCCTTGGTATCATCAAACAGCAGCTCGCCATACTGGCCGCCCTCATGCTCTTTGGTTTTGATACCAGATAACGTTTTATTGGCAGGCAGCGCGCCTGCGCCGCTGAATGTTGGCACAGGATGGCTGCCGTTATGGACCACGCCGGTGACAATCGGGCGGTCGATATCGCCTTCGATAAAATCAACTAACACTTCCTGACCGATGCGCGGGATGAACTGATGCCCAAAGCCAGCACCTGCCGATGGGTAGGCGACGCGGATCCAGCAGGATGACTTATCATCAAGGTTTGCGCCAAACTCTGGGTGTTCTGCAGCACGCTGCCAGTGGAATTCTATTTTTATGCGCCCTTGCTCATCGGTGTGCACCTCTGATCCGGCAGGCCCAACCACGGTGGCGGTTTGCACGCCAAAGCTTTTAGGTTTGCTCAGCGCTTTATGGGCAAAAGCGGGCACGATCGGCTGGCCACGCCTTTGGGCGGTAAAATTAGCTTGATAAGGGAGGGTATTTGCGGCTAAAGCCGCTCCTACGAGTAAGCCGGGCGCGACTAAGCTAAGTTGCTGGGTGAGATCCGCTGGGAGGTTATTGTTTGCGGTGAATTTCAGCTCAGTGATAGCAAATTCACGCTGCTCGGCGCTATCCCATTCATGCGCGGGATGATCTTCCAGGCGGAACCACTGCCCGGCTTGCAGGCTGCGTAAAGTACCAGAGCCGCTAAAGGATTTCTTTTGCGCGTCCATTGCCTGCTGACGCAAGCTAGCATAGTGGCTTAGGCCTTCCGCGTCGCTGGCGTAATACAGCGATTGCGGGTCATAATCTTCGAAACTTACCTGCAGCTGCTGGCCGCCATCACCCTGATCGATGCTACTTTCATCAAAACTTTCGTTGGTTCTGGTAGCTTTGTAATCAAAGCTGGCCAAAGACACGCTGCTGCTGCCGATTTGCCGCTGACTCTGCCATTCAGTCAGACTATCGCTCTCTTCCGTGGCGTCGGCTCTGTGAAATCTAACAAATGGATCTGTCGCTTCTGCAATTGCAAAAGCATCATCAAACACAAGCAACTGAACCTGAGGGCTATCGCCCGGAAAATGATTAAATAACCAGGCTAAGCCTTCCTCTGCTAATAATCGTGTCAGAAAATCGAAATCGGATTCGCGGTATTGTAAGCAATAGGATCGCGGTGAATGCGTGCCGGAGAGCTTGAAATCCAGCGTTTGCACCGATGCAAACACCGGATTTTTGTCCTGATGCTCAGCCAGTACCTGCTTCACAATATCGGGGACGGATAAATCCTGGAACACGCGGGAAGTGCGGCGGTATCTAAGCAAAGCAAAAGGCGGTTCTACTGTCAGCGCGTACTTTGCGAAGCCGCCATCCGAGCCCAGTAATTGCGCTTGGGAGACAACCCCACAGCGCTCAACCGCCTCACCATTCGCATTTTCAATAGATAAAACGACTGGCAAACCCAGTAGCGATTTAAGCTCTAAAGCACTATCGGGGGAAAGGCAATCAATCAGGTATTGATAAGCCTGATTGATCCCCTCCCTGCCATCCACCCGCTGTGGTAAAAGCTGCTCCCCCCAGGCTGCACCATCTCCTAATTGTAGGGAGATCAACCGCTGATCTTGATTAAATGCAGCCGCAAAACTGCCCAGTAATTGTGATAAAGGCATGGGGAAAATCATTAGCAATCCAGGTAAAGCGGATAAATAACAAGGGAATAAGCGGTATTATTTACTGATCTCAATGCGTACAGCGTGCTCTGCATCTTCAGTATTAAAACGACGAATAAATTTCTTTTTAGAGATGCCTTGTTTGACCAGGAATCTCTCTGCACTGGCTGCGCGTGCCAGCGCGGCAGATTTAGCATTCCCGATGTCTTTTTTATAGCAATAGCCACGTAAGGTAATAGCTTTTGCTTCTTTTAACTGTGGCAAGAGGCTCATCAATTGTTGTTCGTGCTCTGGTGTCAGTTTGGCAGACATTTTGTCAAACTTAAGAAAGGATGGATCAACAGCAGCTTGTGTCGCTACTGCCGCTGTTTCTGCAGTTGTTATAACTGTTGATGCTGCATCAGCCGGTGCATTCTTCCAAGAAGTGGAAGGCGTAACACTAGGAGTAGTTGGATTTTCAGCACATCCGGTCACACCAGCAGCAATCACAAGTAAAGCTGCACAAACAAATCCTGAACGTTTCATTATTAAATTCCTTTTTTTGAAACAGCTGGTCTGCCTTGCAGCAGACCAGTTTATTGCTTATTGCTCATCACCCGAATGGGCAATCTTCAAAGCATTTAAGCAATCGTTTTGTTAGCGGTCAGATCCCAACCAGCACTAACATTACCGCCACCAGCACCATCAGTACGTTTTTGCTGAGTGTAAGTCCACTTGATTTTGCCGTAGCTGAAGCTTACGGTTTCGCTAGGGAAACCTTCATCTTGAGATGAACCTTTAGGCTCTGCCTTAGAAATCAAAACTTGTTCCATTTTGATTTCCATGTACTTCACCTTATCACCACCGGAACGACACAACTCGATCGTTACATCTTTGATGTGCTTACCAGTGCAGCATGCTTCGTAGATCTTCGGGCTGGCTTTATCCAGAAAGTGAGTGATGACGTATTGAGCGTGGTTTACACGTTCAGCAGTCGCACCACCAGCAGAGCTGGCAGTTGCTTGAGCTGGCTGCTCAATTTTGTGCGAGAAAGATTGAATTTCGATCCAATCTTTATGCTTGTCATCGGTAGATTCACCAGGAATACCATCAATTTTCAAAAATGCATCAAAAGCCATTTGTAAACTCCTTACAGTTAAAAAAAATTACTTCTACGCTTCACTGCATCAACGGGTTGGTTTTGGTAACTCAGCCACAAGACGCAAAGAAATGGTTAGCTCATCGAGCTGAAAGTGAGGGCGCAAGAACGCTGCTGCGCGGTATACACCCGGCTTGCCGGGTACTTCAACCACATCAACACGCGCTTCACGCAACGGGTATTTTGCCTTTGCCTCCTGGCTCGCCGAATCATCCAGCAACACATACTGCGCCAGCCATGTGTTTAAGAAATCCTGAACATTCTGGCGGGAGGCAAAGCTGCCAATCTTGTCGCGCATAATCGATTTCATGTAATGCGCGATGCGGGAAACCGAGAAAATATAAGGCAACTGGGTAGACAAACGCGCATTGGCATTGGCCGAATCAGTGTTGTATGTTTTGGCTTTTTGCGAAGACTGGCCACTAAAGAAAGCGGCATAATCTGTATTTTTGCAATGCACCAAAGAGATAAAGCCAAGATCAGACAGCAGCTTTTCAGTGCGGTCGGTCACAGCTACTTCTGTCGGACATTTCAGAGCCACTTCGCCATCGTCCGTTTTAAAGGTGTGTGCTGGTAAACCTTCTACCAGACCACCACCTTCCACACCACGAATGGCAGCCAGCCAGCCGTATTCGGCAAAAGCGGCCGTTAAACGTGCGGCATAGGCATAAGAAGCATTAGTCCACAGGTATTTGCTGTGGTCTGTGCCATCGACGTTTTCTTCGAAATCAAATTCTTCCACCGGTACGGTATCGCGGCCATAAGGCAGGCGGCCCAGCACATGTGGCAAGACCATCCCCACATAACGGGAATCATCAGATTCACGAAATGATTTCCACTTGGCATATTCAGCCGTATCAAAAATCTTGGCCAAATCCCTAGGCTTACCAATATCAGTAAAGCTTTCCAGACCAAAGAGGCTAGAGCCTGCCGAAGTAATCAGCGGTGCATGCGAGGCAGCAGCCACATGGGATAACTCTTCCAGCAGATAGAAGTCCTCCGGATGACGGCCAAATTCAAAATCGCCCACCAGGCCCGCATAAGGCGCGCCACCGAAGGTGCCGTATTCTTCTTCGTAAATCTTTTTAAACAGAGCGCTCTGGTCAAATTCGGACGATGCTTTAAAGTCTTTAAGCAGGTCTTTTTTGGAAGCATTCAGCACCTTGATTTTTAGCATGGTGCTAGTTTCTGATTCAGCAGTCAGGTACTTCAGACCACGCCATGAGGATTCGAGCTTCTGGAAATCAGCATGGTGCATAATTTCATTCAGTTGCTCTGAAATCAAAGCATCAATTTCTGCGATACGCACATCCATACTGGCGCTTAAATCGCGGGAAATTGTTACGGTACCCGCCAGAACCTGATCAACCAGCTCGCTGATCAAATCACGGGTGCGGTCTTTTTCCTGCTCGTTACTGGCAATACGGCTGTTATCAATAATTGAATCGAGCAGGCTGCCAGCTTCGCTAATTTCAACTGTACTGGCATCAAGCTTCTGTAGATCTGACATAGTGATTACTCCTCTGCAGAGGCTGGTCTAGCCTGGCTAATCTGATGTAATTTTTCGGTATCGCGAACGACTTCATCCAGTAGTTCTTCCAGTTTGTCATTACCCACTACTTTGTTGCGCAGATCCGAAAGTCTTCTGCGTGCATCCAGTAGTTTTTTTAATGGCTCAACCTGATTCACCACATTTTGTGGTTCAAAATCGGCCAATGATTCAAATTGCAAAGACACCGACATTTGCGAATCGTCATCTTTCAATTTGTTATCTACTTTCATGGCAAGGCTGGGTGCCATGCCTTTTAAAACATCATCAAAATTATCACGGTCAATTTGAATAAACTTGCGTTCTTTCAATTTAACTTGTGGAGTATTACCGGTGTAATCACCCACCACACCCAATACAAAAGGGAGCTCTTTGTTTTCGATTGCATCACCAACTTCCACGTCATAAGTAATCTGAACGCGAGGTGGACGGACGCGTGATAGTTTTTTCTGTGTGCTTTCCTTGGCCATTGCCATTCCTAAATAAAGTAAGTTTCAGAATCAAAACACGGAATTAACTTATTCCGTAAGTAATTTTAACGACAATTTCACGCAACTTTAACAAAGACAATGTAGGGTCACTCAATTGCCGCCCCAAAATATATGAAGCCTCGGCATAAGATTGGTGACTGCGCCAGGGGGCGTTCAAATCAGATACATCCACTAATTGCAATGGATCAATTGTCTCCCCCCACAACATACCCAACTGCTTATCAGTCAGTGGATTAAGCGTCAAAGCCAGATAACGGACCCCGGCTTGTTCAATAAACGCAAAATTAATCTGGCTGACTCCTTGGGCATAAATCGCTGCACGGCAAAGAGATAACCAAACAGCGGCCCCCAGAATTTCCTCTCCCACACCGACAGGCAACGGCAGTAAAAACATCTGCGAGGCCATGCTGCCACCGTAGCGGCGTGACAATTGCAAATAAAATGCAAATGCCAGCAGGGTTGATTCCAAATCTCCTCGCCCAACCTTATTTAATGCCTGTTCGAGTAATGTAGCAGGAGTATTCGCCATATGCCGTTCAAGCAACTGTGCTGCCAGACCCAGGTCTGCAGCTGCCCTGCTGCCAAACGACATCTGATCCTCCATAAACTGGCGGCAGGCAATCATTTCCACCGAATTATCAATCGCACTTCTTAGCTGATCTTTTAACCCTGAAAAAAACAACTCATTGGCCAGTAAAAACTCAGCTTCATTACCCAGCAAAACGTCAGCGGGCACACAAACTCCAGCCACCAGCGGGTAATAACGCTGTGCTTCATCATGGCTTGGCAGAGTGACGCCCAAAAAGGCCCCCCGCAAATCACGGCTGTGCATAAGAAATTCGCTGCCAGATGTCTGCATATAGCGTGTCTGCCAGTCGGGCCTTAAAGCCACAAACTTCAGGCTATCGGCCAGTAACTGGTCAACATCTTGGGCAACAGCGTGGCTGGCATTGATGCGGATAAAATCTGCACGCCGCGGTAATTTGCCAAAAATTGCGTACTGCATAGGCAAATCCTGAGCCCGTTTAAAATTATTTAGCATGGCAGCACCTTACATCGTCACGCGTTCTGGCAATGACAGCTTACGTAAACCAGAGAGTTGCAAGGGGTTTACACCGCTAACTGCACGGAAATTAAACCGAACTACATCCGCATCCCCGGCATCTCCCCGACGAATCTTCCAGGTCAGCGTTGCCGAATCCGCATCGTGCTGCTCGACCTGGGCTTGTGCGAGTAAACGCATCCAGCCCATACGCCCCTGCTGATTACTCACAACTGCGCTCACACCGCTAAATGCAACCACCTGAATTCTGGCGCCCTGCGTATTACCCGTGCCTGGCCAGTTAAATGACTGCCAAGGCTGAGGGCCGTTGCGATAACGCATTTCCTGCCCATCGACTTCAAATACAATCTCGGACAAGCCCGATGTAGGAATCGCCTGCAGCTCAAACTTAGCGCTGGAGGAATCTGCCATCTGGCTGGAAGCCATGCTGCTTAAGCGGCCCATTCCAGCTAAAAAGGCCGGGTTAAAACGAATCCCCAGATTGGCCCAGGTGCGTGGTGTTAGGCTGTCGCCCTTTTGAGTCACTAAGCCATTCAGATACTTTTCAGTAAATTTATCAACCGTGCCTTCCTTAGGTTTTACAAACTTGGCGATTTCTGACATTGGCGCTTCATTCGCTGAATCACTAAATGGATACTTGGCAGAAAGTACTTTCCATTGCCCGTACACTTCCTTTTGCCACGCCTGATTCAGATCTTTTTCCACCGGCCCAAGCAGCACAGCATAAGTCTGGATCAAAGGACGAACCAGCATTGGCCGCACCATATCGCGAGTTTCTTGCGAAAGGGGCGTAAGCAGTACATTATCAACCTGCTGTAAAGTGTCTGCCAGCTCGGAGCCGCTGCCATTCAAAGTAGCCTGAACCAGTGGACGCGCCTGTGCGCCTGGCTCGTCACTGCTGGCAATCTGATTCATTTTGCCTTTCAGCTTGCCCAGCTGCTCCAAATAGCTATTAATCGGCGCAGCGCCTGCGCTATCGCTTTGAACCAGACGCGTAATGCCTAAAAACTGCCTGCCCACTTCGCCCAGCTCAGCTGCATTTACGGTAGCGGGCTGATTGCCTCCCTTTAATAAGGCGGTGGTTTTTTCCAGCACTGATTGCTTGGCGTTTTCCAGCTTGCGTGAAAGCTCGCTTGGGTTATCCCATGCCGTTTCAAATGCGGCGCGGGCCAGAATCAATTTAACCGGAGAGCCCTGTATATCTGCCAGCTGACCAATTGCATTGCCCGCAAAAGGCAGATCATTGAAATCACGAATCACTACGCCTTGCAAAAATTTCTTCCACTCTGCTGCATACTCCTGACGATAAAGCGCTTCGAGGTCAGCCCGGTTTTTTTCAATATTGCCATCTCTGCCCAGATTATCCTGCACAGATGATGCCAGAACCCAGTCATCACTCTTCACTTCACCCTTGCTGGCTTCGTCAATCGAATTGCGTACAAAGTTATCCCAGGCTTCACGGGTAAATGCACCTGCAACCATCTGGCTGCCTGCAACCACATCACCATTCTTGTTATTCAGAATACGCGGCACAGTAAGCGGAGCAAAACGGGTGTTAGCACGAGCTTTAATTTCGTTGTAGACCCGCTCCGTAGCGCTCAGACGTTTAAGCGAAGCACGCAGTACTTCACGCGCAGCAGCCACCGTTTTTTCATCATTAACAATCAAAGGCAAATCCGGCTCTTTAATCTGGCTTACATAAAATGCCACCAGTCTTTCTGCCGCAGCGATCACTTCTTCATTACTGCGGTTGCCTTTATTGGCTTCCAGCCAGCTGCGCCAGTAACGAGGAATCTGATCAGTCAGGTGCGCCTCATCCATACGGGCACGCTCATGCAGCATCAGATAAGTTTTCAGCGCGTTATAACCCTGATCCAGCCTAGGCTGCACTGCCGGTGTAGCTTCTGCGGTAGCTGCAAGTGCCGTTGCCCGCTGAGGAATAGCCCATGCACCAAGCTGAATATTTGGCAGCCCCCTTTTATGCGGCGCCGGAACCCGTTTTTTTACAGGCTCTTTAGCAGGCGCTGGCTCAACAGCCTTTGGTGCCGGCGTCGGCGCAGGGGTCGGCGCTGGCTTAGGCACTACAGGCACAGGAGCCGGCTCGGCCACGTTATTGGAGGCAAGCTGCTCAAGAGAGATTTCCAGATTCTTTTTCACCGGAACCAGCATCGCTTCTTTCAAGCCGGCAAAATATTCTTTACGCAGCGCAATTTCCAGCTCTCTACCCTGATACAGCCCCAAGCCTACCTGCCATGGATGGCCGTCTTTACGATAAGACTGCAATTCCTCAATCCGCTTTTGCAAGATTCCCAAAGAAATCAGCCGATCATAAAGTTGCCCGGACGATGCCAGCTTTTGCGCAGCAGCACGATCACTGGCCACACTGTCCATCAACTTTTCATTGCCGATATACGACCATGTCCAGAGCCCTGCACACAAAGCCAGAGCAGACAGGCCGCCCAGCATCCCGGCCATACGCCAGCGGCTGCCGGCCGGACGCGTCTGACGAGACACTAAATGCTGATCGGGGAAAACAACTTCCCTGAATAAATCGCGCAGAAAATAGCTATACGAAGCCGGTACCTGGCGTGCATCAAAGCCCTGACGGCTCAGGTCAAACTGGCTGGACACATGAGTTGCAGCACCAATGCGCGGAACCCCTTCTTGCAAGGCGCTAGAAAAATAAAAGCCGCGCAGCAAAGGACGTGCATGATAAGGATCTTCTTCTTGCAACAGCTTTACAAACTTGGCAACAGCTTCTTTAAGTGCATGAAACTCGATAGGAAATGCAAAAAACGCAGGTTTATTCTGATTGCCACGGTGAGCCGCCAGCTTTTCTTCACCAATTTGCACGAGGCCACGGTACATCGCATCAAACTGCATACTGACCACATGGCTGGCATCAAAACCCGAACCCTGCTCGGCACTCAGCGTAGCGCCCCATACACGGTGGCGTTCTTCTTCAGGCATTTCTTCAAAAAACTGTGAAAAACCGCCTAATAAATCAAGCTTGGTAAAGATCAGATAAATCGGCACCTGCAAACCAAAAGTGGCCTCAATTTCATGGATGCGCTCGCGAATCTGGCGGGCATAAAGTGCAAAGCCTTCAGAATGATGCTGAGCCAGCTCTGGCAGACTAATAGTCACCAAAATGCCGTTAACCGGAGCTTTGGAGCGGTGACGCTTTAGTAATTTTAAAAATTCCAGCCACTCCACGCGATCTTCTGTTTGCGTGGCATATCGCCCTGCCGTGTCCAGCAGCACGCCTTCAGTAGAAAAAAACCAATCACAGTTACGAGTACCACCAACACCCTGCACGCCCGCCTTATCACTAAAAGGAAAGGTCAGGCCGGATTGCAAAATAGCCGAGCTTTTACCGGCTGCAGGATGGCCAATAATCATGTACCAGGGCAATTCATACAGTGCAGCATTCCCGCGCGACTTACCCAGCTGAGATGTTTTTAAAGTGTCAATTGCACCCAGCATGCGCTGGCGCAGAAGGTTTACCTCGGCACGTTTATCAACACTGGCACCAATCACGGCATCATCTGCTTGTTTCAGCAGCATTTTTTCGATCAGGCCACCTGCACGGTTCGTAATTAATTTACCGACCATGAGAGTCAAGACCCATAGCAACATGACAGCGAAGATCCAGCCAAAGCGGACCTCTGCTGTTTTCAGACCAAACCATGGACCTAAAAACCAGATCAAAGCAATCAGGATCAAAAACCCGATTGCTGACGTGACTTTGGCGTTACGCAGCCAATGCTTCATGAACATGAATCTCCATACAAAATGAAATGCAAAAATTACTTATTTCGCAATATGGCGGCCAAAGAGCCCGCTTTTTCGATATGCCCATAGTCTTTAAATGACCAAACTCCACCCCACGTCAACCCCGCTGCAACGGCCTCCTCCCCCAGAGCCTGATAGGCTGCAAATGCCCATGTATCACGCTCGGAAATAATAATTTTCCCATCTTTCATCGGTGCCAAATCAACCGCCAAACCGTACTGGTGCTTACTTTGCCCCCCCTTTGCCTTAGTCACTACATTGGCCTTGGAGATCAAATCATCCTGGCGCTCCGGGCTGCGATAGCCTTCAAGCAGCGCCATAGGGTAACCCCGCTCCGCCATTTTTTTCATAATCTGCAAAACCGTCTGCACAAACTGGGGATCTAGCTGGCCCCAGTCACGATTTGCCGTAGCTAAGCCGGGGCGGGCAGCTGCAGCGGCTGCACTGATAAATACTTCCGGAGGTAAAGCAGGAGGCGGCTCAAGCTTGGCTTCGGTAAATGTCCCCTGTATGTGAGCAACCTGGCTGTATTCCTTAGGCGAGAATGGTGCAATAGCATGCCGGGAATTGAAATGCAGTGTTACACCAACAACACACAAAACCAGCACCAAACTCGCTAGTGGCAACAGGCCTAATTTCAACTTTTTATGTAAAAAAGATCTATTAACCAGTAATTCTTTTTGCTTTGATTTATCAGGTAATATACTTACAATATCTTTTCTCTTATTTTCTGTTGTATCCGGGCAACTTACGGGTTTTGCCTTATTTTCAGCTTGAAAAACTCCAACGGATCCACCACCAATAAAAAATCGCCAGCCAACCCATGCCAACACGAAAAATATTACTATTAAAATCATAAAGATAGCAAACAAAACCCAAACTCCAGATACTTACTAAGCCGTTATTCTACATTTAAGCCAAACAAAAGCATAACTCATGCCCAGATTTTACCAATGTAGCTTATTCCCCATGCACACATCCTTATCTCGTGATATATATCCCTACATTGGGCGGATAGTTACTCTGTTTTTTAATCCCTTCCCTGATGCCATTTTTAACCATTTTTTTTAGCCTAAAAATACGAAGATGATGCCCATTAAGACACTTAAAAAACACGCCAAAGTGGCATTGCTTATTTCTAGCCTGCTCCTGCTTTCTGCCTGTGCCAGTAGCGGCCCGAAGCCTTTTAAAATTCAGGGTGAAGCAGAACCTGCACTCAACCGGGACAGCAGTGGAAGGCCCCTGTCTCTGGTGCTCAGGCTCTATCAGCTCAAAGGGCTTGAAGAATTCAACCGTCTGACTTTTGACTCGCTCGCCAGCGGCAAAACCGATGCAGAGTTGCTGGGCAGCTCGCTCGTTGCACAAAATGAATTTGTACTGCTGCCAGGAAAAACCGTCACGCTTGATGACAAAATCGCCGAAGAAACTAAATTTATCGGCGTAGTTGGCTTCTTTAGAAAGCCAGATTCCCAGTTCTGGCGGGTACTAGTCAGCGCCGAGGATGTACGAAGCGAGAAAGAATTCAGCTTTAAAGCACAGGATTGCTATCTGCAAGTTGTTCATCCCAAAGCCCTGCTCGTGCCGGGCCAGTCAGCAAGCTTTAAGGCAGACTGCGGTTTTGCCAGCAGAAAGCCAGCCCCGAGAACCAAATAATTCCACCTATTGTGGCTAGCCGTTAGTGCAAGGGCACAGCGGCTTGCCGGAGTGTTTTCCTATGTTAAAAGCCAAACGTGTTTTATGGGGCGAAGGGATGTTCCTTCGCCCACAGCACTTCCAGCAGCAGTCTTTATTACAAGATTATCAGCAGGCTGAAACGCGCAATTTGCTCAGCCGCCATAGCTGGGGCCTGCAAAAATTTCAAATTGATGAAGTCGCTCTGCGTGGCGGGCAGATCCGCCTTGATTCGCTCTCGCTTTTATTCAGAGATGGCAGCCTGTTTCAGGCCCCGCAATCCGAACCTCTGCCTCTTTCACGTAATCTGAACGAGTTACCGCAAGTAGGGGTAAGCACCACACTTTATGCCTGTCTTGCCGAGCTGCAACCCTATGGCGGCAACACGCAAACCAATGAAAACACCGCTTCGCGCTCTACCCGCTATCGCAGTGCCCATCAGGGGGTAGCCGATTTATACACACAGGCACTGGAAGCCGATATCACTACGCTGGAGCTTGATGTTCGTCTGATGGTGGAAGAAGAAAACCGTGATGGTTACGAAGCGGTGCCACTGGGGCGATTAATAAAAGACGCCACTGGCCAGTGGTCTTTAAGTGCAGGCTTTTACCCGCCCGCCACAACGGTAAGCGCCATTCCCGAGCTCAGCCAGAATCTGCGCCGCTTACTGGATATTCTGCTGGTTAAAAGCCAGGCACTCGCAGGCGCTCACCGTGAGCGCGCTAAAAACGTAATGGAATACGGCACCACCGACATCGCCTCTTTCTGGCTGCTGCACACGGTGAATCGCAATTTCGCCCGCATCAATCATTTGGTTAAGTGTGAGCCGCTTCACCCTGAAGAACTTTATCGCGCCCTTGCTGAATTTTGTGGTGAATTACAGACATTTTCATCGGTTTACACACTGGCCGATATTCCTGCCTATCGCCACGAGACTTTGCATGACAGCCTGCTGGTGCTGGATGTACAAATCCGTGAGCTGCTCGATACCGTGATTTCAGCGCGTTATGCTGTGATCCCGCTCACATATCCCAAGCCCTCATTTCATATTGGTCACCTGGAAAGCGACCGCTTCCTTGAGAATGTCGACTTCTACCTGTCGGTTCAAAGCGAGCAATCGTCATCCAGCATCATCGAAACCGTACCGCTTAAATTTAAAATCGGCGCGCCGGACGATGTGGATAAGATTCTGAACTCGGCTATGCGTGGCGTTAGCATCTCCTACGCAGCACAAACGCCTTCAGCCATTCCGATTCGCGTAGGTAACCATTATTTTGCTTTTGAACCTAAAGGCGATATTTATCAACGCATGCTGCAATCACGCAGTATTTGTATTTATGTTCCGCAATCACTCTCGGATTTAAAACTTGAGTTAATTGCTGTCTTTCGCTGAGATTAAAAAATGAGTCAAACCGCTAACACAGAAGCGCACCCGCTGACCGTTGCCAAACCCTCCGCCCCCAGCATGCGTGAGTTATTAGAAGATGGTATTTATCTGCTATTTTTGCTCAGAGACGGCAATGCTCCGAGTAGCGCGGCCGAATTCAATCGCCGTGTCGATCATTTCCTCGCCCAGTTTGAAAAAAATGCCCGCAACTTTGGCAAAGAAGTCCCTAATATCAGTGAAGCCAAATATGCTTTTTGCGCGCTGATGGATGAAATTATTCTTTCATCAGAATTCAGCCTGCGCGAAGAATGGGAACGCATGCCTTTGCAATTGCGTATTTTTGGCGAGCATCTGGCCGGTGAAGGCTTTTTTGATCGTCTGGAAGTATTACGCCGCGATCCTAATAATAATTTTGAAGCAATGGAAGTCTTCCACACCTGCCTCTTACTGGGTTTTCAGGGTAAATACCTGCTGGAAGGCCAGGAAAAACTGGGCTATCTAACCGCCCGGGTAGGCCAGGAAATTCAGCAGGTCAGAGGTGGCAAAGCAGAATTTGCCCCTAACTGGAAGCTGCCACAGCGCTTTCAAGCCTTTGTACGCCATGAACTACCACTTTGGCTATATTTCGCACTACTGGCTTTAGTCGGAGCAGGGCTTTTTATTGCTTACCGTTTTTTGCTGGCTCAGGAGCTCAGCAAGGTGATTGCCTAAATCCATAAACAGGCCCCTCTGCGTCTTTGAGTTTAGTTATCCATATCACAGGGGCAACTTTAGCCGCAAATAACTTTAAAACATTGTTTTTTGCCGCTAAAGCGGGCTCCTGTAAACCCGTGATTAGGCTTACCCGGAACCTCATCAGGATCCCCGTTTTGCTCAAGCACTGTAGTAAATCGTATAAAAATTAGACAGGCCATTGTATGAGCACGCCCCGCCGCCAGACCCTTACTCTCCCCTCTGTACTTGACCGGCTGCTGGATAACGAACCGGATATCAGCCATGCATCATCGGCCATGCTATTTGAGCTGCCACAGTTTCGCCGAGCTCTGGCCCGCGATTTGGAAGCGCTGCTAAATACGCGGATCATGGATTTACCGGAAATTTTTGAGCCCTATCCGCTTGCAACCGACTCGATGTTGCTGTTTGGCATTCCGGATCTATCCGGTATCAGCCTGCTTAATCCGGACGACCGAGAAATGCTGCGCGACCGCTTACGCCGCGCCATAGAGCGGCACGAGCCACGCCTAACCCGCGTAAAAATCAGCCTGGACGCCCCACGGGAATTAGAACGGCATTTACGCTTTAGAGTAGATGCCGTACTCAAAGTGCATCCACATCGCCCACCTGTCAGTTTTGATGCCACTTTGCAACTATCATCCAACGTTTACCGTATTCAGGACAGATAACCAGCAAAATGACTGTGCGAGAGATCACCGATTTCAACTTCATCCAATGTTTACCGTATTCAAGTTAGGTATACAGGGGCATATGCTGTAGGCCTTTATAACGAATACGCAAAACAGCATCTGTCAGTGGCCTTATTTTCTTTAACGTCAGCCTGTGCCTGCTACCCAATATTTGCCGTACTTAATATCGATAACCGGAATTTTTTTCTATGGACATGAACCAGCTTCTAGCCTCCTTTGCTGCAGCCTTTAATCAGGATCAACGCCTTATCAGCCTGCAACTTGGCGACGGGGCGGCGTGGGGCGAGCAGCTTTTGCCGCAGCAGGTCAGCGGCAGCGAGGGGGTAAATCGGGCCTATCGCTATCAAATTGATTGTCTCTCCCCAGATGGGACTTTAGAGCTTAAGTCGCTGCTAGGTTTGCCGGTTGTTTTATCAGTAGCTGACGCCAACGGTAGCGAAATCGAGCGCTGCGGGGTTGTCTCACAGGCGCAGCTACTTGGATCAGATGGCGGCTTCGCAAAGTATGCGCTGACGGTAGAGCCGCCTTTTGCTTTGCTTAGATACCGCCGCACTTCCCGCGTGTTCCAGGATTTATCCGTCCCCGATATTGTGAAGCAGGTACTGGCTGAGCATCAGGAAAAAAATCCGGTTTTTGCATCGGTGCAAACGCTGGATTTCAAATTATCCGGCGCACACGGCCCACGCTCTTATTGCCTGCAATACCGCGAATCCGATTACGATTTCTTAGTCAGGCTGATGCAAGAGGAAGGTTTGGCGTGGCGCTTTGCCCATCTGGCCGGAGCGAGCGAGCGGGGTAGCATAGCGTCGCGAGGAAGTAGTCCTCAGGTGCAGCTCGTCGTCTTTGACGATGCCTTTGCCGTACCCGAGGCGCAAGATAGCCAAGTGCGCTTTCACCGGGCGGATGCTACGGAAGAAAGTGATTCGCTTACGACTTGGAATAGCCAGCGTCAGGTAGGCAGCAGTTCGGTGTCACTTGCCAGCTTTGATTACAAAGCCGCCAGCACCAGCCACACAGCCGATCAAAGTGCTGTGGACCAGGGCGATGGCGGGCAGCAAATCCAATTGAGCTTTGAAGATTACGACCCACAATCGCTCTATTACGCCAGCGACGCGGAAGGCTTAAGCCACTATGCTAGCTTGCGTCAGCAGGCAATGGATGCCAAAAAGAAATCCTTTAGCGGCTCTGGCACTTTGCGCAGCTTACAAGCGGGGCAGTGGTTCCGCCTGGAAGACCACCCCGCGCATGAATGGGATAGCGCCGAGCAGCGTGAATTTGCCGTGACCGAGCTAAAATTCACCGCCAATAATAATTTGCCCGCTGATTTAACCCAGCAACTTGGCCTGGTCGCCCCCGGCTTATTCGCAGGAGCGGCTTTAGCCGCAAATACCCTTCCTTATCAAGCCGATTTCACCGCCCAAAGACGCGGCCAGCCGCTCACCCCTATCTTTGCCCATGAAGCGCTGAGCAAACCTAAAAGCTTTGGCGTGCAAACTGCCACCGTCGTCGGCCCTGCCGGATCAGAAGTCCACACCGATGAGCAAGGGCGCATAAAAATAGAATTCCACTGGCAGCGTACGGCTGAGCATCCTGAGTTTGGCGCAAACCTCGATGACAAGTCATCCTGCTGGATCCGCGTGGCCTACCCATCGGCAGGCGCAAGCTGGGGCCACCAGTTCATCCCGCGCATCGGTCAGGAAGTGTTAGTTGATTTTATCGAAGGCGATATCGACCGCCCGATTGTCACCGGCGTGGTCCATAACGGCAGCCACCCGATGCCAGCCTTTAGCGGCGCAGGCGCGCTGCCTGCCAATAAAACGTTATCTGGTATCAAAACCAAAGAGCATGAGGGCGGCCAGTATGGTGAGCTGCTGTTTGACGACACTAAAGGCGAAGTTCGCACCAAATTATCCAGCGAGCATGGTAAAACCCAACTTAATCTTGGCTATCTGATCCACCCGCGTACCGACGGTAAAGGTGAACCACGTGGCGAAGGCTTTGAATTACGCAGCGATAAACAAGGTGCCATTCGCGCCAGCGGCTTGCTGATCAGTACCGAAGCCAAAAGCGGCGCTAGCGGCAAGCAACTCGATCGCAGCCCCGCGCAAAGCCAGCTGGAATCCGCCCTGGCACTAGCCCAAAGCTTAGGTGAAACAGCAACCAATCAGCTTGCCGATACGATTGAAACCGGCGACGATGAACAAACCATCAAGCCCAACAACAGCCCCGGCGGCAAAGCCAGCATCGGCCATCTGCACCACCATGTGCATGCCAGCAAAAGCTTTGAAGCAGGCAGTAATACGGATAAAGATGGCAAGAGCAAGTCTAAAGCTCAGGCTGGTGGCCAAAAAGTCATCCTGCTGCATGGGGAAGACGGCGTAGCGATTACCAGCCCACAAAGCCAGACCATCGCAGCAGGTACTAATCTCGATCTGGTCGCCCAAAGAGACAGTAACCAGACCTCTGGCCGCCGCTGGATACACAATGTGGGCCAGCACATCAGCCTGTTTGTAGCCGGGGTAAAAGACAAAGTCGCGTTAAAACTGATTGCAGCCAAAGGCAAAATCCAGCTGCAGGCGCAGAGTGACGATGTGGAAATTACCGCCGACAAAAATGTAAAAATCACGGCCTGCAAAGAAAAAGTAGAAATCGCCGCAGCTGATGAAGTACTCCTCACCGCAGGTGGTGCCTATATCAGGCTAAAGGGAGGCAATATAGAAATTCACTGTCCAGGAAAAGTGAGCATCAAGGGGGCAAGCCATGAGTTAAGCGGGCCTGCACAATTAAAGGCCAAATTACCCGTCTTACCTTCCTCTGAATTTCCGCAGCATAGCCTTCGGTTTGCAGCAGATGGGGCAGATGAATTTATGAAAGATATGGGATGGGTAGGGAAAAGTTTTACCATTTTAGGTTCGGATAATAGTGTTTTAGCGAGTGGAAAAATTCCTAAATCAGGGCGTTTACCGCGAGTAATGACAGATCAGGCTGATATTTTGCAATTACGTGTTGGCGAAGAAAAGTGGAAATTAGAAACCATTCCCCCTCAGCCTATTGAGGATGAAGAGGTTGATAATTCAAACTTTAATCAGGATGAGGATTTAGAGCATGAATCAGATGAAGAACATTACTATGAGAAAGCTATTAGTACGGAAGATTCTGACTTTTTTGATACTGAAGTGTTGAAAGAAATACTGGGAATTAAAGATAATGAATAAAGTTATTTTTTTTATTGTTTTTTTATTTAGCACCAATGTTTTTTCCGGTGAGTTATACGAATCGGGAGTTCATAAGTGGCCGTATAAAAAAAATCAATTAGCTCTAATTTCTGGCTTATCTGTAGAAAATGACAGATATTATTATTTCAACTATAGTTTTTATATTCTGAAAAAACAGAACGGCAAAGAGATTTGGTACTCTGTCCCTATTATGAAGGACAAAGACTCTACGAAATGGGATTTCAGATTTAATACTTGGTCCGGATTTTCAGAGGTCATGCTTAAAAATGCAAAGGTTGTGGTAAAGGGTAGTGATATTTTTATTATTTCGGCAGATAAGTCTGACAATGACTCATTTCAGAATGTTCATGGCCCTGCAAGTTTATTAATTTATAAATTGCAAGAGGGAAATGAGATGAGTCGTTGGCGATATTATTTTGCGTTGATAGAGAATAAAATTATTCCGGCAGATCAAGCCGGTCATGTAGATGAAATAATAACTAGATTTGAAAAAAAACTATTGGCTGAATAACATGGATAATTGGATTAAAGCTTCATATAACAGCGAACTTCGTACTGTTGACTTTGTTGATGCAAACGGTTCGCATTTGATTAGGTCTGGCGGTACTTTACCGTGGAGACTGAATAACCCTGGCAATTTAAGACCACCAGTGGTTAAAGGCGTCCCTAGCCCAAAGAAAACACAGGGCTATATTGGAATAGCGGCTTCACCCAAACCCAATGGGGAATTAGGGTATTTCTTTATATTTCCTGACTATAATACGGGCAGAAATGCAATTAAGGGGAATTTAAAGAGGCTGTATAGCAATAAAAGTATTCGTAGTGCAATACAAAGTTACGCACCATCCAATGAAAATAATACTAATAAATATATTGATGATTTACAAAAAAATTCAGGGCTGGATCCTTCTTTGATTGTCGGTGAATTGGATAATGCACAATTTGAAAAATTAGTTGATGGGATTGTTAAGATTGAAGGGTACCATGGAAAAGGCGATACGCCCCAAAAGGAAGAAAGGCGCTCAACTACAAATTTGGTAGTCTCCAATGGTGCTCAGCCTCTTGCTGACCAAGAGCTGATACTTCGTCAGGATGGTGTTGATACTAAAGTCAAAACAGATCAGACAGGTAGAATCCCTCCGGTTATGCATAACCCTAATAAGGGTGTAGTAGAGATTTTAAGAGAAAAATTGGATGGTAGTTTGGAAGCCATTACTCAAATTATTGCTTCAGCACCTGGCGGTAATCTCTTATTAACTATGGATTGGACTCAATACACAGCATCTACAAATAAGCATGCGGGAGCAGCATCTGGAAAACAAGTAACAAAAGATGCAATTAAATATGTTGTACAACCTGGCGATTCACTTAGCAAGATTGCATCTAAATTTAAAGTTAGCGTTTCGGATTTGAAAAAAGAAAATTCAATTAAAAATATTAATAAAATTTTTCCTGGCGAAGTCTTAATTATTGGAGGAGGGAAAGAAGCCGCAAATCAACCTAAGCCTAACTCGCCTACCCACCAAGAAAGTAAGCCTGCATCTGAAAAAGCAAAAGAAAAACACAAGAAAAATGAACCTGGAGCATCTGTACCAGCAAAGGCAAATCCACTAGTAAACGCTGGTAGCAAACCATTGGCTACAACGGTTAGCCGAGAAGGAGTAGGTTCTCCCATAGCCACTATTTCTAGCACCCAGATTAAAGCTCCTTGGATGGAAATTGCAATTAGGGAGGCTAAAGAATGGGCAGGCTACCATGAGAAAAAAATGCCAGCAAAAGATAATTCGAAAGGAATTATTACGGATAATTATCATAAAGAAATAGGATCAAATGCAACTCTTAGTACGGCATGGTGTGCTGCATTTGTAAATTATTGTTTAAAAGAGTCAGGTTTTGCATATGTAAAAGGCGCAGCAGGGACATCATCTCAATTCCCTGCAATGAGTAAACATTTTGTGAAAATTGATAAACCAGTTTATGGTGCCATTGTAGTCTATAGACATACTAACCCTAAATATGGCACAGGGCATGTGGCTTTTATGTATGCAAAAATTGATCGGGGAGATTTTGCGGTTCTTGGCGGAAATCAAGGTGACACCATTAAAATAAACCCACACATTGAAGTTTATATAAAGGCTGTAAAGGCAAAAGTTGTTGGGTTTTATGTCCCAGCAGCATATTATGCTCATGCTCTTGAGGTTTTAAAGAATGGTGACGATTTTGGGGATATACAGCATGTGAAAGATATAAAAAAAATGATTGGTGATTCGGCTGATTTTTCTACTAAAACACAATAGTTTTATTGGAGGTGTTATGTATTTTTGGCGGTTATTTTATATCTTTGCATCTATGTTTGTTTTTTTAAACTTTGCACAAGCAGGTAGTGAAAATTATATATCAAGAGAGGAGTTTGAAATAATTAAATCTGACTTCGTTCGTGTTGGTTGTAATATTGAGGGAATACTATCATCAGCAGAGCGGCTTAATGTATCTAATGTTTATGATGATGGTGGTCAGATTGAACCGCTAATAAGCACTCTTTCGAAGCCAGCATTATGTTTAATTTCTAGAAGTTCGGACTTTCTTGTTGATTATAAGATTATGACACCTAAAGGAATTGTTGAGAAAACAGTGTATGATAAATTTCCGAGAAATGGCAATGTGGTCGATGTGATATTTCGCCTCCCATATAAAATTTCTAAACAATGTGATGAAGATGGTGTTGTTGCTTTTTTCATTACATTTAGTAAGAAAGATGGAAAATTACAAAGAAAAATTTACCTTACAGATGACCTGTTAGATTGTAATATTCGCACCATAAATATACCAAAAAATTTTAAAAACTAGTTTCTACAAGGGAGCCTCTAAATACATCAAAAACGCCAGATCAGCATATAATGAAATCAATAACTTATAGGCACCTGATTTGCAAAAAATATACTTGTCCAGAGGTTTCCTAGATTTTCCACCTGTGAAAGAATATCGAAACTAAATAAAATCAGAGTTTCCTTAAAAAAAACCTCTGCATAAATCTAAGCACTAGTGAGCCATTGATTTTACTAATATACCTGCTTAGTAATTTTGATTCATGTAGAGGCTTCTTATCTTTCTGTCCAGTTAATACCAGATACGAATATAATTTTTGGTGTTGTCCGGATAAGAAACAAGCTCCTGAATGGCTAAGCGTGTGCCATTTGCATCTCTGAACTGATAAAAAAGCATATTCCGAATGCCCATATTATCGGATGTTGGCAGGCTTTGGCCCTGAGCTAACTTATTTAGCTCGGTAAATGAAAATATTTCTTCGATGGTATTGCCATTTTTGATATTGGCACCGCCATTTGCATCAAATATTATCGCCCTTCTGCTTCCTTCTTCCGAACATGTACCCCGTTCGTAACGTTTGCTAAGCAGGCTTTTATCCAGAAACGGGCTGCTATCATAAAGACGGGTTGCTGCTGTATTAATCAGAAAATGCTGCTGATCCGGGGCGCATAATGAAATAAAATCCATTGCCGGATTAACAATATTTTTCGACCCATTACCGATATTTGCACGTGATTTCTGATCTGCATATAATAAGAAATCAATCCGATTTCCACTTATTTGCTCAGAGCCGCCGGAAAAACGATCTCCATCCAGATTCCACGGGTGCCCTGCTGTAAAAACAAAACCCAAGCTGCCTTGCTTGGATTGAAAATAACGCTTTTGCCCACCAAGAAAAACCTCCCCATCAGTACTAGCCACCGAGATGGGCGTCATATTGCTGCCGGCCTCCGGCTTATATGCTGCATAACGAGTTGGGCCGCTCCAGGGATCGGGGAGCGGTGCAGGCAAATCACCCACAAAGACGACTCCGCCTCCACAGGCTGTAAGTAAAACAATAAACGCACTGGCTGCCGCCGCTGAATAAGAAATCGCCATAATGTTTTTGCCTTTATACATATAGTTTGCAATACGAATGCAAGCTGCCCGGCTAGAAAATACTGTAGCTTAGCCAACAGAAGCCTTGCCATAAAAAAACCGGGCAACTACATCACAAATAATGTGCAAGGTGGTTTCGATGGTAATAAAAAATTGAAGTTCAAATAATAATACTTAATACCAGTACACAAAAAAATGCCGCCGGGGCAATAACCCCAGCGGCATATTTTATTGGCAATAAACCCTGAAAAATAGAATCCGTATCTTTAACTACGCCAGCGGCTTTTTGCCCAGCGCTTTTGCTCGGCTTCGGTTAAAAAACTCCATGCCACGACACGGCTGATTTTATTACCCTGAGCCATATCCAGTGTTTTAACCTGAATTGCGCCGATTCTTTCCAGAGCCTGATACACCAGTGGCAAATTATCCTGTTTGGAAACCAGGGTAGAGAACCACAGACACTGCTGCTTAAACGGGCGGCTTTGCGAGATCATGGTGCGTACAAAGCGCATTTCGCCTCCTTCACACCAGAGCTCGTTGCTTTGCCCTCCAAAATTAAGTACTGGCGGCGGCAGGCCTTTGCCCTTGGCGTGGCCAGTGCCCAAGCTGCGCAATTTACGGCGAGTGCCCCCAGCAGCATCCGCAGCGGAGGAGTGAAATGGCGGGTTGCACAGGGTGAATTCAAATAAATCGGCGGGCTGAATCAGCCCCTCAAAGATATTTGCTGCATCGGCCTGATAGCGGCAAATAAGGCCATCTTTTAAAACTTCATTACGCTCAAAAATTTCATAGGCATTATCCAGCGCCAGATCATCGGTATCGCTGCCGACAAACTGCCAGCCATAGGCTACTTTGCCCAGCATAGGGTAAATGGCATTGGCACCCACGCCGATATCCAGCACCTGTACTGCGGCACCACGGGGCACCACGCCCTGGTTGCTGGTGGCAAGCAAATCGGCCATGGTGTGGATGTAATCGGCGCGGCCCGGAATCGGTGGGCAAAGGTAACCTTCCGGCAGCCCCCATTCTTTGATAGCGTAAAAATGGCTAAGTAGCGCACGATTCAGTGCTTTTACTGCGGCTGGATCGGCAAAATCTACCGATTCATCCCCATAGGCGTTCAGTGCCACAAAGGGGGCAAGATCCGGGCTGCTGATAATCAATGCGGGGAAATCATAGCGGCCGCGATGAGGATTACGCGGGTGAAGATTATTTTTAATCACGGGGAGTTTTTCAGACATTGTAGCTGCTGCCGTACTGAGGAATCATCAACCGAACCTTAACAGAAAATGAGGGGGTGCCAATATCTCAACCGACATTTACCTCTTTCAGGCGGGATAAAAAAAGCCCTCAGTGACATTATCACGGGGGCTGTATATTCGCGAAGGCAAGCTCCGCGAACTCCACTTTATTCAGTGTCAGTGGCTAAAAAAGGGCGTGTCGCAAAATTCTGAGCGATTTTTTCCAGCTGACGCAGCGTATCGCCACGCAGAGCGTGGATACCGTTATCCCCCTGAAAATTAGCCCGTACAGCAGCAGAAAAATGCTCACGCAGCCATTTGCTGGTTGCCTCAACTGCCTCATCACTGTCCGCCCCCTCAAACCACATACTCTGAACATGTGCAGGATCGTAAAAAATGGTTGATTGCACATCCACCACAGGTACTTTCACAGCCGCTTTATCGCTCCAGCGAACGCAGGCAAGCAATTGCACACTGCCTTTTTTACCTACGGGCGTCTTCACAACCCAGATGCGATCAGGATAGCTTTCACTCAACTCGGCCAGCTTGCCACGAGACGAACGAAACCAGCCAATGTGCCCGGCGGCCATATCTGCTTTTACATCTTTCCAATAGTACAAAACATCCATATTGAAGAATTCCTTAGTTCGTTAAATATTTGCATCGTTTGCAGGCCGGATCGGCATCATTAAATAAACCTAGCTGATTTAAATCGCTAAGCACAGGCTTTTAAACCCTGTCAGTATTAAATAAGATAACTTAAAAAGAGCAAATAAATCCAATGATTGTCAGATTTTGTTGCTGAGCCATCAAAAAATCAGAGTCTATGCTCAGACCTTACAGCATAAGGCGTAATTTTGAAGCATTCGGTCATACAAACAGCGATTAGCTAAAGAAAAATCCAGATTGATATGAAGAATTTACTTACTCAGGACCAGAACAGCGTTTAGTTTATCTTATTATTGGCCTGATAAGCAGATCAATCAGTATCTATAATTGCAATAATCATTTATTGAGCAGCTCTTTCTTACCAGATTAACCAGGCAATTCATTCATATAGCATAAAATGAGAATAATACTTTGTTTTAAAAAACTTTATTGACAAGTGTAATCAAACTATTTCTCACTAAACAATAATCACCGGGGATTTATAAGTGAAAACAATTTTACTAAGCTTAGCTCTGTTGGGATTACTGAGCAGCCCTGTATGGGCAGGGGAAGCCAAAATTACCTGGCAAAGCCCCGAAAGATACAGCGATATCCGCGCCGCGCATGAACGACAAGACCGCTTTCAAGAAAGACTCTTCAAGCATTTTGATAACGTATTTGCCAGCCTGGCGGCTCTATTGCCCGATAATGCCCTGCTGGAAATCACCATTACAGATTTTGATTTAGCCGGTGAGATTAATCCGCAGGCCAGTCACAATTTTAATGAGATCCGTATTATTAAAGAAATCTACAACCCCAAAATTACATTTAATTATATCTTTTCACATGAAGGCCGGATTGTATCAAATACGGAAAATTTACGTGATATGAATTATATGTCAGGAATTAGCCGATCCAGCCATAGAAAAGAATTTGAATTCGAAGAAAAAATGCTTAAAGCATGGTTTTCCAGATTACAAAAGAACCAAATCTTTTCTATTAATAAAATAGCTTCTCCCCCAGTTGCCCTTGCTGATCATCTTTAAAAAAGCGCTGTTCTACAAAAATTGGCTTATGCAGCATTTTTTAGGCGGACATTTTAAACACAGGCTTACTTTAAAATAATATCGTGATCTGTTACTTCCCAGGGGGGGGAATCGTAATCCACTCCGGGAAGTAGTGGCAAAGGCTTTGCCGCAGACACTTTTGCAAGCGGGGCCTGGGCAAGCGGTGCAGCGCTCTTTTCATCCATCCATTGCAAAAAGGGGCTTAAATCGGCCTTATCTATGATGTACCACACTTTTTTTGCCGCATCCCAGCGTGCGCCCAGAGCTTTTGCACTGTCTTTTTCAGCAAATGGCACTTTCAAATTTACCCGCATTCTTTATTACTCTTTAAGCATTTATTAATGAATCATATATTTATCAGCTGGCATCTGGCTACAATTTAAAATATATCCAGAATATTTATATCAAAATAATTGCCCCAAAAATTAAATATATATTGTTTGATGCATTTCTGGCCGAAACGCAGAAAATCAAAGTGGCATATGTGCTTTCTGCCCAAAACACTAATCTATAAAGATAATTCCTTACTGATGTTCTGACTTAACTGATCCAACCCCTCGCCCAGCGCCAGCACCAGGGCTTCGTATCCTGCGCCCTGCTGAGCCACTTCAAGCTGAAATGATGATTGCACTATCAACTTTTGCTCCGCATTTCTCAAATACCAGCGCCCTGCCAGCACCGCTTTGCCGTCATCACGGCCATTAAACTGGTTCATTTCAAGGCTTAGTGTACTTACTCTGGTATCGGGTAGCGAACCAAGCCAAAGCCGGGCGGGCTGATACTGCTGCATTCTGGCTACCAGTACGCGTTTAATCCCTTCCTGCAGTCTTTCTGCCCACAGATTTTGCTGGGCAAGTGTAATGCCCACCTCTCCCTGTTGATAGGCAATTCCCCCTGCAGACAGAAAATCTGCCAGCCGGATGTCAATCTGTACCACAGGGCGCTCCGCTCTAGCCGCCGTCTGCTGTACTGCAACATCAGGCAGACGATAATAACGGGTAACCGGCATGCTGCTGCATGCGCTCAGCAGCAAACATAGCCCCAATAGTGCACTACGCCGTTTCATGGCTGTGTCCCTTTAGGTTGAATATCCTCTTGCTTACGATCAAACAGAAGCGCATTAGGCTTTTCATTTAACGTACGAATCACAGGTCTGGCCTCTTGCAACACTTGATTTAAGCTGCCCAATGCGCGGTTTAATTCACCATAGGCAGAAGATTGCCCGGAATAATCGCCCACCGTGCTACGCAGTGTTTTTAAGGTTTCTTCTGCCTTATTTAAGGTGCGTTGTAACTCGCCAGGCAGCCCTTGTACCTGCGGCTGCTGAGCAAAATCATCCAGCGTTTTGACCAGGGCACGGACATCGCCAGCCAGCTTGCCTGTTTCATCCAGTGTTTTCCCCCCCTGTTCCAGCACACCTTCCAGCTTCAGGGCATTTAATTTATCGAGTAAAGCAATCACTTTGCCTTCAATCTGGGCCAAACCAGCATCGCTTGTAGGTAAAACAGATAGATTATCGTATCGAGCAAGTGCTTTATTCTGTGGCTTACCGCTAAAATCAACATCGACATATAAAGCGCCTGTCAGCAAATTACCATTTTTAAGCTTTAAAACCATACCGCTATTCACCTGAGTTGCGATCACCTTACGCCAGTAATCATCACTCTCTTTTTCAGCTCCTGCCGCCAGACGGCCCAGCTCCAGGTGAATCAGCACTGGAATACCATGGTATTTGCGTGTTTTGTTTTCCAGCTTAGGGATTGAATAAGGCACTGCGCCCACCGTACCGATGCGCAGGCCCCGCAGCTCAACCGGGGCACCGGGCTTCAGGCCACGTACCGAATCACTGAACAGTGCGACATAAGACAGGCGACGCTCAAACTGGCGCTCCAAAGAACTGGCTTCATCAGGAAATAAAGTAAAAGCACTTTGATCACTCACCTGCTCACCCAGCGGCATATTTTCCGGCACACCAAATGCAACGCCCCCCGACAGCATAGATTCCACCGAGCCGGTATTAAGTTTTATTCCATCTGCATTTAATGATAGCTGCACACCGCTAGCTACCCAGAAACGCGAATTAACCGTGACCAGACGGTCATAAGGGCGCTGAATAAAAAGACGATAATTCATTTGCCGTTGCTCAGGATCAAACTCGGCTTTTTCAACACGTCCTACTTCAAAATTCTGATACAAAATCGGGTCACCCACACTTAAAACCTTAACACTTCGGCCAGACAATACCAGGCGCAGCCCCGGCACATCGGCAGCAGTAACCGGCGGAGCATTCAGTACCGTAAAAGCTTCTTTCATGTTTTCGGACTTACCGGGATTAAGCTGAATAAACGAGCCAGACAAAAGCGTAGATAGCCCGCTGATTCCGCTGCGATCCACCCTTGGCTTAACCACCCAGAACTGGCTGTCTTCACTTAACAGCTTGCGTGCCTCTACATCCAGCCTGGCAGTAATACGCACCCGATGCGCAGAGGAATCAAGCTCTACATCAGTAACCTTACCCACATTCACCGAGAGCACTTTCACCGTGGTTTTACCTACTTCAATTCCCTCAGCATTGGGCACATAAAGGGTAATCTCCGGCCCCTGATGCCGCCAGGTATCAAAAACCATCCACGCTCCCAGCAAAAGTGCGGCAATCGGCACTAACCAGACCAGGGATATCCTGCGCAGCCAGCTCATTTTTGCCCGGGGTAATTCAGTTTCGTATTCAGCCTGCTCTTCCATCCGCCTTATCCTGTGATACCTGGGCTTTGCCCATAAACTTTTATGCCACTCATTTAAAAAAAAGCAGCAGCTTACTTTTCTGCCCGCTGATCAGCATCCCAAATCAGCCGAACATCAAAACTTAAAGCCGCCAGCATGGTGAGCACCACCACACCTGCAAAGGAAACGGCGGCTACACCGGGCAGAACCGACATTATTTTACCCATATGAATCAGCGCGACCAAAATCACCACCACAAACACATCCACCATGGACCAGCGCCCGATCAGCTCGGTCATGCGATAGAGCCGGGTGTAGTGCAACGCACCTTGCTTTGATTTACTTCGGGCAGCAATACACAGCACTGTGATCGAAATAAATTTCACAAGCGGCACCACCACACTGGCCACAAAAATAATGATCGCTACCGGGTAGGACCCCATACGCCAGAGCAGCAGCACCCCTTCCAAAATGGTGGAAGGCGTACTCTCCCCCCAGGACTCAGTAATCATCATCGGGTATAAATTAGCAGGCAGATAAAGCAGCATAGCCGTAAGCAGCAGCGCCCAGGTTATCGACACACTATGCGGGCGGCGCGAGTGCAGCCTGGCATGACAGCGCTCGCACTGATGGGCTTGCCGGGCATTAAAAAAACCACAAACCGTACAGGACTTGGCCCCGTTCATTCTAAGATGCCGGGCAGGCAGGCCAGCAAGATGATCCAGCTGAAAACCAAACCAGTGCACATCAAAAACGGTTACGGTTTTAATCAGCGAAATGGCAAAAAGCAACATGGCCCAAAAAGATAAACCAAAACTGATCTGTGCGAGCATCGCTAATTTAATCAGGCTGACCAGGATGCCAATCACAAATACATCAGCCATCATCCAGGGTTCCAGCCGGATGGCAAGCCGCAGCACACTACGCAAACCAGGCCAATGCAAAGACCATTTCAGTGCAACTGCCAAATAAATAACCGCACATAAAAAAAGAGCAGGAATCAGGAGCACGCAGCTCAGCAATACATTAGCAACAATGCCAAAATCTGCATCGACCAGTGATTTGGCACTGCTTAGAAAAGTCATCTGGCTTTCTACGCCAGCAATACGCAGATTAAGCAGAGGAAAAGCGCAGCTCAATACTAATAAAATAAGCGTAGCCAGCGCATAAGCCAGCGGGGTATCAAAGGGATTAAGCGGTACGCTGCATAAATGATGACCACAGCGTGCACAACTTGCGCCCTGCCCTGCATATATTGCATCCATTTTTTGCAGTAAATCACACTGGGCGCAACGAAATTCATGCCCAGGCAGAGCCGGCTCTTGCTGATCCCTGGGCAGAGCAAAAGCATTCAGCTTTGTAATAAAGCGCCTTATCATTTTAGTAATTTCAAACAAATCAAGTCATTATCCATCCAAAAAACAGCCATTTATTGTCAGCTGGAAGCCTGCCGGACCCCCTTCCAAATATAAAAGGCAGGCGGCAGGCCCAAAAAACAAATATCTTTATGAAGTTTACTGTTTATTCAGCTCATCACTCACCATATACTTGGCTCCGTTGACAGTCACTTCAGCGGTTAAACCATTTTCGGTAAATTGGTAAACATAAACATCTTTAGACAAATGTTTGGCGCCTGCAATCTGCGCACCTGATTGCCCGGCCTTTGCAGCAGCACCAACTTCACCGCTTGCGCTCCAGCCAGAATAAATAAACTTGTTATAAGCATCCTTACTGGTAAACACCCAAACCTCACGTGTTTCCTTGGCCCCCAGCCCCAAACCCACTTTTCCCTGCAGCATATTCATATAAGTGCGTTTACCCTTGGCTACGGCAACTCCGTCACCGCCACCCGCTCCTACAAAAACAGCCTGAAAGCCACCCGTGCGAAATACTGCATACGCCGGTGCTTTAGCAATTTGTGATTTTGCTTTCGGATACTTCTTATAAATCTGAGCCAGTGTTTCCTGAGCCGTTTGATCAATCGCAGCACGACGCTCTGCGGGTGTTTTTTGCTCAGCAGATGAATCGGCACTGCTTTGTTTTACGGCTGAATCAGCCAATACAGGCAAAGCAAACAATGAACTTATAACAAAAACAATTGATCGTAGTTGCATAATTAAACTCCTGATTTCATAAAATTTAAGGAAATTTCTTACAAAAAATTGTACTTAAATATCGGATAATGATTCAGTTTTTAACCATTAGCAGCAACAAAAAAAACAGACACGCTAACGTGTTTAAATCTAGCACAAGTAAATCATAAAAAAAATAAAAACGTATGTCGTTTATTTCACAATAAAAATGTAAATATGTCATACGGCATAAATTAATCTGTTATTTTACAAAAAACAATATCAAAAAAAAGAACCAACCATCAATTTATAAATCACACTCACACACAAAACAAATCAAACAACCTACAAGCAATAGGCAGCAAATAAAATAACCGTACAAAATAATAAATTTGAAAATCAACACCAATAAAAAATAATTAAAAAACCAATATTTTATAAATAACAACCATGCTAAAAAATCAATTTCAATACAAACTAATTTGGCAATTTTAATTTACACTAAAACTTCCTAATCTCAGACATAATGGCCAATACGGCCAGAAATCATGTCATTTATCCTTTAGATAAATCATGCCCCTATCAACAGAATCTATGGAAATTAAACCATCACAAAATAAAAGGAATGTGCCAGAAAATCTGCTGACATGCTTCCCACTGGTTGTCGCCCGACAGCAAATCAAATGACAAGAAAGCGTACAGTAATCACGGCCAGCTGCTTTGAAGCACATATACCCAGAACATAGCCTAGTCACCTACATTGGTGCCAACAATTCTACGCTTTAGGCAGGGGCCAGTCAGAGCTATATTTATAAGCCCGCACAGGCCATTCACAAGCGCAAATTTATCTTTAAAAGCGTCACTCTCCCAGAAGGAAAGCCTGCAGGGCATGAGAAAATAGCGACAGATAAGTAAAAAAAGAAATACAGAAAAAGAGTGGATTTACTTAGAAAAAAACAAGAAAGGAGAAATATTAAAACAAGAAAAAGCAGAGTGACCCCGTAATTAAAACCATATATTCAAATGGTTTAGACTCAGCCATACAGCCTTAAGGCTTGGTTTAATTAATATTTGATTGGTGCGCCCAGTAGGAATCGAACCTACGACCTTCAGCTTCGGAAACTGACACTCTATCCAACTGAGCTATGAGCGCACGACAGGAAGGAGCGCATAATAACGTGTTTATGCGCCTCAGTCTACGTGTAGGCTTTGTTCCTTGCTACAAAATGTCGGTATAATCACCCCCAATCGTATATGGTTTTATTTCCAACTCATGAACTTACATAAAAAGGGATGACAATGAGCGGTAGCAACGTGAAAGCGTCAAAGGGCATTGCTGGCATGATTCTGGCGGCAGTGATTGGGGTGCCGCTATTTGTTTATCTGCTGATCAAGCTGTTTACATCAGGTAGTGGTGTTGATATCACCCGCCCGACCATGACAACTGAAGCAGTTTCAGCACGCTTACAGCCTGTGGGGAGCATTAAGGTTGTTGATGGTGGCCCTCCGGGGTCAAAAAGTGGTAAGGCCGTTTACGAATCAGTCTGTTTATCCTGTCATGACACAGGCCTTGCGGGTGCGCCTAAATTTGCAGATGCTAGTGCCTGGGGTGCCCGCATTTCCAAAGGCTTTGAAACACTCTGGACGCACGCTATCAATGGCTTTAATGCCATGCCAGCCAAGGGTGGCTCTGCAGATCTGACAGATGATGAAGTTAAACGTGCAGTGGCTTATATGGGAAATGCTGCTGGTGCAAAATTTGAAGAGTCTAAAGAAGCAGGCGTTGCAACAGCTGGCATTGCAGCAATTGATCCGGCAACCAAGGGCAAAGAAATTTATGATTCAGTCTGTATGGCTTGCCATGCAACGGGTCTGGCTGGTGCTCCAAAGCTGGGAGACAAGGCAGCATGGGCTCCGCGCCTAAAAGATGGTGTAGACAGCGCCATTGCCATTGCGACAAAAGGCCTGAACGCGATGCCCCCTAAAGGCGGTTATAGCGGCTCTGATGCTGAGTTTGCTGCTGCAGTGCACTATCTTGTGAATAACAGCCAGTAAGCACACAGTATATAAATAAAAAGCGGGCATGTTTTGCCCGCTTTTTTATACCTTATAAACGAATGATTTCCCTTGTTTGTCTTATCGACACCACAAAAAAATCATTTCCCCGCATGGGCTTCATCTGGCAATCACCCATTTAAAAGCGGTGAGCTACTTATAGTAAATAAAGCTCACTAATGAATACAATACATCCAAGCCTGCTTTAAATAAAAAAAATGCTAAAACAAACAAATTAAATCATCACTCCCGAATATTCTTATCCATCATCCGGTACAAGATTCCCTCCGGCATGGGCGTGACAAAATCAATTGGAGCCTACTCAGGCTTTAGGCACTGCTGCCAGTGTATCGGCCAGCAATTCCCAGAAAGAAGCAACAGAGGCAATCTCAACCCGTTCATCCGGAGAATGGGCACCACGAATAGTCGGGCCAAAAGAGACCATATCCATTTTTGGATAAATAGCCCCCAGTAAGCCACACTCCAGGCCAGCATGAATCACCTGTACTTTCGGTTTTTTACCATATCGCTGCTGATATACATTTTCTATAAGCGCCAGAGCTGTCGATTTTAAATCGGGAGTCCAGCCCGGATATTCGCCCTCTTCCTCAACCACGCAGCCCCCCAGACGCCCCACCGCAGCGATGGCATCAGCCAACTCCCGCATACGAATATTTTTAAGTGATCTGACCATTAACACAGCCTCGAAGCGGCCATTACTAACGCTTACCACACCCAGATTATTTGAGGTTTCTACTACACCAGCCAAGGACTTGCTCCAGCTGCGCACGCCGTGTGGCAGAGTAAGCAACATATCAAGCGCTAAACGCGCATGAGCGGCAACAGGCACCAGATCTGCCACGGACGGTTTCAAAGCGATGGATAAATGAGGATCTGTGCCTGCTAATTCATCACGAAACAAAGCTTGATGACTACCCACAATTTCTGCCAAACGCCGGGCATCACAGGCTGCAACCGAGATTTTAGCAAAGGCTTCACGCGCCAGAGCATTACGTAAAGTGCCACCATTAAACGACACCAGCCTGGCTTCCACATCACGGCAGGCAGCATTGATCACTCGTGCCAGTAAACGGATTGCATTGCCACGTTCAAGGTGAATATCAACACCCGAATGCCCGCCTACCAGACCTGTCAGCGAGATTTCAAACACATCAAAACCCGCAGCTAATGGCTCTGTGCTTAATTTACGCGACAGGCTGACATCTACCCCGCCTGCACAACCCACATAGACTTCACCCCACTCTTCGGTATCCAGATTCAGTAATAACTGGCCTTGTAATAAACCCGGCTCAAGTGCGCGTGCACCGCTCATGCCGCTTTCTTCATCAATAGTCAGTAACACTTCCAGCGGGCCATGAGGCAGATTGCTTTCCAGCATAGCAAGTGCAGCAGCCACACCGATTCCGTTGTCCGCCCCCAGGGTTGTGCCTTCCGCATGGACCCAGCCGTTTTCGATACGGGTCAGAATGGGGTCTTTCATGAAGTCATGGTCATGACCGGCGTTTTTTTTGCGCCACCATATCTAAATGCCCTTGCAATACCACTCCCTGCCTGTCTTCCATACCCACCGATGCAGGCTTGCGAATTATTAAGTTTCCGCCCTTATCCAGCTGCGCATGCAGCCCGTGCTCTGTCGCCCAAGCCTGAATATGATCACGCAAAGCAGATTCATACCGGGATGGCCGTGGAAATTGGCAAAGCGTATCAAAATGACGCCATAATGGGGTTGGAGCAAGATCGGTAATTACCATGATTAATCTCAGTCAATGACAGATATAGCAATTTGCCTGGCAGGCAAAAAGGGAATTATTAAGAATTCCTAAGGAAAACCTGATTAATTTATATCGCCTAATCAACAGGTTCAAGGCGGGAAAATTAAATCTTTAAAACTGTGCGAAAAACAGGCAAACCACAAGTTAAATTTATTTAACTTGATACTTCTTCAGACAGACTACCGCTACTTCAGGTAGAAAATTCAATTTAATATGCAATACAACCTTTTTATTTTTCAATATATTTTGCAACAGAGGTATTTTTATAAAAAATGACAGCTAAAGATAACTTATTTCATCGAAAAACTAACAGTATCGTCATCGCTTACAGTGAATAAATATATCAAAAATCAACCACTTGTAATAGTAACAATCCCCATAATCCATAATTTGATTACCGAATCACCAAGGTAACAGAATGCCATAAACTAAATGATTCGTCATTCAAAAAAGCGAGGCTAAACATTCACCCAAAACATATTTACTTCAGAGTAGAAGCAATTCTTGCAACTACTTGACATAAAAACCAGCTTTTAAAAAAGCTTAATTCCAGCCCGACTCTGTTTACTTTTCCAGCAACAGAATAAATCATTATTTTTAAATAATTTGTATTTTTTCCAGATATAGATCTTATTCCAAATGAACATCCCAGCCTAAAATCCAAGCATACAGTGGCAAAATAGCAACATTTCAGGCGACTAGTAAAAAATGCAGGCGGGCATTATATATGAAGCCCCCTTCTATTTAAAAGGAGGGATAACAGACACAGCAGGCACAACATCACAGGTGATATCATTATCCCCCATTTTCCATTCAGATGATTTCTGCAAAATAGTCTGATGACCAGAGGATGCCTGCCTGAAGCTGGATAATCAAAATATCACAGAATTTTACGGGCAAAAATATAAATGAATCACTCTGTGCGCATTAATCTGCTTTTTTTATGATTTAAGGTTTGCCCCTCAATCAAAAAAACTAAACACCTTACCGATCATAAATAAAATAGTTACGCAGCGCATTTTCCGATAAGAAATACTGGCAAAGCCGGTCTGTATAGCAAAGGAGCATTAACAAGACGGGAAATTGCTACAAAAAAACTTACTCCAAACATCAATTTTCACGGCAAAAAGATCAACCATGCTGTCAGGCCAAGGATTACTCCTCTCTCTCACTGCCTCTCTGGTATTTTCTATTTTAGGCTGGTATAGCACTCAGCTTAGCCCCCTTCATGGCCTGGATATTTTTGCCTGGCGGGTTATCTGGACAGTACCTGCCATGCTGCTGCTTTTAGCCCTCTTAAAGCATGGAGCCAAAATACGCAGCACGCTGGCACGTTTTAAACACGAACCCATTCTCTGGCTGGCACTTCCTGTAAACGCACTATTGCTGGCAATTCAGCAGGCAATGTTTATGTGGGCCCCCTTGGAGGGGCGCTTACAGGAGGTTTCTCTTGGCTATTTTCTATTGCCCCTGGTCATGGTGCTGGTCGGTTTTTTTATTTACAAAGAGCGCCCAAGTAAATTGCAATGGCTGGCTGTTTTTTTTGCATTGATCGGTGTGCTACATGAACTATGGCTGACACGTGCCTTCTCTTGGGTCACTCTGGTAACCGCCCTTGGCTACCCGCCCTATTTAATGATACGCCGTGCCCTGCATCTGGATCCTTTCAGTGGCTTTTTAATAGAAACGCTGTTTATTCTGCCAGTTGCTGTACTCGTGATTTATCTGCACCCTGCCGCCAGCCAGGCCCTGCATACAACACCAGCACTATGGATTTTATTACCCTGTCTTGGCATCATGACGGCCACAGCATTTGTTTGCTATTTAATGGCAAGTAAATTACTCACGATTGGCTTACTCGGCATTCTAGGTTATGTAGAGCCGGTCTTACTGTTTTTTATCTCGCTGTTTGTACTGGGGGAGCCCTTTAGTATTGCAGGCTTAGGCACTTATATTCCAATCTGGCTGGGTATTATGCTGACCTGCTGGCAAAGTGTGCACACATTACATAAGCAACGTAAATCAAATCAATCTTAAAACCTGAACAAAAAAATAGCTCTTTCAAAAAATTATAATGGCCCTGAGTAAGTTTAATTACCAAGGCCAGCCACAGGTGAAATAAGGCGAGTATTTCGGCTTAGCTCTGAATAATTTCAGCCTTGACTGTTTACTCATAAAATGGAGTTCACATGAAAATCCTGATTTTTGGCGCCAGCGGCATGGTTGGGCAAGGGGTGCTGCGCGAGTGTCTGGCAGCAGCCGATGTCAGCCAGATCGTTACAGTGGGCCGCACGCCGCTCACACAGGCCCATCCCAAATTGCAGCAACTCGTGCATGCGGATTTAATGAGGCTGGACGCTCGTAAAGACGAGCTGCGCGGTTTTGATGCCTGCTTCTTCTGTTTAGGCGTATCGTCCTCTGGGATGGACGAGAACACTTACCAAAAAATTACTTATGAACTTACATTAACTGTGGCAAAACTGCTGGCAGAACTCAATCTGGAGATGACGTTTGTCTATGTTTCAGGAGCCGGTACCGACAGCAGTGAGCAGGGGCGCAGTATGTGGGCGCGAGTGAAGGGCAAGACCGAAAATGATTTAAAAAAGCTGCCATTTAGGAGCATCTATCTGTTCCGCCCCAGCATTATCCAGCCTCTGCATGGTGCCAAATCGAAAACAGCGGCCTACCGCTACTTCTACAATCTATCCGGCCCCCTGCTGTCGCTGATTCGGCGGCTGTTTCCCAGCTTCATCGTGACAACGGATGATGTTGGGCAAGCGATGCTCAATGCAGCACGCCAGACAAATCAACGCGTACTGGTGGCAGAAGCACACGATATTGCCAGGCTCTCCCGTGGTGCACACCTCTGACACTTTTTCTGCCCATCAAAGTTCCTGCACTTTGACGCAGGTTCTATTCACATGCATCAGGAGCAACACTATGCAAATCGACCATATAGATCACCTTGTTCTTACTGTGGCAAATATCGACCAAACAACCCGCTTTTATCAGCAAGTCCTTGGTATGGAAGTCGTGACATTTGGAGCAGGTAGAAAAGCACTTTCTTTTGGTTCGCAAAAGATTAATCTGCACGAACAGGGGAAAGAGCTCGAGCCCAAAGCGGCAGCACCAACACCCGGTTCAGCAGATATTTGCCTGATCACATCAACACCTCTTTCCGAGGTTATATTGCATCTGCAAAGCTGTGGAGTTCCGATTACAGAGGGCCCGGTCAGACGAACAGGCGCAAGCGGAGCAATCATATCGGTTTATTTTCGGGACCCGGATTTAAATTTAATTGAAGTCTCCAACTACGCGGATATCTGAACCTCTGCAGCAGCAGGCGGACTTCATGTCTTAATCAAGGTCTGCTACGCTATAAACCCACCAGGAATCCTCCTCTCAGGATAAATGCCGTATGGGATGACTTCCCTCAGCCATACCGGGAGGAGTAATGGGCAGATGCATTCTTGAATCAGCTCTACACCAAAGAAAAAACGCTTTGGCAGGCATGGGTGCGGCGATCAGATAGCCCTGAGCTTCATCGCAGCCCATAACTGCCAGTGTCTGCCATGCCGATTCGGTTTCCACCCCTTCGGCAATCACAGATAGCCCCAGAATATGCCCCAGCTCAATAATCGAGCGAACAATAAATAATAAGAACCATCAGCAAGGCGGACAGGCAATAAATGAGTATGAAACTCGCCCCTTGTATCACTCACAGTAACCGTGCGAGGCAAACCATCTTTTAATGCCGCCAGGGCATGCTCTCCGGTATCTGCATAGAAAGCCTGATAGGGGCGCTTCTTCACCTCTCTCGCTGATGAAGCACTGTCAAGCAGATACAGGACTTTTTCACCCTCACGTTTAAACGCATAGAGATAGCGCAAACCTGCAATCTGGCAATAGCGGCTCAAGCTCTCCGCATAATGCAGATATTCATCCTGAGGGATCACGGTGCCTGCCAGAGCGCGGGGAAAATAATCAGCAGACACAAGCATAGGCAGGGTACGCACTGCAGCAGACAAACGTGTATCTGCATCATGGCGCCCCCCGTTGCACATGACGAGCCGCATTAGTGATGTAAAGACCACCATCAGCAGCAGCAGTACCAGTAAAATTTTAATCCGCGCACTGCCAAGCCGACGAAACCAGCTCTGAGCCGATTGAACTACCATATGAAACGACATATTTAATTAATAATCCTTGTCATCTCAACTTGATATCAGTCAGCTCTTAGCAAGGAAATACTATGATTTCAAGAAAGAAGCCATGCGTTTCGTGTAATACTTAGATCATCAGATAGAGGTTTAAGCCTCAGGCCACAGGTATTGGCTTCTGCATGCTGCAAATGCACATTAAACTGCATGAGCTCGTCACGCCGAAATGCCAGAATTTCCACCTCGCCATTAGTCGGCTGACTGGCGAGCAGACTATCCAGATTACCGCTGGTCACACGTAACTGATTCATTGCAATCAATAAATCTCCAGCTGACAAACCGGACCTTTGCGCAGCCCCCCCATCCAAGACATGGCTTAGTTTTACAAAGCTTCCTTCGCTGCTGGTACGCGCACCCAGGGTGTTTACAGGCGGCAACTTTTTATCTATCCAGCCCCCTTTATCAGCAGCCCCCACAGCGGCACGCATCTGCCAATCCACCCCCACCCCGGCCAGCAACGCCTGCAAGGGAAGCTCATCTGTTGAGCGCAACACCAAATCAAAAAAGGATTTCAGATCAAGGCCAGTCACTTCAGCGGCCAGAGCTTCCCAGGCGGCTTCTGCCACACCTTCACCTTTAATGGCAAAATCTTTACCATAGCGCAGCCACAGTGCACGCATTACATCATCAAGCGATTTTTGCCCGGCGGTTTGCTGCCTGATCAACAGATCAAGGCACAGCGCTGCCAGTGCACCCTTGGCGTAATAACTCACCAGGCTATTCGGGCTGTTTTCATCCTGACGATAAAACTTCACCCATGTATCAAAACTGGATTCTTCCAAGGTCTGCTTTGTCCGCCCATTAACTCTTTGCACCCCGGTAATAGTCTGAGCTAATAAATCCAGATACTCTTGCTGACTGATTAAACCGGTACGCACCAGCGTTAAATCATCGTAATAAGAGGTAATGCCTTCAAAAGCCCACAATAAACGTGTGTAGTTTTCCTGGCTCAAATCATAGGGAGCATAGGCCGCCGGTTTAATTCGCTTTACATTCCAGCTGTGAAAATACTCATGGCTGCATAGCCCCAAGAATTGGCGATAAGCTGTTTTAATTTGAGTTTCATGCACCAAAGGCAAATCATCACGATTACACATCAGCGCGGTAGATGAGCGATGCTCCAGCCCGCCATAGCCATCACCCAGCGCCATTGTCATAAATACATAGTGCTCAAATGGAGCAGGCTCACCAAACAAACGAATCTGGTATTCGCAAATTTTTTTCAGATCTTTTTTCAAACGTTTTAAATCTGCACTATGCCGACCCGCAATCACAATATCGTGCGGGATGCCGCAGGCTTTAAAACTGATTTGGCTAAATGCCCCCATTTCAACCGGGTGATCAATCAGCTCATCATAATCAGCCGCCTTATAGCCACCAAACTGGCCCTTCTTGGCACCATGCCTGGCAAGCGTGGTGGCAATTTTCCAGTTTTTATATTCTTTACCTTCCGGTGCTGTAATCTCTACATTACAGGTGTTTTTTTCCTGCCCCTTAACGGCCAGAAAAACACTGGTTCCATTAAAAAAACCACGTGTCTGGTCCAGATATGCACCCCGGACAGATAAATCCCAGGCATATACGCTGTAGTGAATTTCCAGAATTCCACTCACTGGCGCTGCCTGCCAGCTATGTTTATCTATTTTGGTAAGCTCGAGTGATTTCCCTGCAGATTCAGCTCTGATTTCAACAATATTACGGGCGAATTCGCGAATTAAATAACTACCCGGAATCCACGCAGGTAAATAAACACACTGTCCTGCCGGATCCGGATTTTTAATATAAACAGAAACATGAAACAGATGTGCATGCAAAGACGCAGGCGAAATTTTATAAGAGATTGTCATAATTTATCTTTAAACAAAAGTCGATAAAAACAGCAATTACACTGTACGATTTAAGCCATTAAAGTATCTGACACATCAGTATTTTAAAAACTAATGGTTGTTTCGGTAAATATCATCTTTCAGATATAAAACCCCATCATGTTTAATATTTGTTCAGCTAAAAAAATCAGCCCTGGCATAAACCTACCTGATTACGACCAGCATGCTTAGCCTGATAAAGTGCAGAATCAGCAGCATCAATTAATTGCGGCGCATTCATTCCATTTTTTAAATCAGCAATACCCGCACTAAATGTAACCGGAAACTGAATATCATCAGACATTTGAATTAATTCAGTAAAACGCAGCCGCCAGCTATCAAGTTTTTGTGCCGCCCGAATCATGCTTGTTTCTGAAAAAACCACAGCAAACTCTTCGCCACCATACCGCCCGACAGCACCTTCTCCATTGATGGAGTGACGCAATAAGCGGGCTAGAATTTTAATAACTTTATCTCCAATGGCATGACCGTAATCATCATTAATTTTTTTGAAATGATCAATATCAACCATGGCAAAAGATAAAGACAGTGCTTCTTTTTGTGAACGTTTAACCTCCCGCTCCAGCCATTCAATAATATGCGTATGGTTTAATAGTGTAGTGAGACTATCGCAGCACATCCAGCGCCGTAGTGAGCGATAGCGCGCGCAGGTCATCGTCACAGAAGCAACCAGCTCTTCTGCCGGCATATTTTTTACCCAGAAATCATCCCCTCCCATACTGCGTGCCATCAATTGCTTATTACGATTGGTTTCTGTTGACAGAAAAACAATCGGAATACTGTCAAACCGGGTTTGCTGACGAATCACCTTTGCCATTTCATCCCCGGAGCATTGCGGCATATAGACATCCATCAGCACAATATCCGGGACAAAACGCTCCAGAGAAACAAAAACATCCAAAGGGTTTTTAATCAGCTGCACCTGCATTTCGGCCTGCGTTAATATGCTACCACTTGCCCTGCCCATCGTTTCGGAATCATCAACAATCAGTACGCGATAAGGAGAGTTTTGCGTTTTTTCCAACAAAACATCAAGACGGTCAATCAGTTTTTGAATATCTAAAGGGATATAAATAAAATCCGTAACGCCTAATTTCACATAATGAATTTGTTCCACAACAGTCAGTGCAGAAGTAATATACAGAACAGGGCCACGGGACAATTTCTGTAAAAGAAGCAGCGTTTCCTCAACAGAACTTCCCTCCAAACCCTCCTCTCCAAATAGAACCGCGAAAGGGGGCTCTGTATACATTGCAGCGAGCAATGCACTTTGCTTAATAAAGATCCGACATTCAAAACCAAAAAAAGTCAGCTGTTTTGCCAATTCAGTGCAACCCTGAACCTGTCGCGCAGATAAATACACAATTGGTTTTTTTTGATCCGGATTCATATCGATATGGCCTAGTATTTATTAAAATCAGTCCTCTGCAAATATAAGTATAAAAGCAGCATCATGCGCACTTTTAACTGGCAGCAGGGCAAACGCAGCCATCAGAATAACAGTCTTTGGCTTTTTTTTAGTGAATCCTATTCACCCGTGCTATTTTTTTGCTCAAACTGGTGTAATTGCCGCCGCCATTTTTTGCTTGGTCGCCCTTCCCCTGCAGGATGTTCAAACCTTGGGGCAAGCTGACGGGCTTCTTTGTCACGCGCTCTCTTTAGCATGCTTTCAGCACTTTCCTGATACATTTGGCGAGCTACTGCCGCCGGGCCACGTTGCTCGGAAAGCAGCAGCACAGAGATTTCAAACTCGCCTTGCTCGGTGCGGACACGCAGCAGATCACCCTCTTTAAGCAATCGGGCAGGTTTTGCTCTTTGCTGATTTAAATACACATGCCCCGCATCAATTGCAGCACTGGCAGTCGAGCGCGTTTTAAAAAACCGTGCAGCCCATAACCACTTGTCCAAGCGAACACTGTGATCCATTTGATCCTCCTGGAATAAAAACACCCCGCATCAGCGGGGTGTTATGTATCCCGAAAACCGGAATAAAAGTTTAGTGCGTTTTTGCTTTAAAGTGACGGCGACGCTCTGTTTCGTTTAAGTAACGCTTACGAATACGGATGCTTGTTGGTGTAATTTCAACCAATTCATCATCATCAATAAACTCAACTGCCGATTCCAGCGTCATTTTGATGGCTGTAGTCAAGCGAACGGCTTCATCCGTGCCTGATGCACGAACGTTAGTCAGTTGCTTACCCTTAACCGGGTTAACCACCAGATCGTTATCACGGGTGTGAATACCGATAACCATACCTTCGTATAATTTATCGCCCGGGGCTACAAACATGCGGCCGCGATCTTCCAGCTTCCACAGTGCATAGGCAACTGCTTCACCATTTTCTTGTGAAACCAGTACGCCGTTATGACGGCCTGGCATATCAGCCTTAGCTGGTGCATAGTCATCAAACACGTGGCTGATCAGACCTGTACCACGAGTCATCGTCATGAAGTCACCCTGGAAACCAATCAGACCACGCGCCGGAATATGGTATTCCAGACGGGTACGACCGTTACCATCGGATTCCATATTGGTCAGCTCACCACGGCGGCGACCAATTTCTTCCATCACGCCGCCCTGATGTTCATCTTCAAGGTCAATGGTCAGGTTTTCATAAGGCTCAGACTTCACACCGTCGATATCTTTGTAAACAACGCGTGGTTTAGCCACGGCCATTTCAAAACCTTCACGACGCATGTTTTCCAGCAAAATAGTCAGGTGCAATTCACCACGACCGGAAACGCGGAAGATATCAGCGTCTTCGGTGTCTTCTACTTTCAGCGCTACATTGATCAGCAGCTCTTTAGTCAGGCGGTCACGAATCTGACGGCTGGTTACAAACTTACCTTCAGTGCCGGCCAATGGTGAAGTATTCACCATAAAGTCCATAGTCAGTGTTGGCTCATCAATCGTCAGCATAGGCACGCCTACCGGCTGCTCTTTATCACAGATGGTTACACCGATACCGATCTCATCCAGACCGGAGATAATAATAATGTCGCCAGCCTGCGCTTCTTCAACCGCTACGCGCTCAAGCCCCTGAAAACCCAGTACCTGGTTAATACGGCCCTGCCCCACTTGATTTTCGTGATTCATCACGACAACAGCCTGGCCCGGCTTGATACGGCCGTTCAATACACGGCCAATCCCGAGGCGACCTGTGTATGTGGAGTAATCCAGTGCAGAAATTTGCAATTGCAATGGTGCATCTGGGTCACCAACAGGAGCATGGACGTGAGTCAGTACGGTATCAAACAACGCACGCATATTGTCGGTTTCGGTTTCAAGCTCGAGCTTGGCGTAACCATTCAGTGCAGATGCGTAAACAACCGGGAAATCAAGCTGCTCGTCCGTAGCACCAAGCTTGTCGAACAAATCGAAAGTCTGGTCTACAACCCAATCCGGACGTGCGCCAGGACGGTCAACTTTATTGATAACTACAATAGGCTTCAGGCCAAGCGCCAGAGCTTTTTTAGTAACGAAACGAGTTTGCGGCATTGGGCCATCAACGGCATCAACAAGCAGCAACACGCCGTCAACCATACCCAGAACACGTTCCACCTCACCACCGAAGTCAGCGTGGCCTGGGGTATCAACCACATTGATGTGGTAGCCTTCGTATTCAAGGGCAGTGTTTTTAGCCAGAATCGTGATACCGCGCTCTTTTTCGATATCATTACTGTCCATCACGCGCTCAGCAACCTGCTGGTTTTCGCGGAAGGTGCCGGATTGGCGGAGGAGTTTGTCAACAAGGGTAGTCTTACCGTGGTCAACGTGGGCAATAATTGCAATATTACGAATGGCGCGGGTTGTCATTGTCTGGGCTGCAGATTTTAAAAAAGTGCGCGATTGTACCACGCGAAGTGAACTTCGCGACTAAGTTCCGACGGATTAGGAACTAATTCATAATAATCAGTTGATTACTGGTTGAAAAAATTTCCACACCTCACATTTACCGTGAATAAATCATCCCTTATTACAAGCTTGGCACCACCAATTGCTGCTCTGCCACATTAAATACCAGTCCCGGCAAGCTGTCCGAGCGAGTACCTGTAACAGGCCGATTACTGCTGGCGTGATAGCTATAAACCAGAGAGTATTTAGTTTGAAGCGTGCGATTTCTACTTGCCGCATGAAAAGTACGCGCATCAAACAGCACCACATCTCCCCCACGCAAATCCGGAAAGACCGCACGGGCGACCCAAGGCATGGCCTGCGGATGATCTGCCATTAAAAATTCCCGCTCATCATACGCATCCTCAGGAAAATCAAGCTGATGAGACCCTGCAATAAAACCAAGGCCGCCGTTCTCGCTATTTTCCTGCCCTAAAGATAACCATGCGGAAATTAATTCCGGCCTGGCAAAACGCCAGTAACGCACATCCCGATGCCAGCGTGTATCACTGCTAAAGCTAGGCTGCTTACTCATTAAACTATTGTGATGAGCCTGTGTTAGCGTGATTTGTGGTGTATCAAACAGGATGCTGATTAAAAAAAGCAGTTGTGCGTCTCCCGCCCACCCGGCAAACACAGGGTCACGCCCTGCCATGCTCCTTAAGCGCCGTATCGTCCCTCTCCCCGCAACCGATATTGAAACCGGCGCGCCCGGGTAACCCAGCTCGGCTTCCAATTCAAACGGAGGCAGGCGTTTCTCCACGGCATCCATTGCCGCAGCCCGAATTTTATTAACACGTTCCTGAGAGACAAAGCCTCGCAACACCACCACGCCATCGGCTTTAAACCGCTTACGCAGCTGGGCTAAATCAACAGGCAGGCAAAATTCAGCAAGCAAGACCATTACTCCAACACAACAAATGATGCCAAATTGTAACAGCCCTCATTTAACTACGCCTTCTCTGATACCCGTATTTTATACCTTGGAAATCCCCTAGAGCCCGTTAACGCTTGACTCTCAGTTATACCAAACCAGATATCAAACACCCGGCCCAAAAGACAGAGCCTAAGCTGATGAACATAGTTGCCATTAAGCGGGATAACAGACCGGTTTGCGATAAAAACCAGGGTGAAATCTCACAAGACGATATCACCCGCCACTTAAGCAGCCCCACACGATAAATGAGAACCGGCCATCATTTAGCGGCGGTGGTCATGTTCAGAAAGCCCCACAGCACCAGGCAAACCCGCAAGCACTGCATTGTGCGCTATCGCATTACGGATAAACCCCCATAACTTTCTGACCTGAATCGTTAATACAATCCAATAATATTTACAAAAAACAAAATAATAAAGAAAGCAAAACCCAAAAATTACTATTTATCCAAAGTCAATGTATCTCCTTCACCAGACAGTAATTTATCCATTTATGCTTTATAAACAGATTATTACAGGATAAATTTGTATGAATTTTCTTCAATCCGCACTTTATCGCTAAAAAACAAAAAAAATCATTGACAACAAACAAGAAGCCAGCAACAATCACCTTACTAATTTGATTGAGCGCAACCTTGTAAAGCGAATTACCTTATTCGCAATGTGTTTGTAGCAGTACTGCAAGACTTCCCTTCTAGCAAGTCCTCCCCGAACCAGGTGCTCTTCTTTTGGTGCTTTGCCATTCAATGTCTGAATGGCCATTTACTAGGAGCCATCATGGCACAATTTGATTTTATCGTTGAAGCACGTCCCTCCACCCGCCATACCGGCATGGAAGGTTGGTACCAAATCGTCGTTTGCCACGGCAAGCAAAAAAAACCAGTCACTGACTGGCAAGCAGCCCCCCAGGCACACGACAATAAGCTGCACAGCGTATTAAACAGCGCCGCAGCTTTGGCAAAACAGCAAATTCAGGTGCAGTTTCACTGATCACTGTAAGCTAAGTAGTTCACTCAAAAGCCCACGACACAACGTGGGCTTTTTACATTTGATAAAACCCATTCCCAAAACCTGCAATACCGGCTCGCATGGTAGAATCCGAGCTTAATTGTTCATCTGCCAGCCCATGCCCTATCTCGCACTCGACACCTCCACCGAATATCTTTCACTTGCCATTAACACGGCACGGGGTATTGTTGCCCGTGACTGGCCAGCAGAGCAAAAACATGCTGAAATGATTCTTCCCGCTCTTGCCACACTCCTGCAAGAATGTCAGCTCAGCATGAAAGACATCGAAGGTGTCGCTTTTGGCAATGGCCCCGGCTCATTTACCGGCCTGCGCATCGCGGCAGGTATCACCCAGGGCCTGGCATTTGCACGCAATATTCCGGTGCTGGGAGTTTCCACCTTAGCGGCGCTTGCTGAAGGCTGCCATGCCAGGCAGGTTTATGTATGCCTGGATGCCCGCATGAACCAGGTGTATTGCGCGGCCTATCGCAAAGAGGCTGACGTATGGCAAACCATCATCGAGCCTTGTCTGAGTGATCCTGATAGCATCCCTCTGCCCGATGACAACAACTGGCTGGGCACAGGCAGTGGTTTTGCAGCTTATGGCGAAACACTCAAACAACGTCTTGGCACTCAGCTCAACGGGACCAATACAGAGCACTTTCCACATGCCAAAGATATTCTAACGCTAGCCCTGCCTGGTTTTGCAGCCGGCAAGGGCTCGCCAGCAGCACAAGCAGAGCTGGTGTATTTACGTAATAAAGTGGCCCTTAAAACCCACGAGCGAATTAAAAAATGACAGTGCGCAACTTAAATGTGACTGATATTCCACAATTAATGGCACTTGATGCAGCCACTAACTCGCACCCCTGGGATATCAGTCACTGGCAACACTCTTTAAAAGCTGATATCTGCCTTGGTATTGATGGTGAAACAGGCCTTAGCGCCTTTACCGTCGCTATGAAAATGGCCGATGAAGCAGAGCTGCTGCTGATTGCCGTAGCACCTGCATTACAAGGCCGTGGCTTTGGCCAGCATATTTTTAATACATTAACCGAAAAGCTGGCCAATAATGGCTCGCGAAGCCTATTTTTAGAAGTGCGCGAATCCAATCGCCAGGCGCGGCGCTTTTACGAATCAGCAGGCTTTGCCGAAACCGGTATTCGCCCTGCTTACTACCCGGCAGCCAATGGCACGGGCCGGGAAGATGCATTGATTTTTGCCATGATGATAGGTAAAGCCTGATGAGCCGCAAGGCGCTGATACTGGAAGAGCTGGGTCTCAACCCGGTATGGGTACGCACAGCCATGCTGCCTGAGCTGCAAATTGCCGTAGCAACAAGCCCCGCCGTGCCTGCCATAGCGCCTGCCGCTATTGCACGCCCACAAGGGTTATCCCCAGTTGCCGTCGCTGCGCATCAAGCCCTGGCTCCTCTGGTCAGTACACCTAAATTCACGTCCCTCCCCGTCTCACCTCCTGCCAATGATCCAGCAGAGGACGAGCGCTCAAAACGTATTGCCAACATGAACTGGGAAGAATTACGCAATGCAGTCAGCAGCTGCACGGCCTGCCCGCTTTGCCAGAACCGTCAAAAAAACAATGAGCAAACCGTATTTGGTACGGGCCCGATGCAGGCCAATATCATGGTGCTTGGTGAAGCACCCGATGAGGATGAAGAAGCGCAACAAACCCCATTTCTGGGTGAAGCAGGCAGGCTGCTGGACAATATGCTGGCCGCCATTAATGAAGACAAACTGGTTTATAAAGCCAATATCCTAAAGTGCCGCACCCCCAATAAGCGTAATCCACAGGCAGCTGAAGCCGAGCAATGCGCTCCTTTTTTAAAGCGTCAGATTGAACTGCTTCAGCCTAAATCATTATTTGTCGTAGGCCGTTTTGCACTTAAAACTTTGCTAGAGAGCGATGAACCCGTCAGCGTATTACGTGAAAGGCTTCACCACTACAAGCAGATTCCGCTCATTGTCAGCTACAACCCAAGCTACCTGCTTCGTAACTTACCGGATAAATCCCGTGCATGGCGTGATCTGCTCAGGCTTAAGGCCGCCCTCCACAGCCCCCTGCCTTAAACCGGTCGTCTTCCCGGTTAACAACAAAGTAAAAGTGAACTCTTCAGTCTCAAAAATTAGCAACTAAACTGCAATACTCAACCCTGCTCAGACTACCATGCAAAATTCATATTATCTGGGACGACAACCTATTCTTAATCGCCAGCAAGAGCTGGTGGCTTATGAATTATTATTCAGAAGCAGCAGCCAGCGTAATGAAGCCATCGTCCCGGATGACTTTCTGGCCACTCTGGATGTCATTCAGCATGCTTTCAGCACTGTGGGGACGAGCAGTGTGCTGGGGGACAAATTAGGCTTTATCAATGTCAGCGCAGATTTACTTATGTCTGACGTTTTAGAATTACTCCCTCCCCAGCAAGTTGTTTTGGAAATTCTGGAAACGGTTGACATTACCCCTGCCATTATTGAGCGCTGCCTTGCCCTCAAAAAGAAAGGCTTTAAACTCGCCCTTGATGACATCATTCATCTGGATGACACACAAAAAGCACTCCTGCCCCATTTGAATTTTGCCAAACTCGAAGTCATTGATATGGACTCTTCCCAGATGAGCGCCCTGATTAGAGATCTGCGCCATTTTCCTTTACAAATTCTGGCAGAAAAAGTAGATAACCCCGAGCAGCATCAACTTTGCATGAAACTTGGATTTGACTTGTTTCAAGGCTATTACTTTGCCAAGCCCACCATTTTATCAGGCAGTAAACCACAACCCTCACAAATGGCATTGCTGCGCTTACTGGGCCTGATTAATGGCAATGCCGATAATCACGCTATTGAATTATCCTTCAAACATGCCCCGGATCTCACTATTAATTTGCTTAAGCTTGTGAATTCCGTAGGCTCTGGCACACCCAAAAAAATTGATAGCCTTGCCGCTGCCATTACCGTATTAGGTCGCCGCCAGCTTGGCCGCTGGATTCATCTTCTGGCTTATGTTCAACAATCAGGAAAAAATATCAGCAGCAATCCATTAGTTCAAACAGCGGCAATCCGTGGAAAATTCATGGAATTACTTGCATTAAAGAAAAGGCCACGCGATCAAAGCTTTGCAGATCAGGCATTTATGGTAGGAATGTTTTCTTTAATCGATGCCCTTTTTAATGCCCCACTTCAAGAACTGATCGAACCGCTTAATTTAAATGATGATGTACGTGATGCACTTATAGGTAAAACCAATGCATTGGGCGAATTACTCAACCAGGCACTGCAGACAGAAGACAGTAACCTGCAAATGAACGAGCAGTTGCCATGTGATTTTGACGCTTTGCTAAGCGCCATGAGCTGGGCCAATGAATTAGCTTAAATAATATGACTCAAGCTGAAAATTAAAACATGGGGCATAAAGAAGCAAAGCACTATTAAGTAGGGCAATATCCATTTGGAAAATCAAAATATAAAAAACACCGTACATCAAGATGCCGGTGTTTTTTATTTACCGAATATTATTGGCTTACAATAAATACTTTTAAGGGCGGCGTCTGAATAATGGCAGCGGCTGATCAAAACCCGTTTGATAGGCTTCTGAAAAATCATTTAAACCCAGCAAAGCGTCTTCCAGATTTTTATCACTATTCACCACAAAAGCATTAAAGCCACAGCGCTTTAAATAGCCTATTGTGTCTTTAAATACATCGCCAAATGCGCGTAACTCACCCTCAAAACCAAAGCGCTCGCGTAGTAAGCGGCCAATCGAAAAACCACGACCATCCGTAAACGCAGGGAACTCCACAGCAATCAATGCCAGGCTGGCAGCATCTGCCCCAAGGCTTTCCGGCTCATCATCTGCTGCAAGCCATACGCCAAAATCACCACGGCTCGTCAACGCTGCTTTTTGCGCCAAATATTGTGCCAATGGCACAATCACTAAGCCATTCGCTGGCAGCTCAGCAAAGCTACCATCGTCACTAAAGCGTAGCAGCTGAGCATCGCATTCTACAATTGCAGCATCTTTAATTATGCGCGCCATTATGCCGTCTCCTTCGCATAAACACGGGTCTTAAACGGCAGCATACCGATACGATCAAACACATCAATAAAGCGCTCCTCACCCAGGCGGTTTTCTACAAATACAGCCATGATTTTTTCGATGACATCCGGCATTTGTTCCTGAGCAAAAGAAGGCCCAACCACTTTAGCTAAAGTCGCGCCATTACCTTGACGCCCGCCTAAAGACACCTGATACCATTCGGAGCCATTTTTATCGACCCCTAAAATGCCGATATTACCAACGTGGTGGTGACCACAGGCGTTCATACAGCCTGACATATTCAAATCAATCTCACCCAGATCATGCAAATAATCCAGATCATCAAAACGCTCCTGAATAGCGATCGCAATCGGGATTGATTTGGCATTTGCCAGCGAGCAAAAATCGCCGCCAGGACAACAAATCACATCGGTCATTAAGCCGATATTTGGGGTTGCAAAACCAATTGCTTTGGCTTTTTCCCAAAGCTCGAATAAATCGGCTTGTTTTACATCCGCCAGAATTAAGTTCTGCTCGTGCGAAACACGCAACTCACCAAAGGAATAAGCATCAGCCAAATCGGCCACCGCAGCCAATTGATCGCTAGATGCATCCCCCGGCGCGGCACCATGCTTTTTAAGGCTAAGCGTTACCGCGGCATAGCCTGCCTGCTTATGCTTAAACACATTACGCTCTACCCAGCGGGCAAAGGCTTTGCTGTCTAATTGCTGCTGAACAAAGCCTACATCGTCCCCTGCAAAAGCAGTGTAATCCGGCACGGTAAAGAAGCCTTGCATTCTATCTATTTCTGCTGTCGTTAACGTTTGTGGGCCATCTTTTAAAAACGCCCATTCTGTTTCAACTTTGCTGGCGAATACTTCGGGTGTCATTGCTTTAACGAGGATTTTAATGCGCGCTTTATACTTATTATCACGACGGCCATAGCGGTTATATACACGCAATACCGCGTCTAAATAAGTCAGCAAATGAGCACAGGGTAAAAACTCGCAAATCACGCTGCCAATAATCGGTGTGCGGCCCAAGCCACCACCCGCAATCACTTTAAAACCGATTTCACCTGCTTCATTTTTTACAACATTTAAACCAATATCGTGCACCCAGATCGCTGCACGATCTTCTGCTGCGCCATTAACCGCAATTTTAAATTTACGTGGCAAATGTGCGAATTCCGGGTGAAAAGTCGACCACTGACGAATAATTTCGCACCATGGGCGTGGATCGAGTAATTCATCATGCGCCACACCGGCAAACTGATCCGAGGTGGTATTACGAATACAGTTACCCGATGTTTGAATAGCGTGCATTTGCACGGTAGCCAATTCAGCCAGAATATCAGGCACATCTTCTAATTTCGGCCAGTTGTATTGCAGATTTTGGCGGGTAGTAAAGTGCGCATAATCTTTATCATATTTACGCGCAATCTCTGCCAGCTTGCGTAATTGGAGGCTACTTAGATGCCCATAGGGAATCGCCACACGCAGCATTGGGGCATGACGCTGGATATACAGGCCGTTTTGCAAACGCAGCGGGCGAAATTCCTCGTCACTAAGCTCGCCAGCCAAAAAACGGCGAGTTTGATCACGGTACTGAACCACACGCTGGTCTACGATGCGTTGGTCGTAGTCGTCGTAGATATACATCTGAATCATCCAGAAAAAGAGATAGGGCTATTCACCGCCAAAAGCATTAAAAGCCGCAATAAAAAGGGTAGAAAATCTCACTACCTGCCGAGATTGTCTACCCGAGTGTACATCGCTCATAAGCCAATTTATCCCCTGGACTATACCAGCGGCCCTTTGTAAACTGAACGACTATTTTTGAATAAGGTTAGGCCGCATTCGGCATATGCACACCCGCCTGCCAGAGTAAAAAGACGAAGCCCTATACAATTGAATCTCCCATAAAATAATTGCGACACCACCCCGTTTTTTCAAAATGCAGGCTGCGCTGCAAAAAAACCCGGCAAAACAATATACTGTAAATTATTTACTCTACGTGGCTTCGGCGAGGGCCCGTTGTATGGGATATCCACAACGGTGTTTTATTTACACAGCTCTTGCACGAAGAGTATCCTCGCATTTCAATCGAACTTTGAATCCTTAGCATGACACTCCAAAGCACCCCAATTAATCGCCTCGACTACACTCCTCCGGCCTTTTTGATCGACCGGGTGGATCTCACTTTCGAACTGGAAGAGAGCCAGACCAGGGTGAAATCCCGCCTAGTACTCAAACGTAACCCTGAGGCTGCGCCAGAGCTGCCACTGGAACTGGCAGGCGAAGAGCTGACGCTTGAATCAATCAAGTTAGACGGCGCGCCACTCAAGACGGATGCTTATACGGTTTCAGCCAATGGCTTAGAGATAAAAGCCATGCCTGATGAAGCCATTTTGGATATCGTGACCATCATCAATCCACTCACCAACACCAGCTTAAACGGGCTGTATGTTTCGAGCGGAAATTTCATTACCCAATGCGAGGCCGAAGGCTTTCGCAAGATTACTTATTATCTAGATCGCCCAGATGTGATGGCTAAATTTACCACCACCATCATTGCCGATAAAACCCGCTATCCAGTGCTGCTCTCTAACGGCAATCGCGTAGACAGCGGCCTGATGGATAAAAACCGCCACTGGGTAAAATGGGTTGATCCATTTAAAAAACCCGCTTATTTATTTGCCCTGGTTGCCGGTAAATTAGTCATGCTGGCTGATCAGCACACCACGCCAAGTGGCCGCCAGGTAGCACTGGAGATTTTTGTAGAGCCGGGTAACCTGGATAAATGCCATCACGCCATGGCCGCCATTAAAAAAGCTATGCGCTGGGATGAAGAGCGCTTTGGCCTGGAGTACGATCTGGACACCTATATGATCGTTGCCACCAGCGACTTCAATATGGGCGCGATGGAAAACAAAGGCCTGAATATTTTCAACACAAAATATGTGCTGGCCAAGCCCGAAACGGCTACAGACATTGATTTTGATGGCATTGATGCCGTAGTTGCACACGAATACTTCCACAACTGGACCGGCAATCGTGTGACCTGCCGCGACTGGTTCCAGCTCAGCCTCAAAGAAGGGCTTACTGTATATCGTGATCAGGAATTCTCCAGCGATATTGGCAGCCGCTCGGTTGAGCGTATCAATAATGTAAAAGCACTACGCGAAATGCAATTTGCCGAAGATGCAGGCCCGCAAGCGCACTCGGTGCGCCCGGAAGCCTATTCGGAAATTAATAACTTTTACACCATGACCATTTACGAAAAAGGCTCGGAAGTAGTGCGCATGTATGCCACCCTCTTGGGGCGAGAAGGCTTCCGTAAGGGGATGGATCTTTACTTTAAGCGCCACGATGGTCAGGCAGTGACGTGTGACGATTTTCGCGCAGCCATGAGTGATGCAAATGGTGTTGATCTCACTCAGTTTGAAGAATGGTATAAACAGGCGGGCACACCCGAGCTGGCTATCAGCAGCCAATATGATGCAGTTGCTAAAACTTATACCTTGAATATCAGCCAAAGCTGTCCGGCCACACCGGGCCAGTCCGAAAAGCGCCCATTTCATATTCCACTGGCGCTGGGCCTCTTGGATAAGCATGGCAAAGATTTGCCTCTGCAATTAGCAGACGAAACAGAAGCACAGGGCACAACGCGCGTACTGGAGCTGACTGCCGCCAGCCACAGCTTTAGCTTTATCAACATTGACGAAGCGCCAACACCATCTCTGCTGCGTGATTTTTCTGCGCCGGTAAAGCTCAGCTACGCCTACAGCGACAAAGAACTCGTATTTCTGATGGCGAACGACAGCGATGCATTTAATCGCTGGGAAGCGGCCAATACCTTCGCTAAAAACCTGCTGCTGGCACTTTATGCCAGTAATGATGAGCAAGCGCTGGCCCCGGCAAGCTTTATCAATGCGCTGCGTAAGGTATTAAGCGAAAAGCTTGATCCTTCCCTGATTGCGTTAATGCTGGAGCTGCCGCGTGAAAACTATTTACTTGAGCAGCTCGATGAAGTCAACCCGGCGCGCCTGCATCTGGTACACCGCAGTATTAAAGCGCAAATCGCTCGCGAATTACGGGCCGAGCTGATCGCAACGTATAAAAAGCTTAACGATGGCAGTGCTTACCAGTATGAAAATGCCGGTCAACGCAGCCTGAAAAACATCTGCCTGGATTACCTGGCCGAGCTGGACGAGCCATTAGTTACCGAACTGCTCGGTAAGCAGTATCGCCTTTCCGACAATATGACCGATCGCCTTGCCGCGCTTAAAGCACTGGTCAACCGCGATGGCGGTGAAGCGCAGCTGGCTGATTTTGCAGTGCAATGGCACGATGATGCGCTGGTAATGGACAAATGGTTTGCTCTGCAATCCACCAGCCGCCGCCCCGGCGCATTAAACCGTGTGCAAGCCTTAATGGACCATCCGGCGTTTTCGATTAAAAACCCGAATAAAGTGCGCGCACTCATTATGGGTTTCTGCTTGCAAAATGCGGTGCATTTCCACGCTGCAGACGGCTATGGCTATGCTTTTGCTGCTGACCGAATTATCGAGCTGGATAAAATCAACCCGCAAGTGGCTGCCCGCCTGGCTTCCAGCTTTAACCGCTGGAAAAAAATGGAGCCGCAGCGCAGGCAAATGATGCAAGCCGAGCTGCAACGCATTGCCCAGCAAAGCGAGTTGTCCAGCGATCTGACCGAAATCGTTAACAAAGCACTAAGCTGATTTTTAACGAAGACAACCTCTGGCCAAGAGCCAGAGGTTCGGCACACGCGAAGCAAAACCCTGAACTTTCATGCAGCCAAATGCACCGCCTGTCTTTGCGGTGCAACCGTCGTTTTGCCCTTAGCCTGCCTGCCTGCATAATCACTCGCGATCAGGTTTTGCGCCCCATCCGGAGCCTGACCCTGCTCTTCCACCAGATATTGCACAACCATTTTTGCCAATCTATCCAGCGCAATCCGGTGTGTGGCATCGGTGTTCTGATACAGCCAATCACTAAAAGCCATAAAGCGATTAAATGGCGCATCGCCCAGCAGCACCGGCAGGGTGTTAGCAAAGCGGCCAGAATTTGCCACTAAATCCCAATAACGGGAAAAACGCACCAGGCGCTGCATGGTGGCAAAATCGATCAGTTTATTGGCCAGAATGGTGTACGGCGGGAAGCTGTCATACACCATGCCAAAATCCTCGGTGTGGCGAATAATCGGCGTGCCGCGCAGGCGCTTTAAAATACCAAATTGAATCTCATGCGGGCCTAGCGCATAGAGCTGATCAAAACCACGGCCAAAGCTTTCCATATCTTCACCAGGCAAGCCGGCAATTAAATCCACATGCAAATGTGCGTGGGAATGCTCTGTCAGCCAGGAAATATTATCTGCGGCCTTTTTGTTATTCTGCTTACGGCTAACCCTCGCCTGCACTTCAGGATTAAAGCTTTGAATGCCAATTTCAAATTGCAAAGCACCAGCAGGAAACTGGCTAATCCCCGCCTTTAAGGCTTCTGGCAAATGATCGGGCACCAGCTCAAAGTGAGCAAATACCGGGTCATCCGGGTGAGCGGCAATTTTATCCAGAAAGAACTGCATAATCTTTAACCCGGATTTGATATTCAGATTAAAAGTGCGATCCACAAATTTAAACAGCCGAGCACCGCGTTGATACAGTGTTTCCATCTCAGTCAGAAACACGTCCAGATCAAAAGGCCACGCTGTTTTATCCAGCGCCGACAAACAGAACTCGCACTTAAACGGGCAACCACGCGAAGCCTCCACATAAAGCGTACGGTGGGCGATATCTTCATCGGTATAGAGCGAATAAGGCAGCACCAAGTCATTGAGCGGCGGCTGCCCCCCCACATGGGTTTTCATCAGCGGCTGCGGGCCTTGCAAAATCTGCTTACACAGCTGCGGTAAAGTTACCTCACCCCAGCCGGTAATTAAATAATCTGCCTGTTTAACAATACTTTGCTCGGCGCTTTCATAAGACACCTCGGGCCCGCCAAGGATAATCTTGATCTGCGGTGCAACGCGTTTGAGCATCGCCACCACCCGCTCGGTTTCCTCTACATTCCAGATATACACACCAAAGCCAATAATTTTGGGCTGCTTAGCCAGCAATCGCTCGACAATTTCGGTGATCTTGCTGCCAATCACAAACTCCGCCAGCTGCGTCTCCTCCCGCAAATCGCCCATATTGGCCAGCAAATAGCGCAGCCCAAGTGAGGCATGGGTGTAACGGGCGTTTAAAGTGGAAAGAATAATCGACATGGCTTAAATCTGGCTGAGGCAAAGGAGGGTATTTTACGGGTTTATGCAATGAAGACGCTATTGAGAATCACCGCCTGATTTTTTAAATTGAGAGACCAAATAAAACCCGTGAGCATTACTGAATAAATATGCATATTTCACCCGGGCTGCAGAACCCAGAATCAGCTTGAATAAAAAATATGACCATTAATTTATTAGCTTTATATTTGAAAAATTTTTATCACAAATGGCTTCCTCCATTAAAAAAGCCAGATCATCCAATCTGGCTTTTTTAGCACAAACCAAGCAACACCTTAACTCTTCAAAATCTGCAAAGGCATACGCAACATATCGTCGCCATGGCTGGCAAAATACCAGATGATGCTAATCAAGGCGCCAACAGTAATTAAATACCAGAGCGCGGAGAATATTTGCCCATAGCGATCCAGCGGCAATAAATGGCTTTGATGGCGGCCGCGCCATTCAAAGACGATTTCCACACTACCAATCAACAATAAAAACCCTAATAGTGCCAAACCAAGGGTATAACTGATAAATACACCGAAGGCAGCACCCGCCACACAGGCCGCCAAGCCCAGCACGCTATTCATCGAAAAACTAATACTTTTTAAGATATGCCCGCCATCCAGCGGCAGAATGGGTAATAAATTAAACAGATTAAGCAGCGCATTAAAGGTGGCCAAGCCCGCAAACAGCATCGAGCCGGTCAGCCAGTAAATAACCAAACAGGCAATCGATAACAAGAGGCCAAAGCTTGGCCCCATAATGGAAATCACCACATCCTGCCAGCGGGTATTAATTTTCTCATCAGATAGCGCCAACCCGCCCATAAAGGGGATTAAATATATGCCCTTGGTTTTTAAACCAAAGTATTTCATTGCCCTGATATGACCATATTCATGAAAAACCAGGCAGGCAATCAGCGCAATTGCAAACTGGAAAGAAAACAACCATGAATAGGCGGCAACACTCGCCCCGGCCAGTGCCACCTTCACCAGCTTGGCGCTTTTAAGTAGCTTCAACGCCAAAGCACCCAAACCTAATAAACTGAGTTTATTGGTTTTAACAACCGGCACAGCCGGTATTTGCCGCTCGATATCACGGGTGTTACGCTGGCCTTGCAGCGCTTCCTGCTCATCCACCAGCAGACGATATTTTAGTAAAAAGGGCTGCCATTGCAGATCTGTTTCCAGACAGACACGCGTCATTGCGGTAGAGCCATCCGAGCTTTGCGCGGCCAGCTCAAACTGCAAAGCGCTTATGCCCTCACGCTCAGCCGAGGCATTTTTTTCAGCCACTAAAGTGTTATCCCAAAATAGCTGCTGCCAGCCCGCTGGCGTGCCTTCCAGCCTGAGAGGTTTGCCCAGACAATTAATATTCAATAATTCCACAGCATATCCAATAGTATAAAGGTTGAGCAAATTCGGGCATTTTACGGGTTTATATCTACTTATGGGAGTTAGCAATCAGTGCATTCCCTATGACCTTGTCTTTATAGGGGGTAAACAAAAGGCCATGGCAGATTGCAATTTTTGCAATATTTAATACCACAAGAGAGGTTGCAGCTTTGAAATACAGCCTTTCTTTTTTAACTCCAGATATAATTTATACCAGCCAAAATGAAGGTCAGACAGACCCTTATCCCCCTTAAATATTTGTACCATCTGCTTTACAACAATCAAATACAGGTACAGCATAAAAACGCAGATACGATAGTAAAGCCCTTAAGCCTATCACGGATAATCGTAATTAAAATAGCGTAATCAGCTACAGATGTTTGCTTGCCAAGCAAACAGGCTTGAACCAGCTTTTGTTACTTTAAAATCATAAAGAATAACAGGAAATACCTGCTCAAATACCTGCACCAGGTTTTAAATGGAAGCAAATTGAGTTGCTTGTCCAAAGCTTTTACACCAGCAATCACAATTCATCACTTAACCAATTACAAGTAAAATTCACCTAATTAACCCAGATAAATCCAATTATTTATTCTGAATAGCGAAGCCGCAAAAAAAGCACTCTCTTTGTGCAAAACAAAAATCATGAAACAAATAACCGGCCATGAAATGAATACAGGCCCGATCAAAGCACATACTCAAAACCGCTCAGGTAGAAAAAACGATCCCTGATCGCCCTAAGCACGGCACTGCAAAACCTGTAAAAATGCATATGTAGCGTTACTTTTGCAGTTCTAACTTAATTTTTTATACCAAAATACCAACACTCGGTAATATTTCCGTCAGGTAAAGGGCGTTGCCTGCAACGATCACCCGGGCTCAAACCATGGGGTGATCAGCTGGAGGAGCTGCAGTACATTCATTCCACGCACCACCGGTTATCTTGGAAGGAAAACAAACATATAAATATCTATCACCCAACAAATTTTGCGAGTGTTCCCCGCACAAATTGCCAATCACGGTTAACCAGCCTGCGCTGCGCTCATAAAGTTTTGTGTAGACCCCATCAATGAAAATTCACTCAAAACTAAAATCAATCAGTAATACTTTGAAAATATTGAGGATTTTTTCAAAAGCAGACCAAGCATTAAAGCACTGGAGGAGCCCTAACATAGGCAGCATTCCCCCATATACTGGAACACTCCATTGAGTAACCATTCGCAAATTGGGCTTATTAGCAAATAATATGTTGAGATAAAATATTTTCTAGTTTCGAGCAAAGCTTATCGCCGAACATCAACCGGAGCATTATAAACTTGCGAGGCAATCATTGTAGAAGCCTTTACGGGTTTTCACTTACTTTTTCATCTTTACAGCCTGAAATATCAACAGATACTGGCAACCTTATATGAGCCGCAACATAAAGCTGATTAGCAATTAGGACGGATAAGCGGCATCTAATCATGATTATAGTGATGTATAATAGGCTGCCTGTTTATGATATATTTTTTTATAAGGATAACAAAATGGCTGGTGAATTAATCAAATGGAGCGATAGCTATAATTTGGGGTTAAAGGAAATCGACGAGCAGCACGAATATTTACTGGTGCTGATGAATAAAGCCTGGCAATCAATTATTAACAGAAGTGATATAAATATCATTCTTGGATTGCTCGAAGAGCTTGAACGTTACACAATTTCCCATTTCATAGCTGAAGAAACTTTTATGCAAGCAGCTCATTTCCCAGATTTTCCAGAGCACAAGCAAGAGCATCAAAAATTTGTTTCCTATATTATTAAGGAAAAAGAGCGTGCAAGCCAAACTGGTAACATATCTTTGGATCTGATGCATTTTCTTCGCGACTGGCTAGTTCAGCATATTTTGGTTTCTGATAAATCTTATGTTGACTATATGGAAAAAATGAAATCTAAAGAAACATCTTTACTAGGACGGTTTTTTAAAAGACTCATTTAACTAACCTCTCTAAGAAGCCTCTGTACGAATCAAAAATGCAAAATTGGCACATAAGTAAAATCAACAACTTACGAGTGCCTAATTCACGAAAAATTAATTTATGCAGAGGTTTCCTAGAGTCTGTTAATGTTCTATATTGGCAACCACAAAAATACACATACAATATAACGATGCTTTTTATTTCAATTTAATTGATGATGCACAAATATCAATGCAATATTTTAATCAAATAATCCTTCTTTTACTTGCAATCATTGCTTTACTTGAAAGCCAAAACCAAGCAAAACAACCATCAATTATTAATATCTTCGTAAACAACTTATAAAATAATGGTCAAACTATAGAAATCTATTAGCAAGTTAATTTTTACTAGTGCTCTCTAGCAAAACTTTTACCATTGCTCTCCGGTTTAAAGCATCAGCCGGCCCTAACTGCTTTTAAAAACAAACGCCATTTTGAAATGCGTTTTTTTTGTCTCTTTTCAATATACCCATTAGGGGTATATTATTAACCATAATGGGAGAGCAAAATGACATCAGAAATTCAACTCCGCCTTGGCGGCATGACCTGTGCAGCGTGTGCAGTACGAATAGAGAAAGTCCTCAATCGCCAGGCAGGCGTAACCGCCGAGGTTAATTTTGCCACCGAGACAGCGCATATCATGCGCAGCGATCCAACGATTACTGCCGATGCACTGATTGCCACCATCAGCCGTGCAGGATTTACAGCCGAGCTGGCGAGCACGCCTGCTGCGACGGAGAACAACGAGCGCTGGCCGCTGCTGATCGCAGCCCTGCTTAGTCTGCCACTGATGGGCAGCATGTTTAGCCCGGACCACGCAGAACTATTACCGCGCTGGGTACAGATGCTGCTCGCCACACCGGTGCAGTTTATTTTGGGCCGGCGCTTTTATCGCGGCGCGTTTTTTGCACTAAAAAACGGCGGAGCGAATATGGATGCACTGGTGGCACTGGGCACGACGATGGCTTATGGTTTCTCCGCCGCGGTTACTCTGCTGGGCCTGCACAATCAGCACATCTATTTTGAGGCCAGCGCAATGATTATTACGCTGGTGCTGGCGGGCAAATGGCTGGAAAGCCGCGCAAAAAAGAAAACATCGGGAGCGATTAGCGAGCTGTTAAAGCTGCAGCCTAAAACAGCAAGGGTAGAAACTACGGATGGCTTGATTGATTTACCGATCAATCAACTCAAGCCCGGCGATATAGTGATTGTGCGCCACGGCGAAGTGATTCCCGTTGATGGCTTGGTCATCGAAGGCCAAGCGGCAGTCGATGAAAGCATGCTCACCGGCGAAAGCCTACCCGTAGAAAAAACCATCGCCAGCAAAGTATTTGCCGCTACTAAAAACAGCAGTGGCATGCTCAAAATCCGCGCCAGCAGCGTAGGCAGCAAAACGCAGCTAGCAGAAATTGTGCGGCTGGTTGCCCATGCCCAAGGCTCTAAAGCGCCGATCCAGCGCCTTGCCGACCAGGTTTCCGGCATCTTTGTTCCCATCGTGGCCGCCATTGCTGTACTTACTTTTATTGGAAGTTTTTGGTATTGGAATAGCGGCGTTACCGCACTGATTCACGCCATTGCAGTGCTGGTGATCGCCTGCCCTTGCGCCCTGGGGCTGGCCACACCCACCGCAATATCAGTCGGCATTGGCCGTGCGGCGCAGCAGGGGATTTTATTTAGAAATGCCACGGCGCTAGAACATGCAGGAAAAATTGACATGCTGGTGGTAGATAAAACGGGCACGCTGACCACCGGGCAAGCCAGGGTGGTGGAAATCATTAGCTTACACAGTGATATCAGCAAAGAAGATTTGTTGCAGCTGGCCGCCAGCCTGGAGCAAGGCTCGGAGCACCCGCTGGCCCGTGCCATCCTCAAAGCCAATACTCAGCCACTCCTGCCTATCAGCGACTTTATCGCCGTACCGGGCCAGGGCGTGATGGGAAAACTGAGCGATGGCAGTGAAATCAAGGTGGGCATTCCCAGCTGGGCAGGTGAAATGCCAGAAAAAAACACCCAGCCGCATACCTTGGTGAGCATCGCCAAAAATGGCGTTTTGCTGGGGCAATTATCACTGGCCGATACGCTCAGAGCCAGCTCAGTGGAAGCCGTCAAACGCCTGCAAGTCATGGGGATTGAAGTCGTGATGCTGACCGGTGATCAGCCCGCCACAGCCGCCGCCATTGCCAAAGCCAGCGGCATCCATCAATACCAGGCTTTGATGCGCCCGCAGGACAAAGCCGCATTTATTCAGCAAGAAACTAAAGTCGTGGCAATGGTCGGGGACGGCGTAAACGATGCACCCGCACTTGCCGCCGCACAGATCAGTTTTGCCATGGGAGCAGGCAGCGATGTGGCTATTGAAGCGGCAGATATCATGCTGCTGCATAACGATTTGCTAGCCGTCAGCGACGCGATTATGCTATCTCGCGCCACCATTAAGAAAATCCGCCAGAATTTATTCTTCGCGTTTTTCTATAACGCGCTGGGCATACCGCTGGCAGCCATCGGCATGCTTAATCCTGTTTTAGCAGGTGCAGCCATGGCGCTAAGTTCAGTTTCGGTAGTGAGTAATTCACTGCTGCTAAGGCGGTGGAAAAGTCAGCCCTGAAAAATTATTAAACCTGTAGACACAGAGAGCGGGGAGAACACAGAGCACACACGCAACACACAAAGTAAAACTCAAAAAAACCTAAGTGTCTGGCGATGATTAACAATCTATAACCGGACTCGGTCATTCCCGCATGCCTTTGACGAGAATCCGGCAGCGTTACAAATACCCGTGAATGACGGCTTTCCCAGTCGGGTAGCTATCACCATACCCCGATACTCAGTTTTCTCGGCATCCTCTATGTCTATAAAACTGATGTTTTTGATATATTTTGAAAGGAATAAGAAAATGGAACACAGCACACTTAAAATTGAAGGCATGACTTGTATGGGTTGTGTGCGCACTTTAACCAGCGTCTTAAGCGCCCTGCCTGGCGTGAGCCATGTGACCATTGATTTGGAAAGTGGCATCGCTAAAGTAGATCACAACGCAACCCTTACCTCGCCTGATGCCTTGAGTCACGCGATTGAAGGAGCTGGCTTTGAGCTTATCTAATTGCAGCACCCCGGATGAAGGGCCAAAAGTGGTTCAGCCGGGAAAAAAAAAGCTACTCTCCCGGCTCAATCGCATCGAAGGCCAGGTGCGTGGTGTAATTAAAATGGTCGATGAAGACAGGTACTGCGTGGATGTGCTGACGCAAATCTCGGCAATTAAATCGGCAATGGATTCGGTCGCCATGCAGCTACTGGAAAACCATGCTCATGGCTGCGTGGCAAAAGCGATTAAAGACGGCAAAGGAGACGCGGCAATTGATGAGCTGATGATAGTGGTCAAAAAACTAAGCGGCAAAACGCTGGGGTAGCTTATCCAAATCCTGTAGATACAAAAAACATAAAACAAATAAAAAGTAAAAACCGGGCCGTCAATTTACCTAAAAAAGACCAGCGTAAAGTCTGCTTTGCATTTGGATCAAGGCTGTTAATCCTGCCCCATGGCCAGCAACAAATTGATTGGCTCACTCCTGCCCTTTTTCCTTAATCAAGGTAGGCATGACCATCTGCTCTTTAGCCTGCTGCTCAATCATTTCATTTACAGATATGATTTTTACTGATAAAGCTGAATGAATGCTTATTTCATTCTTATAAAAATCTGACCTTCTTGTACTTAATTATGAAAAATAGCCCAAAAACATTTTTCATAATTAATTTGGTAATATAACCACAAAAAAACAAGCTCTGCTAAGGCAATCCCCAGTAGCCACCCCAACCATTCCACATTACCCTCGCCGACTGGCCCAATTTCCCTCTATACCCGCCTCAGGACAATCATCGGCAATATATGTCATGAAAATAAATCCTGCACATTTGGCGTGAAAATAAAACAGTAAAGGAAACACGATGCAGCAGACACAAAATCCGCTACTCAGGCTATTAAATCGCAGCAGCCTTGTTAGCCAGATTATGATTGGCTTAATTGCCGGTATCGCACTTGCTTTATTTTTTCCTGCAGCGGCTCAATCTGTCGGGCTCCTGGGTAATTTATTTGTCAGCGCCCTAAAAGCCGTTGCACCGATATTGGTTTTTGTTTTGGTGGCAGCTTCGATAGCCAACCATAAGCCCAGCCAGAAGTCGAATATGCGACCAATTCTGGTGCTTTATATATTCGGAACCTTTGCAGCGGCAGTTGTGGCCGTAGTGGCCAGCTTTCTGTTTCCATCCACGCTGATTCTGGTCAAACACGTCAGCGACATCACCCCGCCTAGCGGTATTGTGGAAGTGCTGCGCAGCCTTTTGCTCAGCGTAGTTGATAACCCCGTAAAAGCACTGATGAATGCCAACTTTATCGGTATTCTGGCCTGGGCGATTGCCCTGGGTGTAGCAATGCGCCATGCCAATGAAACCACTAAAGCTGTTGTTAGCGATTTATCCGGCGGCGTATCGGTGATTGTAGGTGTGGTGATTCGCTTCGCTCCGCTGGGTATTTTTGGTCTGGTAGCCTCAACCGTTGCTACAACCGGTATTGAAGCTTTACTTACCTATGCCCATCTTTTGTTGGTACTGATTGGCTGTATGCTGTTTGTTGCATTGGTGATGAACCCTGCAATTGTGTTCTGGAAGCTTCGCCGCAACCCTTATCCGCTCGTATTTACCTGCCTGCGTGAAAGCGGCGTTACCGCCTTCTTTACCCGCAGCTCTGCCGCAAATATCCCTGTAAATATGGCTCTGTGTAAAAAACTAGGTTTGCACGAAGACGATTATTCGGTATCCATTCCGCTAGGCGCAACCATCAATATGGCGGGTGCAGCCATTACCATTTCGGTGCTGACACTAGCTGCGGTTCAAACACTGGGGATTCAGGTTGATTTACCTACAGCACTGCTTCTAAGCGTGGTTTCTGCCATCTGTGCATGTGGTGCATCTGGCGTGGCAGGCGGCTCTTTGCTCCTGATTCCGATGGCGTGCAGCTTATTTGGTATCTCCAATGATCTGGCCATGCAGGTCGTTGCTGTGGGCTTTATTATTGGCGTATTGCAAGACTCTGCCGAAACTGCACTGAATTCATCCACTGACGTGCTATTTACCGCTGCAGCCTGCCAGGCCGCAGAACATAAAGCACAGCTGGCTTTTACTAGCCGCTAGATATTTGATCATTCAAGCCCAAAAAGCGCAGCCTGGCCTGCGCTTTTTTGCGGGCAATAGCAAACTCGCCGACCTTATCTACCTTCTCCCCTAGCCTTTACACGCCTGGCTAAGCCCACCCCATTGCCCCTTTATAAGCCCCAGTAGTAAATAACCAGCACCAGAAAAAAACCTTCCCTTGACAAGGCATTGGCTGCGATAATTAATTGATTAGTCAATTATTGATATGTCTACTATGTTAATTCAACACTCGGAACGCACCTTTCGCCAATCCTTACTTGCCATGCTGGGCATCTGCTTTGTAATTATGATGGTGGCGCTCGATCAGACTGTTGTGGCTACAGCCTTACCAACCATTGTGGCCGAATTACATGGTTTCGAGCTTTATGCCTGGGTTTCAACCGCCTACTTACTGGCATCGGTGGTCACGATTCCCATCTTTGGTCGTCTAGGTGATTACTATGGGCGCAAGCCTTTTGTAGTAGTCGCCATCGTAACCTTTACGCTGGCCTCCGTACTGTGCGCCATGGCCAGTAACATGCTGCTGCTGGTTTTGGCTCGTGCTCTACAGGGTATAGGTGGAGGGATGCTGGTAGGTACCGCTTTTGCATGTATCCCTGATTTATTCCCTGATAGCAAAACGCGCCTGCAATGGCAGGTAATGCTGAGCGCCGCATATGGAATAGCCAACGCCATCGGCCCCAGCATTGGCGGGCTGCTCACCCACTATGTAAGCTGGCGGGCTGTATTTTTTGTAAATATCCCTGTTGGCTTGATGAGTGTATTTTTTGTAAGCCGTTTTTTGCCACGCTTAAAACCCAAACACACCACACAAATCCGTCTGGACTGGCTGGGTGCCCTGCTCATTACGCTATTTTTAGGCTGCCTGCAATTATCGGTTGAATGGTTGCCCAAGCAGGGGCTAAGCGGGCCGGTCATCTACGTATTACTCACATGCCTGGCTGCAGGCTTTTTAGCATGGAAGCAGCAAGCCAATAATGAGCACGCCATACTGCCCTTTGCTCTTTTCAAAGACCCCACCCTTGCTGCGCTGTTCAGACTATCGCTTCTGATGGGCTTTGCCATGTTCGCACTTTTATCTTACGCCCCGCTTTTATTGCAAGGAGGCTTTCATTTATCCGCCAGCCGGGCTGGGATGCTCATTACCCCGCTGGTCGTATGCATTACCTTTGCCAGCATTATCAATGGACGAATTGTGCCGCATTTACCAAAGCCGGAAGTCATGCTCTACCTGGGCTTTGGCCTGCTGCTGATTTGCGTGACAGGCATAATGAATATCAGCCCGCAAACTGCGCATTCCTTGATTATCTGCCTGATGATGTCCGGAGGACTAGGGCTGGGATTTATCATGCCCAACCTTACCATTTTTGTACAGGAAACTTGCCCGCGCAAAGACCTGGGAATCAGCACTGCACTGCTGCAATCGCTGCGTATGATCGGGGGAATGCTCAGCACGGCACTGGTTGGATCCATCTTAAACTGGCGCTATGAGCACGATATTAATCAGCAGTTTGCCAAGCCTGTAGCCAGCCTGCTCAATGATCCGCAGGTATTGGTAAATGTTAAAGGCCAGCACGCTGCCGTCTTGCAAATGAATGCCTTGGGAGAAGAGGGTTTACTACTGATCGAACAGGCCCGCGCCATACTCAGCAGCGCCATTCAGAGTAGCCAATGGCTGGGCATTGCCGCCACGCTCTTTGCCTTCTGGTGCCTGCGCAGTCTGCCTCAAATCCGATTTAAGCCACAGGGTGCATGATGACACCACACGAAGCCGAACAACTCAAAGTATTACAGCAGCTGGGCCGCAGCTATCGCAGCATGCTAGGTGCATTTGAATTATCCGTAGGCCAGGGGCTCACCCGCTGGCGCATTTTGAATCAGCTTTATAAAGAGACCCAATGCTCACAAAAAACGCTGATTCAGCAACTAAAAATGGACCCCGGCTCACTCACCCGCTTACTGAAAGCCATGGAAAAAGAAGGCTTAATCCAGCGCAGTAACGATCCGCAAGACAACCGCCTCAGCAACGTCACCCTCACCCCGAAGGGCCACGCCGAAGTACACCAGGCCCTGCCCAAACGCAGTGCATTTTTAGGTGTAATTCTGGAAGAATTTAGCAATGAAGAACTACAGGCCTTTCAGGGCATGCTCAATAAATTAGAGCGGGGATGTGAGAAGGCGGGGCTAAGGGGGTTGTAGCAAATGCACATCAGCTGAAGATCCCATCTTATCCAATAAAGCCCAAGTATTGAACCACGGAGGACATCAAGAACACGGAGTTTCACGGAGAAAAATGTTTTAAATTAAAAACTTTAAAAACTTTAAAACTCAGCAATTTAAATGCACATCACCACTCGTAGCATGGGGCTAAAGAGTTCCCTTTAAGCACACCGAAACGAGGAACAAGCGGCGGGGTTTCTTTGATGCCTGTTTGAGCAAAGCGAGTTCCGCAGCCGCCGCTGTCCGCAGTGAGAGGCCTTCGTGCCAGTGGGGTTGCGGCTTTGGCTCTTTTCTTAATCGTCAAGAAAAGCCCCCCTGCACTGGCTACCACTCCAAAATCAACGTACTGAAGGTACTAAAAAGATCTTTTTGACTTCAGCTTGCATAGAAGGCCACACCAAGTTCAGCTTTATCCTCCCCACACGGAGTCACCCTCTAGCGCAGCGACTCAATCCGTTTTAAAGCCGCTTTCAGCGTCACACTCGGGCAACCGAAGTTGAGGCGTACAAAGCCGGGCAAGCCAAAGTCACGGCCATCTGACAGGCCCACACCCAGCGCTTCAAAATACGGCAGCGGATTGATCGGGTCCAGCGTTCTGGCATCAATCCACGCCAGATAAGTTGCCTCAGGCAGAGTGATTTTCAAGCGCTCAGAGCCAGCAAACCAAGTTTGCAAAATATCCCGATTCGCCCGCAAAGTGACAATCAGCTCAGCATGCCAGATACCGTCATCACGGTAAGCGGCCTCAGCTGCGGTAAAGGCCAGTAAATTGACTGACGGAACAATGCCTGCCATTTCTTTTTGAAAACGGGCACGCAGGGCCGGATCAGGAATGACAGCCAGCGAGCAACCCAGGCCTGCGATATTCCATGCTTTGGATGGCGCAAGCAAAGTAATAGTTTGCGCGGCAAAACTGGCATCAAGCGCTGCCAGGGGTTGATGTTTCAAGCCTTCTGCCAGCAGCAAATCGCAATGAATATCGTCCGAGCAAACAATTAACTGATGGCGGCGGGCAATGCTAATCAGCCGGGTCAGCTCTTCCATATCCCACGCACGGCCTACCGGGTTATGCGGATGGCACAGCAGCAAGAGTTTGGTTTTAGGCGTGATCGCCGCTTCAAGGGCAGTAAAATCCCATTCCCATGTATTATTTTTTTGTAGTAAAGGCACAGTCAGCAGGTTGCGGTTAGATAAACCCGGTGCGCGTAAAAAAGGGGGGTAGATTGGCGTGGCAGTTAATACTTCATCGCCCGCCTCGCCCACCGCGCGGCAAGCCAGATTTAAGCCTTGCACCAACCCCGGCAGCCAGACAATCCAGCTGGCATCGATCTGCCAGCCATAATGCTGAGCGGCGTAAGTCTGTACTGCCTCTACCAGGCTGTCCGGCGCATCGGTATAGCCAAACACGCCATGCGCCACTCGCTCTTGCAAAGCCAGGATAATGGAATCAGGGCTGGCAAAATCCATATCAGCCACCCACATCGGCAGAACATCTTGCCCCGCGTATTTATTCCATTTCTGACTGGATGTCGCGCTGCGATCGATGGGGGTCTGAAAATCCATGACAAAATCCTTTTGCAAAATAGTAAGCAAAGGATAACGGTTTAAGAAGATGCTTGATAGCTACAGATCAGCCCAAATAATAATGCACAGCTGCCTGCACAAACAATGCGTGCTCCGGATAAGTAAATAATAAAGACTCACAGGAAGGCGAACCAAATGAGGGCTAAAACCATAATCCAGTATGGCCCTAGCACCACAGGCCCCATGATCACGCCAAAATAACTCATTTAATATGAATTTTTAAATTAATAAATCCCACCACCTTGCATAAATAGCCATCATTACGTGGCTAAAATCTACGACACTTCGCCTTCGGCAACATGGTCTCGCTAATGACAATCAAAAAAAACTGTTCAGCCTCGCGCAATCATGCGATTATTGCATTTGAAAGCAATATTTTAGATCAAAAAGGAATATAAATATGCACAAATTCTTACTTGCAGCCAGCCTCTTGGGCTTTACCTTGCATGCCACAGCAGCAGATTTACTTGATACCGTAAAACAGCGCGGCACATTGAAAATCGCGGTAGAAGGCACTTACCCGCCATTTAATTACAAAGAAAACAATCAATTAACCGGGTTTGAAGTAGAACTGGCAAAAGCATTAGCCCAGAAATTAGGTGTAAAAGCCGAATTCAGTACCAGCGAATGGAGTGCAATGCTGGCGGGATTGCAAGCAGGCAAGTTTGATATTGTGATCAATCAGGTTGGCATTACAGATAAGCGCAAAGAGACTTTTGACTTCTCCGAGCCTTACACCATCTCCAGCCCGCAGCTCATTGTGCGTAGCAATGAAACACGCAATTTTAAAAGCCTTAACGATTTAAAAGGCAAAAAGCTGGGCCTGGGCCAGGGAACCAATTATGCAGATATCGCTAAAACAGTAGGCGGAATTGACGTTAAAACTTACCCCGGATCACAGGAATATTTACAAGACCTGGCTTTGGGCCGGATTGATGCCGCGCTAAATGACAGCCTGCTGATTCCATTTATTGTAAAGAAAACTAAACTGCCCCTAAAGGCAGGCGCTCCTTTGGGAGAGCTTGAAAAATCAGGTATTCCTTTTGCAAAGGGTAATCCTAAATTTAAGGCCTCACTCAATAAAGCCTTGGCGGATTTGCAAGCAGATGGTAGTTTCACAAAAATCTCGAAAAAATGGTTTGATCGGGATGTGAGCAAACCACCCGTTGCACAGTAAAAGATTACGCGGCTTCAAAGCCGCCTGATTAGCAGCACCCATGCCCCCAGCCATAACGGGGGCTTTTATTTTTGGAGCCATGAATGGATTTATCCGGTTTATTTCAGCTACTTAAAGATGCTTTTCCGATCTTGCTGCAGGGCGCTGGCTATACGCTGTTTTTAGCCCTTGCATCGATGCTTGGCGGGTTATTAATCGCCGCACTGGTGGTCGTTATCCGGCTGCGCAAAATACCAGTACTGTCGCAAATCAGTGCTGTATATGTAAGCTGCATCCGTGGCACACCACTTTTGGTGCAGCTTTTTGTAATTTACTTTGGCCTGCCCAGTATCGGGCTTCAATTTGAGCCACTCACCGCAGGCGTATTGGCACTTAGCCTAAATGTAGGCGCGTATTTATCTGAAACGCTACGCGGTGCGATCAATGGGATTACCCAGGGCCAGTGGGATGCGGGTAAAAGCCTGGGCCTGACAAATAGCCAGACACTGCGTTATGTAGTTGCACCACAAGCCTTACGTCTGGCGGTACCCAGCCTTTCCAACAGCCTGATTAGTTTAATTAAAGATACCTCATTAGTCTCTGTGATCTCTGTCAGTGAGCTAATGCTGGCAAGTAAGGAAGTGATTGCAACCACTTTCCAGCCATTTCCGCTTTATCTGGCTGCAGCCGCTATTTACTGGGCGCTCAGTGCCTCGTTTGAAAGCGTACAAAGAAAACTGGAAGAAAGACTTAACAGGATGTATATCAGATAAAATCAAAAAACTGCCCCAACCCCAAAGCCTGCCGATGAGTGCCCAGCCTTAGCTGCGCCCTCATCCTGCACGCACAGTGCATCTGGATTAACCACTTTCCGGCACTTATTAATATAAAAGAGAGCGGCCAGAAGCTTCAGCCGCAGCCACACACAAAAGCCACAAAACACAAGCGGATTTCACGTTAAAAGCAGCATAAAACAAAGCCTTCACTTACTATCAAACCAGCCTGTGCCTCCATGAGTAAATCATGCTGCAATTACCAGAATTGATTGAGCAGGAAGAAATCACCCTGCAAGCGGGTGATACCATCCATTTGCAGCAGCATGGTGAAGTCAAAAATACAAATGTCAGTTTTCCTCTCTACAGCATCAGTATGGGCAGTCAGGAACCCGATCCCCCGTACTTGTTTTTTTTGGGGGTGTACATGGCTTAGAGCGTATCGGCAGCCAGATAATACTGGCTTTTTTACGCTCTTTGCTCGTCAGACAACGCTGGGACAGCAGCTTGCTTTAGCGTGGTGTCGATGATTTTGGCGAGATATTCGGCGTGAGCGGTAACGGGGTAGCTCCATACGGGTAGTGCATCGTTGTAAGCTGTAGAAGTTCAGACCTGATCTGACAGTCCCCATTTTGATTGGTGCCGGATTGTCAGATCAGTTTAGATTGTCGACCTTCTCCTTCCAGAGCGATTTGCCTTCTAACAACATCTGCAGCGGTGTCCTGCCGCAGCACATTTTCCCTTCATGCGTACGTTGGTGGTTGTAGTAGTCCGGCCATGCGTCCAGATCCGTTTGCAGCTCATCCAGTGACTGATACAGCTTACGCCTGAAGGTCACTTGGTAAAACTCTTGCAGAATCGTTTTATGGACGCGCTCGCAAATGCAGCTCGTTTGTGGATGCCGCACTTTAGTTTTGGTGTGCTCAATTTCATTGATCGCCAAATACAGCTGGTAATCATGTGTTTCGGCTTTACCGCAATACTCCGTGCCACGGTCGGTCAGAATGCGCAGCATCCCCATTTCTTGTTCTGAATAGAGAGATCGCGCCATTACTTAACTTGCTCCGGGAATAAACCCTTGGCACGACAATATTCACTCAGCTCTATTTCTGACATGGCAATCGTTTCAATGACCATGGCAAAGCGGGTTTGAGCAGACCAGTATTCAGGACCCCGATGATGTTCGGGCACGGGGCGGCCCTCCTGGCGAAGTTGATTTCTCCAATTGTACAACGTGGCTTCGGAGAGGTTTTCTTGCAGTGCCAACTGCCGGATGCTGACCGGGTAAGGAGCAAGCATTTTGCTTAAAATGGCATCTTTACGAGCCTTGGGAATACGCGACATGATAAGTAACCAGCCCCCTAAATAAGTTGGAATCCCTGAAAAGGGAGTATCTCAACTATCCTGACACAGGGGGCAAGAGTAGAAAATTCAGGTTTAGATTTACGCTTCCGGCCTACTACCAATCACAAGCGCCTCACTTTATTTCGATAAAATAGAGTGCCAAATAACATCAGTAACTAATATTAGTTTATTGGACGAATGCGAATTGTTTTAACAATTGCTTCGTACAGAGCTATTGCCTCTTGGTTACTTAAAGTAGATGGAAAGTGCTGCCCTGCTCCAGCCTCTCCAGTATTCACCTCTAAGTGAATGCTCGGTAATAGTGGATTGCCAACTTCACCTAAAGTCTCCCAAACAAAGGCATGAATCACTCCTGTTTCATCATCAGAAGGCGCTATGTTTAGTGATTCCTCCCCTTTTAAAGAGTTCACTTCACGAGGGCCTTTCTTAACTGTTTTTATTTTGTTTAAAAACTGTTTTCTTATACCTGATTCATCTATTCTCTCTAACAATGTTTTATATTGTTTGAAGTAAACATCGCTAGAAATACGTATTTTAACGTAGGGGTGATTTTTTAAAACAAAATATAAACTCGCTGCTTCTACTTGTGGTGTTTTCCCATCATTAGCCACAAAGCCATTTTCAAAACAAAAACCGGGTTCTTTAGGGATTTCATTTTGGGGGCGGTAGCGGACTTGGCTTAAAAATAATTTATATTGAGATATAATTTCGTTAATGCGAATATCATCGTACCCTTTCCCCGATGTGTAAAAATAGCGACCTGCTCCTGGTTTGTTGGAGGGCATTATTTTAAATGTGTCAATTCCATATGCTATGTCGCCATATAAATTTGCTTTGGATATCAATATTCTTTGATCTTCATTACCGTCAAATTCTGAGCTTGAGTATTTAAATCCTCCTTTCCATGTTTCATTTTTTAATAACTCTGTTTTTTCAGTAATTGCTTTTTTGAAAGCCTCTCTTCCTGTGCCTAATTCAATTATTGTTGCATAATATTTATTTCCAAAATTTTTCAACTCTACCTCTGCTGGCATGTTCACCAAATAACGCCCAAAACAGTAGGTTTTTGTTTTCTCAAACATGGTTTGCTCCGCTGCATAAGTATTTGCTATTAATGCAAATAAGCTAGTAATAACGATGGTGGCTTTTTGTAATGATCGTTTTTTCATGGTGTGGCAGGCTCCGCAAGCTGAACCAACTTGGCGATACTGTATATTGTAGATTGCATTGCAAATCGATTTTTATAACTATTCTGATGATCAAAGCCTTTCATCTTGAAAACCATTTGCGGAGCAGGAATTAATTTTTCCAGAGCCGCGCCTGAGACTAAAGGCACTGTGCCGTCGCCGCCCTGGTCTCTCTCATTTCTTAATTTAAAATGCAGGGTGTTTTCAGCATCAAGGGCTACATCTGCTTTACCTGTGGTATTGCGCCATTGGTCTTTTGCCACAAATAGAGCAGATTCGTTTTCAGTCGAGATTTTGTTTTTAGTATCCCAACTGACGCTGCCAAAGGTTAGAAATTTATTATTATCAATACCATAGTAACCATAAGTTTTTTCATGAGCCGAAAGTTCTAAATTTGCGTGAAATTGTTCTGCCATATTTAATGCCACTTTATAAGCTTTTAGTGGTGGCATTACAGATTTAATAGTATTTGCCGGGTCAATTAATGACGGATCAACCATCCCCCACCAGCAATCGTCCGTGGTTTTGCTATAGATTTCTTCATAGGGATCTGATTCGGGCAGCTGCTTTATGATTCTTTCTTCGCCGCCAGTTTTTTGAATTATTTTCAACCAGCCTTTCGGGTAAGCAGTATTTGGCAATAGCTCTAATGGGCCGGGGGCGCAAGACAGGGCGGGGGTGACGTCTGCAGCACTCCAGCCAATAATTGCAGCGGCGGCAGCGCCTGCAATATCAAAAAAACCATCTACTTCAGTACCCGCCCTAAAACGCCGGTAAACCACGGGCGCACCGCCAACGGGCTGCACGCCGTGCACAATACCCAAAATTTTGCTGGGATCTTGCTGCGCAGCACTACGGGCAACAAAGCCGCCCATTGAATGGGTCAGCAATATGACTTTGCTGCACTCGAAGTACTGGCTGTCATTATAAAATTTAATAACTTCATTAATACGCTTGAGCAAATGCTCGCCAGATACCTTATTGCTTTGCAGCCAGTTATAGCCACATGCCCATACGGGGTAGTAATAATCGTCTAATTTATCTACTTCTGCAGGGCTAAGTGCAGGAGGGGTTTCACCCCATGCAGCAGCGGCTTTGGCAGCGGCTTTTTTATAATCCGGTTTGTCTGTAGAGGAGCTATCGGCTGCGCCAAGCTGGGTTAAAAGGCCAATTTCTTCCAGCAAATGATTACCATCTTCTTTGCTGCGGCCCGGCTTGCTATATTGCTCGTTCAGGCTGATTTCTAATTGCTGTAGTGTTTCATGATAGCTATCTGCGTGTAGCGCCCCCCAGCCCCGTTTTTTAGCTTCTTTTTCGGTGAGCATAAAAAAATTGCCGGGGATACTACAGGGCCCATCCGGATTCACTTCTGTATTGTTTGGATCAAATTGAACTTGCCTTTGTTCCGGTTTTTGAACGCTACGTTTTAAAGCTTGACCCAGCCCTGACAATGCGCTGTTTGGAGGGGCCCATGCATCCTTTTTTTCTTCTGCCATTCGTATATTTGTCCCCATAATCCCCGGCACAAAAATAATAGGAATAACAGTATGCGGGGGGCGAATGACCAGCGCACTAAGCTTAAAATCCTCAGGGCTTTTTACGGAACTAAACATCGGCTCGCCCTTATCATCAAACTGTAAGGGCAAACGGCGTACCGCTTTAGAATCAACAGCTTGATTTGTCATTATTTTTTCCGTGTGAGTTTAGGGTTGATTGACTCAATCGCTTTACCTGCCAGGTGGCTGGTAGCCCCTTTGGCATCCATGCTGCCACTTTCTAACAAAATATCATCCTGTATTTAGTGCTTTACCTCAGCAATAGCTTTACCAGAGCGACTAACGATTAAAAAGTCCTCATCTGTTTTACTTTCGTTCTTTGGAATCTTAGAGCTGCCATTACCGGAGCCTTCCATATTGTGCTGGCTAGCTTTTATGAGCATGCCTGATGCCTGACAATCGAAAATATTACACGAAGCCCTATCACCGCTTTTTTTTAATTCAACTCATTTACTTGTATTTTGCTAATCAATTACCCCCGCAATGTAAGCATTATGGTATATCTGCTTACATAAACTTAAATATTTTGTATAAAACTCAAAACCGTAAGAGTGCCCCTAATCCGCAATAAGCCCATTGAGCTTAACCACCTCTACCAGGTCATCATACCCTTATAGAATGATCGTTCTATAAATTCCATATTTATAATGCAGCCTTAGATAGCCAGATAGAACAGATACCTTGCCAAGCTATATATGTACTTATATAACCACCAAATAAAAACACTCCGCTTTGTTGGTAGCAGTCTGGATGACTTGCGCAGCTTTCCACTAGAGGCCCGGCGGGGCGTTGGTTTGGAATTGGATGCGGTGCAACGTGGACAGATGCCCTCCGACTTTAAGCCCATGCTTAACGTTGGTGGTGTGTCTATGAGATTCGTATCCACGAGCAAGGTGAGTGGCGTGTTTTGTATGTTGCTAAGCTAGCCGATGCAATTTATGTATTGCATGCCTTTCAAAAAAAGACTCAGAAAACCCGCAGCTACCAGGAGATTACATCATGAACGAACAGATCATTGAATCCAGCGGCAATGTCTTTGCCGATCTAGGCGTTAGCCCGGAAGAATCCACTTTATTAGGCCTGCGTAGTGGCTTAATGAATGAACTACGCCAGACTTTGCAAGAAAAAAACTGGACGCAGCAACAAGCTGCCGCCGCGCTCGGGGTAAGCCAAGCGCGTATTTCTGACTTAATGCGTGGCAAATGGGAAAAATTTAGCTTGGATATGCTGGTGACTCTGGCTAGTCATGCAGGCCGTAAAATTAGTTTAATGACTCACGCTTAACCCCCAGCAGCACATCTTCCACCAGCCCATCATGCCGGATGCGGCAATCATGATAAATGGCAGCCCATTCGGTCATGGTTTGCAGCACAAAACCACCCGAAGCATTAGAGCAATGGATTCAATTTCACCAACAATATCCAGTTTCCAGTATTAGTATGTTGCGCCAATTGGCCGCAGCTATCAGTTATCGCGCATACAAACCAGAGATTCCCCTTTTACTCTGATCCTGAGCAAAGGATAAGCTGGTCAACCCGGCCTGCTCGCAAATGCTGGCACAACAATGGCAAGTGCCCTGCTTTGTTCACACACAGGCAGGGCATAATTTACCGCTGGACAATGGCAATTGGGAATTAAAACAGATAGAGCAATATTTAACGACCTTGCACTAATTGCTCATCCATCTCCCGAATACACGCTTGCATTTGATTACGGCACTGCTCAATCAGCGCGGGCAAATCATCCTGCGTTAAGCCCTTAGTCGGAATAGGGGCCAGCGATTTCATCAATATATCCGTACCATTCCAATGATTAAGCCGCATATGATTACTATAAGTACTGACGCAAACCGGCAAAATAGGCACACCGGCATTAATTGCCATTTGAAAAGCACCTTTTTTAAATGGTAATAAACCACGGCCTTTATTACGTGTTCCCTCAACAAAAACCCAAATTGACGTATCTTTATGCTGCAGGGTATCAGTTGTCGCCAGCATGGCTTTTTTAGCCCGCTGCGAATTACCGCGATCAATCAGTACATTGCCTGCCAGCCAGAATAGCTGGCCAAAAAAAGGAATCCATTTCAAGCTTTTTTTACCAATGGTCACCGTGCGTGCTGGCACAACGCCACCAAAAACAAAGAGATCATAATTGGACTGATGATTGGCGATAATCACGCAGGAGCGCTCATGCTCCAGTAAATTTTTTATCTCGGCATTGACTTTAAAACCAAGAATACGCATGGCAGGCAGCGAATAGAGGCGGCCACACAGGCGGCTATTATCCGGATTAAACGGGCGGCGTAGTCCAATCAGGATGCCTATCATGCCAGCTAAAATAAAATGTGCCGACATCAAAAGCATACGAAGCGAATAAAGCATAAAAGCGCCCACGGTAAGAGAGGGCAGCAGTGTACGGTTCTATGGACTAATTCACAATCAAAGTTGCTAAAAGGTAAGCGCTGATCTGATCAAACAGCAGATGAAAATAGCCAAGCCCAAAAGGGCACAGCATTTCACAGAAAAATAATCATTCTCAGTGAAATGCTGCCCTTTTGTAATTACACCTGGCTAAAACTTAAACCCTATGCGGAAACCGGCACAATACGTAACTCGACCCGGCGATTCAAGCTGCGGCCCACTTCGGTATCATTACTGGCTCGCGGCTCGGCCTTGCCCATTCCGGAAGCGTCCAGACGAATAGGATTTACATTACGGCTCACAAAATAATCAGATACAGCCTGGGCACGGCGCTCGGAAATACTTTGATTAATCGCAACGCTACCGGTGCCATCGGTGTGACCCACAACCGAAATACTGGTTTTGCCATACTGATTCACAATTTTGGCAATCTTATCCAGCGTCGGGGTATAGCCCGGTTTAAGTACTGAGGAATTCGTATCAAAGCCGGTATTGGATGTCATGCTTACCAATAGGGATTGATCAGCCATTTTTTCTACTGTGATATCGCCTCGCTGAATCTCTGCCGCTAATTGCTGCTGAAAATCTTTCGCCTGCTTATCCATATAGTAACCAATACCACCGCCAGCCAAACCACCACCTACAGCACCAATCAATGCGCCTTTGCCACGGTTATTATGATTAATGGCCGCGCCTGCCACAGCACCACCCACCACGCCAATCAAAGCGCCCAGCTCGGTTTTATTTAAATCGCGCTTTTCCCCCAGATCATTGGTGGCGCATGCTGAAAGCGTTAACACAAGAATAAGAGGAAGGGTAATACGCATGCCAACTCCTTTTCAATATTAGAAATATGCAAATTCAATATTGAATTAAATGAATAAAGCCAGATTGTAAACGGCTTAGGCTTAAAAGCACTCAAAAGGATTTGGGTATATTACCCACCAAATATACATATAAATGCATATATTTTGGAAAACTAAAATCTGAGCACCCAAATCCCATTCAAAAAACCAATGTCATACAGTAAAAAGGCGCTTAAACAAGAAACACCTCACCGTAAACTGTGGCACATATACAGCTCGCCCTGACTAAATAATAAAGTGCTGATTTACCACAACCGGGGCAACAAATATAAATCAGCAGGCCAAAGATGCGCCGATAAAAAATAAGCATCCCCAGCATGTTTATCAAAAATCATAACGAATACAAATCCTCTAGCAGTGTAGAAATCATTTAAACAGAGGCCCTTAAGTCACAACTGTAGGCTGAAGCCTGCCGGTAAAGGATTTAATTTGTGCAAGCTCACGTGCAACCACAATTAAATCAGCTAAAGCAGCCTGCGTTTCTACCCCGTGCTGAGCCACATCCGGCTGATATTTTTCCAGATACACGCGTAAGGTGGCTCCCGCTGTGCCGGTTCCGGACAAGCGATAAATAATCCGCTCACCACCCGCAAAAATAACCCGCACGCCCTGCCCGACGCTATGCGAGCCATCGACCGGATCATCGTAAGCAAAATCATCAGCAAGCTGCACTACTTGCCCGCCCAGGCTCTGCCCTGCCAGCTCAGGCAGGCTGGCTCTGAGTGCCGTCATCAGGTTTTCTGCCGCTTCGCTATCAATATTTTCAAAATCGTGGCGGGAATAAATATGGCGGCCAAAACGCGCCCAGTGTGCGGTGATGATTTCTTCTACCGATTGGCCCGTAGCAGCCAGCAGATTCAGCCAGAACAACACCGCCCACACGCCATCTTTTTCCCGCACATGATCCGAGCCTGTGCCATAACTTTCTTCACCGCAAAGCGTTACCTTGCCCGCATCCAGTAGATTGCCAAAAAATTTCCAGCCCGTTGGCGTTTCATAGCAGGCAATGCCCAGCTCTTTGGCCACGGCATCCACCGCTGCGGACGTTGGCATTGATCTGGCCACACCAGCCAAGCCTTTGCGATAGCCCGGCACCAGTGTGGCATTCGCTGCCAGCACAGCCAGACTATCTGATGGCGTCACCACAAACCGACGGCCCAGCACCATATTGCGGTCTGCATCACCATCGCTGGCGGCACCAAAATCGGGGGCATTGGCCGCCGACATCGCGGCGATCAGCTCCGTTGCATGGGCGGGATTGGGGTCTGGATGATAGCCGCCAAAGTCTTCCAGCGGCACACCATTCACCACAGTGCCACGCGGCGCGCCAAGCAGCCCTTCGATAATATCCACCGCATAGGGGCCAGCAACCGCTGACATAGCATCAAATTGCATACGGTTGCCCGCAGCAAACCAGGCACGGATCGCGTCAAAATCAAATAAATCCTGCATCAATACAGCGTAATCGGCCACCGGATCGATGATCTCAACCGCCATACCCGCCACGCTAAAACTGCCACATACATCCAAATCTAAATCAGCCGCGTCACTGATCTGATATTGGCTGATGCGAGTGGTGTGCTGATAAATGGCTTCGGTGATTTTTTCAGCGGCCGGCCCGCCGTTATCACTATTGTATTTAATGCCAAAATCGCCATCCGGCCCACCCGGATTATGCGAAGCCGAAAGGATAATTCCACCTGTAGCGGCGTATTTACGAATCACGCTACTGGCCGCTGGCGTGGATAAAATCCCACCCCGCCCGACAATCACCTGAGCAACGCCATTGGCCGCCGCCATTTTCAAAATAATCTGCACCGCTACCCGATTATAAAAACGACCATCGCCCCCCAGCACCAGCGTGCCGCCCTTCAGCGCAGGTACTGCATCAAAAATGGCTTGAACAAAGTTTTCTAAATAATGCGGCTGCTGAAATACGGTAACCCTTTTGCGCAAACCCGAAGTACCAGGGCGCTGGCCAGCGACAGGCTGTGTATTGACGACTTTCAAACGGTGTTCCTTATTTAAATAAATGGGTGATTTGGCGGGAAAACCCAAATCTTGAACCACGGAGAACACGGAGTTTCACGGAGAAAAACAATAGAGCGATTAATACCCACGAGCTAACTAAACTTGGTTTTACATTTGCAAACCACGAAAAAAACAATGACCACGCTCTTCGCACGGGGCTTTTACCCCCCCTGAAAACACGCCGAGCGAAGAACAAGCGGGGTGGGGCCGTCGTCAATTCGTGTTTGAGCGAAGCGAGTTGACACAACGCCACTGTCCGCAGCGAGGGGATGTCGTGTTTTAGGGGCGGCCTTCTTTCGCTTCCTTTCTTGGCCGCGCAAGAAAGGAAGGTCCAGCGGGACGCCCGCACCTAAATCAAGGTGCCGAAGGCACTATTTTTTGACCTTCCTTCAGCCAGCAGATGTAAACCATGAAGCGTTTCATACCTACAAACAACTTACTTTCAACTACTCTCCAAAATCGTCACACTCCTCGCTGCCACACGGCAATCATGAGGGTTGATTTCTGACTCGGCATCCCCGGTGCTGGCCAGCCGCATCCTCCACATCCCGGCTGGCAGCCTGAAATGCACCTGATGCGCCGAGGCATTAATCATGATCAATAGACGCCCGCCCAGCTGAATCATCATCGCCCTGCCACCCGCATCCTGCCAGTCATGCGAATGCAGCGGCGCGCCGGAAGGATTCAGCCACTCCACATCTGCCCTGCCCCATTCATCAATAATGCCCGTCCACCAGCGGCCAGACATCAGCACAGCACAGGATTTACGAATGGCGATTAGCTCGGCCACGTATTCAGCCAGGCCTGGCTCGGCCTGCTCCCAAGCCAGCCAGTTAATTTCATTATCCTGACAATAGGCATTATTATTGCCCTGCTGCGTGTGCCCCAGCTCGTCCCCCGCCAGAAACATCGGCGTTCCCTGAGAGAGCAAAACGGTCGCCAGCATAGCTTTCATCGAACGTAATCGCAAGATGTTCACGCCCGTATCTTTGCTTGGGCCTTCTTCACCACAATTCCAGCTTAAATTATGATTATGCCCATCACGGTTATGCTCTTTATTAGCCAGATTATGTTTATGGTTATACGAAACCATATCACGCAGATTAAACCCATCATGGACACAAATAAAATTTACGACCGATACGGGCCGTCGCCCCTGCCGATGAAAAGAATCGCTCGATGCAGCAAAGCGCTGGGCAAATAATGCGCGATGCACGCCATCGTGCAGCCAGAATTTACGCATCACATCACGAAACTGATCTGACCATTCTACCCAGCCATTTGGAAAATGCCCGAGCTGATAGCCCCCGTGGCCAATATCCCAAGGCTCGGCAATCAATTTCACACTGGATAAAAGCGGATCTTGCTGAATTGCAATAAAAAATGGTGCTTGCGGGCTGAAATGATGATCGACCCGGCCCAGTATCGGTGCCAAATCAAATCTGAATCCATCTACATGGCACTGGCTCACCCAATAGCGCAGGCTGTCCATCACCATTTGTAAAACACGCGGGTGGCTTAAATTAAGCGCATTTCCGCAGCCGGTCCAGTTTTCATATTGATCAAGCTGACCCTGCCTTAATACATAGTAATTGACGTTATCAATGCCCCGCCACGATAAAGTCGGCCCCATATCGCTTGATTCTGCCGTGTGGTTAAACACCACATCCAGCAATACCTCAACACCAATACCATGCAGGGCTTTTACCATATCGCGAAACTCGGATAAAGGCGTAGTGCCTTCCCGCCCAGACCAGTAATGTGTTTCCGGTGCAAAAAATCCCAGGCTGTTATATCCCCAGTAATTGCTTAAACCCTGCTCTAACAAATGGGATTCATCAATAAAAAAATGAACCGGGAGTAATTCAATGGCCGTAATCCCTAGCTTTTTTAAATGTGCCAATACAGCAGGATACGCCAGCCCTGCATAGCTGCCACGAATTTCTTCTGGCACATCAGGATGCAGCATCGTCATACCACGCACATGAGCTTCGTAAATTACGGTTTCCACCCAGGGCGTGCGAGGTGCTTTTTCATCTCCCCAGTCGTAAGGCTCGGCAATCACTTTCGCCTTCAAGGCAATCGCGGCATTATCAATAGGGTCGGGCAGGCTGGTTTGATCTGCCTGATAAGCAAAGCTGCGAGGGTCATTATTAAACTCGCCCACAATGGCACGGGCATAAGGATCAAGCAGCACTTTGTTCGGATTAAAGCGGTGACCTTGCAAAGGCTCGTAAGGCCCGTGAACACGATAGCCATAAACCAGCCCGGCAGGTGCATCAGACAAATAACCATGCCAGATACCATTAGAGCATTCGGTTAACTCAAAGCGCGCAGCTTCATTGATGCCTGAAGCATCAAACAAACAAAGCTCAATCCGTGTGGCATGCTCAGAAAACAAGGCAAAGTTAACACCATCACCATCAAAGGTTGCACCCAGCGGATACGGCGTTCCTTCTTCCAGCTTCATAGCGTATTCCTATTTTAAAAAACCTAAGATCTGTAGACACGGAGAACACAGAGAAAAGACAAAATCTTGCACTGCATGAAATCAGCCGGTTTGATTGGCTATTTCTCAGTGTTCTCTGTGTGCTCACTACTCGTTCTGCGTCTACAGATTTTTTAGCTTTATTCACCCAAGCCACTTCAAATAGAGCGTTGCTAAAGGTGGAATTGTAATAGTTAAGGATTGCGGGTATTGCTGGCTGGCAATGTTTTCGCTCTGGCACTCGCCATTTCCCATATTGCCCCCCTGGTAATACATCGAATCGGTATTGATGATTTCAATGTAGCGCCCCGCCCTAGGCACACCAACCCGGTATTCATAACGTACTTCGGGGGTAAAGTTACTGATAACCAGCACAAAGTCATCAATATCTTCGGCATGGCGGCTAAAGGCAAAAATTGAATTCAACGCGTCATCAGCAATAATCCAATTAAAGCCACGAGGTTCGAAATCAATTTGATATAGGGCGGGCTGGCTTTGATAAACCTGATTTAAGTCCCGCACCAAGGCCTGCACACCACGATGCCATGCTGACTCAAGCAAGTGCCAATCCAGACTATGCTGATGCGACCACTCCCGCAGCTGCGCCCATTCCGAGCCCATAAATAAAAGTTTTTTACCCGGATGTGCCCACATAAAAGCGTAATAAGCACGTAAATTGGCAAATTGCTGCCAGATATCTCCCGGCATACGGCTTAATATCGAGCCTTTGCCGTGCACCACTTCATCATGCGATAGCGGCAGTACAAAGCGCTCATCAAAGGCATACATCAGGCTAAAGCTCATTTTATCGTGATGATGCTGGCGATAAATAGGATCCAGCTGCATATAGCCCAGGCTGTCGTGCATCCAGCCCATATTCCATTTGTAATTAAAGCCCAGCCCACCCCGGTTGACTGCCTGCGTTACACCGGAAAAAGACGTTGATTCCTCGGCAAAGGTCACGGCATAAGGGCATTCACTGGCGAGAATTTCGCTCATTTCGCGTAAAAAAGTAATCGCCTCCAGGTTTTCCCGCCCGCCCAGCTCATTAGGAATCCATTCCCCGGCCCGCCGTGAATAATCGCGGTATAACATTGACGCCACGGCATCGACCCGCAAACCATCTACCCCAAAACGCTCTATCCAATACAGCGCATTACCGATTAAATAGTTTTTAACTTCATTGCGCCCATAGTTATAAATCAGCGTTTTCCAGTCATGATGAAACCCCTCCCGCGGATCGCTGTGTTCAAACAAAGGCGAGCCATCAAATTGCGCCAAACCAAAACTATCGCTGGGAAAATGCCCCGGCACCCAATCCAGTAAAACGCCCAGGCCCATTTCGTGGGCGGCCAGCACAAAGGACTTAAAATCCCCCGCACTGCCAAGCCTTGCCGTTGGCGCATACAAACCCAGAGGCTGATAGCCCCATGAGCCATCAAAAGGAAATTCGCTGACGGGCAGCAGCTCCAAATGCGTAAAGCCCAGCTCTTTAACATAAGGGAGCAAAGACTCAGCCAGCTCATGCCACACAAGGCTGCGATGACTGTCTTCCGGCACCCGCCGCCAAGATGGCAAATGAACTTCATAAATACTGATGGGCACGTCACCCTGGTTCGCCACACGCCTGCCTGCAAACTCAGGCTCTTTGGGGGGGCACCCCGCCACCTTAGAAGCCGTTCCGGGACGCAGCTCTGCGGCAAAAGCATAAGGATCGGCTTTTAACTGACGCTCGCCTGCCTGAGTCAAAATTTCAAATTTGTAGCATGCACCAAGCTCCACTTCGGGGATAAAAATCTCCCATACACCGCATTCCAGCCGCAGGCGCATACCATGTCTGCGACCATCCCAGAAATTAAAATCCCCCACTACCGCTACTCTTCGGGCATTTGGTGCCCATACGGCAAAAGCCACACCGCTTACACCATCAATTTGCAGCGGATGAGCGCCCAGTTGTTCAAAAGGACGATGATGCTTGCCTTCGCTCAATAGCCAAACATCCATCTCGCCCAGAATCGGCGCAAAGCGGTAAGGATCATCCTGCAATAGCTCTAGCTCCCCCCACTGCACAGCCAGGCGATAGCTAAATGTTTTTTTGCGACGGGAAATAGTGCCAGCGAACAAGCCTCGCTCATCAATCAGCTTTAACGAGGCAAGGCGGCGGCCTGTGGCTGTATCGATCACGGCACAAGCACTAGCCTCTGGCAAAAAAGCCCGCACGCAAAGCGTACTGCCATCCAGATGCATGCCGAGCATAGCAAAAGGATCGCCATGGCAGCCGCTGCAGATTGCTTCTATATCATAGAGCCCACTCATAAATGCCTGCGTAAGAAGTTTATGTTCTATGCACCGCGGATGAAATCCTGTTCTTGCTGAAGCTCATCCTGATTAAATCCCACAACATCGCTTTCATAATAGTCATTGCACTCAGCAATACCATGTAAGCGTTCCCCTTCATGCTCAAAGTCGAGTAAAATGTTCGACTTTAGCTCCCTGCTGTTACCCCACTATGCTGACTCGCCTGCGTGAAAATATCTCTGTGGTTTTCGACCGCGATCCTGCCGCCCGCAATATCTTGGAAGTGGTCTGCTGCTATCCGGGATTTCATGCGCTATCGCTGCACTTGGTCGCTAACGGTCTGTGGCGAAGAAACTGCAAGCTGCTTGCACGCATGGTGTCGCATTTTTCGCGCTTTATTACCGGTATTGAAATCCATCCCGGTGCGACCATAGGCCGCCGCGTATTTATCGATCACGGCATGGGTATTGTGATTGGCGAAACCGCAGAAATTGGCGACGACTGCACGCTGTATCACGGCGTAACGCTGGGCGGCACCTCCTGGAATAAAGGCAAACGCCACCCTACTTTAGAGCGTGGCGTGATTGTAGGCGCGGGCGCAAAAATTCTTGGCCCGATTACCGTACATGAGGGCGGCAAGGTCGGCTCGAATGCAGTATTAGTCAAAGACGTTCCTGCCAATGCCACCGCAGTTGGCATCCCGGCCAGAATCATCGAAGAAGTGGATAAATCCCGGGCGGCCAAAGCCGAGCAAATGGGGTTTTCGGCTTATGGTATATCTGCCGACATGAATGACCCCATCGTCAAAGCCATCCACGGCATGCTGGATCATTCTGTCACCACCGATAAGCGTATCGAAGCCATTTTGGCCAAGCTGGAGCAACTGGGCGTGAACTGTGAAGCCGAGCGCGCGCAAGGTGATCAGTTTGATCCGGGTTATCTCAATCGGATTGTGGATTAAGGGCTGGAGCCGGGGTGGAGAGTCGAAACAGATCACCACTCGCTACTCCCACATATAAGCCGCCTGCTCACGACTCCCCATCCCGCCTCATCAATACTTGACTAAATCACTCTGGTATTTTACGATTGGCCGGTAATGAGAGGAAAATCATGCGATTGACGACTAAGGGCCGTTTTGCTGTAACGGCAATGCTAGACCTTGCGCTGCGGGAATCCGCAGGACCAGTGACGCTTTCCGGCATTAGCGAGCGCCAACATATTTCGCTCTCCTATTTAGAGCAGCTGTTTGGCAAACTGCGCCGCCGCGAGCTGGTAGACAGCGTGCGTGGCCCAGGTGGCGGTTATTGCTTAGCCAAAGACGCCAGCCTGATTACTGTTGCCGATATTATTCTAGCCGTGGACGAGCCACTGGATGCCACCCAGTGTGGCGGCAAAGAAAACTGTCATGACGAAGGCCCCTGTATGACCCACGACCTTTGGGCCAGCCTGAACAGCACAATCTTTGATTACCTTGCCTCCATCAACCTGGCACAGTTGATAGACAAACATCAGGCCAAGCAAAAACGCTGCAATGACAGCATTTTACTCGGCAGTATCAAGCCTTCTCGTATTGAATCCGGAGCAACCGCAAAATGAACGCGACCAAACCTATCTATCTTGACTACTCAGCCACTACGCCGGTGGATCCGCGTGTTGCAGCCAAGATGATTCCCTGTTTAACCGAACACTTTGGCAACCCCGCCTCACGCTCACACGCCTTTGGCTGGGAAGCGGAAGCGGCAGTAGAAGAAGCACGTGAACAGGTTGCCGCGCTGGTCAATTGCGATCCAAAAGAAATCGTCTGGACTTCCGGTGCCACCGAATCCAACAACCTGGCTTTAAAAGGTGCGGCACACTTTTATCAATCCAAGGGCAAGCACTTAATTACCGTTAAAACAGAGCACAAGGCCGTTCTGGATACCATGCGCGAGCTGGAACGCGAAGGTTTTGAAGTCACTTATCTGGATGTAAAAAACGATGGTCTGCTTGATCTGGATGCACTGAAGGCCGCCATTCGCCCGGACACGATCCTGATCTCGGTCATGTCGGTGAATAACGAAATTGGCGTGATTCAGGATATCACCACCATTGGCGAAGTCTGCCGCGAAAAGGGCATCATTTTCCACGTAGACAGCGCGCAGGCCACCGGCAAAATAGCCATCGACTTAAGTGTATTAAAAGTTGATTTAATGAGCTTTTCAGCGCACAAAACTTATGGCCCCAAGGGCATCGGCGCACTGTATATCCGCCGCAAACCGCGTATTCGCCTGGAAGCGCAAATGCACGGCGGTGGCCATGAGCGGGGGTTTCGCTCCGGCACACTGGCTACGCATCAAATTGTGGGTATGGGTGAAGCATTTCGCATCGCTAAAGAAGATATGGACACCGAGCTGGAACGCATGCGTATGCTGCGTGACCGCCTGTGGGCCGGTTTATCCGATATTGAAGAAGTTCATCTGAATGGTGATATGGAACGGCGGGTTCCGCATAATCTGAATGTAAGCTTTAACTATGTAGAAGGCGAATCACTGGTAATGGCGCTCAAAGAGCTGGCCGTATCCAGCGGCTCAGCCTGTACATCGGCATCCCTCGAGCCATCCTACGTATTACGCGCCCTTGGCCGCTCGGATGAGTTGGCACATTCCTCAATCCGCTTCACTATCGGTCGCTTTAATACCGTAGAAGAAATCGACTTTGCGATTGAGCTGATCCGCAGCAAAATCGGCAAGCTGCGCGAGCTGTCGCCGCTTTGGGATATGTACAAAGAGGGGATCGATATCTCCACCATCGAATGGGCAGCCCACTAAATTTAGCGTGCCTCGCAGCCCTGTGCGGCGTTGCAAAGCCTCTCGTTTACAAAACGTCGTGACTTTGCGCCTTGCCCAGAACTGCGATCCACACTAAATGCAACCCTAATGATGATTATTTAAAAGTACGTAGGTTGGGTTAGCGGGGTCGTCAGCCGTTTTTAACTGGCGATATCGCGTAACCCAACATACTCAGTTAGCAAGAATATTGGGTTACGCACCTACGAACCACAGAAACTAGTAAAGAGGCACACAAAATGGCATACAGCGAACAAGTTCTGGATCACTACGAAAACCCGCGTAATGTTGGTGCGTTTGAAAAAGGCGACGACAGCGTAGGCACTGGCATGGTGGGTGCTCCGGCCTGTGGCGACGTAATGAAGCTGCAAATCAAGGTGGGCGCAGATGGTATTATCGAAGATGCCAAGTTTAAAACCTATGGCTGCGGCTCGGCGATTGCTTCCTCTTCCCTCGTGACCGAATGGGTAAAGGGCAAGACACTTGATCAGGCTTTGAGCATTAAAAATACCCAGATTGCGACCGAATTAGCACTGCCGCCGGTTAAAATCCACTGTTCTATCCTGGCAGAAGACGCCATTAAAGCAGCGGTAGCGGATTACAAAACCAAGCACGGTTAATATCACATATGGTTCAACTTAAGGCGTAATACATCTGCAAACGACTTCAGATTTATTACGCTCTGCGGTGTTATTGCGAGACAAAAAATGGCTCTTACATTAAGCGAAAGTGCAGCAACCCATATTTCCAATTTCCTGGCAAAACGTGGCAAGGGCCTGGGCGTGCGCCTGGCCGTTAAAACCTCAGGCTGCTCCGGCATGGCGTACAAGCTCGAATTTGTCGATGTGGCCTCCGATACAGACTTGGCTTTTGAAAGCTTCGGAGTAAAAATCTTCACCGACAGCAAATCACTCGCCTATCTGGACGGTACCGAGCTGGATTTCACCAAGGAAGGCCTGAACGAAGGGTTTAAATTTAATAACCCCAACGTAAAAAACGAGTGCGGCTGCGGCGAAAGCTTTAACGTTTAGTACCCTCCCAAAGGCCAAAAAGATCTGTAAACACAGAGCTAAATAAGAACATGAAGCACACAGAAAAAACCAAGCCTATGCTAAATTCGCAAGGTTTTTCTGAAAAACCGCTTAAATCACAAGCGAGCAGCATAACTAGCAGCTCGTTTTTCTCGCTTTTTTTCCTCTGTGTGCTGATCTTTATCTCTGTGTCTACAGGTTCAGGGTTTTCAAACACTGTGATTGATACAGCTTATCTTCCCCGCCAAAAAACGCCATGAACTTCGACTTTACGCAAAATCACTTCGCCCTTTTCAACCTGCCAGCCCGGTTTGCACTCGATCAGCGCAACATTGACAGTCATTACCGCAACTTGCTCGCGACTTACCATCCTGATCGCTTTGCCAGCGAAAGCGATACCGTGCGCCGTATGAGCCTGCAAATTGCTACTCAAATTAATGAAGCCTATCAAACGCTGAAATCCCCGATCGCCCGTGGCCGCTACTTATTAAAACTGTCCGGCTTCGATACCGAGGAAGAAAGTAATACCGCCATGCCAATTGATTTTTTAATGAATCAAATGCAATGGCGAGAGGCAATTGGTGATGCTAAAGCCACACAAAATATCGAAAGCTTAGAGAATATCGGCAGAGAGCTTGCCGCAGAAACCAGCGCACTGGAGCAGCACCTTGCCAGTTTGCTGGATGAAACCCATGATTTAAGCGCTGCCACTGTGGCTGTGCGTAAACTGCGCTTTATGGAAAAACTAGAGCAGGAAATTGGCAATGCCATCGAAACCCTGCTGTTTTAATCGCACATTATTAGCGCGCTAAAACCCAAATCTTTAACCACGGATAACACAGAGGACACGGAGTTTCACGGAAAAAACCCTAGGGATATGGCCATTATTAATTCCCCACAATGAAATAGCGCCATTCCCGCATGTCTTTGACAGGGATCCAGGCGAGCGACTGGATCCCAATCAAAAAACTCGGGGATGGCGGAAAAGCTGTAGCGGGGTTCATTTCGATCAAAACCCTAAATAATGCTTTACTCCATGTACCTCCGTGTTCTCCTTTACATCCGTGGTTTAAGGGTGGGTTTTACCATGGGGTATTAACCTCTACTGACATGCACTTGCTCTATCTTACGGATGAAATATGGCCTTATTACAAATCTCTGAGCCTGGTCTATTTGCCGAGCCCCATCAACACCGCCTTGCAGTAGGCATTGATCTTGGCACGACCAATTCTTTGATCGCCTCGGTAAAAAGTGGCAGCGCCGTCTGTTTGCCCGATGAGCAAGGCCGTACCTTGCTGGCCTCTGTGGTGAACTACGGCAAGGATGGTGCAATTCACGTAGGCAGCAGCGCACTGGCGCGCCAAAACGATGACCCCGGTAATACCATCAGTTCAGTAAAGCGTTTTATGGGCCGTGGCATCAATGACATTGCCGATTTAGCCACACCTTACCGCTTTGTAGACGAGCCGGGCATGCTCAAAATAGCCACCCGCGTCGGGGTAAAAAGCCCGGTTGAAGTCTCGGCAGAGATTTTGCGTACCCTTAAAACCCGCGCCGAACAAAGCCTGGGCGGCGATCTGATTGGCGCAGTGATCACTGTACCGGCCTATTTTGATGATGCACAACGCCAGGCCACCAAAGACGCGGCACGAATCGCAGGCCTCAATGTACTTCGCCTACTCAATGAACCCACTGCCGCCGCTATTGCCTATGGCCTGGATAATGGCAGCGAAGGCACCTATGTTATTTACGATTTAGGTGGCGGCACTTTTGATGTATCCATCCTGGAGCTGACCCGTGGTTTATTTGAAGTACGCGCCACTTCGGGCGATTCACGGCTGGGCGGGGATGATTTTGATCACCGTATTTACTGCTGGATTTTGCAGGAAACCGGCCTGTCCGCGCTGAACGCCCAGGATGCCCGCGTACTGCTCACCCGTGCGCGTGAAGCTAAAGAAGCGCTTTCTGATCACCCCACCACCCGCATTACAGCAGTACTAAGCGAAGGCGTGGTAGTGGATGTGGCACTCACCGTAGAAACACTCCGCGAAATTACCCACACCCTTGTCAGCAACACCATCACCCCTGTACGCAAAGCCTTACGCGATGCCAAACTGCAAGTCAGTGATATCAAGGGCGTGGTCATGGTAGGCGGCGCCACCCGTATGCCACAAGTGCGCCGTGCTGTTGCTGATTTCTTTAAGCAAGAACCGCTCACCAATCTGGACCCCGATAAAGTCGTTGCGATTGGCGCCGCGATTCAGGCCAATGTGCTGGCAGGTAATAAAGGGGAAAATGAATGGCTGCTGCTGGACGTGATTCCGCTTTCCCTCGGGCTGGAAACCATGGGCAATCTGGTGGAAAAAATCATCCCCAGAAACAGCACCATTCCTACCGCCAGAGCACAAGAATTCACCACCTTTAAAGATGGCCAGACAGCTATGGCCATCCATGTATTGCAAGGCGAGCGCGAGCTGGTGAGCGACTGCCGCAGCCTGGCACGCTTTGAGCTGCGCGGTATTCCGCCAATGGTGGCTGGCGCGGCCCGAATTCGTGTAACGTTTCAGGTCGATGCAGATGGCTTGCTATCAGTTGCGGCACGGGAGCTATCATCAGGCATTGAGGCCAGCATTATGGTGAAACCTTCTTACGGATTATCTGACGAGGAAATTACCACCATGCTGACCGACTCCATGCAATACGCCAGTGCCGATATACAAGCCCGTAAGCTGGCCGAGGCACTGGTTGATGCAGAGTCCCTCATCAACGCAAGTACTGCTGCCCTGCAGCAAGATGGCGATCTACTTAATGTAGAAGAGCAAGCAGCCATTCAAACCGGCTTGCAGCAGCTAATGAGTAGCATGCAGGAAAAAGACGCCAACGCCATCCACGCCGCCACCGAAAAGCTAAACGAAGCCACCGGTGACTTTGCAGCCAAGCGTATGAACGCTGCGGTAAAACGTGGCCTGGCAGGTAAGCAAATTGCTGGGATGTAACCCTAAACACCAAAAATCTGTAAACGCAGAGACCCGAATACACAAAGCACACTGAGAAATTTATTAAGTGCTTTCAGAAAGGGCTAAAAAGAGGGTTTTTGCGTGATAAGCCAGCTATACCAAGGATGAATCATGATTCAAATTGTAGTTCTACCTCACCCCCAGCTCTGCCCCGAAGGGGCTGTACTTGAAGCTGAAGCAGGCACATCAATTTGCGATGTGCTGCTCGCCAACGATATTGAAATTGAACACGCTTGCGAGAAATCCTGTGCCTGTACCACCTGCCACGTGATTATTCGCGAGGGGTTTAAATCACTGGCCCCATCTGATGAGCTGGAAGACGATATGCTGGATAAAGCCTGGGGATTGGAAGCAGAATCCCGTCTGTCTTGCCAGTCAATCCTAACAGATACTGATCTGGTAGTAGAAATACCTAAATACACAATCAACCATGCCCGCGAGCATCATTAATCTGCCGGCATTTCAATATGCCAGACCCGATAAATGTAGGCCGCTTTATCCGCAGATCATAGAAAGGATTAAATCATGAAATGGACAGATTCCCGTGAAATTGCCATTCAACTGGCAGATAAATTCCCTGATCTGGATCCTAAAACCGTACGTTTTACCGATTTAATGCAGTGGGTTATGAAATTGGAAGGCTTTAATGATGATGCCAGTCACTGTGGTGAAAAAATACTGGAGGCCATCCAGCTAATGTGGATGGATGAAGCAGACTAAACTTCATTACAATATAATGGCTACAGAAGCTGTACTCTGCAGCCATTTTTCTACATACAAAACCAATTCATATTTAAAAAAGCAGGCTCAAAAGCAATATTTCAGCACGGTAGTACACTTACAAATTATATTTTCATCTGAAATAAAAGTTAATTTTAAAGAAACACCCCTCTTACATCAGTGCGTTCCTTCTCCTTGCTATAAAATGACAAGGATATATACGGAGCTTTGCATGGCCTCATCCCCCCAACCTGGTGGACAGAAAGTATCGCGCCCTCCCTCTGCCCCCCGTTTTATTTTTGAGTCTCGCGCTGCGCTTGATCGGATTTTGTCGAAATCAGAAAGCTACGCAGGTGTATTTCCTGCCCATATCAGCACAATTGCAGATCACCTTGGCCGCGCTTGTACCCTGAACCGTAATGTAGTCATCGGCATGATCATGCTGCGCCAGGATGGAACCTACGCCATCCGGCATGCAATTAATGTGGCTTGTGTCGTAGAGCTGGCGCTGCGTGATCTCGGTCGCTCGCCCGCCGAGCGGCGCCCTGTTGTGGCCGCAGCATTGACTATGAATATTGGCATGTATGCCATTCAGGAAAAACTATCCACCCAGTCCGGCCCGCTCACTGATGAGCAAAGACTATTGATGCAAGTGCATCCGGTTGAAGGCAGGGACACCCTGAGAAAGCTTGGCGTAACCGATCCACTCTGGCTTGATTATGTATTGCAGCACCACGAAATCCCCGATGGCAGCGGCTATCCACAGCAGCTGTCTGGCGATTCGATTCATTTTGAAGCTCGTCTCATCGGCATTGCTGATCGCTATTGTGCCATGCTGACCCGCAATGCCTGGCGGCGCGGGCAACTTTCCGATCTTGCTTTACTCACCTCACTAACAGGCTCTGTTAACAGCATTGATGTCAAACTGGGCCGCCTGTTTACCCAAACCATGGGGCTTTATCCTCCAGGTGCAGTGGTGCAATTACTCAATGGCGAGGTTGGTATTGTTAAGCGCCCCGGCATCAACGAGCAAACACCAATTGTTGCCGCTATCTTCAATAAACAATGGCAGCCCCTGGAGAATATTATCGAAAGAGATAGTGAAGACATCGATTACAGCATTATTGGCGTAATCGAAAGCCAGCGTATTGCAGGGCTGGTACCAATGGAGGACGTCTGGGGGAGCGATGCAGCCGGAGCCTGAAAAATACTTGTAAATAATGCAGGTAAGCACTCATTTTATGATGCTGCAGGCTCCATAAGCCATAATCTATACGCAAAATAGATAAAATAAAAATAATAAACCGCAAAGCGTATTGCGATCAAATAAAAAAAAGCACACAATCCACACAACGTGTAGATAAGGTGCCATTATGCAATCCGCTCAACAAACGACCCTTCGCGATGCCATGCGTCTGCTTAACCTGACCCGTGATGCGCTTACAGAGCGCTTGGGGGTCAGCCGCCGGGCTCTGGACAGCTGGTTATTACCTGACAACTCCAATGAACACCGCAGTATGCCCACCATTGTTGAACGCTTTCTGACCGAGATCCTCAGCAAAGATACAAAAATAGCCCCCACACACCATATCAACTCCACTCACTGGGCTCCCCACCTTCTTTCTGTGGAGCAATTTTCACGTGAATCGGTGGAAGAACTGTTTCGTATCACAGACATCATGCAGCCGGTGGCCCGCAGACAAAAAACCTGCCGTGTACTCGAAGGTGCCGTACTCGCCAACCTGTTTTTTGAAGCCAGTACCCGTACCCGCATCAGCTTTGGTGCTGCATTTTGCAGGCTGGGCGGCTCGGTTTGCGATACCACCGGCTTTACTTTTTCGTCCATGGCCAAGGGTGAATCAATCTACGACACCAGCCGCGTAGTCAGTGGCTACGCCGATGCGATTGTGGTGCGCCACCCCGAGCAAGGTGCAGTGGCCGAATTCGCCCAAGCCAGCAATATCCCCATCATTAACGGCGGTGATGGCCCCGGTGAGCACCCCACCCAGGCCCTGCTTGATCTCTACACAATGGAGCGCGAATTCTCGCGCCTTAATAAGCTCATTGATGGCAGCCATATTGCACTGGTGGGCGATTTAAAACATGGCCGTGCTGCGCATTCACTGGCAAAATTACTAGGGCTTTATCAGGGGTTGAAAATCACCCTGCTTGCGCCTGCCGGCCTGGAAATGCCAACCAGTATTCTGGATGCCGCCAGCCGAAACGGAAACGTCATTGAGTGCACCGATAATCTGGCTAGCGGCCTTGCAGGAGCTGATGTCATTTATGCTACCCGCGTACAAAAAGAGCGGATGCAGGGTGAAGTAATGGAGGGTTACGGTGAAAACTTCCAAATCAATTTACGGGCAGTAGATACCTTCTGCAAACCCGATGTGATTGTGATGCACCCCTTACCCAGAGACAGTCGCCCGGGAGCGAATGATTTATCTACCGACTTAAATCAGGATCCCAGGCTGGCCATCTTCCGCCAGACAGATAATGGTGTGCCGGTACGCATGGCCATTTTTGCAAAGTTACTTGGAGTAGACCAGCAAATACAGCACAGCCTGCGCGATATCAGCTGGGTGCACCCGCAAAAACTAGCCCCTAATGACGCATCGTTTGATGAACTGGAAAGCCACTCCTTGCGCCATAAAGATTAAATAGATTTTCGGCCAAAGGAGCGATCACCTCAAAAATTGAACCACAGCAGCGTGTTTGTCCCGCTAAAACCCGGTGCTGTGGCTCAATATCCTGGGTCTGCTTTTCACCAGAAAAACATTTACAGCCTGTGGCCTGAACAATAACTCCATAGAGGCCCACTTAAACAAGCGGCAAAATACGATCGCCTTATAATGAGCGGCCCTCCATTTAACAGGATTAACCATGCTTTTTGCCGATATACTTGCCAGCCTGCCCGCAATTGATCATTTATCAGCCCTTGAGCTGCTTGATGGAGAAACGATCATTGCAAGAATAGAAAATAAGCCCGGCCAGGCAGGCAGCGTTCGGGTTTATCATGCTTTATATCAGGAATTTGGCGCAATCAACGCTGTAGCTGCTGCCAAAGGCATACGCCTTTATGCCGAACACAGCCAGGATGCGATTGCCTTTCCGGGAAAGCATCCCAATATCGATCGTTTATTGGCATTAGCAGAAGATAAACAGGCAATTGCCGTAAAATTAATTGCTGCGTGTTGACCTACCCGGGTGATAAAGCTACATTCCAAGCTGATTCCAAAGAAAGAAACTCATGCGCTACTCTTTTTTAATAGGCTTGTTTTTTTGCAGCTTTGCCTTCGCTGGCGCGCAAAAAGAAGAACAGCTCTCCTCCAATGTACAAACCGCAATGCAAAGATCGATTAATGACGGGCAATCGCCCAGGCTGGTCTTTGCCACACCTGCCGAAGGTGAAGCCTGGCTGGCTGCGATGTCCGTCCGCCTAGCCAAACGTATACCGGATGAATTTATCCGCCGCACCCTGCTCACGGCCATCCATTACGAAGCCAGCCGGGCAGGCCTGGACCCTCAGCTTGTGCTGGGCCTTGTGCATGTAGAAAGCGGCTTTAACCGCTATGCATTATCGGTAGTGGGTGCAAGAGGCTTAATGCAGGTTATGCCTTTCTGGCAAAGATCGATTGGCAGCAGCGGGCACAATTTATTTGATATGAATACCAATCTGCGCTACGGCTGCACGATATTGCGCCACTATCTGGATATGGAAAACGGTGATTATTTCCGCGCATTAGGGCGCTATAACGGCAGTCTTGGCCGCGCCGAATACCCGAATCTGGTTTACGGGGCCTGGAAAAATTACTACGCCTATACGGATACCAAACTGGCCGAAAAATAACCCGGCACCAGAGCCGGTTGCTCCTTACCTGCAGATAAAAACACCACCCTTATTTTGCCGGGCATCCATTGCATACCGGACTCTCACCTGTACAGGAACGATCTGTCCTAATGAAAATAAGGATGCCCCGGCAATTGATCCATCTGCACCAGGCGGATAAACCCCATATCCATCTGCACCCAGCCGTATTCCATCCAGGCGCTCAGCTGTTTATTCACGCTTTCCCGGCTGGAACCCACCATATTGGCCAGCTCCTGCTGGGTAAGCTTTAAATCAATCAACATCCCATTTTCATCTTTAATACCATGCTGCCTTGCTAATTGTTTCAGCATTTTACCCAGGCGCTGGGGTAAATTTAAAAACAGTGTATCTTGCAGAAAATCGTCCGCATTACGTAAGCGCTGGCAAAGTGCGGTAATCATTTGATGCATCACTTTAGGGTGATGTTCCAAATGCTGCATAACACTATCCCGGCGTAAAACCAGAAGCTCACAGGCCTCTAAAGTTTCTACCGTGGCTGTGCGAAGCCCACCGTCCAGCATGGCGATTTCACCAAACATTTCTCCGGCTTCCAAGATACAGATAGTGGCCTCTTTCCCTTCATCGCTGCTGCGCACAACCTTTAAACGTCCGTGCAGCACGGCAAACATCTCATCTCCTACCGAGCCCTGCACCACCACCGTTTGCTTTGCACGCAAACTACGCAATTCAGTCTGGGTAGCCAGCTCGGTCAATTCTGCATGGCTTAAATCACAGAACAAACTGCTGCCAGACAATAATTTAGCTTTATCCATTTAGCATTTCCCAAAATTATTTAACTAAGCCATCAGATCGTCAAACTTGCAATCACAGGCGTGTGATCAGATGGCCGCTCATTATTTCTAGGCTCACGATCAATCACACACGCACTGCATAAGGGGACTAATTCCCGGGACAACAAAATATGATCAATTCGCATACCGGCATTTTTTCTAAATCCAAAACCACGATAATCCCACCATGAAAAAGATTTCTCCGGCTGATCAAATAAGCGATATGAATCTGTTAAACCCAAATCAAGCAAGGCCTGAAAAGCCGCACGCTCAGGCTCTGAAACCAAAACCTGCCCTACCCATTTTGCCGGATCATGCACATCAATATCCTGAGGAGCAATATTGTAATCCCCTAGCAAAGCCAATTTTGTATGGTTTTCCATTTCTGTTTTCAGCCACAGTGTCAGCGCTTGCAGCCAGGATAATTTATACGGATATTTTTCAGAATCCAGTGCCTGTCCATTCGGAATATAAACACAAATCAGACGTACCCCTTTTACCGTTGCTGCAATTAAACGAACCTGATGATCAGCAAAATCAGGGATATTTATCACCACATCGCTTAAAGCCTCCCGCGCAATAATTGCAACACCGTTGTATGTTTTCTGCCCTGCAAACACCACCTGAAAACCAGCCGCTTCTATCTCTGCCTGCGGAAAATTAATGTCTTCCATTTTTGTTTCCTGCAGGCAAAGTGCAGTAACTTCCGGATGAGTATCCAGCCATTCCAATACCTGTGGTAACCGTACTTTTAGGCTATTCACATTCCACGTCACAATTTGCATAATCTGCTTTATTCCTTAGATTCACTCAATTTACACAACTATTTTAGCCAGACAAGCCGCACTTTAAACTTGATTCTTACATAGAATGACCACATAAAATTATTACTTAAAAATGCATCAATTTATTTTATATCATCATTGCCGTAAACTGCATCAGGCAGGCATAGGCAATTACTAAAAAGATTCTTACAAAAAAACATAAGTATGTATACCTGAAACTTAAAGAATCACTCTTATCAGATTAGGCGACAAAACAGAGTAAAGGTAAAAATTAAATTTATCAATTAACAATCACTATTCTAATAAGATCCTTATCCGCCACATTACATACTAATTAACCCGCCTGTTAAATAACATAGCCAAAAATACCTTCTCATTACAGCTTCAGGTATAGCCTGCTGTTGTCTGATAAATAATTTAAAAGAGTAATAAACCCGGCCTTAAATCTGTGTCATATACACCATGCTGCCCCAGGGCCCACAGCACATGTTCTCTGACAATCTCACTAGGATCGCCTGCTCTGGCCATCAGAGCAGTAATCACCCCGGGTGAGGCAGGCGCATTACCAAGGCCCACAGCTATATTTCTAAGCCACTGCTCATAGCCAATCCGGAAAATGGCACTACCCGCCATTTTCTGTTTGAAATCGGCCTCAGACCAGGCAAACAGCTCAACCAGAGTCACATCATCAAGACCATGGCGCACATGAAAATCAGCTTCCTTAGTGTTTACCGCAAAGCGATTCCACGGGCAGACCATCTGGCAATCGTCGCAACCATAGACACGATTGCCCAGCATGGAGCGAAACGGTAGCGGAATACTGCCTTTAAGCTCGATGGTTAAATAAGAGATACAGCGCCGCGCATCCACCTGATAGGGTGCGACAATCGCACCGGTCGGGCAAGCTGTCATGCAGCGCGCACAGCGCCCGCAATGCTCTTCCTGTTGCTGCGGATCAGCTGGCAATGGCAAATCGGTAAATAACTCACCAATAAAAAAGTATGAGCCGTATTCCCGGTTAATCAGCAGAGTATGTTTACCCCGCCAGCCCTGCCCGGCTTGTGTGGCGATTTCCACCTCAAGCACCGGAGCCGAATCCACAAACACCCGGTGGCCAAAAGGGCCAATTTCTTTAACCAGGCGATCTGCCAATTGCTGTAAACGACCCTTTAATACCTTATGATAATCACGCCCCAGCGCGTAGCGGGAAAGATAGGCCTTACTGCCGTTGGCGAGAATTTCCTCCGAATTTGCGGCGGCAAGCGGCAAATAAGGCAAAAAAACCGAAATAAGTGAAATAGTGCCAGCGTGTAATTCATGAGGTCTGGCGCGCTTCATGCCATGCCTTGCCATATAATCCATCTCGCCGTGAAAACCTGCATCCAGCCATTCTTGCAAACCGGCTTCGGCGTGGCTTAAATCAATGCTGGTCACTCCGGCGCGGGCAAAACCTAATTCCTGCGCCCAGCCTTTAATTTGCCGGGCGAGTTTTTGATAATCTAATGAGGGTGGAGACGTATGCATAACCGCAATGATACCGGCTTCATACGTTTTTTGCCTGCCAGACCGTATAAGCGTTAAGCCAATGGATCCCATAGCCCATGCCACACAATACTGATTTCAAATGTTTTTTAGCCGACGAAGAGGCCACACTGGCGCTGGGCGCGCGTTTATCACAAAGCGTAGCGGCAGGCATGGTGGTTTTTCTGGAAGGCAACCTGGGAGCAGGTAAAACCACACTTAGCCGGGGTCTGCTGCGCGGGCTGGGCTTTGCCGGCCGGGTAAAAAGCCCCACCTATACACTGGTTGAACCTTATACTGTTTCTAACTTATACTTATATCACTTTGATTTGTATAGATTTAATGACGCAAGCGAATGGGAAGATGCGGGTTTTAGAGACTACTTTAACCCCGGATCTATTTGCCTGATCGAATGGGCAGATAAAGCAGAAGGCCTTTTACCTACCCCTGACTGGGTCATTACCTTAACGCCCGAAGCCTCTTTAGTACCCGGTCAAACAAGCCGCGTGGCCCATATCCAAGCATTTAGTGAGCAAGGCCAAACATGCCTCAATCGTCTTACCCAACAGGTTTAAACAAAGTGCAGCTGCTAATGACGACTACAAAGCAAGACCCGGCCTCTTCTGCCTCCGATACACATGCCGCAACGGCTGCGTTTAGTCTGGCTCGCCGGGATGTTTTGCGTGGAGCAAGCGCCAGCCTGCTGCTGGCTATCACGCCACTTGGCTTTGCCGCTCCTGCCGCCAGCGTAGTGGCTGTGCGTGTCTGGCCTGCGCAGGCCTATACCCGCGTGACTATCGAATCTACCGTTTCGCTCACCTTCAAACAATTTGCACTTAAAGACCCGGAACGGCTGGTGGTCGATCTGGAAGGTATTGATCTCAATAATGAACTGCAAAGCCTGGCCAGCAAAGTAGGTGGTGATGATCCCTATATCCAGCAGCTGCGCGCCGCCCGCAACAAACCCGGCGTTGTGCGCCTGGTACTGGATTTAAAAACAGAAATCAAACCGCAGATTTTTACACTCAACCCGGTAGGCGAATACAAGCACCGCCTGGTGATTGATCTCTATCCTGCTGCGCAAAATGATCCGCTACTGGCGTTTCTGGACGATCAAACCAGCGATATCAAGCCTGCCCCACCTGCTCCTGCTACAAAAACAAAGGCAGAAGAAGACGGCACGGTTGATCGCAGCAAAATGAAAGTAGACCGGCTCATTACCATCGTGCTGGATCCGGGCCACGGCGGCGAAGACCCCGGCGCGGTTGGCCCCGGCGGCAATTATGAAAAAACCGTCGTACTGGCGATCGCCAAAAAACTTAAAAACCTATTAGAAAACGAGCCGAATATGCGTGTTGTGCTTACGCGTGATGGCGACTTTTTTGTGCCACTTGGCGTACGCGTTAAAAAAGCCCGTGCCGTACAGGCCGATTTATTTGTCTCCATCCACGCAGATGCCTTTACCCGGCCAGACGCCAATGGCTCGTCGGTGTTTATGCTGTCTGAAAAAGGCGCATCCAGCACCGCCGCCAAGTGGCTGGCACAAACACAAAACGATGCCGATCTGATTGGCGGGGTAAAAATTGATGTGAAAGACAAAGCACTGGCCCACACACTGATGGATTTAACCCAGACCGCCACCAACAACGACAGCATGAAACTCGCCAAATCCATGCTGGGAGAGATCGGCAATATCAGCCGCCTGCACAAACAAAGCATCGAGCAAGCAGGCTTTGCCGTACTTAAAGCCCCGGATATCCCGTCTATTTTGATAGAAACCGCGTTTATCTCTAACCCGCAGGAAGAGCAAAAACTGATTGATGAAACCTACCAGCACAAGATGGCTGGTGCCTTGCATAAAGGCATCAAACGCTACTTTGCCAAAAATCCGCCACTGGCAAAAACAAGAATGGCGCAAAGTTGAAGGGTAGGCTGGTAAGGTAACAGCAAATACGCCCTTCGCAGATCGACCCATCAAGGCACAGGCCAGGCCTCAGTGGATGGACCTGCAGCAATGACAAATTGATATTTCAATTTATTTTGATTTAATTTGTAAGATATGACGGCATACCACGACTTAGAGAATTCCAGATACTACTTCTAACAAGGGAACATCGATGAATCTCCGTCAAATTTTAGCCGCCACGGCCTTATTTTCCATTGCCTCAATGGCGCAGGCACTGGAGGTCCTACCTTATACGCCAGCAGCATTTCAAGCCGCACAACAAGCCAAACAAACCACGGCCCTGCATTTTCATGCCGATTGGTGCTCTGTATGCCGCAATCAATCGATGGCTCTGGAACAGCTCAAATCAGACCCCGCCTTAAAGGACGTTACCGTTTTCAAAGTAAATTACGATACTGAAAAAGCATTGCGTAAGGAGCTGAAAATCCGGTCTCAGTCCGTCTTTGTAGTTTACCAGGGCAGCGAAGAGCGCACTCGTTTGGCAGGGGAAACGGATCGCGAGAAAATTAAGGCCGGTTTGCGCCCAGGTGGTTTATGAATTTAAGTCTTTTAGAGCTTAGTTTTGCGCTGGCTGCTGGCGGCTTAACCACACTATCCCCTTGCGTATTACCCATTTTACCGCTGGTCGTTGGCAGCGCCGGCCATCGTCATCGCTACGCACCATTGGCGATGGCTGCCGGCCTGATCAGTGCTTTCGTTGTATTAGGCGTACTGGTGGGGCTATTTGGAGATTTGCTAGGTTTTGACTCCGATGTAATTCGCCTGGCAGGAGCATGGTTGCTCATTGCATTCGGGGTAGTATTGTTTTTGCCGTTTTTGTCAGGCCGCTTTGCCAATAGCCTTAGCCCGCTGGCCTCAATAGCGAACCGTTTAAGCAGCAAGTTTAATACTGAATCCATGCCCAGTGCTTTTGTGCTTGGTAGTTTGTTAGGAATGGTCTGGAGCCCATGCTCTGGCCCTTTACTTGCATCTACCTTAACGCTAGTAGCCAGTGAAGGTGGCGCTTTACGTGGTGCAGTAGCGCTTGGCGTATTTGGCTTGGGTGCAGCTATTCCCTTAGTCGGAATCGCATACGCCTCACGTGCCGGAGTAAATAAAACCCGAGGCTGGGTAATGCAGCATGTGGATACGATTAAGAAATCGTTTGCAGTTTTATTAATCTTGCTTGGAGCAGCTATTCTTGCTGGCTGGGATAAGGCATTGGAAGCTTATTTTGTCCAGTTTATGCCCGATATGTGGGTGCAGCTAACGACCATGTTCTAGGCCTGTTTACAATTTATACCCTGGCCAGTTTATAAGCCACAAAATCTGTATTGCAGGTTTTGTGGCTTTCTATTGGGCGCTTACATAAGATAATATATTAATATTCAAATGCTTATTAGTAAAAATATAAATCATTGTCTGCTGTGATATTTATGAATGAAATAATGCCTGAACAACACACTATTAAACATACATACAGAATACCAATATTTGATTACAAGAAAATCAAGCAACAAAGCAATGATCAAGGCATCCATACAAACTAAAGCCATTACACTTTAGCAAGATATTAAATCGCAGCTTAAGCGATAAAAACAGGGGCGCAATATGATTATGACATAGTGCATAATATGAAAAATGCCACACCGTATTAAATGGTGTGGCATTTATTGACCCTAAGCAATTACGCGTGCTGCCTAGCCTGATAGCCCTTTTGTACGGTTATTAAGGTGATACCCAGAAAAACAATATCTTTAAATAGGAAAAAATCAGTAAGTGGCACACCATCAACAACTTTAAAACTGCCCGGTGTGGTTAAAATAAAGCTCAGTGTAACAACAAAAATAAAAGAGGCGATGATACCTGCATAATAGCCAACAACAGGCTTTTTAATTGAAACAATCAACATAAAAGCAGTAATTATTTCAAATGTACCAATCAATCCAGAAACAAATTGAACTGAAAATATTTGATACATCCATGACATAAACGGATGATTTTCTATCAATGGTTTGATTTGCATCGCTTCGGTAGGGGTATATTTAAATATACCAATCCAGAGCAAAGTGGCGATAACGCCGGCTAAACCAATCAGATATCCTAGCTCGTGTTGTGGCTGGTTTTTAGTGTGCATGGTAATTTCCTTAGGACTAAGTTTAGTTAAGCATGAAATTAGATTCATACTGCTTGGTCGTGCCCGGCAGCCATTTATTACAAATTATTTTTGATACAAAAGTAAATTAGGCTAATTTTGTTTAGTTACTCAATAAAAATGACAAATAAATAGCTATAAATAGAAATAAGTAATCAAAGCAAGCCACAAAATTGCGGCACTTGAAAAACACCAGTCCATTCAAATTAAACCCACCGTAAACATGCCCGAGGCAGGCGGCACAGACACGGGTATAATCTCGCTGACTTTCACCCTTTTCGCACCGCTCCTATGCCCCGTATCCAGCAACTCCCCGATCACCTGATTAACCAGATTGCCGCAGGCGAAGTGGTTGAACGGCCCGCTTCTGCCCTAAAAGAATTACTGGAAAACAGCCTGGATGCAGGCAGCCAGAATCTGAGCATTGAGCTGCTGGCAGGCGGCAGCAAGCTGATCAAGGTGATTGATGACGGCTGTGGCATTGCCAAAGACGAGCTGCCACTTGCGCTGCACCGCCACGCCACCAGTAAAATTCGTGATCTGGACGATTTGCAAAAAGTGGCCACACTGGGTTTTAGGGGTGAAGGACTGGCGAGTATTGCTTCTGTATCCAGGCTTACACTCAGCAGCCGCGAGCAAGGATCAGATTACGCCTGGCGGGTGGATGCAGATAATGGCCATGTCAGCGAACCAGAGCCCACCTCGCTCAGCCAGGGCAGCACCATCGAGATTCACGAGCTTTACTACCAGGTGCCTGCACGGCGTAAGTTTTTAAAATCTGAATCCACCGAGTTTGCCCATTGCAGCGATATGGTGCAGCGCCTGGCGCTGGCCAATCCCGGCGTGCAGTTCACGCTTAGCCATAATGGCCGCGCACAGCTGCGCTTGTTGGCGGGCGATTTGCCCAAGCGTGCGGCGGCGATTTTGGGCGATGAATTTGTGGCATCCGGCGTGCAGGTGGATGAAGGTTTCGGTAGGCTGCGGCTGTGGGGCATTACCGGCTCGCCCACGCTGGGGAAATCCAGCCGCGATGCGCAGTATTTCTTTGTAAATGGCCGCTTTGTGCGGGATAAAGTGGTGCAACACGCCCTGCGTGAAGCTTACCGCGATGTATTGCACCACGATAAACACGCGGCCTATTGCCTGTTTTTAGAGCTGGACCCTGAAGGCGTGGATGTCAACGTTCACCCCACCAAAATCGAAGTGCGCTTCAGAGAATCGCAAGCGATTTATCGCTTTATGCTCACCAGCCTGAAAAAAGCACTGGCAGGCACACGCGCTGGCACCATCCCTGCGGGCATCGACCCTGAAACCGGCGAAATCGCCGCGCCAGACTCTAGCGTCATGGCCCCTGCACCCGCGATGACGCCAAAGAATTACGCTGAAATGGCGTATAAACAGGGTAATTTTCAAGCGCCGCCACGTGTGCAAGCACCGATGGCCTTTTATGACACGATGTTTGCAGATTTAAAACGGGCACCGGGCGAAGCAAACCCAAGTGATTCAAACAGCTGGACACCCGAGCCCACGCTTTCATTCAACAATGAAACCCCAGAACAAAAACTCGCCCCCGCTGTTCCGGCCGGGGCACTGATGCCCGCTGCTGCAATCTCCCCCGCTGCCACCGCACCTTCCCGTGCCAGCGATTCGGAAACCGTGCCGCCTCTGGGCTTTGCACTCGGCCAGCTGCACGGCATTTATATCCTTGCGCAAAATGCCGAGGGGCTGATTGTGGTGGATATGCACGCTGCACACGAGCGGGTAGTGTACGAGCAGCTAAAAAACGCGCTCGATCTGCAGCAAATGCCCACCCAACCCTTGTTGATCCCGCATGTTTTTGCGGCTGATAAACACGATGTAGCCACGGTTGAAGATCACGCCGCAACGCTGGCGGCGATTGGTTTTGAGATCTCAGTGCAATCACCCACCCAGCTTGCCATCCGCTCCCTGCCCATGCTGCTGAAAGACGCCGATCCCATCGAGCTGGCACAAGCCGTGCTCAAAGATATCCGCACCGTGGGTGCGAGTGAAGTATTAACAGGCAAGCAAAACGAGCTGCTTGCCACCATGGCCTGCCACGGCTCGGTGCGCGCCAACCGCAGCCTGACCATCACCGAAATGAACGCGCTCTTGCGCCAGATGGAGGCCACCGAGCGCAGCGGCCAGTGCAACCACGGCCGCCCCACCTGGTTTCGAATGACGCTAAATGAACTAGACAAAATGTTTATGCGCGGATCTTAAAGCTGGGGTACGCCGCTATTTTATGTAGCGCACTCAGCTAACCTTCGCTCTCCACGCTTTAAGCGTCTGCCCAAAATCAACCATTTTCAATTCTTATAAAGCTAACCCGCCATGCCGCATTCCCCTCCTGCCATTTTTTTAATGGGCCCTACTGCCAGTGGCAAGACCGCCAGTGCGATCCATTTGCTGGAAAGCGGTTTACCGGTGGAGTTGATTTCGGTCGATTCAGCGCTGGTATTTAAAGAGATGGATATCGGCAGCGCCAAGCCAGGTGCGGATGAGCTGGCCCGTGCGCCGCATCATTTGATTGATATCATTTCACCGGAAGACGCTTATTCTGCCGCACAATTCCGGCGGGATGCGCTGGCTTTAATGGCCGATATAACAGCGCGTGGTAAAGTGCCGGTGCTGGTGGGCGGCACCATGCTGTATTACAACACCTTACAACACGGCATTCATGAATTGCCACAGGCAGATACTGTGCTGCGGGCGCAAATTCATACAGAAGCGGCGCTTATCGGCTGGCCTGCCATGCACGCCAAACTGGCCGCCATTGACCCCGTTACGGCAGAGCGGCTTAAATCGACGGATGCCCAGCGCATCGAGCGCGCTTTAGAGGTATGCACACTTACCGGTAAAAAAATGTCGGATTTACTGGCCGAGCCAGCCAGTGCTGCTCTGCCCTATCACCTGCTTAAAATTGCCCTGCTGCCGCAAGACAGAAAATGGCTGCACGATCGGATTGCGCTGCGCTTTGATCAAATGCTAAGTTTAGGCCTGCTCGATGAAGTAAGCCGCTTGCGGGCTAAATACGATTTGTCCTTGGAGCTGCCATCGATGCGCTGCGTAGGCTACCGGCAAGCCTGGGAGTATCAGGATGGCTTAATCGATTATCCGGCCATGCGCGAAAAAGGCATCGCGGCCACCCGCCAGCTCGCTAAACGCCAGCTGACCTGGCTGCGGGGTATGGATGATTTACTAGAGATTAATTGCCAGGAAACTAGCCTGGCAGAGCGGGTAAAAGCAGCAGTTAAGAGCTGGCTTTAAAATACCGGGCCGGGCACCCTAAACCCGGCCGCTTCACTTATCAGTGCCAGCCTGGGCCATCTGAGCCCAAATATTCATCATATAATGTAAAACCTATGCCATCCCACCCAGTGCTAAACTGCATCAAAACAGCATCTTCACCGCACAATGGCAGCGCCTTCAAGAAAACACACAGAAATACCGGGTAAGCATGCTACAAGGGCAGAGCACGCTTTAAAAGTCTGCCCTGCCCTTTTTACTAATGCTTGGAAGAGAAATCTACACCGCCGTATTAAACGCTTCCAGCTTGGCTTCTATTACGGAAAAATCCCACACAGGATAAGCCGGTAAACCATTTACATAAGACGGGATCGCCTCACCCATAATCAAAGGTGAAAAATAAGTACGCGCCGCTGGTGAAATATGAAAGCCATTGGCACTGATGTATTCGGCAGGCAAATATTTCTCGTGATTAGCCACTTCTTCCAGCTTCACCGAGCCGATGGTCCAGGTGTAAGGTGCATCGCTGGTGCGAACGATGGTGGGCATAACACCCCGCTCACCGGCCAGTGCAAATTTAACTGCAGCAGTGCCCACGGCCGTGGCCTGATCCACATCCGTTTTGGATGCCATATGGCGCGCTGCACGCTGCAGATAATCGGCCACTGCCCAATGGCATTTATGCCCTTGCGCCGTTTTGATCAGTTGCGCCAGATAAGGCGCAACGCCGCCCAGCTGTGCATGACCAAAGGCATCGGTACCACCTGCTTCGGCTACAAACTTGCCCTCGGCATTTTTAATGCCTTCAGCCGCCACAATCACGCAATAGCCTTCACGGGCGATGGTTTCTTCCACCGCAGCCAGGAAAGTTGCGGCATTAAAGGTAACTTCCGGCAGCAAAATCAGGTGTGGCGGCAGCAGTCTATCAGCACCGGAAGCGAGGCCGCTACTTGCGGCAATCCAGCCGGTGTGCCGCCCCATGACTTCCATAATAAATACTTTGGTGCTGGAGCCGCACATCGACGCCACATCCATACCTGCTTCTCGAATTGACGTGCCTACATATTTGGCCACCGAGCCAAAGCCTGGCGAGCAATCCGAATGCGGCAAGTCGTTATCAATGGTTTTAGGCACATGAATAGCGGTAAGGTCATAGCCAAGGTATTCAGCGTGCGCGGCAATTTTCATGCAGGTATCTGCTGAATCACCACCGCCGTTATAAAACAGATAGCCGATATCATGCGCGGCAAACACTTCAAACAGGCGGGTCAGCTCGCGGCCAAAGCGCAGCTTATGGCGGCAGGAACCAAATGCACCACCGGGAGAGGCGGCCAGCGCGGCCAGATCGGCTTCGCTCATACATGCGGTATCAATTAGCTCTTCGGCCAATACACCTAATACCCCGTTTTTGGCAGCAAACACACGGCCAATCTGATCCGGGTGCGCACGCGCAGCCGCAATCACCGCAGCAGCGGAAGCATTAATCACAGGGGTTACACCACCCGACTGGGCGTAAAGCGCGTTTCTGGCCATGAAAGATCCCAAAAAGATAAATTCTAGGTGCGTATTTTGCGCGCTGCAGCATGTTTAGTCATCGGGGCTTTTTGCATTAGGGTTTTTCAGCATCATTTACAGCACAGCTAACGCGCATAGCCCGTAAAGAACAGAGCCTGTTTCCGGGGTACTATAAGAGTGTTGTGTTGGTTAGTTAGTTAGGCTAAAAAATTGTAATGAACCAGCATAATCCCCACCCTTTTACCTTTCAAACAGACTAGCAAGACGCAGCCTTTCCAAGATAACGCTCTCTTCAAATAAAGAGAAACGGTTCAAAACCAGAACTTGATGGAGCGAAGCACCTCTGGCTAGCAAAAACTACATTACCATTTTTCAGCAGAGCACTAATCTTACAAATATTTATATTTGTACAGAAATGACATCTGCCATCAACTGAAGACCTAATACAGCAAAAATAAAGTCTCATGTAATATACAAAGTTACCCTCAAGCCATTGGTTTCTACATGATCCTTGATCTGCTAGCCTCTTTCGCCGCTGCTTTTAATCAGGATCAGCGCCTCATCTCTCTTCAGCTTGGCGATGGCTCAGTGTGGGGTGAGCAGTTATTGCCCCAGCGCGTAACAGGGAGTGAGGGCATCAATCAGGCATACCGCTACCAGGTCGATTGCTTATCCCCCGACGGTGGCTTAGAGCTTAAATCGCTACTGGGTTTGCCAGTCGTTTTATCTATTGAAAATGCTGATGGCGAGGCGGTTGAGCGCTGTGGGGTCATTAGCCAGGCGCAATTACTCGGCTCCGATGGCGGCTTCGCAAAGTACGCGCTGACAGTAGAACCGCCGTTTGCCTTACTCAGATACCGGCGTACTTCCCGCGTGTTTCAGGATTTATCCGTCCCCGACATTGTGAAACAGGTACTGGCTGAGCATCAGGACAAAAATCCGGTCTTTGCCTCGGTGCAAACGCTGGATTTCAAATTCTCCGGCACGCATTCACCGCGATCCTATTGCTTACAATACCGCGAATCCGATTTCGATTTTCTGACATGATTATTAGCGGAGGAAGGCTTAGCCTGGTTATTTAATCATTTGCCGGGCGATAGTCCTCAGGTTCAGTTGCTTGTGTTTGATGATGCTTTTGCAATTGCGGAAGCGGCAGATCCATTTGTTAGATTTCACAGAGCCGACGCCACGGAAGAGAGCGATAGTCTGACTGAATGGCAGAGCCAGCGGCAAATCGGCAGCAGCAGTGTATCGCTTGCCAGCTTTGATTACAAAGCCACCAACACCAACGAAAGTTTTGATGAAAGTAGCATCGATCAGGGTGATGGCGGCCAGCAGCTGCAGGTAAGTTTTGAAGATTATGACCCGCAATCGCTCTATTCCGCCAGCGACGCGGAAGGCTTAAGCCACTATGCTAACTTGCGTCAGCAGGCATTGGATGCCAAAAAGAAATCCTTTACCGGCTCTGGTACTTTACGCAGCCTGCAGGCCGGGCAGTGGTTCCGCCTGGAAGATCATCCCGCCCACGAATGGGACAGCGCCGAGCAACGTGAGTTTGCCGTTACCGAGCTAAAATTCACCGCCAATAATAATTTGCCCGCTGATTTAACCCAGCAACTTGGTCTGGTTGCGCCAAGCCTATTGGCCGCTGATGTAGCCAAACCTTATGAAGTTAACTTCACAGCCCAAAGGCGCGGCCAGCCGACCGTGCCCGCTTTTGCCCATATCGAACACAGCAAGCCCAAAAGCTTTGGCGTGCAGACCGCCACCGTGGTCGGCCCTGCCGGATCAGAAGTCCACACCGATGAGCAAGGCCGGATAAAAATTCAGCTACATTGGCAGCGTACGGCTGAGCACCCTGAGTTTGGCGCAAACCTGGATGACAAGTCATCCTGCTGGATCCGTGTGGCCTACCCATCGGCAGGTGCAAGCTTTGGGCATCAGTTCATTCCGCGCATCGGTCAGGAAGTGTTAGTTGATTTTATCGAAGGCGACATCGACCGGCCGATTGTCACCGGCGTGGTCCATAACAGTAGCCACCCGGTGCCAGCGTTTAGCGGCGCAGGCGCTCTGCCCGCCAATAAAACGTTATCCGGCATCAAAACCAAAGAGCATGAAGGTGGGCAATACGGTGAGCTGCTGTTTGATGATACCAAGGGCGAAGTGCGAACCAAGTTATCCAGCGAGCATGGTAAAACCCAGCTGAACCTCGGCTATCTGATCCACCCGCGTACCGACGGCAAAGGCGAGCCACGCGGCGAAGGCTTTGAATTACGCAGCGATAAACAAGGTGCCATTCGCGCCAGCGGCTTGCTCATCAGCACCGAAGCCAAGAGTGGAGCCAGCGGCAAGCAGCTAGACCACAGCCCCGCCCAAAGCCAGCTGGAGTCAGCCCTGGCACTGGCTCAAAGCCTGGGTGAAACAGCAACCAATCAGCTTGCCGATACGATTGAAACCGGTGATGGCGATAAAACGGTTAAGCCAGATAACAGCGCAGGTGAAAAAGCCAGCACCGGCCATCTGCACCATCATGTGCATGCCAGTAAAAGCTTCGAGGCAGGCAGCAATGCCGATCAAGATGGCAAAACCAAATCCAAAGAGCAGGCAGGCCAGCAAAAAATCATCCTGCTGCATGGCGAGGATGGCGTAGCGATTACCAGCCCGCAAAGCCAGACACTCACCGCAGGCACCAACCTGGATCTGGTCGCGCAAAGAAACAGCAACCAGACCTCCGGCCGACGCTGGATACATAACGTCGGCCAGCATATCAGCCTGTTTGTAGCCGGGGTAAAAGACAAAGTCGCGTTAAAACTGATCGCCGCCAAAGGCCAGCTGCAAATGCAGGCGCAAAGTGACGACATCGAAATCACCGCCGACAAAAACGTTAAGTTCACCGCGATTAAAGGCAAGGGCCTGTTTAACGCCAAGCAGGAAATCCTGCTTACCGCCGGTGGTGCTTATATCCGCATCAAAGACGGCAAGATCGAGCTGCATGCGCCGGGGAAAGTGAGCATTAAAGGCGGCAGCCATGATTGGGGCGGGCCGAAGAGTATGAATGTTAATTCAATAATTCTTCCAGCACATTTAAGTGAAAAAACATGGATTGAAGTAAAGCTAATTGATGAAGCAGGCCTTCCCTTTTCAAATGAAGAGTATGAATTAATACTACCAGATGGACAGAAGCTATCGGGCAATTTGGATAAGCTAGGAAAAGTGCGAAAAGAACAAATTACACCGGGAGTTGCAGTAATTCGTTTCCCACAACTAGGATTAGAAATCAATACTGAGTCAAAAAAATGACCAAAACAAAAAAAAAGGAAATCCCTCCACAACAAGCTAATAAAGGCTCACAAGCAGTTGCTTCACAAGTTAATACCATTGTTATACAAAAACCAAAAATTGAAATTCTTGTTGGTGGGCCATATAAACTTAATGGAGAAGAGCATAACTATGGCCACACTGCATTAAGAGTAACAACAAACAATATAGATATTATCTACGATTTCGGTAGATATGGTAAAACATGGGGAACAGGAGATAGTGAAGGGGAAGGGGTTTTGAATGTATGGGATAATTTTCAAAAATACATTGCCGCTGAAAATTCATTAGGAAGAAAAACTAGCGGCTTTGTATATAACATTGAAGCACAAAAAGCCGACTTAATAATAAAATGGTACCAGGCACTAATTGAAGGAGGGAAGTTAATGACGAGCAGATCAGGAATGAAACGATATAAAATTCAACATGATTATCATGCCTTGTCATTCAACTGTACAACCATTAGTCTTGATGGTGCCAGAAGAGGCATTGAAGGTATTGATGCTGGATCAGCAAAATTTATTGAGGGTAGGAGCCTGAAATTTAGTGAGAAACTAGCTTCACGAGCGGTTGGGTGGCCAAATAAGCTTTTTATGCCTGCAGATTTACATGCTTTCTTAACATCAAAAAAGGACACAGTTAAAATAAATGAATACAAAAATAAGTAAAAAAATAATTATGGCACTTTTCTTTATATTATTAGTAACCATGGCGTTTTTAATAGGAACAAATAAAATCATGAATAAAGAACCATCAGGAATTTCGATACAATCCCCAATGCTAATTGAATCACCAGAAGAAGGTGCTTATTACCTATTGCCAAAAAACACCACCTTATATTTTAAAAAATCAATGCCAGAAGGGTATTCTCAATATGCATTGTACTTAAATTACAAGGGACCAGAAATACAAGGAGAAAAAACAGAAGGAATAAGCCCTACTTGGATTTACTCTCCAGAAAAGGAAGATGTAACTGATTTAATAAAAAAATATCCACTTACCAAAGAGCAGCTCAAGTCACTACTAAAAATAAATCAATTCACCAAGAACGAATTAATAGAAATTATAAATTCATTATAATAAAAAATAGCTGATGTCAGGATAAAGTTAAATTCACTTTATTTAGCTCTAAAAACATTATATATAGTAGTATCTAGGTTTGTTCTGACCCAGTTATTTAGAATAAAATTTACCGCTTTACAAAAAAATGTGCAGAAAAACTGATCGGCCATTAATGCCTCAGCAAGAGTAGTGCTACCCATACTATGGAAACGGCAGTAGGCGCATCTAACTTAGCCGCAGCACAAGGGAAAAAACCATGAATGAATTAGAGAAACTCCGCCATTACCGTGCCGATATTACTTATTTTGAAGAAAGTACCGACCTGTGCACTTTATGCCCTGCAATTGGAGCATCGTTTTACTTTGATGGCGGTGAAACTGCCGAAGGTAAACAGCGTTTGGCTGAATGCGTCGATTATTATCAGCAATTATTTGGCAAACACCTTAAAGCTGGGCTAATTACAGATAAGAATGAAAATGCAAAAAATATTCAATTTAGCAAAAAAATACCATCACCCATGGAGCATTTTTCTAAATATTCAGATGATGGTTGCATAGAGTGGGTCATTACAGGATCTCCGGCCCTTGAAGTTGCTTCTCCTTATTGGGTTGAAGCAGTGACGGCAAGGAAATGGGAAATAAGTGTGCGCCAAACAAAATCATTTTTTCAATTCTCCCTGCCTTTAAGTTATGCAAAAGAAAAAAAATATTTAATGACTTATTCATATTTGTGGTTTCTAAATTAAATCCAACCTTAGCCTTTGCGAATGCTGCGACTTGCCTGCCATACGAAGATTACAAATGGCAATTTAATGAGTTTGATGCTTTACAACGATTCTACTGTTTAATGCCATTTAGAAGAGACTATTTTTCTATAGATAAATTAGGGGCATTTATTAATGGTGCCAATTGGATTACATGTTTGAATGAAGTTCATATTGCACAATTAGGTGGTCTGGATAACGTTAAAAACGCCCTTCATCATGAGTCAATAAAAATAACAAATATTGGAGATAATTGTTTAATAAAGATAGGTGAGTACCCAAATATCGCCCCCATAACCGAAGGCATTCCCCCTTTATATAAAATGGTGAGCGATTTTTTACGCCCTATCCGTGTAGAGTCTTTAGGCTCCTTACATAATGGCTCTTTAAATGGCTCCATTAATTTTGACCCAAGAACAACTGATTTATGGCTGCGTCGCTTTGATGAGCCAGGCATTTGGCCGCCCTATCCAGATAATATTCAGTTTTATGGGCTAGGTGAAGCTGACGAAGTAGATGCTGAAGAAACCGTAGAAATGATTGATTTACTGAAGCAACGAGTGCCAGCCAATAATCCATGCCCACAATCAGGCTACTGGTACACCCCAGCCAAACAAAACAGCCGTACATTATTTAGATCTAGTGAATTAATGCCAGACTTCCCTGCGTCTACATATGGAGCAACGATTTGGTATTGGGATGCTAATCAAGAATAGCTTAGTAAGCAGGAATTAATCATTCAGAATATAGAATAACTGAGGTCTGAGTAAAGTTAAACCCACTGTCTTTTGCTCTGAGAGCATTAAGCATAGTAGGATTTAAATTTGTTCTGTCCCCTGTTATTCGAGCAAATTTATGTACACAGTAAACTACTGATTGCGGATGACCGCGTGGCCATATTAGGCAGTGCCAATATAAATGATCGCAGCATGATGGGAGATGGTGATTCTGAATTGGCGGTTATTATTCGTGATGATAGCCCAGTACACATTAAACTAGATGGTAAAAACCCTGTGCCGGTTAGCCTGTGCGTCCATCAGCTGCGCAGCAAGCTATGGAAAAAAATATTTGGTCTGGCAGGAGGAGAAACACCAGCCAGTGATTTAGCCTCAGTGATAGAGCAGCCTATAAATCCAGCAACCTGGAAGGATATTCAAAAAGTCGCACAAGATAATTTAAAAGCCTATCAAACCGCCTTTCTCTTTACGCCTCAGTCTGATTTAGATGTCAACTCTATTTGGCCTACATGGGATAAGGCCAGCATGCGTATGCATAGCCGCATGCCCTTTGACCCAGCTTTTTGGCGGGTTGAAACAGCCATTGACCGGCAAAGTTTACATAGTTGGGATGCATCAAAAAATGTAATAGAGAAAAAACCTCAAGGCGTAAAAGGATTTATTGTGGCATTACCCATAGGCTGGCTAAAAAATGAAAACAATTTATCCGGCATTAATTTAACCTTGCTGGCAGATAATCAAGCCCCAGATCATTCTACAACGCTTGCAATGCAATCACAGCCGCCAACGGTTACAGGATAATTTGATGAATTTAATTATTCCCCGGTATTTTATTCATCTTTTGATCAATAGCTTTATTTGTGCCTATGGTGAGCCATAGAGCCAACAATTAGATATGAAAACGGCTAATTATCAGCAGATTATAGGAATAAACGGGCCATCTAATGATTACGCCCCACTGTAAAAGGATCATTCCATGAATAAAAAAATCATTCGCCATTTTGTCACCGCCCTGGCTAGCTCTTTTTCTTTGAGCGCTTGCGGTGAGGCCCCAAAGCATATAGAGCCAGGCTACCCACGCCCAGAAGATTATATTGCGGTACAAAACTTGGCCTATCAGGCCCCTGCCAGCGCAAAATCAGAATGCCTGGGGCGTATGCAATTTGATGTGCAGCACCCATTAGAATGGCCCGTTAATGATGAGCATAACTTAGCTAATGGCCCAGGATTTACTCATGGCATTAACACCTATCGCATAGTCGGAGAAGGCATACAGATTAATGGAATTGAAATAAAAGTTTTTAAGCCTGAAATAATTAATTCCAACCTAAATAATAGCGAGTATAATATTGGGCATTCTTTAGAAAATATGAGTTCATTAGGATTAATTGGGAAAACATCAACATTAAAAAAATTACATTCAGACCTTGAAACTGTTAATGACATTTACGAATCAAGAGTTGAAAGAAAAAAAACGGACGTCGACAATTACATCAATTTAGAAGAAGCACTTGCTGATAAAAACAAGAGTATTAAAGAAATTGAAGAACATATCGCCTATATCGAAAAAAACTGGCGTGAAGTTGATACCGGCCTGCCCGATAGCAGTGCATATTGGGAAGAGGAGCAAGCCAAGCTAGATATGAGCCGTGAAAAAATGAAACCTCCCTACGTCACCTATAATGCCTATGTTTGGCGTGCTCCCTATATGTATATTTTCACCATAAAAGGCGCATTTCCTAAAGCGGATATTGAGGGGAAAATGCAAAAAGTATTAAAGAACTTTCGCGCTCGCTCTTTATATGAAATACCCAAGGAACAAGGGTTATGTATCCCATTTGGCTTTATTGCCGATCAAGGCGATTTAAGTAATAAAATTGGCCTGAGTTTTCGCCACCCAGATGCACTGGGCGTGCTCTATAACATCCATCTTGAATATGTTCCTGAGGGTGGTTTCTTGGGGGCTGGCGCACTTGAATCAGCCACCCGGGCAGGTATTGGTTTATTTGGCGGCTCACAACTAGCAGAATATAAAGCCACCATCAGCCAAATAATTGGCCCGCGCGGCGCAGATATTGGGGGGCTGGCCTCATCGGAAGGTGGCGTTGCCTATAAAATACAGCAGAAAAAAAATGCTATTGAAGAGGCTTACGGGGTGTACACCGAATTTGATGGCCGTATGGGTTCACAAGTTTTGCCATTAATTAAATTAGAGCTGGCAACCGTTCCGCGTGGACGATACCCATTACTCACAAAAAACCCGCCTCCATTTGCAGAAAGTATGTCTCGCTACGATGCATTTAAAAAATCGATTCGTCTGCGCCCTACTACTCCTCAAATGCCTGAGCTTATGGTTAATAAATAAACACGGGCTATAAAATACCAAAACACTGTTTTGGTATTTTTTTCAGAGCGACTTTAATCGTGATAGACCTGCAACTTGACGACAGGCCAGTGCGAGGGTGTTTAGATGAGCCATGGGGCTACTCTTGCGCTTGCGCGCTGTTTTGGACAAAAATTCGCACCTCAATCAAAACGGGTAACCCCATCTTCTGGCAAGGCTTACTGTCATATCATTCCTGAACTTTACAGCCAGCCCGAATTAAGCAAGCATTCGGGCTGCCCAATAACCGTTACACCCGGTAATAAGCAATTGCAGCATCCAGCTCGCTGCTTAGCAGCCGTAAGCGCTCTCCTTCATTCGCCGTATTTTGAGCAACAGAGCTGCTTTCTTCGGACATTAAAGCGACCCGCTCTACCTGCTGCGCCATCATGCTGCTGGCTGAGCTTTGCTCACGCATGGATTCGCTGATCTCACTGACCTGCGCAACGACCTGATCCGCACTCTGGCAAATGCTTGCAATCGCCATACTCGCTTCCTGAGCGCACTGCACCCCATGCTCAACTTGCTTAACCGTTTGTTGCATGCTTAAAACCGTCGCATTCGCCTCGCTTTGAATGGCGTCCACCGTTGTGATGATCTCTTGTGTTGAAAGGCTTGTGCGCTCGGCAAGCTTGCGAACTTCATCTGCAACCACAGCAAAACCACGCCCCAGATCGCCCGCTCGGGCGGCTTCAATAGCAGCATTAAGCGCTAATAAATTGGTTTGATCGGCAATATCTTTAATCACGTTGACCACGTTATTAATGCTGGCTGTACGCTCTTTCAATGATTCAATTTGCCCTGCAGAAATACCAACATCTGCAGCAATTTGCTGAATACTCTGAATAGTGCTTTCAATAATGTCACCACCGCTTGCGGCCATCCTGCCCGCTTCGCGCGCAGTGCGATCGCATTGGCTGCTCCGATCTGCAACCAGCCCGATACTGACAGTTACTTCTTCAACCCCGGCTGCCATACTTGATGCTGCTCCACTTACATTCTGTGATGCATCAGACAACTCATTACTGCCAAGAGACAACTTGCTCGCAGTACCTGTAACATCATGCCCAATTCGATGTAGCTGTTGCAAACTGCCTTGCAATGTATCCAGTAAGCCATTTAAAGCATTTAATGAGTCGGCAATTTCATCCTTCCCCGTTACCTTCATGCGCTGGGTAAAATCGTAATTTGTCCCTAAATCAACAAGAAACTGACGTAAATCCTGTAATGGCTTTTTAATTCCCCGGGTAATCCAAATGCCTAAAACAAAAGCTAAAAATAATAAAGCAGATCCCACCATTAATGATGTAGTAATTGCACTGGAGATTAATGCTTTCACCTCATGACTAGCCTCTTGGGAATAATCGCTATTATGTTTTTTTGCAATTTCCAAGACCGTAGCAAACTTTTCGGCCTGTGGAGAGACATGTTTGGAAACATAATCACTCGCCTCCTCGGGAGGGAAAGAAAGCGAAAAACGTGCACCTTCTGCAATGAGAGATTTTAAAATGGCAAACTCTGCTATGGCTGTAGCCAGATTTTTACGATCAATATCATCATCGGCAAATTTCTCATAACTTTGTAATAAACGATCAATGTCTGTCAGCAAATTTTGTATTTTATTGATTTTTTCCTGTTTCTGCTGAGGATCGGCCTCAATAATATGGCTTAACTCCAAGCGACGAACCCCCATAAAGGCAAGCTCGGCATCATTGAGTGTCTCCAGAGATGGCATTACATTTTCCACCACCTCTTCAACCAGCTCATTAATTGCATTCAGCTTTAAAAAACCGACCGTAATCAGCAGCAATATGGATATGGCTGCAGTTGCCACCAATAAAGTGAGGCGGTGAGTAATTTTCAAGGTTATTTTCCAAAAATAAATGATTAAAAAAACACCTCACAATCTAATCTTTTTAGACTTTCCCTGTAAGATCTTTGACTTCACCAGGCGTGCACTACGCCATGTTCTATAAAGAAACTATTCTCATTCTCTACAAATAATAGAAAATCTATCCAAAGCCAACCTATTATTACGAACTTTATCAATTTTGTATCAATTAAATCTGGCCTGGGCCTGCTGATATTTAATTCACGGGCCAGCGTAATTATGAATCAAACATCAACAGCCTTTAACCACTTACTCAAAATCATTATAAATACCGTAAAACCCAGCCCCTATCTACTTTAGGAGCAGATACGGCCCGGGCTAACGAAGGTAGTTTATGGGTGAATACTGCCTGTATAACCAAAGCGAGGCATCACCACACAAAACGGCATCCGCCACAATACAAGCCCGGTAAAGCATACCGTGCTTAATCCCGCTGACTATCTAAATCCATCGTTGCCAAAGATACAAATTTACTTTTATTTTTGTATTTATAGCCAAACCATATTGCTAAAAAGAGAGGGATACCAATATAGGTTGCTGTAACACTGGCCCAATCAATATTACCCGCCATAAAGGCCTGATAATTCTGGCCCAGCATAATCACCATACAAAGTGCAAACGCAAATAGCGGCCCCATAGGATAAAAACGTGAGCGATAAGGCAGCGCGCTTAAATCACGCCCCTGGGCAATATAGCCTTTACGAAAGCGATAATGACAAACAGCAATCCCCAGCCATGCAATAAAGCCAGTCATACCCGAGGTGTTCAATAACCACAGATAAACAGTTTTATCGCCAAAAATAGAGGCAAAAAAGCACAGCATACCTACAACTGTAGTGGCGTAAAGCGCATTTCTTGGCACACCATTATTGGATAATTTAGCAAATAACTTTGGCGCCTTACCTTCGGTGGCTAAGGAATACAGCATGCGTGTCGATGCATACATGCCTGAATTACCTGCCGATAAAATGGCGGTTAAAATCACGGTATTCATTAGGCTGGCGGCAAAAGCAATCCCGGCATTTTTAAATACCAGAGTAAATGGGCTCACGCCAATATCGGAAACATCGCCCTTTAATAGATTAGGGTCGGTATAGGGAATCAAGAGGCCAATAATTAAAATGGCAAATACATAAAACAACAGAATGCGCCAGAATACCTGCTTAATGGCGCGGGGAATGTCTCTTTCCGGATTAGCCGACTCACCTGCAGCAATACCAATTAACTCGGTGCCCTGAAAAGAGAATCCGGCAATCATTGCCACCCCGAGCATGGCGGGGAAGCCTCCTACAAACGGCGCATCGCCCAAGGTGAAGTTTTCCAGCCCCACCGTGTGGCTGCCTTTCATAATGCCAAACACCATAAAGAGGCCGGTGCCGATAAATACAATCACCGTAACGACTTTAATGAGAGAAAACCAGTATTCTGCCTCGCCAAAGCCTTTTACCGAGATAAAATTCAGCGCAAACATAATCCCCAGAAATAAGGCGCTCCACAGCATGCCGGAGCTGTCAGGGAACCAGAATTTCATCACCATGCTGGCCGCAGCCAGCTCTACTGCAATGGTCACTGCCCAGTTGTACCAGTAGTTCCAGCCCAGCGCAAAACCAAAGCCCGGCTCGACAAATTTAGCACCGTAGGTCGAAAAAGAACCGGACACCGGCATATAGGCAGCCATTTCAGCCAGGCTGGTCATCAAAAAATAAACCATCAGGCCGATCACGGCGTAGGCCAGCAAGGCACCACCGGGCCCGGCCTGTGCAACGGTTGCACCAGAAGCCACAAATAGCCCCGTACCAATCGATCCGCCAATGGCGATCATGGTGAGATGGCGGGTGCGTAAATTACGCTTTAAGCCGTGGGCCTGACTTGTATCTTCTCCAATCATTACGTCTTCCTTTTCTAGCATTAAAGCGCTTTAAAACATTACAGAATACGGCAAAAAAATCCGCTTCAATCCTAAGCGGCGGGCGCGTGATGCTAGCATCAGAAAATCATTTATTACACAGATAAATACAGAATCGGGAATAAAACCGTTTTATGAAAAGTTCATTATTTCTCTAAGCAAAAAATCCCATCGCGGGTTAAAGTCCGTTTTTTTTCCCCACCGAATCCACTTATGAATGCCGTCTTAATTGCCGTCACGCTGATGCTGGCACTCTCTCTTAGCCGTGTTAATGTGGTGATCAGCATTTTAATCAGCGCCATGGCAGGCGGTCTGTTTGGCGGGCTAAATATTGCACAAACGCTTGCTGCTTTTAATTCCGGGCTGGGAGGCGGAGCAGGTATTGCTTTGTCTTATGCTCTTCTGGGTGCATTTGCACTGGCACTGGCTGGCTCAGGCCTGCCCCACGCCATGGCCGATGGCCTGGCCAGGCTGGCGCAGCAAAGCAGTACCGGGACCAAAATAAAATGGGGGATCATTCTGGCCCTCCTTTGCCTTGCCATTGCCTCACAAAATATTCTGCCTATTCATATTGCCTTTATCCCACTGGTAGTTCCGCCACTACTCTATAGCCTGGCCAAGCTGAAGGTTGATCGTCGTTTGCTCGCCTGTATTCTGACATTTGGTCTGGTCACCCCCTATATGGTTTTCCCTGTTGGTTTTGGCGAGATTTTTCTGCAGCAGATTTTGCTCGGCAATATTGTAAAATCGGGCCTGGATGCCAGTCATGTAGATGTAATGCACGCGATGGCACTGCCCGCACTAGGCATGTTGACAGGCTTACTGATCGCCGTATTTATCAGCTACCGTAAACCCCGCCAGTACAATATCGGTGCCATTGCTGCGGTAGAGCGTGAAGATGTGCACTACAGCCCCCGCAGCCTTTGCGTAGCGGCCCTCGCAATGATAGGCACTTTCATCACCCAGCTTTATGCTGATTCCATGCTGTTTGGTGCACTGGTCGGCTTTATAATCTGTGTGCTCGGTGGTGCAGTACCACTTAATAAAGCCGATAGTATTTTTGCTGAAGGCATGAAGATGATGGCGGGTATTGGCCTGATTATGATTGCTGCTTCTGGCTTTGCCGAAGTACTTAAAGCCACGGGGGACGTCACCAGCCTGGTTGAGCACTCCATGCAATATATTGGCGGCAACAAAGCACTGGCGGTATTTTTAATGCTGCTGGTTGGCCTGGTGGTTACACTGGGAATCGGTTCTTCTTTCTCTACCGTACCTATTCTCGCCACCATCTATGTACCGCTGGCCATGCAGTTGAATTTAAGCGCTGAAGCCATTGTCTGCCTGATTGGTACCGCCGGGGCACTGGGGGATGCAGGCTCGCCCGCTGCCGATTCCACACTGGGGCCAACAGCAGGCTTAAATATCGACGGCCAGCATGACCATATGTGGGACACTGTAGTGCCAACTTTCCTGCACTTTAATCTGCCTGTACTCGCTTTTGGCTGGGTAGCGGTAATGATTCTGTAATACAGGCAAACACCTCCTTGGCGCAAGCCAGCTTAAGTTTTGCAGGAGAGGCCAGCTTGCGCCGCTCCTGCTCCCCCATTTTACTGGTTTTGCCAAGCCAGAGCTAAAAACACAAAAAAGAGCGGATTAAATCGTCACCCCCGAATATTTACCCGGGATCTGACGCAGAGACTGCATTCTTTTCCTAATACTTCACCAGGCACTCACTCAAGCCTCATAAAAACCAGATGAATAAATGTTTGTATGTGTTTATCTATTAAGACAAACCTTACATTTAATCTATAAATGGCAAGTACGTGATTGATTACATAAGGTATGTAAAATACTAGCGATTTAATTAAGTAGTAAGTAATTACTTTTTTGTTGTTCTAATTAACAGATTAAAGACTATCTCGGCGGACCTGATCAGTGATTGATCAATCTCTAAAGCAATAAAATGAGGCTGCTCGGATTAAGAACCATTACTAACTCTCGGCAGAGGTGAAAAACAAGCCTACGTTTACCAAATGCACGCAAAAGGTAATTTATTGCATTTAATAATTTATTTTTTTAATTACTTCACAGCGTAATTACTTCACCCTATGCCTGTAAGCAAGTGCTTAATAGAGAATCGCCCCTTTTAAAAAATAAACTCCCTTATCTCTCTATTCATTTAATAAACAAAAACCCGTATAATCTGAATCAGACAGACTTGATTTAAAACAACTCAGACTTTAAATCAATCGATTACAAATATGCGATTGAAGAGCTTAAGTAAACCAGCCATTTTTAAAACACACCAAATAACCCAAAATACTTCAACAGGATTTCAACCATGAATAACGTTCGTCATGAAGAAGCCAAGCTTTCTGCCGCTCATCTGCAAAAAGCTTTCAGCCATGCCATCCCGCAAACAGCCGTTATTCTGGGCTCCGGTTTAGGCGACTTCACTAAAATTATTAAAGTGCTAGAAAGTATTTCTTACGGTGATATTCCGCATTTTCCACAATCTTCCGTAGCGGGCCATAAGGGCAAACTGACCATTGCCGAAGTGGCAGATGGCAAGAATGTCCTGATTATGGAAGGCCGCTTTCATTACTACGAAGGCTACACCCCACAGGAAGTGACTTTCCCGATTGCTGTATTTAAAGAGCTGGGCATTAAGCAGCTGATCGTCAGCAATGCAGCAGGTGGCTGCAACCCAAGCTTTACCGCAGGTGACATCATGATTATTGATGATCATATCAACCTAACCGGTAATCATCCGCTGATCGGCAAAAACGATGATGCTGCAGGCCCGCGTTTTCTGGACCAGACTGCCCCCTACTCACCACGCCTGATTGCGCTGGCTGAATCTCTGGCTGCTGAATCGGGTGTTACGCCCAAGAAAGGCACGTATGTGAAGATGACCGGCCCCACTTACGAAACACGCGCTGAAATTAAAATGGTTCAGTCCTACGGCGCAGACTCAGTCGGTATGTCGACCGTTTACGAAGTAATCATGGCAAATTACTTTGGCATGGAAGTGCTGGGTATTTCCTGCATTACCAATATGGCGACGGGCCTCGCTAAAACCCATCATAATCATGCAGCCGTAGTCGATGTGGCCAACAGCGTGTCCGAGAAGTTTTCTAAGTGGGTTAAAAACATTGTGGTGGCTCTGTAATCATGGATATCCAAAAAGACTCCAAGCTCAGGATGAACCTGATCGCTTATGTATGTTATTTCTTTACCGGTGCTTTAATTACCACCCTGGGCCTCGTGCTTGGGCCGGTGTCTGCGGCATTTAATAAAGACCCCGGCTTTATCGGCCAGATGTTTACCCTGCTAAACTTTGGCCTCTTTGTGCCCATTTTGATCGGTGGTGTGCTGATGCAGAAATACAGCATCAAATCACTGCTGGCAATTGCTTCTGCTGTCACCATCGCGCTGACTGTCGTGCTTACCGTTGTACCGTCGATCACGCTGTTTGGCTTTACCGTACTGATGATCGGTGCCGCAGCCGGTATCACTATGGCCGTGGGTAGCTATCTGGTGGTGCGGATTAATCCGGACCCTAAAGATCGCTCGTCCAGCCTGATTTTTACCGACTTTTTCTTCAGCTTTGCAGGTGTGGTATTGCCGGTGATTCTGGGCTACCTGTTTAAGCACAACGCCAGCTGGCTGGTAATGTATTTCCTGATGTCGGCAATTTCTCTACTCCTGATTGTGTTGATCGCTAAGGCGAAATTCCCAAGCGTAGAGCGTAGTATGAAAGCCGAAGATGGTGCGGCCATCAAAGAGCCTTGGGGCAAAGCCATTTACTACGTGTGTTTTGCAGCTTTTGCATTTATTTATGCCGAGCTGGTATTCACCATGTGGCTGCCAACTTATCTGCAAGATGCCGTAAAACTGCCTGTAGATACCGCAGCACTTTATGTAACGCTTTACTGGGGCTCCAAGGCCACTGGCCTGTGGCTGAACCATTACACCGTACGCTACGTACAACTGCGTACCTTCCTGATCGCATCTGCCATCATCGGTACAGCCAGCATCGCGACCATCGCCAATGTGCCGCAAGCAACGACTATCGGCATTGCACTGGTTAGCTTTGGCTTTTTTAACTCGGGCATTTACTCTGGCCTGATCAGCTACGGCAGCTTGCAGGTTAAAGTGTCTCCTCCAAGCCTGATCTCCACCATCCTGACTTGCGGCTCGGTAGGTACTTTGATTTTTGCTTCTGTTTCAGCGTATATCTTCTCCAACTACGGCCTGCACTGGGCGCTGAATTCTTCCGTAATCGTGTATGTATTTGCACTGATCGGGATTATTCTGGCAGGCTCATGCAGCAAAGCAGAAGAGTTACACGGTAAGCTTGGCCTCTAAGCTTCGCGCCATAAAAAAAATGCCCCAAGAATTTTTCTGGGGCGTTTTTTGTCTGTCTGGCAACGATTTAAAACTCCTCTAATTAATCTGCTTTAAGCTGTTTCTTACGTTTTCTATCAAAGTAATCGGGCTTAAAGCGGATAAACAACAGCGTACCCATGCCGGATAGAACACAGCCGATAATGGTGTTTTCTACCCTCGCTCGCACCAAGGTATGGTGCTCACCGCCAAAATCTAACAAGACCATCACCAGCGCGGTAATCGGAATCACTGCCAGCCAGTAATTACGCTCTAAAAACATCGGCGTAATCGCTGCCAATACCACCACCATCACAGCTAATTGCCATTCAGCCTGAAAGAAATATAAAACAGCCCAGCCTAATAAAGCCCCAATCACCGAGCCAATCAAGCGCTGCACCATGCGATCAATAGTCAGCTTATTATCATAAACCGTCACCAGCACCACAGTTAGCGGCACCCAGTAAGCACGCTCAAGCCCAAGCCCATAGCCTATCAGGTAGGCCAGTACCACTTTGGCGGCAAAATAAAAAGCAAAAATAGAATTGTTATGATTGCGCCGCAGCAAACGACTCATTGCCTCAAAGAGCATCGGGCCGTTTTTAGGTTCAGGCGCACGAAACAGGTACCGGTCCAGCAGCACAGCAAAAATACCTGAAGCCCCCCCAGTAATAGATACGTACCGCCCAAAGGAGAAAGCAAGGGCGCACTATCACCAAATAGAAAAGCAATCAGCCAGTACTTGCTCATCATTTCTACAGAGTTACCCGCGCCTTGCAACCAGCCGGTAAAAATAGCAAAGGCCAGTAAAAAAGCCAGCGGCGCACCCTGCACATAATGCCCGGCGACCCCGGCAATCCCTGCCAGCAACATACCCACCGTCATATAGACCATGACGGTAATCCGCTCCGAAGTATGGCCGCCATTATCAACAAACATAGTGTAAAACCCGGCTACAGCCCCATACACTGCCGGCAAAAACTCCCCCCGCAGCAGCGCAATGGCCAGGGGCAAGCCAACCGCAATCATTACCCGCAACACCCGTCTCCACGGGATACCCTGCTGCGGTTTAATCGCCAGCATCTGAACCAGCTGAGTCTGCATATGCACCCCTTTAAAATAAGCGAGGGAATTCTACTGCTTGAAGAGGATTCAGGCTGTACCGGCAATTAGGGTAAAAATAACAAGCCAATTAATCACTACCATGTGGTTTAAATTCGATCGACACCGAGTTAATACAATAACGCTCGCCGGTTGGCATAGGGCCATCCGGAAAAACATGGCCCAGATGTGCATCACAATGACTGCAACGCACTTCCACCCGGATCATGCCGTGGCTGCCATCCCGGATCCGCTGAATATTTGCTCCTGCCGCCTCGGCCCAAAAACTGGGCCAGCCGCAGCCTGCATCAAATTTACGTTCTGATTCAAACAGCATCGTGCCACAACAAATACAATGATACTTACCACTGCCTGTCTGGCGATAATGCTCACCCGAAAACGCCCGCTCTGTACCACCTTCTCTGGCTACGCGATATGCTTCGGCACTGAGCTGCTCACGCCACTCTGTATCACTTTTCTTTATTTTCTCGCCCATTTTAAAACTCCATGACGTCTGGCCAGGTAGAAATTACATCTAAGAACTCTGTAGACACCAAAATCGCTATGAACACCGAGCACACAAAGAAAAAAACCATATTTACGGGATAGTTTTAAGAAATAAATCTGTCGGACTTCACCCAACTTGCAATGATTCTTAATTCCTAAACTGTTTTTCTCTGTGAAACTCCGTGCCCTCTGGGATCGAAGTAGTTCAAGATTTAGGTTTTGCAAAATCAAACTATTTAGCTATTTATTTAAAATATAAATTTAATCTTGCGGATAAGTCTGCTCTAGCCACTGCAGCATTTCTTTAGCCACTTGCGTTTTATAGAAATCCGCCATCATGGCATGTCCACAGTCTTCAATCATGATCGCTCTGGAATGCCAGGCACTGGCGCAAGCATGAACATCGCTGGCAGGAATCAGCTGATCTGCCCCCGCACCCAATACCAGGCAGGGTAATTGAGGGCAGTTTAAACCGGCAAAGGGATGAGGGATCGCCATTTCTGTTAAGGCCAGTATTGATTCGGGCTGGGCACGTGCCGCAAAGTAATCAACCATCGCCCGCTCTGTTTTAGATGAAAACAATAGCTCGCGCACAAAGCTTGGATTACCGGCAGCTGCCGCACCATGCCATTGAAACTGCCCCAGATTCCACAATAAACCGGGCTGGGAAGCCATTAAATGCGCAAAAGACACCGCAACCCCATGGGGAGCAACGCTCGCCAATAACACCATCCCCGCTAGCCTCGCCTGCCTGGCCACCCGCTGGGCAACCAGCCCCCCCATTGAGTGCCCTACCAGCACGGGAGGCTCCGGCATATCCGCAATTATCATCAGAACATCTTTGACGTAGTCATCAATCCCAAAATGATCCAGCCTCTCTCTACCCATACTGCCAGCATGGCCACGTAAGCTAGGTGCAATGACATCCCAGCCCGATTCTGTAAAATAAGGCAGAAAATAACTCTCCCAGCACCAGGAGCCTGCGTAAGCACCATGAATCATAAGTAAAGGAGGTGAGTTCTTTCGCTTTTTTACGGCATCAGCCTTTAAAATCTCAAGTGTATAAATGCTCATATGTACTTTTTTCCCAGCCCGCTTAAACTAAATACGCAGCTCATCATTATTAAGGATCCGCAATGCCCTACATTTCACGCGACTCAGAAGGCCAGATTAGCGCTATTTTTCGCGATGCCAATGTCACTGCCAGCGAATTTGTCCCACTAAATGCACCAGAGCTGGTGAGCTTTATGGGAATCCCCGCCAATACCGAATTATTTCATTCTTTAGACAGTGATTTAATTCGGGTCATTGAAGACGTCATCGACGCACTTATCCGTAAAAACTTGCTTTTACTAACCGATCTTCCGGCAGAAGCCCAGACCAAGATTTTGGCCAGACGTAATTTAAGACAAAGCTTGCCACAGGGTACCAGCATCTTATCGCCAAATGACGGTTTAATTTAATTTGCCTAAAGTTATCAATCCGTCCTGTTAATCAGGGCAGGATGTTTAAATTTAGTGTCCTTCGGGCTTGAACAGTAGCCTGCCGGCCCCATTTATCAAAACATCCTTGTTCAACTTATTAAGCAGAGCACTTCATGGCAAAAGAAACACTGGGCTTTCAGACCGAAGTTAAACAGCTATTACAGCTGATGATCCACTCTCTTTACTCTAATAAAGAGATTTTCCTGCGCGAGCTGATCTCTAATGCATCTGACGCTTGCGACAAGCTGCGCTTTGAGGCACTGAATGATGCAAGCTTGTACGGGGATGACAGCGAGTTAAAGATCAGCCTTTCCTTTGATAAAGAAGCACGTACGCTGACGTTAAGCGACAACGGTATCGGTATGAGCCGTGACGAAGTCGTGAAAAATATCGGTACGATTGCCCGCTCTGGTACTAAAGAGTTTTTTGGCAAGCTCTCTGGCGATGCCCAGAAAGACGCTAATCTGATTGGTCAGTTTGGTGTAGGTTTTTACTCTGCCTTTATCGTGGCAGATAAAGTTACCCTTACATCACGCCGCGCCGGTGAAACCACTGCTACTCAATGGGAATCCGCAGGCGATGGCGAATTTACGCTAGAAGAAGTAGCCAAAGAAGGCCGTGGTACCGAGATCGTGCTGCATCTGAAAGAAGGCGAAGACGAATATCTGTCGGATTGGAGCCTGCGCTCAATTATCCGTAAATATTCCGACCACATCACCCTGCCGATCTTTATGCCGAAAACAGCCGGCTACGATGATGAAGGCAATGTCACCCCGGCTGAAGGTGTTGAAGCAGTTAACCAGGCTTCTGCACTGTGGGCGCGTCCAAAATCTGAAATCAGCGACGAGCAATACACCGAATTCTATAAACATGTGTCGCACGATTTTGAAGCGCCACTGGCATGGAGCCATGCCCGCGTAGAAGGCAAGCAGGAATACACTGAACTGCTGTACATCCCCAAACGTGCTCCGTTTGATATGCACGACCGTGAACGCCGCCATGGCATCAAGCTCTATGTGCGCCGCGTATTTATCATGGAAGACGCAGAAAAGCTGCTGCCACAATATCTGCGCTTTGTGCGCGGCCTGATCGACAGCAGCAATTTGCCACTCAATGTGAGCCGTGAAATTTTGCAACACAGCAAAGACATTGAGCAGATTAAGCAAGGTTGCGTGAAGAAGGTACTGGGTTTACTCGAATCCATGGCTAATTCTGATGATGCTGCAGAGCAAGCCAAGTATGCGACTTTCTGGGAGCAATTTGGCCGCGTCATGAAAGAAGGTGTTGCCGAAGACTTTGCCAATAAAGACCGCATCGCAGGCCTGCTGCGCTTTGCCTCGTCACATACTGATTCCACAGATCAAAATGTCAGCCTTGCCGCCTATGTAGGCCGCATGAAAGAAGGCCAGGACAAGATCTACTTTATTACTGCCGACAGCTTTGCTGCCGCTAAAAATAGCCCGCACCTTGAAGTCTTCCGCAAGAAAGGCATCGAAGTGCTGCTGATGAGCGAGCGCGTTGACGAGTGGATGATCTCTGGCTTAACCGAATTTGATGGTAAAAAGCTGCAATCTGTCACTAAAGGTGAGCTGGATCTGTCCAACTTCGAAAACGAAGAAGAGAAACAGCAGCAGGAAGCGGCCGCCAGCGAGCTAAAAGACGTGCTGGATAAAGTAAAAGCGGTACTGGGCGACAAAGTAAAAGACGTTCGCGTCACCAACCGCCTGACCGACAGCCCGGCTTGCATCGTGGTAGAAAATCAGGATATGAGCGCAAACTTAGAGCGCCTGTTGAAATCTGCCGGCCAGGATGTAAAAGGCAGCAAGCCGATTCTGGAAATCAACCCGGAACATATGCTGGTGAAAAAGCTGAAAGCCGAGCTGGAAGGCGAACGCTTTGGCGACTGGACCGAACTCTTGTTCGATCAGGCTCAGCTGGCAGAAGGCGCACAGCTGGATGACCCAGCAACCTTTGTGAAGCGCTTAAACAGCCTGATGATATCGGTAGCTGCTTAAAGTAAGAATGGCGTAGCCAAGCTGTGTTTACTTGGCTACGCCATATGGAAACGTTCAAACATGCTGTGTAATGCGCTGGGGGATGAAGCAGGCCCTGCGCACAATAACAACGCTCTCAGTACAGGGCTTTGCCCCCCCTGAAAACACGCCGAGCGAGGAACAAGCGAGGTGGGGAAGCCGTCAATTCGTGTTTGAGCGAAGCAAGAAAGGAAGGTCCAGCGGGACGCCCGCACCTAAATCAACGTGCCGAAGGCACTGAAAAGCATTTTTTTGATTCTGGTTAGTGCACAAGCGGTAAAATCCCTAGCCTGCCAAGCAATCATTAATCACACTCCAGCAATACTTTCACCCTTACCCCCCAATATCGCGTAGGCTGGCGGTGCCAAATGGCATAACAGCAGGAATTAATATCATGGCTAAGGGTCAGGCACGCAGTAATCGCGAAACTAAAAAACCAAAGAAAGATAAAGTGGTAACTACGCCCGCTACTACTTTCGGCAATGCGGCTGCACAGGCCAGCGCGCAAATCAATGAAGCAAAAAAGAAGTAAATACTGTAAATATACGCAATGCGTTTGAATCGATTCCACACTTATTTTGCAATTGATACAAATCTTTACCCTTTAAAAAATGGCCGCTCTTTTAAGCGGCCATTTTTTATTTTAAACCATGTCTTTAAAACAATTCGATATCCCCTGATTCCGGCCCTGCACTTTCATCACTGACCACGGGCACCATGCTTGCAGCCAAAGACAATGCTTGTCGAATATCCATGCCATTCAAGATATCATCAAATAGCTTTTTCTCTTGCTCCATCGAGTATTGCGAGCGGATACGGTCTTGTAGCTCCATCCATTCTGATGGTACATAAAGACGATTTCGATCCGAAACCAGCTCGGCCAGCCCGCTAATTGTGCCGCACACATGATCCAGGCGCTGTGATAAACGATCATAAAACTGAAATGCAATCACTGCCTGCATATTACGCTGGCCAATTTCTGCAATTTTACTGTCTAAATCAAGCTCTGCCGGCAGGGATGAGGCTTGCGCTAATAAATCATTACGTAAAGATTCAATCCGGTCATGAGTGTCTGCAAAAGAAAACGCCAATGCATTAAGCGATGCATTACTTTCCGCCACAGCATGCTTTACTTGTGCCACAGCAATACCCAGCATCAGCATTGTTTCACGTACCTGACTCCAATCCAAATCCGGATTACGTGCAGCAGAGCCACCAGCAGGAAGTTCGATCATTTTAAGCATCACCGAAGAAAGGCAGAACACTCAATTTATAGATTTAAACGACCAAGCTTGCCCAAACAATCTTGAGCAAACTTATTAACGGCCTTTAGGAAGATAGTAGCGCCTGTAAGGCCTCTATCAGGGAGTTGCTTTCTTTATCCGTACCTATGCTGATACGTAAAAACTGATCAATACGATGCTGCTTAAAATGCCGCACAATAATTGAGCGTTCACGCAAAGCTGCAGCCAGCTGAGCCGCATCGTAATCCGGGTGACGGGCAAAAATAAAATTTGCAGCCGAGGGCAATACTTCAAAGCCCATCTGGGTCATGGCAAAGCTTAAATGATCACGCGTTGCAATAATGGACTGGCAAGTCTGCTGAAAATAGGCTTCATCCGCAAAAGAAGCCGCCGCCCCCGCCAGTGCGGCCTTATCCAGCGGATAAGAATTAAAACTATTTTTAACCCGCTCCAGCGCTTCTATTAAATCTGCATGACCAATGGCAAAACCCACGCGTAAGCCTGCTAAAGAGCGTGATTTAGACAGCGTTTGCACCACTAATAGATTCGGGTAGCGATTCACCAGAGAAATAGCACTGACTCCGCCAAAATCGATATAAGCCTCATCCACCACAACTACCTGTTGCGGATGGCGCTGCAACAACGCTTCTACGACCTCTACAGAGAGCAATTTAGCAGTGGGTGCATTGGGATTAGGAAAAATAATTGCGCCACAGGGCTGATCATAATCGTCGATATTGATCGCAAAATCGGCAGTCAGCGGCACAAGACGGTAATCAATACCATACAGGCCACAATAGACCGGGTAAAAACTGTAGCTGATATCGGGAAACAACAGCGGTGCATCATGCTTAAGCAGCGCGGCAAAAGCATGGGCGAGCACCTCATCCGAGCCATTACCCAGAAATACCTGCGATTTATCCACTCCATGATAAGCCGCGATGGCCGCTTTTAAATGATCCCCGTTCGGGTCCGGATACAGCCTTAGCGTGTCGGCCAGCTCGCCCTGCATAGCTTGCAAGACTTTAGGCGACGGGCCGTAGGGATTTTCATTGGTATTGAGTTTAATGAGATTTGTCAGCTTAGGCTGCTCCCCCGGCACATAGGGAGTAAGCGTTTTGACAAGCGGGCTCCAGAATTGGCTCATATCTCAGACTCATGTGGGATCAAGCCTCTATCTTATCAGCTGCCGCGCAAATGCAAAAACGCCGGATTCTTACAAAAAGAATCCGGCGTTTTTAATATTCTACTCTCTAAAATGGTGCCGACAGAGAGACTCGAACTCTCACGACCTAAGTCACTACCCCCTCAAGATAGCGTGTCTACCAATTTCACCATGTCGGCATTCAAATACATGCTTCGTCAGAAGCAGAGAGGCACGCATAATAGTATAAAAGTTTAAGCGAGTCTACACCCGATCTATAAAAGTACTAAAAAAAGTACGATAGGCTGATTTTTTGCAAATCTCTTCAAACAGAGCGCACATGTTTGAATTATTCATTTCTATCCGTTGATACTTATCATTAGAATAAGATAGATATAAGTATTACAACCTACACAGGTGCAGCACTGCAAATAAAATGTCGCGAAATAAAATCAAGCAACTAAATAATTTAACCTATACCACCTAAAATAATGAAGAGGAGTCACAATATGAGTCAAATACAGACCTACACCCTGATCGCCCAGGCATGCAGCCAGCTACCGGAGAGCCTGCGTCAGAACGATGGTATCCGCCAGGCGATTGTCAGCATCAAAGAGCGCTATCCACAGTGGCTAACAATCAGCGCCCATGATGTCCAGGAATTAAGCAAAATATCTAAAACACTGGCACGGGCCTTTAGCGGCAGTAAAACAGCCAGCATCACCTTGCAATTTGCTGCGCTGTGTGAAGTATCCAGCGAGTTGTTTAAAGAGGTGAAAGATATTCGCAAAGAGATCAAAAATATCATCAAAAGTAACGAGCAGGCCCTGCTGGACGATAATGTCGGTGCCCTGGCCTACGTGCCCGAATTTCGCCGCTGCATGGGCCCGGCGCTGGCCCGCTCCATCGTATTAAGAAACTTCGCCAATATGGTCGATGCCGTACTCCTCGCCCAGATTCAGTATTCTGATGAAAATGTAGAAATCGAATTATTGATTGAAGCGGCGTAATTCACGCCCGCACACACAAACGCCACCTTGATGAGGTGGCGTTTTTATTGGCTGCTGATGCGGCAAAGTAAAACCCAAATCCTGAACCACGGAAGGCACAGAGAACACGGAGTTTCACGGAGAAAAACTGAGAGTAAATTAAGTTGTTTTTGTTTGAAGCATTCTTCAATGCACACCAATTTGAATTTCAATTATTACTCATCGCACGGGGCTTAAATCCCCCTGAAGCAGGCCGAAGCGAAGTGGGGTAGTCGTCAATTCGTGTTTGAGCGAAGCAAGTTGAATTGACGCCACCTCGATTGTCCGCAGTGAGGGACCTTCGTGCCGTCTGGAGTGGCCTTCTTTGGCTCCGTTTCTTGTCCACACAAGAAAAGAAGGCCCCGCGGTGGCTACCGCACCCAAATCAACGTGCCGAAGGCACTTAAACCTCCAACTGATTACTTCCCCCCGCTATGCGTCAGCATGTAATCCGATACCGTGTAGTAATCCCTTAATTGCTGCTTCATTCTGGCAGCAATCTCCGGATGCTCCCGGGCTTTATCTACCGAAGGGGTATTGGATTTCATATCAAACAAGCCACCACTTTTTTTGCTCACTTGCATAATGTAATACCAGTCTTTATTCAGGATCCCAATCTCGCCGCCTTCATCAGGGTAAATCGTAAAGGCAAAACGGGAAGCATCAAAGCGCGGATCAAGCAAATCACGGCCCATGCCTTTGTTTATATATGACAAATTAAAAAGGCCAGCGATGGTCGGCAAAATATCAATTTGCGAAGCGGTTTTATCGTAACGGGCCGGTTTTAATAGCTTAGGCGCGTAAAGAATAAAGGGCGTATGCACCGAAGAGAGTTTTAAATCCTGAAACGCACGTGGCACATTCGGGCCTACATCGTGGCCCATGGCGCGAATACCGTGATCACCAAAAAATACAAATACTGTATTATCGAAATAAGCCTCTTTTTTGGCAACTTCTATGAATTTTTCTATACAGTAATCCATATAGCGAAATGAATTATATTCATCCACCGCAGCAAAGCCATTGGCATGCAATTCAGCGACACTTGGATTTTTTAATTTAAAATCAGTATCTTCTGCCGGAATCGTATAAGGGCGATGATTGCCCGAGGTTTGAATCACGGCAAAGAATGGTGATTTTTTCTCCCGGAAAACTTTATTTGCTTCATAGAACAGGTTTTTATCCGAAATCCCCCATACATCATTACGCGGGGCACTATAACTACCCTCTTCGTGAATCTTTAAGCCATCAATATTTCTGGTCAGCACGCCGCGTACATTGGCCCAGGTGGTGCTGCCGCCAATAAAATAATCTTTCTCGTAGCCTTTAAAGGCATTAATTAATACATTCTGATTTACAGCTGCCGGATTGCGGCTGGAAGTGTCTCTTAAATCCACATCCGGAATGCCCGATAAGCCTGCGAAAATACCACGTGCCGTGCCAAAGTGTGGAGTATAGAGACGGTCAAACCAGATGCTTTCTTTGGCCATTTGGGTAAAGAATGGCGTGGTCTCCAGCGGGTTACCATAAAGACTGGTTTTGTAGCCGGAGAACGATTCCAGGTAAACCATCACCACATTGGGCTGGCCCTTAAACGCAGTGGGCTTAGGCTGGATATGGCGATCAAAATTCAGTGTTTTAGCATCGGGATGATCCACCCCTAAATATGCAGCAACCGCAGGGTATGCGGCCCGCACATCGTCAATCGAATAGGTGTCTTTGCTATACGACATGGTGTCGAAAAAATTTAAAGCAGGATTCAGCGCTACTGCGGCGGCAAAGCTGTTAGTGCTGTAATAGGCATCGCTCCAGCGCAGCGGGTATTGCGAAAACTTGCCGTGTATCCCCAGCAAAGTCGCCAGTAAAGACAGCAGCGCCAGCAAACTGGTTTTCCATTTACCCGCCTCCCAGCCCGCAAAACGCGAAACCCGGCGCATCAGACCCGCCACACCCCATGTCAGCAAACACACAGATAAAGCCCAGACCAATGTTAGCTTGCCCACAGGATAAGTTGACCAAACCATGCCGGCTGATTCATCCAGGTTGTATAAAAAATTCAGCACACTGGCAGAAAGCTTGACGCCCAGATAGGAATAATGGGCAAAGTCGACCATATGGCTAAAAACCAGCACGGCAAACACCAGTGCAAACCAAACCAGCCACAGCCGCTTGCTCAGCCCTTCTTTAAATGGTGTTGTCAGTTTAAAGCCACCAAGCAGCAGCACTGGTGCAAGACTTAAAAGACCCAGTCGCAAATCAAAGCGCGTACCAAGTAATAAAGACTCCGCCAGCAAATGGCCAGGCAAAGGATCAGCTTTATTACCAAAAACCGTAGCAAAACCCAGCCTGATCAAAAGCCCCAGGGCAATGAACGCCAGCAAATAGACGATGGTAAAGCGAAATAAGCGAGGAATGCGCATAGCTCTGTGTTTGATTTATTTTCCGGATCCGTAATTCTACCTGATGTTTTGAAAGTGCCCACACCTACATTGCAATCAAGTTGCACTAACTGCCAGCAGCCATACCTATATACAGTGGGAATATAAACAATCGGGTAATCGGCACTTAACAAAATCGTCATTCATTCAAGGCCCAGATCTATAGGAATTAAAATTAAAAAAAAACAGGGTCTTCTCTGCTACTTATATTTTCCGAAAAATCGCCTTTACTGTGAGTAGATTGAAATCAATTTTTTCGATACACACAGCGCAGTGAAAACAGCATAAATTTCTATACAGAAGGGCTCATTCAGGCCATAAAGACCCTGCAGCAAGGGATAAGATGTAAATAATGCGCTCTAGCAATCAATATTTGCTAAGCAAAATTGCGGCCTGCATATAAAAATAGCTAAAACCCAAAACTGACACAAACCACAAAACATATAAAAAAAACCTATAAAAATTACAACAACAGAAAGAAATAGTTATTAAACAACTTAAATATCTTACAAAAAAAACCAACTTACCTATGCGTAAAATAATCAGCCAAAAATATACTAAAAAGCTTAGAATTGAAGGGAAATTAAACTGGCAACACACCCATTTATACTGGATTATCAAAAGTGGCTTTTTCATTTATCCGTAAGAAATTTACCCCTGATGTACCTGCCCATTTACCTGCTATGAAAGGCAATGGAAGTACAAATACACCAGCTGCAGAACCGGACTTAAGCCTTACACAGCTAAGCATTGAAGTAGTTGATAATAAATCTCAGCTCACACCCATTCAGGAAGAAGCTGCCATGCTGCACAGCAGCGGGCAAAGTGACTTAGCCTTACAATTATTACAAACTGAAATAAGAAAAATAAGCGGACTGCGCCAAACTGAAACATGGTTAATGCTATTTGAATTATTGCAACAGCATAATGATAAATTTCTATTTGATGAAATCGCCTTACAATTTGTCCTGGAGTTTGAAAAAACACCACCTGCATGGCGCGAAGTAAGCGAGCAAAAAAACAGCGAGCAATCTAATTACTATCTATTTTCTGCAGTATTAAATGGCCATCAGATTGACCAGGAAATCGCATCATTTGAAGCTGCATGCAAAAATCACCATCATTTACGTATAGATTTAGCCCGGGTTACCCAGATTGACACTATTGCCGCAGCTGAATTACTGGCTCTGTGGCAGCGTTGTGCCAAAAATAAGATTAGGCTGCAATTATTGGGTCGAGCAGAAATAGAATCACTACTGCGTAAACGCATTAAAACAGGCAGGGCGATTCCTGCGGAAGCGCCTTTATGGCTGCTTCTTATTGAATTGCAACAAATTCAGGGCCTGCAAAATGAGTTTGAAAATCTGGCTATTGATTATGCAATTACTTTTGAAGTTTCTCCGCCTTCCTGGATTCCTATCGATTCATTGCCCGACCTTCCCCCGCTTGCAAACGTTAATTTATCCGCTTCAGCCTCCGATCGCCTGTTCATTCAAGGCGACTTACTCCATACCAAGCCGGAGCAATTGGCAATTATTCGTGATTTTGTGAGCCTGCATAATTTTCCGGTACTCGATTTTCATGCAGTGCATCGTCTTGATTTTGATTCTGCGGGGCAATTGCTTGGCCTGTGCATGGAAAATCCTCAGCAAATTACCTTTTGTAATGTCAATGCCCTGATCTTGGCCCTGTTTCGTATTATGGGAATAACCGAGCTGGCCGTGCTGTCCTTAGCTTAGACTTGTAATTTCCCTACCCAGCCGCCACATCAGGCTTATACGACTATTTTGGAAAGATTAAATGGAACAATTTGATGGCACAACAATTGTCTCGGTTCGGCGGGGTGATTTAGTAGCAGTGGGTGGTGACGGACAGGTTACGCTGGGAAATGTAGTCATCAAGGGCACCGCACGTAAAGTGCGTAAGCTGTATAACGATAAAGTGATTGTTGGCTTTGCCGGTGGTACCGCTGACGCTTTTACCCTGTTTGAGCGCTTTGAAACCAAGCTGGAAAAACACCAGGGCCATCTGACCCGTGCCGCCGTAGAGCTTGCCAAAGACTGGCGCACCGATCGCATGCTGCGCCGTCTGGAAGCCATGCTGATCGTCGCCGACAAAACAGCCACACTGATCATTACCGGTAATGGTGATGTACTGGAGCCGGAACACGGTATTGCAGCAATTGGCTCTGGCGGCGCATTTGCACAATCTGCTGCCCGCGCCCTGCTGGAAAACACCGATTTAGCGCCTGAAATAGTTGTTAAAAAAGCACTGGAAATCGCTGGCGATATTTGTATCTATACCAATCAAAATCATACAATTGAAACAATGTAAGTCATCCCGATACACAGCCCACATCAATCATGATGTGGGCTGATAATGAAGCTCTATTTATTTGGTCTCTATAAATATTTTAAAATCACGTATAACTGCTTCTTTTATCTAACAAAATCACCATAGCCAGCTATAAAGAAAAGTAAATTCGGGATGATCAAATCATGACCAAACACTTTTCAATTGGCGAATTACGGGTTATTTTGCTGGAGCCCTCTTCTGCACAAAATAAACTGATTACCTCCAAACTTAAATTACTCGGAATTAGCGATGTCCTTTCTTTTGAGCTGGGCTCACAAGCGCTAAGCTCACTTAAAACAGATAACAGCCCCAATTTAGTTCTCAGCGCCATGTATCTGAAAGATATGACAGGCATTGATTTACTCACCCAGCTGCGCAATAACCCGGACACCCAGGATATTGCTTTCGTACTGATTTCCAGCGAAACCCAGCCCAAGGTACTGGAGCCACTTCGCCAGCTTGGTGCGTGCGCTATTATTCCCAAACCATTTACTTCTGAAAACCTTGACCATGCCCTCTGTGTTTCCCTCGATTACCTCTCTGAAGATTTAACGCTGGATCAGGACGATCTGGATTTAGATATGCTCAGAGTTTTACTTGTTGATGATTCAAAAGCAGCACGCAATTACATGCGCAAAGTACTGGAAAACCTGGGGGTACGTAATATCAAAGAAGCCAGTAATGGGCACGAAGGCGTACAGATGCTGGAAGAGTCCGTATTTGATTTACTAATCACCGATTACAATATGCCGGAAATGGATGGTAAAGAGCTTATTGAATTCGTGCGTCAAAATAGCTGGCAAGGCAATATCCCTATATTAATGGTTTCATCTGAAAGCGACGGTGGCCGCCTTGCGGGTGTAATTCAGGCAGGTGTATCCGGTATCTGCGATAAGCCTTTCGAGCCATCGGTTGTCCGGGGGCTGCTCGAAAAAATTCTGCGCGATCACCAACCCTGATCTGCTCTTTTTATTCATTTCTAATATGCTCTGGAGTGGTTTTTTTAACTATTTAGGTATCCTTTAGGCCATATACAGCCATGCAGGTGGAGCTTATCCCTGCTTGTCGCTAGAATGTCGCCATGTTGCATACACTTACACTTCTTCGTCAGCTAAATGCCAATGAATTTACCTCTGGCGAAACCATTGCCAAAGGGCTGGGCATTTCAAGATCTGCCGTTTCCGGTGCGCTGGCTCGCAGCAGCGAATATGGAATCAAGCTGGAACGCCGCCATGGCGTGGGCTATAAACTGACCCGGGCTATTGAATGGCTGGATCACAATCAAATCTGCCAGCGGCTCCGCCCCCACAGTCCGTTTTCTCTACAACTGATTGATGAAATCGATTCAACTAACCGTACCCTAAGACAAGAAAATGCAACCCCCGGTACCATGCTCGCGGCAGAGTGGCAAAACGCCGGACGAGGCCGTTTAGGCCGTCAATGGGTTGGCAGCTTAGGAGGCAGCCTGCTATTTTCTGTCGTCTGGCGCTTTAGTGGCGGAATAAGCAGGCTGGCAGGCTTAAGCCTTGCCGTGGGTATTGCTCTGACAAGGGCACTCGAAAAACAAGGCTATCAGGGTATAGGACTAAAATGGCCTAACGATGTACTGTGCAGCACGGGCAAACTGGCAGGGATATTAATTGAGCTATCAGGGGACGCCCTAGGGCCTGCAGATGCAGTAATCGGGATAGGCTTAAATCTGTGCCTGTCCAGTGACGAGCGTATTCATGCCGATAATGCGGCAGACCTGAGTGATTGTTCAGGCCCCGCGCCAGCTCGCAACGCATTACTTGCAGCCATTTTGAATGAGCTGGCCGATATTTTGCCCCGTTTTGATCATGAGGGCTTTGCACCGCTTCGGGCCGAATGGGAAGCGCGGCACCTGTGGCAGGGTATGCAGGCCAGATTAATTTCCCCTGATGGCAAAGAAAATCGTGGCCGCATCATTGGTGTGGCAGAAGATGGTGCATTAAGAATGGCGGGGGAAGATGGATTGAAAACAGCCTATGCGGGCGACGTGAGTTTACGCAGGGTAAATGCAGAATGAATACACTTTTAATTGATCTGGGTAATACACGTATTAAATGGGCCCATTGTGAAGGAGATCTCCGTAAGGCAGAGGGCTTTATTCTTAATACCGATTTTGAACAGCTGCTTCAGAAATTAAGCCTCCTGCCCCGGCCACAGCTCATTTATGGCTGCACAGTGGGAGCCCCTCAGCTTGCTGACGGACTGGATGCTTTTTGCCAGACTCAATGGCAGCGCTCTATTGAATGGCTGCAAGTCAGTCGGCAAGCACTGGGCATCCATAATAGCTATCGGCATTTAGAACAGCAGGGGCCTGATCGCTGGGCCGCTGTGCTGGGTGCACGCAGCTTGTTTCCTGAGAAAGCCTTGCTGATTGCAAGCGCCGGTACAGCGCTTACAGTGGATGCACTCACTGAGGACAATGAATTTTTAGGCGGCATGATTTTACCTGGATTGCGTCTGATGAAATCAGCCCTAGCCCAACAAACTGAGCGTTTAACCGTAAGCGATGGTGCTTTTCATGATTTTCCGCGCTGCACCACTGATGCCATTCACACCGGCTGTCTAAGCGCTCTGGCAGGCAGTATTATAACAATGCATGCCCGCTTGTCTTTACGGGGAGACACCCCACTCTGTATATTATCGGGCGGAGATGCCGCCACTGTTGCCCCGCTTCTAAGCGCCTACCAACCCATCATTGCCGAACAGCTGGTGCTGCACGGCCTTGCAGCCCTTGCCCGGAATAATGCTTCATGAAATGGTTTTGTGCTCTGCTACTTGTCGCCAATTTAGTCCTTTGGGCCTATCCGTCACGGCCTGTCGCCATCCCGCGCGTAAATGCCGAAATCAATGCCGATAAAGTTAAACTCATTGCCAGCCTGCCTGTACAGATAGCACTGCGGCCAGCCTCGCCCGTTCAAGCACAGGAAGCCGAAACAGCCAGCGCCACAGTCATTAAGCCCACTCCCAAACCCACCCCGGCACCAACGCCGGTATTGAAAGCGGAAGTCGCCACGGCATGCATGCAATGGAGTGGCATTGGGCAGGAACAAACAAGCACCATGCGGGCCCGCTTAAAATCATGGGGAATAAGCAGTACGGAAACCAGCGTCAGCGGCAAAGTGTGGGTTTATATTCCACCTCAAACCGACATTGAACTTGCCAAGAAAAAAGCACAGCAGCTTAGCGATCAGGGCGTGCGTGACTATTATGTGATCAATAATGGGGGGCGCTGGCAAAACTCAATCTCGCTTGGGGTATTTAGTGGCCGCGAAGGAGCTGATCGCCGCCTGAATGAGCTTAGAAACCAGGGTGTAAAATCAGCGGTAGTCAGGGAACGCGATGATAGCCCCTCCCATGTCACCTTTGCTTTACGTAAAGTTTCTGCAGATCAGCAGCAAAAGCTGGAAAAAATGACCAAGCAGTTGAAAGGCGCACAGCTACAGCAAAGTAAATGCTCTTAATTCCAGATAAATAAAACGCTCTGGCGATCGATTATGGATAACTGTATAAGCGCCAACGCAGCTCGTTTTCTTGGATGCTTGTTAATTTCGACTCTGCGGCAGGTGCAGCAGGCATTGCAGAAACAGAGCGAGGTAGCATCGTTGCAGGCAAAGTTTGCACATGAGGCTCTGGCCTTGCCATCACCACAGGGCCATTTTTTGCCAAAGCGCCATGAGCCGCAGCTGGTGCATGTGCTGCTTTTGCCCGCGAATGGCCGGGTTTTCGCACATAGCGGCTGGAGCTATAAGAAGATGCTTCAACACAGCTCATACTCAGTAACAAACCAAGCACAATAGTAAAACGCAGAGGATTCATCGTGATTCCTTCATACTAAAACGCACGTAATCGCCAACTTCCGGACGAATACTGCCGTTTTCTAAAATAGCAATAGCAAACAAAGGCTGCACTTGAGTAATGGTTACTGCACTTAGCAGTGCCTCTGGTGTCCCCAGTGACATGCTGCTATCGCCATTCACTGCCGCAACCAATTGATGGGGACCACTGACCTTGAACAGCTGCAACTTATCGCCTTTACTAAGCCTTGCCGTACTGCCCGCATCAATATAAATCCGATCTTTTTCCACCCGGCTGATCCTTGCAGCAAAGGCCTGACAAGCTAAAACATCATCAACACCCGCCACAATCTGCCCAAGCTGCTGCTCAACTATTTTGCCAAAATCGGTTTCATAAAACCGGCGTGAACCAAAAACACTATCCCTGCTTTGCATCACATTTCCGCTGGCCGAATCGGCAAAGCGCTGCTGCTTTAACAATGCCCCGCTGGCTCCGTCAAATACATAAACATCGGCCTCAAAACGGCGTGAAGAAGGGCCGGTTTTAACGCTTAACTCGGCCATTGCCGGCATCCAGCCATGAAACCTGAGCATAGGAATACTGGGCCCCATTTTACGCTCACCAGTACGAATGTCTCCCCCCCAAGCCAGACCTATCTGATCACCGTAAGCAGCCAGATCTCGAACCACCCCCCCCACAACAAACTGAGTGCCATAACGACGCGCCAGTTCTCTGACCCGTTCCGGTTGCAATACCGGATCATAAAAGCCGGGCTGCAAATTAAAAGCGGCTTCATTTACTGTACGCTGGGGCAGATAACGATCTGATGCGGATAACATGCGGCTGAGCTCTTGCTGCATGCCATCCTGAAAATGGGAAATATCATTGGCATCAACAGGATTTTGCAGCTGGAAATGCGCAAGCAGCAGTTTTTTACGATAGGCAAAGTCAGATTGCGGGCATTCACGGGCCGATGCGGACCTGCCCCCCCCCACACTTTGCGCCCCAGCAGCTGTTGCAACAGTGCTTGCAAGCACTGCAGCTGGAGTAGAGGCTGCGATTTTGTCCCCGGCAACAGGTACTGGTTTTGGGTCTGTCTCAATCATTACATGGTAAAAGCTACCTTCACGCCATTCCCGTAATAATTGATACCGGTCCAGACTTTGAACCGGATAGACACGCTGCAACTCGCTGACCCGGCCATTTTCAACGTGGCTACTCGCCTCAATCTTAGCCCCGCTCCATAAGGAGGCCTGCATCAGGGCGTCCTGAATTGCCTCCTGCCTTGCCATGGGGATTCCTCCCACACCAATTGCAGATAAACCTTCAATTTCTGCGGCAGAGGTATTTAAGGCCAGTAGCAAGAGCACGCAGGCTTTAATCAATTAACGGCCCCGCATCGCAAAATTATTCTGATTCGATGACTCACTTACCAGCTTAGACATATCCAGCTCTAATACGGTTTCATAAGCGCCCTCAGGCAGGGCATTCATCGAGACAACCCGTGCGCCACGCAGATAGGCATCGACATAAATACGAAAGCTATCATTTTGCACCGCCAAAGCGGCTACCGTGCTGTTGCCTGCCAATCTAAAGCCCTGCACCATTTCTGCCAGTGCACGATAAGCATCCAGCTTTGAGGCACGCATCGACATCAGGCGGCGCTGGGCACCAGACAAACCTTCAATTTGGGGCGGCGCTCCATAACCCGCCACAGAGACCAGGCCTTCTTCTGCATATGATGTCCCTGAACAGGCCAGTAAAGCGACCAGTAACACCAGTGTACGTTTGATCCGCATTTTTATACCGCCTTCTTTTTAGAGCCGAATTTACTTTAGCATAACGGCCAGCCTTCATAATCTGACTAAAGACCAAGCCCTTCACTGCGTTATCGGCAAGAATCAGGAAAAATAAAGCTATTTTCTGCGAAATAAACTATTAAGCGTAGAAAAAGAGGGAATATTGGGGAGCCACTTTTACCTTATCAACGTTAATCATATAACCGGGTAAAAACCACCTTATGCATATGAAATGATCAAGGTGGATTTCATCCACCCTGCAAATGCCTGAATCATCTCACCAGCTAAGAAAATAATTTAAATCTTACGGAACACCAAATCCCAAACACCATGACCAAGCTTGATACCACGGTTTTCAAACTTGGTCAGCGGGCGATAATCCGGGCGCTCGGCGTAGGTGTCTGCCGTATTTTTTAAACCAGGCTCATTGGATAAGACTTCCAGCATCTGGATCGCGTAATCTTCCCAATCAGTCGCCAAATGCACATAACCACCGCTTTTAATGCGTGAGCACAGTAGCTTCACTAAATCTGGCTGAATCAGGCGGCGCTTATTGTGGCGTTTTTTATGCCAGGGATCAGGGAAGAAAATATGCACGCCATCCAGGCTATCAGCGCCCAGCATTTTCTCCAGTACTTCAACTGCATCATGCTGCACAATGCGTACATTTTGCAGGCCCTGCTCCCCCAATAGTTTAAGCAAGCTCCCCACACCCGGCGTATGTACTTCCACCCCCAGATAATCCGTTTCTGGCTTATGCGTGGCAATTTCAGCCGTTGGACCGCCCATGCCAAAGCCAATTTCCAGAATTTTGGGGCCTGAGCGGCCAAATGCAGCATCCAGATCAATTAACCCAGGCTGATATTCAATACAAAACTTCTCGCCAAATTCAGCGATTGCACGCTCCTGGCCCGAGGATAAATGCCCTTGGCGCAGCACAAAGCTACGAATACGGCGCATATAATTTGGGTTTTCCATTTCTCAATTCCTTGCAAACAAAAACGCCGCATCGTGCGGCGTATTTTCTAATGAAAGCTATTTTTTTAATAAAACCAAAATCTTTAACCACGGAGAACACAGAGAAAACTGACTACACCTCATCAGCACACCCTGATTCACTTTCTTACCCTTGAGTACTTCAAAGAAGCTCAAAAACCACAGCAACGGCAATGCTCTCCAGACTCCAAAAGCAACAACTCAATTCAAAACTATTTTTCTCCGTGAAACTCCGTGTTCTCATTCACTCCGTGGTTCAAGATTTGGGTTTATTTATTTGTTTACTTCGCAGCAATCAAGCCAGAAACCGGTGAGCTTGGGTCTGCGGTATAAAGCTTTCTTGGGATACGGCCTGCTAAAAAGGCATCTCGCCCAGCCATCACTGCCAGCTTCATCGCCCTTGCCATCAGTACAGGATCTTTTGCCCCGGCAATCGCGGTGTTCATCAAAATGCCATCGCAACCTAATTCCATGGCAATTGCCGCATCGGACGCCGTACCTACGCCAGCATCGACCAGCACCGGCACTTTGGCCGATTCAATAATCAGGCGCAGATTCCACGGGTTTAAGATGCCCATGCCCGAGCCAATTAAAGATGCTAAAGGCATGATGGCACAACAGCCAATGTCTTCTAACTCTTTAGCTACAATCGGATCATCCGAAGTGTAAACCATCACATCGAAGCCTTCTTTAACCAGCGTTTCCGCCGCAATCAGCGTTTCGCGCACGTTGGGATACAGCGTATCAGCATCACCCAGCACTTCAAGTTTAACCAGCTTATGTCCATCAAGTAATTCACGCGCCAAGCGCAAAGTACGCACAGCATCGGTGGCGTTGTAACAGCCTGCTGTATTTGGCAAATAGGTAAATTGCGACGGCGGTAAAAAATCGAGTAAAGATGGCTGGCTCGCATCCTGCCCAATATTCACACGGCGAATCGCAACCGTAATAATTTCAGCGCCAGAGGCATCTACCGCTGCACGTGTTTCTCGGAAATCTTTATATTTACCAGTACCCACAATCAATCTTGATTGATAAACCTGGCCCGCAATTTGAAATTGATCCGACATATACGCCTCTTCTTGTTAGGATTTAGATCTTAACTAACAGCCAGCCCCTGACGCCTCATTCCTGATTAACCTCCGCCCACCGCCACAACCATTTCCAAAACGTCACCTTCGTTTAAAAACGTTGTGCCATGCTGGCTTTTAGGAACGATTTCACCATTTTGCTCGATAGCAATGCGTTTACCTTTAAGCTCAAGCAAATTAATCAAATCAAGCAGAGTGAGTGGTGCATCGAATTCGCGTGCTTCACCATTAATCGAAATATTCATATATTGTATTCGGCAGTTAAAAATAGACAGGGCTAAGTGCGCATTCTTTGAATACGGTACGCTGATGGCAATTGACGCAGGTTTTTCATAACCTTGGCCAGATGCGTGCGATTACTCACCTGCAGCGTAAACTGAATCTGCATATAGCGCTCGGAGAAACCCTCCGGCTCCTGAGTCGCCACCGCCGTAATATTCGCATCGGCATCGGCAATCGCCATAGCAATTGCTGCCAGAGTGCCTCTGTCGTTTTGCGCCAGAATGCGCACAGGCACATCAAACAGGCGATTCACATCGGCATCCCATTCCACATCAATCAGCTTCTCGCTATCGATACGGCCATGGGCAATTTGCGGGCAATCGTGAGTATGGATCACCAAGCCCTGGTCTTTTTTAACAAAGCCCAAAATGGGGTCCCCTGGAATCGGGTTGCAGCATCGCGCGCATTGAATCGCCATGCCTTCACTGCCACGCACAGCCACAGCAGCAGTTTTACGCCCGCCTGCTAATTCTTCCTGCCAGTTACCTGCCAATTGCAACAGGCGCTTGGCCACAACCATAGCCAGCCGTTTACCAAGGCCTAATTCGGCTTTCACTACTTCACGGGATTTTTCGCCATTTTCTTTTAGATAACGCTCCCATACATCGTCACTCACCAGCTGCAAAGGCTGATTTAAACTGGCAAAGCCCTGAGCCAATAAGCGGTCTCCCAGTAAGACGGACTCTTCAAAGCGCAGGCTTTTAAGAAAATGACGAATATGCGAGCGAGCCTTACCCGTAGTTACAAACGTTAGCCACGATGGGTTAGGACGCGCATGCACAGCAGAGACGATTTCTACCTGATCACCGTTTTTTAAGCGGGTACGTAATGGCACTAATTCATGATTAATTTTTGCAGCAATACAACTATCGCCAATATCCGAATGCACGGCATAGGCAAAATCAACGCAGCAGGAGCCTGCTGGCATATTAAAAATCTTGCCCTTAGGCGTAAAGACATATACCTGATCGGGGAATAAATCGACTTTAATATGCTCTAGAAACTCAACCGCATCACCTGATTCGGTTTGCATTTCCAATAAAGATTGCAGCCATTGATGAGTTTTTTTCTGTACATCAGAAAAACCTTCATCCCCGCTTTTATACATCCAGTGGCTGGCCACACCCGCATCGGCAATACGGTGCATATCGCCCGAGCGAATCTGGATCTCAATCGGCGTGCCATAGGGGCCAAATAGCGTGGTATGCAAGCTCTGATAGCCATTCGCTTTTGGAATCGCAATATAGTCTTTAAATTTACCAGGAATCGGCTTAAACAATGCGTGCAATGCGCCCAATGTGAGATAGCTGGTGGGCACATCTTTTACAATCACTCTAAATGCGTAGATATCCAGCACTTCAGAAAAACTAAGCTGCTTTTCCTGCATTTTTCGATAAATGCTATAGAGGTTTTTTTCGCGGCCCGTTACGCTGGCTTCAATTTTGGCCGCCGCCAGTTTATCCTTAATCGAATCTAATATCTTACCTACCACTTCGCGGCGATTACCCCGGGCAGCTTTTAATGCCTTGGATAAAACACCATAGCGATTAGGGTGCAGATATTTAAATGCCAGATCGTCTAATTCCTGATACGCACTATTGAGGCCAATCCGATTGGCAATTGGCGCGTAGATTTCCATCGTTTCACGGGCAATTCGCTTTTGCTTATCTGCCCGCATCGCATCCATGGTGCGCATATTGTGCAAACGATCAGCGAGCTTAATCAGCATTACGCGTAAATCGCGCGCCATCGCCAACAGCATTTTGCGAAAATTCTCGGCCTGTGCTTCTTCCTTACTTTGAAACTCTAGCTTGTCGATTTTGCTCATGCCATCGACCAGCTCGGCAACTGTTTTACCAAACTTTTCAGTTAACTCAAGTTTGGTAACACCGCTGTCTTCCATCACATCGTGCAGCAAAGCGCCAGCCAGCGCCTGAGCATCGAGCTTCCACTGGGTAAGAATAGTGGCTACGGCAAGAGGATGGGAAATATAAGGCTCGCCAGAGCGGCGGACCTGGCCCCGGTGCGAGGCATCAGCAAAGCAGAAAGCCGCAGCCAGAAACTGCCGGTCTTCCAGCTTTAAATAAGAGGCATTAAGGGAAAGAAAGCGATTAGCATCGGCGAACACATCCGGGGCGGTACTCGCCAATTCTGGTAAATCAATATCCGCCAGCAACATTTCCATAACAGGGCCCAAAATAAAACAGGCCCGGCAAACCTGCCGGGCCGCAAAAAGCTTAAGAGCGCTTAATCAGAATGTCGCGACTAACCAAACCTGCAGCTACTTCACGCAGTGCGAGTACAGTCGGCTTTTCACGGCCGTTGTGCTCAATCTGTGGAGTAGAACCATTGGCAATCTGACGAGCGCGATAAGCTGCTGCTAAAGTCAAATCAAAACGATTTTCGATGCGGTTGAGGCAATCGTCTACGGTAACTCGAGCCATGGCGTTGTCCCTGGAAATAATATGGATGATGCGCACAATCGTGCGACTAACCCTTGATTCTATCAGAAACCCATGCAATCGGTCAGCAACTTGGCCTGCCTGCTGCAAAAAATAAGTCATCAAGCCATCAAATAAGGCATATGACCAAGAAAGCACAAGCCGTCAGGCAATGACTCAGGAAGCTTTTAAGCTACTGATCAGTACTTGATGGCGCGTACTTTGGCAATGCAATTTAAGGCGTTCAGACCTTACAATACTTACAATATCACGCACAGCTTCATCAATATGCTCGTTCACAATCACATAATCAAATTCTTCAACATGGCTGATTTCTTCTTTTGCAACAGCCATCCGGCGCTCAATTACTTCATCGCTGTCTTTACCACGGTTTTTTAAACGCTGCTCTAAAATCTCTACCGAAGGTGGTAAAATAAACAAACCAATAGCTTGTGAAAACAAACGGCGAACCTGCGCTGCACCCTGCCAGTCGATTTCTAAAAGAATATCGCTGCCAGTATCAATAGCCTGATTAATCCATGTTTGCGAAGTGCCGTAATAATTACCATACACCTCGGCATGCTCCAGAAAATCACCGTTATGAATCATTTGCTCAAAGACTTCACGGCTTACAAAATGATAATCCTTCCCGTTTACTTCGCCTGGGCGCGCTGTGCGAGTGGTGAACGATACTGAAAGCTGTACATTTTGGTCTGCGGCAAGAAGCGCTGCGACCAGTGTGGTTTTCCCGGCACCCGAAGGCGCAGTCACCACAAAAAGATTACCTTTTGCCATCGAACAAATCCTGTAATAAAACTACACGAAGATTAGCATTAGACGCCAAATCAGGCGAGCGCTTGCCACATATTAAATTCATCATCCGGGGCGAAACGAGACGTTCGCCAGTTAATTAGAACATAAAGCGCTCAAATTGGACGTAATAATATTTCTTAGTTAGTAAGAATAAAAATACCAAGAACAAAATTCAAACCGTTGTTGCCTGACATAAGCGACTCCTTTAGCATACGGCCACGCATAAACCATACCAAAAAATAGATCCCGCCAACCACCCGCTACCTGAGGTTTTGTATGCTGTCTGCATTGCCCCGTCAAATAATCAGGCAACTACACTGGATAGCCAGCCTTAGCCTGCTTGCTGGCTGCGCAGTCAATATTCCCAAGCCTTCTTCCGAAGAATTGGCACCGGCAGCAAGCGAATGGAATGCCCCCAGGCAAAGCCAGCTATCCGTGCAAAATAACTGGGCAAGCTGGCAAGATGCAAGCCTGAATACTTTACTTGATCACACGCTCTCCAGTCACCCTAATATGGCTCAGGCCAAAGCTAAAATTATCGAAGCACGAGCGGAAGCCGCCGCCATCGGCGCACATCTCTGGCCCAATATCAGCGCCACTGCAGGCTATAGCCGCAGCATGAACACACTACCACAAAAAGAATCGGCCAAAAACTCAGCCAATGCAGGGCTTGATGCGCGCTGGGAACTCGATCTCTGGGGCGGTATTGCCGCAGCCCGGCAAGGGGTCTATGCCAACCTGAGCAGTAATGAAAATGCCTACGAGCTGGCTGCTGCCAGCCTTGCTGCAGAAGTGGCAAATACTTTAACTGCTTACCGGGCCTGCAAAGGGCAAGAGGCTATATCCACGCGTATTTTACAATCTCAGATGCTCAGCGCCAGATTAATGCACAGCAAGCTGGATGTGGGCCTTGCCAGCGTTACGGATGCTGCCAAAAGTGATCATGAAGAAGCCGAAGCCAGCTTTCAGGCCAGCGATATCAGTACCCAGTGTGGCGTAACTCTTAAAGCACTCGTGGCCTTGACAGGCATGAAAGAGGATACCCTTAAAACCATGCTTGCCCCCGAGGCAGGCATGATGCCCAGCCGCCCTGCACTATCAATCAAAAGCATTCCGGCCGAAGTACTCGCCGATCGCCCCGATATTAAAAATGCCGCCTTATTGCTGGAAACAGCCGCAACAGAAGTGGCGGTAAAAGAAGTCGCCCGTTATCCATCAGCCTCCTTACTCGGCATGATTTGTGTGGGCTGCCAGCTTAGCGATGGCCTTAGTCTGGGTAGCCGCAATTGGTCATTTGGCATCAATTTTAATATCCCCGTGTTTAATGCGGGTGAGCTTAGCGCCAAGCAGGACGCCGCTATAGCACGCTATCAGCAAGCAATTCATAGCTATCAGCAGCAGGCTCGGCTGGCTGTGCGTGAAATCGAAGAAAACATGCTGCGCCTGGACGACAGCCAGCGCCGTACCCAGGTGCTGAAGCGCCAGCTCAACCTTGCCCGTGTTCAGCTCAAAGCCAGCCAGGCACTCTATAAAGCAGGCAGCGCCAGCCAGCTGCAAGTAGCAGAAATAGAACGTTACGAACTCGCAGCCCAAAACCGCCTGCTTACCCTGCAAAGAGAACAAAGTGCCAACTGGATTGCACTTTACAAAGCACTAGGCGGAAAAGCGCCAAATATTGAAAAACAAAATGATCTGTAAACACAGAAAACAGGTAAGAACACAAAGCACACCGAGAAAACCCAGAGAGCAACTTTTATGGGGTATGTAAGCCGTTTTGCCCTCTATGACCCCGCGTGCGATACAAAGCATCGTTCAGCAAATAGCTTATGCAAAACAAAAGACAACGAATACATCACCATGCCCCCGGTAAACTGGAGCTGTACCTATGCGTGTCCTCAAGCAACACCCCAAGCAGGCTGCGATCTGCGCCTGCCTTGTGCTATGCGGTGCGATCGCACTCATTGCCATACCCAAAAGCATTGCCAAAGCACCAAAATCCCCCGAAACCCCTCGTCCTGCAATGACCGTAACAGTGATTTCACCTGTCAAACAAATATGGCCGGTGGTGATTGAAGCCAATGGCAATATTGAAGCGTGGCAAGAATCCCTGATTGGTGCAGAAATTGGCGGCTATGCACTGACCCAGGTACAAGCGCAAGTCGGTGATGAAGTAAAACGGGGCCAGATATTGGCACAATTTGCCGGTGACACGCTCAAGATAGAGCTGGCTCAGCAGCAAGCCGCCCTTGCAGAAGCAGAAGCAGCCTGGAGCGAAGCCTCGGATAACGCCGGGCGCATCCGTAAACTCGGCGATATTGAAAATGGGAACGGCGCACTTAGCAGCCAGCAAATAAAGCAATCGGCTTTACAAGAACAAGCCGCAGCAGCACGCCTGCAAGCCGCCAAAGCCCGCCTTGCCACACAGCAATTACGCATCAAACAAAGCCAGGTTACTGCCCCCGATGACGGAGTGATCTCTGCCCGCAGCGCCACCGTGGGAGCCGTTGTACAGCCGGGGCAGGAGTTATTTAAGTTAATCCGGCAAAGCCGCCTGGAATGGCGTGCCGAAATCAGCGCCATGGATGCCGCGCGCATCAAAAGCGGCCAGCAAGTCAGTATCACCCTGCCTAATGGCCAGCAGGTAAATGGCAAAGTACGTAAAGCCGCCCCTACCGTTGATGCCCACACACGCAATTTACTGGTTTACGTAGATATACAAAATGCTTCTCTTGATACAGCCAAACCCGGCATGTTTGCCAAAGGATCATTACAAACCGGCCAGGGCGAAGTGCTGACCCTGCCTGGCAGCAGCGTCGTGATGCGTGACGGCTTTGCCCACGTATTTTTACTGGGAGCCAATAACAAAGTCAAAATGCAGCGCATCACATTAGGCCGCCAGGATAAGCAAAGCGTAGCCATCAACGGCATCACCAGAGACGCCCAAATCATCGCCAGCGGCGCAGGATTTTTAGCCGATGGTGATGTGGTGAAAGTGGTGGCAGCTAAATAACAAAACCCAAACCTTGAAACACGGCGACCACAGAGAACACGGAGAAAACCATTTTGAATTGAGCCATTTATTGGGTTTTGAGTCGTTTCAACCTCAACAAAATAAATTTATATCGCAACTCATAGCACGGGGCTTAAATCCCCCCTGAAGCACGCCGAAGCGAGGAATAAGCAGCTCGTGGTTTCGGAAAAGGGGTAACGGGCTTGCTCCCGAGCAGCCTTTTTCGCCGAGCCGATTATCCGCAGTGAAGGGCCTTCGTGCTTTTGAGGTTGCGGTTTTGCTTCCTTTCCTGGCCGTTCAAGAAAGGGATTCCCCCGCAGGGATACCGCATAAATCAACGTGCCGAAGGCACTAAAAAGATCTTTTTGACTTTGATTAGCCTGTACGGAAAGCAAGCCGCGGGCAATACAAAAAATACGCGGGTTTCACCCGCCCTACAAAAACACATAGCAATCCCCTAAGCCACGCCCTTAAGGATAAGTAATGAATTTTTCTGCCTGGTCGATCAGAAACCCCATTCCGGTCATTATGCTATTTGTCTTATTATCTCTGGCCGGTCTGCTGTCTTTTCAAAGTATGAAGGTGCAGGACTTCCCGGATATTGAGCTGCCCATGGTCACGGTCACGGCCATGCAACCGGGAGCCGCCCCTGCCCAGCTGGAAAGTGAAGTATCCAGAAAGCTTGAAAATGCCGTCTCTGCGCTACAGGGCGTAAAACACGTTTATAGCCAGATTCAGGATGGCAGCGTGATGTTGACAATTGAATTTGTGCTGGAAAAACCCGTCAACGAAGCAGTAGAGGACGTACGCAACGCCATCAGCGGCGTGCGCGGAGATCTGCCCAGCGATCTGAAAGACCCGATTATTGGTAAAGTGGAGTTCTCTGGTGTGCCATTTCTAGTCTTTACTGTGGCATCCAGCACCCTTGGAGAAGAAGCACTTTCCTGGCTGGTCGATCATAAAATCAGTAAGGAAATCCGTGCAGTTTCCGGTGTGGGTAAATTTGCTCGTGTAGGCGGAATTAACAGAGAAATTCGGATAGAAATCGACCCTGTACGGCTGGCAGCCCTGGGAGTCAGTGCTGCTGATGTCTCGCGCAGCCTTGCACAAACCCAGCGCGATGCTTCGGGCGGGCGCAGTGATTTAATCGGCAGCGAACAAGCCATTCGCACCTTGTCTACCGTACAAAGCGCGGGCGAGCTGGGACAGATGACACTGCCACTGAACGATGGCCGCAGCATCCGCCTTAACCAGATAGCCACAATTACAGATACCACCGCCGAACGCCGCTCGATTGCCCTGCTAGATGGCAAGCCCGTAGTCGGCTTTGAAATCAGCCGTTCACGCGGAGCCAGTGAGCTCGAAGTCGCTGCAGGTATTCGTGACGCACTGGAAAAAATCAAGACCACCAATGCCGGGCTCTCCGTTACCGAAGCCTACAATATGGCCGAGCCCGTGCAAGAGTCCTTTAACGGGTCAATGAAGCTGCTATGGGAAGGCGCATTGCTGGCTGTATTGGTGGTCTGGTGGTTTTTACGCGACTGGCGTGCCACTCTGGTTTCTGCCGCCGCCCTGCCTCTGTCTATTTTACCTGCCTTCATTGGTATGGCTTATCTGGGCTTCAGCCTGAACACGGTCACGCTGCTGTCTTTGGCGCTGGTCGTCGGGATTTTGGTAGATGATGCGATTGTCGAAATCGAAAACATCGTACGCCATTTACGCATGGGTAAATCGCCATACCAAGCTGCCATGGAAGCGGCTGATGAGATTGGTCTGGCCGTAATCGCTACCACGTTTGCACTGGTAGCCGTATTTTTACCGACTGCTTTTATGGCCGGCATTCCTGGAAAATTCTTTAAGCAATTTGGCTGGACGGCCGCGCTGGCTGTTATGGCCTCACTAATTGTGGCGCGCTTACTCACGCCCATGATGGCTGCCTATATTCTAAAGCCCATCACTCACACACAAAAAGACGGCCGCATCATGCAGGCCTATTTAAAGCTGGCACGCTGGTGCCTGGAGCATCGCAAGCTCACCGCGCTGTTCTCACTGCTGTTTTTTATCGGCTCACTGATGCTGGTGCCGCTGCTGCCCACCGGCTTTATTCCGCCCGATGATCGCTCGCAAACGCTAGTCAAAATTGAATTACCTCCCGGCACTACACTTGAAGAAACCAGCCGTGTTGCCGAACGTGCCCGCGTTTTACTTAACAGTGAAAAATCCATTACCCGTATCTATACCGCCATTGGCAGCGGTGGAGCTGGAGCAGATCCCATGGCGGCAGGTGGCATCACTGAAGTGAACAAAGCCACCCTCACCCTCACTTTAAGCAAACGCACAACACGGGACAAAAAAACCATCATCGAATCCCGTTTACGTAATTTGCTTAAAGATATTCCCGGCGTGCGCCTGAGCGTAGGGCTGGGTGGCTCCGGGGAGAAATTCCAGCTCATCTTACTGGGTGATGACCCTGCAGCCCTGGTGGCCACCGCCCAAAATATAGAACGCGATCTGCGCACCCTGCAAGGCGTAGGAGCAGTTACATCAAGCGCCAGTCTGGTGCGCCCCGAAGTCACCATCCGCCCGGATCTGGCCCGTGCGGCAGATTTGGGCGTCAGCATGACCAGTATATCCGACACCATTCGCATCTCTACCGTCGGTGATTTTGATACCCAGGTGGCTAAACTCAATCTGCCCGAGCGACAAATCCCCATCGTGGTGCGGCTGCCTGATAGCACACGTAAAGATTTGGAGCAAATCAGGCAGCTCAAGGTACCGGGTAAAAACGGCGATGTCATGCTGGGCGAAGTAGCCAGCGTCGAGCTGTCCTCCGGCCCCAGCCAGATCGATCGCTATGACAGAGCAAGGGATGTGATTTTTGATATCGAGCTTAACGGGCGCCCGCTAGGAGATGTCAGTGCCGAAGTCGATCAGCTGCCCAGCCTGCTGCAACTCCCCAAGGGCGTAGAGCGTGCCGAATTTGGTGATGCAGAAGAAATGAAAAAACTCTTTGCCAGTTTCGGTATTGCCATGCTCACCGGCGTGCTGTGCATTTATATGGTGCTGGTGCTGCTATTTAAGGATTTTATGCAGCCCGTCACCATTCTGGCAGCCTTGCCTTTATCTATTGGCGGCGCATTTTTGGCGCTGCTGATTGCACAAAGCTCGTTTTCCATGCCCACGCTGATTGGCCTGATTATGCTGATGGGCATTGCCACCAAGAATTCCATCTTACTGGTGGAATACGCCATCGTGGCCCGCAGGATCGGCATGAGCCGCTTTGACGCACTGATGGACGCCGGCCTGAAACGCGCCCGCCCCATCGTGATGACCACTATCGCTATGGGAGCGGGCATGTTGCCAATTGCTCTGGGTATCGGCATCGACCCAAGTTTCAGATCCCCAATGGCCATTGCCGTCATTGGCGGGCTGATCACCTCTACCCTGCTCAGCCTTCTCGTGGTGCCAGTCGTATTTACCTTTGTGGATGATTTTGCGCAGTGGCTGATAAAAAAACTAAATAAAGCGACATAAAACCAGCAAGCCGCACCCGGGAGAGAGCCAATTAATCATCGGCTGCCCGCCCTTTAAATAGCCCTATCCCCTTTGCCCGTCAGGGAAGGGGGATAGGATCGTGAACAGGCTATTTCGGCTGGCAACGCATTACTGCTACTCCCTGTTCATCAATGGGGCTCTACCCCGCAGCAGATGCAATTGCAAAATATGCTGGTGGCCCAGCCCATGGTTGTTATAAACCTGCACATGGGTCTGCTCTGTTGGCAGGTGCAATCAATTGCTCCTTATCAAACGCCCCTTTATTGCTGTTTTCAACAAAGCCCATCGATAAAGCATCAGGCAGCCATAGCGGTACGCCCCAATCGCGCCGTACATGTCCATTACCCGCAAGCAGCACCACGCCCCTTGCATGATAGGGTTTCATCACTTTTGCCATCACTGCATCACGGGCGATTTGTGCCAGCGCCATGCCATCAAGCAAGTTTTCCGGCAGCTTATTGCAATGCCCCACGCGTACTTCTTCACGCTGGGCGGCCAGCAAACCCGCCGGCAGAGGCTGAGCAAGGCCCATCTCTTCTGCATTAGCGAGTGCAGCAAGGCCGGATTTTACAACTCTGGATGCATCCTGACGCGATAAATTGGCCGCAATAATCGGTAAACCATAATGCATGGCCAGCATAATCACGGGCCGGTACAGGGGCCAATCCCAGCGTTTTCCACCTACCTTCTGAATTAAGTAATCAGGGTTATCCGGCTGCTCCAGCCGCGCCTGATCTAAGTCGGCCTGGCGCTCCACATCAAACTGCTCCATGGCAATCGCCGGACGCCAGCCCGCTTTCACAGCTTTCTCTAAAACCTGAAAACGGGCCCGATGGCCCAGAGCGTTATCATGCACTTCGCCCATCAGCACATAAGATTTACCGGCAAAAGGCGTACCGGCCGGGCTGCTGGCGCATGCGCTTAAAACAAGCACCGCACAGAGAGCAATAAGAATTTTTGTATACATAAAGTGCCTTAGCAAAAGTCAAGAATTATTCAAATAAGAAAAGCACAGGCTTCAAATAAAGCACTGTGCTTATACCACTTGATTCAAAGCCTGTTTTTCTCCGCAAACCTTCGTATTCCCCGAAGCCTTCCTAGTTCAGGATTCGGGGTTTGCTGCCTGGCATCAAAGTTTCATGCAGGATCTGCCGGCCCCAGAATCGTCCACGCTTTATAAAGGCGCTCATCTTCGACAAAGATGTCCAGCATGGCACTGGCCACATCGGCTCTTGGCAAATAATTGCCTGCATCATCACGCTCCGCCAGAACCCGATACCGGCCGGTGGCAGACTGATGGTTTAAACCTGCGGGCCTTGCAACCATCCAGCGTAAAGCACTTTGAGCCAGGCGCTGCTCGGCCTGATTTTTAGCCTGAATGGCCTCGCCCAGCATGCGCCTGGCCCCTTCAGCCAAAGTATCCCACTGATCACCGCAGCCTAGAGATGTACCAAGCAAAAACCGTGTTTGAGGGGCCTCCGCTTCCAAAGCCTCGATCACATTTAGATTGCCCACGGCATCAACCCGCCGCCCTGCTGCATTTTTACCGCCCAGAACACTGATCACCCGTTTTGCCCCGGCCTGTCTGATGGCTGCCATGCAATCATCTAGGTTAAAAGCATCACCGCCAATCAATGTAACACCCAGCCCACTTAAAGCTGCAGTGTCACTTTCTGCTCTGACCATCGCAGCCACTTTTTCACCGCGCACAACGCAGGCCTTTGCCAGACAAAGCCCCAGCCCGCGGCTGGCACCAAAGATCAGTACATCATGCATATCTGCCATTATGTGCCCTATAAAAGTTATAAATAACAATCATTTAAACACCATTACACGCCCTTGCTTTCCGGTGGCCCTAATAGTGTGTTTCCTGTTTTTTTACCCGAAGGTAGCTGCATCTGAGGCAAAAAAACGATGCAGCGCCTCAAGCTGGCTGCCGGAAATTTCCCCCTTACTGTCTCGGCCTAAAAACACCTTAAACATCACGCCGCCCTCATGATTGGTAAACAGCACAGAGGCCGTATCCCTGCCCATAAAGGGGCGCTCTACCGCGTAAATTGCACCGCAATTACCCACCCTTAAATGCCCGTGCAAGCCTGTTGGCCCCGGTAAATTAAAAAACCCATGACTGAACTCCCCCGCAGGAATGGGCCCTGTGAATTCCATAATTACGTCGCTGCTGTGCATAATCACCGTCACATCGCCCCAGCTAGCCATTTCCAGCAATAACTCAGCCATTTTTTCACCAGCAAGACGCTGCCACATTGCAGCGGGCAGGCATTCAATCACCTCATTCATAGGCAGAGCAGCGGAGGCAGCTAAGCCTTCCAGCACCACGCCAGGATTTTTACTAAGACGTTCACGTAAGGATTGAGTGTTGTTCATATTTTTTTCCAAAAAGTTAACTAATTTTTATGCCGAAAAACCCAGATCTTGAAACACAGAGGTCACAGAGAACACAGAGTTTCACGGAGAAAAAAACGCATTAATTAAGTGTTCCCAATAAGCTTTTAAGTATTTTCAACACCAATAATCTGGGCATCTATCGCTACTCTCGGCAGGGGGCTTTTTAAAGTCCCCTTGAAGCACACCGAAGCGAGGAATAAGCGGCTCGGGGTTTCGAAAAAGGGGTAGCGGGCTTGCTCCCGAGCAGCCTTTTTCGCCGAGCCGATTATCCGCAGTGAGGGGCTTTCGTGCTTTTGGGGTTGCGGTTTTGCTTACTTTCTTGGCCGTTCAAGAAAGTGAGTCCCCAGCGGGGAATTACCGCACCAAAATCACCGTGCCGAAGACACTAATAAAACGACTACTGCCATAGCAGTAACTCATCAAGCCGCATCCACCAAAGCTCGCGCCATGCTTGGGGCCCAGAATCGGGCCAGTGGGGTAATACTCCACAGTGAATCTTTAAATTGAGTAATCAAGCCCTGCTGCTGCCAGTTTTGTAGTAATGGCAGGCAAGCGGCAGGCAGAAGGGATGCGTCAATCCGACCTATTTCGATACTGCCTTGCAAAGCCGCAACCCAGTGCTGGCTTGGGTCGGCCCTGGAAACGCGGGCGATGGCGGGCGCTCTAGCATTCAGATAGCGCTCTAAATCTGCTTCAATTGCATAGGCATATCCCGCATGGCTGCCGCCTGCGCCAGAGCCAAAGGCCAGGCAGCTATGACCTGATTTAATGGCCAGGTTATAGCGATTACGCTCGCGTCCTTGCCCGGAACCAAAGTGACTATTCGAGAGCTGCTGCCAGCCTGCGGCGGCCAAACGATCCAGCGCCATTTGGTAAAAACCCAGCTGCACGGGCAGATCGCTCATAGGCGGGAATACGCCTTTTTCCAGCATGCGCTGGATGGGCAGGCCCGGAAACAGATTAAAGGCATACACATCAATACCATCCAGACCCAGGCCCAGCGCGACATCCAGATCATTTGCCCAGATGGCTTCATCCTGCCCCGGCAGACCAAACATGAGATCAGCCACCACCACAGCCTCTTGCCCACCCGCCAGCGCAGCCAGATAGGCGGCGGCTTCTTCACCGCCATGCTTGCGCCCTAAATGGCGGCGTAGCGGGGTATGGAAAGTTTGCACGCCAATCGAGAAACGATTAGCCCCGGCTTCCAGACAAGCGTCGATTTTGGCGCGGTCAAAATGGGATATCCGCCCTTCTACGGTGATTTCGCAATCGTCTGTCAGCGGCAAATAGTGTTGCAAAGCACGCAGCAAACGCGCCAGATCCGGCCCGGATAACGCAGTGGGTGTTCCCCCGCCCAGATACACCGCAGCAATAGAGCCGCCCGCCACCCGGTTGGCGGCCGCATGCTGCAACTCTGCAATCAGGCGGTCTACATAGGGTGTGCCGTGTTCTTCTTTCCATGCGTTTTTATAAAAGCCACAGAATACGCAACGATTGGCACAAAAAGGGATGTGCACATAGGCCAATGAATCATTGGCTAAAGGGGTTTGATTAATGTTCTGCCAGGCAGTAGGCCAGGCGTGCGCTTCCAGGGGCTCTTGCCCCCAAAAAGGCATAAGTGCACGGCGCTGGGAAAAAGCGGAGGCAATAGTCCGCGATGTGTTGGGCTCTAGCAAAATGGGTTGCAATGGAATGTCCTTGTTCAACAAACGATAATGATTATCGTTTATAACAAAGCCAAGGCCTATATCATTTTAAATAAAAATGATATAGATCAAATTTTGCAATGCCAAAGGCATATTTATTCGTGAGGAAAATCCAGCAAAAACTTTCGCTCTATTGATATATTCATGAAAGAGAACCTGAATTTATTCCAGATGTATTTTATGTATTTAAGCTTCTACGAATCATTTTTATCATTAAAAACAAGCCATTGTCATTAATCAAAACACACCTCACATTTTAGTTACTCGTCAAAGTCTTGCAGGCATTCAAAACCAGTAAGAAAGCAAATTCTCTAAACCACACGTAGCAGTTCAATTTTTACATAAATTGAAAGCATTTTAAAAAAATAGGTTGATAATGAGAATAGTTATCGATACGATATAAAAAAGCTACCTTCACACGACATTGTTTTTAACCGCTCTTGCAGCACATGCCAACGTTAACCGCAGCGAGTAAACAGTGGCACTTATCAGGAACCAGTATGCAGCGCAGCCCCAACACCATCGTACTTACTCTTTTAGCCGCCTCTTTACAAAGTGCATTTGCTGCTGAGTATGCCTCTGCACCCACCGCACAGCTTGAGGCTGTCGTTGTTACCGCAACACGTACCGATAAAAAACTTGATGAATTGCCGCCTTCAGTCAGCAGCACCGGCCGCTCTGGACTGGATCAAAGCTTTATCAAAAATTACCGCGATTTAAACAGGACCGAGCCGGGCATCCATATCCGCCGTGATAGCCGTTATGGTTTATCCAGCGTGAATGTACGTGGTCTGGAAGGCAACCGTGTGCTGATGCTGGTCGATGGCATTCGCCTGCCTGATGCTTTTTCTTTCGGAGCCTATCTGAACAGCGGTCGCGATCAGGTTGATTTCAGCCAGCTCAGTGCCATCGAAGTAGTACGTGGCCCTTCATCCACCCTTTACGGCTCGGATGCATTAGGCGGTGTTGTGGGCCTACGTACCACCTCGCCAGGCGATTTACTCCGAGGCCAGAGCAATTTTGCCGGCCAGATTAAAGCAGATTATGACAGCAGTGACCGGGGCATGAGCGTACAGGCCGCTGTGGCAGGGGCATTCAATCAGGATACTTTCTGGCTATTGCAAGCGGCCCAGCGCCAAGGGCATGAGCTCGAGAGCAAGGGCACAGTCGATACTCAGAATTACCATCGCACCAAAGCCAATCCGCAAGACACAAATAAGCGCAGTGTGCTGGCAAAAGTAGAACACTACTTTGAAAACGGCCATAAGCTGGGGCTGGCGGCAGAAAATTATCGCAGCGAAGTTGATACGGCCATTTACACCGACATCAGTGCTCCGATGACGCCCTCCATTCTCGCCAGCCAGGCCAATGATGTCCAGAGCCGCAGCCGGGTTTCACTTGATTACAGTTACATCGCACCCGCACAAGACTTGATTGATGCAGCCCAAGCCAAACTTTATTACCAGACCCAGAATAATGAGCAATCCACCGCACAGCAGCGGCGCAATGTAACTGGCTGGCAGCGTTTATCTCTTTATGATCAGGACATGGTGGGGCTGTCGGGCCTGATCGAAAAACGTATTGCAGGCCCTGTCAGCCAGCATTGGACCATTGGCGGAGAATGGCTGCAAAACGATTTGGCTGCGCTGCGCACCGGCAGCATCAGCCCGGTACGTGATGTCCCCAAAACCCAAACCACACAGTGGGGTATTTATGCCCAGAATGAATTGGGCTGGGATGAAGGACGCTTTTTACTAACACCGTCGCTGCGCTATGACGCATTTAAACTGCGCCCAGAACCCGATGCAGCATTTATCAGCCAGGGCGGCAAAGCCGTTGCCCTAGATGACGCCAAAGTATCGCCCAAGCTGGCTGCCAGCTGGAAAATTGCCGAACAAGTCACCCTGTTTGGCCAATACAGCGAAGGCTTTCGTGCTCCAAGTGCAATGGAGCTAAATAGTAGCTATATCTCACCGATGGGCTACGCTGCCATTCCTAATCCTGACCTGAAACCAGAAACCAGCCGTGGTATTGAATTGGGCGCTCGCCTGGGTAACAACGCTTTAGGTGGAAGCTTTACCGCATTTGATAACCGCTACAAAGATTTTATCGAGCAAATCAGCATCGCCTGCCCCGGCAACCCTATGTGCGTACCGGGCACCAGTATCACCTATCAAAACCAGAACCAGAGCCGCGTGCGCATTTATGGCGCAGAGGCCCGTGCCCACTGGCAAATCAGCAGCACCTGGCGCACCTGGAGCAATATGGCCTGGGCAGTGGGCCGCAATGAAAATACCGATAAACCACTCGATAGCGTTGCACCACTCAAAGCGGTATTCGGCCTTGAATACAGCAAAGAGCAATGGGGCGGCAACGCACTACTCACCGCAGCCAGTGCCAAAACTCGCACATCCCAGGCCAGCTACTTTAAAACACCGGGCTACGGCATCGTCGATTTAGCGCTCTGGTGGAGCCCGGTCAAAGACCTGAAACTGTCCGGCGGCCTGTTTAATATTGGTGATCAAAAATACTGGATCGACAGCGATGTACGCTCTTTAGAGGCCAGTAACAGCGTACTGGACCGCTACACCCAACCAGGCCGCAATGTGAAGATATCAGCAGATTGGCGGTTTTAAGGATTAAAAAATATGACGCAACAAAACCCGAATCTTGAAGCACGCCAAAGCGAGGAGCAAGCGGAGCGGGGTTTCGTCAATTCGTGTTTGAGCGAAGCGAATTGACACAACGCAGCTATCCGCAGTGAGAGGTTTCATGCTTCGTAAGGTTCCAGGATTCCTAGCGAAGCAAGAAAGTGAGGCCCGCACAGGGGACTCCCGCACCTAAGCCCCTGCCAAAGGCACTAAATAGTGCCTTTTGACCTTAGTTATTGCACATAAAGTGCACCCACCCAAAGCAATCTCAACCGATCAATAAGGACACACCATGCACGCACTCTCTCCCCAGGAAGGCATCGCCGTACTAAAAGCCAAGTACGAAGCACTGGCCACTGCCGAGCCAAAACTTCGCGCCCGCGATCGCGCGGCCCGCCTGCAAGTATCCGAAGCCGAGCTGGTTGCAGCGCAATGCGGCGTAGAAGCCATTGCACTTAATGGCACGCCGCAGGAGATTTTTATCCAGCTGCAAAACCTGGGCGAAGTGATGGTGCTCAGCCGCAATGACTGGTGTGTACACGAGCGTCATGGCCGCTATGAGGAAATCCACGCCAATGGCCCGGTTGGCATGGTACTGGGTAAAGATATCGATCTGCGGATGTTTTTTAGCTACTGGAAACACGCTTTTGCCGTCAACGAAAACGGCCGGCGCAGTGTGCAGTTTTTTGATGGCGCTGGCGAGGCGATTCATAAAGTTTACCTAACCGAAAAAAGTGACGCTGCCGCTTTTGAGGCCTTTGTCAGCCAGCTTGCTGCCACTGGAATCCCGGCCATTCATGCCGAAGCTTACCCCAGCGACACCACACGCGGCGATTGTCAGGATAAGACAGCCTTGCGCGAACACTGGCTTAGCCTGACCGATACCCACGGCTTTTTCCCCATGCTGGGCAAGCATAAAGTCACCCGCCTTGCTGCCTTAAAAGCAGCAGGTGATGATCTGGCACAGCGCGTGGCGATAGATGCTACCGAAATCATGCTACACCGCGCTGCAACAGAAAAAATGCCAATCATGTGCTTTGTCAGCAACCGTGGCATGGTGCAGATTCACTCTGGCCCGGTGGAAAAACTGCTGCGTACCGGCCCCTGGTTCAATATTCTGGACCCGATGTTTAATCTGCACCTCAACACCAGCGCCATTAGCGAGTGCTGGGTGGTGAACAAGCCCACCAGCGACGGCTGGGTAACATCCTTGGAAGTGTATGCAGCAGGGGGCGAATTAATTGTGCAATTCTTTGGTGTAAGAAAACCGGGCGAGCCTGAGTTGCCAGCATGGCGCAAGCTGATGTGTGATCTTTGCAATACCCCGCTGGCAGGCTGACCCCATGAAAAAATGGTTTATTGCATCTGTTTTGCTGACACTGCTTCATCCGGTCCTGGCAGCTGCACCTAAAAAAATCGTCACGCTGGGCGGATCACTCACCGAAATCGTTTACGCACTGAATGCTGAAGCGCACTTGGTGGCGGTTGATCAATCCAGCATCTACCCGCCTGCAGCCAGTAAATTGCCCAAAGTGGGTTACTACCGCGCGTTTTCGGTGGAAGGCGTGCTGTCGCAAAAGCCCGATCTGATTCTGGCATCCGATCAGGCTGGCCCGCCAGAAGCCCTGGCAAAGCTGCAACGCACCGGTGTGCCTGTGATTGTTTTACCGAGTGCACCTAATCTGGCAGCGCTGGAAAAGCGCATCAGCGGTATCGCCAGCGTTTTGCAGGAAGAGGAAAAAGGCAAAAGCATGATCGCCAACCTCAAACGTGAGGTGACCCCCGCCCCGGCCAGCCATACCCGCGCCCTGCTCCTGATCAGCCGCAGCGGCAGCCCGGAAGGCGCTGGCAATGAAACCACTGCCGATGCCATCCTGAAACTAGCAGGCTTACGCAATGTACTGGCCAAACAAAACGGCTATAAACCGCTCTCCATGGAAAGCATTGCTGCGCTGCAGCCGGATGTGATTGTGCTCTCCACCATGTCGATCCAGAACCTGGGTGGCATGGAGAAAGTACTCGCCATGCCTGGGCTGGCACAAACACCTGCCGCCAAAAACAAAAAAATTGTAGTGATGGACGATTTACTGTTGCTCGGCTTTGGCCCCCGTTTGCCGGAAGCTTTGCAACAGCTAAAACAAGTTAGGTAAGCAATCATCAGCGGATGCAAACCCTGCATCTGCTGCTTTTAAAACGGCATAAAGCCACTACATTTACACCCCTTGTACCAGGATTTTTCATGACGGCAATAACCCATCCCCGCCGAGTAATACAGCAAGATTCCAACTGGCAGCTGTGGATGCTTGCGGGCCTGCTTGTCCTGCTCCTGATGATTTCAGCCAGCAGCGGTGCGGTCAGTATTCCCCTCTCGCAATTACCCAAGCTGTTATTCAGCCCAAGATTTGAAACAGGCACGGAGCAGCAGCTCTGGCAAAGCGTTTTGCTGGATATGCGTTTGCCGCGTGTCTTATTTGGCGCACTAGCGGGTGCAGTGTTGGCGCTCACCGGTGCCGCCATGCAGGCTTTATTCAGAAATCCACTGGCTGAACCCGGCCTTCTGGGTATTAGCTCAGGCGCATCTTTAGGTGCAGTCACGGCCATTTTATTTGGCGGGGGCAGCTTGATGGTACTGGCTCCGGCAGCCTTTGCCGGCAGCCTGATTGCCACGGCACTGGCTTATCATCTGGGTAAGCGTTATCAAGGCATTGCCGGGCTGCTGCTGGCAGGCATTGCAATCAATGCCATTTGCGGCAGCCTGATTGGACTGATGACCTATATGGCTGATGATAATCAGCTGCGCAGCCTCACCTTCTGGAGCATGGGCAGCTTAGCGGGTGGCACATGGTCTTTGCTTGGCATGCTTAGCCCTGCCCTGCTCATTATTTCAGCCATGGTCATGCGCCACTGGCGCGCCATGAATGCACTACTGCTGGGTGAGCGCGAAGCGCAGCATCTGGGTTTTCCCATGAAGGCCATCCGGCGCAAATTAGTGCTGCTCACCGCGCTGTTAATTGGCCCGCTGGTGGCAGCAACCGGGGGAATTGGCTTTGTGGGGCTGGTGGTGCCCCATCTGGTGCGGATGATGCTGGGTGCAGATCACAGACGCCTGCTGCCTGCTGCCATGTTAGGCGGTGCCATAGCCCTTGTCGCCGCCGACTGCCTGGCCCGCCTTGTAGCACAGCCTGCTGAGCTGCCAATTGGAATTGTTACCAGCCTGATTGGTGGCCCGTTCTTTCTTTGGCTGCTGATTTCGCGAAAATAAACCCGACTTCCTGAGTTTGAAAAAAACCCGCCCTTGCACCACGGGGGCACAGAGTTACACCTGCGTGCGCAGAAGTCCTTCGCCGTTTTACGGAAAAATAAATGTCCAGCTTATTAAATGCTCAAAATCTTTACTTTAAACGTGGCAAGCAACTCATTTTGAATGATGTTTCCATGGCACTTCGTGCCGGTGAAGTAACCGCTATTCTGGGAGCCAATGGGGCAGGCAAATCTACGCTGCTATCACTGCTGTCTGGAGAGATCAGGGCCGATCAGGGAGAAATCTGCTTAAAAGGGGAAAATATCGCAAAAATACCAGCGGCAAAGCTTGCCCGCCAGCGCGCTGTGCTGCCACAAAACCCAACTCTGACTTTCGATCTGGGGGTTGAAGAAGTGATTGGCATGGGAGCCTACCCCTTTAGCGAGCTATCACCTAACGCCGTATGCAGCCTAAGTTTAAAAGTTTTACAGCTGGCCGATATCAGCCATCTGGCTCAGCGCCGTTATATGCATCTTTCCGGCGGCGAGCAGCAGCGTGTGCAATTTGCCCGCGTGCTGCTGCAAATCCTCGCCAACCCGGGCCAGCCACGATATTTGCTGCTGGATGAGCCGACCGCCAGCCTGGACCCCCGCCATCAGCACGCTTTACTCGCCGTAGTCAGCCGCCTGGCTCAAACCGAAAATATCGCCGTTGCCGTCGTTCTGCACGATGTAAACCTCGCCGCCCGCTGGTGCAGCCATTTACTGCTGCTCAAAAACGGCAGCACCGTTGCCTACGGCACACCGCAAGAAGTATTAACGCCAGATCTGCTCGGCACTGCTTATGGTATAGCATCCACCGTTATCCCTCATCCTAACCATAAAGAGCGATGCCTGGTGCTGTTTGAATAATTGATATTACGGAGCAAAACCTACTTTTAACCATAGAGGGGGCAAAGTTTCGTACAGAAAAATCAGCAGCAAAGGCTAAAATAAGTTCATCGATTTATACTGTAATAAATCAATGTAATGGCAGCACTTAAAAAAGGGTGAGACTGGCTCACCCTTTTGCATTACTTTACTCTGTAATTAATTTGCAGCTAATCTGGCTCTTATTTCCGCAAGGCTCACTTCATTCAGAATTTTACCATTTTCAAATACCGGGATAAATTCGCAATGGTAAACATCGCTCCAGCTGGCTTGCTCTTTTAAATAAAAATCGCCCTGCTTATTTTTATATACCGCAACCAGACCTTTAGCTGAATTCTTGATACCATCACCGGTTTTTGGAGCTTTAAATATTTCTTTATCGATTCCGGCAATTTTTGCAAAAGTTGCTTTTACCGCAAAACCATCAGTGTCTCTAGTGACATATTGATAGGTATAGCTGCCAATACCAAACACCACATTGGTCGAAGCAAAGCCTTTGGCTTTTAAGCCTGCACAAATGGCTTCGGCAATTTCAATGGTAATTGAATCGCCATAAATCAAACCGACATGCGGATCAAGCTGCTTATAGCCCTGACTACTTTCTGTTCCGCCAAACACTTCCCACAGGCATTCAATTGCTCCTTTATATTCCGGGCTGCCCAGCGGCGCGCTGGCATCACCGCAAATCATTTTGACAGGAGAACCGGTATCCGGTCTGAATACCACCTTACCATTACGGGCCAATATTTTATCTTTTAGCTGCATAGTAAAATCAGTCATGACCTGCCAGAAATCCCATGAGTCAGAAACAATACTCACAATTCCGGCCGGGTAAATATCTTCAATTAAACGGCGAAATGTTTCTAATTCATTTTCCATTCCGCCAGCACACATTACCGAGTGCTCGGTGGCTGCGACACTGCCGCCAACCAATTCCTTATCACTATCGGCCAGATAATAATCTTCCAGAAAATCAATTGCCGGAATAGTATCCGTACCGGTAAAGCTTAGTAAATGCGCGGCACCACTCATTACCGCAGCTTGTGCACCAAACATGCCTCTAAAGCTGAAATCATGGCCCTGCCAGTTTACAAACTCCGTACTGCCGTCTGTTTCTAAGGCATATTTAGTGAAGATTTTTTTATATTCATGCGCCGTAGTTGCGCTGGTACACATGCCCCAGATATTGGTCGAAAGAATGGTTTCCAGATAATTAGTCAGCCAGAAAAAACGCTCATCGGTATTAAAAATAACAAGGCATGGCACACGCAGCGGGTAAACCGAGCCTTCCGGCAATGCCATGATTTTAATTGGCAAATAACCCAGATCATGTAAATCAGCAATATGCTGCGTACCCACATTATTAGCGCCAAGATAGTTATTAATGCGACGCTCAAAACGGCGAATGACCACTTCTTTAGGTTGTTGAAAAAAATCAGCGTTCCAGCACTTAATCAGAAAATCTTTAATAAAATACTGTAAACCAAAAAACACCATTTTATCAGTGTAATTTCTGCGTGTAGTTCTGGCGGTTAAATTGCTAAATACAATTTCAGTCTGATCAGGATATTGTCTGCGATGATCTACTTTATAACCATCAATGGCAGTCACAGGGTTCAAGTTCATTTTGACACTCCTTGATTTGGCATAAAAGGCATAAAGGACCAGATGTCTTTTATTTTTAAAAAATCAGAACTTGCTATATCTTTCAGGCTATTGGTGCTAAAAACAGCATCGATTCCACTGGCATGTAAATCCGCCTCTTTAGCCACGCCCTCATAATGCGAAACAATTAAAATAATCCTGCCGCAATTTTTATTTTTTAACTTTTTAGCCAGCTCCATAAATGTGCGGCCACCAGAGCAGATATCATCAACAATAACGCAGGTTTTGCCACCCAGATCATTACAGTACACTTCAGTATCAATAATCTTACCACTACTGACATCCCGTACTTTATCGGCCCTGATCACCTCTAAACCACCAAGCTGCATAGACAATTCAAATATTTTTTTATTTGAGCCTGCATCAGGAGAAATTAACAACACCTTTTCACCAATATCTTCAATCGCCTGCTCAATTAATTGATGATTTTTAACCACATGTACTTTATTTAATAAAGCCGTCGTTACATCACTATGTGGATCAAATATAAAAACTCGATTAAAATTTTGCCGGTTAATTAAATCTGCATATACTTTTACAGAAAGTGCCTCACCCGGATTACATACCCTGTCCTGCCGTGCACCAGGAAAATAAGGAATATACAGATCAATCTCTTCAGCCCCCTGGCGCTTTAAAGCATCCGTCAGTAACAGCAGCTGAATAATGGATTGATCGCCTGAATAGCGAAACATAATCTCGGCATGACGACCGGTCTGGGATAATATTTGAAAGTGACTTTCACCCGCGCCAAATTGAAACTGTTTATATTCCTCCCCCTTATTTTCCAGGCGGGGTAAATAAAAACGGCTAGAACATAGATCCATCATGATCATCCAATATTTAATAGGCTGTGTCTGATTACAAAATGCTACGGCTCTGCTGGAAACATTGTATTTGGTAGCAAAACATAACCGACATAATATGTGTCCCTGCGACACTATGTCAATCATAAAGCGACGAATTTTACTAAAAACGCATCAGGTATATGCTTTATAATGTCCTAGAGACACAAGCTGAGCCGAACATGGAATATACAAACCCCTTATTTACTGTCGATAGTGTTTTATTCACCGTAAAAAACGAGCAGCTGCTGGTGCTACTTACCAAACGCGCACAAGCCCCCTTTACAGGTTGCTGGGGATTGCCGGGTGGGTTTATCGACGTACAGCAAGACACAAATACCGATGCGACGGCAAGCCGCAAACTGGAAGCCAAAGCAGGCTTAAAACCGGCCTATCTGGAACAGCTGCAGGTTATATCCGGGCCAGATCGGGATCCGCGTGGCTTTAGCGTAACGCTTGCCTACTTTGCTCTGGTGGCCTATCAGAATGTCAGCCCTCAAATCAGCAGTGTTGAATCTGCAAGCTGGATTGCAGTTAATGATCTGGAAAAAATAAACCTGGCCTTTGATCATTTAGAGATTATTCAAATCGCAAAACAAAGGTTGCAGCAAAAAACGCTTTATTCAATGACACCGGTATTTTGCCTGCCCACGCAATTTACGATCGGCCAGTTAAAATCGGTCATCGAAACCATTATCGAAAAACCCATCCAGAGAAAAAGCCTGATGCGCCGGATTGAGGCATCAGACATCTTTGATCTCAGCGAAAAGAAGATTCCGTCAGGCGGGCGCATGGCCCAGCTTTATACGTTAAAGCCAGGTGCAGATCTGGTGAATTTTGAGCGGAATTTAAATGCCTAGGCCCTGTTGGCATCAGATGCAGGGATCAGCGAAAATCAAACGATTGCAGCTCTAAAAAAGCACTGATCCTGTTCAGAATGGCCATTTGTCTGCAGTCAGCTTGTGATTTCTCTCCCAGCAGCTGCAAATGGACATTTAATCAGCGCTTCCCATGCGGATCTTTATCAGGTTTATTTTTCACGCTGGTAAATCGTTTTACCCTCTTTAATTGTGGCCATCACCCGGATATCTTTGATCTTCATCGGAGCCACTTTCAAGGGGTTCTGATCCAAAATCACCAGATCAGCCAGCTTTCCTGTTTCCAGCGAGCCTTTACTTGCTTCTTCCTTGTATTGAAAAGCCACATTAATTGTCATGGCCTTCAGCGCCTCCAGTGGAGTGACACGCTGATCAGCACCATAAACCTCACCCGCACGCGATACGCGGTTAACGGCAGACCAGAGCATAAACATCTGATCCAGAGGGGCTACAACAAAATCAGTGTGATTGCTTGGGTGCAGGCCCATATCAATGGCATCACGCATCGGGCTTAGGTAGCTAGCCTGCTCAAAGCCGCGATTGGCTTTGTGTGCTTCTGCAAAGTAAAAAGTATGCAGCGTATAAAGGGACGGAATGATTTTGTATTCGGCGTATTTAGCCATCTGATCTTTACGCACAAATTGTGAATGAATAACTGTTGTGCGCCGGTCTCTGGAAAGATCGCCCACTGCTGCATATTCATGAGCACGTAAAAACAGATCAATTGCAGCATCACCATTGGCATGCAGGTTTAAAGGCACATTAAGCTCATAAACCTGTTTAACGGCTTTTTTAACCCATTCTTCCGGAAAAGTAGGCTCTCCTGTCCAGTTTTCCTCACCACCTGGGCCACCAGTCAGATAGGGCTGCGTAAAATAAGCCGTTTTACCCTGGGGGGAGCCATCAATCGTGATTTTCACCCCGCCCAGTTTTAAACGCTGATTATATTTACCAAAAGATTCAGGCGGGTTGTCTTTCAGTACTTCTTCAAGATCGGTAATAAATGGATAAGCAACCACGTCAATTATATTGACGCCGGCTTTACTGGCTTTTTGCATCACTTTCAGATCAGCAGCATGCGTTGCACCTTCGTGTGCGGTAGTAATTCCCGCCCTGGCATACATCATCTGGCCGGCACGGGTCGCTGCGATTATTTCTTCATCTGTTTCCGGCTTGGGTAAATCAGCAAAAACCGGCAAAAACGCCGTTTCCATAATCAAGCCATAGGGCTCGGCCGTCCCGGGTTTGCGCAGGATAACCCCACCAGGAGGCGTTTGCATTTCTGCCGTGAATTTCCATTTTTTCATAGCGGCGCTATTGAGCACACCACCATGCATGGAAACATGATTTACCAGTACCGGATGATCCGGAAATACAGCATCAAGATGGTCACGATTTAGCTGCCGTCCTTCCGGCATCACATTTTCATCATAGCCATAAGCCTGAATCAGCACGCCCTTTGGAATTTTATGAGCCTTCACAAATTTCTTCAGCTCGGCCACAATACTTTCCGGGCTGGTCCCTGGCCCGGCAGGTGGCGCATAAACGTTCACCTGATTAGCGACGGAAAGTGAGTTGATATAGTGGCTGTGCGCATCCATAAAAGCAGGTAAAAGTGTCTGTCCGCGCAAATTGACCATCTTTGTTTTATGGCCTTTGAACTGAGCCAATGCTTTACGCTCACCCACGGCCACAATCACCCCATCTTTTACAGCCAGAGCTTCCGCGCTGGCCTGCTGATCATTAACCGTCACAATATCACCGCCATAATAAATAGTGTCGGCAAACTGAACAGGGGAAGCAGCAAAGCTGAAATTCATCAGCACAATACTGGTTAATGCCAGTACTTTACGAGATAGTAAAAGGGTCATGACCGCTCCAAATATATGCAAACAGGTTAACAATTTATTCCAAACATTTCAGACAAGCAGCCTAACAATATAAGTAAATAAGGAAGACAGAAAATACTTAATATGTCTCTCTCTGTTAAAAACACCAGCAATAAGCGTAGTGCAATTTAATAGGCGTAGCACAGATACGATAAGCTAAAACTAAAAAAAACCCAGCATTTGCTGGGTTTGTAAAGATATTAAGTGTGCATTTGTATCGCATAAAACATTACTCAATATTCTGAATCTGCTCACGCATTTGCTCAATTAAAACTTTTAATTCAATCGAAGCGCGGCTGGTTTCGGCGCTGACTGATTTAGAACCAAGGGTATTGGCTTCACGGTTCAGCTCTTGCATTAAAAAGTCGAGGCGTTTACCAACAGAGCCGCCTTTTTCCAGGATACGGCGAATTTCGCTAAAGTGAGCATTCAGGCGCGAGAGTTCTTCATCAATATCAATTTTTTGCGCAAAGATCACAATCTCCTGGCGAACTCTATCGTCATCCATTGTGCCCAGCGCATCTAAAAAGCGCGCTTTCATGCGAGTTTCATAAGAAGCTGCCAACTGCGGGATAAGTGGGGTAACATCGTTTACAATGCTCTGCATACCAGCAATGCGTTCCAGAAGGTGCGCTTTAAGCTTGTCACCTTCGCGGGCACGGCTGGCGCTAAAATCAGTCAGCGCTTCATCTAAAACTTCCAGGCATGCAGCACCCAGTGATTCCGGTGCGGCTACCTGGGCAGATAAGACCCCCGGCCAGCGTAACAGCTCGCCCAGCTGCAGCTCGGAAGCCATTGGAGCAATTTTTTTTGCGACTGTGGCGGCAGCCAAAAGCTGCTGTAAAAGCTCTGTATTAAGTTGTAAAGCGGCTTCTCCTCCGGCTCGTGCATTCCAGTTTACCCGGCACTCTACTTTGCCACGGGCAAGCTTGGCAGACACACGCTCACGAATTCCCCCTTCAAATGGGCGGATTTCTTCCGGCGTTCTGAGGATAAGATCTAAAAAACGGTGGTTGACCGAACGCAGCTCAATACTTAATGTACCGTCTGTCAATTCACGTTGAACCGAGGCAAAACCAGTCATACTTAAAATCATTAGGACTCCTTTATGGGATTTGCTTTACATTCCATTGAGCTGAAATCAAAATTAACAGATAGACAAATATAACGAAAAGACACGGATGGCAACCCCAAGCAACCAACCGCTCGCACGCGGTTATCAACTTCAAAACTACACAATCGCTAAACTACTGTCTGCAGGTGGCTTTAGCATTGTGTATCTGGCACATGACGAAAAAGATTATCCAGTCGCCATTAAGGAATATTTACCCAATTCTTTAGCCCTCAGAACCGAGGGTGAACTGGTACAGGCTCGCAACGAGGACAGTGTTGCCTTGTTTCGCCACGGCTTGAAATGCTTCTTTGAAGAAGGCAAGACCTTAGCCCATATCCAGCACCCGAATATCATCCGGGTACGTAACTTTTTCCGCGCCAACGACACGGTATACATGGTGATGGAGTACGAGCGTGGCCGAACCCTGCAAAAGGAAATCCAGCTAAAACACAGCAGAGGCGGTGTGGATGAGAAACTGATCCGCCATGTGTTTTACCATTTACTCAATGGTTTACGCGAAGTTCATCTGAATAAACTGCTTCATCTGGATATTAAGCCTGCCAATATTTATATTCGTAAAGACGGCTCGCCAGTTTTACTGGATTTTGGTTCTGCACGTCAAACACTGGCTTTAGAGCAAAGTAAACTGACCCCTATGTATACCCCCGGGTTTGCCGCGCCCGAGCAATATAATAAACAGGATCAGCAAGGCCCCTGGACAGATATCTATGGTGTGGGGGCCAGTTTATTTTCCTGCATCGCAGGCACAGCACCACAAGCTGCCGACCAGCGTTTAAAACTGGATAAAGTGATAAAACTCCACGATCGTTATGGTGACCGCTACTCACCTGAGCTTATCGAACTCATCTCTTCCTGCCTGAACTTGGATCCAAGCCTCAGGCCGCAAAGCGTGCATCAGCTTCAGAAGCAGCTGTTAGAGAGGGGATCAGCTCCGGTTAAACGTAGTGGTATCGTCAGTATTTTACGTCGTAAATGGTCGGTATACTCAAGCAAAGGCCAGCTGGAAACAGAATGAAATTTACCGTATATCAAAATAGCCGCCAGGGTGGCCGCCAATATAACCAGGACCGCTTGGGCTACTCCTACAGCCGCGATGCACTTTTGCTTGTCGTTGCCGATGGCATGGGCGGGCACCTGCACGGTGAAATTGCCGCACAAATTGCCGTGGAGCTGCTCACTGACCTGTTTCAAAAAAAAGCCCAGCCCGTCCTCAAAAGCCCCAATCAGTTTCTGCATGATGCCCTGCTAAAGTGCCATGCGGCTATTTCTGATTACGCCAGCAAACATCAGCTACTTGAAATCCCCCGGACAACAGTCGTAACCTGCGTTATCCAGGACGGCATATTATTTTGGGCTCATGTGGGAGATTCCCGGCTTTATCTGCTGCGTAAAGGCAAGATACTGCTGCAAACCAAAGATCATTCAAAAGTTCAAAAACTATTAGATAGTGGCAAGATCAGCGCCGAAGAAGCGCTGGTTCACCCTGAACGCAATAAAATTTACAACTGTCTTGGCGGCAACATCACGCCCGAAATCGAGTTGGGTGGCATTATGGCGCTAAGCGACAACGATACCCTGCTGCTTTGCACCGATGGCCTGTGGGGGTGCGTCACAGAAACCCAGCTCATTCACTTCCTGTCTTCTTTTCCTGTGCTGTTTTCTGTTCCTCAGCTGATGGACCAGGCAGAACTATGCGGTGGCAAACAGGCAGACAATATCAGCGCCCTGGGCATTAACTGGCATGATGCCGAGGATCAGTTTTTTTCCGATAATGCCTTTGTATCTACGCAAAAACTCGATATCAACACCATCAGCACCCATATTGATCCTTCAACTGTCTCCGCTGATATTACGGATGAGGATATCGAAGCTGCTATTGCCGAAATTCAGGCGGCTATTCAGAAATACTCCAAATAATGCAGACACAAAACCGTAAGCCTCTGCCTGATCTGCTCCGGGGAGTAGCCGTTGTATTAATGGTTTTCTTCCATTTTTGCTTTGATCTGGCTTATTTTGGCAAGCTTGCGGTTCAAACCAATGTCGAGCCGGAATGGGTGGCCCTTCGCATCCTGATTGTTACCCTCTTTGCTGCAGTAGCAGGCTTCACCACGGGAGATAAAATCAATCCCGCACGCCAGCTGAAGCTTCTAGCCTGTGCAATGGCTGCCACCTTAGGCAGCTGGCTTATTTTCCCCCATGCAGTCATCTGGTTTGGCGTCCTGCATTTCTTTTTTGTGGCAGGGCTGCTTGCCCCTTTTTTTATTAAACAGACCACACTTAATCTACTCCTGGGGCCCAGCCTGATCTTGCTGGGCATTTATCTGCAAGCACCGCTATTCAATCACCCGGCTCTCGCCTGGTTGGGCATGATGACTTACAAACCAATCACAGAAGATTACGTGCCACTCATCCCCTGGTTTGGAGTAATTTTACTCGGGATCGCTGCACAGCGGCTTATTCCCACAGGCTGGATGACCCTTGGCAGCGCCAAAAGCCTTAGCCCGATACGCTGGATAGGGCGGCACAGCCTGATCATTTATCTGCTGCATCAGCCGGTATTATTTGCTGCTCTAGGCCTGATTTTTAAAAAATAAACCACCAAACAAACCCAAGGCCGTGGGTCTAAGCCCTTCTCCACCTATTTCACAACATCACCTCACCTGCCTGTATGACTTATTACAAAGTCTGCCATTGCGAAGCATTAGAAATGCCTGAGCAAAGGTATAATCCCGGCAATTTACATAAAACGAGACCCGCCATGCGCCCTTCCTCACGTCGCTCCGATGAGCTTCGCAGCGTTCGCATCACCCGCCAATACACCCGCCATGCCGAAGGATCGGTACTGATCGAGTTTGGCGACACCAAAGTACTCTGCACAGCCTCAGTGGAAGAAAACGTACCTTCCTTTCTAAAGGGTAAAGGTCAGGGCTGGGTGACGGCGGAATACGGCATGTTGCCCCGCTCCACCAATAGCCGTATGCGGCGTGAAGCCGCTCAGGGCAAGCAAAGCGGCCGAACCCAGGAAATCCAGCGCCTGATTGGCCGCTCATTACGCTCAGTCGTCGATATGGCCGCCTTAGGCGAGCGCCAGATTATTATTGACTGTGACGTACTTCAAGCCGATGGCGGTACCCGTACCGCCAGCATTACCGGCGCATTTGTTGCACTAAGCGACGCAATCAATGGCTTGATTGCGGCAGGCAAACTCACCACTTCACCGATTCGTGAACATGTCGCAGCAATTTCTGTGGGTGTTTATAAAGGTGTAGCAGTGTTGGATCTGGATTACCCGGAAGACTCGGACTGCGAAACAGACATGAATGTAGTTATGACAGCCAGTGGAAAGTTTGTAGAAGTGCAGGGAACAGCCGAAGGTGATGCATTTAGCCGCGAAGAAATGAATACATTATTAAATTTAGCCGAGCAAGGAATCAGGGACCTTATCACCATGCAAAAAACAGCACTAGCCCTCTGATTTAGTTGATAAATACAGACCGGGACGGTGGCGTATTTTTCTTAAAATGATATAAATCTTGAGGCAAAAAAAACAGAAAATAGCGGTAAAGCAACAATTACCGCAATTCAAATGCTCATTTTAATTTGAATTTACCAGCAAAATCCCCACCCTCGTAGTGATATCACGATAGAAAATACGGTGCCGATAAGGTTTAGCCCCTTTTTGATTACTTGGTTAAAGTACAAACGATGAAACGTGTAGATGATTTCCGCCTTCGCTTCGGTAAAAAAGAACTCGTACCGATCATGATTGGCGGTATGGGTGTCGATATTTCCACCGCTGACCTGGCTCTTGAGGCCGCTCGCCTCGGTGGTATTGGCCATATCTCGGATGCCATGATCAACACAGTGACTGATCGTCGCTACAAAACCAAGCAAGTTAAAGAAAAACTTCAGCAGTACAAACACAATGTGACGAACTCGGATAAATCCGAAGTTCAGTTCGATTTAGGCCGTCTTGAAGAAGCCACCAAACTTCACGTAAATAAAACCATGGAAGCCAAACATGGTGATGGCCTGGTTTTTATCAACTGCATGGAAAAGCTCACCATGAATGCCCCGAAAGAAACCCTTCGGGTGCGTTTAACGGCAGCGCTGGATGCAGGCATTGATGGCATTACGCTGGCGGCCGGTTTGCATCTGGGCTCAATGGGACTGATCGAAGATCACCCGCGCTTCAGAGACGCCAAGCTGGGGATTATTGTTTCCTCTGTACGCGCCTTACAATTATTTCTGCGTAAAAACGCCAAGCTCAATCGCCTGCCAGATTACGTGGTGGTTGAAGGCCCGCTGGCGGGCGGGCACTTGGGCTTTGGTATGGATTGGGCACAGTACGATTTGGCCACGATCGTGGCCGAAATCCGCCAGTTTATGCTGGATGAGCAACTTGAGATTCCGATTATTCCCGCCGGTGGTATTTTCACTGGCACGGATGCGGTATCGTTCCTTGAAGCAGGGGCTGCCGCAGTACAGGTAGCCACCCGTTTTACCGTATCAAGCGAATGCGGCCTGCCTGCCAGTGTGCAGCAGGAATACTTTAAATCCAGTGAAGATAATATCGAAGTAAATCAGATTTCCCCAACGGGCTATCCAATGCGTATGCTGAAAAACAGCCCTTCAATTGGAGCTGGAATACGCCCGAACTGTGAGGCTTATGGTTACCTGCTCGATGCCAAGGGCAGCTGCAGCTATATCGAGGCATACAACCGCGAAGTGGCTATCGCCCCCGATGCCAGACGGATCAAAGTAATGGATAAAACCTGCCTTTGCACACATATGCGCAATTTTGATTGCTGGACCTGCGGCCACTACACCTATCGCCTGAAGGACACCAGCCACAAACACGAAGACGGCAACTACCAGATTCTGTCGGCTGAGCATATTTTTCATGACTATCAGTACAGCACAGACAATAAAATTGCTCTGCCCACCAGGGTAGCGCTGGAATTGGCCAAGTAAGGCGGCTATCCCACGAAAAAAAACGGCATAGCGCAGGCTATGCCGTTTTTTTATGCTCATAACTAAATTCACCGGGCGATTATCCGCAGTGAGGGGCCATCGTGCTTTTGATATTGCGGTTTTGCTTCCTTTCCTGGCCATTCAAGAAAGGGGAGTCCCCCGCAGGATGCCGCACCAAAATCAACGTACTGAAAGCACTAAAAAGGTCTTTTTGATTTTAGTTGGCGGCTGAGGGGTTTCACCTGCCCTGCGCAATTCATATCGCATGGCACTTACTGAGCGATAAGGCACACGCTGTGCCCATCTAAATCAATCAACCCCGCGTGCGCGATCAGCGTGGAATTGCGCCACGTGGCTGGTAAATTGATCCGCTTCAATGGCTGCACGCATTTCTGCCATCACCACCTGATAATAATGCAGGTTGTGGATGGTATTAAGCTGAGCCGCCAGAATCTCGCCTGTGCGGAATAAATGATGCAGGTATGCACGGCTGAAGTTCTTGCAGGTGTAGCAGCTACATGTTTCGTCTAAAGGACGCTTGTCCAGCTTATGTTTGGCATTTTTGATTTTTACATCGCCAAAGCGGGTAAACAACATGCCATTCCTTGCGTTGCGGGTGGGCATCACGCAATCGAACATATCAATACCCTGACTTACCCCATACACCAGGTCTTCAGGCGTGCCTACACCCATTAAATAGCGCGGCTTGTTTACCGGTAGTTTAGGGGCAGTATGAGCCAGAATGCGCTCCATATCTTCTTTAGGCTCGCCCACCGACAAACCACCAATGGCCATGCCATCAAAACCAATCTCTAACAGGCCGGCAATCGATTCATCCCGCAGGTCTTCATACATGCCGCCCTGCACGATGCCAAACAGCGCATTCGGGTTTTGCTGTGCATCAAACTCAGCACGTGAGCGCTTGGCCCAGCGATAAGACATCCGCATCGAATCACCTGCTTGCTTGCGATCAGCCGGATACGGGGTGCATTCGTCAAAAATCATCACGATGTCGGAATTAAGCACCGTTTGAATTTTCATTGATTCTTCAGGTGTTAAAAATAATTTATCGCCATTGACCGGGCTTTGGAAAGTCACGCCTTCCTCAGTAATCTTGCGCATCGCACCCAGGCTAAACACCTGGAAACCGCCCGAATCTGTCAGGATGGGTCTATCCCAGCCCATAAATTCGTGCAGACCACCAAATTGCTCAACCACTTCCAAACCGGGGCGCAGCCACAGATGGAAAGTATTACCAAGACAGATTTGCGCGCCAATTTCTTTTAAATCACGCGGCGTCATGGCTTTTACGGTACCGTAAGTACCCACAGGCATAAACACCGGCGTTTCAACTACGCCGTGATTTAAAGTCATGGTGCCGCGCCGCGCGCCGCCACTGGTGGCTTTTAATTCAAATTTCAGCATTATTTTTTTCCTAAGCGCCGCCGGAAACACAGTCCGGCACGGGCCGCAAGATTACCGCCAAGCCAGCAGCAAAGCAATGTCATTACGGTGTGAAAATACGGGATATTAGCGATTCAGCCCTTGCTAAACAGCGCCCTGTACATCTTCCAGCTAATCCTGACCGGGGCCGAATCTGCTCTTCAAAGTACCCGCCATTTGCCGCCCTTGACCATCTCAGCCAAATCACAATGAGCAGAGCATTCACGCCGCCAGGCCAGCAAAATACCAGTACAAGCAATGCCCCAATCCCGGCACAAGCCACTGGATCTCTGCTACTGATTTGCCTGACTAAAGCGTATCGGGCTCTAATAGCATCGCATCGCCATAGCTAAAAAATCTGTACTTTTGCTCCACTGCATATTGATAGGCAGCAAGCATCGTGTCATAGCCGGCAAATGCCGCCACCAGCATCAATAAAGTAGACTTAGGCAAATGAAAATTGGTAATCAGACGGTCAACCACACGGAACTGGTAGCCCGGTGTGATAAAAATATTCGTGTCCCCTTCCGGCTGGGCCAGAAAACCCTGCTGCGAAGCCGCTTCTAATGCGCGCAAGCTGGTGGTCCCCACGGCAATCACGCGCCCGCCCTGAGCCTTTGCTTTTTCGATCAGAGCAATGGTGGCAGCGGGAATCGAATAGCGCTCATGGTGCATGATGTGCTCTGCAATATCATCGACTCGTACCGGCTGAAAAGTCCCTGCACCAACGTGCAAGGTGAGGTAACCAGTTTTCACCCCCATTGCCTGCAACTTTGCGAGTAAATCTTCAGTAAAGTGCAAGCCTGCCGTCGGAGCCGCCACAGCGCCCGGGTCCCGCGCATAAACCGTCTGATAGCGCCTGGCATCTTCATCATCAGGAATATGAGTAATATAGGGAGGTAAAGGCAGCTGACCGGCCTGCTCAAGGATATCTAATACACTTTCTTCGCCGTCAAACTGTAATTTAAACAGATCATCTTTGCGCTCGATCATTGTTGCAGTCCAGCGATCTGCAAAAATAAGCCTTGCACCGGGCTTCGGTGCCCTGGAGGAACGAATATGAGCCAGCGCGCTGCGCTCATCTAAAACACGCTCGATCAAAGCTTCAATTGCACCGCCTGAATCCTTTTTGCCAAATACCCGGGCCTTAATCACCTTGGTGTCATTAAAAATAAGGACATCACCCGCACGTAAAAATTGCGGTAACTCGCAAAAATGTGAATCTTGCCGTACGAGGCCATTGATATGTAGTAAACGACTTTCTCCACGAACCTGAGGGGGAAACTGTGCAATCAGAGATTCGGGCAAATGGTAATCAAAGTCAGCGACTTGCATGTAAAAAGAAGCCTTTTTTAAGGTGTAACAAAACTACAAGACATGTATCGCCTTGTACGATAAAACCCGCGTACAGACTGACTTGGCGGGCTTTCAAACAAGTGTTTTAGAATGCAAATCGCCGAAATTACCCACTTTTTCTGGACAAATTCGCACATACTGCGGCAAACTTCGCCCAATGACAGGCAACAAAAACGAGTAGCGGATGCAAAACACACGCAATATCCTAGTACTACATGGCCCAAATTTGAATCTGCTGGGGTCAAGAGAGCCGCAGCACTACGGTGCTGATACCCTAGAGATAATCAACTCCAAGCTCATGGCACTGGGACAACAGCGTGCTGCCCGCGTTGATGCTTTCCAATCAAATCGCGAATACGAACTTATTGATCGTATTCATGCCGCCCATTCTGACGGCACGGATTTTATCATCATTAACCCCGCTGCGTTTACACATACCAGCATTGCTATTCGTGATGCGCTGGCCGGGGTAAAAATTCCTTTTGTTGAAGTTCACCTGTCCAATGTTCATACCCGTGAGTCATTCCGGCATCATTCCTATTTTTCCGACCTCGCGGTTGGCGTTATCTGCGGTCTAGGCGCGCATGGTTATGAATGCGCACTGGAATTCGCACTCCGTTTTACTCCCAAGGCCCCCTGATTTTAATTAATCAACGCCAATAATTCTCGCATATAGAGAGGAGACCCCTATGGATTTGCGTAAACTTAAAAAACTGATTGATCTCGTGGAAGAATCCGGCATTGCCGAGCTTGAAGTCACCGAAGGTGAAGAGCGCGTTCGTATTACCCGGGTAAATCAGAATATCCCTGCCTACGCACAAGCGATGCAATACCAGTTGCCACCTGCTGCCCCCGCTGCCGCTGCGGCGGCCCCTGTCGCCGTGGCGGTTGCCGCAGAAGTCGAAGCGCAACCAGAAGGCTTTATTGCCAAATCTCCCATGGTAGGCACTTTCTACCGCGCCTCATCTCCTGAAGCCAAAAACTTTGTAGAAGTCGGCCAGCAAGTGAATGTGGGCGATACTTTATGCATTATTGAAGCGATGAAGCTCCTCAATGAAATCGAAGCCGACAAAGCAGGCGTGATCAAAGCGATTCTGGTTGAAAACGGCCGCCCTGTTGAATACGGTGAGCCACTGTTTATTATTGGCTGATTCGGTAAAAAGTAAGCAATAAAGCGCGGGTGCATCACCTTCTCCCGCTTACTTTTTACTCCTCACGGAGCTTCCCATGTTTGAAAAAATCCTGATTGCAAATCGCGGAGAAATTGCGCTACGCATTTTGCGCGCCTGCCGCGAAATGGGCATCAAAACCGTCGTTGTGCATTCCGAAGCCGATCGCGAAGCAAAATACGTGAAATTGGCCGATGAATCAGTCTGTATCGGCCCAGCCTCATCGACCCTGAGCTATCTGAATGTTCCGGCGCTGATTGCTGCAGCCGAAGTCACCGAAGCGCAGGCGATTCACCCAGGTTACGGCTTTTTAAGCGAAAACGCCGACTTTGCCCAGCGCGTAGAGGAATCCGGCTTTGCCTTTATCGGCCCGCGCCCGGAATCGATTCGCTTAATGGGCGATAAAGTATCTGCCAAAGACGCCATGAAAGAAGCAGGTGTGCCTTGCGTGCCCGGCTCCGATGGCGCACTGCCGGATGATCCTGCCGAATTAATGAAAATTGGTAAGGCCGTGGGCTACCCGGTGATCATTAAAGCTGCTGGTGGTGGTGGTGGCCGCGGTATGCGTGTAGTCAACACTGAAGAAGAGCTCGTAGCGGCAGTTGAGCTCACCAAATCGGAAGCAGAAAAGTTCTTCGGAAACGCCATGGTTTACATGGAAAAATACCTACAGAACCCGCGCCATATTGAAATCCAGATCCTGGCTGACCAGCATGGCAACGCTATTTACCTAGGCGAGCGCGACTGCTCCATGCAGCGTCGCCACCAAAAAGTCATCGAAGAAGCACCGGCACCAGGCATTACCGAAGCACAGCGCAAACAGATCGGCGAAAGATGTGCAGCAGCCTGTCGCAAGATTAATTATCGCGGAGCAGGTACATTCGAATTTTTATTTGAAAACGGCGAATTCTATTTCATTGAAATGAATACCCGTGTGCAGGTTGAACATCCGGTGACAGAAATGATTACCGGCATCGACATTGTGCAAGAGCAGATCCGCGTAGCCGCTGATTTACCATTGCGCTATGCACAAAAAGACGTGAAACTCAAAGGCCACGCCATTGAGTGCCGGATTAATGCGGAAGATCCGTTGAAGTTTATCCCAAGCCCAGGAAAAATCACCACTTACCACACCCCGGGCGGCCCAGGCGTACGCGTAGATTCACACGTTTACCAAGGCTATACCGTACCGTCGCATTACGATTCGATGATAGGCAAAATCATTACCTATGGTGATAACCGCGCGCAAGCGATGGCCAGGATGCGAATTGCGCTATCAGAAATGGTTGTACAGGGAATTAACACCAATATTCCCTTACACCAGCAGCTCTTACTGGATAAAGCCTTTATTAAAGGCAGCACCAGTATTCATTACTTAGAGCACAGAATGCCGGAAATCAGAAAGCAACTGGAAGGCAAGCTGGTACAGCCCTAAAATAAAATACCGTAATCTGAACAACACCCCAAAAATTGAACATATGTCCTTATTTTTGGGGTGTTTTTTTTATGCTGGCTACGCGTCAATTTTTTGCAAAGCACTACAAAGCTGCTGCATGGACCGATCCAGCTCGCCAATATGATGATGTAGATTGTCTCCAGTTTCACCCTGACGTAATAAAGATTCAACCTTGCTGGCAAATTGTGTTAAATCGTTAAACGATAAATTTGCCGCCGCGCCTTTTAAAGAATGAGCCGCTCTGGACGCGCCCTCCATATCCCCCTGCATTAATGCAATACGAATTCTTTCTGGATTATCACGCTCGCTCATGGCCAGTTGCTGAATCACTAACCAATACAAAGCAGCATTATTACCCAGCCTTGCCAGGCCATCATAAATATCCAGACCTGCAACACCTGATAATAATTTTAATTTATCCAGTTCGGATAAAGCAGTTTGTAGTAAAGGTGTTTCAGATTTTATTTCCGAGACTACTGATCGTGCCTGAGCATTAGCTGTCAGATTCTCGGCAGGCAACGTGTCACCAATATAGATACGGGTGCAGCCATCTGCCGCCAAACGATGCTGATGCCAGTATTGTAAACGCTCAAACAAAAAAGCAGGGTCAATAGGTTTTGTAATATGCTCATTCATTCCTTCTGCTAAACAGCGCGCTCTTTCCTCATTAATGGCATGAGCCGTCATTGCAATAATTGGCAGGGTATTAAATACCACATCACTACGAATTACTGCAGTGGCTTCATGCCCATCCATTTGTGGCATTTGCAGATCCATTAATACACAGTGATAATATTTCGGACCAAATTCAACAATTTTTTTAATTGCCTCATGGCCATTATTTGCAATATCAACATCCACACCGGCAGAGCGCATTAACTCTAATGCAATCTGCTGATTTACCAGATTATCTTCCACCAATAAAACATGCATGCCCTTTAAATTGGGCACAATATCGCTGCGGGTAAACGAAACCACATCACGCAATAATTCAGGAGCAAAAATGGTTAATAAAGTATCGACTACCATTGATTGATTAATCGGTTTAAACAGAAAACCATCAATATGTGCTGCTTGCGCCTCTGCCCGGATATCTTCGCGGGTATAAGCCGTCACCAAAACGACCGATGGGGTATGGCACAGTTTCTTATCCAGACTAATCCTGCGGGCCAGCTCTAAACCATCCATTTCCGGCATACGCCAATCGGTAAATACCACACTGTATGCCTGCTGTATTGCGTCTGCACGATGCAAATTTACCAGTGCATCTTCTCCCGAGGGCACTGCATCCACAACAAAAGTGAGGCTTTGCAACGATTCCTTCAGAATCTCGCGGGCAACCGCATTATCATCAACAACCAAAATACGCATGCCATGCAAATGATGTGGCAAACGAACACCGGGCTGCTGTGTAGCTTCACGCTCAAAAACGCAGGTAAACGCAAAAACAGAGCCTCTGTCCGGCACGCTTTGCACCTCAATTTCTCCACCCATCATTTCTACCAGGCGCTTGGAAATTGATAAACCCAAACCTGTGCCACCAAATTTACGCGTAGTCGTACTATCGGCCTGGCTAAAAGGTAAAAACAGTTTTTTTGACTGCTCCAAACTCATTCCCAAACCTGTATCTCGCACAGCAAAACGCAAAACTACCTGCTTTGCATCAGAATGAGTTAATTCACAAATCACATGCACTTCACCCTCTTCGGTGAACTTAATTGCATTACTTACCATATTGAGTAAGACCTGTCCCAGGCGTAAAGGATCGCCAACTAAATGCCTGGGAACATTAGGATGAACCTGAAAAAGGTATTCAATCCCTTTATCTTCTGCTTTTCCGGAAGTGAGAGTCGCAATATTGGCAAAGACCTGGTCAAGATTAAAATCGATTCTCTCAATGGATAATTTACCCTCTTCTATTTTAGAGAAATCCAAAATATCATTAATGATTCCCAACAGTGACTGACCGGCATAATGAATCTTTTGCACATAATCACGCTGGCGATCATTTAAATCTGTTTTCAGCGCTAAATGAGCCATACCAATTACTGCATTCATTGGTGTTCTGATTTCATGGCTCATATTGGCCAAAAACGCGCTTTTTGCCTGAGTTGCTGCTTCTGCTGTTTTTTGTGCCAGTTTTAATTCGGTAATATCCATTGCAATCCCCCCAACGGCATATACACTGCCATCCGCATCCCTGAGGGGAAATTTATGCGTTAAAAAAGTATGTAATCCATCAGCAGTCATAATTTCTTCTTCAACCTGCTGAGGCATGTTTTGCTCTATGACCCGCTGATCCTGAATTAAAAAACGACTTGCTGTTTCGGGCCCGGCAATTTCCTCATCCGTCATCCCCACCAAAGATTCACCGGATCGGTTAAATAGCTCGGCAAAACGCAAGTTATGCCTTAAATAACGGCCATTTAAATCTTTTAAAGAAACCAGCGCCGGGGAAAACTCTAAAATAGATTCCAAAACATTCCGGTTACGCTCTAATTCCACCGTGCGTTTTGCTACCAGTGATTCAAGTTCCTGGTACATTTGTGCATTTTCAATTGAAATTGCAGCCTGCGCAGAAAGCCATTCCAATACCTGCCTGCGTTGCATAGAAAAAGTATTGCTAATCGTACTATGCTCTAAATAAAGGACCCGGCGGCCGGCACTGCTGCGCCCTAATGCACGGCAAAGAATAGAAGCGGGACGATACTGGGTAAAATAAATATCCCCCCTGAATTCAGAAAACTGCGTCAATTCATTTAATAAAGTAGTTTGCCCGGTATTAAAAACGAAACGTAATAAACTTTCCGGTAAAACCGGCTGCACAAAATTTAAAATAGCTTCAATTTGTAACTGATCACCATCGCGCACCACAATAGCCCCGCGATCTGCACCTGCGGCTTCGATAATGATTTTTAATAAACGCCCTAATAAGGGCTGTACCCCCACCTCACTGGAAATCGCCTGTACTGCCCGTAAAATAGCCAGGGTATCAAGGCTATCTAGGGCATGCAGTGCATCCACATCATTCTGGATAACCTCCAGCTCTTGCCTTGGCAACACTTTTAAACGCAGCTCAACCCGCCCCATCAGCGCTAAAGCATGGCATTGCCGGTAACAGGTCGCCGCCTGAGTGAGGATTTGCTGAATAGGCTCAAAAGCACAGTCTCGCTCTTCTAGCCACAGCCCCAGCACCTCGTGAAAATAGCCCTCATCCAGCAAAAAACCTCTTTGCTGGGCCAGGCGAATCGCATGCCAGTATAAAAGCTCAGCGTCTTCTACCTGATGATCCAGCCGCGCCCGCTCTGCCCGTAAAAAAACCAGCTTATGCTCTACATTTTCAGGAGACCCTTCTTGCGAAATTTGCTCAAAATAATCACTGACTCCAATCAAAGTATTCACATAAGCCTGCCGTTTTTTCCCTATACTTTTGCGGGCTAAAGCAGCAAGAGCCAGGCCATGAGAAAAACGCCAGGTTAAATTTAATAAATAAGTTGACGGATAATCCTTGCCTATTTGCTCCGCTAATAACAAAGCTGCATCATATTCTTGTGAATAAATCTGCAAAGACAGCTGTGCAATATGTAAACCTGCCATAACAATTGGTACGCCCCCCCAAGATTGCCGGAAAGCCTGCACATCAAAATGTTCACCATTTAAATCACTTAATGAATTGGTTTCACCGTGTAATACCCTTGCTAAGGCTTCAAAGGGTTGTGCAAGCGTTACAGGAAAAATCACATCGCGGGTTAAGCAATACTGAACCAGCTGCTGATTACTGGAAATCACATCAAGCATGCTGCGACCAAGAAAAAAATGATTCCAGGGCTTTGCCACCAATACATATGCGCCATAAACTAAATCATGCGCTTTTAATGCCAGATTGTAATTTTCATCCAGCAGGGGCAGTGTTGTTTCTGCATGTAGTGTCCAGTGATTAATATTCCATATGTAATACGTAAAGGCGCGGTTATACCCCCATAAATCAAATAATTTTTCTCGGCTTAATTTCAGACCTGTATCTGAAATATGGCGGGCATCCTGATAATTTTTGAATTGGGAAATTAAGGTTATACCCAAAAGCGTATAACAAAATGGTGAAAGTAGCGCATTACCATACAAAATAGAACGATTAACACCAAGCGCAGAAATAAGTGAAAATAAAGGGTAGTTAGTAAAAATAGCCGACTCAGAAATAGATGCAATAAGCTTTAATATTGTGTCTGTTTCTGCATCAACAGCTAAAGGTAAATCATATAAACTGGACAGTTCTTTTTCTAAAAAATGATTTCTGAAAGTCACCATTTCACTTTGAAAGCGAATATTCATTCCATAGCTATCATTTATTTCAGGAATATCTATTCCAAATAGAATCAAACCAAGCCGGCCCACCTCTAAATTTTCAATCATTCTCCCTTTTCGGCTGTAATAAATACTTTGCCGGATCCGTGCCTGAGCCTTGTCTAAAGCGCTCAAACCTCTGGATAATAAGACTTCAATTAATAGCTCAAATCTCTCATCCAGATTACATAAATCACAGGCTTCTGATGCATTTAAATAAATATCAAAGCTAAGCTGATAATGCTCGGCCCATGAATCTTCAGGTAATAAAGTAATAGAGGTATCTAAATAGCGCATGGCAGCCTGATATGCCATTGCTGCTCTGGCTTTTATCCCCGCTCTCAAATTCAGCTGGGCATAAATTATTCGCTCTTGCGGCAATCTGACTTTATCTAAACCATGATTCAGCTGATCTACAATATCAAACAAAGACGCTTCAGTTGCCTCTGCAGATATTTGCTGTAATAAATGACGACCAATTTCCAGATGCAAGCTGTTTAAATTACGATTTAAACCAGCGGAATATGCGGCTTGCTGAATCCTATCGTGGGCAAACTGAAAAATTTTCTGCCCTTCTCCATCCTGTACAGCCAAAAGCAGCTCATCGTGTAAAGCAGGAGCAAGCAAAGTAAGAATATGGGCCTCTGTGGAATTTTCAACAATAGCCAATAAAACCAAATCAAAACGTTTACCGATACACGCAGCAGTTTGTAAAACTATCTGCGTTTCAATTGAAAAGCAATTTAAACGCTGCGTCATTAATTCAACCACATTATCTGCAGCATCCTGCAAGCGAGCCTGGTTTAATTCCCAATACCATGTGTTTTTGGCATAGTCAAAATATAGCTGGCCTTTAGCCTGCATATTTTTAAGAAACTGCCGGGCGTAAAAAGGATTACCTTCCGTTTTACTCATTAATAAATCGCTTAATTCTGTTACATTCTGGATATTACGGCAGGTATCTTGAATCATTTCACTTAAATGCCCGGCACAAAGCGGCTTTAAAGTCAGCCTTTCAATCCACACTTTACTTTTGACCAACTCATTCAACATATTTATTAATGGGTGGTTAATATCTACCTCATTATCACGATATGCCGTAATAATAAGTAAATGGGCCATTGTGCTATTTTGAGAGAATGACTGTATCAAGGTGAGCGAAGCAAAATCTGCCCACTGCAAATCATCCAGAAACATTGCAAGCGGATGCTCTTTACTGGCAAACAAGGCAACTAGCCGGGTAAATGACTCATTAAATCGACGCTGTGCGGCATCGCCATTTAATAAGGGCACACTAGCTTGCGGCCCTATAATCTTTTCTAAATCGGGTAAAACATTAATCACAATTTGAGCATTTTCGCCTAATGCATCAGTTAGTTTTATCCGCCACTGAGCTAGCTCCCCTTGTTTACTAGCTAATACCTGGCGCAGGAGTGATTTAAAAGCTTCTATTAAGGCAGAATAAGGCGAATCACGCCTGAACTGATCAAACTTGCCAACAATGAGCCGCCCTCCTTTATTTTCTACTTCAGCCCGAATTGAATGCGCCAGGGTAGATTTCCCAACGCCGGAATAACCACTTAGCATACAAACAATTGCTTGCCCCTGAGTTGCCCTGAAATATAATTCCTGTAAATATTTAATTTCCTGCTCACGCCCATACAAACGATCCGGGATCATAAATTGAGAGCCCACATCGGTTTCACCCAGAGTAAATAAAACAATATCACCTGTAGTTGTTAATTGCTGAATACATAAGGCAAGATCTGCAGCCAGCCCTCTGGCCGTTGCATATCTTGCCTCAGGAGATTTGGCTAGTAATTTTAAAATAAGATTTGAAATCTGCAGCGGCAATTGCGGTATTAATAAAACAGGGGCAACAGGCAGCGAAGACATTTGCTGGTGTGCCAAATCAAGTAAATCATCAGCCGAAAAAGGCAATCGTCCTGTGAGCCATTCATAAAGAATAATGCCCAGTGAATATAAATCACTGCGTTTATCAAATTGCGCCAAACGTCCTGCCTGCTCAGGCGAGGCATAACGCAGGCAAAGCAGGCTTAATACCAGCTCATCAGGATGCGCAGCACGAATGCAGGCGCCTAAATCTGTAAAACTAATATATTCAGGCCGTAAAGCACCATGTACCCCTTTTTTTTCATGCCAGGCAATAAGCTGCCCCGCCAATTGCAATGCTTTATTCAAAAAGATGAGTAAATCTGAAAGGGAATGGTTCATATTGGCCAACGCACCCTGTTAGCAAACAACAATTGCTAAAAATATATTTTTAGAACAATCTTTTGTAAACCAAAGATCACCCCTCATTTTATGAAAGATTCAGGCAACTTGCCCAAAACCTTCACTGATCCCGAGTGTCCTGCAGAGTAGATTTGCTATCAGCCAGGTATTCGCCCTATTCAAACAAAGGACGTAAAAAAACCACCCGACCAAGAAGGTGGAGTGGTGATTTATACAGTACGCAATACATGGCGTTCCCACGGGGAATCGAACCCCGGCCGCCGCCGTGAAAGGGCAGTGTTCTAACCGCTAAACTATGGGAACATCTTTAAAAACAATTGCAACTAATAAGCAGTAATTGAATGGTGCGGCTGAAGAGATTCGAACTCCTGACCCTCTGGTTCGTAGCCAGATACTCTATCCAACTGAGCTACAGCCGCAATACTATTACTGTAAAACTGGCGATCCCACGGGGAATCGAACCCCGGCCGCCGCCGTGAAAGGGCAGTGTTCTAACCGCTAAACTATGGGATCATACTTTTAAATCTATTTATCATTACAAAACACAGTAACAACAAATGGTGCGGCTGAAGAGATTCGAACTCCTGACCCTCTGGTTCGTAGCCAGATACTCTATCCAACTGAGCTACAGCCGCAACATGCTTGGCGGAGAGCAAGGGATTCGAACCCTCGATACAGGTTTTTCCCGTATGCTCCCTTAGCAGGGGAGTGCCTTCGACCACTCGGCCAACTCTCCGTCAAGGAGCCGAATACTACGCAAACACCGTGAATGAGTCAACCGCTAATCTGCAATTAATTGAAGCTTGATGAGCATTTTCTTACTGTTCTGCATGCGGCAAACGCTAGTGTTCTGTTTTGTAAAGGTAAATACAAAAGGGATGCAGAACATAAAATTCCGCATCCCTTTAAAAAAATCCCTGTCTGCAAAAAACATGGCAACCCCTGTTTTAAAACAGAACCGGATTTCTTTTATAAAGCCCTTTCTATTGAATCGTATCCAGGCCAAACGCCTTATGCAGCACGCGCACGGCCAACTCCAGGTACTTCTCATCCACCACAACCGAGATTTTAATCTCCGAAGTTGAAATCATTTGAATATTGATCCCTTCTTCAGCCAGTGTGCGGAACATGGTAGAGGCTACACCCACGTGCGAGCGCATGCCTACGCCTACAATCGATACTTTACAGATTTTATCGTCACCATTGATCTGGCGAGCGCTAATCTGGCTTTGTGCGCCCTCTAATACTTTAATTGCGCGGCCCAGATCATTTTTGGGCACGGTAAAGGAGAAATCCGTTGTGCCATCCTGGCCCACATTCTGGATAATCATATCAACGTCGATATTGGCATCTGCCACCGGGCCTAAAATTTGATAAGCAATGCCCGGTTTATCTGGCACGCCGATCACATTGATACGGGCTTCATCACGATTAAACGCAATGCCGGAGATAACGGGTTTTTCCATCTTACTGTCTTCCTCGAAGGTAATCAGCGTGCCATCGCCTTCTTCTTCGAAAGAAGACAAAACACGTAACTTCACATTGTATTTACCGGCAAATTCAACCGAACGCGTTTGCAATACCTTTGAGCCTAAACTGGCCATTTCCAGCATTTCTTCAAAAGTAATCGTGGAAAGCTTGCGTGCTTCCGGCACCACGCGTGGATCAGTCGTGTAAACACCATCCACATCGGTGTAAATCTGGCATTCGTCGGCCTTAAGTGCTGCGGCAAGCGCTACACCTGTGGTGTCCGAGCCACCGCGACCTAAGGTCGTGATGTTGCCCTCTGCATCCACGCCCTGGAACCCTGCGACAATCACCACTTTGCCCGCAGCCAAATCGCTGCGCATTGCGCCATCGTCAATATGCTGGATACGCGCCTTGGTGTGCGCGCTGTCGGTCAGGATTTTGACCTGACCACCGGTGTAGCTTACTGCATCAACGCCGATTTCTTTCAGCGCCATGGCCAGTAGACCGATAGTGACTTGCTCACCGGTAGAGACAATAACATCCAATTCACGAGGATCCGGGTTGGCCTGAATTTCCTTGGCCAGTGCGATCAGCTTATTGGTTTCGCCGGACATCGCAGAAACAGCAACGACGATATCGTGCCCTTTTGCTTTGAATTTAGCCACGCGGCGTGCCACGTTTTTAATCCGCTCGGTAGAGCCTACCGAGGTGCCGCCATATTTCTGAACAATCAATGCCATGGATCAAACCTGCTGCTTGGGTAGGTTTTAAAAGGAAGGATCATTGTAATGAAACCCGGCCATCTTTTCGAGCAAGAAAAACAGTTTAAGCCATCATTTATGCATGAATTGTTATGCTGTTTAGGCATAAACATCATGATCAATAAGCATATGTTTTAAACACAAGCACTACATCAACACTTCAAGCACAAAAAAACCACCTCAAAAAAACAAAAATACCCGAATATGCACAATAGCATTTACAAAAAAAGCGCAAAACTCAAACCTAGCTTCACTTGCGCCTTGGCTGTCTCATGTCACTGATTGATCATGACATAAATCATGGCTCAACAAAAACCGGCACTCTGGCCGCAATGGCACACATCAGCTCATATCCGATGGTGTCAGCTGCAAGCGCAACCTCGTCAATAGGCAGATTTTTTCCCCACAGCTCAACCTGGCTGGCAAGACCCGAAGCAGGTAAATCACTTAAATCAACCGCCAGCATATCCATTGACACCCTGCCAATCAGGCAGCTACGCACACCATCAACTAAAACCGGTGTTCCGGTCGGTGCATGGCGAGGATAACCATCAGCATAGCCGCAAGCCACAATGCCAATCCGCATCGGCCTGACCGCCACAAAACCTGCTCCATAGCCAACCGTTTCCCCCACTTTTAACTCCTGAACAGAAATCACCTCAGCACTTAAAGTCATCGCGGCCTGCAAGCCCAGCTCTGCAGCACTCTTTTCACTAAAAGGAGACGAACCATATAGAGCAATGCCAGGCCTGACCCATTGCTGCTGTGTTTCGGGATAAGCCAATAACGCAGCCGAATTGGCCAGGGAAACCGGTAATTGCAGGCCATGGCATGCCGCATCAAAACGCGCTCTCTGCGCCGCCACACCCTGCCCGGGATCATCAGCAGTGGCAAAGTGAGCCATCAGAGTAATACTGGCGACATGACTGCATTGTTTTAAGCGCTCGACCAGAAGAGGCGCTTGCTCGGCAGGAAAACCAAGGCGATTCATGCCGGTATTAAGTTTCAGAAACACATGGACCGGCGAGCTTAAATCGGTATTTTCAAGCCAGCCCATACCGCACTCATCATGCACTGACAGCCAGAAATCATGTTTGGCACAAAGCTGTAATTCCGCCGCTGAAAAAACCCCTTCCAGTAATAAAATGGGCTGCTTTACGCCCAGCGCTCTTAAAGAGAGTGCCGATGGCATTTCTAAAATGGCAAAAGCATCAGCATGGGGCAAAGCCGTCACCATATTCGCAAGACCATGACCATAGGCATTGGCTTTAACCACAGCAAACACTTTGCTGCCCGGTGCGCACGCCTTTATATGAGCGTAATTAGCGGCAAGCGCGTCAGTATGAATCACAGCACGAATCGGGCGAGTCATGACAAAACCACAGCTGGAGAAAAAACAAAGAGTATAAACCTAGTTGATTGCGCATAAGACGCAAAAGCGACAATGCTTTGACATAGCATTTCGTGATATAAACCCCTCACTATAAAAAAGGGTACTGCCCCAAGATGGATCGTGGATTTTTCATTATTCTTGGCGCGCAATTTTTATCTGCGCTTGCTGACAACGCCCTCTTCTTTGCAGCCCTCGCGCTACTGAAAGAGCAACATTCACCCGAATGGCATTTGTCTATGCTGCTTTGGTGTTTTACCGTTTCCTATGTTGTACTTGCCCCCTTCGCTGGCTCTTTTGCTGATTCCATGCACAAGGGCAAGGCCATGATGATCTGCAATGGGATTAAGCTTATCGGTTGCCTGGGCATGCTGGTTGGCCTGCCACCGATTATGGCCTATGCCCTGGTCGGCTTTGGTGCTGCAGCATATTCACCGGCCAAATACGGCATCATTACTGAATACTTACCCCATGAAAAACTGGTCGCTGCCAATGGCTGGCTGGAAGGGGCAACAGTCAGTGCCATCATCTTCGGCACAATACTGGGCGGTCTGCTGGCAGGCTCGCACGTAGCGCCCTGGCTAAAGAGCACGGTACTTGGCTCTGTTTTTTCCCCTGCCACCTTCGCAATTGCCGCAATCATTTTGCTTTATCTCGCAGCATCCTGGCTGAACTGCTACATCCCGAAATTGAATGTAGAGCTTAAACCACTACAGCTGCAGCCCATCGCGCTGACCAAGGAGTTCTGGGGCTGCGTTGCCAAACTATGGAAAGACCCGCAGGGCCAGTTATCGCTCGGTGTAACCACGCTCTTTTGGGGAGCAGGAGCCACCATGCGCCTGGTAGTATTGAACTGGGCCATTATTTGGTTGAACTTTTCCATGGAACAAGCAACCCAGTTAGTCGCGGTAGTTGCATTTGGCATTGCGGCAGGTGCGATTGTTGCCGGTCATTGTGTTCCGCTCAAAAAAGCTTTCAGCGTGCTCCCTGCCGGAATTGCCATGGGTATTATGGTGATCGGCATGCTCTTTGTTCACAATACCTGGCTTGCTGCATTTCTGATGTTTATTGTGGGCTGCCTGTCAGGCTTCTTTGTGGTGCCATTAAACGCCATGTTGCAACACAGAGGTCATACCCTTATGGGGGCCGGGCACTCTATTGCCGTGCAAAACTTTAATGAGAATATTGGTATATTAGTCATGGTAGGGATTCATGCCATGATGGTGAAATACTTTAGCCAGCCCGTTACCGAAGCAGCAAGTAAAGCCGTAGTACATCAATTTCAAGCCAGCGGAATACCGCCTATGTATGCCATTATCACAGGCTTTGGCCTGTTAGTGGCTCTGACCATGATTGCGATCACCGTACGATTCCGGCGCGGTGTTCGTGCCGGGATTATGAATGACTAAATTTAGCCTGCCCCTGATTGCCCTGATGCTTGTGAGCTGCAGTAAAGAAGCAGCAAAGGAAAAACCTGAACGAGCGCCCCAGCAAGTCACCACCACCACAACACAGACTGCGGACATTGCTCTGAACTTAAGTGCCCAGGGTCACGTCAGCCCGCTGGATCAGGTTGAAGTTCGTCCGCAAAAAAGTGGCCTCATCCGCAAAGTCCATTTTAAAGAGGGCGATCAGCTCAGCGCAGGCCAGCTTTTATTCAGCCTGGATGCAAGAGAAGACGAAGCCAATGTACGTCAGGCAATAGCCAAACTTGCACAAAGCCAGGCCCAGCTGGCTGCGGCAGAGCGCGATTACACCCGCTCCAAAGAGCTGGCTGCTCAAAGTTTTATTTCTAAAACTGCACTGGACAATGCCCAAAGCAAATTGGAAACCCTGCAAGCCACACTAGCTGCAGAACGTGCAGCAGTAGATGCCGCAAAAGTAAATTTATCCTACTCACAAATCAGAGCCCCGCTAAGCGGGCGCGCGGGTTTAGTTGAAGTGCACACAGGCAGCTATGTGCAGCCCAGCATCGCCACCCCCTTGGTCACCATCAGCCAGCTCGACCCGATCACCGTGGCATTCAGCCTGCCCGAGCGTAATCTTGGGACTTTGCAAAGCGCCCCAAGGCCCATTTTAGTAAGCGCCTCCTTAGCCGATGGCAATAAACTGCAAGGTAAGCTGAGCTTTATCGACAACGCGGTCAACGCAAGCTCGGGCACTATTGCCTTAAAAGCAGAATTTGCCAACCCTAAAAAACAACTCTGGCCCGGTGCATTTATACCGGTACAAATTGCGGCTGGCACACTTAAAAATGCGGTTATCCTGCCGACTCAGGCTGTGCAAACCGGCCCGGCCCAGCGCTTTGTATTTGTGATTCAGGCAGACCAAACGGTCAAATCTATTCCGGTTGAATTGCTGCAAGTTGAAAACGAGCAAGCCGTTGTCAGCGGTATTGGCAGCAATATCAAGGTCGTAAAAGAGGGCGGACAAAATCTGCGCGAAGGCAGCAAAGTACGCGAAGCCCAGAAGCATAATGCAAGTTCAGCCCAAACTGCCGCCAGCGCCACAAAATGAATATTTCCTTACTGAGTATCAATAAGCCCATCGCAACAACGCTTCTGTGGCTGGCCGTGGTGGTCGCCGGGGTAGTGGCCTGGTTTAATCTGCCCATCTCTGCCCTGCCCTCGTTTAATATGCCCACCATCGAAGTGTCTGGCAGCCTGCCCGGAGCCAGCCCGGAAACGATGGCCACCTCGGTGGCAACCCCGCTCGAAAAGCAATTTTCAACTATTCCCGGCCTGGCTGTTATCACCTCAAGCAGCACACAGGGCCGAGTATCACTGACGCTGGAATTTGACGCCAACCGCAATATCGACGATGCCGCAGTCGATGTACAAGCCGCGCTCTATCGAGCATCGCGCGGCCTGCCCAAAGATATGACCAGCCCGCCCAGCTATCGCAAGGTAAACCCTGCGGATGCGCCGGTGCTGATGGTGGGGATTAACTCACCATCCATGAGCCTTGCAGAGCTGAACGATTACGGCGACAACCTGATTTCCCCCACATTATCAACCCTCAATGGCGTAGCACAGGTTACGGTTTACGGGCAAAAACGCTTTGCCGTGCGGGTGCAGGTTAATCCTGAACTATTGGCTGCAAGGGATATGACGCTGGCCGAGTTATCCGCCGCGCTCAAATCTGCCAATGCCAATAGCCCGGTCGGTCAGCTTGATGGTAAGCGCCAGGTGTTGGCCCTGCAAGCCAACGAGCAGCTAAAAAATGCGGCCGATTTTTCTGATTTAATTGTTGCGGAAAAAAACAAGCAGGCTGTACGCCTCTCGGATGTCGCCACCGTTGAAGACAGCGTTCAAGATGTAAAAAGCGGTAGCTGGATTAATGGCGAGCGCTCGATCGTACTGGCCGTGATGCGTCAGTCTGATGCAAATACCGTAGCCGTAGTCGATGCAATTAAAGCCGCCTTGCCGCAATTAAAATCGCAAATGCCTGCCTCAGTGAATGTGCAGGTTTTAAACGACAGATCGCAATCGGTACGCGAAGCCATTCACGATGTTAACCTCACCATGCTGCTAACCATGCTGCTGGTTGTGGGGGTGATTCTGCTGTTTCTACGCCGCGCCGCAGCCACGCTGATCCCGGCTTTATCGCTGCCTATCTCGCTGATTGCCACCTTTGCACTGATGCACTGGCTGGGATACAGCCTCGATAATATCTCGCTGATGGGGCTGACCATTGCCATTGGTTTGGTAGTAGATGATGCGATTGTGGTGCTTGAAAATATCATGCGCCACGTAGAAAACGGTATGAAGCCCTTAGCGGCGGCCATTCAGGGCGCGCAGGAAGTAGGTTTTACCGTAGTATCGATTTCGGTCTCGCTGATTGCCGTATTTATCCCGATATTCTTTATGCCCGGCACCATTGGCCTCTTGTTCCATGAATTTGCCGCCGTCGTTACCTTAGCAATTACAGTGTCCGCCATCGTGGCATTAACGCTGATCCCGATGCTGGCCGCGCGTTATATTAAGCACGAAGCCCCCGACGCCCATGTGCCCGCATGGAGCCGCTTTTTTGAGCGTGCATTTAATGGCTTGCTTGGCGCGTATCAGCGCACGCTGGATTGGAGCCTTGGCCGGCGCAAACTGATGCTGGCTGTCGCACTTGCCACCTTTGTACTCACTGGCTGGCTATATCAATCCATGCCCAAGGGCTTTTTTCCCGAAGAAGATATCGGCCAGATTCAGGCCAGCAGCGAGGGCCCACAGGATATTGCCTACCCTGCCATGCTGAAACTGCATACCGAAGTTGCCGAGCGGATTCAAAAAAACCCCAATGTCAATGTGGTGGTTTCCAGCTTATCCAGCGGCAACCGTGGCCGCTTGTTTATTACCCTCAAGCCCAGTAACCAGCGCGCTTCCATGGACAAAACACTAGCCAGCCTGCGCAAAGACACCAGCGGTATTACCGGCATTTCGGTATTTTTTAACCCGACACAAAATTTAAAAATTGGCGCACGCAGCTCCAAAAGCCGCTACCAGTACACCCTGCAAGCCGTGCAATCGGATGAGCTGGGGGAGTGGTCAGAAAAACTAATGCGCGCCATGCGTCAATCCCCCGTCTTTACCGAAGTCACGTCGGATACTGAAAAACGTGGCCTGCAGGCCAGACTCAATATTGATCGCAACAAGGCGCAAACCCTGGGCGTCGATATGCAAAATCTGCGTGACACTTTGTACGGCGCTTTTGGCGAGCGCGAAATCAGCACTATTTATCTGCCACAAGATAGCTATTCGGTACTGATGCAGCTCGCGGATGCATATCGTGCAGATGAATCAGCGCTCAATAAGCTCTATGCCCGCAGCAATAGCGGCACTCTGGTACCTATCTCGGCCTTTTCCAGCGTTGAGCGCATCATGACCAATAACGCCATCAACCATCAGGGCCAGCTGCCTGCGGTCACGCTGTCTTTTAATATGGCTGAAGGTAAAACGCTCTCCGAAGCAGCAACCCAAATTGAAGCCCTGAAGCAAGAAATCCAGCTACCTCCTAAAATATTTGGTGAATTCGCAGGAGATGCAGCGGTCTTCCAGCAATCTCAAAACACCCAGCTCTGGCTGATTCTGGTGGCCGTGGCGGTGATTTATGTGATTCTGGGCGTATTGTATGAAAGCTGGATACACCCGCTCACCATTTTGGCAGGTATCCCTTCTGCTGCCGTGGGGGCGCTCATTGCGCTGGATATCGTCGGCCTGCCACTTACCTTTATCGCCATGGTCGGGATTTTGCTCCTGATTGGGATCGTCAAGAAAAACGCCATTATGATGATCGACTTCGCGCTGGAAGCCGAACGTAAAGAAGGTAAAACGCCAGTTGATGCGATTCGGGAAGCCTGCTTACTACGCTTTCGCCCCATTATGATGACCACCCTCGCTGCCATTATGGGCGCCATGCCAATTGCTATCGGCATCGGCGCAGGTGCCGAGCTGCGCCAGCCCATGGGCGTGGCTGTCGTCGGTGGGCTGGTGCTCTCGCAGCTCATCACCCTTTATATCACCCCGGCTCTCTATTTAAGCTTTGATAGCTTGCAAAAACACTGGCAAAAAGCCAAATAAGAAAAAGGCCAGCATATCTGTGCTGGCCTTTTTTATTTCAATCGGTATAAAGAGTAGATAAAAAATCCAGCTCTACTCTTGAATAACAAAAACCAAAAAATAATTTGATTAAATGTCTGTAATATTTAATGCTGCATATTTAAAGGTATCATTTACTTGCTGCAATGATTTGATATTTCCTTTAACTCATCCTGCTGGCCAACACTAAAAATACTCCCCTCTGCAACAACAGGCATCTCGATCTCCATACCGGGAGCAACTAATATTGTTTTCCCCTCTTTATCACCACAATTTAAATCTTCCATAAACAATAAAGACCCGTTCCCGCTATTTAATAACTTATTTTTATTTATTACATATTTCATAACCGAAACAGAAGGCCTGAGCAGCAAAAGTGATCTCACTTCTTTATCATACCCATCAATACTTTTATTTATAATATTTTTTTCTGTAACCACCATTTCAAAATATCGCTCCGCCTGGGTAACGCCACTCTTTTTGTTTATTTTTATTTTTCTCTGGGATTTTGCAGGCAGCCTTACGATGGTAATATCAGGAACAAGAGCCTCGCTTTTGATCTTTAAAATTTTTCGCCCATCCCGAGGAAAAGTCGTTTCATCAATACGTATTATATAATCATGAGAAACAGCATCCTCATTCATAATAGTAAATTCAGTCGTCTTTGATTTATCACTTAATTCAATAAACATAGGCACAGAAAAACCAAAGGAAAACATAGGGACAATCACTAAGGACAAAGCCAGCACACGTAAAATAAGCATTATAAACCCCTTATATATCCTTAGTGACAAGCACCCGGCCGAACATTTATAACTACGTACTTTTAAATAAAAAAACATCAAGGCAAAAAGATTAAAACATCAAAACCATTCATGCTTCACACAAATAAGAAAATATTACTCTATTAATTAACAATAAATGGCTAGAAAAAAGCTATTAAATTAAATAGATTGCTACCTGGCGCGAGACCGGACATAAAACATAAATAATGTCTGGCCTCGCACCTTTTACAGGTAAAAAATATGCTCTATCCAATTCAAAAAAACCAATAATCAACGCTGCACAACATTCAGAGACAGAACCAGCTTACCAGTGCTTCTTGCAATACCATACCAATAACCACCTGTGCTGGTTTGTTGCGACACAACATCTCCCATCGTAAATTTCATCTGCATTTTAGTAATATATGTTGTTGTATCCTGAGCGCTCCACCCACCTGATACGCCAGGGTATCCCAAACTAATACCTGTAATGCTATTACAATCAAGAGGCGTTGCTAATCCTTCGTAAACCATACTTATTGGCAATGGAATTAACTTTCCGCCACCATCTTTGGTAAACGTACAATATTGCGTCCCCGCCACATTGGCAGTTCCCATATTTTCAAGCTTTATGCCCGCAACAAAAGCACGCAGTGTGCGCTGTTTCAGATACGCTCCAACTTTAGATGCTTGCATATTTTTAAACTTGGAAGTGGTCTCAACATTTTTTATTTTCACACCATAGTTCATCTCAATAGGCAAAGCCCCGTTTTTAAACTTCCCTTCCTGCTCGATTGCCACATACGAAAACTCAATACTTGGCGCAGGAAGAGGCGCAGGCTCAATCGTTACCGTATCTTTAACCTGAGACAACAAATCCTCTTGAGTGCCAATATTGGCGCGCATTTCAAACTGCTCATCAAAGATCTCCTCATCCGCTTTAGTTTGCACCTCAAAAGTAAATGACCTGCCTCCTGTCCGAACGGCGACAGCCCCACCCGTGCTCAAGTCAGTCACAGGCCCCGCTGCACCCTGCAGATTAATCATCCCTGGAGAAAACAGATCATTAATCCCTGCCGGAGATGAGCCCGCACCAGCAAACTTCACATACACCGCCTGATTGGCACGAGTCACGGGAACCATCTTATTAAGTGTTACGGTAAAGGTTACTTTCCCACCCGCCACTACCGTTTTCGGGCTGGCAACCACACTTTCTACCCTCAGTGATTCAGCCTTGGGCGTAATTGTGACCTGTGTGCTCTTACCCGTTGAACTACTCTCAACGGCTCCTCCATTTGCAAATAACACGAAGGTTTGGGGTTGCCCGTCGGCATCAGCCACAGTAGGAACCTGGAATGTAAATATCCTTGTATTACCATTTACCATTACTGGCCCGCCCACGCTCAGATCATTCACCCCGGATGCACCACTTCCCGAATTCATATTTACTACGGAAACAATGTCATCCTTATCTGCGCTCTGAGCCACAAACTTCAGGTACACCTGCCCAGTTGCCGTGGTCGTCGGGCTTTCCAGCTCAACAGTCACCAGTGTTGGCTCACCAGCCAATACCGGCGATGTCGCAGAAATGCTCTTGACCATTACTTTCGGATTAATATCCACGCTTACCTTCGGCGCAGCTGCATCATCTGCGGTGCCCGCCTTGGCCCGAATTTCAAAACTCTGCATTACATTATCTGCATCATCTGCAGTACTTATATCAAAAGTGAACTGCGTAGCTCCTGTATTGAGCGAAACAGCTCCCCCGGCCCCAAGATCTGCCACAGCTGATGTTGCATTTTGTAAGTTCAACATCCCTTTACTGCTTAAATCAGAGATATCTGCGCTCACACCAGCAAACTTCACATACACCTGCTGGTTAGCCAGTGCCGCTTTATCAAGCGTCACCGTCACTTTTGTAGTACTTCCCTCGGTTACAGGATTAGGAGTAGCACTTAAACTGGCCACCACGGCCGGACTCGATATCGGGTCAATGTTAACCGCTACCTTCGGCGCGGCAGCATCATCTGCGGTGCCCGCCTTGGCCCGCACTTCAAAACTCTGCACCACATTGTCTGCATCGTTGGCAGTACTTATATCAAAAGTGAATTGTGTGACGCCTTCCTTGACCAGAACACTCCCCCCGGCCCCAAGATCTGCCACAGCTGATGTTGCATTTTGTAAGTTCAACATCCCTTTACTGCTTAAGTCAGAAATATCTGCGCTCACACCAGCAAACTTCACATACACTTGCTGGTTAGCCAGCGCCGCTTTATTAAGCGTTACTGTTACTTTTGTAGTGCTTCCTTCGACCACAGGGTTAGGGGTAGCACTTAAACTAGCCACCACAGCAGCAGTTGGCGGAAACGGGTAGCCCTGATCTCGATCAGGGTAAAAACCGGGGTTTAGTGAAGGTTGATTCTCGCTAGGGCCGACAAAGTCAAAAACGCCTGCATCAGTGGGATCAACCCTCGGAATAATAGTGGGATATCTGAAAGCAGTTTGGTCACCAGAATTAGCAACACGATGAATATATATCTGAAACCAGCCAGCACCAAAATACCAAGTTGCAGTCTGTTGATCCCGAGCGGGTGTATAGAAGGGAGTTGCTCCATTACATGGAATGAATCTTTCCTTAGAGTAAAATGCAAACACAAAATCTTTATTGCCAGATGGAATCGTCCCATCCGAATTAACACCAAGCGGCTTCGATGAGCCACATGTAAATGGCGAGCCTGCAGGAGCCCATATAGACCCCTGACCTGGCCTAGAAAACCCAGACCACCACTCTGTTTCAGGGTAGGCATGTAACTTAAATGTTTGTCCTACAGCAAGCGATTGTAAATTTAAAACGGCAGGGGCAATGTATTTCCCGCCTCCATTGTATCCACTTAAGTGTGGCTTATAATCAAGCCGCCCACCTCTGGGTTGATTTACCAATTTAGGTAAATTAATTGAAATTTTAATACCCATTCCAATAACAAAACGATCATCATTACGTGCAGGCGTATAGAACTCACCATTCGCTGAGGTTAACGCTGATGATTTTTTTTCATTACTCTGACTCACAACATCAGGTAGAAATAGCTCAATTGCCTTTGATTGCCCAAATTCAGCCACACCCACTGATTCACCCAGTTTATGCCAGACAGTACTCACCCGAAATCGTGCCTGCAACGTAGAGTGCAAAGAAGTACTGCTAACACGAAAACGCACGTCGCCCCCCGTACTGGCCTTACTCTCGCCACCCACTTTACGCAAAATACACACCTGCCCCGCAACCCCATCCACCTGTTCAGCACGGCATGTACCATCCGGTGCCAGCGTTAGCTGAGCAGCCTTAGAAAGATTTAACTGATACCTTGATTGATCACCACCACTACGCTGCCCATCAAAACTTAATAAATGCTGTTTCCCTACCGGCATGCCTATAAAATCAGAAAAAGCCTGTTCATTAAATGCAGGGTTAATATAGCCAGGTAATGCAGCCATTCGGCCAGGTGAAAGCTGGCCCTGCTCATTAGCTACCCCTGAAAAATACTGAGGAGGTTGCAAATTAATAATATTAAGTAATGGAAATAATGATCTATCTCGGCTGTTTTCGGTATACCAGATAGCAGAGCGGGTCCCTCCCTGAGCCCTGCGCTCGCCATAAATAGCCTGACTGGCAGTACCCGACAGAGTGGTCACATATTGGCGACCCGATGGCTGATCATCAATTAGCAATAAGCCAAGTCGGGACATCACACTATGAACCCCGTCGGACACTGATCGATTACTAATTTTAAGATTAAAACGATCGCCACGGGATAAACGGGATGAAGAATAAAAGCCTGCTTCCACAACGCGATCCAAGTTTAATGCCGGTCTAATCGCCCCCTCAACCTGCACAGGTGGTACAAAAAAGACTTCAATTTGTTTACTGTTAGCAAATTCAGCCAAAGCAACGCTCTCGCCAATACGGTGCCAACTGCCTCCAACCCTGAATCGCGCATTAGGTGCAGGAATACGCGCCCGGATTGTAAACTTAATGTCCCCCCCCCGGCAGCCTGGTGCGAGCCTTGAATCGTTCTCAGTACACATAACTTGCCTGCCACGCCATCGACCGTTTCATTACGGCATGATTGCACCGGCGGAGCCCCCAGAATTAACTGACCACGTTTATAAACAGTATTAATTCGCTCACGCTCACGACCATCAGCCAGTACTTCAATCAGCGAAATCTGCTGAGAGGAACCGGATGACATTTTCGCGAGCCCGTCAAACGCAGCATCGCTCAAAACAGGATTTAACTGACGGCCATTCCGAACTTCAAAGCGATCACCATTTAATGCAACAGCATTACCATATTCATCCGCCATTCCCTGAAACACCTTACGCGGCTTCAAAAGGTAAATTTGTTTAACTTGAATATCTGTTTTATGCGTGTACCAGATCGCCGGTTTTTTTGCCCCCTGCCGTGGAATACGCGCACCAAAAATTGCGGGAGCAGTAGAGCCAAGCTCCATGCTCCCGCTACTATCCAGTGTTGTAACATATTGTGTATTAGCTACCTGATCTTCGATTAGCAACACACCTTGCTCTATGCGCACTACCTGCCTGATTAGCATAAGTCCGGTGCTTGGTTTAGTTACCCCCAAACCAGGGTGACTGGGCGACGGGCTTAAGCCAGGCAAAGCAGGACGTGTTTGAGTTAATACCTCACCCAGGGCAGCAGGCATATAAAGCGCGCCTACAATGAGACTGGCAACATATATTAAATAAAAGCTAATATTCTTCTTATTCATTAAATCCACCTAAATACAAAATTTAATATATGCTGCATATCAATATTAAAGTGGTGGTGCAACACTATAATCAGTAACACCCTGACCACGCCAAACAACATCCCCTAGCCAAACAACAGATTTATCTGCACCCAATTTAATTTTTACATCAAATGAACCTGTTTCCTTTGATTCTATTTTCACCTCTGGATGTTTAAGATCAACATCAATAGAAAAATTACCGGTTTCATTCGTCATTGTTTCACCGATATGGTTTCTCACACTTGCATTACTCAATGGCTTACCATCTTCTGTAGTCAGACGCCCAAATACAGTAATCATTTGTTTAACACTAGGATTAATTTCTACAATATTTCCTGGATATAGATTGTAATTCATCAATTCCCCCTGAATTTGGTAGGAACTTTCTGCATCATCCGTGCTACTTACCTGAATCGAATAACCATCATAGGCTGGAAGAGTAATTAAATTTTTTCCTGAAGAAAGCGGATACCGCTGGCCATTAATATTGGCCTCCAAATCAGTCGCGCCAATTTCAGGCATATTCACAACAACAGCAGCCGAACCAGCACCTGCCTCACCCTTACCGGCAACAATCCCGCCATCACCAATAACAAAACCACCATTATTGGTTAGAGATACACTTCGCGCATCCTGGCTACCGGCAAATGAGACTGACCCCTCTGCATATCGACCGCTATAATTGGCATAAGCACCATAATTGCTTACTGCACTATTGCCAAAACTGCGGCTAACATCCGCCCCCACACGATTAATCACCCCATCCAACGTTGTTGCAGCACTTAAGTCCAGTGTGCTATCTCTGCCTTGAGTGGATGCACCAATTCTAAAGTCTGAATCCATGGGAAATGAAAAATTAACATTTGCAAAATATTGGGTATCACGCTCACGATAACCACCGTCATTATTCATATAATGATTAACGCCCACTTGAAAATAAGCAGTAGCATATTTAAGATCAAAATTATGGCTATAATCAGCGCGAACGTATTTTTGTTTCTGATCCAAATCATTTTCAAAACTAAACGAAACTGAACCCAATGATGGATGTAAATTAGCAAGAGCTAACGATGCACCCATTGTGTTGCGATTAGCGATATACATGGGTAAATTTCTTCCCTCATGTCCTCGCTCGATACCTATCCAAGTATTACCCCAGCCCCCCGGAATATTAAGGTTCAAATTTGCCATATTCCTTAATAATCCATCACTTCCATACAAAGACTGCAAATTAATACGTATGTCCTCATTAATTTGAACCGATGGGCTTGCCTCAAATACTGAAGTATTTTGATTACGATATAAGGATGTACTCCAACTAAGCATTTCCCATTGTGATGCTAATGAAAAACCATAAAGAGGCTCAAAACTGCCATCCCGCTCGACATTATTTATATAATCATAACTATTATTTTTTTTACCTGCTCCACCCCACACCTGCCAGGCAAGCTCATTTCCAGTTGCATTAGGAGTATAAGGTTTGTTAATTTGCTGACGGCGGCTAGAAACAACCTTCCCACCCACCACAACCTCAACCTCAACATCATAAATCCCGCCTGGCAAACGAGAAGCATCCAGCTCATGGCTTCCCAACGGAAAACGCTGTGTGCTTAATAATTTGCCATCACGTGTAATACGCACTTCGCCTGAAGAAGGCAGGTAGACCGTAATAGGTGTTAACGACTGTGACTGATCATATTTAGCCGATTTAGCAACATTACCATATGAAAAACCATACATTCTTTCACTTGATAAAGTAGAAATATTGCCCAGTGATTGTAAAGACCACCCATTCAGCATGCCTAATGCCAATCTTCTTCCTGCAAAATCACGCTCATAAACTAACTCATTAAGATTAAAAACTTTTCCATCACTCTGGCTATTGCTGTTTAAATCGCCAGAAATAAATAAATGCTGAGTCCCTAATGAAGTAACATTATTAAAATTTAAATACGCAGAATTACTACTCATCCCATTATTATTACTTGCATAAGCATTTAAACCATAATTAAAAATATTACCAAGCCCCTTAGCTGAGGAATCACCAAGGTAAGTAATACGAGAAACTGATTTTACAGCAAAATTTTGTTGTGAAACCTGCAAATACGCTTTCATCGTTTCTATATCAATCTGCATGCGCATGCCAGAGCCAAAATCAAACCCGCCTGTTTGATCTAGTGATTGCCCTACTGCGCTCATTAATTGGGCAAGAGATTCCGCAGACAAACGAACCTGACGGTCTGCTTTTAATGAAATATTTTTTATTAAAAAATGCTGATCTTCATAAATAAGAATAAGAGATGCAAAAGATAATAACTCTTCATTTTCATCATCAATATTTTTCAGGTATAAATCCAGTGAAATACCATCACTTAAAAGATCACGCATTTCCTGTGGAATTGAAAGCTGGTTTAATGCAGGAGGAGGAACAGGAATTATTGCAGCTTTATCAAGGCTATCCTCAATCCCCCCATTAGAACTAATCGCTTCAATAATCACTAAATTTATATTCTCTTGATTAGCAACCTCAGACAAACCCGAGTGCAATTCAGTATTAAGGCCAGAGTCAGCTTCTTCATCAATATCATCCAGCAATTCAAGATGTGCCTCCGCATGAGCAAACAGTGCAGGTAAAACCATAAGGCAAAATATATATTGAGATAGACTCACTTTAAGCACCTAATAATATTATATAACTTAATTCTTAATTATCCTCTTGATTAACATCGTGAGTTTCCCCACAACTTCAGTCAAACAAGCTATCAGAATATAGTTGAGAAAAATCATATTAAACAAAAATTCTTCTCGAACATTAATATAACGTTATAAATAAATATCAAAAACAATGACAGCCGTTGACGAAAATATGGTACTCATTCTATTTTTCATCATTACGATCGGCATTAATCACCTTATTCCCACGCCAAATACCAACCATAGGAAACTGAACAAAATCAAACTTCTCAAAAGAATATGACCTTCCGGGCAATAATGGCCCAGCATCGGAGCAAGGAACAATTTTTCCTTTTTTATTACACTTTCCATCAAAGAAAAACTTGAACATACTATTTCCGGTATTTTTAATCATGCTCTTATTAAGTGCATAATCAAATTTTTCTTCTCGCGGCAATATAATTAAAGTTGTTGCCAATGTTACACGCTGAACTGCACTTGCTGCTTTTTCAGTAACAGCCTTATTAGCACGATCTATACGTACATCTGTCCATTTAATTGCATAGTATCTTTCTTTATCATCTTTAGGACCGTTATAAACAAACTTGATTTTAACAGACCCATCTGCAGGAACAATTGCTTTTTCTGGTGTAAATAAAAGATCAGCTGCATTTGAATTACCATCGGCAATTTTATCCATTTTATATGGAGATTCGATAGGATAAACCTCAATTTTAAACAGATGTGCAGCACTTGCATCTGGATTTTTTACATCAATTGAAATAGTATTTTTATCTGAAGGCAAATACGAGTAGAAGCTATCTAAAGAGATAGCAAACACGTTTTTAGAAAATACGAATAAAATAAAAATACATATTAGTTTTTTCATAAATCCTCTAAAAAAAAAACCGGCCTAATACGATAGGCCGGCTGAGTTTAACTTAAGCACCCCAAGTCCATTCGGCTTTAAGATCTACCAGAATATTACCTTGGTAAACACCATCAGCTAAAGAAGACATATTAGTAAGCGTTGCACCAGTTGATACACGAGTAATTGCAGCACCCATCTTAACTACAGAATTGCCAGTTGTACCATTAAAGTTTTCAAGGCCAGCAATATCCTTAGTCATCAAATCAACTTCTGTTGAATCAATTTTATAGCCACCAACAACAGGCTGTACTGTAAAACTACTTGTACCATTAGTAATAGCACCATCTTTTGACTTTGCTAATAGTTTAAATGCTTTCTTGGCATCAGTATCAAAGCCAGCAGGCGCTTTAACTTTAATATCCAATGGAATAACACCTTGTGCATTGGTAATTTCAAAAACTTTAGTAGCTGCATTATATGCATAGTTAAGTGAATCACGAGGTGTGACACTAATACTGTAATCTGAACCATCTTTTTGACCGCGCACCAGCACACTTGCTTCATATGAGCTAGTCACTGTAGTAGGTGCTGCAAATACGACAGGTGATACAGAAAAAGCCGAAGCCATGATAAAAGCAGAAATAATTTTGTTACGCATATGAAAACCCTTTTATAAAGTTAAAATACCAAGAAAAAACACCAAACACCTACAACTGCCCTTTACTATTGATAATCAATAAGCTAATTTTATCGATTACCATATAAAAAAACTTTACTATTTTTCAGAAATAATTAGCCATCTATTATTATCCAATTCAAATGAAAGGACTTTTCTTACCGTATCTTTCATACGATTGGATACATATTTTTGTGTAAAACTAACTCGGGCATGTTTCTCATCAATGATGCTTATCACTGGAGAATCTACCTCTACTGCAATTGTCCCTGCTGAACTCAGCCTTTGTTTTCTCTGCTCTTTCCAAGCCAGCAAACTCAGGCCATTTTCAACTTTCATATTTTTACTGTATGCGGATAAATACGCATCAATATTTTTATCAGACCAAGCTTTTCGCCATTTTTCTAAATCACTTAATATTGATGCATTAACTGATGACACATTAACTAAAGGCTTATCTTCCAATGCCATACTTTTCTTGCTTTTTACATCTGCATTCAAATTTTCATTATTTATACAGGTAAGCTTTGCACTATTTCCGCCCAATTTAACTACATTTCCATACTCTTTTTTTGCCATATCTAAATACAAGCTAGCCAGGTTTTCATGAACAGATAATATTTTCGGGTTTATTTTGTTTGATTTTTCTAACGCATCCCGTGCCAGTTCATAATTTCCCAGCTTTGCATATAGAACACCTAAATTGTTGTATGGCTCAGCCTGATTAGGAAATTTTTCAACCATTAACTTAAAATGATCAATAGCCTGTTCACTTTTATTTAATTTAGAAAGTGCAACGCCCTTAATAAACATAATGCGCAATACATCTTTATGCTGATAATCTTCACGACTAGTTAATTCAATTATTTTTTGATATTCCTGTTTTTCCGCCAAAGAATATAAATCTTCTACTTCACCAGAAAAAGATAATGATGCTGTAAAAAAAAACACGGCCACCAATAAATTATATTTAATCATGCTTTAAACACCCTGGTGATTAATTTACACCTCATTAAAATAAATATAACGCCGTTACTCAGAAGTGCATCATAAACAAAATTTAAATATTAATATGTAGGCAATGGCTTAAATATTTGTATGAAATTTCTTAACTACAGTACAAAGAGCTAATTATGAACACTCTACAAAATAACTTAATTACCTCACTAAGCTTCCATTATATATAAACACTAAACTAGTTCATGGTCGGCTCTTTCAATCATTATGTGTACTATTAAAAACCAAGTCTAAACAATGCGAAATTACTTTTTAGCAGACAAATGGCAGTTTTCTTAATAACTCATCATTTGAACACTTTAATTAATTAACCTACATATTGTTAAACACAGTGTTGCTACTCATGAATGCATCATAAACAAAATTTGAACATTAATATGTAGGCAATGGCTCAAATATTCGTATGAAATTTCCTAACTACAGTACAAAGCACTAATTATAAATACTTCACAAAATAGTCTTACTCTCTCACTAAACTACCCAGGATATATAAACACCAGGCCCGTCGCACTTGCTCTTTCATCGTTATATGTACTATTGAAGGGCAAATTTAAACAACGTGAAACTACTTTTCAGCAGACAAATGGTACTTATCTTAATAAGTTATCACTTCAGCCACCTTTATTAATTAACATCAGATATTGTTAAACATAAATGCAGTGCTGCTGCTTAGGAATGTATCATAAGTAATATTTGAATATTAATATGTAAGCAATGGCTCAAATATTTGTATGAAATTTCTTAACTATAGAGCAAAGCTCTGATTGTAAATACTTAACAAAGCAACTTACTCAAGCAATTTTACGGCTTATTAAGTACATCTAAGACATACAGATGCTAAGCCCGTACATTCGGTTATTTCATAACCATGTTTACTATTGAATAACAAATTCAAACAACATTAAATTACTCTCTAGCAGGTAAATGCTATTTATTCTTCTTAAATAATTTCAAACAATTATTGGAATAGTATTTTCAAACAGGGTTAATTAATACAAAAACAAAAATAAATTAACCTGTTTTAATTCACGACACCTTTAAAAATATTTTTACATATCAAACACAGAATAAAACCAATGTGTACTTTTCTATTTCATCTCTGCATTTAATTAAAAAATTATTACACAATACGTTAATTATGCAAACGTACTATTCAAGATCGATTACTTTACTTAAAACAACACTATAAGCCATAAACATCAAATACATTATTTTTGCTATTATTATTAACAATTAATTTGCATACGTATTTTTATTTATCCAATATTCATTAAATTATTTTAAAAAGCAAACCATAATGAGTTTATGCAAATGCAAAATACTTCTTGCATTTTTCGTGAAATTTCTTATTGTTAATTTATGCTATAGGCATTAAAAATAGCTACAGCACTTGCATGATTTTTTAAACTCTATAAAGTGCATTCTCACTTACTTGTAAATAGTGAATACTAAAATGTAGAAATTTCTTTCCCTGCCTTAATATGCTGTGGCCTGAGAAGAAATTTATATCAACTAAATAAAATATGACTGATTTTTAAGTAAGATTATTCTTAACAAATTATTAGCATTGCATCAATATTTTTAACACATTGGAATAACGCCTATATGTACATGAACATATCTCTTTTCAATAAAAACAGTTGCTAGCTAATATCATAAAAAAAACAGGAGATTTGTATGAAATCTATAGTAATTATTGATGATCATCCCGCAATTTGCATCGCCATTCGTTCAACTTTAGAAAAATCAGGCGAATTTAAAGTTGTTTTAGAGTCAGACAATGGAATTGATGCACTCGAATATCTGAGGAAAAATGACGTTGATTTAGTGATTTTAGACTTAGAATTACCTAGGCTAGATGGCTTTGAGATTATGAAGCGCATCCGAGCTGCGGAATTAAGCACAAAAGTTCTTTTTCTATCTGCTAAAAATGAAAATATTTATGCAATTAGAGCACTTAAATCAGGAGCTCATGGTTTTATTGGGAAAGGAAAAAATATGAATGATATTTTTCAGGCAGTGAAGATGGTACTTTCAGGTTATTCTTTTTTTCCTGAGTCAATAATGCAAGGATTAGCTGATGGCAAAAAAGAAAAAAGTACACCTGTATTTAAATCCTTATCTAACCGTGAATTAATGATCGCCAGATTGCTTGCAGATGGGCAATCCAATTTAGAAATTGGTCTGGCTCTCTCAATCAGCAATAAAACAGTAAGTACTTATAAGATCCGTATTTTTCAAAAATTAAATATTAACTCCATTATTGAACTGGCAAGCCATGTTAAAGAAAATGACTTTAATTAAAATAATTTCACTATTTATTTTATATAGTTTCCTTAACCAGTGCATTGCAAAGTCACAAACACTTGCAAAGCCAGAAACTCAATTACTTACTATTTACAGCACTGAAAATAACAATACATCTGAAACCATTTTAAAAGTAGGCATGGTATTGGATGAATATATTCCTTTTTATATAAAAGATGCAAATAATAATATACAAGGAATTACAGCTGACTATCTATCCATTATAGGTAGCTATATAAATAAGCGTTTTTTAGTAAAAGTTTTTGATACAAAAAAAAATGCCTTATTGGCTCTAAAAAACAAAGAAATTGATTTAGTCGCAGGTAATTTAGATAACAAAATTTCAGGTATAGAAAATACTGTCCATTATTTTCAAAATAATTTTGTAGAGGTAAAAAGAAAAGGTGAACCAGATAAAAAACTACCTATAATTACACTAGGTAGTAATGATACTCTTAAAGAAGAAATTAACAAAAAATACAAAAACAAAGAAATAATTTCATTTAAAAATTCCCTCTTGGCATTGCAATCTGTTTCATTTATTCATGCTGACCTTTATATTGGTAATTCCATTGAAACAAATTTTTTACTCAATCAAATATCTCTTAACAACCTAGAAATTTCTAATTTCTCATCGATCAATGACAATCCATTTGTTTTTTTTATTAATAAAAAAAACTCCCGCCTTCTCTCTGATTTAAATAAAGCAATCAATCTTATACCTATCAGCAGTCAAATTGGAATTCAGCAACGCTGGCAAGGTGGCCCGGTTCATTACAATATAGTAAAAAAAATAACACTTACACCGGAAGAAAAAATATGGATTAAAAATAATAAAAATATAAAATACTCAGCTTATTCAGATTTTTATCCATTTTTATTTAAAACAAACCCAACCTCAAAACCAACAGGAATTGCAGTTGATATTTTAGATAAAATTGAGCGGCTAACTGGATTAAAATTTATTGAAGTTAACCAAAGCGGAATACACAATTCATTAAGTTTTTCTGGAGACACAACAGACATTATTCCTATCATGGCAATGTCTGAAGAACGAAAAAAAGAAATGTTTTTTTCCCCGCCATATATTCAATCCCTCTGGGGAATAATTACTCGCAGTGATAACAAAAATATACGCTCGGTGAATGATTTATCAGGGAAAAAAGTCGCTTTTATTAAGAATTCCATAGCGAAAGAAACCATTCTTGACCCTGTACTTCGTAAGAATATTGAATTTATCGAAGCTGCTAATTTACTTTCTACATTTAATCTTTTAGAACAGGAAAAAGTGGACGCCATAATAAATAATTTACGCTCTTCATATGCTATTATTTCTGCAAAAAAAATAGAAAAATTTCGTGTGATTGGTGCAACCAACCCCACGCCATTAAATATTTCTATTGCCACCAATATAAAAAAACCACTACTTGCTCAGATTATTAACAAAGCCGTATTAAGTATTTCACAAGAAGAATTAAATGATATTCGGTCCAACTGGGCTAATAATAAATCAGCAACGGTGTATACAGGCCTCAATCAATATCATTACTCCAATTACAGAGCAATATTTTTACTACTTATAAGTGCAGCAATAATATTACTAATTTATATATTTATTCGCAGCTATAAATCACATAAATACAGCCAAATGCTTAAGGAGCAGCTAAATACGCTATCCCGCCTTATTGACCAGCTGCCTTTTGCATTATTTATTAATTTACCCTCCCAGAAAATCGAAGTATCCAATCAGCCGTATAATGATTTTATCAATAATGCAATTGAAAAAACGACGCTATATGCACGTTTAACTCTGCTGATGAAAACTGCCTCAAAAAGTAAAAATACGGTTTATGAAGAAATACGCGTCCAGATTGATAAAAACAAACATGATCTTATACTTTGGTCTAAACCTTTTTTGTCAACCACCCTTGATCAGCAGGCGGTACTAGGTGGCTGGTTTGATATCTCTCAGCAAAAAGAAAGCGAGCGGGAGCTGCTTAAAACCAAAAATGAGGCTGAAACAGCTAATCGGGCTAAATCCACATTTTTGGCTATTATCAGCCATGAGATTCGCACCCCCATGAATGCGATTTTGGGTTTGATTGAACTAGAATTAAAAAAAGCAAATAACCGTAATCTGGCAGCTATTTTTCAATCCGCAAATAGTTTATTAAATTTATTAGATGGTATTTTAGATCAGGCAAAAATTGAAGCTGGTAAACTCAGTATCGCCCCCCACCCTTGCAATCTATACCGGCTACTGGATGGTATTGATGCAGTTTATCGCCCGATTATTAAAGAAAATGGCCTGAAACTAATGATTCATATTGATCCTGGTTTACCTGATTTAGTATTGCTGGATGAAAAACGTCTGGCTCAGGTAATAGGCAATCTAATTGGAAACTCTATTAAATTCACAAAAACCGGCTATATCAGCATTAAACTAAACTGGCAGGTCAGCCAGCAGTCTGTTTTACTTATTGAGGTGACAGACACCGGCAGCGGAATTTCCCACGAGGCTCAGGCAAAAATATTTGAGGCCTATGCACAAGATGATCTTTCCAGCAAAACAGGAACCGGACTTGGATTATGGATTTGTGCTAACTTAATAAAGCAAATGGGTGGGGAAATATCGCTACAGAGTAAGCCCGATGCAGGTACGACAGTGCTTTTACAAATACCAAGCCAAATTATTGAAAACACGACTACCGATAAAAAACAAAACACTCTGACAAAAATAGACCCTGCTCTTGAATTGCTGGTAGTTGATGATCACCCCGCCAACCGTTTACTACTTGAACAACAGCTCTATTTTTTAGGCCTAAGCAAAGTATATTGCCTTAGTACAGCTAGTGAGGCGTTGGAATTAGTTAAAACCCACCACTTTGATGCCATTATCAGTGATTGTTTTATGCCTGAAATGGATGGATTTACTTTTTCAAAACATGTACGTGAACAACTAGGCAGTGAAATTTTTATTATTGGTTATACCGCCGATGCAAGAGAAAGCACAGCCATCCGGGCACAAGAAGCAGGCATGAATCACTGTTTAATCAAGCCTGTAAATATAAATCAACTTGCCGAAGTTCTATCCAATGTGCAAGCCCAAGACGCAAACAATCAATTTGATGATACACGGTACAATACTATTGAAAACACAATTACCCAGTTTTCTTTTAATAATAAAGAAGTGTTGGAGCAATTTATAAAAATAATGCAAACAACCAATATTAAGGACCTGGAAGATTTAAAAAATGCTATTGATATACAAAACCACCCTTTGATTAGCGAGCTGGCTCACAGACTAAAAGGGGCAGCGCGTATTATTCAGGATAAAGAGACACTATTTATTTGTGAATTGCTTGAAGATGCGGCACATTCTGACGATATAACTTATTGCCTGGAAATATACGCAGACCTAAAGCAATCTATTCTTGAATACAATGGCATTTTAGATCAAATCATACTTACAAAATAATACACCTTATAAGATCAATGCTTGAAGCTTTGCCTAAATTGATTAAACTTTAATCATCAAAAAAATAACAATAAAAAAACAATCGCTTAAATAACTTACCCACAGCTACTTCACAAAATTATACGGCCCTAGCAGGGATAAGCTGTAATTTATCAGGCAAGCTAAATGAGTATTAATTTAACATCTGTGGGTCATTGCTGCTGAGGCGAATACCTTATTTAAAAATTAATTTCATTTATTTATTGTTAGCCACGCCAATAACATTTAGTTTTTCGCTATAAAAAAGTTATTTTTCATAAAGTTGATAAGGTGAGATAATGCGATTAAATAATCTCTGCAAAACATTAACTCTATTGATAATCATACTCTTTTCAAGCTACGCTATTTCCAATACAAACATTAATATGTATGAGGTTTACAGGCAATCTTATTTCCCTAAAAAAGCCTGTGATGCAGGATATCGGCTATTAACGGTTGATAATGCCAGAGTGCTGCATTCCTGGCTGCTAAATAAAATGGGACCATGGGATATTATTGCTCTTGCAGATGGCTGGGTTATTATGGGCTTAAAGCACAAAGGCCAGATAAAAAAAGACCCTGTTATTCCCCAGGATGCATGGTGTACTTTAAATACGCCTTCGCTTAAACCGACTATTCCTGTCTATGAACCAATTTTCTATCCGGAAAGTAATGAAGCTCTTTTTGAATGGACCTTAGTTAATCAGGAAGATTTTTTTAAGCCACTATCTTTGCTGGCACATTATTTTGGCTTTGCATGGGTTTCCGGAATTAATTCTAGCTATGTTGGCGATGGCATGGTGATAAGCCGCTCTGCAAGCCCTGGTAGCTATCAGATTAGCGGCTTTAATCAGGGTAGATGCACAGGTTATCGTTGCAAAGAAAGAACTTCAATGGTTATTGACAATTTTCATTATGCAATTGATGATAAGACATTTAAAGCAGGGCCTATTAGCAAGTCAAATAAAAGAATAATAAATACCACTTCAGAAATAGTTATTAATGAGTCATCTTATACACAAAAATCCAGTATTACTTTAAGCTATTCCCAATTATCAAACTGGTCAAAAACAGATACATACGAGCTAGGTGAGAAAATCAAAGCCAAACAAGGCTTCGAATGGCCTCTGGTCGGTGAAACAGAGCTTTCTATCGAAATAGCTGCAAATCAGAGCTGGGCCTCTTTAAAAGGCGGAAGTGATTCAAAAACCATTGTCAAAACAGCATTAATTACAGTTCCTCCATTTAGCCAGCAAGAAGTATTTCTTGAAACTTTTCTTGCCGAAATTGAATACCCTTATTCATTTGATGCAAATGTTAGTTTTGATATTACTTATTCTGGCTTTATGAGGTATGAAAATAATGCATTACTCAGCCATAGTCAGGACAGGCCCACAATTAAAAAAAAATATACCATAGGCAGAAGCTCTGAATCGCTATCTAATTTAGAGTACCAATATAGCAACCCGGGATATGGGGATACTGGTGATTATTGGGATTGGCGCTGGATGATAGATACTTATGGAAAAACTAATATTGAAGATGTCCTGGCAAGTATCACTCAGCCATTAAGAACAAAAATTACCGGCGTTTTTTCTGCAAAATCTACCTTTGGCTCCACTTTAAGATATGGACCTACAATGCCTTTGCAATCTAATTATGTTAATAAGAAAACACAAGAAGTGAACACTTCAGAACTTAATAAATATAGAATTAAAAAACCTACTATTATAATTAAAAAAATTAAATAACCACTAAATATAAGAAACAGCTCAAAAAATAAAATTATTCAGACAAAACCTTATTTGCGTGGGCAAGGTTATTTACCCACGCACATCATCTATTTTACAAGTTGTAAACCAGGATCAGGGCAATCAATGCCGGGGCCGCAATACGGCACATCCACTTCATTCCCCAGTTTAAAGCAGGGCTGAGCCCCAGCTCGGCTTCAACAACCGGCCAGATTTTCCAGCCAGCAAACAGTGCCGTGCCGATCCCGCCCAGCGGCAGTAGGATGTTGGATGCGCTGTAATCCATCAGCTCAAATACATTGCGGCCAAACCATTTGTATTCGCCCAGCACACCAAAGGAGAGCGAGGCAGGAATGCCAGCCAGAAATACCAGCAGGGTAATTGCGCCAGTCGTAGCTTTACGAGGCAGATTCCATTCGTCAATCGGATACACCACAATCAGCTCAAGCAGAGAAACCGATGACGTCAATGCTGCCACTAAAAGCAGTGCAAAAAAGGCAACCGCAAAAAACTGGCCAAAGGGTAGATGATTAAATACGACTGGCATAGTCATATAAGTCAGGCCAGGGCCAGCTGCCGCATCCAGGCCAAAGGCGGTAATAGCCGGGAAAATCATCAGGCCAGCCAGAATCGAGGTCATGGTAGTTAAGCCCGTTACCCACATCGCCGCATTGGTAAGCTTTACATCCCGCCCAAGGTAGGAGCCGTAAGCCAGCATGCAGCCTGCGCCAACCGATAGGGAAAAGAAGGCAAGGCCCAGTGCATCAACCAGCATTTTTGAATTAACTTTAGAGAAATCCGGTGCCAGAAAAGTCATGACGCCAGCCCCTGCGCCCGGTAGGGTAAGGGAGCGAATAATCAGCCCCAGCATCAGCAAAAATAAAGCAGGCATCAGTATTTTGCCCGCGCGTTCAATGCCTTTTTGAATACCAAACATCACCACAATCAGGGTGAGCAGGGCAAACAGGGCGTGGGTAATAATCGGCTCAATGGGGCTGGAGACATATTGCCCGAATAATGCACCCAAAGCCTTGGGATCGTTACTCATCACCCGGCCATCCAGAGCGCGCAACAGATAGCCGATGGTCCAGCCACCCACCACGCTATAGAAAGAAAACACTGTTAAGCCGCACAGCACGCCGATATACCCAACTGCCGACCAGCCCTTGCCACCCAGCTTTTTAAACGCGCCCACAGCACCACAAGCGGCAGCACGGCCAATGGCGATTTCGGCCAGCATCAGCGCAATACCCAAGGTGAAAGTGATCAGCACGAAAATCAGCAGAAACGCACCGCCGCCATTCATGGCGGTGACATAGGGAAACTTCCAGATTGAGCCTAAACCGACAGTTGCCCCTGCGGAGGCAAGAATAAAGCCGAGTTTGGAGCTCCATTGTGAACGAGACATGCGCTATTCCTGGTAGCGGCAAATAAGCCGGGGCCATTTGCCAAGTAAGTCTGCCACCGAATGCGCGAGCTAAATAAAAGGCCGCCCTTTCGGCGGCCCCATAGATCAATACCCAAGGTGCCGCACTAGTAAATGCGCCACCAAGTTGCTGAGTGATTGAGTGTGTTCGTATTCATGCTTTTTAGAATGCCTTGTAAGGAGTGAAGTGGTCAAGTAGTAATTTCGCAGCACAGCAGGTGTTTACAGATTTTTCACCAGTACCGTGGTAATCAATACAGGCGCAACATAGCGGCAAGTCATCAGCCAGGCTTGCCTTTTCCAGCCTGATAAGCCAACTTCATCGACCAGTGTATCCCCGGCTCTCCAGCCCGCCAGCAGAGCCAGCCCAATCCCGCCAACAGGCATAGCCAGATTGGACACAAAATAATCCATCGCATCAAAAATACTTTTACCAAAGATGCGCACATCAGACCAGATACCAAACGACCATGATGCAGGAATACCACATAGAAACACCGCCAGGGCGATACCGATCAGCACCGGGCGGCGCGGCAGTTTTAAATCATCGATAAACCAGATAGCGATCAATTCCAGCATCGCCACAGATGAAGACAAGGCTGCTGTAGCCAGAAGGGCAAAAAAGGCAATCGCAAACAGCTGACCAAAGGGCAGGTGCATAAACACCACCGGCATGGTCATAAAGGTGAGCCCCGGCCCCGCTGCCGGGTTTAAACCAAAGGCCGCTACCGCAGGAAAAATCATCAGGCCCGCAAGAAGCGCAATCATCACTGCCAGAAACACCACCCAGACCGAGGCGGAAAGGATTTCCTCGCCCGAATGCATATAAGAGCCATAGGCCACCATCGCCCCCACACCCAAAGACAGCGAGAAAAACGCCAGCCCTAAGGCTTCCACCACCATGGAAGGATTAACGCGGCTCCAGTCGGGCGCTAAAAACTGCACCACACCGGCCCATGCGCCCGGCAGAGTTAAAGAGCGCACCATCAGAATCAGCATGATAATAAACAGCGCAGGCATCAGCACCTTGCCCGCACGCTCGATGCCCTTTTCGATCCCCCCCAGCACAATGCCTAACGTCGCCAGGGTAAACAGCGCATGGGTGACCAGTGGCTTCACCGGGTCAGACACAAAGCTGCCGAACATCGCTTCTAAAGCCTTAGGATCGGCACTGAGTACGCTGCCATCGATAGCCTTACCCAGATAAGCAAAAGTCCAGCCGCCCACCACGCTATAAAATGAAAACAGCACAAAGCCGGCAATCACCCCCAAAAGGCCCAGGAGCGCCCAAGGCGTGCCGCCGATTTTTTTAAACGCGCCCACCGCACCATTACTGGCCAGGCGGCCCAGGGCAATCTCGGCCATCATCAGCGCCAGGCCCAAAGTAAAGCTAAAAATTAAAAATAACAGCAAAAATGCCCCGCCACCATTCATGGCCGTCACATAAGGAAACTTCCAGATTGCCCCCAGCCCCACGGCCGAACCCGCCGCCGCCAGAATAAAACCCAAACGCGAGCCCCAAGCATTACGTGTTGTCATAAAACATCCTGCGTTTTTTAATTAAATATGCCTCGGGGCGATTTACAGCCGATAAGCATTCAACAAATCTAAAACAAGGCTTTTTTAGTGCCTTCGGCACGTTAATTTTGGAGCGGTAGCCCCCGCAGGGGCCTTCCTTTCTTGCTTCGCCAAGAAACGAAGCCAAAGAAGGCGACCCCACGAAACACGAAAGCCCCTCATCTGCGGACAATCGAGCGGCGGCTGCGGAACTCGCTCGCAAGCTCGCTCAAACAGTCCTCGCCGAAACCCCGCCCGCTTGTTCCTCGCTTCGGCGTGTTTCAAGGGGATTTTTTTAAGCCCTATGCCATCAGCGAAGGAAATTACCCAGATTAATGAACTTGAAAATACCAAAAATCTAACTAAGCACCTTAACTCAAGCCTGTTTTTCTCCGTGCAACTCAGTACCCTCTGTAATCTCCGTGATTCAAGATTAGGGTTTTAAATTTGGCCTAAAGCATTCAAAGATTCTTCACCAAAATCACCGCAATCGATAAAGGCGCGACCACGCGGCAGCTCCATTTCAGGCCAAGAAGTGGCAAACCGGACAGACCCGAGTGCTCTTCCAATAAAGGCCATACGCGCCAGCCTGCAAACAGCGCCACGCCAATTCCGCCCAGTGGCATCATCACATTGGAGACGCTGTAATCCATTAGATCAAAAATGGTTTTGCCAAAGAATTTCACGTCCGCCCAGGGGCCAAAAGACAGCGACGCCGGAATGCCACAGAGAAATACAGCCAAAGACAGGGACAAAATTACTTTGCGCCGTGGCAGTTTGTATTCATCCAGAAATAGCGTAGCAATCAGCTCAAGCATCGAAACAGATGAGGTCAGCGCCGCCACCGAAAGCAGGGCAAAGAAGGCAATCGCAAAGATTTGACCAAAGGGCAGGCTGGCAAACACCACCGGCATGGTCATAAAGGTCAGGCCCGGGCCTGCACTTGGGTCAAGCTTAAAAGCAAACAGCGCGGGGAAAATCATCAGCCCGGCCAGGATCGCCACAGTGCAAGACAAGCCCACTACCCAGGCTGCGGAATGCAGTACCGGTGTTTCCTGCTTTACGTAAGAGCCGTAAGCAATCATGCCGCCGGTGCCTAAAGACAGCGAGAAAAACGCCAGCCCAAGGGCATCAACCACCATCGCCGGGGTGAGTTTGGAAAAATCAGGGGCAAAGAAAGCCACTACGCCTTGCCATGCGCCGGGCAGCGTCAGCGAGCGGGCAATCAGAATCAGCATGATGATAAAGAGGCCCGGCATCAGCAATTTGCTGGCGCGCTCAATACCTTTTTCAATGCCGCCAATCACGATGCCCAAAGTTGCCAGCACAAAAAGACCATGAGTCAGAATTGGCCAGAAAGGATTGGATACATAATGCTCGAAAGTATCTTTTAGCACCCTGGTGTCGGTAGTCAGTACCGAGCCATCCATGGCCAGCGCAAGGTAAGCCATTGTCCAGCCACCCACCACGCTGTAAAAGCTGTAGAGCACAAACCCCGCAAAAATTCCCATAATCCCGATCAGGGGCCAGGATTTGCCAGCCAGCTTACGGAACATCCCCACCGGCCCGGTTTGCGCACTACGGCCCAGCGTAAACTCCACCACCATCTGGGCAAGGCCCAGGGTGAAACTAAAAAATAAAAACAGCAGTAAAAACACGCCGCCGCCATTCATGGCCGTCACGTAAGGAAATTTCCAGATGGCCCCAAGGCCAATGGCCGAGCCTGCTGCAGCTAGCACAAACCCTAGCTTAGAGCCCCAATTAGAGCGAGTAGTCATTGATATGGTCCTTTTTTGTAAAATTTTTATAAGAACCAGCAAATCAGGCGGGCCAGAATGCAAGAAGGCCGCCTGGTTTGGCGGCCTTGGATGCTTCATTCTGTGTCTTTCAGATGAACGCGACCCATCGGGCTGCCAGTGGGCAAGCCAGATAATAATAAGAATAAGCGTGGGTCAGATTCAGCATAGTGGGCGCATCTTCGGCTGTGCAGCAGTAAGCTGTCAAGCTGGAAAAGAACTAGGGGTTTTCGGACGTATTCTATGTTTTCAGCTGCTGAACAGGGATCAATTGCCGTCTCTATCATTACAAAAAAACCATTAATTACAAGTTGTTAAAACAAGAACAAGCCCTTCCCCCCCCCAAAAAACAACCTTACTAGTTTTAGAGTACACAAGGCTATTTATGGTAATAAAACCAAAAAAATAAGGCCAATTAAGCAGATTTATGCACTCTGTTTCTACAAAAAAATTACATGATCAGACCCTGGCCCAGCAAGCTGCCTCGCTTTGATTAACAGGTTTTGCATCCAGCACAACCGAAATATCTTTGAACTGTGCCCCTTGATAAAGGCGAACAGTAATACTGTCTGTAAGCTCGGCCAGATCTGCATCACGCCGGTAGGTAAAACTGCCATATTCTGCAAAGTTTATCCGTCCCAGCCTGACCGAATTCAGCAGTACAAAACGATCTACCGGCTGATTTGCCCCCAGCGTAACGCGCAGGCAACGGCCTGCACTGCTAAACCGCGTTTGTAACAAAACCAGAGAATTTAAACTCCCAGATATTGGCGCAGTTGCTGGTAACGGTATTGGCCGGGTTGAAGGGGCTGCAGGCAATACTGTCGGGTGGATTTGCACTGGCCGGGCCGGTGGCGCGGTTGCCACAGGTGTCGGGACAAAGCGGGTGCCGTCTGCCAGCGGGCCTTCGCAGCGCAGCGCGGCACTGTGAAAACTCAGCTGATAATCACTGGCAAAGCAATTAACAGCCAGCATATTATTGCCAAATCCTTGCAAGCTTTGTAGTGCATTATCAAGAAAAGCATCACTTTCCTGATGTGCTGCTGTCATCGTACCCGCACGAATAAACTCCTGCCCTGTGCATTCAAAACGGCGTAATGTACTGCCCTCGCCCTCGGCCCAGATACGGCAAGCCAGCGGCAGCGCCCGGCCGATCAAGGCCTGAATTTGTGCAACATCACTGAACTGCCACGCTGATTGCGCCAGCCAGTCTTTACCTTCAATGGTAGAGGTGTCTCCCAGCTTGCCTGCCTGCTGCAATTCAACTTGCTGGGCTACAAATTTTTTAAAGCGTGTACCCAAGGCGATGTCAGCCCCCAGGCGCTCAACCAGTGCATCGAAGCCTCTCACATCATCATTACGCAATTGCTGTAACACCTCGGCCAGCATACCCGGCTCATTACGGTGTAAAAAATAAAACCACAGCGCAGAATGGCTATAAAAATCCCAGCCATCGCTATAGCTGGAGCGCATAATTTGTGCAGGCGTCTGAAAGCTGGCCGGCCAGTTACTGGCCACCACCTCCACCACATGGCCACGTACTTTAATACCCTCGCGCGAAGTGCTCCATGCCATAAATTCGGCAAAGCCTTCGTCATACCAGGGCATACGGCGGCTATTACGGAAAAACTCGCCGGAGCCCCACATACCCGGCTGAATAAAACGACCAGATAAATAATGCACGTATTCATGACGGACAAGCTCTTCTAAAGACAGCGTGCTTTCCTGGCTGGTGCGCTCGAAGGTATAAAAGGTCGCGCCATTTTCAATATAAATGCCACCGTTATCGGTAGATAAATCGTTAAGTAAACCCTGAAAGCGGCCGTAATCGCTTTTTGTGCCATAAATCACCATCCGCAAACGGGCATTGGGATCATCCTTTACCGGCTGACTCACACCGCTAACCCGCTTAAGCTGCGCCTCAACCTGCTTCATCGCATAATAGAGCGGCTCTACTTCTTGACGGCTAAGCGGGGTTTCAAATACCAGATTGCCATTATCAAATGCCCATAGATTCGGAAATAAGCGGATTTTAAGCTCGGCCTCAGCATGACAGATGTTGTAACGATCACAGGGCACTTTAGCAATTTTTTTCAGCACATAAACCACCTCGGCCCATGCTGCCGAATAGCGCTCGGCATTCAGATGCAGCGCCACAGCAGGCTCGGCCAGTGGCGTGGTTTGCGGGTAAAGCATAAAGCGGCCAGTTTCTCGCAGTGTGTTTAAAAACATCTGCTCATCTGCAAAAGCATGACGGCCCTGGCGCAAAATCGCCGCCAATGACTTTACCAGGCCATCGAGCTGGCCTGCTTCCACCTTCTGCTCAAAGCCATTCTGACCATGCATATTAAACAGAGTGGTTTGCATAGGATGCAAAGCGTATTGGGCATAACTTTGCTTGAACTGCCGGTGATAACGGACAAAAAAATAGCCTAATAAAGGCAATGCATATTCAGGTTTACGCACCGAGTCAGCCAAAATCATTGTCTCGCTTACGCTTTGCCTCGCGTCATTCTGACGCAACCAGGCCTCATCAGATCGGGCATCTTCTGCGGCAGGATTCAGCCAGAGTGCAGGATTACCTGCCAGTGCCCCCACCACCTGCATAACCCGCTGGTCAATAAGGGGGCCATATTCACCCACTTCTTTAGCATGGCTGTACTGAGTGAAATAACCTGCTTTTAAAAACGTAGCCAGGGGCCAAAGGCCATTGGGCTTATCCGGGCTCCACTGACGGGCACGTAAGCGCGCCTCTTCTGCCACAGCCTGCATATTTGCAGCCGAAATCACAGGGTAAGTTGCAGCGTCGCCATCAAAAAGCCGGTTAATACAACGGCCCTCTACCGTGGCCACATAGCTGGCCAGTGCTGCGCCTGATAAAGAAAATAAACGCTGGTCACATACGCCATAAAGAGGAGCGGCCAGATCCCCCCTTGCCATGGCATGCGCCTGAGGGCCTTCGGGTGGCCCCTTTGCCCCGGCCCGGGGTGGCAAGCCAAATGGGTGCCTGGGCGGCTCCCCCAAAACAGGAGCATGCTCTGTCTGCCCCTGCAAAGTGGCTGCAGGTGGCGGAGCAGGCTTGGCCGGACTTTCACTCTCTATTGTCACACATGCAACCATAATGCTGACCAGTGTAATGGCCAGCAAACTAGCCCGGATACCCCGCTTTTTTATTGATTTCCCTAGATACATAAATCAGTTCCAATGAGTAAAGCCTAAAAATTAGAACATTATTATGTACTTATAAATGGATTAAATAAATATATTTTAAATAGAAAAGAAAGCAAAAAATAGAGAAAATGAAAGTAAATACATAAATTATTGTAAGTAAAATCACTTAAATTCAATGAGTAAATATCATCTTTATAAATGGACTAAAAACCCATCGATCAAGCACAGAGATAACAGCAACAAATGACTTTGTGCTTTACAAATTACACAGATTGTAATGCAACCCAAAGAAGACACGCTTCTTCATAAGGCAGCAAAAGCCATTGCCCCATATCATCAGCACTTAAATACAAGCTATCCAAAGGTTTTAAAACAAATTGCTGTTCACCCTTTTGGCACAATACAGATTCCCCTGCTGCGAGAAACAATAAACTACTTTCGCAAGAAAAAGATCTGACTTCAGGCTGGCTAAAAACTTGCTACCTTAACAAATGACAATAGCGGCCACGCCCTGTCGTCACATTAAAATCAGTCACTTCATCTTGTAGCAAGCTCGCATAAACTTTATCCTCACCAGCAAAACGTAATGGCTTATCTTTTGGCGTCAGCAACTGTGGCCCACCTTTATCAAACTGCAGACTCACCCCTTTACCCGCCAGAATCACCAGGCTGCGATCAATGCCGGTAAATTCCGAAAAGCCACCATCAGCCCCAATCGTTGCCATGCTGATACGCCAGTCAAAATCAGCTAAATGAGCGCCTTGCGGGCTTATTGCAATTTCTGCCGTCACACCGCCACCATTTTTCCATGTTTGCAGTGGCAAATCTTGCTGACGCAATAAAGCAGCCATGAGTCATACCTCGGCTAAATAAAGAGATTGCAAATAATCCCCATTAAAGAGCAGCACCTGACAAGCACATTTTGCTAAAACCGCCGGGCTCTATCGGCCATACCTATCATATTCAATATATATTGGCGGCATTTGCATCGTCATAAGGCCCATGCTGGCTATGCAACTACATGGTTTTCTTTAACTCGCTTGCTGCGTCCAAGGCGGTAAGCATCCCATGCTTTCTCATGAAAAAAATACGCAACCGTATTGACCATTGGCTCAATCAAAGCCAAGAAGCCTGCCATTCCTAAACTTCCTGTGATCAAATACGCCACGCTAAAAGCTACGGTAAAGTGCACCATCGCAAAAGTAACGGTCTTAGCCATGATTCAATCCTTTTAAAGTAAATTCATTTGACAACAAAATGATAGTTATTCTCATTTAAAAAGACCAGTTAAATCTCGATAAGGACTCTATAGCAAAAAACTATTAAATTTCTACAACGGTAGTTTTTTATTATTTTAATAAGAGCAAGACGCCCATCCCGCCAGCCTGCATAATTCCCCCATACTGAATCACAACCTCTACACATGAAAATCATCCACACCTCGGACTGGCATCTGGGCCAGCACTTTATGGGCAAGACGCGCCAGGCTGAGCATCAGGCTTTTTTAGACTGGCTACTGACCGCTGCAATCACCCACAATGCCGATGTTATTTTGGTGGCCGGGGATATTTTCGATACCGGCTCGCCGCCCAGCTATGCCCGTGAACTTTACAACCACTTTATTGTGGCTCTTAGCAAAACAGGGGCGAAGCTGATTATTCTGGGCGGAAATCATGACTCAGTCGCCACTTTAGGCGAAAGCAAATCGTTGCTTGCTGAGCTCAATACCAGCGTGATTCCTAGCGTGGTGGCGGATGCTGACGAGCAGATTTTACTACTCAGGCAAAAAGACGGCAGCGCCGGGGCGCTGTTATGTGCGATTCCCTTTATCCGCGCGCGCGATGTGCAGCAAAGCGTGGCGGGGCAAAGCAGCGATGAAAAGCAGCTCAGTTTGCAAGCCGGTATTTTTCAGCACTATCAAACGCTGTATCAGCGGGCTTTAGATGTGCGAAACGAGCTTAGCTTGCCAACCTTGCCCATCATCGCTACCGGCCATCTCACCACAGTTGGCGCAAGCGCCAGTGAATCAGTGCGTGAGATTTATGTGGGCGCACTGGAAGCCTTCCCCACCAGCGCCTTTCCACCTGCTGACTATATTGCGCTGGGGCATATTCATCGCCCGCAAAAAGTGGGCGGTTTTGAGCATATCCGCTACTGCGGCTCACCGATTCCACTGAGCTTTGATGAAGCAAAGCAGGCTAAAGAAGCGCTGCTGGTGAGCTTAGATCATCAGGGCCTGCAAGCGGTTGAGCCGCTCGCCATTCCCCGCTTTCAGCAGCTGATCTCCCTGCGCGGCAATCTGGCTGAGCTGGAATTAGCCATCAGTGCCCTCGAAAAAAACGAATCCATCTGGCTGGAAGTGCTGGTCAGCAGCGACGATTACCTTAGCGACTTACAAAGCCGCATAGAAGAGCTGACTAAAGACACGCAAATAGAAGTGCTGCGCATCCGCAGAGAGCGCGGTAATACGGCCAGCACCTGGCAAGCAAACAGCAAGGAAACGCTGGCCGAGCTCAGCCCTGCTGATGTATTTGCCCAGCGCATCGCCAGCGAAGAAATCGACGCGCCCCTCTTGATCGAGCTAAAAAAACGCTATGCCCAAACCGTCACCATGCTGCAGGAAGATAAGGCATGAAGCTGCTTAGCCTGCGTTTAAAAAACCTGAATTCTTTAAAAGGCGAGTGGAAGATCGACTTTACCGCCGCGCCCTTTAAAGACAACGGCCTGTTTGCCATTACCGGCCCCACTGGCGCAGGTAAAACCACCCTGCTCGATGCCATCTGCCTGGCGCTTTACCACCAAACCCCGCGCATGAGCAGCATTTCGGCTAGCAGCAATGAGCTGATGACCCGCCACACCAGCGATTGCCTTGCAGAAGTAGAATTTGAAGTGAAAGGCAGCCGCTACCGCGCTTTCTGGAGCCAGCGCCGTGCGCGTAATCTGGCCAGCGGCGCATTGCAAGCGCCAAGAGTGGAGCTGGCAGACGCCAACGGGCAAATTCTCAGCGATAAAATCAATGAAAAACTCAAATTTACCGAAGCCCTGACCGGCCTTGATTTTGGCCGCTTTACCAAATCGATGTTGCTGGCGCAGGGCGGCTTTGCGGCCTTTTTAAATGCCCCCGCCAACGAGCGCGCCGAGCTTTTAGAAGAGCTCACCGGCACCGATATTTACGGCCAGATTTCGCAATCTGTATTTGAGCAAACCCGCGGCAGCAAGCAAGCGCTCGATCAGCTGCGCGCCAAGGCTTCGGGAGTCGAGCTACTGAGCGAAGAGCAGCTCAGCGGCTTACACAAAGAAGCCTGTGACTTAGCCCATAGCAGGCAAGCGCTGCAAAGCCAGCTCAGCCAGGTGCAAATTAATCGCCAGTGGCGTGAAGCACTGAGTAAAGCCAATAGCCAGCATGCTGACGCTCAATCCCGCCAGCAAGAAGCCCTTGCTGCACTGGCCAGCGCAGAGCCGCAACTGGATCAGCTTGCCCGAAGCGAGCCAGCGGCCAAACTACAATTGCCGTACAGCGCATTAAGCCAGGCCACAGAGGCACTCGCCCATACCGGGCAAGAGCTGGTGCAACTGAGCGCAGAGCAAAACAACGCCCTTGAAGAACACCGGGCCAGGCTCTGGCAGGCGCAGCAACTGGCGATGCAACAAAACCAGCAAAGCCGCGCCCAGCTTAGCCAGACCAAGGCCGCGCAGAGTATATTAATCAGCACCCAGCGCCCCGAGCACGCAAAACTGGGCGAGCAACTGGCAGGCTGGCGGGTGCAATTTTTAAGCTTAAATACGCTATCAGGCGAGATGAGCAGGCTGGAAGCAGAGATCAATCAGCAAAATATCCATGCACTGATTGAGCAACAAGCGGCAAGCATTTTAAGCGCCAGTAATCAGCAAGCAGAAAGCCAGGCGGCTGGGCTGGCAGAAAACACCGCGCAAGCAGCATGGCAGGCTTTGCTTGCAGGCAAAGACGAAGCGGCTTTTTGGGAGCAGAAACAAAGCTTACTTGCGCGTGGCGCAGATATCGCGCGGCTGGCCGAGCTGGAAATCAGCAGCCAAAAAACACAGCAGCAATCTGCACTGCTGGCCACCACGCTGGCCGAAAAACAGACCATGGTCAGCCAGAAAGAGCAGGTGCTGGCAACGCTCAGGCTGACATTCAGCGATTTAAAACAACAGCTGAACGATAAGAAAAAACTGCTGGAACAAGAACAACGCATTCAAGGGCTGGAAGCCTACCGCCAGCAATTGCGAGCCGGTGAAGCCTGCCCGCTCTGTGGCTCTCTTGAGCATCCGGCCATTCATGATTACGAGGTGCTGAATGTTTCTGCCACCGCAGCAGCAATGGAGGCCAAACAGGCAGAGCTGGAAAAGCTTACTGAAGAGGGGCAGGCGCTCAAGCTTGATCTCACCAGGCTGGAAGCAGAAATCGGCGCGCTGGAATCTCAGCAGCAAAATAACGCAGCTCTTAGCTCTGAGCAGCTGCAGCAATGGCATCTGCTCTGCAGCAAGCTGGCGACTCCCGCACCTGATTTAGCCGCACTCAGCCAGCAACACGCCGCAGCAGTGCAGGATGCAGACGCCACTTTAAACCAGCTGGCCCAAAATAAAGCGCAGCAGGAAGAAGCGCAAAAAATAAGGCTGGCCGCTGAAAAAGCACTGGCTGAATGCCAGCAAGCTTTGCAACTGCTGACGCAAAAGCTGGAAAACGCACAGGCCCATCTGCAGGATTTAAACCTGAGAAAAAGCAGGCTGGCCGAGCAAATAAGCACAGAAACCGATGCATTGCGAAGCTCTCTACCCGATCAAAAGCTTCCTGCTGACAGCAACGCCTGGCTGCAGGCGCAAGAATCCCAGTGGCAAGGCTGGCAGGCCGCTCAGCAACAATTGCAACAGCTGGCACAAGATTTAATTGTTCAGCAGCAAGCCGCCAACACTGCCGAAGAGGCAGAAAACACCTGGCTGCTACGCTGGCAGAAAACAGGTGCAGCACCGCAAGCGCCCCTGCCCGGCACCCAACAACCGGCAGCTGATTTAGCCACGTGCGTCTTGCAGATCAACAGCCTGCAAGAGCAGATTAATCAGCAAAAAGGTCGGGAAATCAACCTGCAAAAGCGCAGGCAAGAGCATGAGGAGCAGCTGCAGCACGCCAGCCGTGCATGGCAGGCCGCGCTGGCCGCCAGCCCGTTTCAAGACGAAGCCGCCTTTATCGCAGCGCATTTGGAAGACGATCAGCGCAATGCATTAAGCGCGCTCAAACAGCAGCTCGATACCGCGCTGATCAGCGCCAACACCCTAGTCAGCAGCGCGGAACAGAGCTTAGAGCCACTGCTTGCCACGCCCAAAACAGAGCTAGCCTTGCCCGAGCTGGATGAGCAGCTGGCCAGCCTCAGCGCAGAAATCAGCCGGCAGGCCCAGCGCCAGGGCGAAATTCGCGGGGCATTGCAAGGAGACGATGCAAGGCGCAGCGGCCAGGCCGCGCTGTTTACCGAGATTGCGGCCATGAGCGTGGATTACGACTACTGGCAGCATCTCAACAGCCTGATTGGCTCGGCCGATGGTGCAAAATATCGTAAATTTGCACAGGGCTTAACGCTGGATCATCTGATTCATCTGGCAAATCGTCAGCTAGAGCGCCTGCACGGCCGCTACCAGCTGCTGCGCAAAGGCGAGCTGGAGCTGGGGATTATCGACACATGGCAAGGCGATGTGGCACGGGACACCAAAACATTATCGGGCGGTGAAAGCTTTTTAGTCAGCCTGGCGCTGGCCCTTGCGCTGTCTGATCTGGTCAGCCACAAGACATCGATTGATTCGCTGTTTTTAGACGAAGGTTTTGGCACGCTGGACGGTGAAACACTGGAAATCGCCCTCGACGCGCTCGATCACCTCAATGCCAGCGGCAAAATGATAGGCATCATCAGCCACGTAGAAGCCCTGAAAGAACGCATCCCCGTACAGCTGAAAATCCATAAATCAGCAGGGCTGGGGCTCAGCCAGATGGATAAGCAGTATGCGTTTTCAGGAGGGTAAATGCAGAGTGGGCAAAAGGTTGTGCCCACAGAGCCATAGAAGACAAAAGATCTGCAGACACAAAGATCAGTGAGTACACAAAGAAAACCATTAAATAGTTACACGGAGGTTGAAACTCATTCTATGGCTCAACTTTTAGCTTCATTTTAGCGCTGCAGTCTCCCCCTTTATCAAAGCTATGTCTGCGTTAACAGTTAAAAGCTGAAATTATGATTTGTTATCCGCAAACAGTGACAAATGCAATACACGCGCTCTTTGCTCGGGGCTTTAGGGTCCCCTTGAAGCACGCCGAAGCGGGGTTTCGGCGAGGATGTTTGAGCGAGCGCAGCGAGTGAGTCCCGTAGCCGCCGCCTCGATTGTCCGCAGTGAGGGGCCTTCGTGCTTTTGGGATTGCGGCTTGGCTTCGTTTCTTGGCCGTTCAAGAAAGGAAGGCCCCCGCGGTGGCTACCGCTCCAAAATCAACGTGCCAAAGGCACTAAAATGATCTTTTTGCTATAGCGCGAATGCCCACTCTTAGGCAAAACGGTTAAGTGACTTAACAGCCCACCTCTCATCCCCTCTGGCATAAATCATGCTGATCGCATCTTTCCTTCTGCATTCACTAAAGGGAAATATCATGCGTATCGAGCAGAGCGATTTAAAGCTCACCAGCCACCAGGCCAGCAGCAGTGAAAGCTGGAAATCCTTGCAAATAGCGGAGGGGTCCGCTTCGGCAGATCCGTCGCAAGCCCCGTTTTCAGCGTTTTTTAATCAGGAATTGTCAGCCCTTGCCAGTGTTCTGCCACAAACAGATGCCCGGCAGGAAGAGGCCATACAGGCAATGGATAAAAGCCAGACACAGCGTTTTCAATCTTTATGGGAAATGCTGTTTGGCAATCACAACAGCAGTCAGCCCACAGCAGCTTGCCCGGATCAATCCACAGTGGCAGCGCCCGGCGCCGACAGCCCGGTCACACCCAGGCCGCAACCCATTACCCTGCAAGTGCTGGCTGTTGAGCACAACAAAACCACCGAGAGCTGCAGCTTTAATGCCAGCGGCAAGGTTTGCCTGCAAGACGGCAGCACGCGGCAATTTGACGTTGCTTATCAGCATGAGCAAAGCCATGAAAGTACAAAAATTGCCGGTGCACAGTGGCTGACGCTGAAGGACCCGCTGGTGATTGATATGGGGCCGGCCACCACCAGATTCCGTCAGCAAAGTGTGGATTTTGATTTAGATAATGATGGCAAAAAAGAAAGCATGCGCCTGCCTGATGCCAGCCTGTTATTTTTAGACAGAAACCACAATAACGTAGCCGATAATGGCAGCGAGCTATTCGGCCCGCAAAGCGATAACGGCTTTGGTGATTTAGCCAGGCTGGATGAGGACCACAATGGCTGGATAGACGAAGGCGATACGGCTTATAAAGATCTGAAACTCTGGCAAAGCGATGATCAGCCTGCCGGACGGGTGCAAACGCTGACAGAAGCCGGGGTGGGAGCCATAGCAACAGCCAGCGTGCAAACCGAATACGAGCTTAGGGAAGAAGATAAGGTGCTGGGCCAGATTCGCGCCAGCGGCATCTGGCTTGGCGAGCATGGCGGAGCAGGCAGTGTGCGCCAAATTGATCTGGCCACCCAGCCCATCGCTGAAAACATCATGAATCAGCAGCATAATCCTGCATAAGTGCTTAATTTACCCGATAAAACTAGATCCTGATCAAAGAAAAGGCTGCTTAATCCGCTACACTGCGGCCTTTTTTGTTGATAAAGATGAATCCTCTTTTAATGATCGCCATCACCACCGGCATTCTTTCCGGACTCTGGGCTTGGGTGGCTGTTTCTTTTGCTTTATTGAGCTGGGCAGGATTTCTGGGCTGTACGGCTTATTTTGCCTGCCCGCAAGAGGGTGTGCGTGGCCTGCAGCTCAGCCTGCTGAGCTGCTGCAGTGGTGTATTTTGGGCAACGGTGATCATTCAGGGCAGCGCACTTGCACCCCACTTCGAAATTGCAGGCTATCTGCTTACAGGCGTAGTGGCGTTTTTCATGTGCATTCAGGCCAGGCAGCGCTGGCTGGGTTTTATACCGGGTACGTTTATTGGGGCTTGCACAACGTTTGCAGGCAATGGCAACTGGCAGCTTGTAGGCACCTCTCTGCTAATCGGCCTGATATTTGGCTATGCGATGAAGCACAGCGGCTTATGGCTGGCGGCACGCTTTTCACATCGCCCACCTGAAAAATAAGCCTAAAAATTAGTGTTTACACACAGGTGCCACGTTGGCCATCTATTGCACGGCAACATTAGATCCTGATCTTTTAAGCTGATTATTACCGCCTCTGGCATTACCCAAACGAATCCGATCCCAATACTGGGATCGCAAAGAAAAATCTTCCGATGACTGAATCCAGATAATTTTATCGCGTGCAGTTAAATGCGATGGAGTCAGTGTATTGGTCAACCCCTGGCGCTGGGTTAATTCGTTACTAACTGATTTATCCAGCATAAAATTAATCCAGTTTTCTGCCAGCGATTTATTTTTGGCTTTCATACTGATTGCCCAGCAATCCAGCCAGGCCAGTGCCCCTTCTTTGGGCACAATATAGCCAACATCTGCCCCGACAGCGCGTAACAATTTAAGCTGCTGCAAGCCATAATTTGCAAACATTAAAGCCGCTTTGTTTTTTATAAAAGCCTGAGTTCCTTCCTCCGGGCTGTTATAAAAAAATGGCTTCTGATCGCGTAATTCAAGTAATCTGTTTACCGAGCGGGCCATTTCTTGCCGGTTTAAATTAAATGGATCTTTAATCCCGATAGCCAGTGCGGTAAAGCTGAAATTATGATTACTCCCCTCATGTAAAACAATTTTACCCTGGTATTTTTTATTCCATAATTCACTCATGGAAACAGGTGCTTGCTTAATCTGGTTTTTATCATAAATCAGGCCCATTTCAGAATATACAAATGGAATAGCATATAAATAACCATCCCTGTTAATACCGGATATTTTATTTGCACCTCTGAATCTGCTCAGCTGGTTTTTAGTATTGGGAATGCGGGAGGATTTAATTGGTGCGGCAATCGCCTGATCAATATAACGCTGCATTTCTGCCGTGTTGGCAGCAAAAACATCAAAATTCTCCCCTCTGTTTTTACTTACCTTTTCCCACAGAGCTTCATCTGTATCGATAAAAGTTACTTCAACACGTGCATCAAAGCGCTTTTCAAACTCGCTGATCCAGTCGTTGTCCGCATATCCCGGCCAGGCCAAAACCCGCAAAACTTCAGCGGCCCATGCTACAGATGAGGCACTAACACACACCAATCCAAACACCGAACGCAAAAAGAAGCATTTCATTTTGACTCTCAATTCAGGGGGATTTACAAAAAAACCCCTACCTAAGTAGCAAATTCAAACGAGATATATAAAAATCACCTGCGTCAAATTGTAAAGTACCAAACAAAGCAATTCAAGAGCCTTACAATAGCAGCAATAAATTGATTTGGCATTTTTTACACGTAAAATATCCATTACCTGCAATATAAATAAAATAAAAAAATTATTCAATAAATATTGAAAAACATTACCCTATCAGGGTTTATTCTTGCAGATGATATTTTACAAAATACCTTTATTGGGGAAAAATCACAAAGCGAAATAAAAAGGATGAGTTGATATTTTTGCTTAAAAAAAACACTAATTAAATGACTACCCGCAGATTTTTGTCAACTCGCATTTCAAATACAGCCCTCCTGGCTGCACGAAAATAATAAAACAAAATACACTCCCCTAAGCAGGGCCCTCTGAATTAAAATGCTCCCCTAAATATTTGTACAGGCAGCAATACTCAATTTCTAACTACACACAACAGAGCGCCTTGAAAAGGGGCAAAAAAACTGATAAATAAGCAGACATTTTAACCTAAACCCTCCTGGCAGCTCCACTACTCCAGCCCCCGACAAAAACAGATAAAGTCATCAAGTACGCGCTATCATGCTGCCCTGCACTTTTTTACAGAAAAAACCCCTATGCAATTGAACTGGTTTTCTATTACCCGCCTGGGTGAAGCAGGCCTGCTCCTGCCTCTTGCCCTGGCCCTGCTCCTGGGGCTGGCCCTCATGCGTGCCCACTCGCTATGCGCCCAATTTGCCTTACGCCTGCTGCTCGCCACGATCATCACACTTGCCAGCAAAATCGCATTTTTTGCTGCGGGCCTAGGCATCTCTGCCATCGATTTTATAGGCTTTAGCGGCCACACCCTGCTTTCAACCGCCATCCTACCCGTTTTATCCGGCTGGGTGCTGGTCAATAAAGAAGGTTATTTCAGTAAACCCGGCATCGCCCTGGGCCTTTTCATTGCCGCAATTATCGGCTGGTCACGCCTTGAAGTGAACGCACACAGCAGCAGCGAAGTGATCACAGGCTGGCTGCTGGGCTATATGGTGATCCACCCCTTCTGGAAGGCACGCATCCCCAAACCCTCACCACTCAAAAAACTCATCCCGCTATCACTCACCGCCATAATATTCACCCTATGGGCCAACCCCCAAACCGCCCTCCACATCCCCTCATATACATGGGAACAGGATATTGCCAAATGGCTAATGGGGCAGGAGAGGGTTTATACCCGGCATGATCTACACAACAAACCCACTCAATAAATGCCTCCCTCCAAATAGCAAAACTCACATCTTGAAACACGGAGTTTCACGTATTTAGTGCCTTCGGCACGTTGATTTAGGTGCGGGTGCCCCCGCTGGGGCGCTCTTTTCTTAACGGCTAAGAAAAGAACCAAAAGAAGGCCGCCCCACGAAGCACGAAGACCCCTCGTCTGCGGACTATCGAGCGGCGGCTGCGGAACTCGCTTCGCTCAGACAGTCCTCGCCGAAACCCCGCCCGCTTGTTCCTCGCCTCGGCGTGCTTCAAGGGGAAACTTAAGCCCCGTGCGACGATTTTTGAAATAATTAATAAATCAAATTGCTAACAATACAAAACAATAAATAAATAAATAAATAAATAATAGTATCGCAAAAAAAAGACAGAATTTAACAATTTATATTTAATTTAATTCTAATTTTAGCTTTAGCTTCAGATAATAATCAAAACCAGCCAATCAATATCACAACGCATCGCACGGGGCTTGAGTCTCCCCTTGAAGCACGCCGAAGCGAGGAATAAGCGGCTCGGGGTTTCGGCAAAGGGGTAGCGAGGCAGCGAGCGCGCAGCCTTTGTTGCCGAGCCGATTATCCGCAGTGAGGGGATTTCGTGCTGGTCGGGGCGGCCTTCTTTTGGTTCTTTTCTTGGCCGTTCAAGAAAAGAACGCCCCCACGGTGGCTACCGCTCCAAAATCAACGTGCCGAAGGCACTAAAAAACCAAAAATCAAACACACCATCAATTCACTATATTTCAAAGAAAACAGGCCAACTTAAGCGATTTATTCAGCAAAGCGGCCTATTGACCATTACACGTTGTGCCGATAAAACATGCCCAACCTACCGAGCTAAGCTATCTACTATCTGCTTCAGTATTAGTTCGTAGATCATCTTCACTCTGACTATCTGCATCACCACTATGGCTATCAACACCTAGTGATTTACTCCTTGCAATCATTGCCCTCATTGCAGTATTTAACAAAGAAATCATTTCCCTTTCACTCAAGCGAGAACTTGACTCTCTATTATCCTTCTCTTCAAAAAAAACTCTAGAAAAACTGTGTAGAAATGGATCAGAAAATGCATACCGGCCAGAATCCAAATCTAATTTAATAATTTCACCATATTTCTCTAAAACCAAATCATTCAAAACAGCCAATAATTTATCGGTTTTAATTTTTACAGACAATTCTAACAATTTATCATGAATAATTTCAATAGTCATACCTTCTCGACCGTTGCTTGAAATTACCCTTAAAACATCTTCTGCACCTTTTGCTTTTAATGCTTTATCAAGCGAGCATTTGATAGTATCCGACTCTTCTTTTAAATACTCTTCAACAGCAGGAGAAATATCGTCAATCTCATAAGGAGCATCATCTAATGTTTCATATATTTGCTCTATATCGCAAAGAATATAGCATAACCGATGACATATTGCCGCCAATCCATTTGAATAATGAACAATATCCGATTTCACACGTTCACTAAATTTAACATTAAGGTTTATTTCCCCTTTTGCAATAATTTCTTCAATTTCTGCATCACTCATTAGCTCAACATGAATTTCAGACACTCGCCTCCGCATTTCACGGTCATACCTAACTATTTCTCTTGCTGTATTAACAGCCCCAATAGCTACAATTTTTAAATTTTCATACTTATCTGACACATCCATGAAAACTTTCATCATTTGGGCCAAACTCTCTTTATGCTCCTCTGCCACTTTATGAAAATCTTCTAAAACCCAACAATAGCCTGCAGCCCCCATAAATCTAGCTAAACTCTGGGGGTAAGTTGAGGAGGTAGGATCCTTTTAAACTCTTGACCATCATTTAACTCAACACTCCCTCCAATAATTGCCTTAATACCTAAATAAGATGCATGAATAGCTGCATCAATTTTTTTCTTGCTAAGATCGGTAATTTTTTCGCAATAAAAATCACCTAATTGATCGAAAGCATCAAGAACCACCTGATCAAAAGTCATATCTTTCATACAATTAGTACGAATATGCTTTTCATATACTTCAAATAATTTTTTTTCAATAAGAGTGGTTTTTCCTGATCCAGAGTACCCATAGATCACAACCTGCATACCTGGCATTTGTAATGCACGAACAATCCGGTCGTTCACTTTCAAACGATCAACGAATGTCAATCGAGCAGGTCTAGTCGGGGTAAAAACATCCATTAATTTATTTTTCATTAATTACCTTCTAATAATCAATAAAAAAGGTTGCCTGTATGGCAACCTTTTAAATAAAAAAAAACTAATCCCAGCTCAAAGCCCCACCAGTCTGATACTCAGTAACCCTAGTCTCAAAGAAATTCTTCTCTTTCTTCAAATCAATCATCTCGCTCATCCATGGGAATGGATTAGTCACGCCCGGGAACATCGGCTCCAGGCCGATTTGTTGCAAACGGCGGTTGGCGATAAAACGTAAATATTCTTTGAATTGCGAAGCATTGAGGCCCAGCACGCCGCGGGGCATGGTGTCTTCTGCGTAGGCGTATTCCAGCTCTACACCGCGCTTGAATAGGCCATAAATTTCGGCCTTGAATTCTTCGGTCCACAGCTGTGGGTTTTCCATTTTGATGGTGTTGATCAGATCAATACCAAAATTGCAGTGCATGGATTCATCGCGCAGGATGTATTGGTATTGCTCGGCGGCACCGGTCATTTTGTTCTGACGGCCCAGCGCCAGAATTTGCACAAAGCCCACATAGAAGAACAGCCCTTCCATAATGCAGGCGAACACGATGATGGAGCGCAGCAATTGCTGATCTGTTTCCAGCGTGCCGGTTTTAAAGCTTGGGTCGGTCAGGATATTGATAAAAGGAATCAGAAATTCATCTTTATCACGGATCGAGGCCACTTCGTTGTAGGCGTTGAAGACTTCACCCTCGTCCAAACCCAAAGATTCAACGATGTATTGATAAGCATGGGTATGGATGGCTTCGTCGAAAGCCTGGCGCAGTAAAAACTGACGGCATTCTGGCGAAGTGATCTGGCGGTATGTACCCAAAACGATGTTGTTGGCAGCCAGGCTGTCAGCGGTAACAAAGAAACCCAGATTGCGTTTAACCAGACGGCGCTCGTCATCAGTCAGGCCGTTCGGGCTTTTCCAGAGTTCAATATCGCGCTGCATGTTTACTTCTTGCGGCATCCAGTGGTTTGCACACTGCGCCAGGTATTTTTCCCATGCCCATTTATGCTGGAACGGCACCAGCTGATTCACGTCGGTGGTGCCATTAATCACGCGCTTGTCTGAGGCTTTTACGCGTTTCGCGGTAGCGGCATCCAGATTGATTTCGGTAGCCGGGCTGCTGATTTCATCGTCAAAGTTAAGCATTTCAAGTCCTGTCTTACTGATGTTGAGGCTTACCGAACCGGGTTGCTGAGTAAGCGAGTTTTAATATTGCTGGTGTCGCTGATGCCGTACTGCTGGCCCAGCGCGTAAAAATCACGTTCGTGCTGATCGCTGATAATCAGACTGGATTGAAAATTCAGCGCCAGATGCACTTCACCCAGGTAGATGACTTCACCAGCCTTGACTTCAAAACTTTGCCCGATCGGCAATTGTTCATGCCTTTGCTGCGGCCAGCCTGCAGCGGTGTATCTCCAATAGCCTACTGCACTTACTGCAGTGTACTGACCAGGCGGCAGGCTTAGTATGTGCAGCTTGCCGGTAGCATTTTTATTGGGCGCAGTGATCGTGTCGTGCAAAATACTGGCGTTTAAATCGGCACGCCCTTGCGAGCCTTCCAAACGCAGCCATGCATTTGCACCATCCTGATCAAAGGAGTTAAGCGTTAGGGCCACGACAACATAGCCCTGCCCCACCGGAGGGGCTAACCGGCCTTGCATCACGGCCACAGGTACGCTGGCACAGGCGCTTAAAAATAAAACGCAGCTGAGAATTAAACTTTTAAACATGGGCCACCTCACAATAAGCGGGTATTAATGCTGCTGATATCCTGCACGCCCCACTGTTTCAGTTGATAAAAATCACGCGGCGTCTGATCGCTATAACTCAGGGCCGGGGCAAAATTAAGCTGGGCGTTGATCTCGCCCAGGTACAGCACTTCACCAGCGGCAATTTGAAACGGCCGCGCTATTTTAAAGTGCGGCTGAGCACCCCTGCCGTTCGATCCTTTTACCGCCCATTCTCCCCACGCTTCACTCACCGTGTAGTTACCCGCCGCCAGCGGTAAAACCCATAAGCGCCCGCGTGTTTCGGTATCTGGCCCGCTGATCACATCGCGGCTGATATCGGCGCGCAGGCTGTGCTTGCTGTCTGCCCCGGCCAATACCACTTGTAATTGCGCCTGATCTGATGACAAAGATTGCAAGCTTAAAGACAGCACCACATAACCATGCCCTGAGGGAGGAATAAGTCGGCCGTTTTCAATTTGCATAGCGGGCTGTGAGCTGCATGCCGCCACCAAGGCACTGGCAATCCCGGCTACAGCTTGCAAACATCGGCTAAGCATGCTCATTTGGCGATACAGGCAATACGTAAAACTTCGGCACGCCAGCGCGCTTTGTCTGCATCCGGTAGCCAGGAGGCCTCAAAACTGTGATTAATCAATTGGATGACCTCGCTGGCAGATAAATCCAGCGCGGCACGGCAAGCAAGTAAATTAGCATTAAGATAGCCACCAAAATACGCCGGATCATCCGAATTCACCATGGCGCACAGGCCTGCTGCCAACAAATTACGCAGATTATGTTTGGCTAAATCGTCCACCACGCAGAGCTTTAAATTGGAGAGCGGGCAAACCGTTAGTGGAATACGCTCGGTGGCAAGGCGCACCACTAAGGCGGCATCATCGGTGCAGCGCACACCATGATCAATACGCGCAGCGCCCAAAAGATCCAGGGCCTCGGTGATATAGGAGGCAGGGCCTTCTTCACCGGCATGGGCCACGGCAGGCAGGCCCAGATCGCGGCAGCGTTTGAATAGTTTCTGAAATTTGGCAGGCGGATGGCCCAGCTCGCTGGAATCTAAGCCCACGCCATCGATTTGCGCGAGGTAAGGCAGCGCTGCTTCCAGAGTAGCCTGACCATCGGCTTCGGATAAATGACGCAAAAAACACAGAATCAGCCTGGAGCTAATGCCCAGTTTATCAGTGGCATCTTGCAGGGCGCGGGTAATGCCAAAAATCACCGTGCCAATATCAATACCGCGCGCGGTATGCGTTTGCGGATCAAAAAAGATCTCGATATGCACAATATGGTCACTATAAGCGCGCTCGCAATAGGCCCAGGTCAGATCGTAGAAATCTTCTTCGGTCACCAGCACGCTGGCACCGGCATAGTACAAATCTAAAAACGATTGCAGATTATCAAAGGAATACGCAGCACGAACTTCTTCAACATTGGCGTAAGGCAGAGTAATGCCATTTTTTTGCGCCAGCTCGAACATCATTTCAGGCTCTAAAGTGCCTTCGATATGCAGATGCAGCTCGGTTTTAGGTAAGGCGAGGATCAGTTGATCGACAGGGTGTAGGGCTTCGGTCATTTGACTCTCAAGGTTTATGTGCCTGCGGCACGGTAATTTTGCTGCGGGAATCCCCCGCAAAGTATTTGATTTTTGCTTTGCCAGAAATCCTAATACGCAAAGAAGGCGATCTCTAAAACACAAAATCCCATTGTTGCGGACAGCGGCGCCGCGTCAACTTGCTTCGCTCAAACAGCAATTGACCACTCCCCCGCCCCGCTTGTTCCCCACTCGGCGTGTTTTCACAGAAATTCATAGCCCAGTACAGCGATAGCAAAATTTATTTAAACTACGGGTAAACTTGAAAAACACATCCCATCAAGCTTAGGATTGCTGAGCAAAACCCTGCCAATCTATAAATTCAATCACGCAATAAAACCAGAAATACCGAGATCACGATACCCACTATTTATCTGTGGGGCTCTGTGCTCTCCGTGTTCTCTGTGGTTCTGGAATTAGCGCTTATTCAGATGAAACAAAATCTTACTGGCAGCTCTCGCACTCAGGATTATCAATCGAGCAGAATTTCATATCGGTTGCAGGTAATGCTGCGTCGATTGCGGCCATCACTGGCTCTGCTGCGGTGCTGCCTGCAACGGCTGCTGTGCTGCTGTAGCCGCCATTCACTGGCACGGCATTCAACTCGCCACCGCTGCCGGTGGATTTTTCTGCTGCGGTAGCGGCCATGGTGCGCAGGTAGTAGGTGGTTTTCAGGCCACGCAGCCACGCCAGTTTGTACAACTCATCCAGCTTTTTGCCCGATGCACCAGCCAGATACAGGTTGAGCGACTGGCCCTGATCGATCCACTTCTGGCGGCGCGATGCGCATTCAACCAGCCAGCTTGGATCCACTTCAAATGCTGTGGCGTAGAGATCACGCAGGTCTTGCGGGATGCGCTCTACTTTAGATACCGAGCCGTCAAAGAATTTCAGATCAGAGATCATCACTTCATCCCACAGACCACGCTCTTTCAGATCGCGCACCAGGTATTCATTCACCACGGTGAACTCACCCGACAGGTTCGATTTCACAAACAAGTTTTGGTACGTTGGCTCGATACACGCCGATACACCGATGATGTTGGCAATGGTGGCGGTTGGCGCAATCGCCAGGCAGTTTGAATTACGCATACCATGCACACGAACGCGCTCGCGCAGCTGGGTCCAATCCAGGCTGGAGCCGGTATTCATTTCCAGATAGCCACCGCGCTCTTGTGCCAGTAATTTAATCGAATCCTGTGGCAATACACCGCGATCCCACAAGCTGCCCTTATAGCTTGGGTAAGTGCCGCGCTCTTGCGCAAGCTCGGTGGACGCCCAGTAAGCGTGGTAAGCCACGGTTTCCATCGAAACATCGGCAAACTCAACTGCCTCATCCGAGCCATAAGGCAGGCGCAGCATATGCAAGCAATCCTGAAAGCCCATAATGCCCATACCTACCGGACGATGCTTCAGATTGGATTCACGCGCTTTACGCACCGGGTAGAAGTTAATGTCGATCACGTTATCCAGCATGCGCATTGCTGTTTTGATGGTGCGTGCCAGTTTATTGGTATCGAGCTCGCCATTTTTAATATGGTTAACCAGATTCACCGAACCCAGATTACATACCGCAATTTCGTTCTCGTTAGTGTTCAGGGTGATTTCTGTACATAGATTCGAGCTGTGCACCACGCCTACGTGTTGCTGCGGGCTGCGAATATTGCAAGGATCTTTGAAGGTCATCCACGGGTGGCCGGTTTCAAACAGCATGGAAAGCATCTTGCGCCACAGGCCCAGCGCAGCAATCTTCTTGGCAGTTTTCATTTCGCCACGCGCGGCTTTCGCTTCGTAGGCTACATAGGCTTTTTCAAAATCTTGGCCAAACTTATCGTGCAGATCAGGCGCTTCGGACGGGCTGAATAATGTCCACTCGCCGCCTTGCATCACGCGCTTCATAAATAGATCAGGAATCCAGTTGGCCGTATTCATATCATGCGTGCGGCGGCGGTCATCCCCGGTGTTCTTACGCATTTCCAGGAATTCTTCGATATCTGCGTGCCAGGTTTCAAGGTAAGCACATACCGCACCCTTACGCTTGCCGCCCTGATTAACTGCTACGGCAGTGTCGTTGACTACTTTTAAGAAAGGCACAATCCCTTGAGACTTGCCGTTGGTGCCCTTGATATGGCTGCCGAGGGATCGCACCGGCGTCCAGTCGTTACCCAAACCGCCGGCATATTTAGACAAGAGCGCGTTTTCTTTCAGCGCTTCGTAAATGCCTTCCAAATCGTCAGAAACGGTAGAGAGGTAGCAGCTGGAAAGCTGGCTGCGACGGCTGCCGGCATTAAACAGCGTTGGGGTCGAACTCATAAAATCGAAACTAGACAATACGTTGTAGAACTCGATCGCGCGCTCTTCGCGGTTGATTTCATTCATCGCCAAGCCCATGGCTACGCGCATAAAGAAGCTTTGTGGCAGCTCGATGCGGGTGTCTTCGATATGCAGAAAATAACGATCGTACAGGGTTTGCAGGCCAAGGTAGCCGAACTGGTAATCGCGGTTATGATCCAGCGCCGCGCCCAGCTTGGCTAAATCGTACTGGGCGAGGTTTTCACCCAAGAGCTCGGCATCGATACCGCGTTTGATAAATTGCGGGAAGTAATCGGCATATTTAGGCGCCATTTCTTCATGGCTCACTTCTTTACCCAAGACTTCAGAGCGCAGATTGTTCAGCAGTAAGCGTGCTGTTACAAAGCTATACGCAGGGTCTTTTTCAATCAGCTGACGCGACGACATAATCAGTGCGCGGCGAACTTCTTCTGCCGGTACGCCGTCGTAAACATTTTTTAAGGTTTCAGCCAGCATGGCGGCCTGATCGGTCGTGGCCTCCAGGCCTTTGCAGCAAGAAGCGATCAGCGCTTTTAATTGCGCTAAATCGAGCGGGCGGCTGCTGCCATTCGGGTACAGCACATTGATTTCGTGATGATGCTCAGGCTCAAAGCGGGAATGACGCTCTTTGCTGCGCTCTTCACGGTATAAAACATAGGCACGGGCCACATCGTGCTCGCCGGCACGCATCAGCGCCAGCTCGACCTGATCCTGGATATCTTCAATATGAATCGCGCCGCCTTCGGGCTTACGACGCATCAGCGCGGATACAACGGATTCAGTCAACTGAATGGCTTTCTGGCGCACAGCAGCACTAGCAGCGGCATCACTGCCGAGCACGGCGATAAACGTTTTGGTCACTGCAACGGTTATTTTATTTGGCGCAAAAGGCACCACCGACCCATCGCGGCGAATGGTTTTATAATCGGCATAACTGCTATGGTGCAAAGCAGTGTTAACGCTATCGGTCATAGGGCTCTCATTGAGTTGCGCGTGCGACTAAGTGGGCACGTCTCGCTGTGGATAATTCTGTGGATTTCTTGTGGAGAAACACTATATGTAGTGTTCAACAAGAAGAGTTAACACAAATACTAGTGTCTTTCGGGGAATGTGGCAAGCAGAGGATGAACAAGAAAAGCAGCAAGGAAAACACAAAAAATAGTAGCTTTGGCCAAGCTGAGTATTTACGCGGTTTGAGCATTACAGCCGCAAAATGAAAAAACCAAAAAAAACACAAATCACCCAATATGCAGCGATAAAAACAACACGTATCTGGCAGCTGCGCCCCACATGCCACCACAAATAAAAATTGCCTAATAAACGATCACGCTGCTGTTTGAACAGCTGGAGCCAGAGCAAAAAATCACGCCGCCGATACAGTACAAGGTAATGCCCATCATCTTGTTTAAAACAATCAGCCCTGGCAGCTGGCGCAAAAAAAGCGGACCTAAGCCCGCTTTTTCCTTAATCAAACCAAAATCATCTTAGTGATGATGGCCATGCTCGCCGTGCACGTGACCGTGCTCAAGCTCTTCTTCTGTCGCTTCACGTACATCCGAAACGGTACCAACAAAACGAATCGTCATGCCGGCAAATGGGTGATTGGCATCGACTACAACGCGGTTGCCTTCGATTTCAGTAACACGGAACAACAATACTTCGCCGGTTTCAGGATCATCGGCTTCAAACATCATGCCGGCTTCAACATCCATCGGAAACGAAGTTTTTTCTTCTTCACGTACTAAATCTGCATCATGTTCACCGAAAGCGTCTTCTGCTTCCATGATGACATCAATGCTATCACCCACGTTTTTGCCTTCAAGTGCTTCTTCTACCAGAGGCAGGACATTGTCGTAACCTCCGTGCAGGTAAGCAATCGGCTCTTCAGTTTTGTCAATTTGCTTGCCTGAGGCATCGAACATTTCATAATGTAAGGTTACAACGGTATTTTTTGCAATTTGCATGGGTTCACCCTAGCTGTTTCACGAGTTTAAGAATTTCCGCCGCATGGCCCTTCGGGACAACGTGATAAAACGCATGGCGGATCACGCCGTCCTTATCGATTACAAACGTGGAACGGTCTATGCCGTATCTTACCACGCCATGTGCCTCCCACTCATGCAGAGCGTGATAGAGACGACTTACTTTGCAATCAATATCGGCAAGTAAATTGAATTCTATGCCCTGCTCGTCTCGAAATTGCTCGTGCGACAAGCAATCATCCATGCTGACACCAAGAATAACTGTGTCATATTGCCGAAATACTGCGAAGCGGTCGCTAAATTCAACGGCCTCAAGAATTCCACCGGGCGTATGATCCTTATTAAAGAAGTACAACACGAGGTGAGACTTACCACGAAACTGTGCTAATTGCACATTTTCCATCTGAGCATCGGACAAAATAAAATCAGGTGCTCTATCTCCAACGTTCAGCATGCGTTCTCCATGCGATAATTGCTGTAATCCATTCTGTTATAGAGCAAAAAATGCAACTTTTAGGCGGACTCAGTCCAGAAGAATTTTTAAAAGATTACTGGCAAAAAAAACCATTATTAATCCGTAATGCCTGGAGCAACTTTCCCGAGCTGATCGACTACGCCCGTCTCACGGAGCTGGCACAACAGCGCGATGTGGAATCAAGGCTGATTGAATATAAAGATGGCCGCTGGAAAGCCGAATCCGGCCCTTTCAGAGCATCACGATTTTCCCGTCTTCCGGAAACAGACTGGACCGTATTAGTCGGCAATGTAAATCATCTGGTTCCGCATACTGAGGATTTACTTTATCAGTTTAATTTCCTACCTTACACCAGGCTGGATGATCTGATGATTTCTTACGCACCACCCGGTGGAACAGTTGGGCCGCACTATGATTCTTACGATGTATTCTTATTACAGGTAAGTGGAAAAAAACGCTGGCAAATCTCAAGCGATGACGCCAGCGGCTTTATTGAAGACGCCCCCATCCGGGTATTAAAAGATTTTAACCCCGAGCAAGAATGGGTGCTCGAGCACGGGGACATGCTGTATCTGCCACCAATGTACGCTCATTACGGCGTAGCGATAGAGCCGGGAATGACGTACTCCATCGGCTTCAGAGCGCCAAAAACCCAGGAAATAGCCGGTAAATTCTTAGAGTTTCTGCAAGACGAAATGTGTCTTGAGGGAATGTATAGTGACCCTCATCGCCAAGCGACCAGAACGCCTGCAGAGATAGATAAGGAGTTTGTTGGGCAAATTGGTGAAATGCTGAAAAACATTACCTGGAATGACGAAACTATCCGGCGTTTTGTAGGCAGTTATTTCACCGAGCCTAAGCCCCATGTATTTTATGATCAGCCCGATGATCCACTCGGTTTTGATGAGTTTGCCGCAGCAGTGGCAGAAAACGGCATCCGGATAGATGCTAAAGCATTGGTGCTTTATGAATCAGACCGCGTTTACGCCAACGGTGAAGCGCTTGAATTTGAACCTGAAGCACTACCCTGGCTACAAGAGCTGGCCAATCAGCGCAAGCTGCCCGCAGCTGATTACCCGGAAAGCCTGATCACAATTCTTTATGAATGCTACGAATATGGCTACCTGCAGCTTTCCTGAAGCCCGGATTTTTGATACCTACGCGGCTTATCCAGCCGCCGTGGCGCAATTATTGGCGTCTGCGCAACACGAATTATTGCTTTGTGAGCACAACTTTTCACACTATGACCTGGGCAGTAAGCTTGTTTTTGATGCCTTATGGGCGTTTTTCACCACCCAACCGGCAGGACGTTTACGCCTGATTGCATTTGACACTCAATACCTTAGTCAGCGATGTCCGCAATTTTTACAATTGACAGAAAAATTTCCGTCAAAAATTGAATTGCGGCTTGCTCATGAATCCTGCTCCAACTGGAAAGAAGGCTTTATCCTGGTGGATAAAGCCTGTTTATTGCATCGTCATCATTTTGATTGGCCACGCGGAGAAATCACAACAGAACCTTATATTGTTGCGACACTGCAACAGCAATTTAATGCTCTTTGGGAGCAATCGAACCCAAGTAATGAATGGCAACGCCTGTGTATCTAGGTATTTAACATCTTGTTACACGGCGTTGCAGAATTTTTGCCTAAATAACGGTATTCATAATGTGTTGGACTGTTCTTTCAAATAAAACGTGATATTATTTGCGCTGTCGGTCGGTCACTGAATGATTGCAGTTTTTCAGCATCGATCCACGGTTGATTGCACCTATTTAATTTCGTTCGTCCCATTCGTCTCTGTCAAAGGTAAGTTCATAATGAAAAAGTCCCTGCTAGTTGCTGCTCTGATCGCCGTTGCCCTGTCTGCTTGCGGCAAGAAAGATGAAGCTCCTATTGAAGCAGCATCAGCTGTTGTTGAAGCAGCATCTGCTGTTGTTGAAGCGGCATCTGCTGTTGTTGAAGCAGCTCCTGTTGCTTCCGAAGTAGTTGCTTCCGAAGCTTCTGCTGCTAAGTAATTTGCAAGCAGTATCGTTTTAAAAAAAGCCGACCGCAGGGTCGGCTTTTTTGTTTTTCCTATCTTAACGAGTAATCAGTTTTCAAAAAAAGACAAAAATAAAACTATTCGCCCAACATTAAAATGTTTTAATTAAATTAATTCTCCTTTTACAATCAAAGCACAAGACTGCCCAGCCCTTACCCCGATGCTATTTAAATAAATACATATCTATTTTTTTCGATCATCTAGGCAATTTCATATAAGTAATTGCCTCCCCTTCCGGCTAATCTCGGTTAAAGCCAGGCCCAAATGTTAACTATCCATGCAAACATCATTAATCGCACAACTATCATCGATGATCAGACTAATACAGTACTGATCCGGCAATAAAAAACACCGAAACCATGCATCCCCCTGCTCAATACACCGCTCTGAAATGGCATGTGGGCTGCAGGTGACTGACCCCTGCTAAGCTAGCTGCCACCGCTGTGCTGGCTCGCCGGATCTGTAGCAGCGACAATTTTATTTTGGATAGCACGATCTTCACCATAAACGGTGCCAAAGGGATGCGTCTCAATGATAAAATGGGCCCCATTAATACAGGCAACCACCTAAATCCAATTGCCATCGATTCATCAGTCGCCCCTATCCAGCCTTTGTTACAACTCTCTATCACGCATTATGTTATGCAGCAGATTGCCCGCGAACCCGCCATATTTGGCGGTTGTATTGATCAAAAAGGGCAGCAACCCTATACCAGCAAAATGCCCGGCAGTGCATTATCTAAGACCAAGGAAACCAAATGACTGAAGCACCTATTAATGTCGACCCTTCCGAGATCGCCAAATTCTCCGCACTCGCCCATAAATGGTGGGATACCGAAAGCGAATTCAAACCCCTGCACGAGATCAATCCGCTGCGCATCGACTTTATGCAAAAGCACATTGGGCTGGCTGGCAAAAAAATCCTCGATGTAGGCTGCGGCGGCGGCATTCTGGCCGAAGGCCTGGCCCGCCAGGGCGCACAGGTTACCGGCATTGATCTGGCAGAAAAATCGCTAAAAGTAGCCAAACTGCATTTATTTGAATCCAAACTGGAAGTCGATTACCGCTGTGTGCCGGTGGAGCAGCTGGCTACAGAAGTGCCAGAAAGCTACGACATCGTCACCTGCATGGAAATGCTTGAACACGTGCCAAGCCCGGCGAGCGTAGTCGCCGCCTGCGCACGCCTCGTTAAACCAGGTGGCTGGGTATTCTTTTCTACCCTCAACCGCAATGCTAAAAGCTATCTGCTGGCTGTAGTGGGCGCTGAATATGTACTGGGCATGCTGCCGCGCGGCACGCACGACTACGCCAAATTTATCAAGCCATCTGAGCTCGCCCGCATGACCCGCAATGCAGAAGTCGAAACCATATCGCTCAGCGGCCTGAGCTATAACCCGCTCACCAAAATCTATAAGCTGGATGACGATGCAGCCGTGAACTACCTGATTGCCACAAGGAAAGCCCCTTAAATCAAGACAGACTATCCACTTAAAACTCACAAGGAAAACACCATGATTACCGCAGTCCTGTTCGATCTTGACGGCACGCTGGCTGACACCGCACCTGATATTTGTGCAGCGGAGCAACAGTCCAATATCATCAAAAGGAAAACAGTATGATTAGCGCAGTCTTATTCGATCTTGACGGCACGCTTGCTGACACCGCACCTGATTTAGGTGCAGCGCTCAACCGCCTGCTTGCCGAAGAAGGCCGCAAGCCGCAGCCTTACTCCGCCATCCGCCCGCTGGCATCCCACGGCGCGCGCGGCCTGATCGAGCTGGGCTTTGGTGTTATCCCAGAAGACGAGCAGTTTGCTGCGCTACGTGAGCGTTTTCTGGCGCTGTATGAAGCCAGCCTCTGTGAAGAAACCGCCCTGTTTGAAGGCATTCATGCCCTGATCGAAAAAATTGCCACCCGCGGCCTGCAATGGGGCATTGTCACCAATAAACCTGCCCGCTATACCGACCCGCTGATCGCACAACTCCCCTTTCCAAGCCGCCCCGGCGTCGTGGTTTCAGGGGATACCGTAGGCGTGGCCAAGCCTGACGCCAAACCCATGTATTTTGCCGCCGCCCGGCTGGGCGTTGACCCGGCCAACTGCATCTATGTAGGCGATGCAGAACGCGATATTGAAGCTGGCCGCAAAGTAGGCATGCGCACCGTGCTGGCCGATTACGGCTATATCAGCGGTCACGACAAACCTCAGGAATGGGGTGCCGACCACCGCATCGCCCACCCGCTGGATCTACTTCAGCACCTGCCAGGCTAAAATCTGCAACCCGCTCTGGCAAACTAGCCTGGCCCGACCCTGGAACAGGCAAAATTAAAGGTAAGTCATTTTTTGAAGGCGTTTGACCTTGCCTCCCCCTTTGAAAAAGGAGGACTGAGGGGGATTTAGCGCAGCTTCTACAGAAATAATCACCCAAGCAGCGCAAAACACTCTCTCCCACACAGCCCGCATAAGCCTTTGTTATCGCTAACAAATCAAGCCATCACCGCCAGCAAGCTTCACCGGAAGCCAGCACATACAAAGGCTATCGTTGTGCAAGCGTGGCCTTACGCGTATAATCAGAGATCTTCATTGGGGCCGCCATGGTTTCGACGGGGGTTGCGAAGTGGATGAGGGCATACCGGGGTCTCAGATTCCCGTAAAACACTGAATTTATATAGTCGCAAACGACAATAACTACGCTCTAGCCGCTTAATCGCGCTAGACTCTGCACTACAGGGCCCATCGGGTAGGTCGCCTAAAAACGATACGCAGAGTCATTAAGATGGGATCGCTTTTGCTCGGGTTACTTGGGCAGAAGTTAAATCCAAGGTAACTCGTTCTCTCCAAGCCTGTCGGTCGGCGTGGTCGGGAATTAAAACCAAATGACATGACTAAGTATGTAGAACTCACTATAGAGTGCTTCCGGACGCGGGTTCGACTCCCGCCGGCTCCACCAGTACACGAACCCCTACTGTTCTCAGTAGGGGTTTTTTCCTTTCTAAGCCCGCCGTTACAAGCCTTATGCAGCAAGGCTTCCGTCCCGCACTCCCCTTTTCCTTCCGTTTTTAAAAAATACTCTGCTCTCAAAATAGCCAATGCTCTCCATTTCTCTCCTGCTCTTTAAAACCCGAGTACGGAAGCGGGCAGCATTATTTTTCACATGGAACAGTTATTGCTATCTAGCTACGGCGGGGCTTTCAGGGCATTTCTCTATTTATGGCGAGTCCGTGCTTTAGAGAGTGTTTAATGAAGTGATTGCCTAGGCAGTCCTACGATTATCCAACCGGCCCAATAAAAAAATCATTATTAAGGTGTAAAAATAGCCAGCTGATCTGGCTATTTTTAACAAGCTATATCATCAGTTAATCATTCAAACTTGGTGACGATATCGCTCGCAAATGAGCACTTATTCAACATAGAGCGGAGAGCACCTGTTTCAGGTGGAGTAAACACCCATTTACTAAAAATACCATAGGGCTCCGTTTGGTCGACCGCTGGAATAGGGAAATCCATTCTGTTAATGCACTGCCGATAAAATTCAGCTTTTGCTGGCTTGGCAATTGCACGAATTAACGTTTCGCTTGGTGGGACATTAGGCTTAAAGTAATCAACATGAAGTGTAATTTCTCGCCCATCATCACCCATATCCCCAAACAATGGCCCCCCTGTCAAAATAGTATTGAAAAGGGTATCCACATGAACAAAATAGGGCTCAACATCGCTGACTCCTTCAAACAAATAGGAGTTTGAAACCACTACTCCCACGACCTTGTTAATTTTTCGATTAACTTGAGAAAAGGGACTTTCTGCAATCAAGCCAGAGAGAATAGCTGGGTTATCAAACAGATAATTACGCTTTCGAACTACCTGATCGATTTTTTCATTCAACTCATAAGCAACACTCCAAAACTCATGAGGTGTCGCTGGATGCATCAAATTGCGGCATTCCAGCACGAAAGCCGTATCCCCTAAAATCAAAATGACATCAATATCACCAATTTTTCGATCAGGCATTTCAATACGTGACCTGAATACAAACGCGTCCTCGCAAAATGAACTCTGTTGAATAGCCGCCGACAATACTGTAGCGACCTCCACCTCAAATCCCAGACCTCGCTTATTATTAATCACTTCCAGGTGTTTAGCCTCTTTTGCCCATTCTGCGATAAGGTGCATCGGATGGGAGCCAATCAAAGGTAACCAGACCAGTAATAATCCATCCCCTTGTTTAAGAAGCGGTCGCTGCCAAAGTGTCTGTTTGTTATTGTTGCCATCGAATGTAAAGTAAGCAATTAACTCTTTTGCTTGAGTCTCTGTGATTTTAAGGACTTCAACCAAAGCTATACTCAGACCTTGCAAAGAAACAGAGGTAATCCCCCCATTTTTAAGCTCACTCAAAAGTAGAGGCTAGGCATGTAATGCCAGTTTCTGTTTCGGGGTGATGCCACCCAATCCCATATGTGGGCGTTCGTTATTGTAACTCCAAAGCCATTGCGTTGCGATTTCTTGTACTTCCGCAATACTTTCAAAATCATCACAAGCCAGCCATTCATATCGAACAGTGCGATTATAGCGTTCAATATACGCATTCTGCTGCGGGTTGCCGGGCTGGATATAGGCCAATTCAATCGATTGTTGTTCTGCCCAATTCTTTAATATGTGACTAATGTATTCAGGGCCATTATCAGACCTGATTCGTTTGGGTTTACCGCGCCATTCAATAATTTGATTCAGGCTGCGTACTACTCGCTCTGCAGGCAAAGAGAAATCGACCTCAATACCTAATCCTTCACGATTAAAATCATCAATCACGTTAAATAAGCGAATACTACGTCCATCGGCTAATTGATCGTGCATAAAATCCATCGACCAAGTTTCATTTTTTGCCTCAGGCACTGCTAATGGCTCTGGCGTTTCACGATCTAAACGTTTTTTTGGTTTAATTCGCAGATTTAATTCTAAATCGCAATAAATGCGGTAAACACGTTTATGGTTCCAGTGCTTTTTCTTGACATTGCGCAGATGCAAAAAGCAGAGACCGAAGCCCCAGTTTTTGTGTTCCTCTGTGAGCTGAACCAGAGAATCGGCGATTTTGGTGTTTTCGACATCCAACTTACGAATATAGCGATAGCAAGTCGTGCTAATTGAAAAGCTGGCGCAAGCCGCACGAATAGACAATGCCTTGGTTTCAACGGCCCAGTGAGCCATCTCGCGACGCTGAGATGGCTTCACCACTTTTTTGACATGGCTTCCTTGATGACGTCGGCTTGCATCTGTGCCTCTATGTACATTTTTTTGAGACGCCGATTTTCATCTTCAAGCTCTTTCATTCGCGTCATCATGGAAACGTCCATGCCGCCAAATTTAGCACGCCACTTGTAGAAAGAGGCAGAACTCATACCGTGCTCTCGGCATAGATCAGGAACGGTCGAACCGGCTTCAGCTTGCTTTAAAATCGCCATAATCTGGCTGTCGGAATAACGTGCTGCTTTCATGTAGAGCTCCTCAAAGACTGCGAGAAAATTCTACTTAAAAATGAGCTGGTTTTGTGGGGGGATTACCGTTGTACCGCAAGGCCTTAATTGTAATAATACATACATCACAACTTTAAAAAGCACAGATACAGATAAACGCCTTTACTCACTACTATTACTTGCACAAAGCACAAAGCAACCCGTTTATCTTAGAATCACTGACGATCCTGCATATACTGCATTTTATGGCCGATGTAGCTTGGTATGGGGATCTATAGCGCAATAGACCCATTGATTCTTTGAAATTATTTCTACTTCAGAGTGAGCCATAAAGAGAAAAGCCCACTCTAAAAACTATCAATATCTATTGATCAGATATATCCAAGTAGGACACTTCACACGACATACCCCTGATTGGTAATACATCATCAACGTAAATATCAATTTTCTTACTCATTGAAAACGCAAGGTACGCTGCGGCTATAAGATGTTTATTCTTAGCATCAATATATACAATCATTGGTGAAGTGCATTTCAAGTGGCTTGGCAGGTTTAAATTAGGAGAGACCCAAAGTTCAATAGAGTTATCATACATTTCCCCTTGAAAATCCCCAACCACTCTTATTTTTTTAATTGAAAGACCCGTTTGGAATCCTCCCGCAGCATCTGCATTCATTGATATCGTCAAAAAAAATACTACCAAACCACAAAAAACCATCTTATAAATTACAGCCATCATTTACTTAACCTCAATGCTGTTTACACCGCAAGGTGTAAATACTCTGCCGGGGCAATGATAAGAAACTGAGGCATCTTCAAAATATAACCACACTTTACTTCCGTTTGCTTTTGCAGCAAGTGCAGCAGCAATCAGTTGTTTATTGTTATTTGGAATAGCTACATATCCAGCCGGACACATATGCGCCCCGGCTGATACTGTCACACATGTTGTACCCTGATTAGGACTATCCAACCCGCCATTCACCGATACAGAATTAATGGTCACATTATCAGCCATTTGCTGCTGTGCAAACACAGGAGCAAATACCAGATATGAACAAAGCATGGATGAAAAAATTAATTTAAATTTCATTTTTTATTTCTCTGGTTATATAAGTTCTACAACAACAGCTTCTATATGCCCGCACTCTGCCACCATGGCATCGCTTGTTGTGATATGTACTGTTTTATTAGTTAGCTTTGCACTCATTAGTAAAGTTAAATTTTCCTTATATGCTGGATGAGATTTTTTCAAAGCAAACCAAGGAGACCCAGATGTTGCCGTATCTGCCGAAGTAACCCCTTCCAGCATAAATAGCGTACATGGCCGTGCATCACTTCTAATCAACGAAATAGATTTATTTGGGAAATAAGCTGCACAAAGGGTGTTTGCTTGTAGTGCAATACTCAAAAAAACACAACACCTTATAAAAAATGACAAATACACAATTGCTCCTTTAGCACAGCTGCTTAAATAGCATAAAACATAATAAAAGAAATATTAAATAATTCTATTAAGAAAATACAAAAACCATCAAAGCATAATATGAGTAATTAATGGCCTTTCGCCAATACACTGCAAAGCCAATTTAACTGGTCTGGCGGTTGAATACGCAGTTAATGCAATTGCAAGCTGAGCCCTGCCTTTTGATATGCTTAAATCAAGGGTATTGTATGGAGAATTACAGCCAGCAGGAATGTAATCAGCAGGAACGCCACCCTGAATAACAATCAACGCTTTCCCTCCCACATCCCCTTCAACAATAATATTCTCAATCAACCGTGCTTCAGGCATCCATTGCCCAGGAGCGGCACTGGCAAAACATGCTGCAAATAAAAAACAAAATGCTATGCTAAATTTCATCAATCAGATCCTGAATATTAATTTAATTAGCAAGGGATAAGCCCAACACAAACAGCTTCAACATCCCATGAATTTGACCATGCATTACACGTTAATTGTGGAATAAGTACAGTGACATCGGATTGCGAATGAAATGCACTCATTACTGCAGCCTGTGTGGCTTTAAATTTTAATGATGTACTATCAATAGCAAGCCGCCCTGTCGTATTACAACCACTTGGCGCACTTCCCTGGATTTTAAAAATAAGCACCTGCTTACCAGGTGCCTCATAGGGGATATACCCCGTAATTTTTCCAGTTTGAATTTCCGCAATACTTAGTGAAGAGCTGATAAAAACAAAAAACAAAAGAATAATTTTCAAAACGAAAGCACCTGTAAATTAAATATGAATTATTTTTTAACTCACTTTTAAACAACCCACTCACTCAAAAACAATACTATATACATCTTCACCATCCCCCCAGCGCTCGCATGTACCGGTGCCATGTACAGTGACAACACTGGCTGATTTTTTGGCCATTAATATCAATGCCAATTGCTGCATTCCAGACATTGAATTCTCATCTTTAATCATCCAATATGGCCATGAAGCACAGGCTGGCTTGCCTGTGGCAGGGCCATTCAAAGTAAAATAAAGAAGTCCATCAGTTGATCGTTTAGTAATAGCTGCTACAGTGCCTTTTTGGGTTCCTGCATAGGTCAATGAAAAAAAACCAAACATAAACAAAGCCAATACAACCTTTAAAAAATTAGGGAGTAACATTTTTAATCCACTTGATTTTAATATCATATATTTAGTTCACCAACATCACATAATATGGTGCAGGGACAGCGTTATAGGCAGGTAGTGCATTACAAGTCGGAGTATTCAGATCTGTAGCAGAATTGGGGCCAGACCACAGTTAAAATAAAATAATTAACCCTATTAACCGTGGTCTGTTCCAAAATTCCACCTAGGAATAACTTAAGCATTCGCTGTCCCATTTTTATGATGTCAAAGGCAATGAATTTAAATTTACTCTGACCCCAGTTATGACCCCAGTTATTATCAGTTAATAAAAAAATAATCGCCCCAATTACCCCAATTAACCGTGGTCTGACCACGGTTTCATTTTTTTAACTCACTTTTAAATTATCTTATTTTACATCGAGAAGCATTTGATAATAGACTGGCTTCTTCACCCCAATAAAAGTCATCCTTCCTTATTAGTTTTTTCCTGACATGGCGCAATATAGCATTCGCCCATATTTTGAAAGCGTCAGGCTTTTGAATTAAAACAGAGTTGTCGTTGTAGTATTTCTCATTAAAATAAATTCGCCCTCGCCCTAATGTATTTTCATTAAAAAAGCATTTATTTAATTCAATAACTGGTGAGTGTGTTTCATCAATAACCCAATACCCTTGACTAGGTACAGCTCTCATTTTAACGTCAAGGATGTCACATTGCCGCACCAAATAATAAAAAAGCCAATCATCCTCACCATCCCTCACTGCGAAATCATCAACAATCAATGGCTCATTCGATTTAGACCTGCTGTGCAAAATAAAGCATGGTTCAATTGTATCAATTAGCGTTTTTACACCAAGAAAATCAGACGGTGTTAGATAAAAATTTACTTGTTTACCCATGACAGACCTCAGTTATAAGGGTGATATTGTGGTCGAACATTGCTTGCTCCTTGAATATCATCCAATGCTTTTACTTCGCGAGAAACTGGGTTCCCCCCCTTAGTTTGGCGACCTACTTGGTGCATCTCCACAACATCACCTTTTTTATCCCTCGCAACCACATCAACGAAACGGCGCGATTTATTACCGCTAGGGGTCCTCACTAGGTGCTCTTGCCCAGCTACTAACCCACGAGATTCAATATCATCAACAATTTCTTTAACTTTAGCTCGATGTTGTGGACCACCAGCTTTGCCAAATGGATTTGGTACCTTATTCAATCCACCTACAACCTTACTCGCACCGGCAGGAACATAAGGGATTGCTGTCGCTACTAAATCAGCGGCTAGATCTACAGTGCCCGAAGCCACCATCGCTGAATTGCCAGTTACTGCTCCAACTGCAATTTTCCCGAGATCGTAAATTACGTTAGCAACATCCCAAATCGTATCAACAGGCACCCTCCCATCCGGATCCACATATCGCCAAGGGTTATTATTCGCATACGCATAACTATTAAACGAATGAAACGGATTCGACTCCTGCCAATCCACTGGATCCATTGCCATAAAGCGGCCAATAACCGGATCGTAATAGCGGGCACCGAAGTATTGCAGGCCACTTTCATCGTCTTGCGGTTTGCCACCAAACCATTGCTTGTTCTTTTCCCCTGCCCCGCCCCCTGCAAGCTTGTAGCCATAAGGATAATAATTGGCTGCCCATAGCACGACACCTGCAGTATCGGTTGCCAACATGGGCGACCCGGCTGGGTCTGCATGGAAAAACTCTAACTTTTGCGTGCCATCCTTATCCCATGTCCAGTCAGCTACTTTTTGATTACCGAGGTAGAGGTGATCGAGCCAGCCTTTTTTAATATTGTCGTATTCACTAACTAAGTTGTTGCCGATATGAACTTGCTGGCTATCCAGATTGGGGCCAAGGCTGCGTACTCGCCAACCTTTGGCGTCATAAGTGTAAGCCACGGCATTGGCTGCGCCTTTATTGATGAAAGCCATATTACCGGCATCATCATAGCTATAGCTTTGCCCTGTACCGCGCTTAGTAATGTTGCCGTAAACGTCGTACTGATAACTCCCTGTCTGCGCACCGCTGGTACTACTAAGCTTTTGGCTGGCTGCATCGTAAACATAATTCAGCTTGTAGCTGCCAAAAGTCTGGCTAGTGATATTGCCGTTGCCATCGTAAGCAATGCTACCAGCCCCCCAGCTACCATTAGCCACTACCAAGCGATCAATTGCATCGTAATCCAGATCGCGATTCGCTTCCGGGCGAACGCTATCGCGGATGTTTTTAACATTACCTACGCCATCATAACCATAACTGCGGTTGGCGTAGAGTGTGCCCCCTGCGGCTACATTGCATGGTGTTGGGTTTAAATTGCCATTAATATCGCGGGCCGAATTTCCTGCTAATGGCAAACCTTGTGCAAGCTGGGCAGGAGATAACGCATTTGCTGGGATGGCAGGCACAGGAATAATTAAGTCATCATCCAGCGGGATCATCGCGTAGCTTAGCTTTACCAATTGGGCATCGTAATAGCCATTGCCCACATAGATATAGTTGCCGTCATTCTGACGGATGATTTCTGGCTTATTACTTAAATTGGCTGGTGGCGTAGGTGAGCCACCACAACCGCCAGTGCCACCACGGCCTACCTGAATGGTTTTAATCCACTGTCTATCGTCCAAGGTTTGTGTTTGAGCCACACCATTGGCATAAGTCATAGCTTGCACTACGCCATTGGGGTGATACCAAATGCCTGGAACAGCCTCACCGATACGGGTTGGCCGGCCAAAAGCATCTGGATCAAACTGAACTACTCGGCCATTTGGGTAAGTCAGGCTGCTGCGGGCATCGTTAGCGTTGTAGCTATACTTGGAATCCAGCCATTTATCACCCGTACCTACGCGCTCTGTTTCTAAATTATTATTAGCATCATATGTGTAATGGCGAAGCGATGAACCAACTGCCATACTTAAGATATTAGAATTTTCATCATATTCATAATTAGCAGGAGCACTATTGGGATAAACAACCTTCTTTAGCCTATTTTGAAAGTCATATTCATAGCGAGTAACACCCAAATTACCAACCTGACGAGATATCATATTTCCAAGATTATCACGCCCAAACGTCGTAGCTCCGATTTCGGGATCAATACGTTTTTTTAAGAAAAAGTGTTTATCATATTCATAGCTACGGGTGCGACCGTTTTGGCTAACACTTGTAATCTGATTTTGCAGATTACGATTAATAACAATATTTGCCGATGGTAAATCTACGCTATTTACTGCAATAAGTTGCGTGTCAAGCGGATTGCCATAGCTTTGATAATATCGCTGGATAACAAAACCACGCTCATTCGTCTCATCAACCCTATTACCAGCACCGCGTTCATAATCCCATCGTTGCCAAGACCCGTCTCCATGTGTTCTTTTTACAGGACGATTAAGGGCATCATATTCTACTGACTCTCCTTTTTCCGAATTAGGGTAGGACTGAAAAATCTTCCTTCCTAAAGAATCAAAACGACTATGAATAACAACACCATTATGTTCATTTTTAATTGCGCGACCAAAGCCATCAAAAAAGGTAGTTTTAGTATCACTTCCCTTAGACTCAATTTTTAAATCTTTCCCCCATGTAATAAGCGCGGGATTATGAATAGGCGTGTAAATACCTGTTGGCCTGTTTATTCCATCAAAAGTGTAACGCGTTGTAAATTCTCTACCATCTGTTTCAGATTTAATATTGCCTGAATCATCAACTTCACGAGAGATAATAATATTATCCATCTCAGCCACAGGCCAAACTTCCTGCTGGGCAATACCTCGCTTGTAATTATTAAAATAGGTCACTCTCTGATTTGCATCTGTCTTAGTAGAAATATCTCCACTAGGATATCTGGTGAACTTTGTAAATACCCCATTATTATTTTCACTTAATACTCTACCAGTACCAATATCAAACTCGCGCTCAATAAACATATCTTGTTGTTGAGGGCTGCTCACAACCTGTCTTTTTACCGCATTAAAAACAAAGCGCTTAATTAAATCTGCATCATATCCAACAGTCCTAGTCTTTCTACCAAAACCTTGCTCACTTTCTTTAACAATCCTTCCAAACTGATCGTAGTCATATGCAGTGCTAGATTTTATGCCATTAATCGTAATATTTTTATTCTTCAATAGTGGCAATCTAACTGGGTTATCAGCAATTCCTACAGTCCCCTCCCCCGTCACCATAGAATACCAATTGCTATTGTGCAAAATAGAATCCCATTCATACTCTTCAGTATAATTATCACCTACTTTTTTTTCTACAAGCAGTCCTACTTTCCACGCACCTTGAACTGGTGGCGAAAACAAGGAATTCAAATCAGGCCGCCAAAAATAATTAATCCCAATATGTTTATACTTAACTATCTGGTTAGGACTAATAACAGTTGTTACATCATACTGACCACTTTCTTTTTGCGTTGCTGGTTTATACTGGTAGATCCACTCCCCAACATTATCCAATACTCGCTTTACCACTTTTGACTCTTGAATTATAGGGATAAATACTGAATTAAAATCATGAATATTATCTGGAACCTGATATGGCCATAAGTATGCTCTATAATTACGCTCAAAACTATAATCGAAACTAATCCCTCCTCCTTCAGGAAGCAACATTTTTTTTAAACGCCCAGACCTAGCAGCATCGTCATTTGCAGGGTTTCCACCTGCCAAATGATTTTCAGGGTGTGACGTTTCATCCCAATATGAAAATTGATATTCTTGTCCATCAGGACGTTGCACTTTAGATAAGTAACCGTAATATGGGACATAAAAATATGGTGACAATGTACTTTCTGCATATGAATACTTCCAAACACCTAAAGACGTTTCAATTGATGCAAGTCTTGCAATACCATTTTTATTATTAGTATATTGAAAACTAACGAAAGCACCTTCTTTAGATTTTATATTTTTGACTAAAGTATTTTCATACTCAATCTTTAACCAATTTCCATTTTTATCATAAATTTTTTCTGCTTGTATCAAAACTGCCATGGATGTCTGCTCACCAGAGGATGAACCACCATGGGAGCCATAAACTTTATTTACTTTCGTAAGCTGATATGCTAATCCACTAGGATCTTGCAACAATAGAGAGTTATTTTCCCCTTCACAACTTAGCCTCCAATTATCTAAAGAGTTTGCAACACCAGATTCAGCGGGGAACATTTTTTTGGTCTTACCTTCCAAATCAACAATTAAATATTCATATGAATCTCTAGCTGGATGCCATGCCTGCTTTTGACAAAGCTTATTGATCGAAAAATCCACTCTAGGATTATTATCTATTGCATTTCCTGGAATATATAGCTTAGGGGCAACATTTAGTGTCCAACCATACCCCATTCCAATCCATCGATCATCAGCAGAAATGACACGACTATTATCCTCAGGACCAGCAACTGGATTTAAATATTGAGTACTATAATTTCTATTGACTACAATATCTAATCCACCATTCCCTCGAATAAAAACGTCCTGATGCTTAATAGTCAAAACGCCATTAAATGGATCAACATGGTCAATATCACCATATCCGTTAGAAATAAGTTCATTTATTTCTGACGGATTAATAGCTTTAGGTGCAGCCATAGCATTAAAGCACGTCACCATAAAAAAACAGAAAACGACTTTCCAATCTTTCATAAAATAACCTTTCAACTTTAGAGGCATTGCTTATAGTAAAATTAAATCAACAATTAACTTTTTACAATAGACATTTACTTTTATTTAAGAATAGCAATTTTATTCTAATTTAAAATATCGAAATTGAGCACAATATTGGCATGAAAATTAAATCCTAATCGGCATCGCAACAAAATAACCCGAAAATATAAAACAATAAAAAACAACATCACTACTAAGACACATAACTGTGCAAATCTATATTTTTAAATTAATGGTACTCCACACCAATCATCAACCCTATCAACTTAAGAAAATAACCGAACAAAGCTTGTTTTTGTACAGAGCATGCAAGTCGTTTTTATTGTGCAGTGCTTTTCGTCGCTCAAGATTTGAGTTTTGCTGAGTTAAACGGCTTAAGTTGGCAGGACTACCCTAATTTGCCCCTTTTAGAGGACTGATAATAATACCATTAATAAAAGAAAATAACTCTCATTCCCAATAATAAATTTACAATGCGTTGTGTACGACTATCCACCAAGCTTGCCTAATGCCTATTTTCAAAGCAAAACTAGCTGATTCCCATCAGTTTCTACCTTAGGCTGAGCTTGTCGTGCCAGTCAGTCGTCCGTGTTTGCTGCTTTTCTAAACACCAGTCCTTCCACCGTTAAAAAGTGGGAGCAAGGTCAAAAACACCCGAACGGCCCATCACTCAAACTACTCAATTTGGTCGCACGCAAGGGCTTGGAAGTTCTAAGCTATGAAGCTCTGATTGCTCTAGCTATCAGCAGTTTGCTACACCTAGCTACGCCTACTTCCTTACTGAAGAACATGGATGGATTTTGGTAGCCGCCGCAAGGCAATAATTCAATATAAAAATAGCCGAAATGGCGTATCAGCTAGCAAATGAGCTGTTATAATCTGGCAAATTGATCTAGCTAGCTACACCTTGCTACAGCGATCTACAGAATATAGAACTGTTTGGATTCCAGTTGCTGCCCCACCACCAGTATAAAGCAATGAAATCAGCCACTTAGAGAAATCTAAGTGGCTTTTTTTATGCCTAAAAAAGCCATTTTAGGCCCAACAATAGCAACATTCCTTACAAAAAAACCAGTTCAATTAAAAAACCTTGCATAAGCAAAGCAAACACGATATGCATTAATTACGTCAGCTTACCTAGCCAATACACCCTACCTCTTATTGTATGCCTAGTAAGCAAAGATTAAGGTTAACAATCTAATCTTGGTCCCTCATAGGCAGCATTAATGAAAAGAGTAATACGTTTAGGCGACCAAACCAGCCACGGCGGTGTCGTGGTAAGTGCTGCATCAACAAGCAATATGTTTGGCAAGCCTGTTGCTCTTCTTGGGGACAAAGTTAGTTGCCCTATTCCTGGCCACGGTGTTTGCCCCATTATTGAGGGAGACCCCTCGTGGAATGTTGGCGGTAAACCCGTTGCATTAGAGGGGCATAAAACTTCGTGTGGGGCTGTTCTAATATCATCTATGCCGGAGGTCGGGCGCTCGTATGAAGGCAGCGGTGCAGCCTCTTCAGGAGCATCCAGCAACGCAGGTAAGGCTATAGCGGCCATTGCCCCGAAAGCCTTTGATGAGCAAATAAGATTCTTGATGCCGAACCGTAGTGTTTTAGCAGAGACCGCCTATAAGCTCACTCTAGAAGACGGCACAATCATTGAAGGTAAGACAGATGCAGAAGGTAAAGCATAACGGATTAGTACAGAGTGCGCAACAGCCATCACTCACGCAGAGTTTTATCCTGAAATAGTGTACTGCTGTGAAAGCCACGCCGATTATATGTGTGAAACTGGAGGCCGAAGCCTTCCGCCAGGCTTTGAAACATTCATACAAAATATTGCAACAAATAGAGTCCCTGACTCTACAGTTGAAGTAACACTGAAGGAGGGAGAATCTAGGCCACTCACCGCCGGAGAAATTGCCCTTGCAAAACTGGTCTTTAAAGATTCAATTAATTACGCTTTAGTAAAAATTCACCGAGGCGGTTTATTTGGTCAGCCAACTAAAACGGGAATTGCAATGACTCCCAACGGTGAAATTTATATGCCAAATACAGAAAATGGCTATAAACCCGACTTTTCTACCGAAAGAGAGAGAGATAAAGTTTGGCTAATTCATGAACTGACACATGTTTGGCAATACCAACTAGGCTATGACGTAAAGTTTTATGCTATGGATATTAAACTAAGGGGCGGATATGACGGTGCAGCCCCCGCTTATCATTATGACCTTGAAGGCGAAGACACAGGCAAGGTCATAGAACAATTTAACATGGAACAACAAGGGCAATTAATAGCACATTACTTTGATGCAGTTTATTTAGAAGGCACAAAGCGAAAAGGACATGCTGACAGCCTAAAAAGGCTTCCCAAACTGCGATTTACCCTAAGCTCGTTTCTCGAAAACCCAAAGAATCCAGCGTTACTCCCTACCACAACAGGCAAAATACATTGGCAATAAATATGAAGGTAAAGTATCTCTTATTAGCGGTAACCTACAGTGTATTTAGTTTACCCATCCTTGCTTATTCAAAGCCTTTTGATGCTGATGCAAACGCCATTTTGAAAGAAGACGTGCCTTGCTTCTTCATTCTACCAACCACAAAAGCTCTCCCCCCAAAGGTTTCGGTAAGCATTTTGGTCTACGACATTGGAGGCCCAACGACTGAAGTGTGGGGGGTATACTACAAGACACCAACAATCACACCGAGTACCACGCAAACTTGCATTGCATACGACAAAGCCACACTAGCGGAAGAACAATCCATAGGAAAAAAACTAGAATTTTCCCGCCCTTATTCTGCTGATATTGCTACAGAAGACTTTGTCGCACGCATTAACTTTTGTTTAATGAAAACAGCAAGCAATCAGCCTTTCCTTACAAAAACAAACGGCCAAGGCAGTTGCACTCTAGAGCCATTAAATGCCCACAAAGAATCTACCTTTTGGCAAAGGCTGTTTAAGTAAAAAAATACTTCAGGCCGCGCCCCGCAAGGTCTTACAGGGGGGCGTTTTTATACACCCAAGATGGTGGTTTTTCTACCGTTTTAGGGTGCCTATCTCTTGTTAGCCATTTGCATCTTTAAACTTAAGAAAGGTTTCAACATGGACGAAAAAATATTTTTCAATCAAGAAAATGTCAGTGTTAGTAATAGTCGCTTTATTGTAAACGACCAAACATATGCAATGAGTAACGTTACATCAGTAAAATCTGGTATTACTGAACCTCAAAGGGGAGGCTCAATTTTTCTAATAGTCATCGGGTTATTATGTTTATTTGGTAGTGGTTGGGTATTTGGTCTTGGCTGCATTCTAATCGTACTTGGTATTAGCGCTTGGTTAGGTGCAAAAACACAATATTCAGTAATCTTAAACACATCGGCTGGCGAGAACCAAGCATTAGTAAGTGAAGAAAAAGCTTATATAGAAGATGTTATTACAGCCTTAAATGATGCAATCGTAAGTAGGGGTTAGTAACATATACTACCTAACCACGCTTTCAGTCACGGACAAATAAAGCTGCTTTTTGGACACATACGTGCGCTCTCCCTGCGCGACTTGCACCTTGCACTTCGATGGCGACACTAGATGATTCGTAAGTCATTGATTTTACTTGAGATCTAGTTCTGCAGAGCAGCCTAAAAGGAGACGGAGTTACATTATCTGCTGCGCTGAGAGCAGATTAATTCGGCACAGAAAGCAGTTCAAATCGTCACAACATTCCTTTGTCCACCGTTGTCGCGATAGTGTAAAAGTAACTTTATGTGCCCGTGACTGGCTTTACCCCCTGAGTAAGTCGGAATCCCTAAAAAGGGAGTATCTCAACTATCCTGGTACAGGGGGCTCTCAAAGCTTGGCTACGTGGGCATCGTTTACAGTTGCGGCAGTGGTTGGCAGCGCCACAATTATCAGTACAGTCATAACATGTCTCAAGTAGGTGTAGCTCATGCCCATATTGCCGCCCAACCCATCTACCGGGGTAATCCCCCCATTTTTAAGCTCACTCAAAAGTAGAGGCTAGGCATGTAATGCCAGTTTCTGTTTCGGGGTGATGCCACCCAATCCCATATGTGGGCGTTCGTTATTGTAACTCCAAAGCCATTGCGTTGCGATTTCTTGTACTTCCGCAATACTTTCAAAATCATCACAAGCCAGCCATTCATATCGAACAGTGCGATTATAGCGTTCAATATACGCATTCTGCTGCGGGTTGCCGGGCTGGATATAGGCCAATTCAATCGATTGTTGTTCTGCCCAATTCTTTAATATGTGACTAATGTATTCAGGGCCATTATCAGACCTGATTCGTTTGGGTTTACCGCGCCATTCAATAATTTGATTCAGGCTGCGTACTACTCGCTCTGCAGGCAAAGAGAAATCGACCTCAATACCTAATCCTTCACGATTAAAATCATCAATCACGTTAAATAAGCGAATACTACGTCCATCGGCTAATTGATCGTGCATAAAATCCATCGACCAAGTTTCATTTTTTGCCTCAGGCACTGCTAATGGCTCTGGCGTTTCACGATCTAAACGTTTTTTTGGTTTAATTCGCAGATTTAATTCTAAATCGCAATAAATGCGGTAAACACGTTTATGGTTCCAGTGCTTTTTCTTGACATTGCGCAGATGCAAAAAGCAGAGACCGAAGCCCCAGTTTTTGTGTTCCTCTGTGAGCTGAACCAGAGAATCGGCGATTTTGGTGTTTTCGACATCCAACTTACGAATATAGCGATAGCAAGTCGTGCTAATTGAAAAGCTGGCGCAAGCCGCACGAATAGACAATGCCTTGGTTTCAACGGCCCAGTGAGCCATCTCGCGACGCTGAGATGGCTTCACCACTTTTTTGACATGGCTTCCTTGATGACGTCGGCTTGCATCTGTGCCTCTATGTACATTTTTTTGAGACGCCGATTTTCATCTTCAAGCTCTTTCATTCGCGTCATCATGGAAACGTCCATGCCGCCAAATTTAGCACGCCACTTGTAGAAAGAGGCAGAACTCATACCGTGCTCTCGGCATAGATCAGGAACGGTCGAACCGGCTTCAGCTTGCTTTAAAATCGCCATAATCTGGCTGTCGGAATAACGTGCTGCTTTCATGTAGAGCTCCTCAAAGACTGCGAGAAAATTCTACTTAAAAATGAGCTGGTTTTGTGGGGGATTACCAAAACAATCACAGTTAGAAGTGAAATTTCCCCCAAACAGGGGGATTGCAAACTCTGCAACAATCGGCAAGAAATCCGCAAATAGTGCAAGCTTTTATAGAGGCATTTTTTACTATTCAAGGCCATATTTGGCGGGGCTTGAGCCTTCCTCATGCAGGTGCATAAAAAGTAATGGGTTAAGTCCCCAGGCGTGGCGGGGTCACGAGGGCGCGCGCCGGGGGCTGGCAGCAGATTCTTTTCAAAATGCAGGCACAAAAAAGCCCGCGCTTGCGGGCTTATTACAAACTACTGACTTATGTAACTATCTTGCTCTTTAATGAGGCGGTCATAGTCTGCCCTTTCATAAGCATCCAAACATTTCATAACGGTAAGCTCTTGCCCTGTTTGTTGACCAACAAGCTTACTTTTTTTCAAATACGCATCAAAATACCCTCGCACCTTTACATAAGCGGCTTCATCATCATAGCCGCCAAGTTGGAAGTATCCTCCCATAGCGAGACCAGCATCATTTTTTAATTTCTCATTTGAGCTTAGGCAATATGCAAGCCCCCACTTCTTAAGAATGGTGCGTGTCTCTGTCATTTTATTACTTGAAATAGCCATTGCTGGGCAAATCAATAAGATGATAACTAGAAGCTTCTTAATCATTTCAACTCCCAAAAAAACACATCAGTTGTTTTTGCATTGGGTTGATTTGGGTGCATAAAATAGCAATGATCACCGCAATCTGAACCATTCCAAAGAGTTACATGCCCCGATGCATCGCCCCAACCGGATACCGTAAATATAAGAATTCCATTCTTCCCTTTAAATTTTTCTGATACGTCTTTTCCATCCGGTTTTACCGAAATATCAGGGCTACCGAAATTAGCCTTAACAAAAGAAATCATATCTTTTACGCGTAATAAATAATACTTATCATCACCACCTTGTACTTTATAGCCTGTAGCCCCTTTAGTTATAGTTACTCCTCCATAATTAAATGAACGACTTAAACGAAGAGCACATGCATTTGCATAACCAGTAGGATTAGTTTTAAAAAGTTCATAAGCATTACCACCTACTAATTTATAAACACTTTGGGCATCCATATGTACGGGATACTTTGACCAAACATCTTTAAATTTAGGCCTATTAACTTTAATTCTTGCACTTTGATTACCTGCTGTTGCTTGTATTTGTCCCATTTTCAATCCTTAAGCTGTAGCATAAATTTCTACCGAATGATCTTTTAAAGCGTTCATTATTTTGGCCTTCCCATCGGCTTGCACAATAGCGGTCAATGTAATTTGAGCAACACCATCTGCAATTTCATGCTCATCACCACCACAGCTAATAATGACCTCTACAGATTCACCCGCTTGGTAATTTAAAGTTTCAACATGCACATTTATATCTGAATAAAATCTAGATACATCAGCAAGAGGAGTTTCGCTCTCCCCATAGCTCCAATAAATACGCTTAATTTCTTTTTCTTTAACAATAGGGCTTGCCAAACTTGATAAAGCAGTCGCAATAACAGCAGGCGCTTTGCTCTTAGAAACTGGTAAAGCAGCTCCGCTAGGGGCCTCAATCATTGCATAATTTTGAGTTGCAATAAGCGTTGCACCACACGACGTTAGCATCCCCTCAACCGCAACATTTTTTCCTAAATATGAAACACCCACTACCCCTGCAACAATAACAAATTGGCACTTACACTTTGGGCAAACACCTTTATGCCCCACACCTGCAGCGGGTTTTCCATAAATATTAACACTTGCAAAGCCTTCAATAACTGTGCCGCCATGTGAGGTAGGATCACCCTCTCTTATTATTGCTTTAAGACCCATTTAATGTTCCTCAAAAGATAATCACTTATTCAAATTGATTAAACTTAAAAAACGCACCCTATTAGTTCAGTTGCACGCTTAAGTTACAGGATACATATACAGCATCTTTAAATTTTAAATAATTATTTAAATACCTTACTATGTACATATTCAAAAAGCATATAGATAACTTACACTCAAATATTCAATCTAAATAAATTTGTTATTCAGATAAAAAAAGCCCGCGCTTGCGGGCTTGCTTCTTACTTGGGTTTGTTTACGACAACACGTAAGGATTGAAGTGAATCACCTCCACCCCCAGCCAGTCATTCAACTCTTTCATGCGCTCCTGCAAGGGCTCAATCTCGTTATAAGCAAACACCGTGGCAGCCTTCTCTACGTCTCCCAGGCCTCCGGCATTACTCGGAATAATCCCCATCAGTTGCGCCGGTACACGGTAGGCGCTCAGCTGATCGTCACGGGTTACGTTCTTGATATTCCAGAAGTCATCCTTGGCCGCCACTTCTGAGATGGGCAGAATCTGTATGCCGTCCTTCTTGCCGCCAGGCGCGTACACCATCAGATTTTTAAAATTACCGGGGCCTTTGCTGCCTTGTAATGCGGTGCGCAAATCATCGATATAGCTTTCATTTTGCGCGGCGTCAGTCATGTACAGGATAAAACCGGCGTGGCTGCCGTTAGCAAAGTAGCGGCGGCGAAACAGCGTGGCCGATTCATTCAGCCAGGTTGAATTCAGCGCCGACAGGTATTCAGGCAGGCCGTAAATCTCCTGATTAATATCAGGCTCTAAAAGGTGGAAGATGGCCCCTTGCTGGAACTGGTGCTCATTGGCGTAATCAAGGATCTGAAAATATTGCTCTTCTTTCACACCCTCCCGCATATATTCAGCCAGTGCATAATTAATTTGTGCAACGCATTAAACCCAGTGTAGGATGCGGCCATTCGTTTTATTCACCGCACTGTTTAAAGGAGAACACATTATGCAAAACACCACTACATTCTCCGCAGTCCGCGCCTAGTTTGATCGAGACTTTCCTCCTGTAAGTCCCATTGCCCTAGGCTTCGGCCTGCCACATCATTTTTTAAATCTGATATGGATTTATCATGGGCGATTACGTTCAAAATTTGTCTGCGCGCGTTAATTTAATCGCGTCTGCAGATACATGGATCGAAGGCGGTGCGATCCGGCAATTACAAAACACCGCCAAACTTCCCGGCATGCAATATGTTTCCGGTATGCCTGATTTGCATCCCGGCCGGGGCTATCCGGTGGGCGCGGCTTTTTTCTCTGCTGATTTTATTTATCCGGCTTTAATTGGCGGCGATATTGGCTGCGGCATGGCCTTGTGGCAAACCGATATTGCGGTGCATAAAGCCAATCTCAGCAAGCTGGAGAAAAAACTCGGCAATATTGATGGCCCTTTGGGTGAGGAATGGCAGGATGAAATTGCCGGCTCAATCGCCACACAAACCGGCTTTCAACAGGCACTGGGTACCATAGGCGGTGGTAATCATTTTGCAGAGCTGCAATCAATTGATGAGGTTTACGATGCTGCCGCGCTGGATGCGCTGGCCATCAGTAAGCAGCAGCTTCAGCTTCTGGTGCATAGCGGCTCGCGCGGCCTGGGGCAGTTTATTTTGCGCCAGCATATTGATCAGCATGGCCACAGTGGATTAGCTGTGGATACGGCAGATTGCGCGGCGTATCTACAAGCGCATCAGCAAGCCGTGCAATTTGCCATGCTAAACCGCAGGCTGATTGCCCGGCGGATATTGTCGCGGCTAAACGCAAATGGCCAGGCACTGCTGGATATCAACCATAATCTGCTCCTGCCCGCAAAAATGCATGGCCTGCAAGGCTGGGTGCACCGAAAGGGCGCAACGCCGGCCGATGTTGGCCCGGTGGTGATTCCGGGCTCACGCGGCGATTTCAGCTACCTGGTTTCACCGCTGGCCAGCGATCTGAGCCTGAACTCACTGGCCCATGGTGCGGGCCGTAAATGGATGCGCAGCGAATGCAAAGGCCGCTTAAGCCCGCGTTATACCGTGGCCCAGCTTAGCCGCACCAAGCTGGGCAGCCATGTGATTTGTGCCGACCGGCAACTGATTTATGAAGAAGCCCCCGAAGCCTATAAACCCGCCGAAAACATTATTTCTACTCTGGAAGGTGCAGGGCTGATCAAGGTGATTGCAAGGCTGAGGCCGGTACTCACTTACAAAACCCGCGGGGAGTGCTGCGAATGATTTTATTACAACTCTCTGCTGCCCAAGGCCCGCTGGAATGCCAGCTGGCCGTTAGCAAAGCACTGCTCCGACTGATGTTTGAAGCCAGACAACGGCTGCTCAAGCTGGATATTTTAGAGCAGGAAGCGGGCGATAAAACCGGGGTTTATCGCTCTGTTTTAATCAGCCTGGATGGTGCAGGCGCTGAAGAGCTGGCCCGGCTGTGGGAAGGCACAGTGCAATGGATCTGCCCCAGCCCCTACCGCCCGCGCCAATTACGCAAAAACTGGTTTATTGGCGTATTGCGCTGTACAGAAACCCAGCGCAATTTATCAGGGGAGATTCGTTTTGAAACCACACGCTCATCCGGCCCTGGCGGCCAGCATGTAAACAAAACCGAATCCGCAGTGCGGGCAACCCATCTGGCCACAGGCATCAGCGTAAAGGTGCAAACCGAGCGCAGCCAGCACGCCAATAAGCGCCTGGCAGAAATGCTGATCGCCCACAGGCTGGCCAGCCTTGCCGAGGAAGCCAGCGCCTGCCAGCGCAGCGAGCGGCGTTTGATGCATTACCAGATTGAGCGCGGCAGCCCCAAACGCATTTTTAAAGGCGAGCTATTTGAGCCGGTAATCGCTTAATCAATGGCCCTTCCGATGCGAAGGGCCTCACAGCAGAGAAAATCATGATTCGCGCACTTTTTATTTGCAGCCGAAACCGCCTGCGCAGCCCCACCGCAGAGCAAATCTTTTCCACATGGCAAGGGGTTGAAACAGATTCTGCAGGCCTTGCACCCGATGCCGGTGTGCCGCTTTCATCAGAGCAAATCGGCTGGGCCACGCATATTTTTGTAATGGAGAAAATCCACCAGCGGCGCTTAAACCAGCGCTTCACCGCCGCCATTAAAAATAAAAAAATCATCTGCCTGAATATCCCGGACGATTACCAAGATATGCAGCCAGAATTAATCAGCTTATTAGAGAAAAAAGCAGGCGGGTATTTGGGGGGATAAAATCCAAAGCAATTAACTTAAGCGAAATGCTCTTCGCAGGGCAGATGCAACCCGCCAGACTTTCACATGCAAAGCTGCAAAAAACGGCGTGGCTTTACCCGCCAACAAACACAACATCAAACCGATGTAATACTGACACTCACGGCCTGCCCGCCTTGCTCGTGCTTTATTTTTACAGGTAAAAAACGCTCGATTACACCGATATTAGTCAGCAAATGGGAAGATGCTTTGGTGCAGGTAAAGCTGCCTTCCCCCGCAAGCGCCATGCTCAGCAGTAATTGATCAGCAAGGTATTCCCCCACTGCGCCCCGGCTGGCTAAATAGATTTTTGCCAGGCTGGCGGCCTGATTAGCCACGGCTTCCGCACTGGTGCCCTTCTCACCAAAGCCTGTAAAAATCTCGCTAAGATGCTTATGCACCACTTCAATCAAAACGGCATTACCGGGGCCCTGATCGTTGCTTAAAACACGAATCTCCCCTGCCACACCTTCAATCCGCAGGCTGATCTGATCAAGCTCCCGCTGGGCCACTTTACCGGGTACTCCGGCAACGAGCGCTTCGGCCTTAATCTGCTGCAATGTGCCTCTGCTGCTTAAGTACAGCGGGGTCAGTGCAGAAACAGGCTTTACACTGGCCGTGATTTCACCGCCGCCTGCGGGGTAAAAACCATAGCGTTTTAAGGCTATATCCTGCTGCACGCCCATTTTTGCCAGCAGCGGCTGCCAGACGCGGATCAGAAAATCAGCAGGCGGGGCCGCCTTATTATGCGTGCCCCCACTTACCGAAACCGTACTGGCCTGCTTTGCAAACCAAAGTGCGGGCAAAATAGTTTGCAATACCAGGGTGCAGCTGCCCGCCGTGCCAATAGCAAAACGATAATCCCCGCCCTGCACCAGGCCGGGAATAAAGCGCAGGCTTTGCGAGCCCACCGCCGCGCCTTCAACACTTGCGCCACAAATAGCCGCCGCGGCCTCCACCGCCGTCAAATGCTGGCGCAACAAGCCCGGCTTTTGCCGCCCGGCGCGAATGTTTTTAATTTTAAAACTTTGGCCAGTCATCATGGAAAGCGTAAGCGCGCTCCGCAAGATCTGCCCGCCCCCTTCCCCAACGGCCCCATCCAACTCAATCAATTTATTCTCCTTTTTGTTTTAAGCAGCATCTGCAAGCACCGCTTTATAAAGCAAGTGATCCAGGCTTGTCAGCTGAGCAAGCGGCCTTGGGGCGCTTGTTTCTGCCACTTCCTGCGCCAGGGTTTGCTCAATAAAGGCGTGGATGCGCGGGAAACGAACGCCGTACTCAGCCTCGCCAGCACTCATTTTTACCGCCAGCAGCTGGTTGATTTCTTCTGCCAGTGCGCTCTGATCTGCAAGCATGGCCTGGGCCAGATCAGCAAACCGCATGGGTGGCATATCTGCCCGGCTATCTATCCACTGAGTCGCCAGCAAGGGCCGCAGCACATAAAAATATTTTTTTAATCGCACAGATTCTGCTTGCAGATACTCACGAAAATTATTTTTTGCCATCGATAAATAATGCCAGCGTGCTTTTTTAGCAGAGAAATACCCGGCTTTTAAAGCCTGTAATTCATCGCAAAGCCAATCTTCCTGCCGATAAATCACCGGCGAATCCAGCCATTCAAACAGGGTGGGATTCGATTTTCCCAATAAACCCAGCGCTTTGCGCAGCTCCCAGCCGCAGATATCCAGCTCATCGCTGATGGGCACTTCAATCACATCGCGCTGTTTTTCAATATTGAGGTACCAGTCTAATGAGTGCACATAGATAAACCGCACATCGTAATCGCTATCGGGCGAGGCAAATCCCCAGCCCCGGCTGCCCGATTCGCAAGCAAACAATATCTTTACCTCATGCCTTGCTTCGATCGCGCTCAATTCATCCATGATGCGCTCTCGAACACGGGCTTCTATCGGGTGGGCGCTCAGTATTTTCATTTTACTTCCTCTTAAAACCGCCCCATCCAGTGCTTTACCCCTTCACACAAACCACCTGGCGCAGGGTATGCACAATTTCTACCAGATCGGACTGCGCGGCCATCACTGCGTCGATATCTTTGTAAGCCATGGGAATCTCATCAATCACCTCTGCATCTTTGCGGCATTCCACATGCGCAGTGGCGTTGATCTGGTCTTCCACCGTAAAGAGTTTTTTGGCCTTGGTTCTGCTCATAATTCGCCCGGCACCGTGGCTGCAGGAGCAAAAAGCCTCTTCATTTCCAAGGCCACGGACAATAAAGCTTTTGGCCCCCATCGACCCCGGAATAATCCCCAGCTGGCCTTTTTGCGCCGAAACCGCCCCTTTGCGCGTCACCAGCACCTCGGCACCAAAGTGCGTTTCTTTTTGCACATAGTTATGGTGGCAATTCACCGCCTCTACATCAGCCAGAAAGGGCTTGCTGATTACTTTTCGCGCGGCTGCAATCACGTTTTGCATCATCACCGCACGATTACGGCGGGCAAAATCCTGCGCCCAGCCCACGGCTTCCACATAATCATCAAAGTGCTGGCTGCCTTCCTCAAAATAAGCCAGATCACGGTGCGGCAAGTTGGCAATATGCTGGCGCATATCGGCCTGAGCCAGCTCGATAAAGTGCGTACCAATCGCATTTCCTACCCCACGCGACCCGGAGTGCAACATAAACCACACGCGGTTTTCCTCATCAAGGCATACCTCGATAAAGTGGTTTCCTGTACCCAGTGTTCCCAGATGCTTACGATTATTGGTTTTAATTAAGCGGGGATATTTATCGGTAATCTGCTTAAACCCATCAGCCAGCTCACCCCACATGGCATCCACCGTGGCAGGTGGAGTATCCCAAGATCCTTTATCCCGACCGCTTCTGGTTGAAGTGCGGCCATGCGGCACTGCGGCCTCAATCGCACTGCGCAACCCGGCCAGACTATCGGGCAAATCTCCCGCCATCAGCGTGGTTCTGGCGGCCATCATTCCGCAACCAATATCCACCCCCACCGCAGCAGGAATAATCGCCCCGCGGGTTGGAATCACGCTGCCGATGGTCGATCCCTTACCCAGATGCACATCGGGCATCACGGCCAGATGCTCAAAAATAAACGGCATTCTGGCAGTGTTAATCAGCTGCTCGCGCGCCTCATATTCCAGCGGCACGCCCTTGGTCCAGAGCTTGATTGGCGAAGCGTTTTCCACATTAATCTGGCTGTAATTGCTCATTTTTTTATTCTCATTTGTTGGCTGTGTTGTGTATAAACACAGCGATTTAAGTAAAGTTGGCCTTGCTATGATCTTCAGTACGGGTAAAACCCGCTTAATTTTCAGCATTGCCAGCACCACAGTACATAGCAAGCACTGTGCCACCCATAAAAATAACGTGTCAATTAATCAACAAGCCTTTGATTTATATTCGTAATTAAAAAATTTAAACGCAAACCAGCCAGACTACCCTTCGCCGGAAACAGATAAAATATGATAAATTAAGCTAGTCATTTATATTTTTGGATAAGGCAGATGCAAAAGACCGTGGTGTTTGGCTTTGTAGGTACGGTGCTGGATTATGTGGGCCGTGGCAGCCAGCGCTGGGAGAAGTGGCGTCCTACCATTGGCCTATGCCAGCAGGAAGAGCTGCTTATCCACCGAATAGAGCTACTCCACGATCTGCGCAACCGTGGCCTGTTTGAAAGACTCAAACAAGATATCAAACAGGTTTCTCCCGAAACCGAAGTCGTCGGCACCGAAATCAATTTAAGCAACCCATGGGATTTTGAAGAGGTTTACGCCGCGCTGCATGATTTTGCTCACGGCTACCGCTTTGATACCGAGGCCGAAGACTATCTGATTCATATCACCACCGGCACGCATGTGGCGCAAATTTGCTGGTTTTTGCTGGCTGAATCGCGCTATTTACCCGCCAAACTGATCCAGACCTCACCTGATCGCAAAGAACAAGGCCCGGCTGGCCGCTATGCCCTGATTGATCTTGATTTATCCCGCTATAACAAAATTGCCAGCCGCTTTGCCCAGCTTAAAGACGAAAGCGTTTCTTTTTTGAAATCAGGCATCGCCACACGCAATCCGCGCTTTAACCGCATGATTGAGCAAATCGAAAGAGTGGCAATTCGATCCAAAGCGCCCATCTTGCTGAGTGGCCCCACGGGCGCAGGCAAATCATTTTTAGCTCGCCGTATTTATGAAATGAAAACCTCCAGGCACCAGATTAGCGGGCGTTTTGTGGAAATAAACTGCGCCACACTGCGCGGCGACAGCGCCATGTCTACCCTGTTTGGCCATGTAAAAGGCGCATTTACCGGCGCACAAACCGAGAGAGCAGGCCTGCTGCGCAGCGCCGATGGCGGCTTACTTTTTTTAGATGAAATTGGCGAGCTGGGGCTGGATGAGCAGGCCATGCTGCTGAAAGCCATCGAAGAAAAACGCTTTTTCCCCTTTGGCAGCGATAAAGAAGTCAGCAGCGATTTTCAGCTGATCGCAGGCACCGTGCGCGATCTGAAACAATGGGTGGCCACAGGGCGCTTTCGGGAAGACTTATACGCCAGAATCAATTTATGGCTCTACGAATTACCCGGCCTTGCCGATCGCAGCGAAGACCTGGAGCCCAATCTGGAATTTGAACTGCTGCGCTACGCCAAAGAGCAAGGCGAGCAAGTACGCTTTAATGCTGGAGCCAGACAAAGCTATTTAAAATTCTCCGGCCGGCCAGAGGCTAAATGGTCTGGTAATTTTCGCGAGCTATCCGCCTCCGTCACCCGCATGGCCACGCTGGCAGAAAACGGGCGCATTACCCAGGAAAACGTAAACGAAGAAATCACCCGCCTGCAGCAGGCCTGGCACAACAATACCCCCAATGAATTAGACGAATTAATGGGAAGCAAAGCCGGTGAGCTTGATTTGTTCGATCGCATGCAGCTGGAAAAAGTCATCCAGATCTGCAAAGCATCTGATTCGCTATCGGATGCGGGCAGAAAACTATTTAATATATCGCGCCAGGAAAAGGCAAAAAGCAATGATGCGGACCGCTTAAGAAAATACCTGGCAAAATTTGAATTGGACTGGGGCAAAGTAAAGAGAATGGTTTAGATCTGTAGAAATAAATCATGCCAATGCATTTACTTTATTAAACAACCTATTAAATCAAATATCAACAGGTGTTAATTTACATTTGAATATTTAAATCACAATCATTAAATCAGGCAGATATGCCATTAAACATCATTTAAAACAACAATGAGTTTTCTGCACCTTCCCATTTAATCACCTTTTTTTTGTACAGCTCTTTAACTCTTCCTGCTTTAACTTTTAAAGTTATTTCATTTATCAAAAGCATCCGGTCTTTTTCAGGCAAACTATTTTTAGGAAAATAAAAACCGGCCCCAACCGGAGGAAAAGAGTCAATCGAGGTAATCCGCAGGCGTGATTCTAAATTATATTTTTCAGCAGATTTAATAAATCCACTAACCCCCATGATTGTTGCATCACAACGTTTATTAAACATTTTTTGTGCAATCACATCTGTATTTAATACATCTTCAACACGATTTTTTTTACGCAAGCTGGCAATCAATTCTAAGTATTTAGGCCCAGAATCGAATCCTCTGACAACATTTACCTGCATTTTACCTTGCATCAAATCATCAAGTACATTATTGCTACCCTGCCAGTCTTTTAATGAAATCAAACTAACCTGCTCGGACAGAACATTTACATAGTCTGCTACAGCATCACGCTTCGGCGTTTTTGAAGCTGCAATTAAATCGATCTCTCCTGACTCAAGCATTCTCAGTGCACGCACTCTTGGCATCACGTCATATACAAACTGACATGCGGTTGCTTTACTTATTTCAGCCAGAAAATCCGGGATAATCCCGCTTACTTTATTCTGCTCATCAATATCCATAAAAAAACCAAGCGGGCTCGCTGCCACAACAACGGGGCGTGAACACCCGCCAGCAGAGTGCGCGGTTGAAGTCATTGCAGTTAAAAGCACAGCAGCCAATATATGAATTGCTGTTATTTGCTTAGACATTACCACCTCCCACTATTTTTGGTCAGCACTTATCGTTTCATTATTCAAGTTAAACGATGCCCGTGCAATTTTCTACCTACCGTAAGTCAGTTCATATGAACAGCCAGCTATTATGGCTTATTTTCGAATTATTTTTATAAGCCTCTCAAGCTGCCACATGACATGCATGCTAATCCATCTATTTTTTAATGCTAAAAAAACAAGTGTAAACCCGGCTTGATCCAAGTTTATTCAAATATTATTGAATTTGTCTCTTCTTCCCATTTACTTACTTTTTCCCTATATAACTCTTTAATTCTCCCTGCTTTTACCTTTGATATAATTTTATCAATTAAAAAAAATCGATCTTTTTCTGGCAAACCTTTTTTTGTAACATAAAAACCAGAATGATATATGGGCAAAAAATCAATCGGAGTAATAAGTAAACGAGATTCTAAATTATATTTTTTTGCTGATTTAAAAAAGTTACTGACAGCCATTATGGTTGCATCGCATCGCTGATAAATTATCTTTTGTGCAATTACATCAGCATCAATAACATCTTCCAAATTATGACTTGCACTTAATTGAACTAAAAGTTCTAAATATTTCGGGCCCAAATCATAGCCTCTTATAACGTTTACCCGTATTTTCCCGCTCATTAAATCATTCAGAATATTTCCACTATTAGGGCGCTCTTTTAAAGAAATCAGGCTAATGCGGGCAGAAGCAACACCGATATAATCGGCAACAATATCCCGTTTAGGTGTTTTTGATGCAGCAATTAAATCAATTTTCCCGGTTTCAAGCATATGTAGCGCACGGATTCTGGGCATCACTTCATACACAAACTGACAACCGGTTGATTGGCTGATTTCAGCAAAAAAATCAGCAATGATTCCTGTAACCTTTTTCTGTTCATCTATTTCCATAAAAATACCGAGCGGGCTGGCCGCCACAACAACAGGCCGGGAGCAGCCGCCAGCCGCCATAACTGCTGGTACATTTACAAATGCAATAAGCGACAAATAAATCACAGATATTTGCTTAAACATTGCCCAGCCCCACCGCCCAAACAATACTCGATAAAACGTTATTTCTTACTGCTGCATATTAATAAGCAGGCATGCATTTAAATTAAACGATGCCCGGCTTGTTTTCTACCCACCACAAGTCAGCTTACTTACAATGCAAATAAAAGGCAGTTATTTTTACTTTAGTGGGTAAGCTCAGAAAAATATAAAGCCCCTTTTTTACTTCCCCCATCCATGCACCCATTTTTTAAACACTTTCTTTATCACAAATAAAAAAAACAACCATTATCTTCCCGGATAAAAAAACACCGGAATGTGAGAAACAGAGCAGACTCCATACTAAGCATGCAAAAGCGGCCACTAACGGCAATGGGGCATGGGGCATGGGGCTACACGCAAAAACCCACCCCGGATATTACAGCTATATAGATTGCCAATATGGACAGTAAAATCAGCCACAATTTGTGATGCAACTCAAATCAGTGCCCCTTATGTAGTGATGTAATCTGATGAGCTGCGGGGCCATCATGTAAATCAATCATCTTCAAACTACCCAAATAATTTCTGCCCGGGTAAAAGGGCTTTTACCTGGCCAGTGTGTGTCCCGTGCGATCCATTGCCATCTGGTGAAACCAGTTTTTGCCTAAAAACTCTAAAAACACCAATAAAAAAGCGCTGTAAAACTAAAAATAATGACCGCACAAGCCTGCGCCAACAGTGCAATATCAAAATTTAGTCATCATCCAATGTGAATAAAAGTTATGCCAAACCACCGTCAGCTACTGATAATAATGTAAAATTAAGAATAATTCCTATTCTCAAAATTTATTCAGGACTTACCTCATGAAAACCCGGCTAAACCTGCTACTCCTTAGCTTTTTGTTCGCTGCACCAGCCTTTGCAGAAAGCAAAAACCTGCACTTTAATGCCAGCCAAGGTCAGGAAAGGCATATTGATGTCAATGGACAAAAAGTACAGTACCTGGCATTCGAAGGGCTTAGTTATGTAGCAAAGCCTTTGGAGCCAGCCTACCAACAACTGAATGTCTACATCCCCAAAGCCTATTTTGAACATCAGAGTATTGGCCGCTACACAACAGAAACGGCTCCGATATTTCTGCCAAACAATGTAGGTGGTTATATGCCATCGCAACCCAAAGCTCCGGGGCTGGGGCGTGATCAGCAACCCGATGCCATAGCGCAAGCGCTAGCCCACGGCCTTGTTGTTGTCTCCCCCGGAACCCGGGGCCGCACCTTGCAAGATAAGTCAGGCAACTACACAGGCAAAGCTCCGGCTGCTATAGTCGATTTAAAAGCCGTCGTACGCTATCTAAAATTTAATGACATAAAGATGCCCGGTGATGCAAACAAAATCATCTCGAATGGTACCAGCGCAGGAGGTGCTTTATCTGCTCTACTTGGCGCCAGCGGTGATGCTCCCGACTACTTACCCTACCTTAAACAACTGGGGGCAGCACCAGGCAGCGATGCAATTTATGCAGTATCAAGTTATTGCCCTATTACTAATTTAGGCCATGCCGATCTGGCTTATGAATGGATGTTTCAGTCCATTCATGAAGCAACCGCTCCAAAATTGCAGGCTGGCCAGGCTTTTGAAGCCCCAGGGTTGGAGCCAGGCAGCCCATTAGCACTCAATGAAAAAATTAAAGGAGACAGGCGAAACAGGCCCGCCGGAGCACCTGTGTTCAACCTAGGCCCTATGACAGCCAAACAGCTTAAAGTATCGTCAGAGCTGGCATCTGCCTTCCCCGATTATCTTAATTCACTGTCACTAACCCACAAAGGACAAGCACTACAGCTATCGAAAGACGGCACGGGCGCATTTCAGCAGTATCTGCAACAACAGCTGCTACAGTCAGCAATGGTGGCACAGCAACAGGGCAAAGATCTTAATGCTGCTACATGGCTAAAGACATCTTCAGCCGGACTGCAGGTGGACTGGAACAATTACATCAAAGCAACAGGACGCTTAAAAAAAGCCCCGGCCTTTGATTCGCTGGATTTAAGCAGTGGTGAAAACAGTTTATTTGGTGACAGCAAGACCAACAACAAACACTTCACCGATTGGGGCGTTGCACACTCGGCCTCTCCCCAGAAGAAATCAAAACAAAGAGCGCCTGCAGCAATCGTCACACTAATGGATCCAATGCATTTTATTGGTAAAGAAACAATTAAAACCTCGACCCATTGGCGGATCCGGCATGGAGCTGCTGACAACGATACCTCGCTGGCAGTGCCTGCTATATTGGCGCTTCGATTAGAAAACAGTGGCAAAAATGTTGATTTTAGCCTGCCATTCGCTCAGCCTCACGGCGGAGATTATGATTTGGCAGAGTTATTCAACTGGATAGCAACATTACCCTGAATAGCTCCTGACGAAAGCCTATAACTAAAATCGTGTAAATGCCCTAGGCCGATTAATCTCTTTCCAGAAAAAACTCATGTCAGGCATCACAATGGATCGTCAAACATTTCCTGGAAGGATTACAAAGCCGTTGCCGCAGATTTGAAACGGGAAAAATATTTGAAGCTTTACAATCACCATATCCCGCAAAAAGCGCAGGGGCATATTACGCCGATTGCGGCGTTAAAGAACTGACAAAAAACCAAGCCTGAATTGTTTACGAAACAAGTTTATAACCATGTGCAACTAGGCAGCAGAATGCGTATATTGAACGTCATAATCGCACTGTTCGAGGTGAATAGCTGGCCTACGGTAATTTTGAAAGCCTTGCAGAAGTGCAAGAAACTGCAACGCAATAGCTTTGGACTTACAATAACGAGCGCCCGCATATGGAATTGGGCGGCATCACCCCGAAACAAAAACTGGCATTACATGCCTAGCCTCTACTTTTAAGTGAGCTTAAAAACAGGGGGGATTACCCAAATCTTTAGCGCCCACGTTTACACCCGGAAAAATAAGAAATTAAAACGTTAGTAGTGCTGTTAATTAAGTTGTTTTTAAATGCGTAGAAAAATAAAAAATGCGGATTTATCAGATTTATTAAAGGTAAATACTTACAATATGTAAGTATTTTGATTGTTGCTGTTAATTAGCAATTTACTGAAAAAACAGATAATTATATTGGCTTGTGCGGGCATTCGGCCAATTATTACAGCTTATTGCTTTTGTATTTATTGTGTTTTAATAAATATTATTGAAATAATTATTTATTTTTCTTTGTTTTTAATTGACGTATTAATTATATGGTGCTTACTATGGTTTATTAAAATAACTTTATAAAGTTAATATGAAATACCAAATTGTCGGTGAATTGCTTACAAAATACCGGCAGGTTTTTGCTGCGGCGTGGCAAAGCCGCAAGCAGCAAGATTTACCACCTAAAAGCGCTAACGAGCTTGCCTTTTTACCCGCAGCGCTAGAGCTGCAAGAAAATCCCCCTCACCCCGCCGCCCGCATCACGCTTTGGGCCTTGCTCGCTTTTATCTTGATTGCCTTTACTTGGGCCTGCCTTGGCAAGATCGATATTGTGGCCGTGGCGCCTGGCAGGTTGATTGTGTCTGATCGCAGTAAAACCATTCAGCCCTTAGAGGCAGGGGTGGTGAAATCCATTCATGTGCAAGACGGGCAAATGGTGCAGGCGGGGCAGCTATTGATCGAGCTGGATGGCACCGTTTCTGGCGCAGAAAACACCAAGCAGCAAACCAATCTGCACGATGCAGAATTAAACGCGCTGCGCGCCAAAGCCTTGCTCGCCGCTTTAGATAGCGGGCAAACGCCTGTGGTTAACCATGTGGCGGCGGGTAAGGAACTGCAATCTCTGGAGGCCAGCCGTTTGGCGCTCAGCCAGTGGCAGGAATTACAAGCCAGGCTGTCTACCCTGGATAGCGATACTTCACGCAAGCAAGCCGAGCGGGCGGGGGTGCAAGACCAGATCGCCAGGTTTGAGCAGACCTTACCGATTATTAAGCAGCGCGAAAAAGACTTTCAGGACTTGGCGCTGCAAAACTTTGTTTCCAAACACGGCGTGCTAGAGAAACAGCAGGCCAGAATAGAGGCCGAGCAAGATTTAGCCAACCAGCGGCATAAACAATCAGAGCTGGATGCTGCCATTCGCGGCAATGCCCAGCAAAGAATCGCCATACAGGCAGAGTTTCGCCGCACCCAGCACGATCTGCTTAGCCAAGCCAGCGAGCAAGCCCGCTCGTTTACCCAGGACGTGGTTAAAACTGGGCAGCTGCAAAAACAAACCCGCCTAACCGCGCCCGTTGCCGGAATTGTGCAGCAACTGGCTGTACACACCGTAGGCGGCGTCGTCACCCCCGCGCAAGCCCTGCTGGTGATCGTGCCAAAAGATGAAGCCGTAGAGGCCGAAGTGGTACTGGAAAACAAAGACATCGGCTTTGTCAATGCCGGGCAGGCCGCCGCTATTAAAATTGAAACCTTTAATTACACCAAATACGGCCTAATTGAAGGATTGGTGAAAAACGTTTCATTTGATGCCGTACCAGATAAAAAATTAGGATTGATTTATCAGGCCAGAATCAAATTACACAAAAATAAAATGAATGTTGATGGTAAATGGCTAAAGCTGGCACCGGGAATGGCGGTAACGGTGGAGATTAAAACGGGGCAGCGCAGGGTAATTGAATATTTCTTATCGCCACTCATGGCGCATGTTTCGGAAAGTACGAGGGAGAGGTGAATGCTTAATAGCATGAGTTGGGCAATTTCACTAAAAAAGTTTTAAGTGATCACTCAATAAGCTGGATTTAGGTACCCACAGCAATTCTTATGAAGCCTTTGGCAGGAAAAATTATAAATAAAATTACACCTATATCTCTTTATAATGCCGCATTTCGTTAAGAAAATTCATCATGCAATAAGTGCCGAATGGCTTTTAAGTGGATGAAATGGTGAATATGGGGAGCAGGCCATGTATATGTTTTTGTTGATAAATAAGGGCGATACATGATCACGATAAAAAAATGTTTTTATTTTATTTTGTTTGTTTTTGAACCACTGTTTTTCAAGGGACGCTGGATTATGTGGTTTTTTGCGTTTCTACTGTTGATGATGATGGGAAACACTATTACAGCGATTCGGATGGAAATTCCAAATATTGAAAAAGTTAATCGTATTTCTGGGAAATTTATCAACACCGGCAAAGGTTATCACAAAGGTGTGCTATTCAATATCGGCATTAAAGATGCATATGGAATAACCCATATGTGTGGTTGCGAACCATTGGAATTCTCTAATTGTTTAGGGCGGAAGCCATCCGATCACAGGGAAATACTGGATCAACTTGATGCTGAAATATTAAAGAAATACGTGGCGCAAATGGCAATCGTTAAGTGGCTGGCGGGTCAAGATGGAGAAGTGTGGATGTATCCTAATCGGGGTTTATTTAGCTCTCTAAATTCTTGCTACCAAATATCAACTAATGCCCACACTCTCAGGTCATTTGAGCAGTCTGTTCAGGAATACTCAAAGGTAAAAAACGGGGTCAACGTTTATTCGTTTTGGATCATCATGTTATCTGGAGCAGTGGCTTTACTGATTTTTTTTATTATTCGGATCAATGCATATTTTAAGGAGTAAGACATGCGGCAATTGTCAAAGTAGTTGAGATGTTTTTACGATTTAAGCTGCCTGTAATTCCTCGCTTGTTTTAGGCTCAATGGCCCGACCCGGATTGAGTTGAACTTCGTTTTGCCAGCTCCAGTTCCGAGTAGTATTGCGCCACCGTTCCGGCCGCGCCAAGCGGGCGGTTTGGTAAACCGCATGGCGCTTTTCTAACAGCGCTTTGTCTTGCCCTTGATGCCGTTGTGATGGCGTGACAAATTGAATGCCGCTGTGCCGGTGCGCATGGCTGTACCAATCCACAAAGCGCCTCACCCATTGCCTTGCTTCATCCTGACTGGCAAAGCCTTTATGCGGCCAGGCGGGCCAGTATTTCAGCGTGCGAAACAATGATTCCGCATAGGGGTTGTCATTGCTGACGCGGGGGCGGCTGAAGGACGAGGCGATCCCCAGCATCTCCAGCTTGGCTTTCAGCGTATAGCTTTTCATCGGCGCACCATTATCTGAATGCAATACCAGTGGATTCATACTGCAGCGCTGGGCCAGCACGCTGCGTTGCAGCAGCTCAGCGGCCAGTTCTCCTGTTTCTTCCGCATGCACTTCCCAGCCTACTGGATAGCGGCTGAACAGGTCTTCAATCATATACAGCTTGTAATACTCGCCTTTTATCGGTCCCGGTAACCAGGTGATATCCCACATCCAGACTTGATTCGGGCCGGTGGCGGTGAAGCTGGTTGGTTTGGCTTTGCGCACCACCTTGGCGGCACGGCCACGGTGCTGTAGTTGATTGGCTTGCCGCAGTACGCGGTACATCGTTGATTCAGAAGCCAAATAGCGGCCTTCATCGCTCAGAATGGGGACGATCTGGCTGGGCGGAACGCTGTTAAAACGCGGGCTGTTGCAGACCGATAAAATCGCCTGACGCTCTGTTTCACTCAGCTTGTTCGATGGATTGTTCCGTTTGATCAAAGGCCGCTGATCCGCGGTCACCTTACCAGCCGCTTGCCAGCGATACCAGCTATGCACCGAAATACCGATGGTTTCGCAGGCACGATATAAGCTCGCACCGGCGTGACAAGTCTGTCTGATCCACGTGGTCAGCCGCTCCCGTTGATCCAGTGAGGTCAGTCTTCCCCGGGTTCGCCCCAAAGGGCGCGCACCTTTTTTTGCAGAATCAGCAACGCTGCCGCCTCCGCCAGTGCCTTATCTTTACGCAGAATTTCCCGCTCCAGCTGCTTGTTTTGCTTACGCAGCGTTTTGTTTTCCTGCGCCTGCTCCGGCGTGATGATTTCAGCCAGGCCCTGGGCCTGAATGGAGAGATCGCGCCACTGTTTAACTTGCTCCGGGAATAAACCCTTGGCACGACAATATTCACTCAGCTCGATTTCTGACATGGCAATGGTTTCAACGACCACGGCAAAACGGGTTTGAGCAGACCAGTTTTCATTGCTGCGATGGTGTTCTGGCACGGGGCGACCTTCCTGGCGAAGTTGATTTCGCCAATTGTACAACGTGGCTTCGGAGAGGTTTTCTTGCAATGCCAACTGCCGGATGCTGACCGGGTAAGGAGCAAGCATTTTGCTTAAAATGGCATCTTTACGAGCCTTGGGAATACGCGACATGATAAGTAACCAGCCCCCTGGATAAGTTGGAATCCCTGAAAAGGGAGTATCTCAACTATCCTGACACAGGGGGGTGGTTTGCAGCTAAAGCAATTACAGCTCTACGGCATGGCTGCGGCCTAGACGGAATGGCAAGCCGAGAAAACCAGAAAACCGGCCACGATAGAAGCCTGGCTGGATCATCTGATTGCAGCAGAAGCGGCCGATCGGGAAGTGCGCAGTTTGCGCTATCAGCTCAAGGCAGCTCGCTTCCCGATCCACCGGGATCTGATGGGCTTTGACTGAGCAGAAAGCCCCTTGGCTTGTGCCCTGATTGAGCCACTGGCCACCGCTGCGTTTATGGAGCATGCGCACAATCTGATTCTGGTTGGCGGCATCGGCACGGGCAAAACCCACCTCGCCACAGCATTGGGTGTTGCTGCGGATTATGGACGAACTAGGCTATCTGCCCTTTCCTGCTTCAGGTGGCGCTTTACTGTTTCATTTGCTTAGCCAGCTGTATGAAAAAGCGAGCCTGATCATCACGACCAACCTGTCATTTGGCGAATGGGTCACGGTATTTGGTGACGCCAAAATGACGACAGCGCTGCTGGAGCGAATCACACATCACCGTGAAATTCTGGAAACGGGCAATGATTCGTTCAGGTTTAAACAGCGTAAAAAGGGGCAGAAAACGGGCTGACAAACTGGAAACTTTTGGACGCTGACGGGTGGAAAATATTGGATGCTGATTGACATGCATGATATTTCTCGCCATGAACAAGGGCCAACTATACATTGGGATATGATCACCCAGAACTAAACACCTATATCACTCATTGTTACTTAAATAAATTACAAACAATAAAAACAAGCTATTTTTGCAACATACATAAATTCAAACAAAAAAAACCTCACCAAATGGTGAGGTTTGTAAACCAGGATAATTCACACCTTTCCCGCTAAAACAGTCAAACACAATAATCTATCCATAAATCGGCAGCAGTAAAAATAGCTTAATTAAAATTGCATTGGCAATATCAATAAAGAATGCGCCAACCATGGGTACAACCAGAAAGGCGATGTGCGAGGGGCCGAAGCGTTCGGTTACGGCTTGCATATTAGCAATAGCGGTAGGTGTAGCACCCAGACCAAAGCCACAGTTACCAGCGGCAAAAACCACCGCATCGTAGTTTTTACCCATGATGCGGAAAGTCACAAAGATGGCAAAAAGTGCCATCACGGTCGCTTGCAGCGCCAAAATACCCAGCATAGGCAAAGCCAGAGAGCCCAATTCCCACAAGCGCAAGGTCATTAAAGCCATCGCTAAAAAGAGCGACAGACTGACATTACCCAAGACCGAAACTCCACGATCAAATACTCGATAAAGGCCCAGTGCGGATAAGCCGTTTCTCAGTACCACACCAACAAACAGCACACACACAAAACTAGGTAATTCAAAAGCGGTGCCTTTTAATACGGAGGCTAGCGTCGATCCCGCCATCAGGCTTACTGCGATCAGGGCCAGTGTTTCGATAAATACCTGAGGGGTAATCAGACGCACAGTGTGCGGCCGCTCAAAGGTGGTCGGGCTATCATCGCTATTATGCTCAGAACCTGGGATTTCTACCTTCTTAACCAGATAACGCGCAACCGGGCCACCAATCAGCCCCCCATCACCAGGCCAAAAGTGGCGCAGGCCATGGCAACTTCGGTGGCAGAAGCTAGGCCGTATTTCGCACCAAATACCGAACTCCACGCAGCACCTGTGCCGTGCCCGCCAGACATAGTGATTGATCCGCCCAGCAATCCCAGTAATGGGTTAATGTCCATCGCACTGGCAGCTGCAATCCCGACAATGTTTTGCACAATCAGCATGGTCACGACCACGCCCACAAACACAACCAGTGTAGAGCCCCCTTTTTTCAGGCTGGCCAAATCCGCATTCAGGCCAATACTTGCAAAAAATGCCAGCATCAGCGGTGTTTGCATGCCGGTATCAAACTTCACTTCGACATCTAAACTCAGCCGGGCGATCAGCAGTAAAATAGCAACGAGCAGGCCACCAACAACAGGTTCCGGGATACTGTAATTGCGTAGCGGCGATGACCATTCAACAATTTTGCGGCCTAGTAACAAAACCAGCGATGCTGCCACTAAAGTGCCATAAAAATCGAGTTGAAGCATATGAATCCTTATCTTTTTTATTAATTAATGACATACGTATATTACATAAGAATATTTAGCCACTTTATTCACCCCGTGATTAGACAAGCCATTCTTACTAAAAACAAGCGAGGAAAACCCGACTGAAATGACACTATTTACTGCAATTGGTAAAAATAACTTATTTCAAATGGGATATAAAACCTGTTTTATGCCATTTAAATAAAAAATAGCGAAAATTACCCAAAATCTGCAGCAAAGATCAATGATGCACAATAAGTGCAACCACTTTACGGTTTTCCGAGGTCAGAATATTAAAAGTGCGGCACAATGCACCGGTATCCATTACATCTAACCCGATATGCACAGCCGCCAGAGCACTATAAAGACGCGGATGCGGGAAGCGAATTGTCTTTCCTGTACCTAATAAAACCACTTCGGGCTTATACGCCAGCACCGCACTAAAATCAGCCTCGGTTAAATCATCAAAACCCCAAGGCCGCCAGACGTGTACCTCAGCTCCCGTAACCAGCACATTGCCCTGATACTGCTCGGTATTCACCCGCACGAAATTGTCACCATAGCCCGAGAACTGATTTAAATTTTCAATGGCGGTATGTTGTAATTTCATGATGATTTTCCTATTAAAGACGCACTATTTTAACTTAATTACAGGTTGATACCTTTTTGCATTCATTTTTTTGTTTTCGTAATCACAATAAGTGCAGTACAGCACAATCTTTCGTTAGAATATGAAGCCCTAGCCCATAAGCCGCCGCCATGACGACCATCCTTAAATCAAACAAATTACAAAATGTCTGTTACGAGATTCGTGGGCCTGTTCCTGAGCGGGCGCGTCAGATGGAAGAAGAAGGCCAGCGTATTATCAAGCTGAACATTGGTAATCTGGCTTCCTTTGGCTTTGATGCACCCGAAGAAGTCGTGCAGGATATGATTCGCAACCTGCCCAATTCTGCAGGTTATGTCGATTCCAAAGGTCTGTTTCAGGCGCGTAAAGCCGTCATGCATTACACTCAATCCAAAAATATTGGTGACGTGACGGTAGACGATATTTATATTGGCAACGGCGCATCCGAGCTGATTGTGATGGCGATGCAGGGCCTGCTCAATGATGGCGATGAAGTTTTGGTGCCGATGCCGGATTATCCGCTCTGGACTGCCGCAGTGAGCTTGGCTGGCGGCACGCCGCGCCATTATTTGTGCGATGAAGCCAATGAATGGTATCCGTCGCTGGAAGATATTCGCAGCAAAATTAATGATAAAACCAAAGCCATTGTAATTATCAACCCGAATAATCCAACGGGTGCTTTATATCCTGATTCACTGCTTAAAGACATTATTCAAATTGCACGTGAAAATAATCTGATTATTTATGCCGATGAAATCTACGACAAAGTACTTTACGACGGCGTCACACATACCTCGATAGCATCCCTTGCCAATGATATTTTGTTTGTAACCTTTAATGGTTTATCCAAAAATTATCGCGCCTGTGGCTTCAGGGCTGGCTGGATGTTTGTCTCTGGCAATAAGAAAATAGCCAAAGATTATATCGAGGGACTCAATATCCTCGCTACCATGCGGCTTTGCGCCAATGTGCCTGCCCAATACGCGATTCAAACCGCGCTGGGCGGGTATCAAAGCATTAATGATTTAGTAAAACCCACAGGCCGCCTCGCCAAACAACGCGATCTGGCCTACAAGTTGCTCACGGAGATCCCGGGGGTAAGCTGTGTAAAACCACGAGCAGCGCTCTATATGTTCCCCAGGCTTGATCCGGCCATTTACCCGATTGCCGATGATCAGCAGTTTATTTTAGAGCTATTACAAGAAGAGAAAGTACTGCTGGTACAAGGCACTGGCTTTAACTGGCAACAGCCTGATCATTTCCGTGTGGTGTTCTTACCTAACCTTGATGATCTGACTGACGCCATTGCCCGCATTGCCCGCTTCTTAGAAAACTACCGAAAACGTCACGGCACAGCTTAAGGAATAAAATGAAATGAAACCCATCAATGTAGGTTTATGCGGTGTAGGCACCGTAGGCGGCGGAACAATTACAGTTCTTAAACGTAACGCAATCGAAATCACCCGCCGCGCAGGCCGGCCGATTGTCATTACCATGGCTGCCAACCGTGATCTGATCCGTGCTCGTGAACTCTGTGGCGATGACATCACCCTGACAAGCGATGCTATGGATGTAGTCAACAATCCGGAAATCGACATTGTAGTGGAGCTCATTGGCGGCACCACCATCGCCAAAGATCTGGTCCTGGCCGCCATTGCCAATGGCAAGCATGTGGTCACCGCAAATAAAAAACTGATCGCCGAACATGGTAATGAGATTTTTACCCGCGCCACAGAAAAAGGCGTGATGGTTTCATTTGAAGCCGCCGTAGCGGGCGGTATCCCGATTATTAAAGCACTGCGTGAAGGCCTGACCGCCAATAAAATTGAATGGGTGGCCGGCATTATCAATGGCACATCCAACTTTATCCTCACCGAAATGCGCGATAAGGGCCTGGCCTTTAACGATGTACTGAAAGAAGCACAACGCCTTGGCTATGCCGAAGCCGACCCTACTTTTGATATCGAAGGCCACGATGCCGCGCACAAGCTCACCATCATGAGCGCGATTGCCTTTGGTATTCCGGTGCAATTTGATAAGGCTTACCTGGAAGGCATCAGCAAGCTGGCCGCCATCGATATCCAGTACGCGCAAGAGCTGGGCTACCGCATCAAGCTGCTGGGCATGACCCGCCGCCGCGAGCAGGGTATTGAGCTGCGCGTTGCCCCAACGCTGATCCCTGCCAGACGCCTGATTGCCAATGTAGATGGTGTAATGAATGCCATTTTAGTAAAAGGTGATGCGGTCGGCGCCACCATGTACTACGGCCCTGGTGCCGGTGCCGAGCCTACCGCGTCTTCGGTGATTGCTGATCTGGTGGATATCACCCGCCTGCATACTGCAGACCCAGAGCAACGCGTGCCACATCTGGCTTTCCAGCCTTCGCAAATTGCCGATCTGCCGATTCTGCCTATCGACGAAATCGAAACCTGCTACTACCTGCGCATCAATACCGAAGACAAACCGGGTGTGCTGGCCGATATCACACGCCTGCTTGCCGATAACGATATTTCGGTAGACGCCATGCTGCAGCGCCCGATTGCAGGTGAAGCACGTGCCGATATCATCATCATCACGCATCTGGCAGTAGAAAAACGTGTGAACACCGCCATCAAAGGCATTGAAGCGCTGCCAAGCATCACCGGCGCAGTTGTGCGCTTACGCCTTGAGCATTTAAACGGCTAGTCCATTCAAAATCTAAAAACTCTGTAGACACAGAGGGCACGGAGAAAGGCAAAAGACAGAAAAATGAGAAGACTCTAGTTGATGAGGCAAGGTGGGGGTAACTCACTAATATTTGTTGTATAGCAGCGGCTTGTACCCGCCCTGCAAGACTCAAGCTTCCATTAGGTTTCCCTCGTCTTTGCCCTTCTCCGTGTCTATAGACTTCAAGGTTTATTAAAGGCCTAAAAATCATGCGCTATATCTCTACCCGCGGCGGTATGCCACCTCAGTCTTTTTCTAAAATCCTGCTTGGCGGTTTAGCGCCAGATGGCGGCCTGGTGATGCCAGAAGTGTGCCCCCGCCTGACGCAAGCCGATTTAGAACGCCTCGCCCCCCTGCCCTATGCTGAGCTGGCTTTTGAAGTAATCCGTCTGTTTGTGGACGATATCCCGGAAGCAGATTTAAAAGCACTGATCGCCAAAACTTACACGGCAGAGGTGTTTGGCTCGGCCGACATCACGCCGATCAAAACGCTGGCCCCAAATCTGCATCTGCAACAGCTCTCTAATGGCCCGACGCTGGCTTTTAAAGATATGGCGATGCAGCTGCTCGGCAATCTGTTTGAATATGTGCTGGCGCGTGACGACAAAGAAATCAATATCGTCGGCGCAACTTCTGGCGACACCGGCTCGGCGGCGGAATACGCCATGCGCGGCAAAAAGGGCGTGAATGTGTTTATGCTCAGCCCCGCTGGCAAAATGAGCCCCTTCCAGCGCGCGCAAATGTTCAGCCTGCAAGACGCCAACATCCACAATATCGCGGTAAAGAGCATGTTTGATGCCTGCCAGGATATGGTGAAAGCCATCAATAACAATGCCGCGTTTAAGCAGGATTACAAAATTGGCGCGGTCAATTCGATCAACTGGGGCCGGGTCGTTGCGCAGATTTGCTACTACTTCAAAGGCTATTTTGCCGTAGCCAAAACCGTCGGCGAGCCAGTCGATTTCTGTGTGCCGTCGGGCAACTTTGGCAATATCTGTGCCGGCCATATGGCGCGGCAAATGGGCCTGCCGATTCGCCGCCTGATTGTCGCCACCAATGAAAACGATGTGCTGGACGAATTTTTCAGCAGCGGCGGCTATCACCCGCGCGGCCTTGATCGCACCTTTGAAACATCCAGCCCGTCGATGGATATCACCAAAGCCTCTAATCTGGAACGCTTTGTATTCGATTTGCTGGGCCGCGACGCAGGCAAATTATCCGCTCTGTGGCAAGGCATCGATGCTGGCATCGGCTTTGATTTAAGCGCAGACGATTTTGCCAAAATGCGTGAGGTGTATGGCTTCAGATCCAGCCGCAGCACGCATCAGGACAGGCTCGATAATATCCGCAGCGTGTTTGAGACTTACGGCGTAGAAATCGACCCTCACACCGCCGACGGCTATAAAGCAGCCATCGAGCATAGGGATGCAGATGTGGCCATGGTCATCCTCGAAACCGCCCTGCCCGCCAAGTTTGAAGAAACCATGCTGGAAGCCACCGGCCAGAAACCACAGCGCCCGGCTGCCTTGCAAAACTTAGAAGATTTACCACAGCGCTTTGATGTGCTGGAAGCAGATGTGGCGGCGCTGAAGGCGTATTTGGTGGAAAGGATTAAGGCCTAAAAAGCTGGTGCCGTTCACTTAAGCGGTTTCGCTTGAGTACCCCCTTTGTAAAGGGGGGCCAGGGGGGATTTGAAGTTGATGTTGGGCTTAAATAAGCTAAAAACCACAGGCCAATCCCCCTCAATCCCCCTTTTTCTAAGGGGGAAGCAAAACCAACACCATAAGTGAATGACATTACCCATTGCCCCTTTATCAGCTGCATTACTGTTAAGCAAAAAGATCTTTTAGTGCCTTCGGCACGTTGATTTAGGTGCGGGAATCCCCCGCTGGGGACTCACTTTCTTGAACGGCCAAGAAAGTAAGCAAAGAAGGCCGCCCCGACCAGCACGAAGGCCCCTCGCTGCGGATAATTGGCCCGGCGACAAAGGCTGCTCGCTCGCTGCCTCGCTACCCCTTTGTCGAAACCCCGTGCCAATTATTCCTCGCTCGGCGTGCTTCAAGGGGAAACTTTAGCCCTATGCAACGTATTTAGAAACAACAAACGATTGCAAAGTACTTAAAAAACTCAACTATATAACTTAAATACATAGTTAAATTGTTTGGCTTTGCTTTGGCTTTAGAGAATACTTCACCCCAGCGAATTAATATCACAGCTCATCGCATGGGGCTTAAGTCTCCCCTTGAAGCACGCCGAAGCGAGGAACAAGCGGGTGGGGTTTCGGCGAGGACTGTTTGAGCGAAGCGAGTTCCGCAGCCGCCGCTCGATTGTCCGCAGCGAGGGGCCTTCGTGCTTCGTGGGGCGGCCTTCTTTTGGTACTTTTCTTGGCCGTTCAAGAAAAGTACGCCCCCGCGGTGGCTACCGCTCCAAAATCAACGTGCCGAAGGCACTAAATATATAAATCTTTTGATTCCTTTAATTACACACAATAAAAAACCGGCACAGAACAATTCCTCACCGGCTTTTCGATTTAACTCATGCGGCGTAATGCGTCTGGAAAAACCACCAGACTTATTACGCCCTACAAATTCATTGCGACTTACGGCCTTTACGAAACTTGAAAGTCTTGTTTGGCGACCTTTAATAATCAGATTATTCGTTGGGTTGCTTATAGTTGTTTATGCTATGGGAGAATAGTTCGTTGATAATAGTCACATATCTTTCAGCAAGAAAACCAACTTCTTTATAAGCCATATTTAAGATCATTTTTATTTGTTCGTTGTCTTCAAGTGGCACGTAATTTCTACTATCCATATATTGTTCTATTTTTTCGATAGCGGCGGTATCGTCTCCAAGAAACTCTCGAAAGTCTTTGCCTGCTTTGCGGCTATTGCACGTTTTGCAACTCGGCACAACATTTCCAAGCTTATGCTCACCAAGTTTTTCTTTATTAATTGGTATAGCATGCTCAATGAGGAGTTCGGCTTCTAAAGCACAATAGGCACATTTATATAAGAAATAGTCTTTTGTTAAATTCCAGTCATTTTCAGTAAATGATTCTTGCCCAAGATTGCTGAGAATATTTCTAATGAATAGATTTTGAGAGTTTCCAATGGCTGCCCCTCTGTAGCGGCTGTTAGAGTTATTTTTAAATGGAGATAATGCTTTATGTTCATTATTTGTGCTGTTTTCCAAATTATTTTCTACGGATATTCCTTTCGATTCAATGTATTTTAAGAATGATTCTCTACTTTTCTCAAACCATTGACTTGTAACTCGTACTCGTTTGCTTCGGACTATATATATTTCAGTCCAGTATCTCTTTGATTCTGATTGCTCAATATTTTCAAGCTCTGTGCAAAATGGATAATTCACTCCGAACATGTTTTTTGAGTCTTTATAATCAAGGAGGTGGTATATTTCATCATGCTCAGCAATTTCGCAATTGGAAAAAATATCCTTGATATGTTGTTTTACTAATTCGCCAATTTTCATGAGGTGATTGTCGCCTAACGTCAAAAACAGCAGCACTTAGATTGGGCATACATTATCTACCCAACGAAATACCGAACATAACTAAATGTTGGGCTGATAAAACGCTAGCCCAGCCTACAAGACTACAAATTCATTGCGACTTACGGCTTTGAGTTTTTAATCTTCAATAACCTTGTGACCACATTTTTCACAGATACGATGGCGAGAAAATTCATCCATTGATGCGATAAATGCCCCCAGAAACCAACTCTTTATCGCGCCATGTAAAAACTCTTTAAATTTACTGTTTTTCTCGCCTTTAAACGGATTCGTTTTCCTGACCAAAACAACGACATGGTTCGTATCAGCACCACAAACAGAACAATGACGGATTTCGGAGATATGTTGCATCATTTTTTCTCAATTGAATGTTAAGCAAATATAAACGCCCTGAAATGACAAAAAAATCACCACCTTTGGCGTATAAAAATGCACTCTTTGAAACGCCTTAGCTGGCTTAGCCTGAATTATTCCATAACGTAATACTACTCCAAATTGAACAAAGACTTACACCATATATCTTCCACCAATAAGAAAAATAAAGCTAAATCCAATTGTTTCAGCGCAAAAAAAAGCCCAGCAATAAATCGCCGGGCTTTTTTGCGTATCCAATAAAAAGATTAAACGCGTTTTAGTGCAACACCCTGTGCATCGAACAACAGGCAATTCTTTTCCGGGAATACCACATGGATATTGTCGCCGAATTTAATCACATCGGATTCGGCAGGCAATTTCATACACAGAATTTCGCTGATGCCTTTTACCTGAATATAGGCCAATACAATATCACCTAAATGCTCAACCAGATCAACCCGGGCAGGTACCGAGTTTGCAGCGTCCGCGGTTGCCAGTTGCATATGCTCCGGGCGAATACCGATGGTGACTTTATCCCCTACTTTGCATGGCGAGGCATCGACAGCTGCACGAATCTGGATGCCATCCGGCAGGCGAACGTGGGCAGAGCCATTTTCAATAACCACCAGGTCGGCGTCCAGCAAATTCATTTTGGGCGAGCCCAAAAAGCCGGCAACAAACAGATTGACCGGGTTTTCATACATTTCCAGCGGAGAGCCCACCTGCTGGATTACACCGGCGTTAAACACCACAATGCGGTCTGCCAGCGTCATCGCTTCCACCTGATCGTGCGTCACATAGATCATGGTGGTTTTAAGATCCTGATGCAGCTTGGATAGCTCAACACGCATTTGCAGGCGTAAGGACGCATCCAGATTAGACAGGGGCTCGTCAAACAGGAATACTTTTGGATTACGCACGATCGAGCGACCAATGGCTACACGCTGACGCTGACCGCCAGACAATGCTTTTGGCTTACGATCCAGCAAATGCGTCATTTGCAGGATTTCGGCAGCGCCTTTAACCCGCTGATCGATTTCTTCTTTTGGGGTGCCCGCCAGCTTCAGTGCAAACGCCATATTGTCGTACACGCTCATATGCGGATACAGAGCATAAGACTGGAACACCATGGCGATACCACGCTTGGATGCGTGTAAATCGTTGGCAATCACATCACCAATTTTCAGTTCGCCTTCAGTAATGTCTTCAAGGCCGGCAATCATCCGCAGCAGGGTGGACTTACCGCAGCCCGACGGGCCAACAAAAACCACAAACTCGCCGTCTTTGATTTCTAAATCCACACCTTTGATAACACATACATCTTTGGTGTAGTTTTTCTTGATTCTGCTTAGCGTAACCGAAGCCATATCTGCGATTCCTTACGAACTCTATTTCTAAATGGGGGACCTGCCAATCAGCAGGCATTGCCCCTTGGGGCAAACGTCTCATATGCTTACTTCACCGCACCATCTAAGCCACCGATAAAGTAGCGCTGGGTAAAGGCAAAGAAAATCAATACCGGGATTACGGTCATTACAATTGCCGCCATCACCATGCTGTAAGAGGTCGCAAACGGGCCGGTCAGATCATTAAACACACCCACAGCCAGAGGTAATTTCTCTTTGGAAGAAATCACAATCGAAGGCCAGAGGTAGTCATTCCAGGCGTTCACCAGCGAGAAGATCGCCAGTGATGCAATGGACGGGCCGGAAACCGGTACCATCACCCGCCACAGAATTTGCATCTCTGTTGCGCCATCTACCCTTGCGGCATCAACCAGATCCTGAGGCACAGCTTCAAATGCCTGCTTCATCAGGAAAATACCGAAGGCCGTAGACAGATTCGGAATAACGGCACCAAGCTGGGTATCCAGCAGCCCCATGTGCTTCAGAGTAATAAAGTTAGGAATAATCGCGACTTCGGTTGGCATCATCATCGTGGCCAGAATTGCCACAAAAATGAAGTTGCGTCCCGGAAAGCGCAAACGGGCCAGCGGATAACCCGCCAGTATCGATAACACCACCACACCCACGATGGTCTGAAGCGTCATCCAGGTGGAGTTTTTCATGTAGGTCATAAACGGCATATCATCAAATACACGTTTAAACCACATCAGGCTGATGTCAGTTGGCCAGAATGAACGAGGGAAAAGCCAGGTATTGGAAGGATCAGCCGATAGCGCCACCGACAAAGCCCAGATAAAGGGGAAGGTGGTGAAGATACCAAAACCGATCAAGCCAGCGTACTGGCCTGTCATTGCCAGCGCGGTGCGCAGTTGTTTACCCATTGCCATGATTTCTTATTCCTCGAATTATTTCTTTTCGCCGAAAAAGCGAAACTGAATGGCCGCAAGAATCATGCAGAAAAAGGTTACAACCAGCCCAGCCGCAGCTGCACGGCCAAAGTTGTAATTGCGGAACGCCTGATCGTAAACGTAGAACAGCGCGGTATAGGTATCTGCCTGCCCCTTAGTCAGCACCACGACTTCCTGAAGAATCTTCATCGCTGCAATGGTCGACATCAGGCTGCACAGCAAGATTGTCGGCTTAACCATCGGCACAGTGATCTTCCAGAAGCGCTGGAATGCGTTTGCACCATCCAAAATCGCGGCTTCTTCTACTTCTTTAGGAATCGCTTGCAAGCCCGCCAGGTAGAGCACCATAAACCAGCCAATACCACGCCAGAAGGTAAACAGCATCACGCCAAACAAGGCAATGGCGGGATTCCCCAGCCAATCAACCTGCCCTTCGGAGCCTTGCGGAATCAGATGCAAGGCTTGTAAAAACCAGGTCAGAATACCGTCGTATTTATAAACATTAACCCAAACCACACCGGCAATTGAAATTGCAGTAATAACAGGAATATAAAATGCCGCACGGAAGAAAGTCATTCCGGGCAATTTGTTATTTACTAATTTGGCCAGCAATAAAGCACAAATCTGAATGACCGGCACAATTAAAAGAAAAATTAAGGAGTTTTTCAATGCATTATGAAATAACTCTTCTTTATAAATATATTTAAAATGCTCGAAGTTATTCCAGGTGGCGGCACCATCTGCAATGCTGTAATCATTAAACGCCAAATATGCGTTATACCCTACCGGCCAAAAGGTAAATATACCCATCAGAATAAGGGCCGGCGCCAAAAATAAATAGGCAATGCCTGTATAGCTGCTGGAGTTTTTCACGGCGCTACTCAACTATAATTATAATAATTCGGGGAAAAACGGAATTACCCTGGCGGGTAATTCCGTTCATCAGAGCATAGAAACAGCTAATTATTTTTTACTTCTTTAGCTTTTCATTCCATGCCGCTGCTGCTGTATCTAATGCATCTTTCACAGATTTACGGCCTTCAACTGCATTTTGAATCTCTTCTTGCAACTTCTTAACCATTACAGTTTCATCTGGCAATGTACCCGGAGTCAGTGTCAGAGTACGCGCATTGTCCATTGATTTAGCAGCTACAGCGCGGGCACGGTCAACGACATCGGTGCTCTTGGCTCCCGACTGGAAGTATGGATCCAGGTTTGCTTTCTTGGTCGAAGGCATAGTGGATTCGGTTACCTTAGAAAATGCAAGCTGCTGATCATCATTGGTCAGAAAGATACCCAGTTTAGCTGCAGCAGCCGGATCCTTTGTGCCCTTAGGAATCACAAAATCCATCATCCATGAGCCAAGATTCAGCTTACCTGCATCCAGCGGAAATGGCGCAACTTCGGTTTTCTCGTAGATGGCTTTAGAGTCAGTTTCAGTGCGTTTCAGGCCTTGGGCAGCTGTAGTCATCATGGCAATTTTACCGCTGTTATAAGCAGCGATTTCTTGCTCGAATGCCATCTTGAATACATCTTTAGGCACAACACCTGCTTTGTACAGGTCTGCAAAAGTCTGAATAAAAGCAACGTGCTTAGGCGAGTTAAATACAGCCTTGCCATCTGTTACAACCGGCAGGCCGGCGTAGTAGAAAAAGCCAACCATATCGCTCATTTTAGGTGCGAAAGCAGCTTGGCCTGTCTTTGCTTTAATCTGCTTACCCATTGCTACAAATTCAGCGAATGTCTTAGGTGCAGCTTTAATACCGGCTTTAGCAAAGATATCTTTGTTGTAAGCAATAATTTGTGTGGAGTTATACCAAGGGAAAGCATACATCTGGCCCTTCACCTGCACATCTTTCACCGCATTGGTGGAGTAAGTGGCTTTAGCGGCACCCAGGTACTGATCGATAGGCAGGATAAGACCCTGTGCTGCAAATTCATGCACCCAAGGCACATTAAAGTTAACCAGTGCAGGTGGATTGCCAGCAGCAATCGAAGCGGTCAGCTTGGGCTGAATCTGATCCCAGTTCATGTCAACCCATTTTGCTTTCAGGCCCGGATTAGCTTCATTAAACTTAGCTGCCGATTGCTCAAAATAGCTACTGAACTTTTGCAAATTCATTGTCCAGAATTCTAATTCTGTATCTGCAGCTTGTGCATTAACGCCAGCAAATAATGCTGCACCAACGATTAACATTTTTTTCAGCTTCATCTTGTCTTTCCTCTTGGGTTTTTCGACAAATATTTATATGGATTTAAATCCACACTTTATATTACCGCATCAGATTAACTGCTATTCCAATTAATCTTGCGGTTTTTTATTCTTCCGAATAATCCTATCAACAAATTACTCGAAAGAATTTGATTCAAAACAGAATCAAATCAGGTCATTATTTTTTTGCTACAGCAAACTTTTCATTCCAAAATGCGGCAGCTTCATCCAATGCAGCTTTTACAGGTTTACGGCCAGTAATTGCCTCCTGAATAGCTTCATTTAATTTTTTATTCATTGCCACATCATCAGGCAAACCCGTTACTGTAAGCGTACGTGAAGCCTTAATATGTGTAGCCGCCACTGCAGTGCCTTTTTCTACCGGATCACTCGATTTGGCTCCTGCCTGGAAAAAAACATCATCCAGCGATTTATAGGTAGATGGGAAAGTAGAAGACGCTTTAGCAAAAGCCAGCTGCGAGCTGTCGTTTGTTAAAAATTTTCCCAGCTTAACAGCTGCATCAACGTTTTTAGCGCCTGTCGGCACCGACCACATAAACAGGAATCCACCCAGAGGGGTTTTACCGCCTGCAATTGGGAAACCTGCTACGCCCGTGCCTTCATAAACCTTTGGTGAATCTGTTTTAGTACGCTTAATAGCATGCGCGCCGTCGGTAAACATGGCCAGTTTTTGCGCGCCATAAGCTGCAATACGGTCTTCAAATTGCATTTTGAAAACATCTTTCGGGAAAGCACCTGCCGCATAAGCTGCTTTAAATTGCTCAATATATTTCACATGCGCCGGGCTATTAAATACAGCCTTATTGTCTTTTACAACGTCCAGGCCTTCGTAGAGAAACCAGCCGGAAGTGTCTTCATCCAGCTTCGGAGCAAAACCGCTCACCCCTGTTTTGGCTTTAATCTGAGTTGCTACTTTCAATAAATCGCCAAATGTTTTTGGCTCTTCTTTAATGCCCGCTTTAGCAAACAGATCTTTGTTATAAAACAGCACGCCCGTTACCTGATACCAGGGCATACCGTAAATTTGCTTATCGCCCACATACGTTGCATCCTGGATTGCACCGGGTGTGTAAACATTTTTAAAGCCTGCCACCTGCTTGCTAATAGGCTGGATCATTTTTGACTGGGCAAACTGATCCATCCATGGCTTAGGCAAATTCACAAGAGCGGGCACATTCCCGCTCGCAACAGCCGTAATCACTTTTTGCTGAAAAGCATCCCAGCCCACATCAACCCATACCGCTTCTACTTCGTTTTGCGAAGCATTGAACTTGCTGGTGAGCTCTTTCATGGTTGAATCATATTTTGGCGAAAGGCTGTTAGACCAATACTCGACCTTTACTTTTTCAGCGGCTAATGCACTCATGGTGCTTGCTGAAAAGACTGCTGCGGATACGGCTAAAATGAATTTCAATTTCATTACTGCATCTCCAAAGTAAATCGTTTGCATTGGCACCCAAAAAAAACAGGCACAGCAACCAGCATAAAAATTTATGTCATACGTCAATCAGCTAAAAAACAGGAACAACGCCTCTTTGCCGGGCAGAACCTGCCTTACCTGACGACAAGTAGTTTAGTACCCAGACCGAAAGTGGTATCAACACCCTGGGTAACAAGCAGGGCAAAAGCCGCTTTAAATAAGGATTTTTAGCCGTTCACCATAAAAAAAATACCGAAAACTGGACTTAGTGTTTTTACCTACACAGACTCAGATTACAACAAATTAACGTGCCGGTGAATAGCCAATAGAAAAGGAAAGTGGCACAGGGAGCGGACAGGCGGAAGGGAAGGGAAATGGCCCACAAAAACAAAATGTAGGCAACAACAAAGAGCCGGCATCCAAAACTACGAAACAAAAGAGCAGATATATATCTATATAACAAATACTTACTTATTCAGCTCCACTACAAAATCGTAGTAATCATTGCGAAAATAGGAATGGGTCAGCTCAATCGCCGTGCCGTTGTCCAGATAGCCGATACGGGTTAAATGCAACATTGCATCGCCTGGTGCAACATCAACTAAATCCGAAATAGCCTGAGTTGCGTTGATTGCTGCGATGTTTTGTATCGCACGTACAACAGACAAACGAGCGCTGCGCATATAAGCGTATAAGGAATCGCCCACCAAATTTGGATCAGGCACCAGAGCAAATGGCAGGGTGGTTTCTTCCAGCGCCATGACCACATCATTGGCCATCCGCACCCGTTGCAGGCGGCTGACACGGCTACTCGAAGAAAGATTGAGTTTCAGTTGCTCTTCCGTATTAGCCAGCACCACCTCGCGTTTTATCCAGCGCGAGCCGGGGGTAAAGCCACGCTGAATCAGCATTTCGGATAAATTTGTCAGCTTATTAAGTGGCTGCTCAAGTTTCGGAGTGATATAAGTTCCCGCCCCGTGGCGGCGGATAATCAATCCATCTGCCAGTAAAATATCCAGCGCTTTTCTGGCGGTCACCCTGGAAACCCCAAGGATCTCGCATAAATTACGCTCTGAGGGCAAAGGCTCATCTGCCAGCCAGAACCCCGCATGAATTGCGGCGGCCAGCTTATGACCCAGCTGTAAATAAAGAGGCGTAGCACTGTCTGCATCAGGACGGAGAACCAGTAGTTTTTGTTGCGGCAGCATTTTCGCCTCTTTATGTAAAATCAAGCCAACGCTTGGTAAATCAGAATTAAAGCACCTGCACAGGAATCTTTCTGTGGACGGATGGTGCTCGCTAAAAAGTCTGCCGGAATAAATGGCCGCAGAGCCTCGGATAAACCACCACCACAAATGGCCAATGGCAGATTTGGATTTTGTGCACGCAAAGCCTGACCAATCTGCTCGATTTCCTGACCTGCATCTTGCAGGAAAGCACGAGCATACGCATCACTGGCAGCAAACTCCATGACTACCGGCGACAATGAAGCGCATTCACCCTGCTTCATTTGCCCCATCCAGTTAAAAATCTCTACCTTGGTCTGCCCCGTGATCGAGAGCAACTTACGGCCAAAGTCAGTCACAGGGCGGCGCCCATCCATAATCCGCTGCACATGGTTGATGGCTTTTAAGCCCAAAAATGCGCCACTGCCCTCATCAGAAGTTGGAAAACCCCAGCCCCCCACCTCCAGGCGCTGACCATCTGGCAGCCATGCTTCCCCGATAGAGCCGGTTCCAATCGCGATAATCCCACCATGCTGTCCATTAGTTGCCCCCAGCAGAGTAGAAAAACCATCGGTTTCAACAACAATTTTGCCAAAACCTGGATTTTTTTGCCTGAATTCTTCAGCCCAAACCGGATTATGAACACCCGATATCCCCAGACCCACTGCGCACTGAGCAAAATCCGGCTCAATTTCCAGCTCGGCAAAGCCCGCCCTGATTGCCTGAGCAATGTTAAGCCAGGCTTTATCAATGCCCTGCCCCAAAGCAGATGCAGCCCCTTCAGCACGCACCTTTTCCACACCATCCGGGCCTGCAATACAAATACGTGTACCTGTACCGCCACCATCCACACCGATTAAATATTGAATCTTGCTCATTGTTGGTCTCTTCATCTTATTGTGGTTTAGTTTAAATACCAATTGATATACCTTGTAATACCAATTTGATAATGTACAAACTATAAAATCGCTTAATTTTGCGAAAAATAGCTTACATACAAGTAATGTACCGTACCAATTTAATCAGACAGATAAACCATGTCAATGAGATGAGGCAGACATTTGACAGAGTGTAATTAAAAAGCCACTCTTGCTTTAACCCGCTTTACGCAGAAAAAAAGCCACCTTGCGTGGCTTACTTTTAACCAGAGCTATGCCGCCCGGAAAAACGGGATGGTACCCTGCTGGCTCGCAAAAAAAATGTCCGCATCGTTGCGGACACCGGTTTATTTTTTTACATGTAAACCACATTCTTTATTAGCCGGGTCCTCCCACCACCAGCGCCCCGCTCTGACATCCTCCCCCATAGCAACAGCGCGCGTACAGGGCTCGCAGCCAATCGAAGGGTAGTGCTGATCGTGCAAAGCGTTGTAAGGCACATTGTTCGCCTTGATATACCCCCAGACTTCTTTTTCTGTCCATTCAATCAGCGGGTTAAATTTTGCCAGGCCATTACCACTATCAAACTCCTGATTACCCAAATCAGTACGGGTTGGCGATTGCTCGCGGCGCAGGCCAGTAACCCAGGCTTTTTTACCTGCCAGAGCACGCTTTAAAGGCTCCATTTTACGAATCTGGCAACAGGCTTTACGCAGCTCAACCGATTCATAAAAAGCATTGATGCCATGCTGATTAACAAAGCGTTCTGTTGCCGCCGTTTGCGGAAAAAACACCTGAATCGGCTGGCTTGAATACTGCACGGCAGATTTTTGCATCAAGGCATAAGTCTGGGCAGGCAGGCGGCCCGTATCCAGACTAAAAATCTGAATATCCACCTGATGTTTGGCAATCAGATCAGTGATCACCATATCTTCTGCCCCCAATGAATTGGCAAATACAGCAGGGCTATATTCAGTGGCAATTTTGTGCAGCAGCGCGATCGTATCGGCTAGTTTTTCTTCAAAGCTCATTCTTTTCTGCTCCCTCATTACTGCACTCAAAATATCAGCTTACCGCCAATCATCACCAGCATCACCGCCAGACAGGGGCGTAAAACAGTTTCCGGAACCCGGCCGGTTAAATGGCTGCCAAAATAAATCCCCGGTAAAGAGCCTATCAGTAAATACATCAGCAGATGCCAATCAATATTGCCAAGGCCTGCATGCCCCAGCCCGGCGACCAAAGTGAGCGGAACAGCATGCGCAATCTCTGTACCGACCAGTCGTGAGGTGGAAATCATCGGATAAAGTAAAAATAAAGCCACCGTTCCCAAAGCCCCTGCACCAATCGAGGTAAGGGTCACAATCACCCCCAGAAATACGCCGACCAGCACAGTAATGCTATTGAGCTTGCGAGGAGGTAAATAAAGCCATGATGAGGCGTGGCGATGTCCCCATTTTAATAACTGCGGCTTAAACACAATCGCAACTGCCGTTAATAACAGCGCCACACCCAGCGCCTGCTTAATCAGCGCATTGACCACACTTAAATCGGAATGCAAATTGTGCAGCACCAGCAAGGTAATCAGCGCTGCGGGCACACTGCCTGCGGCCAGCCAGCCGGTGATATTCCAGTCAATATTTTTCTTTTTGTGATGAACAAAAATCCCGCTACCCTTGGTAATGGCGGCATAAAGTAAATCCGTACCCACGGCCGTGGCCGGACTAATCCCAAACCAGAGCAAAATCGGCGTCATTAAAGAGCCGCCTCCTACACCTGTCATGCCGACAATAAAGCCCACCAGTAAGCCTGCGACAATATATCCGTATTCCATGATGTCGCCCAATATCCAAATAGTTTGCCAGCATAGCAACTCGTTTTATAATTCTATAGACGAATATGTTAAGATTTTATACGAATGGGTTATTAGGTTTTGTTTACATTATTTTTGCGAAAGGATTTGCCATGAAGTTGCAACAGCTGCGCTATCTAGTGGAAGTGGCTAAACAAGGCCTGAATGTTTCTGAAGCTGCCGAGAAGCTCCACACCTCCCAGCCAGGCATTTCCAAGCAAATTCGCCTGCTGGAAGATGAATTAGGCGTGCAAATTTTTATTCGTAACGGTAAACGTGTCGTGGATGTGACCGCTCCGGGCAAGGAAATTCTGCGTATTTCCGAGCGCATGCTGATGCAGGCACAAAACCTAAAGCGCATCGGTGAAGATTTTATTAATGTGGAAGGCGGCAGCCTCACCATTGCCACCACGCACACCCAGGCACGCTACGCACTGCCCACCACTATCCATAATTTTATGCTGCGCTACCCTAAGGTGCACTTGTCCATTAAACAAGGCAGCCCGACGCAAATTAGTGAAATGGTTGTAGAAGGCGCTGCCGATATCGCCATCGCCACAGAAGGCATCGATCATTACTCCGAGCTGGCCATGCTTGATTGCTACAACTGGAACCGCAGCATTGTGGTGCCTGTGGGCCACCCGCTCACCCGGCTTGATCGCCCGATCACCCTGGATGATGTCGCCGCCTGGCCGCTGATTACTTACGATTTTGCCTTTGCAGGGCGCAATAAAATCAACGAAGCTTTTGAGTCGCACGGCCTTACCCCGAATGTGGTGCTGACCGCCATCGATTCGGATGTGATCAAAACCTATGTTGCCCTTGAGCTGGGTATCGGCATTCTGGCAACCATGGCATTTGAAGCCGAGCGTGATCAGCAGCTTGTTGCGATCGACGCCTCGCACTTATTTCATGAATCCACCACCCGCATCGGGATTCGCAAAGATGCTTATTTGCGTGGCTATGCTTACGACTTTATCGAACTATTCTCCCCGCATCTTAACCGCAAGGTAGTGCAGGCGGCCCTGATGTGTGACAGCGAAGAGTAGAAAAAGCACAAACCGTGTATGTTGATTTAATGCACAAAAGCCTGCGTAACAAAACCCATATACTTGAAGAGCAGGGGGCAAATGAAAAACAGAGACGCACCCTTGCTCTCCCTATAAATCACGGCCTGAAGGTGCGAGCTGCATAAGTAGTTCGTATCTTCACTTGCAATTTGCCACCTAACCATCACCCGCTCCTTCATGCAGCCATTTAGCTCACCCGAAAAATATGCCCTGTTAAGCGCACTATCCGATCAGGAGTCAGGCTCGGTGCGACAATGGTTTTTTCTGGAATTGGCCGCATTAGAAGCGAAAGAGCCACGTTCCAACCGGGCCCGATACTGGATTTTTTTGCTGACAACATTTGGGCCTGCGCTGCTTGCCCCCAGCCTGATTAAGCGGGGCATACAGGGTGCAGCGCTTTATCTGCCAGCCAGCCACTATCGCTTTCAGCTGATCCGGCAAAGTCTCAATGATGCACTGCTGCTTGGTATTAGCCTGCTTGCCCTGCTGGCAGGCTTTAATCGCCTTACCGCTTCCATGCAATTTGGTCTCTGGCTGCTTGCCATCGCTGGTGCAGCATGGCAAATCTGGCGTACCCGTATCAGCCCTCCTGCCGAAATAGAACACAATCTGCCCGGCGCAGAAGCAAGCCTTGGCCTTTACGGTATTTTAATAGCCAAAGGAATCGACCCAATACTTGCCCGGCAACTTATTACAGATTTACGCCAGGGCCTCAGCAGCTTCCTAACCGCATTACAAAACCAGCTCCCCGAGCTGGCCCCTGCCACGGACACACATCACGCCCGCTCATTTAAAGCTATCAGCTGGTTTATTCCCCTGCTACCCTGTGCCTGGCTGCTGGGCCTTATACCTATCAGCCGGAGCTGGATCATCTGCAGCCTGCTGCTGATTGCCCTCTCCCGCCTGATTAACCACCAGTGGCAATCCCCTGCTCTGCTTGCACTGAGCAGCCTTTGCGTTTACGCACTGGCCAGACTGGCGCACTGGCTATAGCAATTAATCCCGCTGCTAAATTCTATTTACACGCATTATTTAACTTTCCCAACAGAGAAACAAATAACAACATCATTCTGCCCAACTATAGAGAAATACATACAGATCATCACAAAGGGCAAATACCGCTGTATTAAAAACAGGTTAGGATAAAAAATAATTATTTAGTAATTTAATTAATATTTATTTGGCAATGGAGCTGCCTATTTATTTTAAATAAGCATCAGGCATAGGTTAGTGATAACATTACTGGCATTGCTCTGGCAAAGCGGCAATTGCGTTCATCACACTGCTGGCGGTTAATTTAAAATAGGGCCAGATTGGCAAATCCAAACTGGCCAATTGCTGAGCAGTCCAGCTATTACAAGTATTAAAAAGATGATAAGCCCCTAATGCTGCATAAAACTCGCTATCTCCGTATAAACCTTTGCCCAAAGCACTGACAGATCCACTACTTTGATCAAAGCTTTGCGCCAGATTCTGACTTAAACGTTGTAATTGCACGCTGGACAGGCAAATTTCTTTTATTTGGCTATTTTTAAAATACTGCTTTGGATCATAAGGCACGGCGACCAGATGAATAATCGATCCAGATATTCCAAGCATTGCCCGTATAGCAATCCCTGCAGTTACATTTCTTTCCTGGTAAAAGCCTTTATCACCCCAGCCCATTTCCAGATAAGGCACATCGCCAAAACGCTGTTTCAACTCAGGAAACTGCTTTAATGCTGTAGCAGGTAATACCAGGCCAGTATGCCAGCCATTATTTATAACATAAATAGATGCATTACTGCCCGAGGCGGGCTCAACAGCGTAAGTAAAATAGCTTAGCAAACAGATAAAAAATACCATAAATAGTCTGAATAAAACCAATTTTCTAGTGCTCCATCTATTTATACATTCAATTGAATTGTAAATTAACATATGAGCGGTGCTGGCACTCAAATTTAGCAGCAGCAGCGCTGGCCAGATCGGCGGCCCTCACCCCATCCGGCACAAAAGAGATGTTGCTGCCCCTGTTTGCAGGCTGGATAAACAGCAAGCAGGTAGTCTCGGTTTTATTTTCCAGTCCAGTGCACTAAATTTTTTACCGGGCACCCAAGGTATTGCGATTAAAACCAGTATTCCGGGCCAGCCAGAAATAAGCCCCGCAAACAAAGCGTAAACAGTGCAGATTTTTTTGATTAAAACATCTTATCCGCATCTTTGTAGCAATAACCCAGTGCAAAGCTAAGTTTACATCGGGCATAAATGAAGCAGATTTAATCAATTAGCACCCACTGACCCTGCCCGGATAAATATCGGAAAATATTTATTGCATATGCTAATTAATTTAAAACCAGCTACAAGTAAAAAAACTTTGCATTATGTTTAACGTAAATAAAAACCCCAACGAAAAATCTAAAAATACACACCAACCTGTAGGTAGAAATATTTACCGAAAGAAAAATAACTAAAAATATATTTACCCGTAAATAACACATAGTGCATGATAAACACTTAAAGAAAGCAATACACCTGCAACAAGCATTTTTTTAAAACCTATTTAAATAATGAGAAATACGTAATGCACTATCTGTTAAATATCGAAGCTAAAAAACATTGGGCCAAACTACTTGGCAGCCTTTGCCTGCTTAGCCTGCTTAGCCTGCTTGCTGCCTGCTCCAGCATGCCCGCTCCCCAACAAACAGAAACTTCAAGCGCAAAGCTTGGTACAAAATGGGGCGAGGGACTTGAATCCAGCGTACACAATGTTGAAGGCAGCCGCATCACCCCGCAACAAGCAGAGCAAATAGCCTCTATCTCATATCGTGAAGCAAAAACACTGCCAAAAGCGGCACATCAGCTCAATCTGCCCCTGGTTCGCGGGGAGATCGAATGGACCGTACTCGATGAAAACAACCGTCCTATCCCGCTTATGCGTACAGCTCAGGGGCAATTTTTGCTTGGCGGCACAAATGGCGCACGCTATTCACTCAAATTTGAAAATTTAAGCAACAATGATTTTGAAATTGTCACTACCGTGGACGGGCTGGATGTGCTTAACGGACAGGCAGGCAGCCTCAGTAATACGGGCTATCTGCTGGCGGCGCAGCGCTCACTCACTATTGAAGGGTTTCGCAAAAACAAAGAAGAAGTCGCAGCATTTCGCTTTTCAACCCCTGATCAGGCCTATGCTGCCAACACGCCAGCCGGGGACACCAACAATATTGGTGTGATTGGCGTAGCCGTTTTCCGTGTTGCCCTGAAAAGCAAAACACAAAAACCTAATCCGTTTCCGGCAGACAACCCTTATGCGGCACCACCTCGCTACTAAGTCCAAGCTCTGATGAGCTCTAACAGGTAGCCAAAATGGCTATATCTGAGAGAAACCCTCGGAGATGGCTATTTAAGCCCTTGCAGACGCAAGGGCTTACTCAAAAATTATTCACCGCTTTTTCTTAAAGGGCAGGAATTAAAGCCGATTAATTTATAAGCAGGGCAAAAACGAAACAGCCCTGTTGCCAAAGGCAGTATGCCAATAAAACCCCAGGCACCAATTTGCCCCGATAACGCCAGCACAATCAAAACCAAGCCTGCTGCAATCCGTAAAATACGATCAATTCCGCCTACATTCATGATCTTGCTCCCACTTGTCAACTCGATTTCGGATCAGTAAATAGGTATTACATCACCATCACTTTACATGATAACAATATATTTTAAAATATATTATAAGTCAAGATATAGTAGTAAGCTCATCCGGCAAACCGTGTGCCACCAGCTTGCCACTTCCGGTACACCAACAGTGCCACATGTGCATCATCTGCCGCATATTTGATTTGCCGCTCGTTTAAAAGAGCAGCAGCCCAGTTTGAAGTTGAGACTTTTTTTGATTTTTGTAAGCGCATTCCAAAATGCATTGCCACCGCAGACTTGGCCCCCAAGTCGCCCTGCCCTTTTTCCCTGAGCGCTCTGGATAAATCAAGAACATGCCTGGGTGTGATTCCCAGCTTGGCTTGCAGCCGCTTATGATCATCACCTAAACCAAACCCTACTTTCAGTATTTGCGGCGACTCAAGCACGGCCTTAATAGCTACAGTGCTATGGCCCGCTGCCACCACCGGAAATAAAAATACCTCCTGGTCAGTAGCAAGCTGAATTAAATGCGGCCCAGTGGATTGCTGCCCTTTAAAAAAAACAGGCTTGGACTCGGTATCAAAGCCCAGTACGTCCGCCACTTCTAACACCGCCAAAGCGCGTTCTGCATCCGGCAGAGATTGCACTAAATACACGTGCTCCAGAGAAATACCAGGGTAGGGAGGAAGAACGATTTCTAAATTCATAGGCCGTTTTAAATTAAAAGCTAAAAGATAAAAAAACAATATTGCCAAGCCTTCAAGGCCAAGCCCCAATATGCAGACTCTGTGTAAAAATAGGCACTGGGCAATTTGCTACATATTTCGTGCGTAATGACTTGCATTCAGTAGAGTAAGACAGCAGAAATAACAGGAAATATTTACAAACAGCGAATCATCTGCGCCCCGCAAGGCCCAGATTAACCAGGTATTTCGCCAAACTTAATCAGCTTGTGTTTATAAATTTGATCATACTTGCTGCCAAGCTTGCTAAACTAGCACCTGCCACCATACCCCTGCCTGAAAAAACAATGGAACCAGATTCAGACCTGCTCTGTCTTGATAAGCAATTTTGCTTTTCCCTCTACTCCGCCTCGCTGGCGGTGACAAAGGCTTACAAACCACTGCTTGCAAAGATTGGCCTTACTTACCCTCAGTATCTAGTTATGTTAGTGCTATGGCAACAAGATGATATCTTGGTGAAAGATATCGGCGAAGCACTGTTTCTGGATTCCGGCACCTTAACACCGCTGCTAAAGCGAATGGAAAATGCTGCCTTAATTAGCCGCCAGCGCGATACGGCAGACGAGCGCCAGGTACGGATTACCCTCACGCCCGATGGCAAAGCGCTTAAAGAAGCCGCCCGGGCAATCCCTGTACAACTGATGTGCGCCAGCGGGCAGAGCAAAGATACCCTGATGCAGCTGCGCAGCCAGCTGGTTCAGATTCGCAATGATCTGAACACGCAGCTCTAGCCCCTGGCAATCCCCCATCATCCCCTTTTGAGCCTTTTGCGTAATATATATTGCACACTATTTAATTGTGTAATATAGTCAATTTATCGTACAACACTTTCAAACCAGGGAGCATCACATGCACATTCTTTACACAGCCAATGCAACAGTAACGGGCGGGCGCGATGGCCGCGCTACTTCTGACGATCAAAAACTTGATGTGCAACTAAGCACTCCTAAAGAGCTAGGCGGCGCAGGCGGCGAGGGCACAAATCCCGAGCAAATGTTTGCCGCTGGTTATTCTGCCTGCTTTATTGGCGCAATGAAGTTTGTGGCTGCAGCAGAAAAAATTGCACTGCCAGCAGCAACATCAGTCAATGGCCTGGTGGGAATTGGCCCGAATGGCCAGGGCGGGTTTGGTTTGCAAGTGGCCCTGAATATCTCTGTTCCGGGAATGGAGCGCAGCGCGACTGAAGCACTCGTCAATAAAGCGCATGAAGTCTGCCCTTACTCCAATGCCACTCGCGGCAATATCGAAGTAACCCTTACCGTTTTATAAAATATCAAAATAATCCGGTGCTCAATTGCTATTTGGGTAAATATCACACGATAGATATTTTAGAAAAAAGCCGCAGCTGCGGCTTTTTTGTCATTCAAGCGATGCCAATAACCAGCAACACCTAAAAAGAGGCTCTGCCGGGGATGTTTAATCCATAGCCTGAGCGCACAAAAAACCAATCATTAATATAGCTGCTGCAAGACTGTAGATTAAGTCCCCAGCCTCTGCGATAAGATCGCTATTTGCCCCAGATCAAGCAAATACACAGCTTTTTTACCCAATCCGCCATAGCCAATCTCTCCCCCTCTCCTCCTTCTGTCCTCTCTCTGCTAAAATCTGCCATTAAACTTCGGCTTTAACAGGACATTCGAGCATGGCAGGTCACTCAAAGTGGGCAAATATTCAGCATCGTAAAGGTCGCCAGGACGCCAAACGCGGCCAGCTCTTTACCCGTCTGATTAAAGAAATTACCGTTGCAGCCAAAATGGGCGGCGGCGAAATTGAAACCAATCCGCGTTTACGTCTGGCCATTGATAAAGCCTACGACGCAAATATGCCAAAAGACAATGTGCAACGTGCTGTTGAGCGCGGCTCGGGCAATATGGAAGGTGTGGATTACGTTGAATGCCGTTACGAAGGTTACGGCATCGGCGGCGCAGCCGTGATGATTGACTGCCTGACCGATAACCGCGTGCGTACCGTGGCCGAAGTACGCCATGCCTTTGCCAAATGCGGCGGCAATATGGGAGCAGACGGCTGCGTATCATTCCAGTTTAAACACTGTGGCACGCTGATTTTTGCCCCGGGCACACCGGAAGACGCCTTAATGGAAGTCGCTCTGGAAGCAGGAGCGGATGACATCATCACCAATGATGATGGCTCAATCGAAGTGATCACCCCGCCTTACGAATTTATCACCGTAAAAGAAGCGCTGGAAAAAGCCGGCTTTAAAGCAGAAATGGGCGAAGTCACCATGAAGCCACAGGCCGAAACCGAGATTCTGGGAGATGACGTGGCTAAGATGCAAAAACTGCTCGATATGCTGGAAAACCTCGACGACGCACAGGCGGTATACACTACGGCCGTGATGGACGAAGAGTAATCCACCCCGTATAAAACAAAAATCTCCACACAGCGCAAGTGCCCTGGCAGCTTTACTGCGTTAAAGATCGGGGTTTATTGATATCCAAGCTGCACTGGCTGCAAAACATCAAATATCAATAAACCCTGGTATATCTAAAATTTAGCCCGCTTTACGAATCCATCGCCATAAACGTGCACCGGACACAAATGCCGATCGCCCTTGGGAAGGTATATTGCCCACCGATTGTCACTGGGCAACGCTCCGATTTCATCCCGGAATCTCTGTATTTCAAGGCCTGGCTTATATGGCAGTGCACAATATCTCCCGCAGGTAAGTAAAAATACGCACTGTGCTGCGCCTCGCCGTATAATCTGCCTACCTTCTTTGGGAAAGCCATCCATGCAGCCTTACATAACCCGCCGTGCCATCTTGTCCACACGCTTAGCTGCCGGTGTGGTTATTGTTCCGAACACAACAGAAGTCATTCGCAATGCCGATTCAACTTATCCGTTTCGCTATGATTCCAGCTTTTATTACCTGACTGGCTTTAACGAAGCAGATGCCGTATTCGTACAAATTATTGGTGCAGAAAGCACTCAGAATATCCTGTTTTGCCGCCCCAAGGACTTAGAGCGCGAAATCTGGGATGGCTACCGTCACGGCCCTGATGCCGCCCGTGAGCAGTTTAATTTTGATGCAGCCTATTCAATTGAAGAGCTCGACCAGAAAATGATCGAACTCTTACAAAATCAGCCACGTTTACATACCACCTTTGGCCACAATGCCGCATGGGACAGCCGGGTAGCGAGCTGGGTAAACGGCGTGCGCGCTAAAGTGCGCAGCGGTGTAACCGCCCCGAATGAAATCGCCGATATACGCAGCACCATCGCCGAAATGCGCTTATTTAAAGATGAATTTGAAATCGCACTGTTACGTAAAGCGGGGCTGATTAACTCTGCAGCGCATATCCGTGCCATGCGCTTTGCCCGCCCGGGGCAAATGGAATACGAAGTAGAAGCCGAAATTCTGCACGATTATTACCGCCAGGGCAGCCGCTTTCCTGCTTACTCCAGCATTGTGGCATCGGGCGCGAATGCCACCTGCCTGCATTATGGCGAAAATAATCAACGCATGAACGACGGCGATTTACTGCTGATTGATGCAGGCTGCGAAATCGGTGGCTACGCCTCCGATATCACCCGCACCTTCCCGGTAAACGGCAAATTCAGCGGCCCGCAAAAAGATGTATACGAAGTCACACTAGCCGCCCAATACGCCGCGCTCGATGCTTGCCGCGCAGGCAAAAGCTGGAACGCGCCACACGAAGCAGCTGTGCGTGTATTGGCTCAGGGGATGATCGATTTGGGCTTATTGCAAGGCTCGCTGGATGGCGTACTTGAATCGCTGAGCTATAAGCAGTTTTATATGCACAACACCGGGCACTGGATGGGCCTTGATGTGCACGATGCAGGCGCTTACAAAATCAAAGGTGAATGGCGTAACCTGGAAGCCGGCATGGTCATGACGGTAGAGCCCGGCTTTTACATCCGCCCTGCCGCCAATGTGCCCAAGCACTTTGAAAATATCGGTGTGCGCATTGAGGACGACGTACTGATTACCAAAGACGGCATGGAAAACCTGAACGCCAGCTGCCCAAAAACCGTAGCAGAAATTGAAGCGATTATGGCAAGGTAAGGCATGTATTGTTCGCATGGCGAGTGTACCCCATATGCGCTTAACCAAAGTCAAAAGCCCCATACAAAGAGCGCCGTCACAACATTTTTTGGCTATTTGCTAATAAAAACAATTTTGTTAGCATGTATGGGGTTTCATCCTCCCTGCTTATGACCTTAAACTCATCCCTTGCCTCAAATTTTTCATCAGGTCGATATGCTCTTAGAAAAACTCCCCCTCCATGTAGACGTGCTGATTGTTGGCGGTGGCCCGATTGGCGCTTTGGTCGTACAAAGGCTGGCAGCGGCCGGCATTAATGCCCTGCTGGTTGATGCAAAACCCAGAATTGAAGCCGACCCGCGCGCGCTGGCCTTATCCTGGGCCAGCTTTGAAGCGCTGGACAGAGTGGGTTTATGGGGAGAAGAGCTTACCGCAACAGCCATCACCAAAGTGCATATCTCGCAGCAGGGCACAATCGGCCGCACCGAGCTGTTAGCCAGCGAGCTGGGCCTGCCCGCCTTAGGTTTTGTGGTGGACTATGACAAGCTGGCCCGCCGCGCTTTTAACACGCTCAGCGAAAGCACAGCCAAGGCAGCACTAGGCTATCGTGTCAGCAAAATCACGCGGCTGGCCCGCTTTGCGCAGATTAAAATCGACGGCCCCAAGGGAGAAGAGCAGCTCACCGCCCGCCTTGTGGTGCTTGCCGATGGCGGCCAGCTGATCAGCCAGCTGGACGATATTATCCAGACCATCAAGCCGTATCATCAGCACGCCATCCTTGCTAAGCTCACGCCCAGCGAGCCGCATGGCGGCATGGCCTATGAGCGCTTTGCCAACGATACCACCATGGCGCTCTTGCCTAATGGAAAAGACTTCACCCTTGTCTGGCCGCAATCCCCCGAGCTTGCCAGCAAACGCTTAGCCATGAGTGAAGACGATTTTATACAGGAAGTCAGCAGGCGGTTTTCTGGCCGTATCGCAGGGTTTAGCAGCGTGGCTTCCCGCGCCAGCTGGCCGCTGGCTTTAAAAACGCTCAATTCCGTGGTGGGCCGCCGTGTCGTCTTAATCGGCAATGCAGCGCAAACACTGCACCCCGTAGCAGGACAGGGCCTGAATCTGGGCCTGCGTGACGCCACAACACTGGCCGAGCTGATAATATCTACCCGCCAGGATGAAATTGGCGAAGCAGCGCAACTGGCCCGTTATGCTCGCCTGCGCAAAAAAGATGCCGATCTGGTCACACATTTTACCGACGGCCTGATCACCTATTTCGACCACCCCGGCCCCTTACTCAAACATGGCCGCAGCCTGGGGCTGATTGCCATGGATCAAATAAGCTGGCTAAGAAAGGGCTTTGCAAAACGGATGGTGTTTGGTGCAAGGTAATAAACGCCATTTAAATCGCCCCGATGCCGGGCGAGCCTCACAAACCACAGATAAAAAAACCAAAGCCCTAAAAATATCCGTTTCTGCCAAATTGAAAAATGGGGCAAAAGCATAGAAGCAGAAATGCTATTATCAATACAAGCCACGGAACCTCAACCATAAATTACAAATAAAAAACAATAAGCCTCATTGAAAAGATTTTTTTATCTTAGCTTTTCTAAAATGCCAAAAATGACAACAACATAAAATAGATCACAAAGAATATATTAAGAATCAAATAAAATTTAACAGCACATTGAAAAATGCGTGACCAGCCAGCATTTTTTACAAACAATCAGCTTTAAAAAATTACTCCCTGTCAAAAATGCTTTTACCTATCATCCGGCCAGATGCCGGATAATTACAATCGGCTATATTCCTCAAAAAAACACAGCTCTAAAGTAACAAAACAAACAGGCTCGTGCCTGCCTAAGCATATGTAATTTTTATACATAACTATACAAACCAAAGTAAAATAGTTATTGCAATATTATTAGGATGGCAAGTATATTAATCATTTCTTTATCACTAAAAATTACATAGAGTTAATACTAATTATAAATTATCCCTTAAAAAAATATACATAGCGGGGCAATAGCTGTGAAAGCCAAATTAAGCGATATTATTAAAACTATTGATTTTATGATTAATGATCCTGGCTGCAAAGGGTTTATTAGTATTGATAGTGGCAAGGTTCATTTTCAATCCGAATATCTTATCAAAGGTATAGAAACTCTGCCCACAGATTTGAATAATAACAAACTCTATTTACCTTTACCTGCAAAAATGATTTAGGCCTGGCAAACCAATTGCCCGTTTCTTTTTCTAAAAAACATACACTAGGTTTTTATAATGAAGTGCAAGCCATATTCAGGCATCAGGGTGCTCTTTAGGCCGGTTTAAAGATTGGGCAGACTGACATCAATTACTGGCTGCATGGTATCAATTCGAACAAGAAAACAGCGAAAAAAATAAAGGCATGGTGCCATATACACAAAATTAGCCTGATCGACTAAATGCACCATTGCAGTACAGGTTCTTGTCTGTAAAAACACTATCTTCAAAGAAAATTTCTTACTTTCATCGCTAGAATTATTTATACTGGCACACTACATTTCAAGCCAAATTTTACACTACACTTTCTTTTTTTGTAAAATATATAATCACCTCATAGATACAAAGCTTTTACCCCACCGCCTCAGCCCCAGGCTCCGGCCGCTCCAGCTCCTGCACCACCAGCCTTGCCATATCGGACAGCATTTCTATTTCAAAACCCTGCAGTTTCCGGGGGGAAGGGTCGATCAGGCAGAGCGTACCAAGATTCAGACCATTGCTGGCTTTTAAGGGTGCTCCGGCATAAAAACGAATTCTGGGCCTGCCAGTCACAAGCGGGTTATCAAAGAAGCGCTCATCCAGCAAAGCATCTTCAACCACAAACACTTCGTCCTGTAAAATAGCATGACCGCAAAAAGAGATATCGCGGGGTGTTTCTTTCATATCCAGGCCACAAGCCGATTTAAACCATTGCCGGTCTGCATCAATCAGGCTGACTATTGCAATTTGCACACGAAAAAAAGCCACTGCGGCGTGAGTGAGGTTATCAAAACGCAGCTCAAGCGGCGTATCCAGAATCAGCAGCTCACGCAGTGTTTGTACACGTAGGGCTTCATCGGGAGGAAATACTGGCACCTGCATAACGTATCCTGTCTAGCTTGTAACAAATTTAATCATACTCTTGAAAGTTGTATCTGCCAGCGTTTGATCTGCAATTGCGCCGAGCCAGCAATCAAACGCTCAACAGGCCCCTGGTTTTTAAAAGGTTAAACAGCACCCTTACCATGCAATCCTTACTCGAACTTCGCCATCTAAAAACCCTGCTGGCCATCCGCGAATCCGGCAGCCTGACCCGCGCGGCAGAGCGTTTGCACCTGACGCAATCGGCGCTCTCGCACCAGATTCGCCTTTTAGAAGATCACTACGCGCTGCCGCTACTCATCCGCAAAGCCGTCCCCGGTAAATCCAGCCCGCTGAAACTCACCCCGGCGGGTGAAAAACTGGCCCAGCTGGCGAGTGAGTTTTTGCCACGCATTGATCAGACCGAACGCGATATTGCCAAATTAAGGGAAGGCGAAGCCGGGCAGCTGCGTATTGCGGTGGAATGCCACACCTGTTTTGACTGGCTGATGCCAGCGATGGACAACTTTCGCGGGCACTGGCCGGAAGTCGAGCTGGATATCGTGTCCGGCTTTCATGCCGACCCGGTGCAGCTGTTATTTGAAAATCGTGCCGATCTGGCAATTGTGTCTGAAACGGCTGATGAGCCGGGCATCAGCTATCAGCCACTATTTAGCTATGAAATGATTGCGCTGATCGCCAGGGATCACCCGCTGGCAAATAAGCCCTTTTTAAACGCTGAGGATTTTGCCAGTTACACACTAATTAGCTATCCCGTGCCTGACGATATGCTGGATCTGGTCAGAAAAGTATTAAAGCCCGCAGGCATCAACCCCAAGCGTCGCACCACCGAGCTGACCGCTGCCATATTGCAACTGGTTGCCAGCCGCCGGGGCATCGCCGCCCTGCCCAGCTGGAGCGTGCAGCATTATCTGGAGCGTGGCTATGTAGTGGCTAAACCGATTACCGGGCAAGGCCTGACATCAGAGCTTTATGCCGCCATCAACAATGCACAGGCTGACACCGCCTTTGTCAGAGACTTCGTAGTTACCATGCGCGAAATCAGCCACATCAACCTGCCGGGAGTGACCTTGCTGTAAGTTTTTAAAAAAATACCTGGTAAAAAAGAAACTGTAAAAAGCACTTTTTATGGAACATCTGATAAATCCCACTGACCGTGCATAACCCCAGAGAATTAATCTCAACCCTTGGTTTTAAGCCGCCTATACATGCCAAGGGTTAAAATAGCAGCACATCGTTTTGACTTAACTCACCGGAACATCAATGCTCAAGCGTAGCCTCGAAAGAATAATCACCACCTGGCTTGCTGGCCTGTTAGCACTTCTGCCTTTTTTACTGACAATGGTTTTACTGGCGTGGCTAGTAAAGTTGCTCAACAATTATCTTGGCCCCCAGAGCATGATTGGGCATCTGTTTGCCCTGATCGGCCAACCAATTGTTGATCACCCTGTCCTGGGCTATTTAATCGGCTGGGCCATGTTGATTGGCACAATTTACCCGCTAGGCATAATTGTGCAATCAAAGCTTAAAAAGCATCTTGCCTATTTGCTTGATAAAACAGTCAGACGAATTCCGGTAATCGGTACTTTATACAATACAGCTGATCGATTTGTAAGCTTACTCGACCAAAAAGAAGACGCAGACATCGGCTCGATGAGCCCGGTATGGTGCTTGTTTGGCGGCGATGGCGTTGCCGTACTGGCCCTGATGCCCAATCCCGAGCCAATCGAAATCGAAGGCCGCATCTACCAGGCCGTGTTAGTGCCCACTGCCCCTGTACCTATCGGAGGAGGATTACTCTACATTCCCAAGGAATGGATACGCCCTGCCAATATTGGTGTAGATAAACTCACCAGCATCTATATGTCGATGGGCATTACGCCTCCACCATCGCTCAAAAAGGCTGCACAATCAGCCCCGATGATTTACCCTGACCCCAGGCGGCTTACCGATTAAAAAAAAGTGATGCAAACAGAGTTTGCAAATACAAAGTTTCATGGCAAAAAACCGCGTAGGGATTATGATGTTTTCATTCGCACCAGATGGTATTTTTACCCCTGTAAATCAGGACGCAATTCAGCCATCCCCCCTGCCTGCAGCCCTCGCTTACTATCTTTTTTTGATCTCACACAAACCCCGTAACAGATAAAATGGTTAGGCTTAAGCTTTAACCTGCAGGCAGATCCGCCATGACTACGACCGCATTCTTTATTCCAGCAGTAAATCTGATGGGCGCTGGCTGTCTTAAAGACGCAGCGAGCACTATCCAGTCTTATGGCTTTAAAAAAGCCCTGATCGTGACCGATGCCGTACTCAATAAAATAGGCATGGTAGCTAAGGTCGGCGAACTATTGGGCAAATATGGTGTGGTATCAGTGGTATTTGATGGTGCTCAGCCCAACCCCACCATTGGCAATGTTGAAGCAGGCTTAAAATTACTCAAAGAAAACGACTGTGATTTTGTCATTTCACTGGGTGGTGGCTCACCACACGATTGTGCCAAAGGCATTGCACTTTGTGCCAGCAATGGCGGCAATATCGCCGATTACGAAGGCCTGGATCAATCCAGAAAACCACAATTACCACTAGTGGCAATTAACACAACCGCCGGCACCGCCAGCGAAATGACCCGTTTTTGCATCATTACTGACGAAGCACGTCATGTAAAAATGGCGATTGTAGACAAACACACCACGCCTATTTTATCGGTGAATGATCCGGAGCTGATGCTTGATAAGCCAAAGAGCCTGACGGCAGCTACCGGGATGGATGCGCTGACTCATGCTATTGAAGCCTACGTATCCACTATCGCTACGCCCATTACCGATGCCTGTGCCCTAAAAGCCGTAACTTTAATCAGCGAAAACCTGCGCCACGCCGTGAATGATGGGCAAAACTTACATGCCCGCGAGCAAATGGCTTATGCACAATTTTTAGCAGGGATGGCCTTTAATAACGCATCCCTCGGCTATGTACACGCGATGGCCCATCAGTTAGGTGGTTTTTATGATCTGCCACACGGTGTATGCAATGCGGTGCTCCTGCCACACGTACAAAAATTCAACTCCGGCATTGCCGCCAAGCGCCTGGGCGAAGTAGCCCAGGCTATGGGCTGCGACGTGCGCTTCTTGTCTGATGAGGCCGCCGCCGAAGCTTGCCTTGCCGCCATCCGCCAGCTTGCTGCCGACGTAGGCATCCCTGCTGGCCTGACTGAGCTGGGTGTAAAAGAAGCCGACTTCCCAACCCTCACCACCAACGCCCTCAAAGACGCTTGCGGCTTTACCAACCCGATTCAAGCCACGGCCGAAGAAATCACTGCGATTTATAAAGCGGCAATGTAAAACGCAAGCAAAATAGATTTGCCTTAAATCAATAGATAACGCCGCATGCAAAGATCATTTGCTTGCGGCGTTTTTTATTATTTACTGGTGCAGCACAGCCAAAACCCAAATACTGAAACAAGGATCACAAAGAAGAAAAAAATTTCACGCAAGAAAAACAAGTTTTAAATATTTTCAAACCCGGCTATCCAGATCGTGATCTTAAATAACTGCCCGCTCCCCGGTATTTCGCGCCGTCCTCAGCACTCCCAAGCCTGCTATAATCCGCCGTTTTACGCGACGGCCCTTTTACCATGAATGCTCCTGCCCTGATTGAATCCTTAGACTTTGAAGGCCACGGCATTGCTCGCGTAGATGGGAAAACGATTTTTATTGATGGCGCTCTGCCACGCGAAACCGTCAGCTATAAAAGCTATCGCATTAAGCCGCGTTTTGAAAACGCCGAAGCCACGCAAATCCATACCACCAGCCATATGCGCGTTAACCCGCCCTGTCCGCACTTTGGTGTGTGCGGCGGTTGCAGCATGCAGCATCTGGAATTCACTGGCCAGGTGGCGGCCAAGCAGCGGGTACTGGAAGACAACTTAAAACGCATCGGCAATGTATCCGCCGAGATGATGTTGCCAGCGATTTACGGACCGGAATGGGGCTATCGCCAGCGGGCGCGTTTATCGGTTTCGTATGATGCCAAGCAAAATGAAGTCAGGCTGGGCTTTTTTGAGCGGCGCTCTAAAGTGATTGCGGCGCTGAATGAATGCCGTGTATTGCCGCCGCATATTTCCAAGCAAATCTTGCCACTGCGCTCGCTGCTTAAAAGCTTATCGATAAAAGATCGCATCCTGCATATCGAGCTGGCCGTCGGGGAGCATGTGGATATTCTGGTGCTGCGCACACCCGTCGCCCCTAATAAAGCCGATCAGGCCTTGATTAAAAAATACGCTGAGCAGTGGAAAGTACAGTTCTGGCTGCAGGCAAAATCGGTTGAAGCGGCCACACCGTTTTACCCGCTGGATGCGCCGCAGCTGAGCTACAGCATTCCTGAATTTGGCATTGTGATGCGTTATAAGCCCACAGAATTCACCCAGGTAAACCACCACATCAACCGCACACTGGTGGCGCGGGCTATGGATTTACTTAAACCGCAGGCCGGTGACGTGATTGCCGACTTTTTCTGTGGCGTGGGTAATTTCACCTTGGCCGTTGCTAAAAGCGGCGCTAAAACACTGGGCATGGAAGGCTTGCAACAGCTGGTAGACAGGGCCAATGAAAGCGCCAGCGATAACCACCTGACTGGTAATACCAGCTTTAAAGTGGCCAATCTATTTGAAATGACTGAAAGCTGGCTGAAAAAGCTTGGCCATTTCGACAAGATGCTGATCGATCCGCCAAGGGACGGCGCGCACGAGCTGTGCAAATCCATCAGCGCCCAAAACGGCCCGAAGCGCATCGTTTACGTATCCTGTAATCCCTCCACCCTCGCCCGCGATGCCGATGTGCTGGTGCACGAAAAAGGCTACACGCTAAAAGCTGCCGGGATAGTGAATATGTTCCCGCATACGGCGCATGTTGAGAGTATTGCGTGGTTTGAGAAACATTGAATAATTTGAACGAAATTCATAAAAAACGCGAAGCAAGTCTTCGCGTTTTTTATTGGCTACATCTTCGGCAAATACTACCGAAAGCCACTTAATACCTCGCCTCCGTCGCAGCAACTCAACTAAGCTTTAGGCGGCTTAAATCCCTAACCATGCTGAGCTCACGCCAGCTGCACTCTATGGATATCAGATATGCGTAAATTATTTCTAGGCTCTGTCCTTACCCTTGGTTTATCCGCCTGTGCCAGCGTTATGCCCGCCACCCCAAGTGCTGCTGCCAGCTTTGATGGTGAATGGAATATCATCAAAGTAAATGATAAAGCCATAAGCAGTGATAGCAGGGCAATACTGGTTTTTGACGCACAAACCATGCGCATTACCGGCTTTGATGGCTGCAACCGGGTAATGGGCAGCCTAAAAGATGAAAATCAACAGCTCAAGGGCATGCTGGCATCCACCAAAATGGCCTGTATGGGAGACGAGAACCGCACCATTAGCCGTGCAGTAGGCCAGGCCTTTGCCAATGGTGCAGAAGTAAAAGTGCTGGAAGCCGGTAAGCTGATCGAGCTAAAAAGCAAAGATGGCTCACTGACTTTGGGTAAAAGACCTTAATTGAGCGGGGGCGTATTGCACTGTAGGGTGGCTGAAACCCCGTGGCGCTAAGCAAAATCAAAAAAATCTAAGATCTTTTTAGCGCTTTCGGCACATTAATTTAGGTGCGGGTGTCCCGCTGAACCTTCGTTTCTTATGTGACCAAAAAACGAAGCCAAAGAAGACCAACCCACGAAACACGCCCCCCCTGCGGCGGTCCAATCGAGTCGGCGGCAGGCCTCGCTCCCAAGCAATCCCCGCCCCGCTACTCCTCGGGCAGCGGTTTCAAGGAGGCTTTAAAGCCCTTTGCCAAGAAAGTGGTTATTGTGTTTTGTCTCTGCTTGCTAATAAAAAAATACAAATAAAGCATATAGGGCAAGTACTTTCACCTGCCCAGCATCTGGCTACATCCCGCTCAGCAAAAACCTGCGCTGCGCCGTAATAAAATCATCCGGATGCGAGGCAAAAGGCACGTGAGCAGCACCGCTGTGTACAATCAGCTCGGCGTGCGGCAAAGCCTCTGCCAGCCACTCCCCAGCCCCCAGCGGGGTGAGCGTATCGCGGTTGCCAAATTGCAGTAATACCGGGCAAGTCAGCTGGTTTATTTGCTGACGTAAATCGGTATCGCGCAAAATCGCCAGACCTTCCTGCAAAACAGCCAGGCTTGGCTCGCCGTGCAGGAATAATTCCTGGCTTAGCGCTTTAGCCAAGACCCGCGCCTCTGCACCGCCTTGCACTTGCAGGCTGATAAAGCGCTTTAACGTGCCCTGCCAGTCTGCAGCGAGGCTAGCGGCAAACTGGCTCATGGTGGCCGGGGCCATGGCGGGCTGCCAGTCTTCTCTCTGCATAAAACACGGCGTGGAGGCGATCAGGCTGAGCGAGCGGATTTTATCCGGCGCAGCCATTGCCCAACTGCTGGCCACCGCCCCGCCCAAAGACCAGCCCACCACTTGCACCGGCCTTGGAAAAGCCGCATCCAGCTCTGCCACCATATGTGCCAGCGATAAAGGCTGGCTGCTGGTGCTTTTACCGTGGCCGGGTAAATCCACCAGATGCAGGCAAAAATCATCACTCAAAGCGTCAGCCACACCGCGCCAAACCGTGCTGTTCATCGCCCAGCCATGCAGCAGCACTACATCCGGCCCACGGCCTGTTGATTCGATATGTAAAAAATTGCTTGTCATGCTTGCTAAAACCTTTCATAAAAACAACTATTTTCCAAATACTTAAAAATTAAATACGGCTTTATGCTTCGTTGTGCCGGTGCAACCCCATATGCGCTAACCAATTTGGCTCTTAGTAGCAAACTTAGACAAAAGAGGATGACGACGCTCCCGACACGGGGCTTAAATCTCCCCTTGAAACACGCCGGAGTGAGGAACAAGCGAGGCAGGGGCTTTCGTGCTTTGCTGTTGTCGCTTCGCTTCCTTTCTTGGCGAAGCAAGAAAGGAAGGCCCCGCAGTGGCTACCGCACCTAAATCAACGTGCCGAAAGCACTAAAAAGAGCATTTTGACTATGGTTAGCGCGGCGGATCAGCCCCCCTAAAGCAATGCTTTTAACTCCCCCATCAAAGCCGCAACATCATCGTCAGAATGCGCTGCCGATAAAGTGATGCGCAGTCGTGGTGTGGGCACGGTAGGCGGGCGGATTGCGCCTGCCCAAATGCCGCGTTCAAACAGCGCTTTGGCGATGCGGATGGTGCTGTCATTATCCGGCAGCAAGATCAGCTGAATGGCGGTATTGGAATCAAGCAGCTCACAACAATCCTGCAAACCGGTTCTAAAGGCCGCGATATGCCCGGCCAAACGCGTCCGCCGCCAGGGTTCGGCCGCAATTAAATCAAGGCTGGCTTGCATGGCGCAGGATAAAAGAGGCGGCATGGCGGTGGTGTAAACATAGCTGTGGGCTGTGTTCAGCAGCCAGTCGCACATCACTTGCTCACCCGCTACAAAAGCACCCGATACGCCTGCTGCCTTGCCTAAAGTCGCCATATAAATAATGCGGGGTGCAGATATGCCAAACTCGGCCAGTGTGCCGCGCCCATCCCCGAGTACGCCAAAACCATGAGCATCGTCTAAAAACAGCCAGGCATCGTATTGCTCGGCCAAGGCCAAGAGCGCCGCCACCGGGGCGATATCGCCATCCATGCTAAATACTGCATCGGCCACAATCAGCTTGCGTGGCGCAGTACTGGCGGCCAGCATGCGCTCTAACCCTGCCATATCCTGATGCGGGTAGCGCTTGAAATCGGCCCGCGACAGAGCCACGGCATCATTCAAAGAAGCATGATTGAGCTTATCGGCAAACACCGCATCACCGCGCCCCACCAGCGCAGTAATCACCGCCAGATTTGCCATATAACCGGTAGAAAACCCCAGTGCAGCGGGCATACCTACAAACTTAGCCAGCCGGTCTTCCAGCGCCTGATGCGGGCCAAAGTGCCCGGCCAGTAAATGGGCGGCACCACTGCCCACACCCCACTCTGCCGCGCCTTGCTGCGCTGCCTGCACCACAGCGGGGTGATTGGCTAAACCCAGATAATCATTGCTACAAAAGTTGATCAGCTGCCGCCCGCCAATTTGAATATGCGCGCCCTGCGGGCTGTCAATCTGACGGCGGCTGCGCAGCAAACCTGCTTGCTGGCGCTCGGCCAGCCTGGCGGCAAATTGGACAAATGGCATGGGAAAATCCGGCAGGGAAAATAGCAATTCTAACAGCGGATGGATAATGAAGGCGCGCTGGCCAAAGCGTTTATACCAGGCTGGCATTGATAAAGCAGGCCACCCGCCCAATCACCAGCGTCTGGCCTGCCATAACAAAACTTGCAGCTCCGGTATCGTAAACAAGCCATACCCACCGGGATGGTCTGGCCATTCATTTTATATACCAGAGCCATCTTAAATTGCTGCGCATCGCTAAAGCAAATATCAGCGTTGTAACATTAAGCGCCACCGCTTTAATCACCACAGCCAACGGCCCTGGCAGTGGCCGTCCCAAAGCGGCAGCCAAATTGTGAATCAAGCGCTAACAGACCCTAGCCTTTTACTGGAAGTAATTTTTCAATTGCAGCCACATCAACCTCATCTATTTGCTCTTTGTGCATAAATTTCTCGGCAAAAACCAGCCACAATTTACTATGCAAGAAATAACGGAATAGCTCGGCGTCAATATGCTGATCTTTGGCCATAAAGGCCATAATTTTGAGTGATTCAGTCAGTGTTTTCGGAGATTTATACGGCCGGTCTGCAGCAGTAAGCGCTTCAAACACATCAGCCAGCGCCATAACTCTGTCAGCGGTTGTGAGCTGAGCCGCCGACAGGCGCCGCGGATAGCCTTTACCATCGAGCTTTTCATGATGGGTGGCTGCAATTTCAGGCACTTTGGCAAGGTGCGCGGGCCAGGGCAGGCTACGCAGCATGATTAGTGTCTGCACGATATGATCATTAATTTTGAAACGGTCTTCTTCTGTCAGCGTACCGCGTCTGATGGACAGGTTGTATACCTCACCCATATTTTGCGCATGTTTGGGCAAATCCATATCAAAGCCATAGAGATTGTTCGGATCATTTTTTTCTACAACAGGCTTACGCTCACCCCAGGGCACAATATGATCATTGCGATCAGCAAGCAGCAGCTCTGCAATAGGCAGGCTTTCCGGTACATAATCACCCAGCCTGCGGTTTTCATCGGCAGACAGGCCCAGTTGTTTATCAAAATAACGCAACCATGTTTTTTGGCCAATTTGCTGCAGCCTGAGAATATCTTCATCGGCCATAAACTCACTACCCACATTACAGCGGGCCACAAAAACAAAATCATCCTGTAAAGCCTGCTGGCGAAGTTTTAACTCAGCCAGCGAGGAGCCACCATCACCGCCAAACGCTATGGCCCGCCAGTGATCCAGCTCGGCATCGCGCCACATCACTTCAAAGCGCATGCGCACTTCATGGATGCGGTTATAAATGGTTTCCAGCTTGGTGGCTTTATCAATAATGTGCTCAGGGCTGATGACCTTGCCGCAATCATGCAGCCATGCGCCCAAATGAAACTCGTAGCGCTGATCTTCAGTCATTTTAAAATCGGCATAGGGGCCGCTCTGCTCGCGCCCCATCTGATCGACCAGCATGCCCGCCAGCTCAGGCACACGCTCGCAATGCCCGCCGGTATACGGGCTTTTTGCATCAATCGCGTCAGCCATCAGCCTGATCACCGCATCAAGCAGCTTTTTCTGCGCTCCGATCAGCTGACGCGTTTCTATCGACACGGCCAGCATACCGGAGAGCTTATACACAAACTCAGTGAACGAGCTGTCTGCGTGGCTGATATCATCCTCGTGTTGCAAAGTTAAAAGACCTTCAAGCTGGCCACTGCGTCCCCGCAGCTCAATCTGCATTTCGATCACGCCTTCAGCTACTTTATGCACTGCCGGCATGGCCTGCTGCCTATCAAGATGAATAAAACTTGTTTCTGTGTGCCCGCATAAATCACCATGCGAGACAGTGCGCTCCATTTTATTGCTGGCATGGTTGAGTAAATAAACTGCACCTGCCCGGCAACGGGTGGCCATCACCATCTGATTAAGCACATTGTCGAGCATGTACTCAACTTTTGGCTCGGTTGCCATATCCTGGCTAATTTGCAGAAAGGTCTGGATGGTCTGCCCCATATCGCTCATCACAGCTGATAAATCATTCACTTCCTGCACCAGGGTACTTTTAAGCTGGCTCTGGCTAAAATCAAAACGGCTCATTCGCTGAGCCTGAGCCGTCAGCTTATCCATGCTTTTGCCAATTTTTGCACCGGCAAGCCAGCCCAGCGGCATCAGAAACAGAGCCAAAACCACTACCAGAGCAATCAGACGCAAGAGCTTGCCACGCAGCTCTCCCAGCAAATCATCACTGGGAGCTGCCACAAGCAAACGCATTCCTTCGGATTGCCAGACATCAAAGGGCAAAGCGGCACCCAGCCATTCCTGGCCATCGACCTCAAAAGCAGCAACTTTCCCTCTTTCCAGACCCAGAGCATTCAGGCGGCTAAGGCTGGGAACAGCCAAACCATCAACAGTACTAAAATCGAACTTATCTGCGCCCTTAATTAATACTTTCTGCATATCAGGATAAGCCAGCACCCTGCCCTTTTCATTGACCAGGGCAAGCTGGGTATGGGGCGAAATTTTCAGCTCTTCCAGGCTGTTTGCCAGATCATCCAGCACCACATCAATGCCAAAAACCGCCTTACCGTTTTTACTGGCCTGGCTCAGCGTGACGCCGATTTGCCGGGAAGAAAAGAAAATATAAGGCTCGGAAAGCTGCGCTGCAAAAGTCAGCCGGGAGGCTTTATACCAGGGGCGGGTACGGGGATCGAAACGGTAATCTGGCTGGCTGCGACGCTCCAGCAGTGTGCGGGCAGAATTAAAAAATAAATACTCACCCTCCGGCTCCCCGTTGTGCAGGCTTTGCACCGATTGCACCAGAAAATTAGATGATGGCGGCGCATTAAATTTTTTACGGATTTCAGGCCGTTCCAGTGAACGAACCAGCATAAAAGAGCCGTCGGTATAGCCCACAAACACGGACGACATTAATTTATTGTCAGCCAGTACATCGACAAGTGTACCCAGCCTCATCATCCGCTCATCCAGCGTACTGGCATTGGCCACAGGATCCGTGACCAGCATGCGTAACGTTGCCTGTGCCGGATCAAGCATGCGGCGGGATTTTTCCGTGATCAGTTGCCCGGCATCCCGCGCTGTTCTGGCTGCCGTATCCAGTAGCGTTGTCCGGGCACCGCTCCAGCCAATACCGATGACCGCAACGGCCAATACCAGCATACATAGGACCACCACGGTGGCGATCGAAAATTTTATCGGCCAGCTGACCCTATGCCCGGTTGGTAAAGATATCCCCCCATCACTCATCATCTTTCCCTGAAAATTAAAGATAGGCAAGCTGCTCAATCTACAATATGTAGCCAGAAAACCGGGAAGCACCATTTTATGCACGTATAAGCGCTTTCCCATCATCCGCCCCCCCAATCTGACGCCAGCTTTTGCCCTTACCCTCTTAATGCTAGACTATTACTTACTAAATTCACAATTTTCATCACAGCTGAATCATTATTTTTTATTAAGGCTTAAGGAAGTTACAATCAGAGAACCCCTGAAAATACTTATCGGCAATCTTGCATAAGTGCCCGGCTTTTAATTACAATTAAAATTTAAAAACAGCCATTTTCATTCAACACATCAAATTAATTTTTATATCTTCACTATTTATTTACTTAAATCATTTCACGTAAAAACTTGCCTGCTTCTTGAAACGACAAAATACCTCTATTACTTTTACGCAATAATCCAGTTAAGTAATTCAGCTAAGCTTGTAAGTTTATTTATACTCAATTAACTAACATTATAAAATATAAACAATAAAACCATACTAAACAACTCGCTGTTACTTTATTATTAAATATAGATACAGAACCATATTTACCCAATGCTAAATAATCTTAATTAAAACCAACAAAGCGTTGAAAAACATGATGATAAAAGTTTTACCATTATGATAGAATAGATTCTCCGGCTGATAGAGAAACACACAGTACATAAGAGCCGTAATTACTTTGAATTAAAATACAAGATAACCTGGCAGCAAAAGGCAAAGTTGCCCGCAATGAATAAGATACGCTCTTAATTAAAAAAGGATCGGATCAACCAGGCAAAGTACCTGACTGATCCGGCAGAGCAAGCTAATATATCCGCCCCGAATACTTTGATCGGGGCACACACTCAGCGATTTCTAGGCTTGAAAAAGGTGTAATGCTGGTAAGGCTCGCCAGGTAAATAAATCGCCGCAGCTTGCGCCGGGATATCAAGCAACACGCTACCAGCCTGCACTTTGGTATCCACAGCATTACCCAGTGCATCATGCAAAGGCACACCGTCATACCAGTGAGAGTAAGGAATTAACAGCCTGGTTTGTAAAGCACGATCAGATAAATTTACAATGACTAAAGCCGCTTCGCCAATCACCTCGGTAGCACGTAAAAATACCAGCGCATTGCCAGCCAGCCTGTCCCCCAATACTTTCACATCACCATATTGCAGCGCCGGATGGTTTTGGCGAATGGCAATCAGCTGCTGCACAAACTGGCGCTGCGCATGATTCCAGTCGGCCTGATCCCAGCGCATAGGACGGCGGCAATCCGGATCCGCCCCGCCTTCCATGCCAATTTCTTCACCGTAATAAATCAGCGGGATACCAGGTAAGGTGAACTGCATGATCATAGCGAGCTGTGCTTTTTCTTGGCTTCCCACAGTAGTCATCAGCCTTGGCGTATCATGGCTGGAAAGCATATTCCAGGAGCAAAGCAGGCCACTCAAACCATAAGCTTCTCTGGCGTCTTTAAGTGCATGATTCATTTGCAGCGCATCAATTTCCCCTGCCAGCCATGCCAGCGTAGCGGTGCGATACCAGTAATTCATCATCCCTTTAAAGCCGCCACCGGCCTCAAACCAGCTGCCCGAAAAGCCATTTAACTCGCCAAGCAGGCCTGCCTTAGGGAAACGCTGCCCCACTACCGCCGCCATTTCCTGCGCAACTTCTATGCCCACATCCTGCGCCACATCAAAGCGCCAGTTATCTATCCCTTAGCCAGCCAGTGCTGCACCAGACTGTCTGGCTTACGGTACAAAATATCGCGAACAGCGGGGTTGCTTAGGTTCAATTCCGGCATCAGGCCATAATCCTGCCAGCAAAGATAAGCACCATCATCTGAAAAACTAAACCAGTCCCGCTTACCTGCATCCCCCGCCTTGGCTGCTAAAAACCACGGGTGGCTGTCGGACACATGATTGAGCACTGCATCCAGCGTCAGGCTCATGCCTTTGGCGTGTAATGCCTCAATCAGCCGCAGCAAGGCCGGCTCGCCGCCAAACATCGGATCAATCGCAAAAAAATCAACCGCATCATATTTATGATTGCTCGGAGCGGTAAATACCGGTGTCAGATACACCCCGGTCACGCCCAGCTCACCAAGGTAATCCAGGTGATCCCGAATACCATCCAGATCTCCTCCAAAAAACTGCATGCCCCAGGGCTGGCCTAGTGTTGTATCGTCCCAACCCTGCTTAACCACATCAGGATTTGAATACGCCGCTTGTGCAAGCTTGGCCCCGCTTGAAAGCCCGCCGCCAATAGCAAAACGCTCAGGGAAAATCTGATAAATAATCTGACTAGCCATTTGCTTGGTGGCGGCATCCAGGGTGTTTTTCATGGTGGACTCGAGTAAGAAAAAGACAAAAACCCCAGCAATCGGCTGATGTGGGAATCCGTAAATTGATTATTGAATAAAAAGGCCGGGTATGCGCAACTACGTGAGCATGGCCTAAAAAATTGAAAAAGCAGAGGCTGCTAATCCATATCACTTAAACCCGATGCCACCTAAGCTTTGGGCCAAAAAACCAGCAGGGTCAATATGCAAAAGCCGAGAGTACTGTGGCCTCATCAGTGCCGAGCTGGCTGCAAGTCCCTGATAAAGTGTGTGATGTTTTTTTAAGGCTAGTCGGGCATTACCTATTTATGAATGAAGAGCATAGAGGTGAATTTATCTGAGAAATAAGAGCACTCACTCCTGGCGCTCTACACCAGACACAAGGCCTGTGATGCTTACCCGGATACAAAAAAATAAAACGATTACTTTAATTTGGATATTTCCAGCAGCACAATATGCCGATTTAACTGAAGATCAATACAGATATATATCTAGAACACTTGCTATCTGGCAACTATGTACTTTTTAGTTGCAAATGAGCAACAAAAACAAGAAAAAAACAACTCGAAATAAAAATAAAATATTATTTATCAATATAAGTCAACAATAAATAATTACAAAATATCGATATTATTGAGCATAAACACATCGTAACCTAGCGATAAGTTAGCATAAAAAATAATGACGTCCAATACGCTGGCAAAGAACTAAAAGCTAAAACCTCTCATTTACTTTCATTAAAATTACTAATTGCGAGATAAAAATCCATACATAACAAACTCACAACACAATGATTTAAAACAAAAAAAAATAAAAAATTAAGTAAAAAAATCAATGTATACACACGATTTATAGCTTTAAACTACATTACACAAGCTTCCAAAGCTTAAAAACATCCCTCTGTTTGTCCCCCTCTCAAGCTATTTTGATCACTCATACTGACAAGCCCCGCTTGTTACATTTGGTTACATGGTAAAAAGTCACAACTGATAATTTTCCCTTAGTTCCAGCATGAGCAATACACCTGTCAGCCTCTGTTTAAAACAGGGCGCTAAAAAACATAGCTAACTTAGCGGGGGATTACATATGCAAATAAAAAAAATAACCATTGCTATCGCAATGATAGGTGCAGGCGCAGTCATCAATGCGCATGCAGCAGAAACCGTCAACAAAGTGGAGCGGGTTGAAGTCACAGGCTCCAATATCAAACGCACTGCAAAAACCGGTGCAACCCCGGTGCAAACTATTAGCCGCCAGGAGATCGCTAAAACCGGAGCCACCACCGTGGCTGAACTGATCGATAACCTGGCCGCCAGCAACAACGGCTATTCACAATCGCAAGCCGTGGGCGACTCAGGCAAGCCCGGCTTTTCTGGCGCTAATTTACGCGGGCTTGGCACTTCTAAAACGCTGATTCTGGTCAATGGCCGCCGCATGGCCAACTACGCTTTTGATAGCGCAGGCGTGGATTTGAATTCCATTCCGCTGGGCGCAGTTGAGCGGGTTGAAATTGTAAAAGATGGCGCTTCTGCGGTTTATGGCACCGATGCAATCGGCGGCGTAATGAACTTTATCCTAAAGAAAAGCTTTATTGGTGCAGAAATCGGCGGTGGTCTCGAACAGACTTTTGACGGGGGCGGTGAGGTCAAGAAAGCCAACTTCAGCTTTGGTTTTGGCAACCTGGACGAAGACAATTTTAATATCTTTATGGCGCTGGATGTCTCCAAACAGGAAGCACTGGCCGCTAAAGATCGCAGCTATTCCAGGACATCTTATATTCCAGATAAAGAAATCAATAAAACATCTGCCAACACCTTCCCCGCCACTATTCTCAATGGCCCGGGTGGAAAACCGGTAAATGTTGGCTATTTAACCGGCTGTGATCAGCCCCGCTCCATCCCTATTGCCAATAGCAACTTTGCCACAGGTGGCAATTGCCGTTTTGACTACGCTAGTATTATTGATATTGTCTCGCCACAAGAGCGTCTTTCTTTCTATAGCAAGGGCACTTTGAAAGTAGATGACAACACCCAGCTCTTTGCTGACTACCTGTTTACCCGTAATGTAGGCACTTATTCCGCCTCCCCAGTGCCCGTTTCCAGCGCCACTACCTTTAATGGCGATGATTTACTTTATCCTGCCAATGGCAAATATGACCCTTATAAAGGCACGCTTGGCGATTTAAAGCTGCAATGGCGCGCAATTGACGCAGGTGCGCGTGAAAACGAAGCCACATCCGATCAGCACCGCTTTATTGTGGGTGCCGAGGGCGAGGTAGCAGGCTGGGATTACCGCGCAGCCCTGGTTTATGCACTGAATAAAACCGAAGATAAATACACCAATGGCTGGCTCTATGAGAGCAAATTGCTGCCTGCCATGCTCAGCGGGGTCATCAATCCGTTTGGTCCGCAGGATGCAGCAGGCAATGCCGCTCTGAACGCCTCTAAAATTACCGGCAAGGTACAGAGCGGTGAAACCAGTAATAAATCGGCCGACGTTCAGTTCTCCAAAGAAATTTACGAGTTGGATGCCGGGAAGGTAGGTTTTGCCTTTGGTGGTGATGTACGCAAAGAAACCTATACCTATACCCCGGAAGCCATTTTATCCAGCGGGGATATTTTAGGTGGTGGTGGTAACCGCCAATCCACCAACGGCGAACGCCTGGTGTATGCCGGCTTTGCCGAGGTAGTGGTTCCGGTACTGAAAAACCTGGAATTACAAGCGGCGCTACGGTACGACCATTATGACGATATGGGCAGCACAACCAACCCTAAAATCAGTTTCCGCTATCAGCCCATCGATGAAGTAGTCTTACGCGGCTCGATCAGCACGGGTTATCACGCTCCCACGCTGGATGATTTAAACCGCCCAACCAGCAAAACCAATACATTAGGCAATTATGATGACCCTGAACGCTGTGCGGCAACCAATAGCCCGCTGGATTGCAATTTGCAGTTAAATTTGGTGCAAGGTGGCAATAAATCACTCACCCCCGAATTATCCACCAATTACACCTTTGGCTTTTTGGTAGAACCCGTGAAAAATTTATCCATAGGGATTGATTACTGGAATATCAATGTTAAAGACCGGATTGACTCCATATCGGATTCCACCATATTTGGCGACTATGCCAAATATAAAGACAAAGTGATCCGTAAAGCACGCACTGCAGCCGATATTGCAGCGGGCTTGCCAGGGCTGATCGACTATGTGGATTCCAAATCGCAGAATCTGGGTGAGTTGCGTACCGATGGTCTGGATGTCTCTATCCTGGCCGCGCTGCCAAAAACAGAATACGGCACTTTCCGCATTGGGATGGAAGGCACTTACACCATCACCAATGAGTATCAGCGTGAAAAAGATGGCGCTTACTTTGATAGCGTAGGTCAGTATATCGACCTGGGCATGACCCCGCGCTGGAGACACAACCTGACGCTTTCCTGGAATATGGCCGAATGGGGGGCAGCGCTCACCAATAACCTCACTTCCGGCTATATCGACCAGAATCAGGTTACAGATCCGGTATCGGGCAATAGCGTTAATCGCTCTGTTGAGGCTTACAGTACCTGGGGCCTGCAAGGCACATACCGCACCAAGAACATCGAGCTGACTGTCGGCGTGAAAAACCTGCTCGATACCGATCCGCCTTTCACCAATCAGGCCGATCACTTCCAGGTGGGTTTCGATCCTAAATACACAGACCCACATGGCCGCAGCTGGTATGCCAAGGCCAATTACAAGTTTTAAGCCAGTTTTAAAGTTGTAAATTATAAAAAGGGCAAAGTCTAAGTGGCTTTGCCCTTTTTACTGTTAGCCCCAAGACTAAATCAATTTCCCCAGATCTTTTTCTATCATTTTCATTAATAAAGGCTGTGCCTCAGCCTTAGGATGGAGCTGATCCGCCTGAAAAAGCTCGGTATTTTTAATGACAGGTTCAAGTAAAAAAGGCGTTAAACTACTGCTGTACTGCTTGGCTAACCTTGGGTAAATCGCAGCAAAGCCCTGTGTATAGCTTGCACCATAATTAGGTGGTATTTGCATGCCAATTAAATGCACTTTAGCACCGCTGGCTTTAGCCATTTTCATCATGTTGCCCAGGTTTTTTTCCATATTAACCAGAGGCAAACCACGCAGACCATCATTAGCGCCCAATTGCAGCAGTACAATTTTAGGCTGATGCGTTTTAAGTGTTTGCGGGAACCTTGTGAGCCCGCCAGCTGTCGTTTCTCCTGACACACTGGCATTCACAACCCGCCATGCCTTACCTTGCCTGACCAGATTTTCATTTAGTAATGCGGGCCACGCAGCTTGAGCCGCAATGCCATAACCGGCAGACAGACTATCACCAAACACCAGAATTAAAGGCGTCGCGGCCAGAGCCGGCGCCATGCACACAATAAAACCTAATACGGATACGAAACGCCACATGAATCACTCCTCAGAAATAATGCTGGCCGTACGCGGTCTGGGCAAAACAGTCAGCACCGCCGTCGAAAAACTTAATCTCTTGCATGATATTGAATTTTCACTGCCAGCGGGAGCCAGCCTTGCCATTGTTGGCAGCTCCGGCTCAGGAAAATCCACACTATTGGCCCTGCTTGCCGGGCTTGATCAGGCCTCACGGGGGCAAATCACGCTGGCCGGAAAAGATTTAGGCAGCCTGAACGAAGACCAGCGTGCAGAGCTGCGCGGCCAGATTTCTGGCTTTGTATTTCAATCATTTCAGCTATTGCCTGAGTTATCGGCCCTGGAAAACACCATGCTGCCACTGGAATTGGCCGGTAAAAAAGATGCCTCAACCCGTGCTACAGAATGGCTGGAACGGGTAGGTTTAAGCCATCGCCTGGCACACACGCCAAGGCAATTATCGGGAGGCGAGCAGCAGCGCGTTGCGCTGGCCCGTGCTTTTGCATCCAGCCCGAAAATCCTGTTTGCCGACGAGCCAACCGGCAGCCTGGACGCCGCCACCGGCACGGCCATTGCCGATTTACTGTTTCAGCTCAACACAGAAACTCAAACCACACTGGTACTGGTCACCCACGATGAAAAACTCGCAGCGCGTTGTGGCTGGCAATTAAGACTTTCTGCCGGTACACAACTGGAATTTTCGAAAGCCCCATCGCCCAGCACGGGCAAAACGCCTGAATAAAAAAATAACAGCTTGCGGAAAGCTTGAGCCACAGCGCCAAGCCAAAGCATATTGCGACTCAAAAAATACTTGTCCGCTCTAGCGATGCCGACAATTTGCTTTAACGGAAAAACCATGCACAAACTCAACTGGCGTTTGTTTTACCGCAGCTTTCAGGCTGGTGAATATCGCACTCTCCTGGCGGCCCTGATCATTGCCATTGCCGCGCTCACCGCCGTGGGACTGTTATCTGCCAGAATGGAAAAACTACTGGCACTGGAAGCCAATGATCTGCTGGCTGCAGACGCCGTCATCAGCTCGGATCATGCAATCAGCCCCCACTACCGGCAGCAGGCAGAACACTCTGGCTTAAACACCGCAGAGACGGCTGTTTTCCCCAGCATGGCGGGGTTTAATGGCCAGGTAATGCTGTCTTCCGTTAAGGCGGTCAGCCACGCCTACCCCTTGCGTGGCCAGTTAAAACTCGCACCCGATGGCCATGTCAGCACGGCACCGAAAGCTGGCACAGCCTATGCCGATGCAAGGCTGGCAGCAACTTTAAAGCTCAAGCTGGGCGACACACTGGAAGTCGGCCAGCTTAAGCTGAAACTTGCCGCACTGATTGAGCGAGAACCCGATACCGCTATGGATTTCTCCGGCCTGCAGCCCCGGCTAATGATTAATCAGCAGGATCTGGCTGCCAGTGGCTTACTGGGGTTTGGCAGCCGGGTGAAATACCGGCTGCTGGTTGCGGGCCCTCCTGCCATGATCGACTCATGGCAACAAGCCGTTAAGCCCAAGCTGATGCGGGGTGAAAAACTAGAAGATGTGAAAGACGCCCGGCCTGAAGTAAAAACCGCTTTGGAGCGCGCCGAGCGCTTTTTGCGCCTGACATCACTATTGGCAGGCTGCCTGGCCGCCATGGCAATTTTACTGGCGGCACGCCGCTTTGCCACCCGGCATTTTGATACCGTCGCCTTGCTGCGCACACTCGGTGCCAGCCGTGACATGGTACGCACCCTGCTGTTATCACAACTGGCCCTCCTCACTCTGGCAGCCAGCGTAATAGGCGGTTTACTGGGCTGGGGCGCACAAAGCCTGCTGGTATTGAGCATCCGGGATCGCCTGCCGGCCGCCCTGCCTGATGGTACTTTGCTGCCCTGGCTGGTCGCATCTTTACTGGGCTTTATACTGCTGATGGGCAGTGCGGGGCCAATGCTGCTCGCTTTAGCCAACACCCCGCCACTACGTGTTTTGCGCCATGAATTGGAGCCCAAAGCCAGCCTGATTCTACAATGGGCGCTCACCCTTTTCGCACTCTTGCTACTACTCTGGTGGATTGCAGCCGAAGCCAAACTGGCCTTGATGGTCGGTGCAGGAATTATGGCAACGCTTTTGCTCGCTGGCGGCAGCGGCCTTGGCCTGCTCTGGTTTTTGCCGCGCATACTCCCCGAGCACCCGATCAGGCTGGCACTGCGCCAGTTGCTGCGCCGCCCCGGCCTGGCCTTTGCCCAGCTCGGCGCGTTGGCAATTGGTCTGTCAGGTATCTGGCTGCTGACCGTAGTAGAAGGTGATTTACTTAAAACATGGCAAAGCCGCGTGCCCGCCGATGCACCCAATCACTTTGCGTTGAATATTCAGCCTGACCAGACTGCGGCATTTCAGCAGCAATTTATAAATCGTCATCTGCCCGCTCCAGCTTTACAAAGCATGATTCGTGGCCGCTGGACCATGCAGAACAAGCAAGCGATCAAGCCGGAAAGCTTTCAGGAAGACAGGGCAAAACATCTGGCAGAGCGCGAATTTAATCTGTCCTGGGGGGATATTTTAAGCGCCGACAACCGCATTGTTGCAGGTCAGCCGCTCGATGAGAGCCAGCCCGGTTTCTCTGTAGAAGCTAAGCTGGCCACTACGCTTAATATCAGGCTGGGCGATATGCTGAGCTTTGATATCGCAGGCACAACGGTTACTGCACCAGTGCTGAATCTGCGTGAAGTCAACTGGGATTCCTTTCGCGTCAATTTCTTTGTGGTTGCCAGCAAAGCGTTAGTTGCCGATTTACCGGCCAGCCTGATCACCAGTTTTCATCTTGGTGAAGGACAAAAAACCATCATTCCCGAGCTGGTACAAGCCCTGCCTAACGTCACCATCATCGACGTAGGCCAAGTGCTGGCCGAAGTACGGCGGATTCTGGATTTATCTGCGGCAGCGCTGCGCCTGGTATTTTTGTTCTGCATCGCAGCAGGGGTAACCGTGCTCTTTGCCGCACTTGACACCACCGAAACCGAGCGCGCCAGAGAAGCTGCCATATTGCGGGCACTGGGAGCCACCTCCAGAAAGCTTCGCAGCGTATGGCTCACGGAAAGCCTGCTAGTTGGCGGCGTTGCCGGCCTGATCGCAGGGCTGATGGCCAGCGCGGGAGGAATGATCATCGGTCAGGAGTTACTCAAATTACCTTTAGCATTTAACTACTGGCTGCCTTTCGCCAGCCTGCTGGCCGGGGCTGCAATCACGGCACTGGCGGTACTCAGACGCTTACATAAACTCAGCAAAACATCGCCTGTGGTTTTATTAAGAGATGCAGGATAAAGAAGCGAATATAAAAAAGCCGGCATTTGTAAATGCCGGCTTTTTTTCTAAGTACCATTACTTCTTATCAAAATTTCCTGCATAAACCACAGATAACTGGGCCGGATCGATATATTTCACCATTACAGCTTTAATTTGCTCCGGGCTGAGTGCTTTTAATCTGGCTTCAAAATCAGCACTAAATTGCATGGTTCTGCCCAGATGCAGATTACTGGCTAGCATTGCGGCAAGGCTGCTGTCCTGGGTACGGGATAATTGCATTTGTTGCACAAAGCTTTCTTTTCCCGGCTTAATTTCTGCCTCGGTGAAGCCATCTTTGCGTACCCGCTCGATTTCTTCACGAATCCCCGCCTCCAGCCTGGCTCGATTTTCAGGTGCATAAATCGCGTAAGTAATAAAATGACCCGATTCATCCTGACTTGATACCTGCACACTGGAGCCGCCGCCGTAGCTGATACCATCTTTCTGGCGGATACGCTCCAGAATTCTGGAATTCATACTCCCGCCCAAAAGATAATTGGCAAAAGCCAGCGCCGGATAATCAGCATGCTGCTCACCTACAGGCAGGGCAATGCGGCCAATAAAAAAGGCATTGGCTTTGTCTGGTGTTTGTTGCTTGATATCCAGCGATTTATTTGCCTGAAATGGCCGTACCAAACGTGCATAACCCTGCTGCGCATTCCAGCTGCCATATTGTTTTGCTAACTGGGCCTTCACTGCGGCCTCGTCAAAATCACCGACTACCGCGACCTCGGCGTGTTCTGCACCATAAAAAGCCCCCCAAAAAGACTTAAGCTCATCCAGCTTTATTGCTTTGATTTGTATAATTTGTTGCTCGGTCTCTATATAAGCACGCGGGTCTCCAGCTGGCCAGGTATTCAATTTGCTTTTAAGCAAATTACTGGCAACCATCTGAGGCTCTTTAAGTGCTGATTCCAGACGAGCTAATTCCTGATTAATCAGCAGTATAAATTCTTTTTCATCAAAAGCAGGCTCACGCAATGCATCGTTCACCAAATCCAATACTTTTGCTAAATTGCCTTTTGTAGTTTCCAGATAAACCGCAACACGATCTACATCCCCTCCGATTTGCAATTTGGCCTGTAGCTTATTCAGCTGCTCGGAAAATTGTTTGCCTGTTAATTTTTTAGTCCCGCGATTAAGCATATCTGCAGTTAAAGCCGCAGCAATCACTTTACCTTGCAGGTTTTTTTCATTACCCATATTAAAAGATAAACTGGCCGATACCGTATTGCCACGGGTGGACTTAGACAGAAATGCGTATTTCATGCCATTGGCAAACTGGCCACTATGCGTGCGCTGATCAATATTTTCAGGTGAAGCATCAAAGCGTTCCCCTGCTGCCAGGGCCACACCCGGCTTAAATTGTTTGATTTGCTCAGCCATATCTACTTTGGCAGCAACAGGTGCACGTTGCGGATCGGCCTCTGGAATAAACTCACCCGTCGTGCGATTGCTGGCTTTAAGCCAGGTTTGCGCCACGCGCTGCACATCTGCTTTGCTTAATGCTTTAACCCGGTCCCTTAATAAAAAGAGTAAACGCCAATCGCCATTACCAATATGATCCGATAAAGCCACGCCCAATTGCTCGGGGCTATTAAATACTTTATTCATATCACTATCAATTTTTGCTTTAGCCCGCGCAAGTTCCTCATCACTGATCGGGTTGCTGGCTAAATCTTCAATAGTGTCAATTAAGACTTTTTTAGCCATTACAATATTATTATCTTCAACAAAAGCAGCCCTATTTTGCTCACCGCGTAATTCAACACCAAACAAAATAAAACCGGGCTCTTCCAGATTAGCGGCCCATGCAAAGATGCCTGTGCCTAATTTACTTTCTACCAGCGATTTATATAAGCGACCATTGGGCGTGTCACCCAAAATAACCGAAAGCGCTTCAAAAGCCGCGTAATCAGGATGCGCTGCCGGCACGGTATGGTAAGCCGCCCCTACAAACTGGGTATCACCCACACGGCGTACCACCACGCTACGCTCGCCGTCTTGCACCGGATCCAGGGTATAGGTATTTTCAAGCACGCGTTTAGGGCGTGGAATCACACCGAATTTTTTTTCAATCAGTTTTAACGTCTGGGCGGCATCAAAAGAGCCCGCCACCACCAGTACCGCATTATCGGGCTGATAATATTTGCGCCAGAAATCCTGCAAGCGCGGAATGCTGACGTTTTCTACATCGGTACGCGCGCCGATCGTGTCTTTACCGTAGTTATGCCATTGATAAGCTGCCGATAAAATCCGCTGAATCAAAATGCGTGCTGCCGAATTTTCGTTTTTTTCCATTTCATTACGAACAACAGAAAATTCGGTTTTTAAATCATCGCCGGATATGCGCGAATTCACCATGCGATCCGCTTCCATAGAGATCGCCCATTCCAGCGTCTCGGGCTTTGCCGCAAAGGTTTCGTAATAGTTAGTACGATCAAGCCATGTAGTGCCGTTAAATTGCACGCCGCGCTGACTCATTTCTTCCCAAAGCCTTGGATGCGCCTTACTCCCTTTAAACATCAAGTGCTCAAGGAGGTGGGCCATCCCAGTTTCGCCATAATTTTCGTGCCTGGAGCCCACACGGTAAGTAATATTCACCGTGGTAATGGGTTTACTGGCATCAGGCACCAGCAATACTTTCAAACCATTACTCAGCTCATATTCACTCACCCCTTCAACAATACGAATGAGCTTTAAACCCGAAGCCGCGGCACTGCTGCTTGCCACAGATTTAGCGGCTGCCGGGCTAATTGCAGGCAGAAAAGCAAGGGCAAGCGCCAAGCTTAAAAATGTCAGACGAGAAGGCTTCATAGTTTCCATCGGGTTAGGAAAAATAGGTTGCACACAACAATATAACTGACTCGAGTATTCATGTTTGAACAGAAAACAAACATCACGAAGCTACTTATATGCTTTAGGCGGGGAATAATAAGAAAGACAAGCTTTTCTCCCCGCAGGGCATTGCTGCAGAAGAACCCCAGCTTTGAGCCAGGAAAAGCACAAAGTTTCATAAAGTGAAGCAGATTTCAAATTAAGCCATTGTTTGTTAAGCAATTTCAAACCTGAATATATGATGTTTTAATCTCTGCCAGGCCGCGTCAGAGTAAAGTATTCCATTGAAACGCCCCTAAGCGCCTGCCTGCCGCAGGGATTTCGTATTTCAGATCCATTTGGCTTACATTCCTGGCAAAGCAAAAATCAACGGCCCAAAGGCATTAACAAGATCTTTTTCATATTTGCTTTACTCATCAGGGTTTCACCCGCCCTGGTGCGACTAAGCAATCACCACCATGCAGCATGGGCAAGGCAAACTGCCTTGCCCATGCTGTACATACTTTTAGCAGGCAAAAACCTTAAGCTCGCAGCGCAATCACTTCGATTTCAACCATTGCATCTTTAGGCAGGCGCGCAACTTCTACACAGCTGCGGGCAGGATAGCTGCCGGTACCTTCAAAAAAACGGCTATACGCTTCATTCACTTCGCCAAAATGGTTTAAGTCTTTTACAAAGACTGTCGTTTTGATGATATTTGATGCGTTCAAGCCCGCTTCCAGCAAGATTGCTGCCACATTAGCCAGGCACTGAGTTGCCTGCGCGCCTGCAGCTGCCGGCATTTCACCCGTAGCCGGGTCAATAGGCAATTGACCAGAAGTGAAAACCAGCTGACCAATATCTTTGGCTTGTACGTAAGGGCCGATAGCGGCAGGGGCATTGCTGGTATTCAGGTCTTTCATAAAAAGTGTCCTTTAAAATGAGTAAAAATCAATGCTGACAATGATAACACCCCAGACAGCGGGGCTTAAGTGAAGCTTACCCCCATGCGCGCGCCTCCACTACACATAACTTTACACAAACAACACAGATGCTTTACCTCAGGCAGCTATTGTGCAGTTGTTGCAAGTCATCTTGCAAAACCAAACTATCTCAGAGGAAATCACCATGTTCAACGCACTTAAAACCAAATTTCAACATCACCATATGAAACGCCGTGCAGCTATCATTGCGGTAATGGGGCTTTCTTTAGGTGGTATCGCCTACGCAGCTGCACCAGGCCATTGTGGTGACGGCCCGGGTATGCGCCGCGGCAATCCGGAGCAAATGCACAAAATGATGCAGAGCCGCCTGGATAAAGCATTGCAGGAAGTCGGCGCAACAGATGCGCAAAAAGTCCAGCTCAATCAGCTTGCCGAGCAAGCCTCCAAGGAAATGAAAGCGCAACATGAAACCATGCGAAACAACCATGATGAGCTGCGTAAAGCCTTAAGCCAGACCACTGTTGATGCCGCTCAGCTAGAAACACTACGTGCTGCCAAAATCAAGACGATGGATGAATCATCCCGTAAACTAACCGCCATTCTCGCCGAAGCCAGTAAAATTCTGACTCCGGAGCAAAGGCTTAAACTGATAGAAAAAATGGACAGAAAAGGCCGTAATCGCGGCTAAGCAGGCTTCTGGTCATAAGCATCATCTCAGCCACAGATCACATCGTGGCTGAAACCACTCCTATGCCATCAACAAAACAGGGATCGCATGTCCAGACAGCTCTTACTGATCGACGACGATGAACGACTTACCGCCATGCTGGCTGAGTATTTACGGCAGCAAGGCTTTGCGGTGGAAGTGGCACACGATGGTAAACGGGGCTTGGCAGCGCTTGCCAGCCGCAGCTTTGATGCGCTGATCCTGGATTTAATGCTGCCCGACGCAGACGGCCTTGATTTATGCCGGCAGATTCGCCAGACCCAGGCGCTGCCTATTCTAATGCTCACCGCCAGAGGCGATGTGACCGACCGGATTGTGGGGCTGGAATTAGGCGCCGACGACTACCTTGCCAAACCCTTTGATGCCAGAGAGTTACTCGCCCGCTTACGTGCCATACTGCGCCGCCAACACAGCACAGAGAGCAGCAGCCCGCTCACCTTTGGCAATATAGAAATCGACGCCGACGCCCGCAGCGTACTCGTGGCCGGGCAAGCATGCAGCATCACCAGCTACCAGTTTGATTTACTACTTTGCCTCGCCCGCCACGCCGGTAAAGTACTGAGCCGCGAGCAGATTCTGGATCAGGTACGCGGTGAAACGCTGGAAGCCTTTGACCGCAGCATCGACGTACACATCTCCAAACTACGCGCCGCGCTGGGGGACGACTCCAAAGCCCCCAAACGCATCATCACCGTGCGCAGCGTGGGTTATGTTTTTGCTAAAACGGATGATTAATGGCTGCGCCACTCTGTGGATAAACCCAAACCTATCAACTTACCCAGATGCTGCCGTACAAGGGTTGAATCATCATAGGGCGGGTGAAACCCGCGTTTTTTCAGCATCGCTCGCGGGTTGCACCCCATAGGCGCTACGCAAAATCAAAAAGATCTTTAGTGCCTTCGGCACGTGATTTTGTAGCGGTAACCACCTCAGGGCCTTCCTTTCTTGCTTTGCCAAGAAACGAAACCAAAGAAGGCGACCCCGCGAAACACGAAAGCTCCTGCACTACGGACAATCGAGATGGCGGCGGGCGGGATTGGCTCGTACCTCGCTCCCAAGCGATCCCCCGCCCCGCTTGTTCCTCGCTCCGGCGTGTTTCAAGGGGACTTTGAAGCCCTATGCAAAGAACGTAGTTATTATGCTTTTTCGCTGTTTGCTAAAAAAACAATTTGGTTGGCACGTATAGGGATTTATCAGCCCTGGATCAAATATCACCCTAAAAAGGACTCACCGTGCGGCATAAGCTTTACTGGCAGATTTACTTTACCGTTGTCGGCAGCCTGGTGTTATTTGCGCTTCTGGCTGGGCTGCTTTATCAATGGCATGACGACCCGCCTCCCCGACGTTTAATCCACGGCACAGCCAATTTGCTGGCTGTGGCGCTGCCGCCTGCCGATCAGGCCATCGCCGCACAAGCCGAGGCCTTTACCCGGCTAACTCAGGAATTCGATATCCCCATCAGCCTTTATGCAGCAAACGGGCAAATGATTGCCAGCGTAGGCGAGCCTTTAGAATTAAAACAGGGTAAGCCGCGCATTTTTCAATTACGTCTGCCTGACCAGCGCCTGATTCTGGTTGGCCGCCCAGCCCATCGGGAAAAAAACCCCGGCTTACTGGCAGGCTTTGCCATGCTGGCACTGGCTATTGCCGTTGCAGCAATTCCACTGACACGCAAACTCAGCCGCCGCCTGGAAGCCCTCGCCAATCAGCTTGATGCTCTGGGTGAAGGAAATTTTTCTGCGCGCTTGCCTGTATATGGCAAAGACGAAGTGTCCCGGCTGTCGATTCGCTTTAACCACGCCGCCGGGCAAATTGCCGAGCTGCTAAACGCACATAAAAACCTGCTCGCCCACGCCTCGCACGAATTACGCTCGCCGCTGGCCCGCCTGCAAATGGCCGCCACCTTGCTTGGCGATCATGCCCCTGCCCATTTACAGAAAGAGCTGAGCCAGAATATTAGCGAACTTAATGAATTAGTCGAAGAAATCCTGCTGATGAGCCGCCTTGATGCAAGACCGGATAGCCTGCAAACCCAGCGTCTGGATTTACTTGCGTTATGCCAGATTGAAGCTGCGCCCTACCAGGCCAGCGTAGAAGGCCCCGATACCGAGATCGAAGCAGACCCGAGACTCTTAAAACGCCTTATCCGAAATCTACTGGAAAACGCCAGGCGCTATGGCGCAGCACCATTAAGCATCCGTATTGCCCCTGAGACGGATCGGGTGCAGCTTTACATTTGTGATCAGGGCGAAGGTATTGCTGCCGCCGCACAGCCGCGTATCTTCGAGCCCTTTTACCGCCCGCCCGGCACGCCCGAAGGCAAAGGCGGCCATGGCCTGGGGCTAGCGCTGGTAAAACGGATTGCCGAGCATCATGGCGGGAGGGTTGAATATCAAACGCCTGCAGGCGGGGGGAGTTGTTTTAAGGTTAGTTTGAAAAGAAAAATTTAAGGCGATCCCCCGCCTTCAGCCTGTTCTGAGCGGGTGCTAAACTTTAAACCACAAAAAACACCGAGCATCACAGAGGCAGCCGTTACTACCAAACAACGCCCTCTGTGATGAGCTTTTGTGATTTGTGCTTGCTGCGTTTTGTGAAATATCTTCAGCCTCAGAATGCTTGCTTAAAAGCCTGTCCCTCTTGCAAATCAGGCCACACTTTCATCTGCAGCCAGCCACTGATACATTACCAGCGTATCTACAAAGCCCAGCTGCTTATGCCGGTAGGCTTTAGGCACCCTGCCGATTACTTCAAAACCCAGCTTTTGCCACAGCGCCACAGCCACGGTGTTACTTGAAACCACCGCATTAAATTGCATGGCTAGTGCCCGCTGTTTTGAATGCTGGCATAGCACTTTGGCTGCGCCTTTGCCTCTGGCTGCGTCTGCCACCATATAGCCGCAATTACTTACATGTGCGCCCGGACCACTGGCATTGGCTTTAATAAAGTAGCTGCCCAGCACAGTGTTATTTTCTACCGCAGCATAGGTTTCAACAGGCAAGGTACACCACAGATCAAATGCCTGCTGCTCATTCAAACAAGGATCAAATGCATAGGTTTCTTCTGCCTGAATAATTGCAGAAAATACCGGCCAGAACCGGGTGAATAATTCGGGAGTCATTGCAACAATATTCATTATTTCTCGCGTAAATAAACAGGAATTCGTTTTTTTAAAAACCGGTCACGCTCATCCCCTATATTTTTCCAGATACAGGCTGCCAGTTTGGGTTGCTCAGTATAAAAAGATTTACTAAAAACTAAAAAGTAATCTTTGGCACTGATATCAGGCTCCAAAAGCCGCATTTTTAATTTTTTATTCTGCTCTAAAAAAGCATCCGCTATATTTCGCTGCGTAGCATAGGCATCAATACGATCCACATTTAATTTAGCAAAGTTATTTTCAACACTTGCGCGACTTCATAAGGGATATTTAAATCTCCCAGATCTTTAATAACCGACCAGCCCGTATTCACCCCGACTTTACCTTGTAAACCGGAAAGCACCTTACCATCCCAAACCAGCGTTGATTTCTGATTCACAAAAAAAACATGACTCAGTGTGGTTAAACGCTGACTATGATCGGGCAATTCATCAAGCATAGGATAGGCAGCAAAAGAGGCACGCTCCTCTGAATAAGAGAGCATTAGCACGCCCTGAATTAAATTTATTTTTAAATTATTTAATAAGCGCAGCGAGGGATAACGTTCAATTTCAGGGGAAGCACCGCAATATGTAGCTGCAGCACGAAGTTGCTCGATTGCAATTCCCGGCAAAGCCTGCAGCTGCAGATTATCCCCCATGATATAAGGCACGGATGACTGCTGGTTTACCCCGATACGCAGCATTATTCCAGCCTGCACAGCCATCATGGGCAAGCTTGCCAAAAAGCCGGTTACAAGAAGCTTCGCTTTATTCATTTTTCCAGCTTAGCAGCAAAGGGCCAGAACTCCTGTTGCTGATCGCATAAACGAATCATCTGCAAGCACACAAGCAAGCTGACACTGCTTATAATCTAGCCTCTGCTCATCCTGGCCATTTTTATGTCTTTGCCGCAATACTGGCGCACCCCGCTCTGCCTTGCTCCCCGAGCTTTACACCCCTGGCTTACCGAACGCGGCTCTCTGACCGCCATGCTGATGGCTAATTTTCCGGAGATATCGGTAAAAATATTATTCCAAGGCTGGCAAAAAGCCCATGCAGATGAGGCCCATTGCCTGAACAAAGCGCAAATAGCCTGCCGTGAAGTGCTGTTACAAAGTAAACAAATCCCGCTGGTTTACGCCCACAGCATTACCACCAGTGCGGCACTACGCAGAGGATTTCACTTGTTTGGCCGCACCGGCAGCCGCCCCTTGGGCGCTTTACTCTTTGCCGACCCCACCATCCGCCGCTCTAACTTAAGCTGGTGCTGTATTGATCAGCGCCACCCCCTATGGCAAAAAGCACAGACCGCAGTCGGAGCATTACCACAAAGGCTATGGGCAAGACGCTCGACATTTTATGCAGGCCACGACAGGCTGCTGGTCACCGAAGTATTTTTACCCGCACTATCAGCACTCCCTTCTGGTCCTATTGCCTAAAAGACAATGGCTCTCATCTGGCCTGCACTACCATAAACCTTGACGCCAGTGCTTTCCATCAGCAAAGTAAGCGCACCTTTTCCGAAGCTCACTCACTCTATGATGCTATCCCGTATTCCTGCTTTCGCCCGCCTGATGCGCATCGACAAACCCATCGGCACTTTATTACTCCTCTGGCCAACACTATGGGGATTATGGTTTGCCAGTAACGGCCACCCCGATCCTGTGCTATTGCTGATTTTTTGCCTGGGCACCTTTCTAATGCGCGCCGCAGGCTGCGTGATCAATGATTATTGCGATCGGGATATTGACGGCCATGTCGAGCGCACCCACGCACGGCCCCTGGTTTCTGGTGAAATAAAGCCCAAAGAAGCCCTTCTGCTAGCAGCAGGGCTGGCACTCGCCGCATTTTTGCTGGTGCTGCCTTTAAACCGGCTGACGCTATTGCTATCTATCCCCGCGGTATTTCTGGCGGGCACTTACCCGCTGACCAAGCGTTTTCTGGCCTTGCCACAAGCCTATCTGGGCATTGCCTTTGGCTTTGGTATTCCCATGGCTTTTGCGGCCCAAACCGGCGATGTGCCCGCCTTTGCCTGGATTTTATTGCTGGCCAATATTTTATGGACCATCGCTTACGATACCGAATACGCCATGGTCGATCGGCCTGACGATTTAAAAATCGGCATTAAAACCTCGGCCATCACCTTTGGCCGCTTTGACGTTATCGCCGTCATGCTGTGCTTTGCAGGCTTTATCGCCCTGATGGCATGGCTGGGATTAGAGAGTCAGCGCGGCGTGATTTATTTTATCTCGCTACTAATTGCCAGCGGCCTGATTGCACAGCAATACAACCAGATCATGGCCCGCAATCCCGCCGATTGCTTTAAAGCTTTTTTAAGCAATAACCGCGTCGGCGCTGTGATCTTTATCGGACTGGTACTGGATTATTGGCTTAGCCAATCGCCAATCTAAGATAGGAGCCGAGCATACAATGAAAACCCTTTTAATTACGGATCTCAATAAACTATTAGCAAAACTACAATCAGCCCTACCCCATTTATTAGCGATCTATCTATTTGGTAGCCAAGCAAAGGGGGATGCCCATGCTGCTAGTGATATTGATTTAGCCGTATTACTAGCGGGATCGGCAGAAGCGACCACGCTATGGAATTTGGCGCAAGAATTAGCAATGATGCTGGATAAAGACGTCGATTTAATCGATTTACGCCAAGCATCAACCGTTATGCAGTATCAAATTATTAGTGATGGGCGCTGCTTATGGGCAGCGGATTCTCAAGCAAAGCTTTACGAGAGTTTTATTCTGAGCGAAAAAACCGCTTTAGATACGGCCCGTTCGGGCCTTTTAGAAGATATCGATCAAAGGGGAACCATATATGGCAGATGATGTACTCATCAATAAAGCCGCTACCATTGAGCGTTGCGTTGCACGGGCCCGCGAAGAATATGACAAAGACCCAAGCAGTTTTGCTATCGATTTTACTCGGCAAGATGCCGCCATTTTAAATGTGCAAAGAGCCTGTGAAGCCGCGCTAGATATGGGCCAGCATTTAATTCGCCGCGAACGCCTTGGCGTACCCCAAAGCGCCCGCGATGTATTCGAACTCCTCGCACAAGCTGATTGGATCAAACCAAGCTTGGCCGATAGCCTCAAAAAAATGGTCGGCTTTCGCAATATTGCCGTCCACGACTACCAAACCTTACAGCTGCCCATTACCGTCATGATCATCACCCAACATTTAGGTGAATTTACGCAGTACAGCCAAGCTTTATTGCTTAAAGATGCGCAAAGCTAAATAGCAACTTACCCATTTCATCAATTGCCGCCCTAACAGAGATTGCCGCATGAACCAAACTATGCCTAACTTATCAACGCCTCGGGACGACTACGCAACAGGTGATGCTTTTACCAATGACTTGCTCAATCGGAAAGCACTTGCAAGCAAGCTAACAAACTATTTAGATCGTTTACGTGATGGTGCCGTTTTAGCAATTGATGCTCAATGGGGAGATGGTAAAAGTTGGTTTGGAAAAAACTGGGCCAAGCAACTGCGCGATGCTGACCATACTGTGATTGAAATCGATGCCTTTGCACAAGACTATATTGATGACCCCTTTTTACTCATCGCTGCCGAGCTAAATGAAGCATTCGCTACGCAAAAAAATACAAAAGATGAATTAAAAAAAACAATGTTGGCCATTTGCAAAACCTTATTACCCACAGCGGCAAAACTCACAATCAACGCATTAGGCAGAATGGCACTGGGGACAGCAAATCTAAGTAGCTTTGAGGATACAATTGGCAAAGCAGGTGAAGAGCTACAAGAATCAGGCGCTGATGCCGCAGAAAAATGGCTGGAAGATAAATTTGATAGTTACAGCAAAGAAAAAGAAACTTTAGCCCAATTTCGGGAGCAGCTTAGTCAGCTAGCCGCAGCACAAGACAAACCCATCATTATTTTTATTGACGAATTAGACCGCTGCAAACCTACTTTTGCAGTAAGGCTAGTTGAGCGCTTGAAGCACTTTTTTAATGTACCCAATATTGTATTTGTATTGCTACTCAACCGCGATCAATTACAAAAAGCAGTGAAAGGCGTTTATGGTAATGAAACCGATGCGGCGCAGTATTTAGGTAAATTTGTTAATTTCTTTTTTAAACTACCCCAAGCAAATTCAAGCTCAATTCACCAATTAGGGTCTTATTACAAATATTTTATTGAAAAAGAAATTGATAAATTCAAATTTGATAGAAGCAATATAAAAATACAACCTTTTATCAAAACACTTAGTAAGCTTGCAGAAGGTCAAAAAATTTCATTGCGGGACATACAAAAATGTATAGCCCTTTTTTCTTTTGCATACCCAAACGTGCAGCTATCAGCACACCTTGCCTATATCATCACGCTAAAAGTCACCCAGCCGGATCTTTACCGTCGGCTATCCCATAACGATATTCAAGCTCATCGTGATGCCCAAATACCACTAGCCATGGCGCACAATAAATTCTGCACAAATGGCAACAACCCAAGAAGTATGTTTACTGAATTCGAGGCTTGGCACCAATATCATGATGGTAATGCTCAGCAGCATAGCTTTTCACATTTGCAGGATATACTTCATACGTTAGATTTAAATATGGACGGCTTAATGCACTACCTTATGCAACAAATTGACTTTCAAATTGAAAATTAACTGGACACCTCATTAGATACCCCGTCAAATTAAATCATGGCCCGCAATCCCGCCAATTGCTTTAAAGCTTTTTTAAGCAATAACCGCGTCGGCGCTGTGATCTTTATCGGACTGGTGCTGGATTATTGGCTTAAGCTATAGATCTTTGATCTGCCAGCAGGCGCTCTATAGCCTGTTCACCCCGCCTACAAGGAAATACGGCCTTGAAAACGATCATCACAACACTTATGTTCAGCTGTCTGGCTCACGGTGCTTTTGCAGAGAGTAAAGCAGCAGAAAGCTTACCCGGCCATTATTACTTACAAGGCGCACATGAAGTAGGCTCTGAATTATTACTCAGTAAAGATGGTAAATTTCAGTGGATGTTGAGTTATGGCTCGGTCGATAAATACGCTCAAGGCACTTGGCAAGTGGATAAGGGCAGCGTTTTACTGCTCTCCACACCGCCCAATGAAAACCCTGAATTTCGCCTATTTACCGAAGATGAAATGCGCATCCGTAAACCTGCAACAGCAGGCATTTGGGTTGCCATTGTGGGCGTACCCAGTGTTGGGCCTACGCCAGGCGTTGAAGTCAAATTTGAAAGCAAATCAGGCAAAACGCTGACGGCAGTTAATGCGGCCAATGGCGAGGCCATCGTCAATATGCCAGCAAGTGAAGAATGGGCTCGGGCAGGTTTACGGGGAGTAAAAAGCAAAAAAGACTGGCAGTGGTTTGTGATTCCTGCCGAGCGTAAAAAAGACCGGGTTGCCGCTTTTGCCAACAAAGACGAAAGCCAGGCCAGACCCTCGGCCTTTGAAAAATTGCAGTTTAAAATAGAAGACAAAGGCCTGCGCATCAGCGATCCAAAAGCCATGCCGCAGGGCCTTTATAGCAAGCAATAACTTTAACTAGAGCTTGCCTGCAAGCTCTAGTTTTAATCAGCCACGCAACATCTTCTCTGCCCAGAAAATCCCGGCAACCGTTTTACCATCGGTAATCGAGCCATCCAGCACACCGGCAATCAGATCATCAAGGCTGACCGCCACGCATTCTACAAACTCGCCTTCATCGAGCTGCGGCGTGCCTGCGGTTAAGTTTTGCGCCAGGTAAAGATGAATTTCTTCATTGGTGTAGCTGATAATCGGGTGATGAACGCCTAGTTTTTGCCATTTTTGCGCGGTGTAGCCGGTTTCTTCCAAGAGCTCGCGCTTGCCGCAAGCCAGCGCATCTTCACCCGCATCCAGCTTACCAGCAGGGAACTCCAGATACACACGATGCATAGGATAGCGATATTGCCGCTCCATCAAGAGCTTACCGTCAGGCAACACCGGAATAATCATCACTGCACCGGGGTGAATCACGTACTCACGCGTGGCCTGACTGCCATCGGGCAAGCACACGATATCGCGGTTAATATGCAATAGCTTGCCATCAAACACCCGCTCGCTACTGATTTTTTCTTCGATTAAATGTTGATCTTTTTGCATGGATTCCCAGTGTTTTAATAATTAAAAAGTTCTGTGGCAGAAAAAAGCAAGGCTATATCTGATCACAAAAATGTTTCTGTTTAAAGCTAAGGGAGCAAAACCTTGAATCACAGAGAACACAGAGTGCACGGAGTTTCACAGAGGAAATAGATTCAATTTATTCCCTGTGAACTCTGTGGATCAAGGTTTAGCCCAAGAGGCGAGATGTTCTAGCCATAGCGCAATTACAATTTCACGCTGCTGCTATGCCATATTTTACGCGCATATTCACTGATGCTGCGATCTGACGAAAAGCGCCCCATTCCGGCCACATTGAGCAGTGCTTTTTTATGCCATTCCAATGGATTTAAATATAATGCGTCCACTTTACTCTGCACTTTTATATAATCTGCAAAATCTGCCAGTAATTGATAATGATCCCCCCAATTAACCAGCAAATCAAAAATAACCCGATAACGCTCAGGTTCTTCCGGGCTAAAAAAACCTGATCCTATTTGATTTAAAACCTCATGCAATACCGGATCTGCCTCGTAAATAGCCCGGGGATTATATGATCCTTGCCGCAGGCGCTGCACATCATCACTATTATTGCCAAATATAAAAATATTATCAGCCCCTACTGCCTGGCCAATCTCGATATTGGCACCATCTAACGTGCCAATTGTTAATGCAGCATTTAATGCAAATTTCATATTTCCTGTGCCGGAAGCTTCTGTACCTGCAGTAGAAATTTGCTCGGATAAATCTGCAGCAGGAATAATAATTTCTGCCAAGCTAACACTGTAATTAGGAATAAAAACCACTTTAAGCTTATCGCCAATGCGCTCATCATGATTAATTTTTGTTCCTACATCATTAATCAGATGAATTAATAATTTAGCTATCTTATAAGCTGATGCAGCCTTCCCGGCAAAGATGACTACTCTGGGTACAATGGCAACATCCGGGTTTTTTATAATAAAGTTATATCGGGAAATCACATGTAGCAAATTAAGCAACTGCCGCTTATACTCATGAATTCGTTTAACCTGTATATCAAATAAAGCATCAGCTGAAACAATGCCACCTAAATGTGTGGCAATATAATAGACCAGGCGCTCTTTATTAACCCGTTTAGCTAATATCATATTGGCAATAAAATCTTCATTCTCAACCAGTGGCTTTAATTCGGCCAATTCATCCAAATTAACCCGCCATGTTTTGCCAATTTTCTCATCAATTAAAGCTGCCAAAGGCCGGTTAGCCTGAGCCAGCCAGCGCCTTGGTGTAATACCATTGGTTACATTGGTAAAGCGCTCCGGGTAAATTCGTGCAAAATCGGCAAAGATGGTTGATTTCATTAATTGGGAATGCAGCGCCGAAACGCCGTTTACTTTATAGCTGGCCACCACGGCAATATAAGCCATACGAATTTTGCGCTCACCCGCTTCATCTACCAGAGACACACGGCGAATTAAATCAGTATCTCCCGCAAAGCGCCGCTTTATATCACTTAAAAATCGCTCGTTAATATCAAAAATAATCTTCAAATGCCGGGGCAGCCAATGTGCAAACATCTCCACCGGCCATGTTTCCAGCGCTTCACTCATTAAAGTATGATTGGTGTATGAAAAAATATTCTGTGTATATCCCCAGGCACTATCCCAATCCAGGTGATGCTCATCCATTAATATCCGCATTAATTCTGGCACAGCCAATACAGGATGCGTATCATTTAAATGAATAGCGACTTTATCACTCAGCTGAGTAAAATCTTCATGCATAAACAAATAGCGATGCACAATATCCTGTAAAGATGCCGAAACAAAAAAATACTCTTGCCGCAATCTTAACTCTTTGCCATGCTGGGTAGAATCATCAGGATATAAAACTCTGGAGACATTCTCGCTATGATTTTTTTCTTCTACCGCAGCAAAATAATCCCCCTGATTAAACATATGTAAATTAATACTGCGTGATGCTCTCGCCGACCAAAGCCGTAGTGTATTGGTGGCAGTAGTTTGATAACCGGGAATAATATAATCATAGGCCATCGCCAATACATCCTGCGTATCGAGCCAATGAGCTGTATTGCCTGTAGTTTCTATTCGCCCGCCAAATTGCACCACATATTGCACTTCATCTCTGGGAAACTCCCATACATTTAAAGCAGACAACCAGGTATCAGGCGCTTCAACCTGCTGGCCATCCATAATACGCTGCTTAAACATCCCAAAATCATAGCGAATACCATAAGCAAAACCCGGCACCCCCATGGTGGCCATTGAATCTAAAAAGCACGCCGCCAGACGCCCCAATCCCCCATTACCTAAAGCCGCATCGGGCTCGTAATCCAGAATCTCATTTAAATCAACACCCATTTCATCCAGCGCCGCTTTTACCGGCTCAAACAATTCCAATGCCAATAGCGCATTCGATAAAGCACGGCCAATTAAAAACTCCATCGATAAATAATAAACCCGCTTTAAATCCTGAGAATACTGCGCCCGCGTGGTGCGCATCCAGCGCTCCACTAAACGATCCCGCACAGCCAGAAAAGTCGCATTTAACCAATCTTTAGGCAGCGCCACAATTGGATCTTTTCCAATAAAAAACACCAGTTTATTAGCAATAGCATGCTTTAAAGCATCACTGTCATTACCAGGGGAATCGTATTCAAAAGACACCGTCATGGGGTGCTCCTTTGTTAAAAACACTGACTGCCGTTGCTGACATGTTTTATTAACTAATAATTACGCAGTGCTTGCTTTTTTTTAGTGCCTTCGGCACATTGATTTTGGTGCGGCGTCCCCACAAAGACTCACTTTCTTGAACGGCCAAGAAAGCAAGCAAAACCGCAACTCCAAAAGCACGAAGGCCCCTCACTGCAGATAATCAGTTCGGCGAAAAAGGCTGCCCGGGAGCAAACCCTACCCTTTTTCCGAACCCCTGAGCTGCTTATTCCTCGCTTCGGCGTGCTTCAAGAAGTGACAGCTTTCTCCGTGACCTCTGTGGCTCAAGATTTGGGTTTTGTCAGAGCCAGCGGAATCACCTTATTCAGCCATTAATCTCTCATACAAAGCCACATACTGCGCAGCCGCCGCACTCCAGCCAAAATCGGCCTGCATAGCACTGCGGCGGGTGGATTTCCAGTCTTTTGGACGTTGCCAGAGGATAAACGCGCGTCTTAGTGCGCGGGTGAGGGCCGCTACATTAAAGTCGTCAAAGACAAAGCCGGTGGCGCTGGCGTCTTCTAAGTTTTCTAAGCTGCAATCAACTACCGTATCGGCCAGACCACCGACTCTGCGTACCAAGGGCAGCGTGCCGTATTTCAGGGCGTAAAGCTGAGTAAGGCCGCAGGGCTCAAAGCGGCTGGGCACGAGCAGTACATCGGCGGCGGCCATGATGCGGTGCGAGCAATCTTCGTCGTAACCGATTTGCACGGCAATTTGCGCAGGGTTGGCTGCGGCAGCAGCTTTAAATGCATCTTCCAAGGCCGTGTCACCCCCACCTAACAGCACAAACTGCCCGCCACGACGGGTGATTTCATCCAGCGCAGCCAGCACCAGATGCAGCCCTTTTTGCTCGGTAAGACGGCTAACTACGGCAAACAGCGGCTGTTCGCTGTTTTGATCTAAACCCATGCGTATTTGCATATCCAGCTTGCATTTGGCCTTACCCTGCATTTTTTCCACGCTGTAATGGGCAATAATCAGCGGATCAAGATTCGGGTTCCAGATCTGATCGTCTACGCCATTTAAGATGCCACTCAGATCGGCTTTGCGGGTTCGAAGCAGGCCATCTAAGCCGCAGCCCTGCTCATCATGGGTGATTTCGCTGGCGTAGCGCGGAGATACAGTGCTGATATGGTCGCAAAAATACAGCCCGGCTTTCATAAAGGAAATCTTGCCGTGAAACTCCAGCCCTTCCAGCGTAAAAAATTGTGGCGGCAATCCTAAGCTGGCAAAAGCCGAGGCAGGAAACACGCCCTGATAAGCTAAGTTGTGCACGGTAAACACGCTTTTTGCAGGCCGACCCGCAGCTACTAAATAAGCAGGCACAAGGCCCGCATGCCAATCGTGGGCATGCACCAGCTCTGCCCGCCAGAAAGGGTCCTGCCCGCTGGCAAGCCGTGCAGCCACCCAGCCAAGCAGCGCAAAACGCAGATGATTATCGCTATAAGGCTGCTGGCCTACATCCAGATAAGGGCTGCCGGGGCGATCAAAGCAATGTGGCGCATCAATCACATACACGGCAATACCGCTGGCGGTATGACCGAATAACACACGGACAGGCCCCGCCATGCTATTCACCGCCGCCACTTCACCATCAATATCCAGCCCCGCCAAGATGGCCGGAAAACCCGGCAAGAGCACACGCACATCACAGCCCAAAGGCGCCAGCGCCAGCGGCAAAGCCCCCGCCACATCGGCCAGCCCACCGGTTTTTAATAGCGGAAACAACTCGGCACAAACATGTAACACGCGCATAGACGGCTACCTTTGTTGGTTTTAGCAAACTTCGTAAACACAAAAGCCCCCAAACCCAAATCTTGAACCACAGAGAACACTGAGGACACAGAGAAAGCCAAACGATTCAAAGGTGATATGTCCACTTTAGGCTTTGGCTAGAAATCAACACAAACAAGGCAAGCCGTGATCCCGAGTGTTTTTATCAGAAATTCAGCGAAAATGGCGCTATTTCAAAAATAGGACGTATCAGGTTTTCTCCGTGAGACTCCATGTTCTCTGTGCCCTCCGTGGTTCAAGGTTTGGGTTTTATCACAGCTTCGCCAGCATTTCCCTTGTAACCAGCACTACGCCGCCTTCGGAGCAATAAAAGCGCTTTTCGTCTTTGCTTCGATCCTCGCCAATCACCGTGCCTTCAGGGATTTGGCAGCCGCGGTCGATCACGCAGCGGCGCAGGCGGCTAGAGCGCCCCACAGTAACGGATGGCAGGATCACCGCCGAATCAATGGCACAAAAAGAATGCAAACGTACTTTGGAAAATAGCACCGAGTTATTGACTAAAGAGCCAGAAACAATACAGCCGCCAGAGACCAGTGAATTTAATGTCATACCGTGGCTGCCGTTAATATCCTGCACAAATTTAGCCGGGGAAAGCTGCTCCTGATGCGTCCAGATCGGCCAGTTTTTATCGTAAATATCCAGGTCCGGCACGACAGATGCCAGATCTAAATTGGCTTCCCAATAAGCATCGACCGTGCCTACATCACGCCAGTAAGGTAGTGCACCTAAGTCACTGGAAACACAAGATGCACTAAATGGATGAGCCAGCGCACGGCCTTCGGCCACAATGCGCGGAATAATATCTTTACCAAAATCGTGGGAAGATTCTTCATCGGCCAGATCTTCAGCCAGCATGCGATTAATATAATCGGCATTAAAAACATATACGCCCATTGATGCCAAAGCCTTATCGCTTTTATTAGGCATGGCTGGCGGATCGGTCGGTTTTTCAATAAAAGCGGTGATTTTTCGATTTTCATCCACCGCCATCACGCCAAAGGCAGAGGCTTCTACTCTGTCCACTTCAATACAGGCAATCGTGCAGGCGGCATCGTTTTCTACATGGTCAAGCAGCATGCGGGAATAATCCATTTTATAAATATGGTCCCCCGCCAGAATCAGCACATATTGCGCTTTATAGCTGCGGATAATGTCCAAATTTTGAAATACCGCATCGGCAGTGCCACGATACCAGTGCTCTTCATCCACTCTTTGCTGGGCAGGTAATAAATCAATAAATTCATTCATTTCATTACGCAAAAAAGACCAGCCACGCTGTAAATGCCGTAATAAGCTATGCGATTTATATTGGGTAATCACGCCAATGCGGCGAATGCCAGAATTAAGGCAATTGGACAGGGCAAAATCAATAATCCGGTATTTACCCCCAAAATGCACTGCGGGCTTGGCGCGATGATTGGTTAAATCTTTTAAACGTGAGCCCCGGCCGCCTGCCAGCACCAGTGCGACTGCCTGATTAGGGAGCTGGCGGGCTAAAACCAGCTTATCAATTGCTTCCATCTCACCACTCCCATAGATAAAACTACCTCTATAGATATTAAGCAAGCCTGGGGGCAATTTCTGAGAAAGATTTGTAATCAGACAAATCAGCAGCCCAGTAGGTGCTAATTAAGTGATCAGATATTTTTAAACGCGATGATTTCACTCATATAAATAGAAATACTTTCCCCGCTTCCTCATGGGACGAGGGGAAAAAACACCACAGAGCCTATCGGATATTAGCGGGCATTCAAAATACTCAAAGCCACCGCTTCGGCGATTTTAATGCCGTCTACACCGGCCGATAAAATCCCGCCTGCGTAGCCAGCGCCCTCGCCCGCAGGAAATAAGCCTTTGGTGTTGATGCTTTGCAGCGTGCTGTTATCACGCTTGATGCGCACAGGCGAGGAGGTGCGGGTTTCTACGCCAGTAAACAGCGCATCACTCATACCAAAGCCTTTAATTTGCTTATCAAACGCTGGCATCGCTTCGCGAATTGCGGTAATGGCATATTCAGGCAGACAATCGGCTAAGTCAGTTAAATGCACGCCAGGCGTATAAGAAGGCACCACCGAACCAAACTCGGTAGAAGGCTTGCCTTTCAGAAAATCGCCCACCTTTTGTACTGGCGCCTGATAAGTGCTGCCGCCCGCCTCAAAAGCCTTACTTTCCCACTTACGCTGCAGCTCGATCCCTGCCAGCGGATGGCCAGGGAAATCTTCTTCCGGCGTAATCCCCACCACAATCGCCGCATTGGCATTACGCTCATTGCGCGAATATTGGCTCATGCCATTAGTGACGACCCGGCCCGGCTCGGAAGCTGCCGCCACCACCGTGCCACCCGGACACATACAAAAGCTATACACCGAGCGGCCATTGCTGGCGTGGTGCACCAGTTTGTAATCTGCCGCGCCCAGAATCGGATGGCCGGCACTTGGGCCAAAGCGGGCAGCATCAATTAAAGTTTGCGGGTGTTCCACCCTAAAGCCAAGCGAAAACGGCTTGGCCTCCATATACACGCCCTGCTCGAATAACTTGTAAAAAGTATCACGCGCGCTATGGCCAATGGCCAGCACCACATGCCCGGAGTGGATTTTTTCGCCACCAGCCAGCTCTACGCCTTCAACCTGACCGTTCTTCAGGATCAGCTGCTCTACCTTACTGGAAAAGCGCACTTCACCGCCCAGCTCAATAATATTGGCACGCATGCTTTCAACCATGCTGACTAAACGAAACGTTCCGATATGGGGTTTACTGACGTACATAATCTCGTCTGGCGCGCCTGCCTTTACAAACTCTTGTAAAACTTTATGCCCAAGATGCTTCGGGTCTTTAATCTGGCTGTAAAGCTTACCGTCAGAAAACGTACCCGCGCCGCCTTCACCGTATTGCACATTCGACTCGGGATTTAGCTCACCCTTGCGCCATAAGCCCCAGGTGTCTTTAGTGCGCTCACGCACGGCCTTACCGCGCTCTAAAATAATCGGCTTAAACCCCATTTGTGCCAGCAATAAACCAGCAAACAGACCACAGGGACCAGTGCCAATCACAACCGGGCGATCAGTTAATCCTTCCGGCGCGTGGCCTACATATTGGTATTCAATATCCGGGGATACCATGATGTGGCGATCGGCTTTCAAGCGTTTGAGCACCGCCGCTTCGTTTCTGACGTCTGCATCCAGGGAGTAGATCAGTAAGATGGCCGCACGTTTGCGTGCATCGTAGCTGCGCTTAAAGATGGTGAAGCTAATCAGATCACTCTCAGGTACAGCAAGGCGCTTGAGCAGTGCCTGTTTTAACTCGTCTGCCGAATGATCAAGGGGTAGTTTTACTTCGTTTATTCTTAACATGCTGTCTTTCCGAAATTCTAAGGTGCGCGTAGCGCGTTTGATTTGATTATTTTGAACAGGAACATCACCTAAAATCATCAAATAAAGCCGCACTACCTAGGTTTAACCTGTCATTTTGCCGGTTTTCTGCAAAGCGTGCAGAACTATGGCAGCGCAAATAACCCCGCCAGTTGCCCGCCAAGACGCTCAGCGGACTAAAAAAGCAAAATCTTTTAAGTACAGAGCTTTAGCTAACACTGATTTTAAGCAGCTCTTCTGCCTGAAAAAAGCACTTTTCAAAATTGCCTTACTGTTATGCGCCCACACAGCATCCAGATGGTCATGACCGGCTGCCAAACCTGTTCAGACCGAGTTAATAACGATATCTTTTCCAGAAGACAACCGCACAAAAAAACCTGAACTGCAGCCGAGCATTGCCAGCTTTAACCGGGCGACAACAAATGCACCGCTGCGTGCTCCCCGATATGGCAAGTTGCTTCTGTCGGGGAGTAAGCAAAAAGTCGCTTAAACTCACGGCTAAACTGTGATGCGCTGACATAGCCCACCGCATAGGCCGCTTGTGCTACCCCTTTACCAGCGTAGAGAATCAGCTCGCGCGCACGGTGAAGCCGAATGGCCTTGAGATACTGGATGGGGGAGTTTCCCGTCACCGTTTTAAACGACTGGTGAAACACGGATGGACTCATAGCCGCTTCACGAGCCAGCGTAGCAATATCCAGATCCTGAGAGTAATTAACTCTAATATGCTCGCAAGCCCGATAAATTGAGCCATAGCGGCCATGCCAGGCAAGCAGGGCCCGCAAACACTCACCACCAGCTCCTTGCAATACGCGATAGTGCAGCTCCCGTACCAATTGAGGCCCCAGCACCCGCACCTCGTCTGGTGAAGCCAGTGCCTGCAACAGGCGATAAACCGTATCGTTCATCGCATCGTCCAGATCTGCCACAACCATCCCGCGTTTGGGTGCATCAATACCAGGCATCGTACTCAGATTCATTTTTGATAGCAGTTCACTTATCGTTGACATATCCACCCGAACAGCCAAAGCCAGCATGGGGCCATCTCCGCACACAACCGTATCGCAATTGAAATGCATGGGAACAGCCACAATCAGATACTGACCCGGCTGATAGTGAAATACTTCATCACCCAAATAGCCCCGCTTAAGTCCCTGCCCCATAATCACGATAGTCGGCTCCTGCAAAACAGGTGTAGGTGCCACCGTGGCATTGGCCCGCATAAGGGTGACACCATCCAGTCCGGATGGAATATGCCCATTATGAGGAGTAAGGGACAAAATCTGACGAGCGATACGTGAGCTGGTAATAGGCATGGCAACAAGGATTAAGCTAACTGAATGCAAAGAGTGTAACGGAAATCAATTATTATCAATCCAATTCCTATGGTGGAAAATACAATTAGGCAAGTAAGTGCAATCTTTAGGCATTCCTGGCAATAAAGATTAGCGCTTTAATGTCGTTATCGCGACAAACGTCGCACAGACCAAAGGAAATTGTGATGACCAAGAAAATTCTCGTTGTAATGACGACCACGGAAAAATATCCGAATATCACACGTGCAACCGGTATATGGCTCGGTGAAGTCGTGCATTTTGTCGCAAAAGTAGAGAAAACCGGCTTCAAGGTAGACTTTGTGACACCCAATGGCGGGTATACACCGATCGATCCGCACAGTTTGGCTCTGGCAGAAACCATTGACTGGGAGTGGTACCACAACCGCGATTTCATGAACCGCCTGGGTACAACACTAAAACCCAGTGATGTGACTGCTGACGACTACGTAGCCATTTACTTTGTAGGTGGCCATGGTGTGATGTGGGACTTTCCCGATAATAAGGATTTCCAAGATCTTAGCCGCAAAATTTATGAAGCGGGCGGATATGTCTCATCAGTTTGTCATGGCGCAGCAGGGCTACTGAACATCGCACTCTCCGATGGGACGCTGCTGATTAAGGATAAGAAAATTACCGGCTTTTCTAATGAAGAAGAGCAACAGGCACAGCTCGACCAGTATGTGCCATTCATGACCGAGGACGAAATAGTTAAGCGCGGCGCCAGCTATGTGAAAGCCGATGAGCCGTGGGCTACATTTGCCGTGGAAGACCAGCGCGTCATCACGGGGCAGAACCCAGCCTCCGGAGGGGCCGTTGCCGATCTGCTGATCAAAGCCATCGCCCGCGCATAAACCAGTGGGAAACAGGGTGCAGGTATTGCACCCTAAAAAAACCCGGCCTTCCCGCCGAAACTGTGGCGGATGGTCGGGCCCGTTAGCCCCCCCCCCAGCAACAGTAACAAACACAGGCCACACACTATGAGCATGTATATTTTTGCGACACTCGAAAGCCTGCCGCACACAGTAGAAGAAGTTCGCGCCGTACTACGGAACATGGCGGTTTCCAGCCGCCAGGAGCCGGGATGCCTGCACTATCAGCTGCTTCAGTCAGCAGAGCAGCCGACCCTCTTGCACGTGTTTGAAGAATACAAGGACGCCGAGTCTATTAGCGCCCATCAGGCTTCACCCCACTATCAAAACTATCGTCAGATAATCTCGGACAAACTGGCCAGACAGCCCTCAGTTACCATCATGACCAGCCTATTAACAGACCGTTCTGGCCACTAAACCCCTGACTTAACGCTGTGCCGGGCCAACAACGACCAATGCACCTACGCTCTAAAACCGGAGGCTGCGGGCGGGTAATCAGCCCTGCAATCAGAGCATCCAGCGGCAGAGCACTACGTCACCTGACACTCAATGGTGCCGGCATTGCTTGCCTGGCTCATTTTCTGATTGATAAGCATCTACAAGCGGGCCAGCTGCAAGCTGTACTGAGCGATATCCCTGCCGTCGAAGCAAACGATCTGGGCGGCTCGTTTATAAACAAGGCACGCTGTCCCCAGAATGGCCAGCTTTGTAGATTATCTGGCCAAGGCATTGGCATAGTCTCCGCCAGTTTAAAGCCCACGCTTATGCGTGGGCTTTAAACTGTGGCATGCGCAGTTTATTGAGGATAGGCTGGCGTTGCTGCCGATAAATCCAGCCATTGCCCGCTAGAGACCTGATTGAATTTCTTCTGGGCCAGCGCATAAAACTGCTCTGAAGCAACTGGCAGCTTAAGATCAGCCACCGAATCAAGTGCAGTCTGGCTTAAAGGCAAACCATACATGGCAAAGATTTTGCGCACATCCTGCCCGATGATTTTGGAGCTAATGACATAAATTAACTCATGATTATTGATGGTGTTATTCGCATAACGACTCATGCCATATTTATTACCAGCCTCCCACTCCTTGCTTACTAAGCGATCTGCCTTCGTCAGCAGGGTAAAGTAATCCATGCTGGCTTGCATACTTGGCACAGATTCCTTGGCCCGGTATTTACTGAAAAGAAAGGCCAGCTGGAAATGCACCGCCCGCATGGGATCTTGCGAATCTCCCCCCCAAAGGCGTTTTTCCATATCAGCACGCTGTGCTTCACCACTCAGGCCATTTTGCCGGTTTTGTACAATATACTGGTAAAGAGCAGGGTGATCGGTGAGATGCCCGTTGTCCAACCCTGTAAGGCCATACTGACGCATCATATGAGTGCTAGCCAGGATGTTGTTATCACACTCAACTAAGCAACCTTTACCATTTAGCTCAATATGCATCACACGCTGCACCGTGTTATGGCCCAGCTCATGAGCATGCCCCCAGCCTGTACCGCTGATACCGGCAAAGCCATCCGAAGGATTACCCGAACACAAATAGCCACATGCCGAGATCCAGCCCACAAAATGCTGCACGCCCGGTGCACGATGGATTGGTCCGCCACATGTCCAGCCCGCAGACGCACAGAAGGCGGCAACATTGGCCGACATCGGCATATTGCTATAGCCGTTTGCAATATGATTGGAATCGAACAGCATGCCTTTGATTTGATCAACGATATAGACTTTGGGGTCCAGAGTACCCATCGCCTGATTCGCATAATTGATAGTCTGCTGAATCTCTCCACCTACAAACTTAGCAGTTTGCCAGCCAAAATCCTTGCGTTTTAAAGCGGCAACCGCCTCATCGATATCCGCGTCACTTTGCGCCTTGGTAAAATCAAAATGTGAGTACTTAGCTGCGCCGCGAATCTTTAGCGTCACACTTTGGCCTGCTGTAGCACCTGCATAGTTTAAGTAAAGCGGGCCACCAAAAGGTGTAACCAGTACTGTTTCCCCACTCGCTTTAAGAGGAAATCTGAACGACTGAGGATGACGTGGCCGCTTATAGCCTTCGCTCACAGCATCAGTCAGCGGATTGCCCCAGGTGCGCAGATAATTACTTTGCACAGCCAGCTTGCCATTGCCTGCCAGCACTTCGATATAAACCGGCTTACCAGGCACGGCAGCGCGGCCGATTGCCGTTACGCCATCAGCCTGAGCAATGGTCACTTCAATCGTTTCGGCACTACTGCTTACCGGTAATTGCTGCGCAAGCTGCGGCATAAAATCACCCTGCCCCGCACGTGCAACCGTTGTGCTGACCCGATTAAAGGCCAGCCATGAATCAGAAGCATAGGTACGCAAAAACTCGGCAGGCTGGGTAGTGCGGTTGATTTTTCCGTATTCAATATCCGGGCGGTATAAATCAGCCCACAAGACCAGCAGCTGATGAAGGTCTGCCGCAGGCTCTGCAAACACCTCGCCCCCCGTGCTCTGCAAGTTTTCTAACTCTTTGTGAATCACCGTAATTGCATCTGCAGACGATGTATCTTTGCTTAAATCAAGACTTAAGCTACTGCTGCCCATCTGCTGAATGGCTTGTATCAACGGCACCAGCCTTTCACCCTGCTTAAGTACCTCGCTCAATGTACGCTGGCTACCCACCGACATTCCCGCTACGCTCGCAAAGAAATTCCCGCCATAGCCCCCCAACTCCATACCCAGGGCCTGCAAAACTTTACGCCCACCTACCGAATCCCCCCAGCTTGGATGCATATAGATTATTGCTTTGCCGCTTTCCAGATATTTGCGAACCTGCCCACCCAGCTCTGCACTATCTTTCACCCCTGCACCAAAAAACAGCACATCGGCATCTTGCCAGCAGCTATTGTTGCTGACAGAAAAATCACAGGTTAAAGCTTGCGGTGTTTTGCCCAGACGAGCCAGCAGTTTAGTCACACTCTTGGCATCGTAGCCTGCCGTCGCAAATTTAATCGTGGCGGGCAGTGGCCCGGCCGCTTTACCCGTTACAACCCAGTTAAACGCACGGTTAAAAATGGGAAAATGCTGGTTTTCTCTTGATTGATCAGCCATCCAGGCCAGAACATCCGCCCCATATGCCAGGCTGCGCCCCTTGCCATACTGGCTGATCACCGCCAGACCACGGCCCTCATCCGACAGGATCAAAGGCACAGCCATTGTTGACAAACCCGGGCTAATTGAATTGCTGTTTTTACCTAAATTAAACGTCAGATCAAGATCGGCACCACCATAGATATCACTTAACGTGGCATTTTGCTGCTGCTGGTAACGCTTAGCCAGCGTTAAAGCCTGCTGTAATAAAAGCTCGCGATGTGGAGCACTGAGGCCTGCTGTACTGCCAGCTTTCACCGCAGACGCTATTAAATTTGCATCATTACTGCTGATAACCTCATCTAAAGTAGACGGATCTGTAGCCGACGGATCGGAGCTGCCACCACAGGCAGCGAGCATGCAAAGCGTTAACATGCTCAGAAAAGATTTATATTTCATCAAAAGATAAATACCTCATTAAAAACTGCATCATTCACTCCAGCTGGCAAGAACGGAGGCGAGCAGGTACATTAGATATTCATAATATTATCAAGCACGATTAATATATGACATTGGTGTTTGTAGCAATACAGGATATAAAACGCCCCCAAACGGCGACACCTATTGACATTCAACCATCAGTTATGTTGAGAGAACCACTTCAGAGCTAAGCCAAAAACAGCCTTTACTGCACTATGTGTCTTGGTAATTACAATCAATTACACTTTGCACACCCTATGCTTGGCTGTTGTTCGACTCGGCTCAGCTGCGAATCAAATATCAACAGATTCTGAGTTGACACTAAATAGGTGATATTTTTTGAAGTTTTAATTGAGCTCAAGCAATATTTTTTTGAGTAGCGGGCTACCGTTAAACAAAGAATTTACGGTAAAGTTAACCGGTGCTCATAAAAAGCCTGTTTTCTAAACTAAGAACTGAGGCTTTTTCCCTAAAATGGCATTACCTGCAGGGCTCTGTCTGAAGCCCCTGCCGTCTGTCAGGCTCATCTGCCATTTGCCACAACTTAGTTAAAAGTGATACGGGCACAGTTACTCTTTTGATAAAAACTATCAATCGCATTTAAATAATCAATTTGTTTTAACTATCGCAAAAAACCATAATTGGTTTCAACAAGGAGCCACCATGCAGCAAGCCACACTCGGGGAACTCTTTTGCGAGCTGCTTGCCAGCCTGGTCTGGATGCAGTGATCTCAATCTAAGCAAAGGAAGAAAATCATGACATCGAAAAAACTCACCACCCAAGCCGGTGCACCCGTCAGCGACAACCAGCACGCTCTTACCGCAGGCCCGCGCGGCCCGATGCTGATGCAGGATGTCTGGTATATGGAAAAAATGGCACACTTTAACCGTGAAGTGATTCCAGAGCGCAGAATGCACGCAAAAGGCTCAGGAGCTTACGGAACATTTACAGTAACCCACGACATCAGCAAATACAGCAAAGCTAAAGTTTTCTCTGAAGTAGGCAAGAAAACGCCTTTATTTATGCGCTTTTCTACTGTAGCCGGTGAGCGTGGTGCGGCAGATGCCGAACGGGATATCCGTGGTTTTTCGATTAAATTCTATACAGAAGAAGGCAATTGGGATGTAGTCGGTAATAACACACCGGTGTTCTTTTTACGCGATCCACTCAAATTTCCTGATCTGAACCATGTGGTGAAACGCGATCCGCGCACCAATATGTTTAATGCAAACTCGCAGTGGGATTTTTTCTCCAGCCTGCCCGAAGCGCTGCACCAAATTACCATTGTGATGAGTGATCGCGGCCTGCCTAAAAACTACCGTCAGATGCACGGCTTTGGCAGCCACACATTCAGCCTGATTTCTGCCGACAACAAACGCACCTGGGTGAAGTTTCACTTTAAAAGCATGCAAGGCATCGCCAACTACAGTAATGAAGAAGCTGCAGCCGTGATCGCTAACGACAGAGAAAGCTCCCAGCGCGATCTGTATAATAGTATCGAGAATGGTGATTTCCCGCGCTGGAAAATGTGTGTCCAGCTGATGACAGAAGCCGAAGCAGATAACTACGCGATCAATCCTTTTGATCTGACCAAAGTATGGCCACACGGTGATTTCCCTCTGCATGAAGTGGGCATACTGGAGCTAAACCGCAATGCAGACAATTACCACGCCGATGTAGAGCAATCAGCACATAACCCGGCCAATGTAGTACCCGGCATCGGCTTCTCGCCAGATAAAATGTTACAAGGCCGCTTATTTGCTTATGGTGACGCACAGCGCTACCGCCTTGGTGTTAACCATGGTCATCTGCCGGTAAATGCGCCAAAATGCCCATTCCACAATTACCACCGTGACGGGCAGATGCAAATGGGCAATTATAATGGCAGCGCCTATCCAAGCTACGAGCCAAACAGCTTTGGCGGCCCCATTGAAGACCCATCTGCAGCCGAACCGCCTTTGACAATTCATGGCAGCGCTGATCGTTACAACCCGCTGCAAGATCAGCCTGATGATTTCATCCAGGCCGGTAACCTGTTCCGCTTAATCGGCAAAGACGGGCAAGAACGCCTGCTGGACAATATGGCCGGCGCACTCAGCCAGGTCACAGTAAAAGAAATCCAGGTGCGCCAGCTGCGCCACTGCTACAAAGCCGATCCGGCTTACGGCCTGGGATTAGCTACTCGCCTCGGGATTGCTGAGGCTGAAATTAAGTAAGCCAATTAAATAAGCTGTAAATCAACAAAAGGCCAACCCGATGGTGAACTGACCCCAATTAGTTGGACAGTATAAAAGCTAGGTGCTCAAGGGCTGGGTTCTATATTGAACAGGACTCAGCCCTTTTAACTTCAACTTGATTCGGTCGTGGTTATAGTAATGAATGTAGTCCACGATGCCTTGCTCCAGTTGCTCAATACTAGTGAATTTTTCCTGGTAGAAAAACTCTGACTTCAACGTACCAAAGAAGCTTTCCATCGTTGCATTATCGTGGCAATTGCCCTTTCTTGACATACTTTGTACCAGTCCTTTTCCTGCCAATTGCTGCCGATACTTTGCCATTTGACACTGCCAACCCTGATCCGAATGCAGTAGTGGTTTTTCATCCGGGCTCAGCTTAACGATCGCTTTCTTTAGCATTTGACTGACCAGCGCAAATACTGGGCGGCGCGCCATTTCAAAAGCGATAATTTCTCCATTGTATAAATCCAAAACTGGCGACAGATAGAGCTTTTCTCCCTGTACGTTAAATTCAGTCACATCGGTTACCCATTTCTGATTCGGCTTATCTGCACTAAATTGTCGCTGCAATATATTTGGCGCGATTTTGCCGCATTCACCCTTGTATGAACGGTACTTTTTAGGCCGAACGCACGACTTCAAACCCAGCTCTTGCATTAAACGCTGCACCGTTTTGTGATTAAGCCATTCGCCCTTATTACGCAGCGCCAGCATGATGCGCCGGTAGCCGTAGCGCCCTTTATGCTCTGCAAACAGCGCTGTAAGCTGTGTTTTGACGTTTTGATACTTGTCGCTCACCGCCAAAGCCTGCTTCTGGTAATAGAAGGTGCTACGCGGCAACTCGGCTTGTTTCAACAAATCAGCCAAGGGAAACTGCGGCCTTAATTCAAGCACTATTTGTGCTGTTTCTGCTGTGCCGATTGGGCTTTGGCTTGAACTAAGGCATTGTACTTTTTTATGTAGGCCACCTCTAAACGGAGGCGTTTGACTTCTGCAATGAGTTCTTCACGGCTACGGGTTTCATCATCAATCGGCAGGGGAGCAGTGTTATTTTCGGCAACGGGCATGGGTGATTTCTTTCGACCTTTAGGCGCAGATTCAAGGGCAGCAATTCCGCCTGCGCAATACTGCGTGCTCCATTGGCTCAAACAAGTGGGGCTACGAATATCAAAATAAGCGGTAGTTTCCTGCTGGGAAAGATGATTGTCCCACATGTGCTGGAGCACGGAGAGTTTGAACACGGCATCGTAATGACTGTATTTGGGGGCTAAACCCGATTCACCATGCTGGCGAAACGACCTCACCCAGCGACGAAACATGGCCTGCTCGATGCCATATTGGTTAGTAATCGTTTTAATACCTTCTTCGCCCGTTAAATATTGCTGAACGACAGAAAGCTTGAATTGCGTTGTGTACTTGGACATAAAAACACCCCAAAAATATGGACGGGTGTCCAACTTTTGGGGTGCAGTTCAATGGGATGGCCTTTTTTCATGCTGATCAGGCATGGAGTTTGGATGTGTTTTTCAGGCAGTGAAACGGCGAAACATTTTAAAAGACCAAAACGAATAAAACCTTAACCCAAGCCACCATACTTAATTTAAAATCGCTAAAAACAATGAATTAAAGCGATATCTCTTTCAAATTATTTTCGCCACAAGGCCACTATGAAAACCGCAATGCTGATTATTGATGTGCAGGAAGCCCTCTGCAGTGGCGAATATGCCGCCTTTGAAACTGCGCAAGTGATTAGCCGGATTAATTCAGTGGCCCAATTAGCGCGCCAGAATAAAGTGCCGGTTATCTATATCCAGCACGAAGAAAATGATGGCCCGCTTGAATACGGCACAGATGGCTGGCAGCTGGCTGCGGGTTTGCAAGCACGGCCGAATGATTTATTTATCAGAAAAACGGCATCGGATTCATTTCATAATACCAATCTGCACGCCCTGCTTAAAGACTTGGGCGCAGAGCATTTGATTATCTGCGGCCTGCAAAGCGAATTTTGCGTGGACACCACCGTCCGCCGCACCCTGGCCCTGGGCTACCCGGTAACGCTGATTGCCGACGGGCATTCCACCCTGGACAACGATGTATTGTCTGCCACACAAATTGCCGCGCACCACAATATCACGCTTTCAAATCTATCCAGCTTCGGGCCACGGGTTAAAGCGGTTTTGGCGGAGAAAATTGAATTTAATTAAATACCGTAAGTTAAATCTTGTAGGGCGTGCTCGAAGCAGGGCGGGCTTTATCGCCCTGCACAGTACGCCACACACATATCACAATTTCCACACGGCGCACTGCGCTTATCGCTGAGCGACAAAAAACCGTCGTACGTTCAAGCGTCGAGTGCGCCCTACACCCTACTTGCTTCATGCACAATTGTCATACAAGATAAAAAGGCAATATTGTTTGCTTAGTTTTTAAAGCTCACCTATTTAATATGGAGCAAGAATAAATCCGTGTCTAAATCATCTATCCTATTTTCCCCCAGCCAAACGCCAAATTATCAAATTGCGATTTGTAGCCGTGTAGGTCTGTTATATAAGCTAACAGAACCCTTTTTGTTCAGATTAAGAACGCGAAAAATATTTGACTCACCCTTGAATTTTTCTCCTGAATATGAAAACACTACCGATACGCATGATTACAAATATCAATCGGTTACGATTAATACAAATCATTTTTCCGGCTTTGATAATGAATGGGAAAAATATTTACAAGCATTGAAAAATTCAATTGAATCATTCCCAAAAAACAAACAAATAATTATCAAACATTCAAACCCATATTGGGACATTGATCTCGTTATAAAGCATGCTGATTTTGGAGATGAAACATGTGAATTAACTGTTGATGGACGCACAATCACTGAGTTATTAACACAGCTAAATTCATTCTCTGGCATACCGGCAACCCTGCCAGTTTTAATGGTTGATAATGACAACGATGATGACAATGTTATTTTTGGTGCTGAAAGAGCAGAAGGATGCAATGACTTTGTCAGGCTTACCTTTATGGATTATGAAGCTGAAACAGAGAGTGAAGAAGAGGAAAACTATCCACTACATACAGTACAAATTGATAGGGAATGGCTGATAAACCAATTACGCCCATTGTGTGCATTCCAGCTCAATATTGATGAATGGGATAAAGAATTTTCCCATCAAGTTTAAAAATATACTTAGGCCTAATAAAGCGACTATTAATTTAACAGAACATATATTTAACTAAACACATTAGTTCACCCTTGCTCATCCGGCAACAAGCACCAGCTTCGGGCCACGCATAGAAACGACTTTGGTTTAGTAAATCGAATTTGATTCAATATCGTGAGTTAAAGCACCTAGGGCGTACTCGAAGCTGGGTAGGTTTTATCGCCCAGCGCACGCTCGAGCTTCGAGTGCGCCCTACGCTACATCTTCCACGTAAATCCTCCCCCAAACCACGCCAGGTTTTAGCTTCACCCCTCAGAGGGGTACAATCCCCGCTTTGCTGCATAGATAGATTCGCCATGTCCCCCCATTCAGTCCTCGAACACGTCTTTGGTTACCGCAGTTTTCGCGGTGAGCAGGAAACTATTGTCAGCCATGTGGCGGGGGGTGGGGATGCGCTGGTTTTGATGCCTACTGGCGGGGGGAAATCGCTCTGTTATCAGATCCCAGCCTTGCTGCGGGATGGCTGCGGCGTAGTGGTGTCCCCCCTGATTGCGCTGATGCAGGATCAGGTGGACGCACTAAAAGAGCTGGGTGTTGCAGCAGCTTATTTGAATTCAAGCCTGAATCAGGAAGAGGCGCGCGATGTAGAAAATGCGTTTATTAATGGCCAGCTCAAGATGCTGTATGTGGCACCAGAGCGGCTGGTTACGCCGCGCTTTATGGCGCTGCTCAAGCGTGCGCATATTGGCCTGTTTGCAATTGATGAGGCGCATTGCGTATCGCAGTGGGGCCATGACTTCAGGCCGGAATATCTGGCGCTATCCTTACTTGCCGATGAATTCCCCGGCATTCCGCGCATTGCCCTCACCGCTACGGCGGATCACGCCACGCGCACCGAGATGATAGGACGGCTGCGCTTAGAGGACGCGCAAAAGTTTGTCTCCAGCTTTGATCGGCCCAATTTGCGCTACGCCATGGTGGAGAAAAAAAACGCCCGCGATCAGCTGCTCACCTTTATCCGCCGCGAGCACGAGGGCGATTCGGGTATTGTGTATTGCTTAAGCCGTAAAAAAGTTGAAGACACCGCCGCTTGGCTTAAAGCCAAGGAAATCAACGCCCTGCCCTATCACGCCGGGCTGGATGTCAGCGTGCGCACCAAGAATCAGCAGCAATTTATTCGCCAGGAAGGCGTAGTAATGGTGGCGACGATTGCCTTTGGCATGGGCATTGATAAGCCCGATGTACGCTTTGTGGCCCACCTTGATTTACCCAAAAGCATAGAAAATTATTATCAGGAAACCGGCCGTGCCGGGCGCGATGGCTTGCCAGCCAACACCTGGCTGGCTTATGGCCTGCAAGATTTAATTTTGCTCAATAGCATGATTGATAATTCCGGCTCGCCCGATATGCAAAAGCTGGTGGAGCGGCGCAAGCTCGACGCGATGCTGGGCTTGGTAGAGGCCACCGCCTGCCGCCGCCAAACGCTGCTGGGCTATTTTGGTGAAGCAAGCCAGCCCTGCGGCAATTGCGATAATTGCATCAACCCGCCCAAATTGGTGGAAATGACGGAAGCCGCCCGAAAAGCGCTTTCGTGCATCTTCAGAACCGGCAATCGCTTTGGCGTTGGGCATCTGGTGGATATTTTGCAGGGCAAGGCGACCCCAAAGGTAAAAGAGCATTTTCATGATCGCATCACCACCTTTGGCATCGGCAAAGAAGTGGATGAGTCCAGCTGGCGCGCCGTATTTCGCCAGCTGTTGGCCCGTGGCGCAGTCCGCCTGAATGAATCCGGTCATGGTGGCCTGGAGCTGACTGATGCAGCGCGGCCCTTACTCAAGGGTGAAACGTCGCTGTTTTTACGCGAACGCACCGAAAAATTTAATTACAAGGGTGAAAAAGGCAGTGACTTTGTCGCAAGCTCCGATCAGGCGCTGTGGCAAGCGCTGCGCCGCCGCCGCAAAGAATTGGCCGATGAGCAAAACGTGCCCGCCTATATCATCTTTGGCGATGCCACTCTCAAAGAAATGGTAAGATTACGCCCCGGGGACCATTACGAAATGTCCCGCGTTTCAGGGATTGGCGATAGAAAGCTGGAAAAATACGGCAATGACTTTTTGAAAGTGATTGAAGAAAATCACTAGACTCAGTTGATGTTTAATACACAGCAGTAGCAAAAAACCGTAACAAAAAATGCATAAGCCCACCAATCCAACCATCCATTCTTACTTAAAATAAAAAAAATATGAAAGGAAAGAAAAAGAAACTTAATAGAAATACCCTTAGCCATCATCTATCTTATTGAAAGCGCTTCGCCAGACTAACTTCAACTTATCTATAAAAATCTGGTACGAAGATGTATCTCTCCTTAAAACCAATTTAAGGAGCTATTCATAATATGGAGTGACAAAGATGGCCACTGCAAGCAAAAAAACGACTAAATCTCCGAAAGTGGTTCTCGTACTACAAGGTGGAGGTGCCTTAGGCGCTTACCACATTGGTGCTTATGCCGCGATGCAAGAAGCAGGCTTTGAGCCAGACTGGGTAACAGGTATCTCAATTGGTGCAATCAATGCCGCAGTCATTGCCACCAACCACCCCAAACAGCGCCTCGAAAAACTGGAAGCCCTCTGGGAATCGATTTCGCGCCCCGATGGCTGGGGCAGTTTTTTATCCGGACAAACCCTCTGGGCATTCAATCAATTTAGCGTAGCTGAAGCCATGCTGCTGGGCCAGCCTAATTTCTGGTCTCCCCGCATGCCCAGCCCTCTTTTATCACCAACGCTTCCAACAGAGCTGGCCAGCTTTTGCGACACCACGCCCATGCTTGGTACATTGCGTGATTTAGCTTCTTTTCCCGATTTAAACTCAGGTAAAACAGCAAGACTTACACTGGGAGCTACCAAAGTTGACACGGGCGAGCTGGTGTTTTTTGATTCTGCCGCACAAAAAATTGAAGCCGAACACGTACTTGCAAGCGGCTCGCTCCCACCCGGCTTTGCAGCCACAAAAATTGGTGATGAGTACTACTGGGATGGAGGATGCGTCAGCAACACGCCATTAAATGCAGTTCTTGATGATCAAGGTGAAGATGATCTGCTGGTCTTTATGGTGGATTTATGGAGTGCCAAAGGCCCACTTCCTACCAGCATGGATGCCGTAGCCTGGCGACAGAAAGAAATCCAGTATGCCAGCCGTAATACTCAGGTAGAAGTGGCCTGCACGACGCACAATCTGCGCCGCGCCCTGGCTAAAGCCTCGCCAGACACCAAGGCCATCAGCAAGGAAAGCGCAATGGATGTGCCACAACGTCATATTGATATTGTGCACATTACTTACACACCAAGCGCCTCTGAAGGCTCTTGCAGCGATGCCGAATTCTCCCGCCCCTCTATTGCCAGACGCCGCGCGGCAGGCTATGCCGACATGCAGGAAGCACTGGCCCAATCTCCCTGGAAAAATCAGGAAAGAGCGGCCCACATCGCCACTACCCTACACCGCTTGCAAGCAGGCAAACTGGATACACAGGTGTGTTTATGATGTGATCGCTGGGCTACTGCTTCTGCAATTTTAAAAATTGTCCCCCTTCCCAGTGGTTTTATCGAGGACCATAAGCTGATGGCTTCCCGATAAAATCACTCGGAAATGACAATCCTTATGATATTCACAGCAAGCTCGAACGCACACGTGACAATAAACAGGATAAATAGCAACAACTCAAACCAAACAGATATTCGCAAAAAACCCAAAATATATCTCTTGGGTTTTTCCGTGTAACGCTGTGTCCTCTGTGGTTCAATATTTGGAGTTTATACGCCAAGCCGGGTACTTATGATCAACCTTAAAGATTCACCCGCTCAATCTTATTCAGGCTACGCCCTAAAAAGCGCTCGCCAATACTTTGAAACTTCACCGGCACATCCGTGACGTAAAAACGATAATCCGGGGCCTGATGAGATGGATTAGCCATGCCGGAGGATTGCAACAGATCAGCAGCCTGATCGGCAATGGATAAAGCCGAATCCACCAGCTTCATCCGCCCGCCCACCACATCGAGAAGCAGCGGTTTAATCAGCGGGTAGTGAGTGCACCCCAATACCAGCGTATCGATTTTCTCTACAAAAACAGGCTTTAGGTATTCTTGCGCCGTGAGTTTAGTCACCGGATGATCCAGCCAGCCCTCTTCAACCAGCGGCACAAACAACGGACAGGCTTGCGAATATACGCGATAGCCAGGGTTTAACTGGTGAATTGCACGTGCGTAAGCGTTGGAATTTATCGTGGCCGGTGTGCCGATCACGCCAATACCACCGGTCCAGCTGACGTCTACCGCATTTTTGGCTCCCGCCTCAATCACATCCAGCACCGGCACATTTGCGCTGTCCCGCACCAGATCAGCGGCCACCGCCGCCATGGTATTACAGGCAATAATCAGCATTTTTACCTGCTGATTCTGCAAAAACTGGGCTATTTCCTGAGTGAAATGAGCGATGGTATCGACCGACTTCACCCCGTAAGGCACGCGGGCGGTATCACCAAAATAAATAATATTTTCAAACGGCAGTCTGTCCATCAAAGCACGCACTACGGTTAAACCGCCTACGCCAGAATCGAACACACCAATTGGATGAGAAGGAAGAGATTGATTTTGCATGGGATGGCATTTTACGCCGGAGTACCGATCTGGGCGAGCCGGAAATCCCGAAAATACTGGCTTATATCCGCGGTTTTTAATCACTCGCTGATATTACACAGTAAAAATCAACGATTAAGCGACAGAGAATGCACGGAGTTTCACAAAAAAATAATCGTATGGCACATGGATAAGCCTTATCCCCACGTATTCAGTGCACAGCCCTCCGTATGAGCACTATAAAACCTGTACCGCGCTAAAAGGGTTTACCTCTTATAAAGACAAAGAATCTCGCCTGCAAATAAAAATGACCCGTTTCATTGAAACAGGCCATTTTTCTTAAATATTAATTTTTAAATTAATATTTAAGCTACTTCCAAATGCATCATTTTTTGCAGTTTCTTAGTCGACAGCAGTAAAAGTGCCGCAGTGGCCATCGCCATACCAACAAACAGCATGAAGAACTCATAAATACCATTGATCTGGTAACCCATAAAGCTTGGCACGGCCTGGCCTGCTTCCGGGTAAAACCCCGCCAGCACACCGGCGAACCAGTTTGCCGCCGCGCTGGCCATAAACCATACCGCCATCAAAAGTGATGCAAAGCGCGCTGGAGCAAGCTTATTCACCAAAGACAAGCCAATCGGAGAAAGGCATAACTCGCCCATGGTGTGCAGCCAGTACATGGTTACCAACCACATGATCGATACTTTTATACCCGGCTCGATATGCTTTACCGCCATCGCAATCACGATATAACCAAAGCCCAGAAACAACAGACCCCAGGCCATTTTGGTAGGAGAGCTGGGCTCAGCGCCTTTTTTCGATAAAAAAGTCCAGAGCGACGCCAGTACCGGTGCAAAAATCAGCACAAATACAGGGTTTAACGATTGAAACCATGATGTTGGTACGGTAAAACCCAGCACTTCACGATCCAGCGATTCGGCCGCAAAGAAAGTCAGCGATACACCTGCTTGCTCGAATGCAGACCAGAAGAAAATCACGAAAAATGACAATACGCCAATCACGATAATACGTTCGATATCAACCTGGGTTAGCGGAGCATCCCGTTTAGCACGCTCTTCTGCGCTGATTTTACCTGGTGCCAAGCCGATCAATTTACCAGCCGGATCAAGCAGATATTTATCACGAAAAGACACAAATATCGCCAAAGAGATCAGCATACCCAGGCCGGCGGTTAGGAACCCCCAGCGAAAATCAGCCGGGTTCCCCGTGTCACCCAAAGTACCGCAAATCAACGGAGCCATAAATGAGCCTAAGTTAATCCCCATATAGAAAATGGTGTAAGCCGTATCTTTACGGCTGTCATTTGGCTCATAAAGCTGGCCAACCATCGTCGAGATATTGGGCTTAAAAAAACCATTACCCGCAATAATAAAACCTAAACCACTGTAAAACAGCGGGATTGCAATACTGGCGTCCTGAAACCAGGTGCCTGCAAAGAACAGGAGAAACTGCCCCAGGGCCATCAATACTCCACCAACAACAATAGAGCGGCGATTGCCCCAGAACCGGTCAGCAACATACCCCCCCACCAGGGGGGCCAGATAGACCAGGCCCGTATATTGACCATACAGTGCAGAAGTAAACTGCTTGTCAAACGACAGAGCTGAAATCATAAACAGCGCAAGTAAAGCGCGGTTACCGTAATAAGAAAAGCGCTCCCACATTTCTGTGGCAAATAAAAGGTAGAGGCCTTTAGGGTGGCTAGACTGTTTTGCCATCTGAGCATCCTTAGTGAGTGTGATGTTGCTAGTATTAATACCTTACAAACAGGCAAATGCGTTACTGAAAACAACCACTTTCATACTGGTAACTTTCACATCAAATGAAACTTATTTACCAAAAAAAAACTAAGGTAAGCAGTTTTATAACTTTCTAATACAGAAAGCCACCACCATGCAAAGTGCATGCTAATTTTTAACGTCAGCATTTTTTATGACAGAGGATACTTAGGGAATGTACAGACGAGAGCTTGGCTTTTAAATACGTAAGATTGCTTGATATAGCGCATATATTGGCTTTTTATGCTTAAAGAAAATTCGTAAGCATAAATATATTTGAATGAATAAATGATAAACGGTAGATTATTGCCAATGTAATAAAAAATACAAGTAAGAATACATAAAGAATTCTTACTTGCGCAAATAAAAATAGAAAGCTAAATAACAGAATAAATAATATTTAAGCCGCTCAGTATCACCCTCCCCTGGTCTGAAGGTCAGTTTGCTTGCAAGCTAATCCGGCAGATACCAAGACTAATGAGAATGCCCTTCAGCGGCTTTAACTCCCACATCACGCTCTTGCACCATCACCGAAACCTCCACTGAGCCTGACTTTTTAAACTGCAATTTCAGTGGAAATTTATCACCCACTTTTAAAGGCGGCTTCACACCATAAATCATCAGGTGATAACCCATGCCCGGTTTCATTTTGATGATGTCACCCCCTTTTACTTCCAGCTCGCTCACCTGACGCATTTTCATCACATCACCCTCCATACTCATGGTATGTATCTCTACCCGCTCAGCCCGATCACTACTTGCCCCAATCAGCTGATCATTTTGCGGGCCTTTATTTTCCAGACCGATATACGCCGAACCAATATCCTTACCCGGCAAAGTTGGCACCGAGTATGGATGCACCACCCGAATCTCCCCCGCCTTGTATTCATGAGCAAAAACTGTAAAAGACGCGCAGAAAGCGACCAGTAATAAAGTGATTTTTTTCATTTTATCTCCCTCTAAAGTGGGCAGCTCATTGGAGCTGCCAGAATAAGTGCCGGATCACTATGCTTGCAAGAAAAATCTAAGTTCCGAAGTATGGCATTTCTAAGTTTCATACTCAAAAAAAGAGGCTTTAAAAACAACCGTATTTATTAAATATATCGACTTCCATCACTCCGGGAAAAAATAAAGGAGAGCCTATTTTTATGCCCCCCTTTCTGCCTTACCCTATGGGTATCAAGCCAAACAAAGATCATACGTCAATTTTATTTTTAGCCCCCCCACAGATATTTAACCTACGGTTTAGCGCAATAATGAATTAAATATCAACATGCCCTGGGCGGACCAGCTTATGCACTTAAGGATTTTTGTGATAGTCATATATTCTCAAAGATTCCAATCAATTTTTTTATTTGAAAATTATACAAAGCCTTTTATTTCACTATTGAAGGGAATGAAGGAGAGCTTAAATAAGAACATACCCAGCTCTAAAGTGTCGCCAAGCAAACAATGCCCACTTTACTCTGCCGTTGCCCCTGCACCATCACGCAGTGATGCAATAATCCAAACAGGCGCATATTGCACTCATATCTGGAATCACATCATATACTTTAATTGAGATGGATAGCCCGGCAACCAAGAAATGGCCACCGGGGTTTGGAAAACTAAGGCAGCGCTGTATTTTACAAAAAAATACAGTCTATTGAATTTGCTCTATGCTCTTTTCTGTATGCATTTATTTTACAAAAATAAATACTTCCAAGAAAGGCACATAACTTAGCCCCACAAGATGACCAGTGAAAACAACTGCCCACCCTGTAGCCTAGATTTATGCCGAAAAACAAGCCAGCACCTTATTCGAACAAACAAATTACTGAAGCAACACACCCGCTAAACTTTAAAATGACTTACACCCTGGTTTAGCTGATTAGCGATCTGCTCAACTTGCGAAGCATTTTCTGCCGCATGCTGGATAGAAGTGCTGGTTTCTTCCACCATTTGCGATATATCTTCAACCCTCAAAGCGATGCTATTACTTGCCTGGCTTTGCTCGCGTATGGCCGATGCCATTTCTTGCAAGCTATACAGACTGGACTCCGCACCGGAATGAATACTATTTAGAGAGTCGGCAACATGACGCGACAATTGCACTCCCCGCTCAACTTGCGGAATAGCAGAGCTCATTGCATTAACCACGCTAACGGTTTCACCCTGAATAGCAGCCAGCATCGAGGCTATATTCACCGTAGCAACCGAGGTTCTTTCTGCCAGTTTTCTTACCTCATCAGCCACCACCGCAAAACCACGTCCCTGCTCGCCCGCTCTTGCGGCTTCGATGGCGGCATTAAGTGCCAGCAGATTAGTTTGATCGGCAATGTCTTTAATTTCGGAAGCGACACCGGAAATTTCACGTGCCTTAGCGTCGAGCTGGCGAATTTGTGCAGTGGCTTCGCTTACATTACCCGCAATCAACTCCATCGTAGAGGTCACTTCAGCAACCTGAGTTACCCCGTTTTTAGCCAACTCTGTAGCCTGGCGGGAAGCCTGTTCTGCCACACCCGAGCCTTCCGAAATATGGTTGATGCTAACAGTAAGCTCCTCCATGGCTGCCGCCATAGTCGTAGTTGCGTCAGACTGCCTCGTAGCCGCAATCGAAATCTCTTTGCTGGAGTTCGCAATTTGTGCGGCTCTGTCATTTAATAAATCAGCATCAGAGCGCACATTACGCATGACCTTATTTAAACCCTTAACCATTTCCCCCAGGGAAGCCAGCATGCTGCCCTGATGAGCAGATGACACATTAATTTGCAAATCCCCACTGGCCACCCGCTGCATCACCGCAATTCCTTCCTGCGGCTCACCACCTAGCTGCTGTAATATACTTCGTGTAATCATCCATGCCACACCGGTCACCAGAGCAGCCAGAAGCAGTAATTTTAAAAGACCATAGAGCAAATTGCTTCTAAGATCATCTTCCACATCATCTACGTAAACCCCTGTACCAATAACCCAGTTCCAACCAGGTATCAGAATAGAGTAAGAGATCTTAGGCTCTGCCTTATCTGAGCCCTGCTTTGGAAAGGAATATTTAACAAACCCCCCTCCCTGCTGGGCAGCTTTGGCCAGCTCCACATAAATTAACTTCCCATCAACATCCTTTAAATCACGCTGATTTTTCCCCTCGGATTCAGGCTTGGTCGGTTGCAAATGCACAATATGATTTGTGTCAATGATAAAAAAATATTCAGTTTTAGAATAACGTACATCCCGTAATGCCCTGACTGCTGCTTGCTGAGCATCAGCACTGCTCATTTGCCCTTTCTGGCTTAAAGCACGAAAGTGCTCTATGACCCCTGCGGCTGTTTCAGTCTGCCCCTTAACCTGATCCATCCGGTCTGCCAGCATTCGATCGTACAACACCTTCGTATTAGTAAGACTTAAGAACGCCATGCCACATAAAGAAAAAACACATAGCAGCAATAAACGTGTTCTCACCCGGTAATTTATTAATAAGCCCATTTCATTCTCTCTTGTTTAATGCCCAAAATGGCTTTTCCATCTGTACAACCAATTAAACACATCCAAATGGCTGGCAGATAAAAAGCATCGTCAATTGACTCACTTTAGTACATCTAAGGTAATATGTAAAAATAACAATCCTTTAAAAAATAAAACCAGCCCGCTCGATCTGTGTAGTAAGCAGCTCACACAACTCCAGAGATATCACTTTGCCTCTGGTTTACCCCAAAGGGCAAACACTTTTTTTTACAAAATCAGAAATACAACAAACCCACCAACACCTTATCATTTATAGAAAGTTGTCTGCCCCAGCTGTTTAATTTTTTTTACAGAACGCTTTGCTTTCCAGTGCGTACTATAAATTCAACTTGGGCAAGCGCCCAAATCGATGAATAGATATATCACACTACAGTTTGACCTGTTCTAGGAAAAAACCCTTAACCACAGTAATGCTTTCCAAGTCAGGTTTCAAACATAGAAATAGTTGCTATGAAACGCCTCTGCTTAAAAGTAGAATTTAAATATTACAATACCAACGTTGAGGGGATGTCATCTAATACCATATGGGGGTACCTGTTATGGCAAATCTAAAGCCATTGCGTCTTGATTTATAATACTTCTGCAATACTTTCAAACCAGTCATTCATCACAGGTGGAGCGATTTACTCAATACACGCATTCGGCTGCGAATCATCAGGTTTAATATAAACCAATTCAATCGATTGGTGTTCTGCCTAACCCTTGATATGCGGCGAAGATATCAATAGCCATGGCCAGAGCCGATTCATTTAAACTTGCCACACTGTTCAATAGTTTGATTCAGGCGGCTCACCACAGACTCTGCTGGCAAAGAGAAACCACTTTGATATTAGCCTTAGTAAGCAAATACCACAGACATTAGCTAATTAGCCTTGGATAGCTCCGGCTCTTGATTATTTTGGTGCTTGATATACAGGCTTAATTCCAGATCGCAATTAATCCAGTAAATAGAGGCAAAGCCCTGGTTCGATCCCCCTTCGTAAGCCAAACGGGCACCGGCGACTTTTGCGTTTTCTGTATCCAACGTAAAAGCATACCAACAAGGCTGATTAAAAAACAGGTACAACAGGATGTAATATATTAGTATCAACCAGCAAACGACAGCGCCAAGATACTGATGATGGCTTAATGCTTAATATGCAGTTTATTTGGATACCGGCTCTTATCTATCAAACATTCATCCGCATCATGATAAAAAACCTGATACGCCATAAATGCTGTACTTACAACTTTCACACCAAATTTTCTATGCCGAAAATCTTACTGAAAGATAAACCGATTTGGGAGGGGGCAACTAAATGAAAGAAATAAAATAATAGAAATCATACTTGCATTAACAGCCAATCTTACTGCTTGAAATTTATAGAATGCATTATCCGGATTAAAAATAAGGGCAGGCCGGTATTTCCGCTCTGCCCTATTTATTTTTATTTTTTAGTCAAGACACTTGAGTCAACATGTGAAAACGGCTTTCCATAAATCAGGAGATCCGTTTTTTGAGTGTATGACAATGTTCCATCTTCATTATACTTTATGGTAATAGTAAATGCTTTTGTTTTTGCATTTTTTATCATAAAGGAACTTTCTGCGAGATTATTAGCTTTACTGCTCATCGTAAATTCATTTGCATCCTTTAAATCGCCCTCTGCCACAGCACAGACAGCACGGGGAATACAGAACGAATTATAAACTTTATTATTCTTTTTATCCCAAATCAAATATCCAACCTGGTCATGAAATTGCTGATTATCAGCTTTTTTAAAAACCATCTGATGGTATCGCACGGTCACAAGATCCTGGACACTTGCATTTGTAGCCCCGGCTCCACTACTAATTACAATTTTTTCATAATATGGCGTTGTTGCTACCGCGCCGGCAGGGGAACCACTACCACGTTGACTAGGAGAAACATCAACCCCCATATCACCTTCCCATGTGCCAATTAATTTGGTGAGAGGATTTTCATCAGCAAACGAAAACTGGCATAGCATTAGTAAAGCAGCACCTGCAATAGCATATTTTGATTTATTAACTTTCATCTTCATTCCTCTAATATAAAATAGAAAAAACCATTCTTTTAAATTGATGGAGTGACGATAGAATGCGACGTAAAAAAGCTTTGCGTTTTGACCGAGATCAATAAGCACAGAATGTAATAAAATTAAATATCAAGGTCATAGTTAAAATAAATCATCGTAATTTATTTTAACTATGGCTATAAGCACTAATAAAAGCAAACAGAAATAAAAACCTAAAAACATTCTAAATAACTCGTAAAAAATCAAGTGGTAATTTCCCTGTAATCTTTTAACAAAACCAGATCATTTTTGGGTGTGTTTGTTCTCAATTATTGAATCGACATACATAAAAACCCTAGGAAACAAATAAACCCAGATAATAATAATTTTAAAGTCAGTCTAAACAGCTTCTTTGCATGATTAGTAATATTATTTTAATTACGCAGCTCTTATACAACTTTGACATACTATTAAAAAATTATCTTTATCAAACACAAACTACTTGAGCCCAAGCTTGGTAAAAAAACTCACCATCTAATACAGAAAGCCCTAATCAAGGAAGATTGAGCTTTATATGGGAATAAACCATTGAGCCTCTAATGATGTAAAAAAACCTTGATCAGACATTGCACCAGGCACGTTAAAAGCCCCCAAAGGCAGCATCATCAGCAAAACACTCAAATACCTGCAAAACGTAGAGCTACAAAGGGAAAAATCAACATAAAAGCAAAAACTGACCAGACTGAAAGCAAAGCATTTTAATCAAATTTTTTCCATGCCCTTTTAAGCTAAAAACATGCAAAAACAACTATTTTTAAACCATATCAGCGGGGTATTATCTAGGCACCGCCATACATCGAGAATCTGCCATGCGCCTGATTTCATCACTATTTGTTTTACTCTGGGCCGTTACCGTAGAGGCCAAGCCACTCACGGTATGCACCGAGGCCAGCCCGGATGGCTTTGATGTTGTGCAATACAATTCGCTAACCACTACAAACGCCTCTGCAGACGTGCTATTTAACCGTCTGATCGATTATGACGCGAGCGCCCGTAAACTAGTGCCCAGCCTTGCCGAGAAGTGGCAAATCAGCCCCGATGGCCTCAGCTATACTTTCACTTTAAAAAAGAATATTGCTTTTCATCGCACCGACTACTTTAACCCCACACGAACGCTGAATGCTGATGATGTGATATTCACCTTTAATCGCATGCTGGACAGCAATCACCCCTGGCATAAATCAGCAGTCAATGGCTATCCGCATGCGCAAACTTTTCAATTACCCAAACTGATTAAATCCGTTAACAAAATAGATGAGCAAACAGTGCGCTTTGAGCTCAATGCCCCTGAAGCTACATTTTCTGCACTCCTTACCATGGGTTTTGCATCGATTTACTCTGCAGAATATGCAAATCAATTATTAGCTGCAGGAAAAACCGCCAATTTAAATACCAAACCTATAGGTACCGGACCTTTTGTATTAAAAAACTATCAAAAAGACAGCCATATCCGCTTTGATGTATTCACCGCCTATTTTGGTGATAAACCGAAAATTGATAAATTAATTTATGCCATTACACCGGATGCCAGCGTAAGAGTGCAAAAGTTAAAAGCAAGCGAATGCCAGATTGCCCTCTCACCTAAACCGCAGGATGTATTAGCGGCAAGGCAGGATAAAAATATTCAGGCTATTGAAACACCGGCATTTTCTACTGCTTTTATTGCTTTTAATAGCCAGCATAAACCTTTTGATAATGCAAAAGTGCGCCAGGCTCTTAATTATGCATTTGATAAAAATGCCTATCTAAAGCAGGTGTTTGATGGCACAGCCACAGCGGCGGACGGCCCTTACCCCCCCAATACGTGGAGCTATATCAATCAGGAGGATTACAAATATAATCCTGCCAAGGCAAAACAATTACTGGCAGAAGCCGGATTTCCCAATGGCTTTAGCACTAGTATCTGGATACGCCCGACAGGGAGCTCTCTTAATCCTAATCCGCGTGCTGGCGGAGAGTTACTACAGGCCGACTTAGCCAGAATCGGCGTAAAAGCCGAGCTAAAAGTCATTGAATGGGGCGAGCTAATTAAACGCGCCAAAGCTGGTGAACATGATCTCTTGTTTATGGGCTGGAGTGGCGACAATGGCGACCCGGATAATTTTTTAACACCGCAATTTTCCTGTTCATCAATAGAATCCGGGCTTAATTTTGCACGCTATTGTGATCCCCAGCTGGATAAACTAATTAATAATGGCAAAAAAATAGCCAATCAGGCAACACGAGCCAAACTTTATACCAGTGCACAAAAAATAATTCATGATCAGGCATTATGGATTCCATTGGCGCACCCTATTACTGCCGTGCTGACTAAACCCAATATCCGTGGCTATAAAATCAACCCATTTAGCCGGCAGGATTTTAGCAGTATCATTGTAAAATAAATCTGTACTCTATGAATAAGGGCACTTAAAACTCGGCAAACCAGGATTTTAACCGCCCTTATTTTTTCCGGATAAAAAGAATAAGCAATGAGCACTTAGTCTATAAAGACTAATCGCCACTATTTAGATTTTTAGTCTGGGGTATAAAATAATGGCATTATTATTTTTTGGCAGTTTGCTGATTGTGCTGGGCTTATTGGCCGGATGCCTCTTACTGATTGCGCCTCTGGGCATCATCGAAATTAATCCGGGTATAGGACTTTGGCTGCTGTTTCCTATCTTTAGTATTGGCGGCTATATTTTGCTGATACTCACACCCAATTTTACCAGGCTACGCCTGCTGGCTTTATTTTTATCCAGCTTATTACTCTTGCTGGCCGCTACTGCTGCAACCGAATTAATGCTCTATGCCAGCACGCTTCTGCAGCCCGCGGGCAGCACACTGATCCTGTGGTATGTATTAATCATTGCCGGTGGGCTCGGCGTGGTGGTAACGGGGGCTTTCGATATCAAAAAATTCATCGCAAAAATACGCCGCACCAAAGCCGGGCCACCGCCACAGCCTGATCCGCCGGTTAAACCCAAGCACTAATCCTGCAACTGTAAAACCGCTAGCTCTTCCTCGCTAAACCCTGCTGCTCTGCGTGCTTCTAAATTAAATGGCCCACGCTGTTTTGCTGCCTGATACTGCAGAGCTAGCTGCCGGTAGGCCGCAATTGTGTCCAAACCCCGCTCCTCACACAGAGCCTTATACCAGCGATTGCCAATGGCTACATGGCCCACTTCGTCTCTCAGGATAATATCCAAAATGGCGGCACCTGCCTTGTCCCCCCGATGCCCTAGCCGGTCACGAATTTGTGGTGTGACATCCAGACCCCGCGCCTCAAGCGTGCGAGGCACCAGCGCCAGCCTTGCCAGCAAATCATCACGGGTTCTTTCTGCCATATCCCATAAACCGTTATGTGCCGCAAAATCACCATAGGCGTAGCCCAGCGTCTGCAAGTGCTCTTGCAGCAACTCAAAATGATAAGCCTCTTCGCGGGCTACTTTTAACCAATCGCGGTAAAAATCTTCGGGCAGCCCTGCAAAGCGCCACAAAATATCAAGCGCCAGATTAATGGCATTAAATTCAATATGCGCCAGAGCATGGATCAGAGCGGCATGCCCTTCCGGCGTGCTGATTTTACGGCGTGGCACATCCATCGGTGGCACCAAAGGCGGGCGCTCATTCAAACCCGGTGTTTGCCCGGTACTGATAATTTGTTCATCACAAGCAAGAAGATGCTGATCTTCGATAGCACGCACAAGGGCTACTTTATCGCTATGATTAGCCATTTGCAGCGCGAGCAAGGCTTGGTGACGGATGGATTTCATGGCGGGTAACTGCAAGTAAAAGACGTATTCTGGACAGTCGGGCAGAGCTTGGCAAATAGATCATCCATCTTTTCCCAGAAAAAAACCTGTAGACACAAAGATTAGGAAGAACACTGAGCGCTCAGAAAAAACCAAGACTTCTTTAGGTTTTCTCTGTGTTCTTCGTATGCTCATTGATCTTTGTGTCTACAGGCCTAACAATTAATGCAGTTTAATTCTAGGCTTACTCACCCGGTCAATATATTCACCCCATGTGGCCAGCCAGGTTTTAAACCAGCCATTCACCGCCACCTGGTGCTTTTTATACAGTGACCAGTACATCATTTTGGCAAACTGGCCCTCGATAAATAAGCTGCCACGGGCGATCCCCCCCATCAGGCTGCCCACGGTGCTGTATTCACCCAGGGAAACCAGCGAGCCGTAATCCTGATATTTAAATTCTGGCAGGGGTTTGCCGGCTAAATAAAGGGGAATACTTTTGGCCAGCAACATCGCCTGCTGATGCGCAGATTGAGCACGTGGCGGCACCGTGGCTCCTGTGTCCCCCAGCGGGCAGGCAGCGCAATCGCCCAGCGCAAAAATACTAGGGTCACGCGAAGCTTGTAATGTACGGCCAACTACCAGCTGATTCAGGCGATTACTCTCCAGCCCGGCAATCTCTTTAAGAAAATCTGCCGCCTTAATTCCTGCAGCCCACACCACCAGATCGCTTGGGATAAACTTGCCCGAGGCCATTTGTACCCCCGCAGCAGACACATCTACCACCCGCTCATTGGCATGAATTTCCACCGCCATTTTGCGCAGCTCAAGCGCCACTGCATCAGATAGCCGCTCCGGCAATGCCGACAATAATCTGGGAGCAGCATCCACAATCACAATTTTTAAATCGCGCTCGGGGTGAATATTGGCAAAACCAAAGCTGCTCATAATGCGCGTGGCCATATGCAGCTCGGCCGATAACTCCACCCCGGTTGCGCCGCCTCCAATAATCGTTACGGTAAAGCGGCCTTCACCGGCCTGTTTACGCCTTGCCTGTGCACGTAAGCAGCTATTGATAAAGCGTTTATTAAAGCGCTCTGCCGCAGCCGGCGTATCCAGCATAATGGCGTGCTCGGCAACGCCCGGTGTACCAAAATCATTGGTCTGGCTACCCAGCGCCATGACTAAAGCATCGTAAGCAATGGTCTGCTCAGGCACGAGCTCACTGCCATCTTCTTCATCGATCGTCGGGGCCAGCACCACTTGCTTGGTGTCCCTATCCAACCCTGTCATACGGCCAAGACGAAAATCAAAATGATGCCAGCGGGCTAACGCGATATATTCCAGCTCGTCAGCATGGCTGTCCAAAGTACCTGCCGCTACCTGATGCAACAGCGGCTTCCAGATATGGGTACGGGCTGCATCGATCAAAGTGATATGCGCTTTACCCTTACGGCCCAGCTTTTCACCTAATTTAACCGCCAGCTCTAAACCACCAGCCCCGCCTCCAACAATGACGATGCGCTTTAAAGCCGTCATAACCATCCTCCCGCTCGATTGATTGATTAACTTAACTATGCAGCAAGATGCTTGTAAAAATGTCTGCAAAACAACTATGGAAAACCAACTTAGATTGCATCCTGTGGATCGGCTGCTCACGGGCCAGAAAAATGCCGTCCACCTTAACAGTGAACGGCACATGCCTGCTTGGCTAAGCCTCAAGCCACGCAAGATCGCAACCTTATTGCACTTTAGAGACCTGGCCAAAGCGAGGATGGCTCTGATCAGCATTGCTGGTTCGCACATACAAGCTGCCACTTACTGCAGGCTTATGATTTGCATCGTAAACTGACCACTGCTTACCATCAGTTGAATACTGGATCTGCACATTTGGGATCTCGGTATTAGCGTGCAACACACCATCTACTACTTTCGAGCCAACTTTTGGCAAACGGTATTTAATCTGATGAGCATCAAGCTTTTCTAAGCCTCGCGCCCCAATTGCATTCACAAACCGGCTGTAATCATTTTCCAGGGCTTGCTTATCTACATGCTTGCTTTCTTTGGAATACACCGTATTAGCCTGGAATTTTTCCCAGCCTGGTTTATTCCAGGCCCGCTCTGCCAGCGCAAAGATGCGCGGATAAATCATATATTCAGCCTGCTCATCCGTTCTTTGCGTTTCAGACCATAAATGGCCGGAAATCCCTTTAATATTTGGCGCTGTTGTTGGCGAAGTAATCGTCATCGCCTTACCATCGCGATCCACGCTGGTCTCTGCATTTTGCGCCAGATTACCCGGGGCAAAAGAGAAGATTTTTTTCAATGGATTAGCACGGGCTGCCCAATAATAACCACGTTCTGATGGATCAATTTCATTAGGCATATCCAGATATAAATAATCCGGATTGGATAAAACGATATCAAAGCCTTTTTGATTAAACTTCGAAACAACCTCGGTTCCGCCCCAGAATAAAGTATCCCAGACATTAACAGTTGGTTTAACCGTCATTTCGCTGGCGCTCTTCAGATGAGTCAAACCATCTTGCCAGCTTTGGAATGAGTTAATCTGATGCGGAACCAGCTCTTTATTGATTTCTTTACCGAACCAGGAAGTTAAGCCATCAAATGAAGCCACCGTGCCGTTTTTCACCAGCGCCTGGCAGGCCTGGGATTTCTCGTAAGGGAAGTTCTGTGCCTTTTTATCAATAATCCCCTGGCCCGGCTTTGCATCTGCAGCACTGGCATAACCACCACCCAGCATAATATTTTTGGCCTCATCACCACCGTAATGCCAGGTTGTTAATTGAAGACCCGCTTCGGCATACATTGCATTCACTTCGGCAATTACTTTTTTAGCAAAGTTTTTTGCCGAAGGCAGGCAAACATTCATAAAGCCTTGCTTATCATAAAACTGAACAGTAGTAACCTGCGAGGTATCCGTCGGGTCTAATAAGCGATATTGCTCTGCGGCTTTTTTATTACCACTTTTCATTAGATGATTGTAACGCGCCTCCATTGACACCACGGCGGCTCTGGAATGCCCAGGCATATCAATTTCTGGAATCACTTCAATATTTCTGTCTTTAGCGTATTTCAAGATTTCAATGAAATCAGCACGGGTATAAAAACCATCTGATTTTTGCGCCTCAGTACCATGGCCCAGCTGGGGTAATAATTGAGTTTGCTCATTTTTAGAATTAAAGCCGCGCTGGGCACCTACGCTGGTTAATTCATCCAGGCCATTAATTTGCAGGCGCCAGCCTTCATCATCGCTTAAATGTAGATGCAGCTTGTTTAATTTCAATTCGCTCATCTGCTCAATTAAATTAAACACATGCTGTTTGGATTTAAAATTACGTGCAGAATCCAGCATCATGCCACGGTATTCATAGCGTGGCGCATCATTCACTACCATTTCTGACAGATTATCTTTGGATTTAATATCTACCAGAGAAAGCAGGGAATTAAAACCATTCATTGCACCCGCAGCATCAAAACCATAAACTTGCGCTACGCCATCTTTAATCATTAAAGTGTAACCGCCTGCTTTTTTTGCCGCAGCTAATTGGATTTTATCCTGAGCCACAGCAACATTTACCACTAATGCCTGTTCTTTCTTCTGAGCCAGCAGCTGATATTTCTTTAGTGAATTTGCAAATACTGATCTGGCATGATCTGCCGTATCTATGTTATTTAAGAACAAACCATTTTTGATGGAAACGCTATCTGGTTTGTTTATTTTTTGCTCGATTGGCGCAGGAATAATCCGATCCTTAGCTCCAGCTTCATCCATTTTTGCGGTGTAAACATCATAACGTTTTAAAGTGTCAAGAATCAGGTTTTCATCAGAGCTGGCGCGCTTGGCCTGGGCGGTGCTCAAGGGCGTGGCAAACCGGGTCACATCTTCTGTGTCTGTATTTTTGATAGTTTTTGTCTGGCCGTTGGCACTCACCATCCAGCGCGGGAAAGTATCGTAATCACTCACATGCCAGTACTCACTGATTAAATCAATTTGAATACTTTTACCTGCAGCAATACCCATGAATTTATCTGTGGGAGTTAAACGGTTTAAATCGCCAGTGATATGCTCAATTTTAAATTGATCACCAGCAACAGACAATATTCTTCTTGGCGAAGGAATAATAATCGAGAAATTTTTATCATTTAAAGCACTGCCGGTATTACTCAAGGTAATGGTAGAACGATAGCAAGTTGCCCAATCTGCACCCAGCTGCTTACAGGTTTTCTCTGCTTCAGCCCCTTTAACATCAATATGCACTTTTAATTGCTTTGCTAATGACTCGGCACTTGGGCTGGCAAAAGCTAAGCCTGAAAATAGGGCGCTGACTAATACTGAAATTACTTTAGCTTGAGTTTGCATATCGATCCCATTTATAAAGTGAATAAAATCCTGCGCAATACCTGGCAATAGCTGCAACATGCAAAAAATAAGCATATTGCATTAATTCGGCTATTTAAACTTGATTAGCCCAATATTCTTTGTCTTTGATAATCAACATTGTAATATCAATTTTGGTAAAATTAAAAGATGGCAAAAAATGGTGATAATCACCTGTTCATTAAATTAATATTGATATATTCGTAAAAAGTGCATGCCAGCAGAGTATTTCGGTTAAAAAACCAAAATTAACTACGCTAATTTTGTTGTGAATCAATAAAAATTTATTATTAAATTCCAACCCATAGCTCATATCGCTATATAAAACACGCATTATATTTTAATATAATTTAAAAAATATTTTTTCAAGCTTGTTTGCCGCTGTAAATAACCATATAAATACAAAAACATCCATGCCAGTTAAATTATTCCACAAACACAGTGACATTCTCAAAGGGCATAGCATATTTATTTCAATTGAATACGGCAGGGAACGATAGACATGCCCGCTTTAGCACCTTGGCTAAAGCGGGCATAGGGAAGGATATTTCAAAACAGAGGCAGCTCCGGGCGGTAATCCGCCAGCACAATCAAATCCAGATGATGCTTTGTACCTACAGCACCCTGACCCTGGCATCGCCCGCTGCCAGCTTGCCGATCACCGCAGCCTGAGCAAAGCCCTGCTGCCGGAACATAGCCAAGACTTCATCAGCCTGCCCGGCCGCGCAGGCCACCAGCAAGCCACCTGATGTTTGTGCATCGGCCAACATGCGCTGCTGCCATGCTGGCACCCCTGCCGCGAAATCAACGTCATGACCAAAGCTGGCCAGATTACGCTCAATGGCACCCGGGCCAATACCCTGCTCGGCAAAACCAATAGCAGCAGAAAGCATGGGCAGGCTACTGGCGTCCACCAGGGCCGTTAAATGCGCGCCACGACACACTTCTAAAAGATGCCCCAGCAGGCCAAAGCCGGTAACGTCGGTCAGTGCGTGTACGGCAGGCAGCTTAGCTAAATCTGCCCCCACCTTATTTAATTGGGTAGTGGTATCAATCAGCTGCTGATAGCCCGCCACATCCAGCAGGCCTTTTTTCATGGCGGTGCCCAAAATACCGATTCCCAGCGGCTTGCCTAGAATCAGCACATCGCCCGCTTTGGCATCGCTGTTCTTTTTAAGCTGCTTAGGATGCACCAGCCCCATAGCCACCAAGCCATAAATAGGCTCCGGTGCATCAATCGAATGCCCGCCAGCAATAGGAATACCTGCTTCAGCGCACACGGCGGCACCACCTGCCAGAATTTGCTGAATATCTTCAATTGGCAGCAGATTGACCGGCATGCCGACAATCGCCAGCGCCATAATCGGCGTGCCGCCCATGGCGTAGATATCAGAGATGGCATTGGTAGCGGCAATGCGGCCAAAATCAAAGGCATCATCCACAATCGGCATAAAAAAGTCGGTAGTGGCGACCAAGGCCTGCTCGTCATTGAGCCAGTACACGGCGGCATCGTCCGAAGTTTCCGTACCCACCAAAAGCTTGGGAAACAAAGCCGCCGCCGGCAATTTAGATAGCATTTCCGATAAAACAGCCGGGGCGATTTTGCAGCCGCAACCGCCGCCATGCGATAAAGAAGTTAATTTTGTACTCATTATTGCAATGTCCTGATCATTCATTTATGCGCCACCATAGCAGCCCTGCGCACCTTTGACGAGCAATCTTAGAGCCGATTCAAATGAATTTATTCACGATCATTGCGCCAGCGTGGGACAATTCAATTAATCGCGAGCCTAAATGTGAAATGACGTGAAAAATTTATTGGTAACCTTAGCTGATCTTCCCGCTTTTGAAGAGGTGATCGATGTACGCACCCCGCTTGAATATGCAGATGACCATATTCCCGGGGCAATCAACGCGCCGGTACTCAGCAATGAAGAGCGCGTGATTGTTGGCACCCTGTATAAACAAGACCCTTTTGCCGCCACCAAGCTGGGCGCGGGCCTGGTGGCCAAGAATCTTGGCATTCATCTTGCCACCACCTTTAAAGACAGGCCCAAAAACTGGAGACCGCTGATTTATTGCTGGCGCGGCGGCAAGCGCTCCGGATCGATGACCACCTGGTTTAATCTGATCGGCTGGAAAGCGCGGCAACTGGCAGGCGGCTACAAGGCTTATCGCGGCCAGGTACTGCAGCAATTGGAAGCGCTGCCTGCGGCCTTGCGCTTTATTGTTCTGGCCGGGCACACCGGCTGCGGCAAGACCCGCTTACTGCATGCGCTGGCACAAAATGGCGCGCAAACACTGGATCTGGAAGGCTTGGCCAAACATCGCGGCTCAGTCCTTGGCAGCTTTCCTGCTGCAAGCCAGCCATCACAAAAAAGCTTTGACAGCCAGCTAATCCGCCAGCTGTCCCTGTTTGACCACACCCGGCCGGTGTTTGTAGAGGCCGAAAGCAAACGTGTTGGCAAAATCCACCTGCCCGCCAGCCTGATGTTGGCAATTCGCGCCGCTGATTGCATCTTGCTGCAAGCCAGCTTTACAGACCGGATCCGCTTTTTATGTGACGATTACGCCAGCCTGTTTGATGATCCGGCCAGCTTTAAAATCAAGCTATCCCGCCTGGTTGAAATGCACGGTAAAGTGGTTTTAGCCCACTGGAACGAGCTGATTGATCAAGGCCAGAAAGCCGAGCTATTTAGCGAACTGATCAGCCTGCACTACGACCCCGCCTACAAGCGCAGCAGCCAGGGCAATTACCTCAGGCTAAGCGATGCAAGGCCGCTGGTAATTGACCCATCCGGTGATTTAAGCGCCTGCGCCAAACAATTGATTGTGGACTTAGCTGCGTAAAATTAAAAAAGGGGAAGCCAGCAGCCTCCCCTTTTTTATGCATCAAAGATACTCAGTCACTACAACCTGAACCTTTGCACCGACTGATGTAAGCGAGCAGACAAGTTTTGCAGATCCTGTGCCGAACGGGCGCTTAGCTGAATTTCCTGCGCTTCTGCTTCTGCCCGCTGGGCAATCTGCTCTACAGCTTTGGCTATCTCCGTCGTTGCCATACTCTGCTCACGAATCGCACTACTGATACTGTCAACTACACTACGCACCTGCTCTGCCCCAAGCCGAATATCCTCGATTGCGGTACCTGCTTCATTAGCCAGCACCACACTCGCATTTGCCTGCTGCACACCGCTTTCCATTTGCACAATCGCTTCCCGCGTACCGGATTGGATCTGCCCAACCATCGTTGCAATCTCTAAAGTTGACTGGCTGGTGCGCTCAGCCAGTTTACGCACCTCATCGGCAACCACAGAAAAACCTCGGCCTTGCTCACCCGCTCTGGCCGCTTCAATTGCAGCATTCAAAGCCAGTAGATACCGTCTTGCCGGTCAAGCATTTTGATACTCAGCTTGATACTTTTTCTGTGTTTTCAGCACGCCGAAGCTCAGGTGTACCAGTTTGCGCATGCAAGCGCCCAAGGCAGACATTTTGCTCTTGCCTCGGGCAAGCAAACGTTCAAATAAGGCTTTGACGTGGGGGTTGTATTTTGTGGCAACAATAGCGGCCATATAAAGTACTGCACGTATTTGCGAAGGGCCAGCTTTGGACAGTTTAGCGCGACCTAATAGTGACGAACCTGATTGTCGCTCGACCGGCACCAAGCCCAAATAGGCCGATAGTTGTTCGGCTGTATTGAACTGATGCATGTGCATCACAGCCAACAATTGTGTCCCACTTTGCGGTCCAATTGCAGGGATGCTTTGTAGTAAATCTAGGTCATTTTTCAGTCCTGGATGGCGGTCGATGTGATCGTCGATTTGGCTTTGCAGCTTTTTGAGTTGCGCGTTTAGAAAGGCGATGCTGTCGTTAATCGACTGATGAATCAGCTCTGGTGTAACAGTCGACTGTGCTTTTTCTTGGCGATTTTGTTCGCGCAGCAAGTCTTGCAGAATCGCTTCGCGGCGGGCAAGAAACCCTTTCAAAATGCGGGCTTCGGGCGGCGGAGGCAGCCACGCGGCAGGGTTAATCATGGCGCAGTAACGTGCCAGCACTTGGCTATCAACGCCATCGGTTTTGGTGCGAACAGCGAGGCCTTGGCCAAAATGTTTGACCTGTGCGGGATTGGCAATCGAGACGCACACGCCAGCATCATGTAGCAGCGTAGCGGCTAATTCGTGATACACGCCAGTGGCTTCCATGGTGACGTGCAACTGATCATGAGGGATGTGATTTTTAGTCAGCCAGGCCAGTAAATCGGCGAGACCTTTGGCGGTATTGGTAACGACTTTGGCTTTGCCTTTGAGCGGGTCAAGCTGGGTTAGCAAATAACAATCGAGTTTAGCTTTAGCCACATCCATACCAAGATAAAACATGAGAACTCTTCCTGTAAAAAAGCCTAATTCGCCCACTTGCCTTGTGCATACAGGGTCAGCCCTTGGCTACCGTTCAGTGTCTGATTTGGCGAAAGAAGAGAGGCGAAGGGTTTGATCTACAAGAGAAGGTCAATGCCTTAAGGTTGGGCCCAAACTCACTTTGCCTCGTGTGGTAGTAGCTAACCACCACAGGGAACAAGATACAAGGTTAGTCTGATCGGCAATTTCCTTAATCGTACTGACAATCGAAGTGATCTTATCTGACTGCCGTCCTAATTCTTCGATTCTGACCGCCGAGCCTTTCACCAGTTCGGCAATTTTATGTACTTCAGATGTCGCACGGTGAATCACCAGCGCTCCGTGCCCCGACATTTCCCTGGCACTTTCGGCCAAACCACGGGCATCACTGGTGTTTGCCGTGACATGATCAATCGACACCGACATTTCTTCTACCGCAGCCGCCATAGCCGATGCTGATTCGCTCTGCTCATTCGAGCGGCGGGCCACTTCTGCCGAACTATGGCTCAGGCTGCTTGCCGCCGTACTCATCTGCCCTGCACCGCTCAGCACCTCGGCAATCATGGAGCGTAAAGTCTGCTGCATATCCCGCAAACTGGCCATCAGGCTGTCTTTATCATCATCCTTACAGGCAACAAGCTGATCCAAGCGCCCACTTGCCACACTTCTGGCCAGCGCCACCGCTGCCTGGGGCTCGCCGCCAAGCAACTTAAATAATGAGCGCCCAAGCATCAGAAGAGTCAGTGCCACCAACCCCATCATCAGTAAACCCAACGGCAAAATCACCCATAAAACAGAGCGAAACTTCGCATCAACGTCATCAATGTAAATACCGGTGCCAATCACCCAGCCCCAGGGTGAAAAACCTTGCACATAGGAAATCTTATCCACCGGCCCGGAGTGCCCCGGCTTACTCCACTGGTAGTTAACAAAGCCTGCACCCTCACTTTTAACCACCTGGACCATTTCCAGAAACAACGCCTTACCATTCGGATCTTTCAGCTGAGACAGATCCTTACCTTCAAGCTCTGGCTTGATGGCATGCATCAGCATTTTCGGATTAAGATCATTAACCCAGAAATACTCTTTTTTATCATAACGAATCGCCTTCAAGGCCTGTAGCGCAGCAGCTTGCGCGCTGGCCTGATCCATTTTTCCTTCCCGGCTGAGCTGCTCAAAATGCGCCACTACCGTTTGCGCAGCCTCGGCTAAATTACGAACTTTATCTTTCCGGCTATCGAGCATTTCATCTTTGAAATGAAACAGCATCAGGCTACCCATCAATATAAACGCCAGCAAAGTAATACCTGCAACCCACACCAGTCTGGTGCGTAAAGTCATACCAGCTTGCCCGTTCATTACATCCTCCCGTGTTTATTATTAATTGCTTATTCACTGGATTATGCCCATGTAAGGATTGAATGAGACAGTCTTTCAGTAATTTGTTGTAAATCTACGACTGCGAATAAATGGATATGTCAAAGGACTCCGTGCACGCAGTTGCAAAACTGCCAGACAAATCAGCCCCTGCGATACTATCTGTAATGAACATCACCATAAATACTTTGCATAGAATGAGCTGCGGATGATTCAAATAAAATACATTCCATATAAAATAAAGCACACAATGTAATTAAATACCATGCAGCAATATGGATATCTATTTAAAATACAAAAAATTCTTTCCATTTTTTTAAAATAAAAAAATTATGCATAAAAAATATCTATTAAGCATGTTTATTATTTCAAGCTATATAATCAGCCCATTTAGCCATGCCATAGAAAAAACAGATCAGATCAAAGATATAGTAAATGCAACTATTACCCCCATGCAAAAAGAATTCAATATTCCAGGCATAGCTGTTGCAGTAAGTATTGATGGCAAGAATTATTTTTATAATTATGGTGTGGCATCAAAAGAAAACCAGCAAACCGTTAGCCAGGACACACTATTTGAAATTGGCTCGATTAGTAAAACCTTTACCGCCACGCTGGCCTCGTATGCCCAAATCAATGGCCAGCTTTCTTTTAGCGATAGTGTCAGCCTGCATGTGCCATTTTTAGCTGGCAGTGCCTTTGATACAGTCAGCCTGCTCAATCTAGCGACCCACACCGCTGGCGGGCTGCCACTGCAAGTACCTGAAGAAATTAAGAATAATGAACAGCTGATGACGTATTTTAAAAACTGGCAGCCCAGGCATGCAGCAGGGAGTTATCGCACTTACTCCAACCCCAGCATTGGCCTGCTCGGCTTAATTACAGCTAAAAGCATGAATAGCTCTTTTGAAGATGCAGTTCAAAATTATATATTTTCTAAATTAAAAATGAACAATAGCTATATCAAAGTGCCCACAGCTCAGATGCAAAATTATGCCCAGGGCTACAATAAAAAAGACGAACCTGTCCGGGTCAATCCTGGTGTTTTAGATTCCGAAGCCTATGGGATCAAATCCAGCTCGGCAGATATGATTAAATTTATAAATGCCAATATGAAAACGGGTAAAATAGACAACAAAGTGCAACAGGCACTTATCAATACTCACACAGGTTATTTTAAATCTGGCGCAATCACGCAGGATTTAATCTGGGAGCAATATACTTACCCGGCAGAATTAGCTACTTTATTAGCTGGCAATAGCCAAGCCATGGCCTTTCAGGACAATACCGCCCAGCCAATTAGCCCGGCAATCGCTCCGCAAGATAAGGTATGGATCAATAAAACTGGCGGCACAGGTGGCTTTTCTGCCTATGTGGCATTTATTCCAGCTCAAAAAATGGGGATTGTAATTCTGGCAAATAAAAACTACCCCATTACACCACGGGTAACTGCGGCTTATCAGATATTTAGCCAGCTGGAGCAGCAGAGGCTTAAAAACTAGGTGTTTTACATGCCATAAAAAATTAAGGGGTGCCATGCAGGCCCCCTTAAATCCCGCCCGATAAAAACCCGCACAACATAAAAGAAAAAATACTCAAATATGATTAGGGATTAACCAGGAAATCGTGGCCCTTGCAGTGCAAGCGTACCGCTACGCCCTTCCAGCTCGCCCATTTCTACGCTGTGATACGGCAGCGTACTGGTATCAAGCGCATTAAATAACTCTAAAGTAGAGACCAGCTTATAGCCCTGATCCAGCCAGCCTTGTAGCAGGCGTTCGAAAACAGGCAGTAATTTCATGCCTTCCAGCTCGGCATGCAAGGTATAGACATGCCCGAATTCCGGCTCGGCCGCAGTAAGTTTAAGCAAATGTTCGTGCACATTATCCGGCGTTAAATTACCTACGCCGATCAGCTCATCCAACGTTGGCAGAGTAGTTGGCAGCTGCACACAGCGTACTGGCTCGCCCTTTACCACTGGCCAGAATGGATGGGTGCCACGCGTGTCCGAAGCGTAAGTTAGAGCCATGCGCTGCTGATGGCGATAGGCTTCCGGATTCATTTGCCAGCCTGCTGCGCCGTGGGTTTTAGCGGGTAAGCCAAATACTTCGGTAAAGCGTGCTACGGCTAAATCAATTTGCCCGCGCGTCCATGCGGCCGATTCACCTGCCACATAGTCTTGCCATTTGATGTGATCCCAAGTATGAATCCCGACTTCAAAACCACCGGCAGCCACACTGCGCAAGATATCCGCACAGCGGCGGCCAATATCCGGGCCGGGCAAAAGCGTACCGTAAAGCAGCGTTTGGATACCGTAGTGCTCTACTACCGAGGTGCGTGATACTTTTTTCATAAAACCGGGGCGAAACACCCGTTTAATCGCCCGCCCGGTATGATCTGGCCCCAGGCTGAACAGGAAGGTGGCATCTGCGCCCAGACGTTGCAGCAATTCAACCAGGCGAGGCACGCCCTCACGGGTGCCGCGATAAGTATCGACATCAATTTTTAAAGCGAGAAGTTTCATTCAGATATTTTTTTAATGAGTTTGTGAAGTAGAGGCGGCAGCACGCTGATTGTGCCTCCTGAGCATTTCCTGCTGCATCGCAGTGAACTGCTGGTGAATCTGATTACGTATGGTATCAAGGGCAAAGCCCGCCAGCGGGCTTGATTGCCATTCTGCGTGGTAGCTTATCACGGTCTGGCCCTGCACCGGCTTTAGCAGCGCGACACTTTTGTATTCCTCACTGCCACCTACCGAGGTGGCGCGAATTTCATTCAGGGGTTTTAAATCAACATCCCGTACCGATTCATAATGATAATCAAAAAAACTTAAAGGCACATTCAGCACCTGGGAGACACGCCAATGATTGCCTGTCTGGCTAATAATATGGCTGCTGATTAACTGCGGTAAAAACTGCGGCATATGTTCAAAATCAATCATAACCTGCCAGGCCAGCTCTTTACTGACCGGCACACTGAGTTCGGCATCAATTTTGATCAGTTCAGCGTCTTTATGTGCATCAACCTTTGGCTCGGCAGCAGATACAAAGCAGCAGCACAGCAAGGCTAAATATGCCACTCTCACCGGATGACCTTCAAAATAAGCAAGCCCAGCTCGTACATCTGCCCACGCTCCATCTGATGGCAACGCACTACCTTTACCCGCACCGCCAATGGCACTCTCGGCCCTGTACCATCAGAGGGCGGCATCACAAACAGGTCAAACTGCTCGTCCGGCCTTGGCACATAGCTAGTCTCCACCGTTAAACCCGTAACGCTTAAATCGGTGCAGTTACCATAATATGCAGAGCCATAATCAAGCGGGCGGATTTTGACTTTACACTTAACGGGAACACGTAAAGCATCCCGTTTATTGTGATCACTCATACCGGCTTTCATGCAGAAAATCCTGTTGGATGGTGATCGGAAAAATATCGGCTAAACTCATTTCATGCTGTACTCACAATCTTAGTTCGAGAATGCCCCAAGGAGGAGTGACCATGTCGGATATTTCAGCAATTAAATCTTATGTTGTAAGCCTGAACCAGGCTCTGAAACAAACTTCGCAACAGACCTCCCAGCAATTGGAACAAATTGCCAACAGAGTCTCTAAAAAATCGGAAGCCGCTACGGATGTAGGCCTGGCCAGCATTCAACGTTCCAACTCCATGAACGAAGTGCTGGGGGAGTATCGTAATAAAATCGATACTTTTGCCTAAAATAGATAAGCGCAGTAATAAAGCAATTAACCAGTATCAAAATCACTTAAAGAAGCGCGCCGCAATCTCTGGTGCGCTTCTTCATTTAAACCTCCCGCGTCACACGCAGGACTTCTTCCAGCGTTGTTTCCCCATCCAATACCCGGCGAACACCATACTGGCGCAGGCTCAGCATACCCTGACTGCTGGCATAAAGCTTAATGGCCTGCTCAGTGGTCCGCTCGTGCATCATGCTGCGAATATTTTCATCAATCACCAGCAACTCATACAGGCCGCTACGGCCACGATAACCACTTTGCTTGCACTGGGCACAACCTACCGCACGGAAAACTGGCTGATCACTACCCAATTGCCCTGTAGTTAAAGCATCCGGCTCGTGCAGCTGGCGGCAAGCCGGACAAAGACGGCGGGCTAAGCGCTGAGCCAACACACCCAATAAAGACGAGGCCAGCAAAAATGGCTCAATGCCCATATCCACCAAACGCGTTACCGCGCTGGCGGCATCATTGGTGTGTAAGGTCGCCAAAACTAAGTGGCCGGTCAGAGAGGCCTGCACCGCAATTTGTGCAGTTTCTAAATCGCGAATCTCACCGATCATCACCACATCCGGGTCCTGACGCAAAATTGCACGCAGGGCACGGGCAAAAGTCATATCAATCCGTGTACTGACCTGAGTCTGCCCTACCCCATCCAGATCATATTCAATGGGATCTTCTACCGTCATGATGTTGCTGGAACTGGCATCCATACCGCTCATCGCAGCATAGAGCGTGGTGGTTTTACCCGAACCGGTTGGCCCTGTCACCAGAATAATACCGTGCGGCTGAGCGAGCAGTTTTTCTAAAGTGGCCAGCGTATCGGCCGCCATTCCCAGCTTGGCCAGGTTCAAACGCCCCGCCGATTTATCCAACAGCCGCAATACCACCCGCTCACCATGGCCAGTTGGCAGGGTTGAAACCCGCACATCAACAGGCCTGCCTGCGATGCGAAGAGTAATCCGTCCATCCTGCGGCAAGCGTTTTTCGGCAATATCAAGGCCTGCCATCACCTTGATCCGCGATACCAGCGCAGCATGCAAAGCACGTTTAGGCTCGATCACATCGGCTAAGCGGCCATCAATACGAAAACGCACCACCGAGCGCGTTTCGAACGGCTCGATATGAACATCAGAGGCATTTTCGCGCAGCGCTTCAGTGAGCAAAGCATTAATCAGGCGGATAATCGGCGCGTCGTCTTCGGTTTCGAGCAGATCTTCGATTTCAGGCAGTTCCTGGGCCAGGCGTGACAGATCCAGATTTTCTTCCAGATCATCCACTACCATCGCCGCTCCACTGCCCTGACCAAATAATTGTGACAGCTGCGATTCAAACTCTGCCGCCTCTACTACCGAGATATTAAGTGGCCTGGCTACCACTCGGCGTAATTCGTTAAGCGCAGACAAATCACCGCCTTTACGAAACAACACGGTTACCGAATCCGCTTCCTGGTGAACATCTACTACGCCCCGGTCTCTGGCAAAGTGGTACGGTACTAAACGGCTCATTGTTTAGCCACCGGTTCTGAAAGAACCAAAGGAGTTGCTTTACGCACATCAATCACATCGGGCAGCACAACGGCAGGCATATCCGGCAACAGCGCACTACTTGGGCGCTCGAAACGATTTTGCTCGGCACGCAGGTACTGATAACGATCTGACGACAAGATACGGGTTGCATCTGCATCTCTTAATACGACGGGACGCAAAAACACCATCAGATTTACTTTCTCTGATTTACGATCTTCATAACGGAATAATGCCCCCAGGTAAGGAATATCACCAAGAAGAGGCACTTGACTGCGTTTATAGGTCACCCGGTCTTCAATCAGGCCCCCTAAAACAATAATCTGACCATCATCAACCAATACTTTGGAATCAATAGAACGGGTTTTTGTCGCCAGGCCTGCTCCATCGGTTAATACCGATTTATCGATGCTGGATACTTCCTGATACACCGTCAGCGTAATACTGCCCCCCTCCGATACCTGAGGGCGAACACGCAGCTTGATCCCAACATCTTTGCGCTCAATCGAAACAAAAGGATTGGCATTTGCACCAGATGAGGCCTGGGTGCCGGTAATGATCGGAATATTCTGTCCCACCATGATTTTGGCTTCTTCATTATCCAGCGTCATCAGATTAGGAGTGGAAAGCACATTACCGTCACCGCTATCTTGCAATGCCGAGGCAAGCACCCCCAACGTAGGCGTGCGGCCATTCACCGGATTACCATTTAAAATGCCGAGACTTAAACCACTGGGAATCACGGATGGATCTTTGCTGGCAATCCCTGCAAGCAAAGAGCCCAAGCCATTTAGCGAGGAGGCGCCCACTCCGGCAACACTGTCATTACCGCCAGCCAGCAGCCATTGCACGCCAAATGCACCCGCTTTAGACACATTGACTTCGGCAATCATCGCCTCTACATAAACCTGGGCGCGACGAACATCCAGTTTATCGATCACCGAACGCAGATTGTTATAGATATTATCCGGCGCAGTAATGACCAGGGAGTTGGTCATATTATCAGCCTGGATCATCACATTAACGCCGCCCACCTGCACATTGGCAGCGGCAGAAGTTGGCGCGGCGGGCGCACTCGCAGGCATGCCCCCTGCGGGACTAGATGACATACTGCTAGCAGGCGCGGCAGCGGATGAGCCGGAGTCCTGCCCGGTCATAATTCCTTTCAGGGTATTAGCCAGCTTGGCGGCTTCGGCATTTTTTAAATACACCACATGAATATTACCGCCCGCAGTACCCTGGCTATCCATCGTTGCTGCCAGTTTTTTAATTTGCTGTGCATGCATGATGTTTTCACTACGCACCAGCAGGCTATTACTACGCAAATCCGGCACAACCACACTACGCTTTACGCCCTCGGCCTGAGGTGTGCCCTGATTCACCCCTTGCACCATAATCTCCGGCATCAGGCGGCCAAGGTTTTGTGCCACATCAATAGCTGAGGCGTATTTCAGTGACACCGAGAATACATCCGAGCTGCTGGGCTGATCGATCCGCTCGATAATTTCATTCAAGCGGCGGATATTGTCGGCGTAATCAGTAATCACCAGCGTATTGCCATTGGGATATGCCGAAATCGTATTGTTCGGACTAATCAAAGGGCGCAGGATAGGCACCATTTGCACGGCAGATTCGTATTTCAGCGGGTAAACCTGCGTCACCATCCGATCCCCCGCCAGCTTCATGCTGCGGTTGCCGGTATTGCTGTAATGCTGCTTGGCATCGGCTTCGGGCAAGACTTTCACCACACCACTGGATTCAACTGCCGTAAACCCTTGCTGGCGCAGGGCTGCTAATAAAATTGGAAAAACCATTTCTTTGCTCACCGTCTGGCTTGACACGATATTGAGTGTGCCTTTTACCCTTGGATCAATGACAAAGTTTTTACCTGAAATCAAGCCAATGGCTTTAATGGTTGACTCGATATCAGCATTAACAAAATTAAGTGTGACCTTATCATCAGCAGCAGTTGATAACTGGGAAGCAAAAAGGCAGGCAAGTAAAAAGGGGCGCAGAATCATGGGATTTAACAACTCAAGGCTGAATAAGATATTGCAAATTGACCGAGCTGCCGTTGCGAAGCACAACGAGCAACACTTTGGGCTGCTGACTAAATACAGTATAAATCAAGGAAATATCGGCGATCTGGCTCAGACTCTGACCATTAATCGTTTTGATTACATCACCATTTTGCAATTGCAAAAGCCTGGAGAAAGGCTGAGCAGCAATATTATCAATTTGAATGCCCCCTTCGCGATAGCTAGAAAGCCCTTTGGCCCAATCGGCCACATTGGCTCCTTGCATCGCACCGGCCAGCTGACCACGAGAAAGGGATGTTTGAGTTGCAGCAACGGGTACGCTGGGCATAGCAGCTGCACTCGCGCCAGAGCTAAGAGAAACTATCTCCTTATGTCCTTCCAGCATCAGTGTCTGACGTCGTCCATTATCATCAAGCACCACATGATCGCTGGCAATTTCCAGTAACTTAATATTCCCCTGCAAGGTTTGGCCCACCTGAGCTGCCACGGCACTGGCTTCTAGCCCGGTAAAAATGGCCGCACCATAGCCTTTTTGCCCCGCAATTACGGCTAAAAGCCTGGCTTGAATGGTTGGCGATGCAGACACCTGGCCCCCTTCGCTACCAAACCAATCCTGTGCTGCAGAAAAATCCTGTACTTTTTGAGCAGAAATTTCGGCAGGCAAAATCAGGCGCAAAGCGCTTGGGCTGGGCTCGAAAACACGCCAAAAAAACCCGGCTAAAAGCCACAACAGGATGCAAAGTAAGGCAGGCTGTACTTTTGCTATAAGAGTAGTAAGACGAGGCAAATGGAAAGCTTTCACGAAGGCAAGGTACTTTGCACAAATGGGAACCTCAGTTTATACCGCAAACCCCAGTAGCTGACTACAGCATAGATATTTCATTCGAAGGGTGTTGACACGATTTTTACGGCATGATCTAATGCGCACCTCTTTAAGAGGCAGGGTAAGCAGCTCAGTAAGCGGAGCCGCTAATCATGCAGATTTGTTGTTTTACAGATAGGTGATAGCTCAGTTACTAGAGCGTCTCCTTGTACGTTTGATCTCTTACTCAGCGTACTCAATGTTTTACAGATGGGTGATTAGCTCAGTTGGTAGAGCGTCTGCCTTACACGCAGAATGTCGGCGGTTCGACCCCGTCATCACCCACCAATAGTATGATGTAGTTAAGATTTAAACATACCGCTGCGGAGTGGTAGTTCAGTTGGTTAGAATACCGGCCTGTCACGCCGGGGGTCGCGGGTTCGAGTCCCGTCCGCTCCGCCAAGTATCCTGTATCAGAAGTTACAAATAGGTTTTACAGATGGGTGATTAGCTCAGTTGGTAGAGCGTCTGCCTTACACGCAGAATGTCGGCGGTTCGACCCCGTCATCACCCACCAATAGTGTTAGTTAAGATTTAATATATACCACTGCGGAGTGGTAGTTCAGTTGGTTAGAATACCGGCCTGTCACGCCGGGGGTCGCGGGTTCGAGTCCCGTCCGCTCCGCCAAGTATCCTGTATCAGAAGTTACAAATAGGTTTTACAGATGGGTGATTAGCTCAGTTGCTAGAGCGTCTCCTTGTACGTTTGGTCTCTTGCTCAGCGTACTCAATGTTTTACAGATGGGTGATTAGCTCAGTTGGTAGAGCGTCTGCCTTACACGCAGAATGTCGGCGGTTCGACCCCGTCATCACCCACCAATAGTGTTAGTTAAGATTTAATATATACCGCTGCGGAGTGGTAGTTCAGTTGGTTAGAATACCGGCCTGTCACGCCGGGGGTCGCGGGTTCGAGTCCCGTCCGCTCCGCCAAGTATCCTGTATCAGAAGTTACAAATAGGTTTTACAGATGGGTGATTAGCTCAGTTGGTAGAGCGTCTGCCTTACACGCAGAATGTCGGCGGTTCGACCCCGTCATCACCCACCACACCCCTCTTTTTCTGCTGAATAAAAAATCCTTCTCTTACTAGATATTTTTTCAGGTTACCGAAAAAAATAGCTATTATTCCCCCCGAAATTAATTAATCATTTGTTGTTTCACAACCACTATTTTTTTATTTTTTGCAATTCATTTATCGCAAAGAAGAGATGCAACCGCTAAACTAGCAGCCTCTTAGCAAGGTGGTCACAGCATATGAAATCTCCCCTTGCCATGATCGCAGCGTTATCAACGCGCATGATCTGCCTTGCACTGGTTGCAGGTATTTTGGCATCGCACTTTCTTCTAGCACAACAGCCAAGCCTTATAGGCTATGCGCTTGAGCTATGGTTTCTTACCTGTGCTCTGGCCCTTTTTTTACACAAAAAGCAGAGCCAAATCCTACCCAGCCCAAATACAGAAACGCGTCCTGTCAATGACTTCTCTGCGTGCCTGCCTGATTTAATCTGGTGCATCAGCTTTGCAAACCGCAGTGTCAATTCACTCAATCACAGTTTTTCCGATATCCATCCTCAGGTAACGGCAGAAAATAAAAAAATATCCAGCCTTTTCCCCGCCCGAATCTCCCGACAGTACCTGGAAGCCCTAATTTCAGTGCAAAGCACACAAAAGCCGCAAACGTTTGAATACCAATATGGCGGCAACGATCAGGTCAAACGCTACTTCGAGGCGCGCTTATTGCCACAATCTTCCAGAGATTGCATGGCGGTCATCCGTGATATCACGCATATCAAAGACACCGAGCAGGCTTTATTGAACCAGCAGTTATTTGTGCATCAAATTATTGATTCTAGCCCCAATTTAATTTTTGTCCGGGATAAGCATGGGCGCTTCTTATTGGTAAACCATGCAACCCAGACTCAATTGGGGCACGAGCTCTTAGTGCAATCACATATGGGTTTAGTCGATTCGCCGCAACCCTTCACACTTGGGGACAATGATGTACTGGAGAAAGGCGAAACAATTCGCCATCTAGATTCATGGACCATGCCCGACAATCAAACACATTGGTTTGATATTACCAAGCTGCCGATTGTGCGCGATGAAAATACCTATATTTTATCAATTGCAATGGACATTTCACATCTGAAAAGCACAGAAGCTGCAATGGAAGACATTGAAAGCCTGATTCGTACTGTGGCCGATGCTCTGCCAGTGCGTTTTGTTCTAGTTAAACAGGGCTTGATTACCTTTGCCAACCAGGGGCAGAAATCTTATTTAGCCAAAGTAATAATGAGCTCTCCGGAAAAGCACTAACAGATTTAATCGCCTCTAATGAAGACTCCAGCAGTTACCAGATCATTGAGCTTACCAAAATAGATAATCAGCTAGTTATTTTTAAATAATCTTCACAAACCCGCTGTTATTATTTAGATGGTTTCCCTTTATAAATATAAACAATCAATTGTAAAATTCAAAAATACCATGGTGTAATTTTGAACTAGAAAGTAGTGCACTGATTATTGCAAAGGCTCACAAGCCAATCAACCTGAATAAACAACCGGTCCTGCCAAGCAGCAAAAAAAATGGAAAAAATCCATCATGACATCACCATCGGGTAATTCATTCATATAAAATAAACTGAGGCCCTGCCTAGTCAAATTACCCTTGCCATTTAAAATGGCATATCACAATCCAAAAAAAGTGCGGCACGGATTTAATATTAAATCCAATATGCCACACGGGGGATACTCTAATTAAATCGCCATCTGTTTTTATTAAAAATCCAGCAAAAAACAGACTCCTGCCTGTATCAAAATAAACAACACGATAAGATATTTGCCCGATTTTTATTCCAAGCTTTTTGCCAGCATCAGTAGCATTCCGGCTGTTGCCCCCCACACCACACGTCCGTCATATTCCAGAAAATAAGTAAACCCGCGCTGACCATTGCGCTCCACCATTTTGCGCTCAAAACGGCGAGAATCCAGTACAACATCCAAAGGTAATTCAAACACATCAGCCACTTCATTTGAATCCGGAACCAACTCAAAACCCGGCTGTAAAACGCCTACAACAGGCGTTACTCTAAACCGGCTAAAGGTAAAATACTCGGCAAGGCACCCCATCACCTTAATTCGAGCAGGAGAAATGCCTACCTCTTCATGCGTTTCCCGTAAAGCGGTTGCGACCAGATCAAGATCTTGCACCTCATAAGCACCTCCGGGAAAACTCACTTGCCCGGCATGGGTTGAAAGATGTGCAGCACGCTCTGTAAATAAAACAGTAGACCCTGACGAGTGCAAAACCAGAGGAATCAGTACCGCAGCCTTGCGGCTGTCTGCAACCATCTCTCCCCCCAAATCACCAGCTGTCACATATCTGGCAGTATCCAATTTGGATTGCAGCCATGGAATCATCAAACCCGAGTTCGGTAAAATCACGATAGTACCTATTATTTTTGTTATTCATATTGTTCAAACATGCAGCAAATATTATGAACCAAACCAGTACTAGCGCTCACGCAAACACTGCCCGACGGCACTGCCTAAAGACATAATTCTGTCATGATAAGGCCAAGCTTCATTGAGCGTTTTATCTCTGCCTGTCTGCTCTACTTTTTTACATAAATCCGCCAGCGTTTGAGCGCCCAGCTGAGCAGCCGCACCTTTTAACTTATGAGCACAGCTCACCACCGCATCACCATTACCCGCTTCAATAACCGCCCCCAAATTAGCCAGACACTCATCTAATGTGGGTAAAAACAATTGAATTAATTCATCAGTCATATCCATGCCCAGCATGGTTTTTAAATCCTCAAAAGTATGATTAATACTAGCCATTTCTTTATCAAGTTCTTCATTACTCGCTGACGAAGCCATCTCACCTCCATTCAGGGCATTTTCTTTCTGCCCATGTAACTGATTAAAAAAATGGGGACAAAATACAAATTCAAATATTTGGTACTGACCACCCTCCCCATTCCGGCGGTATAACAATACAATCACCTTCTTTAAATATATTGCCTATTAGTGCAGCAGTACCTTGCTTTTGCCCCTGCATATACATATCTCAAAAACACCGAAGTATAACCATCCATTTCAGAAATTTGGCAAACAATAAAAACTGAATCATCATTTCTTTTTTGCACCTGATTCAGCCCATCTGAATCATCATGCACCACAGCAATATGACGTTCGTATTTTTTACTATATCATTGAGGCTACTTTTAAATTTATAAAATGACTTTTCATAACAAAAACATATAAATCCAGGCAACTTATTTCATCTGCATAATAAAATATTAATAACCTGCCGGACCATCCCGATAACACTTATCCCTTATTTATATTTAATACCACTTTGCAATTATTTTTATACTTAATTGTATTTTCCATGAAGCACAGCACTAAAAACCTATGCACCCTGCTTTTTCCCCAAGACAAGCGCTACAGGGGCCGCTTCATTACCCGCGGGCTTGATACATATTCCCGTGTAAAAAACACTTGCAAACGATGTGTACTCACCCTCAAAAAAACACCACCGCCACCGTTTTACTCAAATGGATGGCTTATCCAATATAGAAAGCACTATGACGCCTTGCCAAATAAAAGCAGAAAAACGAGCCTTACCCGAAGTTTTTAAAACTTAGATAACTCTGTTTTTTTTCGGCTTTGCGCACGCTTTTCGCTGTAATGCCACAAATATCTATGCTTTCACCTCGCGGTCGAGGCAAATATTGGGGATAATTCCCCATTCTCTTTATTCCTTGGTTTTCGCCACGATGCCGCGCAAGATTCTCGTTACCTCAGCCCTTCCCTACGCCAACGGTGCGATTCACCTTGGCCACATGGTCGAACATATTCAGACTGATATCTGGGTACGCTTTCAAAAACAACGTGGCCATATCTGCCACAGCGTATGTGCCGACGACACGCACGGCGCGCCGATTATGCTACGTGCAGAAAAACTGGGGATCACACCTGAATCCTTGATCGCCCAATCGCAACGCGATCATATGCGTGATTTTGCAGGCTTTCATGTGTCCTATGACAATTACTACAGCACCAACAGCCCGGAAAACAAGCAGTTTGCTGGCGAAATCTACAAAAAACTGAAAGCCGATGGCAAGATTGCTAATCGCAGCATCAGCCAGCTTTATGACCCGCAAAAAAACATGTTTCTGGCTGATCGCTTTGTTAAAGGTGAATGCCCTAAGTGCGCCGCTAAAGATCAATATGGCGATAACTGTGAAGTCTGCAGCGCGACCTATTCCCCGACCGAGTTAAAAAATGCTTACTCGGCTATTTCCGGTGCCACACCAGAGCTGCGTGAATCCGAGCACTACTTCTTTAAGCTGGGTGATTGTGAAGAATTTCTGAAAGTTTGGACCAAAGAATCCACCCTCGTAGATGGTAAACAGCGCCCGCGCTTACAAGCCGAAGCCTCCAACAAGATGCAAGAATGGTTTGAAGCCGGTCTTTCCGACTGGGATATCAGCCGCGATGCGCCTTATTTTGGTTTTGAGATTCCGGATGCACCCGGCAAATATTTCTATGTCTGGCTGGATGCACCGGTTGGCTACATGGCCAGCCACAAGAACCTGTGCGACCGTCTGGGCTTAGATTTTGACAGCTACTGGAAAAAAGATTCCGATGCCGAGCTGTATCACTTTATCGGCAAAGATATTCTGTATTTCCACGCGCTGTTCTGGCCCGCCATGCTGGAATATGCAGGCTACCGCACCCCGACTGCCATTAATGCCCACGGCTTTTTGACCGTAGATGGCGCAAAAATGAGCAAATCGCGCGGCACCTTTATTACCGCTGAATCCTATCTTAAGCATCTGAATCCGGAATGGCTGCGTTATTACTTTGCAGCAAAATTAGGCAGCGGCGTGGATGATCTGGATTTAAATCTGGAAGACTTCAGCGCCCGGGTTAATTCCGATCTGATCGGTAAATACGTTAATATCGCCAGCCGCGCAGCAGGCTTTATCAGTAAACGCTTTGAAGGCCGCTTGCATGATGGCATTTTCACCGCCAGCGATTACCCGCTAATGGATCGTATCATTGCGCTGCAACGCCAGTTACAAGGCGCTGGCGATAAACTGGCTGCACTGTTTGAAGCACGTGAATATGGCCGAGCGATTCGTGAAATTATGGCGCTGACCGATGAAGTCAATCAGTATGTAGACAGCATGAAGCCTTGGGCGATGGCAAAAGATCCTGAACAAAGCTTGCATCTGCATGTGGTTTGCAGCTTCTTGATCAATGCTTTCCGTATTTTAACGATCTACCTCAAACCGGTGCTGCCTAAGCTGGCTGCAGATGTAGAGCAGTTTCTGAATGTTGCCCCGTTTACCTGGAACGATGCGCAGGTCTTGCTGCTTGATCACACTATCGAAACCTATCAGCATTTAATGACGCGAATCGATCCAAAAGATATCGCCGCCATGGTAGAAGAAAACAAGCAGAACCTGGAAGCCACCACTCCTGTAGCCAAGCCGGATTATGAAATCCCGCCGATTACGGAAACCATCAGCATTGATGATTTCATGAAAATCGATTTACGCGTAGCCATGATTACCGAAGCAAAAGCAGTAGAAGGCGCGGATAAACTGGTGTCTTTAACGCTGGATATCGGCAATGAAACCCGCCATGTATTTGCCGGTATTAAGGCCGCATATAAGCCTGAAGAGCTGCAGGGCCGCATGACCGTGATGGTGGCCAATCTTGCACCACGCAAAATGAAGTTTGGTGTATCAGAAGGCATGGTACTGGCTGCCGGTGGTGATGGGGGCCTGTATATCCTCAGCCCGGATACCGGCGCCAAGCCCGGCATGCGCGTGAAGTAAAATGCAGGTAAACCGCCATTTCCGGCGATTTACCTGCTCATTTTTTGCAAAGGTCAGGCCACAAATACATGCTCGCCCATACCGCAATAATCGTTAAAGTAGCAGCATCTGTGCCTGACCCACCTTTTGAAAGAACTCAATGCTAAAACGCCTCCTCTCCGTCAGCCTGTTGCTCAGCAGCCAAGCCTATGCAGAATCAAGCGACACCCTTATTCAAAAACCCGCAGCATTCAAACTCGGATTTGAAACCATTACCTTGCCTAATAATGAAAGCATGGGCATGGTGGGTGGCAGCTATTTAATCGAAACACTGCCCGGCCTTTATCTCGGCCCCGCAGCCTATGGCGCAATTACAGGCGAGCGAGGCGGCTTCTTTACAGGCGGCGGAGAAATCACCTATCGCCTTCCTATCAGCAAGGAAATCAGCATCGATACCGGCTTTTATCTGGGCGGCGGCGGCGGCGGCGCAGCAGGTGTGGGCGGCGGAATGATGCTTCGTCCTCATATCGATTTGCTCTGGGATTTTGGCGGTATTCGCGCAGGTATTTCAGCCTCGGAAGTCCGCTTTCCCAGCGGACACTTTAGCAGCCGCCAGCTGGGCGTGATGCTTTCTGTAGACGATACATTTAGCTATAGCGATGCCAATCGTATCGGCCAATATCTCAGCACCGGCAGCCGTGGTGGAGTAGGTTTTGACCGGATAGCCGTGATTGCCACGCAATCAAAACCCCAAGGCCATAGCGTTAAAACGACCTACGGCGCGCCCGCTCCGGACAGCACATCCTATGCAGGCTTTTTAATGACGCAATCACTCAATCATGGCTGGTTATGGGGAGTAGAGGCGGCAGGAGCCGTTAAAGGATCCTCCGATGGCTATGCCGAAGTACTGGGTACATTGGGCCGGGAATATATGTTTAATTCATCCTTACGCGCAGGCACACGCGCAGCGCTGGGCATGGGTGGTGGCGGAGCCGTGGATACGGGTGGCGGCGCATTGGGAAAAGCAGCCGTTTTTGCTGCATATCAAATCAGCCGGGATTTGGATTTAACATTAGAAACCGGCTTATCCAGAGCCTTTGACGGCAGTTTCAGTGCCCGTTACACCAGTTTACAAATAGGCATGACGCTGGATCACCCCCATGCAAGCTCCGATATTCTGAACCGGATTGAAGGCTGGGAATGGGATGCCAGCGCGCAGCACTACACCAGTGCAGCCCGCCGCGATGGCAGCAAACGCAGCATGCAAAATATCGGTTTCAAGCTAAACCGTAAGATTGATAATGGCTTTTATCTCAGTGGCCAAGCGCATAGCGCCTTGGATGGCGGCGCAGGCGGCTACTCGGTTGGCTTGATCGGCGCGGGCTGGGAAAGCCCGGAACTCATCGGCAAATTACGCCTAAGTGCAGAAATGCTAGTCGGTGCAGCCGGTGGTGGCGGCGTCGATTCAGACGGCGGCGCCATCATGCAGCCCATGGCTTACGCCAGCTACCCAATCAGCAATAACTGGCAAGTCAAAGCCGGTGCAGGCGTAGTCAAATCATTCAAAGGCGAGCTAAACAGCCCCGTGCTTGATTTATCACTAGGCTACAAGTTTGGCCTGCCACGGCGCTAAGCGCCAGCACTTAGCCTGCCCTAGCAAAGATGCCACAGCTTTATGCCAAGCAGTAAAATCTTAAGCCACAGAGAGCGCAGAACTTCACGTGATGCTGAAAAACAAGGCACACGCAGGGCGGATGATGCGCTTAAAAAATCAATTTGCCCTGTACGACGTTCCAACAGCAAGTCCACAGCCAACGCCTCACTGCCACCATGCAACTGATCATCATGGGGGCACAGCTTTGGAACGGGAGGAGATGAAAAGCAATCTGTCAACTTAAGCTTGGTTTTGTAGGGTGCAAACGCCAGATGCATTATGCGTCGTGGCAATGCACACTACGGTAAAAACGATGAGCAAGAAAAACAACTTGCCTGCCTTACATCACTGACTTTGCAAAGTGATTATCACACCTAGAACTATACACACCCTTAATCTTGAGATATGCCCATATTAGGTTTACAATTCAGTAAAAATAAATGAAGTTTGTAAACCACCGCACACCAAGGAGTGATCATGTTTCACCAACGCTTAAGCCGGGCACGCAAAGCAGCTGGCCTGTCGCTGCGATCACTGGGCGAGCAGGTTGGCCTTTCCCATACTGCGATAAAAAAATATGAAGACGGCGAATTAATGCCTGCTTCAGACCTCTTACTCAAGTTTTCACGCGCACTCAAAGTACGCACCGAGTATTTTTTCCGGCCTGATACCATCGCTCTGGAAGGGGTGGAATACCGCAAACGCAGCAGCCTGCCCAAAAAACAACTCAGCGCAATTACGCATGAAATCATCGACAAAATTGAGCGCCGTATCGAGCTGGAAAACCTATTCCCACAGCCGCCCGTTAAACCATTTGAACTGGTCACAGGCCTGCCCGCACGTATTGAATCGCTCGATGAAATTGAAAGTATCGCCAATAAAGTGCGCAGTGACTGGGGGCTTGGATTTAGTCCGGTTCTGGATTTAATCGATGCCTTAGAAACACATGGTGTACGGGTATTTGTTGTGCAACTGGGCGCATCAGATAAATTTGATGGCTTAGCCGCCAAAGTCAACAATATGCCCTTGGTTGTTGTTGGGGAAAACTGGCCCGGTGATCGCCAGCGCTTTACGCTGGCTCATGAGCTGGGGCATTTGATGCTTAGCCATCGTTTGGCCGATGGCATCGATGAAGAAAAAGCCTGCAATCGCTTTGCTGGCGCATTTTTATTACCCGATGCCTCCCTCCGCCAAGAGCTGGGCATGCACCGCAGTGCAATAGAGCTAAAAGAACTAGGCCTTTTAAAAGAAGAATTTGGCCTGAGCATGATGGGCATCTTATACCGTGCACTCAACTTAAAAATCATCTCTCAATCATGCTTTGATAGCCTGATGTGGCGCTTTCGTAACAATGGCTGGAATCGCAAAGAGCCGGGCAATCCATACCCGTCTGAAAAAGCCCATGTATTTGAACAGCTTATTTTTCATGCACTGGCAGAGGATTACATCAGCGAATCAAAAGCCGCAGAATTAATGAATATGAAATTAAGTGACTTCCGTTGCATCCGTTCATTGGGGAACAGCGATGCAGTTACTCATCAGTGATGCCAATATATTAATCGACATGGAAGAAGGCGGTTTATTAGCCAGCATGTTTAGCTTAAATTACGAGTTTCTTATTCCAGATATTTTGTTTTATGAAGAATTAGCAGGGCAGCGGCCCCTAGAGGGTCTAGGGGCCGCTGCTAAACGGTTAACTTAATTAATTTTCTTTTTAACCATGGCTAATCAACTGTGCGGTTGTAGCGTTATAAACGACATCGGTAATCGATCCATCCAAAACGCGCTGTACCACTTCATCAATAATATGCAGCGGTACAAGAAACCATTCTCTTGGTCGTACTGGATGGCCAAAACGGTCATTGATTGTGAGGTCAAGCTGCACAGAAGCGAAAACACGATGAAAGATTTTTTCTAACTTGGTGCGGTTAATACCGGCCAGTTGGTAGCTGGCAACAACTTCAACATCGGCTAACAGGTAAGTTGCATCATGCACGGCATTGGCGATGCGTGTTTCAACTTTCCCGCCAGTAACACCAATTTTATGAATGAGTTCGCGGTGTTCTGCGATATAGGGGTGCGTTGACAGGCTGCGCAATACATAGATGAATCCACTTTCAATATCATCTTCATCCAAGGCTTCACGAAACAGCGGGCCTGCATCTGGCTCACTCAAACGACGTCCGGCTTCATCTTTGTAAAGTGCACGTTGCAGAGAGCGGCGCAACAAATTACTTTCTGTACCATTGGCATAAATCACGCGTAGGCGTGCATCATTTTCACCGTTGGGGGCCTTAATCGTGTCGCCCACTTCCGCAACATAAACCAGCTGGCCATTGAGAATAAAGAAGTTACCCTCAATCACGCTGACTTCTTTACCAAATGGACGCGCCTGTCGTACACCCGATTTGAGTTCACTTTCAGCACTCTCAAGTAATGGCTGAAAGCGGTCAAAGTCTTCGCATTTGTCACGCGAAGCAATTTCTTCTGCTTCACGTTTTTCAAAGCTGGATCGAACGTAGCGCAAATCAGTGATACTGGTCGAGCGTTCGCCCCCTTCACTCAACTCCGCCAATAATTCATCATCATCCATGGTGGATTCAGATTCAGTTACAGCATGCTGTACTCCACTTAATAAGCCTTGATGGTCCATGGCAGCGAGTAGGGAGCGGTATTCTTCCACCGCACGCAAACGCTCTAAGCGCACCGCATACAGGCGTTCAAAAATGTCCTTGTCTTCGCCATGCTTTGGAGCACGTCCATTTTTAGTAAAAAACTGCTGTATTTCTTCAAAGCCCGCAATGATGCGTTCTTCGCGTGGGGAGCAGCCTTCTTTCTTGGCAGGCTGGGCAAAATCGTCCAACTCTGCACGTAAATCATCCAGATCAAGCATAACGTCCCTCATCTTTAAAACGGACAAAAGCGGCCGCACCTTCAGCCATCCGTTTTTCCCAAGCGTCTGCCGAATTGATCGAAGGCAAGCGGCCACGTTCCTTTTTGAACTTAACTGCGCGTAGCGCCAGATCTTTGGCTTCGTCGGGCGTCAGGCTGGTCCGTTTGGCTGCAATCGCAGCGGCGACCTGTTTCAGGCTGTCTTCGCTCATTGTTTTCGCAAGGATGGCATAAGCTTCACCAAACGGATTAATACGGTCAATCAGGTCAATGTCCAATTCATGCACATCCATAGCAAACTTGCGCACGCCATCAATCAGCGCGGTGTTGGTGCTGGGTTCACCAGCACTACGCATATCTTCGCCGTGCGCATTGTCACCAAGCGCTAATTGTTTCGCTTGCTGTGTTAGATTGAGCGCAGCAACGGCATGTTGCCGTACTGCTTCCTGATCTTCGGCATCCAGTTCGGGAAACTTGTCTTTGATAATTTTTCCCATGCGCAGCTGGGTCAGCTCCTCGGGTACCAGTTCTTCATCAAACAAACCGCGTTCGATGGTCGTTTTATCTTGGACAAAAGTAGCAATCACTTCGTTCAAGTCTTCTTGGCAGATGCGCTGCGCTTCCGCACTTTGCGGCTGGGCAAGCCCCTTAATCTCGATTTGCAGCTGCCCTGTTGCCTGATTAAAACCGACATTACATTTATTGGGGTCGTAACCTTCTGCGCCGTAATCGAAACCCGGCGCGGCTTCATTGGTCGGGTTTTTAGGCTTGAACTCGAAGCGTGGCGTAAGCACTTGCTCCATTAACAGGCTGGCTGCAATGGCTTTCAAGGTATCGTTTACTGCTTCAGTGACAGCCTGCTCGGTGGCATCAACAGCGGCAATCAGATTGGTGAAGCGGGCGCGGGTTTTACCCGGTGCATCGCGGGTAGCACGACCAATAATTTGCACGATCTCGGTCAGGCTAGATCGATAGCCAACAGTCAGCGCATGTTCACACCAAATCCAGTCAAACCCTTCTTTTGCCATACCCAGTGCGATGATGATGTCCACATGTTCGCGATTGTTCTTCTGTGCAGGATCTTTCAGCGCAGCAGATACTCGGTCGCGTTTGGCCGCATCATCATCAACCAAATCGGCGATACGTAGCAGGCGACCATCAGCCGTCTTCACCAACTGGAAGCCCGTAGCAGGATCGGTGCCTTGCCATTCCCCTAGCTCTTCAAGGATGTGTTCCACTTCCCGAATCTTGTCTTTAGTGCTTTCGCGTGAATTGACGTTAGGAATATGAATGATGGTTTTTTCCGCCGGATCGAGCACCTTGAGAATGTCGACCGTGTAGGAACCCGAATAGAAGAAATAGCCAATATCGAGCTGTTTCAGATGCTCGTAGCCATTGAGTTGTTCGTAATAGGTGTAAGTCACCGTATTAAAACGAGCTTCATCCTGTGGGGCCAAAACAGCCGCTGCATCGCCCCGGAAATACGAGCCAGTCATAGCGACAATATGCACTTGGTCACGGGCAATAAACCGCTCCAGTTGAGAGCCCAATTTGTTATCAGGATTGCTTGAAACGTGGTGAAACTCATCCACCGCAATTAGGCGGTTGTCGAATGCTTCAATACCAAATTTGTCCACGGCAAAACGCAGCGTGGCATGGGTGCAGACCAACACCTGATCGTCACTATTCAGAAACGCACCAACCGAGTTGACCTTCCCACCATCTTCGCCTGGTGCATTGCACAGATTCCACTTGGGTAATACGGCCCAGTCCGCCCAAAAACCATGTTTTTTGAGCGGTTCATCATTAAAACTCGACCCGATGGATTTTTCTGGCACCGCGATAATGGCTTGCTTCAGCTTCTGGTTATGCAACTTATCGAGGGCAATAAACATCAGCGCCCGGCTTTTACCAGAAGCCGGTGGCGATTTAATCAATAAATACTGTTCGCCACGCCGTTCATAGGCACGTTCCTGCATTGCACGCATGCCAAATTCATTCGCTTTTGTCGAACTACCGTTATGTGCATAGGAAACTGATACAGAAGGAATAGGTTTATTATTTTGCATGTTTTATTTGCTTCTGTTGGTCGTCACAATCTTTCAAAAAGGCTTTTTCAAACCAATCAGGTACAGAGGTAACTTGTGTTGACAAAACCCGCTCAGGTACACCCTGCCAAAAAGCTACAATCGCATCGGAGAATTCCTGAAACTGAGCATCACTCACTGTTAGATGTGTGTAATTCAAATATTCTTTTTCTGAAAACAACCCTCCGCTCCCTCCGAATGGATCAAGCAGATAATCTGAGTAGTTCTGTTTCAAATCCGCTAATGATTTGCCGTCCCCGTGCTTATAGACATTGATGACCAATCGGCACGCATCCAGCTTGTCGAAGTAGGTTGTGCTGCGTATATTCCAGCCAATACTTTCTAGTAAATCGGCAAGATCACCAAAATTAACTGACCAAATCTTGGCCTTAATTTTTTCTCCACAATGCCAGTGCTGAATTTCTTTTACCAGCCAATCACGTAATTGCTTGTCCCATTCGTGAAACATGCCAGCAACCACACTGAGACGAGTTTGATCACGCATATCGCTGAGCAGCTGATAAAACTCAATACTATGCTCATTTGCGGCCTCGTAAAAATCACTCGCATCATGTCGATCTGGATCAAAGCGAAGGCTGTTTTTTTCCAGCCACTCATCGGCAGCTTTGTCGGCTTCTTTGCTAATATCATCGAATTGTGACAATAAGCGTTTACGAGCCTGCTCGATATAGAAGAGATGCCCAGTAATTAAAGATCTTCGAAATGGTTCCCACATATCAAACAGCACAAAAGTACTCATACAGGGGTACCTTTCTTGGCCTTTGCTGTCTTGGCCGGTGTGGCGATCATGTTCGTATATAGCTCGAATAGCTTTTCTAAGCGTTCGGTATCGTTACGGAAACAGCGGCCGATATAAATACGCTCCAGTGTTTCATCATTTCGTTCATGTGCTGCTTTCAGGTCAGCAGGCATGGTTTCTGGATCATAAAGATCAGCTATAGATGCAGGGAAGTGAGCTTCACGGGCCAACAGAATGTCTTCTGCACAGCGGGTGAGGTCGGCTTTGTTCTTGTCGGTGAGTTTCGGCACTGGGAATGTGTTCCAGCCAAGGGTATTGGAATAAGAAAAATCAGTTCGCATCCGGACGCAAACTGTACCAATCCAAACCCAATGAAGGCGCGATGCGATCAGCGCCATGTTCCAGAGAGGGGCATCGTAAAGAGCAAAATTCCTGTCGCCGATAATTGTTCCTCCTAGGACGAGCCCAACAGGAAGATAGTCACGGTTTTCTGAGCTGACGCGCGGTACTGCAATCGTATATGTGCTGCTTTGGTGTCGAATTTCCCCAAATCGATGTGGCCAATCTGCAGCATTTTTGGTTTGTGCCTTGCTGCTACCAGAGCGCATATCAACTACTTTTGCGAGGCGTGTCGCAATAAAATCTGATTGCTTTGCTCGTTCAATGGCCGCGTCTTCTATCCAAAGGCAATAACGCAGTTTTCCATTGATGAGTTCTTCTGATCCAAGGTATGGTCTAACAAACTCATTAAATGATATTTCATCAGCTGCTAGAAAATGATGTGCTTCAATCGGTTCAAGAAGCAAACCGCCACCATCAATTGCACTGTCGCCACGATGCATAGGCGTTACGCCATTAATCGGGCTAGCCATCTTTTTTAGGTCAATATCGTTTCCAGAAACGAGATAGGCATTTATGTGTTCAGTAGTCTTCTGAACTATTTCACCATCTATACCGACTGAGGTTAATCTGCGCCGTAAATTTATTTGATTTGAAATACCTACTATTACGACAGTTACACCTGCATTATGGCTGGCTAAGTTCGCCCACTTAAATGAGGTGTGTGCAAATGAAATTGCATGTCCTGTGCTGAAAATGGCAGGCCAAAGTATAGGCACCTGCTGGCCTTGGCAAATGGAGTTGGTCGAAACAAAAGCCGTGACCGCATTGGTCTTTGTGCCATAGTCAGCGGCTTTCATAAACCAACCCGCTACATAGTCGAGCGATTTCCAGCTTTTTGTGCGATTTTCGAAAATCGCTTGCAGCTCTGCTTTTTGCTCAGCCGATTGCCATGTTGAACCAAGGTAAGGCGGGTTCCCGCAAATATAGGTTTCTCCACCTTCGTTTTCGAAATCGATTTCAACCTGAGCCAGTGGTGTTTGGAACAGATCATCGGCCACCAGTTTCACGCCTGTCCCTATTGGCGCCCAGAGACTTAGCCAGTCGATCTGTAATGCGTTACCGCAGGTGATCCAGTTCTGTGAATCCAACGGCAGAAATTCGGCTAACGCTTCCTGCTGGCCTCGGTAAAGCAGATCGCATTGGTATTCCGCAATAATCAATGCAAGTCGGGCAATTTCGGCGGGGAAGTCGCGTAATTCGATACCGCGAAAGTTTGTCAGCGGAATGTCGCTCTTGCGTTTGAGCTCACCACGACGTTCATTGATGGTGTTTTCGATTTCCCGTAACTGCTTATAGGCAATCACCAAGAAGTTGCCTGAACCACAGGCCGGATCAAACACCCGGATTTTAGACAGGCGTTTGCGCAGGTTGAGTAATGTTCGAGGGTTGTCGCCTGCCTCTGCCAGCTTGGCACGTAAATCATCCAGAAACAGCGGATTGAGTACCTTTAGAATATTGGGCACGCTGGTATAGTGCATGCCTAGTTCGCCGCGTTCTTCGTCATCGGTTACGGCCTGAATCATTGAGCCGAAAATATCTGGATTGATCTTGGTCCAGTCTAAGTGGCCAATATGCAGCAGGTAAGAGCGTGCAATCTTGCTAAAGCGGGGTACATCTACGCTGCCGGAAAACAGTCCACCGTTCACATATGGGAAGGTATCTGCCCAGCGAGGCAGTGCTGCCGCTGCGCGATCGGCAATTTTGGTGTTCATGGCACGAAAGATTTCGCTAATCACCTCATGGGTGTTTGACGAATCCCGCTCGCTCATCTTCTCAATGGTGGCGGTAAACAGGCCGGAGCCATCGAAAATGTCGGTATCTTCGGCGAAGAAACAAAAAATCAAACGCGCCATAAAGTGATTCATGTCGGGACGGCGCTCGGCACTGCCCCATTCCGGATTATCTTTTAGTAACTCGATATAGAGCCGGTTCAGGCGGCTGGTGGCCCGAATATCAAAAGAGCTGTCGCGAATTTGTTTGACCGTAGTAATCCCGGCCAGCGACAAGAAGAAACCAAAGTGATTCGGGAAGTCTGTATAGGCGCATGCGACGGTTTCACCTGAATTGATGTCTTCTGCCTCGAAATCGATACCGTCACTGGCCAGAATGAATTGTGCTTTAGCTTTAGTGGTCGCCGGGCTGTCTTTTAATACCGCAAGTGTCTTCGTGACTTCGCCCGGTTGAGCAACTGCGATATGGATGTTGTTGGTCTGTAAAACGCCGCCAACATCGGATTTGTTTGTTGCACCTGAGCGCAAACGCTTGAGCGTGGTTTCTTTATTGCCAAATGCCTGAAGAAAGGCATATGGAAAATCATCAGAACTAAAGGGTAGAAGCACTAAATCGGAGACTGCGGCTTCAATTTCTACTGCATTCATGGAATGGATTACCTGTATGACGTCGATACGTCCGATTTATTACCAGTTGAGCGGCGGCTTACGGCGAGTGTGAAATACCCTGAGCACATGTAGTTCATTACCCACTACACGATAGGGTACGAGCAAGGGGTAGCGTTCGATGACTAGCTCGCGCGTGCCGGGTACGCGCCCCGGCCTGCCCGCAGCGGGAAAATGAGCCAAGCTTTCAACTTTGGCTTTCACATAGGCAAACATTTCAGCTGCGGCCTGTGGTTTTTCCTGAGCGATATATTCCGCCTCGGCATCCAGATTGGCGATAGCTTGACGTAGCCACCTAGGCCGCAGGCTATGGGTATAATTCAAGGAGCCTGCCACTTTGCGCTTAGCGCAGCCACTTCCTCGTCACTGGCAAAATCACCCGCATCGGCCTCTTGCAGCGCAGCTTTAATTTCCTTGATCTGCCAGGCTTCCTGTTCAACAAAAGCCCGGATAGCCTGCCCGGCCAGATAAGATTTAGTCCGCCCGGTCGCCACGGCCAGCGCTTCCAGCTGCTGGCTTAATTCATCCGGCAGACGCATTGACATCATGCTCATGATTCACCTCCCATGTATTGCAATGTTTTCATTGTAATACATCTACCAGCCATCCCAAAACTTTAACCCCCATTAAAAGATGCTCCCCGCACAGGCCGCTGAAACTAGCGGCATGTTTCATTCAGGGGGTGGCTATGTCACGCAGCATTGAGCAGATTGTGATTCATTGCTCGGCCAGTTTGAATGGCCGCAGCTTGGGCGGCGGGGGTAAAAGCGCGGCAGAGGTGATCGATGCCTGGCACAGCAGGCGCGGCTTTATGCGCCGTGCGGCGGCAGCCCCCCCATTTACACACCACGCTTCAAGCTCAAGACTTAGGTTTTGTCAGGCAATATTAAAATAAGCCACCATTTTGGCTAAATAGGCCTCACAGCCCGGCTCGCCCTCAGCTGGAGCCCAGCTGGCTTTTTCACTATCGCCCAGTGGTACATAAGGGCCGGCCTTGCTTTCAAAAAAAACCGAGCCACTTTCCAGCGCCACCATGCTATGAAACGTACCAGCCGGAATATTGATTCCTAAATTGCCATCAGCTGCAAGCACGGCTTGCTCGGTGATCTCGCCGGCCTCATCAAAAATCAGCACCCCAAAACGCCCGCTCAGCGCGATCATGGTTTCGTCTTTTTCTGCATCCAGATGGCGATGCGGCTGCACATAGGTACCCGGCTCCAAAGCATTCAGCAGCCGATGACACGCCGATTCATTACTTGCATGAAAATTCTGATTTTTACGCAATCTTGGGCTGGTTTTTGCTGCGGCAGATAAATCACTCAGCGTATCGCTATTAATTACACTAATCATAAATTTCCATCTTGATAGAAAATAAGCTCAAACTTGGCACTATGCCGTTTTCCAGCCCGGCAAAGGAAAAACTCTATCGTAAACCCAGTTATAAACAAAGGCGTAAACCAGATAAAAAGTGGCAAAGCCCAGATCCATAATAAACGCTTCCCACAAGCCGATATTCAGCCACCATGCCACCAGCGGCAGGCTGACAAATAATAGGCCCCCTTCAAAGCCAAAGGCATGCACAACGCGCTCTAAGGTATTTTTTTGCACACGGTTTTTCCAGCGCGCAAGTAAATGGTCAAAACCCAGGTTGTAAAGATAATTCCAGAGCGCGGCAATCACCGACATCGTAACGGCCAGCACACCCAATTGCTGTACTGAAAAACCAAACGCCCAATGCGCCAGTGGCACAAAAAGCAAAAAGCCGATCACCTCAAAGCCAATCGTCTGGCGAATACGGTCAGCCCTATTTCTCATTTGTACTTTCATATGGCTCTCCTGACCGCTGTTAATATTTATTTCACACTTGCACAGGCCGAAAAATGGCCTGGCACAGGACTTGTGATAAAAGTAATAAGGACTTATTTCCGGGGAACATAACGCAATAGCTAGCCGTTTTCCACCTCAACCCAGTCATAAAACAAGGGGAATCGCCCGCGAGCAAAAAGCTAAGGAAAAATCATTGATAGCACTCATGCCGTATTGCAATTTTTGCCCTGTTCCCCCCTAAACCAGGGCAAACACAGCAGTGTAAACAATGCTAAACAAAACCCAAGATAGCCAACATAATAAACGGCTTCTGCGATACTTGTTAGTTAAAAACCCTCACAAAGCAGCTAGTAATTACTGTTTTGCAGCGTTGCAATCAACCCTGCGGTGTTACTGACAGACAAAAAGCCGGTTTGCAAGCAGGTATCCAGCTCATCAAGCAGAGCTGACAGAACAATGACTTAAGCTTTAATTCACAAATCAAGCCAAATAGTGAATCAAGCGGGGTGAAATAAACCCCTATTCACGTTATGGATTAGTCAAATAATTCAAACAGGCAGACTCTCGGTATAATCCCTCTTTTGCCACTTCAGTACAGGTCAGCCATGTACCTGCCAGATCCTCGCCTCTACGCCAGAGTTAACGCACAAAACCCAATAATCCGGCTGCTGATGTCGCTACTCACCGAATCATCCGCTACCCTTGTTCATCAAAAACGTGAAGAACTCACGGCTCTGCTTGCCAGCCACCTGGCTATCAATGATCACGCCGGCCTCAATGCAGCCATGACGCAGGCCCCCTCTTTGGATGCCTACCTTGAGCTTTGGAGCCTGCTGCGCGCAGCCGTTGAAACCGCGCCAAAACATGCAAAGCAATATGCTATTCCTTTTGCAATCCCCGTCATTCTAGTGGCTGGCTTTAAGGGCACTACCGAGCTAGCAGGCCAGCTCAAAGACATAGATGCTGTGCTTACCTTGCTAAAACAACATGAAGTGATCGCGCCCGACGCCGATGTGTGGATGTCTGCCAAGCTGGTCCATGCCGAAACACTGGCGAGTGTAAATCCATCGCAGCTCAGCCAATGGCGTGATCAATTGCAATACGCCTCAGGTGGTTTACCGCTGGATTTAAATACCTCCCCAATGCCACTTAAAGACGAAGCTGTTTTCCTGCGCTATCTGGTCGGTGTGGCCATGCAAAAGAAAGATTCGGCTCCGGCCATTAAACTAAGCGGCAATCTGGGTGCCTGGGGCATGCAGCTGGCAAATTTAATTGGCGAGCAGCTAAAAACCAATGGTGTCACTTTATTCCCGATTCCCCGCCCCCCCATGCCGTGGCTGATTGCAGGTGAAGCAGGCCGAGAAACCCAGCTTGAAACCCGTTTGCAGCTGATGAGCAGCAATGCACTGCGCAGCATCCGCAGCAAAGGCCGCACGCCGGTGATCTGTATTGCCGCACACGAAAACGCCGAAATCCGCATTACCTTTTCGACCCTCGAAGACGCAGAGCGCTGGGAAGGCTTTGTCTGGCCGCTTTCAGCTGGCGATCATGTCGAAAAAATCCACCAGTACGCGGTCGAATTATTCCGTGAATGCATGGTGAGCGATATTCGCATTATCGAAAACGTGCAGCCTGATATGGATAAAGATCAGTTACCGTTCTTTGTAACGGCGCATATTAAACCGGTTATGCAGCATTAATTGATTTTCGTATGGCGGGAGAAACCTCCTCCATTTTTTGCATTAACAAACAACAAAAAAGAGTAATCGCCACGCTCTCAGCAGAGGGCTTAAAAGTCCCCTTGAAACACGCCAGAGCAAGGCGGCGAGCCAATGCCGCCCGCCGCCGAATCGATTGGACCGCGGCAGGGGCTTTCGTGTTTTGCAGTTGTCGCTTGGCTTCGTTTCTTGACGAAGCAAGAAAGGAAGGCCCTGCGGTGGCTACCACTCCAAAATCAACGTACCGAAGGCACTAAAAAGGTCTTTTTGACTTTGCCGTAAAATAGCGGGTTGCACCCGCCCTACAATTAAATAATCACTTCCAATATCGAGGCCATCATGAGCCACTATCAGCACCACGTGTTTTTTTGCCTGAACCAGCGAGAGCCGGGTGAGCGCCAGAGCTGTGCCAGCTGCGATGCAGTCGAAATGTGGGAACACGCCAAGAGCCGTATCAAAAAACTGGGTTTAAACCAGCCCGGTAAAGTACGAATTAATAAAGCAGGCTGTCTGGAG